>CAVOME010000009.1:0-32540 GCA_963696945.1 uncultured bacterium | reverse complement strand
TATGCGTAGACGGCGCCGGCGGCGATCACGCCCAGCGGGATCGCGCGGCGGGCGGTCGTCGCCGTGGGGAGCAGCAGCGCGAAGGCGAGAACGAGGAGCGCCTCGATCGGCTCTTTGAACGCCTCCTGGGCGAGGTAGGCCGCGGCAGATACGGAAGCGCGACGAGCGCCGCAGCCACGACCCGGGGGAATCCGTCGAACGCCGTCCAGCGCCTCGAACGCCACCAGCGCGGTCAACACGGGGACCGCCAGGGTCAGGCCCGCGAAGGCCTCGATCGGGCCGGTGCCGAGGCCCTCGACGAGCCCGGCCACCAGTGAATGCGGCCCCACCGGATACCCCTGGTGGATCAGCGCCGGCATCTCCCCCACGTGGGTGTTGAGCCAGTCCGCGATCAGCAGGTGGTTGGCCATGTCGTCGTTGACCAGGCCCACCCCGAGTACCCCCGACATGCCCATTCACCGCGAACGGGATCGACCCGGCGGCGATCGCGATGACGGCCGCCGCCAAGCCAGGACGGGGGCGTCGGGTCGCGGCGCCCGTCCACAGGAGGATCGCCACCGAGATCGCGGCAAGCGCTGCCACCGCGATCGCGACCGCGGTGCCGCGGCCCGGCAGCTTGATCGCGATCCCGCTGGCGGCCAGGATCGCGGCCAGCCCGATCGGGCCCGCGAGCCAGCTGAGCTCCCGCTCGCCGCACAGCGAGCGGATCGCCTGCCCGATCAGCAACGAGGCGGCGCAGATGACCGCGAGGGATGCATACGCGCCTAGCGCCACGAGGGCGGGGATCGTAGACGGGGCTCGAACGGTTAAGCGGGCGCCGGCGCCTTCGGTGCGGCGAATGAGGCCTCGCACATGGAGGCAGCTCGGCGAGCTGCACCGCGTTGGTCGCGGCGCCCTTGCGCAGGTTGTCGCCGACGATCCACATGTTCAGGCAGCGCTCGTGCGAGGGATCGGAGCGGATCCGCCCGACCAGGATCTCGTCGCGTCCCGCGGCGTCGCTGGCCAGCGGATAGACGCCGTCGCCAGGGGAGTCGACCACGACCACCCCCGGTGCCTTGACGAGGAGGGCACGACACTCCTCGGCCGAGAGCGCCTCTCGCGTCTGCACGTTGACCGACTCTGACTCTCCGGCCAGGACGGGGACCCGGACGCAGGTCGCCGAGACCTTCAGCGCCTGCTCGTCGACGCCGAGGATCTTCCGCGTCTCGGCCATCATCTTGCGCTCCTCCGTGGTGTAGTCGTCGCCCTGCTTGAAGGTCTCCACCTGGGGCATCACGTTGAAGGCGATCCGATGTGGGTAGATCTCGGCCGGCGGCGGATCGGTCTCGTGGAGGAGCGCGTGCGTCTGCGCCTCGAGCTCGTCGCATCGCACGTCGACCGGTCCCCGATACGGGCTGGTAGGTCGAGACGACGATCCGCTCGATCCCCACCGCCCGGTGGATCGGGGCAAGGGCGACGACCATCTGCATGGTCGAGCAGTTGGGGTTGGCGACGATCCCGCGGTGCGCTTCGAGGGCCTCGCGGATTGACCTCGGCGACCACCAGCGGGACCTCGTCGTGCATCCGCCAGTAACTCGTGTTGTCGACCATTACGGCGCCTGCGCCCACGAGGGCCGGCGCCCACTCGGCGCTCACCGCGCCGCCGGCCGACGAGAGCACCAGGTCGATGCCCTGGATCGCCTCCGCCGACAACGCCCTGCACTCGAGCTCGCCGCCGTCGAACTCGATCGCCTTGCCCGCCGATCGCTCCGACGCGAACGGCACGACCTCCGAAGCCGGGAACCCGCGCTCGGCCAGCACCCGGAGCATCGTCGATCCAACCGCCCCGGTGGCGCCCAGGACGCCGACCCTGTATCCCCCCGCGGCCACGCCTACGGCGCGACGCGGGGCCGGTGCTCGGTCCCGGTCGGCTCCTCGCGGCGAACCGCGTCCGCGCCGAGGTCGAACGCCTCGTGGAGCGCCTTGACGGCATCCGGCACCTGGGCGGCGTCGATCACGCAGGAGATCTTGATCGGCGAGGTGGAGATCATCTCGATGTTGATCCCGTTCTGACCCAGGGTCTCGAAGACCTTCGCGGCGACTCCCGGGTGACTGCGCATTCCCGCTCCGACGATCGAGACCTTGCCGATCCGCTCGTCGGTGAGGATGCGCTCGCCGAGCTCGAGCCCGCCCAGCACCTCGGTGGCCACGGGCAGGTCGTCGCGGCCGACCGTGAATGACAGATCGGCCTTGTGATCGGACGAGATCGGCTCGTTCTGGATGATCATGTCGACGTTCACGTTTGCGTCGGCGAGCGCGCCGAAGATCGTCCCGGCGATGCCCGGCTCGTCGCGGACGCCGCTGAGCGTCAATCGCGCCTCTTGCTCGGAGTGTGTGACCGCGGTTACGAGGGGTCGTTCCATCGTCTCGTCCTCTGCGACGACGAATGTACCGGGACCCTCCTCGAATGAGCTGCGGCAGTGGATCGGGATGCCGTGGTTCCGTGCGTACTCGACCGACCGCAGCTGGAGGACCTTCGCCCCCGAGGCGGCCATCTCGAGCATCTCCTCGAAGGAGACGATCGGCAGGAGGCGCGCGTCGGCGACGATCCGCGGATCGGCGCTGAACACGCCGCGAACGTCCGTGTAGATCTCGCAGACCTGCGCCCCGAGGGCAGCGGCGATCGCCACCGCGGTGGTGTCCGACCCGCCGCGTCCGAGCGTGGTCACGTCGTGGCTGTCGCCGGAGACGCCCTGAAACCCGGCCACGAGGACGATCTTGTCGTCGGTGAGGGCCTCGCGGATCCGGTCGGCGCGGACGTCGATGATCCGTGCCTTCGTATGGGAGGAATCGGTGACGATCCCCGCCTGGGAACCGGTCAGCGAGATCGCGCTGTGCCCCATGTCGTGAATCGCCATCGCGCAGAGCGCGCACGAGATCCGCTCGCCGGTCGACAGCAGCATGTCCATCTCACGGGCAAGGGGGCGCTCGGACACCTCGTGGGCCATCTCGAGAAGCTGATCGGTCGTCTTGCCGCGCGCCGACAGAACCGCGACCACCCGCATCCCCTGATCGCGGGCGGCGACGATCCGCCCGGCGGCCCGGCGGATGTCGTCGGCCCCCGCGACCGAGGTCCCGCCGAACTTCATCACCACTATCTCGCTCTCGGCCGCCATCTCAGGCGACTGAGGATAAGAGTTGCCAGCGGCGCATTGCCCGCGGACGACCGCTCAGGCCCTTCGATAGCCGAAAAGCGCTTGTAAGCCGGCGCTATTCGGCCATCGCCTCTGTCAGCTCGGTGGGCCGATCCCCCTCGTGACGTTCAAGGCGGCGGACCCCGGACGTAGGCCTGGCTGTAAGTCGGCCCGATCGCGCCGGGGAGGTTCGTCGCGTAGGAGTAGAAGGTCGCGAACCGCGGATCGCTCGCTGATCAGGCTGCTGTTCTTGCAGGCGTGTAGCTCGTATCGTCGGCCGGGTCTCCGCTGTTGGACTTGCTGAGCAGCTTGCGTCTTGCCGGCTTGCGGTCGCGGAGATAGACCTGGTAGGTCGGTCCCGCTCGCCCCGGGCAGATTCGTCGCCTCGGACTCGAACTCGACGAAGCGGCCGTCGGCCGACAATCGAGGCATTTTCGCTGGACCCGCCGGTCGCGGGGTCGCCGCCGCTCGTCTTCGAGATCAGGCGTCGTCTTGTCCGGTCTTTCGGTCGCGCAGGTAGACCTGCTCGTAGGTCGGCCCCAGCGAACCGGGGAGGTTCGTCGCGTACGACTCGAAGGCGACGAACCGGCCGTTGCCGGACAGCGAGACGTCCGTCGCTTGTCGTCGTTGGCCGGATTGCCTGCGCGTGTTCCGGCTCACCAGGAGCGTCCTGTCCGCCCTGGAGGTCCCGGACGTAGGCCTGGGAGTCGCCGCCGAAGCCGCCGGGAAGGTTGGACGAGTCGGACTCGAAGGCGACGACCGGCGACCGTTGGGGGAGATCGCGGGGTCGTCGCTGTCGTCGTCGGCCGGGCGTGCCGCCGGTGGTCTTGCTGACCAGCTTCGTCGTGCCCGTCTTGCGGTCCCGGAGGTAGGTCTGGTCGTCGGGCTTGATCGAGCCCGGGCAGGTTGGTGGCCTCCGACTCGAAGGCGACCAGGCGACCGTCGGCCGGAGATCGAAGCGTCCTCGCTGTATCCGCCCGTCGCCGGGTCGCCCCCGCTCGTCCTGCTGATCAGCTCGGTCTTGCCGGTCTTCAGATCGCGGACGTAGGCCTGGTCGTAGGTCGGCGCCAGCGAGCCCGGGAGGTTGGTCGGCGCTGGACTCGAAGGCGACGAAGCGACCGTTGTCGGAGATCGTCGGGTCATAGCTGTCGTCGTCGGCGGGGTCGCCGCTGTTGCGTCCTGCTGACGAGCTTGGTCTTGCCTGTCTTGCGGTCGCGGACGTAGACCTGGTTAGGTGCCGTCGACGCGTCCCGGGCAGGTTGCTCGCGTCTCGAGTCGAACGCCACCCACCGGGCGTTCGGGGTGATCGCCGCCGCGGCGTGCTGTACCCACCGCTCGCGGGATCGCCGCTGTCGAGTTCCTGCTGACGAGCTTCGTCTTCGGTCGTCCTGCGCCGCCGAGCGCGACCGCGGCGAATGCCGCCGCGCCGACGACTGCGACGCCACGATCAGAGCCTGAGCTTCACGGTTCCCCCTTCCGCTGAGTCTCGTGCTACACCGCCGGCGACGCTATCCCGTCGCGGGCCGCGGTGTCAAGGGATTCTCCCCCTTCGGACGAACCTCGCTTGGATTCTGGCCAGGCGCGACTGTGCTTGCGTGACGCAGGCCACACAACGCATCCGAGCTCGGTCGATATATCTAGCCGATACATGGAGCTCTCGCCCACCGCCCACGTGATCCTCGGAATGCTCGGCTGGCGCCCGATGAGCGGCTACGAGATCAAGTCGATCGTCGACAAGTCCACCCGCTTCTTCTGGGCCGCGAGCTACGGCCAGATCTACCCCGAGCTGCGCCGACTGGCCGGCGCCGGGCTGATCGAGGGCGACGCCGATCCACAGGGCGCCGAAAGCGCAACATCTATCGGCTCACCGAAGCCGGACGCGACCAGCTTCGTGGCTGGCTGGCGCGTGAGCCCGAGGTCTTCGAGCTTCGCGATGAGGGCCTCCTGAAGCTGTTCTTCGCCTCTGCAACCGACGGCGAGTCGGCCGAGTCGACGCTCGACGCCATGAGTCGCGGCCACCGAGCGATCGTCGAGGAGCTCCAGGCCACCGAGGCCCAGGGCCCGCCGGGCGGCTTCGCCTACATCGTCCTTCGCTACGGGATCGAGTTCCACGAATGGATCGCCGATTGGTGCGATCGCGCCGGACGAGCCCTGGAGGAGCCGCCGACCGAGGACGAGAGGGCCGCCTGATGCTGGACGGGCTCGCCCGGTTCGCCTACCGCCGGCGCCGCGTCGTCGCGATCGCGGCGGCCATCTTCTTCGTGCTCGCCGGCGCGATCGGCGGCTCGGTGGCCAGCCACCTCGACCCATACGGCGCCGACGACCCCGCAACGGAAAGCGTCAAGGCCGAGAACCTCCTCCAGGCGCACGGCTACCGCGACTCCTCGGTGATCGTCCTCCTCCAGGACGCACCGATCGCGAGACCGGCGACCAGGAACCGCGTCGAGGGCATCGAGCACCAGCTTCGGGCCCGAGACGACGTTTCGTCCGTCTCGGGCTACTACGACACGCATTCGCGCGCCTTCGTTTCGCGGGACCGCACGAAGACCTACCTCGCGGTCGCCCTCCGGCCCACCGAGGACAAGGCCCTTCAGGACGCAGCGTCGAGCATCGCGGATCAGCTGAGCCGCGAGCCGGACGTCACCGTCGGCGGCTTCGCCCTTGCCAATCAGCAGGTCAACAAGCAGGTCGAGTCCGATCTGCGGAGGGCCGAGATGCTCGCCTTCCCCCTCCTCTTCCTGCTCTCGTTGCTCTTCTTCCGCAGTCTCGTCGCCTCGCTCTTGCCACTGGTGATCGGCGCCCTGGCGATCGTCGGCACCTTCTTGACCCTCAGGATCGCCAGCGAGCTCGGCTCGATCTCGATCTTCGCACTCAACCTGACCACCGGGCTCGGGCTGGGACTGGCGATCGACTACAGCCTGTTCATCGTCTCGCGCTACCGCGAGGAGCTGGCACGGCGAGGTGTGGACCTCGAGCGCCCCGGAAGTCGAACGGAGCGCTGGGAAGCGCTGCGCGCCACGATGAGGACCGCGGGTCGCACGGTCCTGTTCTCATCCCTCACCGTCGCGGCGGCGCTGGCATCGCTGATCATCTTCCCCCAGCGCTTCCTCTACTCGATGGGGATCGGCGGGTCCCTCGTCGCGCTGCTCGCCGCAACCGTCGCGCTCGTCGTGCTCCCCGCAATTCTCAGCATCCTCGGCCCGAGAGTCAACGCTCTCGCTCCGCGCTTCCTGCAGCGCCGGGCCGACCGCGACGCAACCGAGACCGAGACGGGGTTCTGGTACCGGCTCTCGCGGCTCGTCATGCGGAGGCCGATCCCGATCGCGACGATCAGCGCGGCGGTGCTGATCGCGCTCGGCCTGCCATTTCTCAGCATCAAGTTCACGACCGTTGACACGCAGGTCCTCCCCGCGAGCGCCACCGCACGCCAGGTCGACGACGTGATGCGCTCCGACTTCCCACCCTTCCGGGACACGCCGATGCGGCTCGCGGTCGAGGGCGGCGGACGGGCCGCCATGGCAGATCTCGTCTCCGAGCTCGAGCGAGTCCCGGGGGTCGCGTCGGTCGGCCACCCCCGGCGGCTCGGCGGCGGGGTCAGCGAAATTGACGCGATCGCGAACGCTCCGTTCATGTCTGAGTCCGCGAAGTCGACCGTGCAGCGGGTCCGCGACCTGCCGAGCCCACCCGGCGCGACCGTGCTCGTGGCAGGGGCGTCAGCCCACTTCGTCGACTTCCAGTCGAGCCTCGAGGCACACCTGCCGGTTGCTCTCGCGATCGTGGTCGGCGCCACCCTGGTGATCCTCTTCCTGATGACGGGCTCGGTCATCCTGCCCGTCAAATCGCTGCTCATGAACCTGCTGAACCTGAGCGCGGTGTTCGGAATCCTGGTCCTGTTGTTCCAGCACGGGAACCTGGAGGGCGCTGCTCGGCTACACGAGCCAGGGGGCGCTCGAGCAGACGATGCCCATCCTGATATTCGCTGTGGCGTTCGGCCTGTCCACCGACTACGCCGTCTTCCTGCTTTCGCGAATCAAGGAAGCGCGCGACCACGGCGCCTCGGACTCCGAAGCGGTCGCGATCGGCCTCGAGCGAACCGGCCGGATCGTCACCGCCGCGGCGCTCCTCTTCGCGATTGCGATCGGGGCGTTCGCGACCTCGCAGATCATCTTCATCAAGGAGAACGGCGTCGGCACCGCGCTCGCGGTCCTGATCGACGCCAGCATCATCAGAGCCCTCCTCGTCCCCTCGCTGATGGAGCTGCTCGGGAAGTGGAACTGGTGGGCGCCGGGCCCCCTGCGACGCCTCCACGAGCGAATCGGGTTGGGCGAAGAACACCTCCGCAGGAAGCCTCGGCTTCGCCTACGTTTCCTGCGGGTTAGGGCTCCGGCGGGGCGGCAGGCCCAACCGCCTGCACCGCGACTGCCGAGCTAGCGCGGGCCGGGGACCGACTGGCGACCCGAGAACGCTCGCCCGAGCGTCACCTCGTCGGCGTGCTCGAGATCGGCTCCCACCGGCAGGCCGCTTGCCAGACGCGTGATCGTCACCCGGTCGCGCAACAGCTCGGCGATGTGGAGCGCCGTTGCCTCGCCGGTCGTGGTCGGGTTCGTGGCCAGGACCACCTCGCTGACGCTCCCGTCCTCGACCCTGGCCACCAGCTCGGCGATCCTGAGGTCCTCGGGATCGACGCCGTCGATCGGCGAGAGCGCCCCGCCGAGCACGTGATACAGCCCGCGATACTCGCCGTGCGCTCGACCGGGATCACGTCCGAGGGCTCCTCGACCACGCAGATCAGCGAGTGGTCACGCCGCTCGTCCTCGCAGACCCGGCATCGCGGCCCCTCGGCGAGGTTGAAACAGACCTCGCACAGCCCCACCTTCTCCTTCACCTCGCGGATCGCGTCCGCGAGACCGAAGGCCTGGGCGTCGTCGGCCCTCAAGATGTGAAAGGCGAGCCGCTGGGCGGTCCGCTGACCGATCCCGGGAAGGCGGGCGAGCTCGGAGATCAGTCGCTGGATCGGCGCCGGATGCACGATGGATGAACGTAGCGACCCGGGCGGCGGCGACCTAAGCGCCTGGCAGTCCCAAGCCGCCGAGGCCCCCGCCGCCGGCGATCCCGCCCAGCTTGCTCGTCGCCAGCTCCTGGGCCGAGCGGATTCCCTCGTTGACGGCCGCGAGCACCATGTCCTGGAGCAGCTCGGCGTCGGTCGGGTCGATCGCCTCGGGATCGATCGTGATCTCGAGCAGCCGAAGGTCGCCGCTGACCTTGACCTTCACCATCCCGCCACCGGCGCTGGCCTCGACGACCTCGTCCTTGAGCTTCTCCTGCGCCTCCACCATCTCGGCCTGCATCTGCTGGACCTGCTTCATCATCGCGTTCATGTCCATGCCGCCGGGGCCGGGCCTTGTCATCGTGCCTCCTCCGCGTCGAGCTTCTCGGATTCCTCGAACTCCTCGGCATCGAACTCCGACTTCAGCCGTTCGATCAGCTCCTCGTCGGATAGCGTCGCCTCGCCCTCCGGCCCCTCGCCCTCGGGATCGCCGTCGAGCAGCACGTATACGGGGCGAAGTGGCTCGCCGACGATCGTCATCACCGCGTCGGCAAAGCGGTCTCGCGCCTCCTGCGCCTCGGCCTTTCGCTTGTTGAAGGCGGCGTTCGGCGGAAAGCCGACCTCGAGGACCATCTGGTCCACGTCGACCATCACGGGGCGCGCCGCAGAGAACACGGTCGAGAGAAGCTCCGACCCCGAGTCGCGCAGCTGATCGATCACGGCGGGCCACAGCCCGCTCGATCCGCTCCAGGTCCAGGCCGCTCCTCGACCGCCACCACGGAGGGCGTCGCGCCCTGACCCTCGCCCGCGGCCGCCCGAGGGGGATCGCCGGCCGAGCCTTCTATACGGCTCGGTGCTGGCGGGGGACCTTCGACGGGCGGTTCGGCGGCGGCCGGTCGGTCGGGGTCGGGCTCCGCGGGCGAGTCGGGCGCGGCGGGCAGGTCGACATCTTGGCTCGCGGCGGGCTCGTCGGCGGCGGCCGGCGGGTCGGGGTCGGCAGCGGTCGGGGGTTGCCGACAGCGACCGCTCCAACCCCTCCACCCGCTGGAGCAACGCCTGGCGCGTCGGGTCGAGCTGCGGGCCGTGCCGCGCGCAGGACCGCCAGCTCGAGGGTCATCCGCGGCTCATCTCCCTCCTTGATCCCCGCGAGGGCGGCGGCGATGGTGTCGATCGCTCGAGCCAGCGCGAGATCCGAGAAGGCCTCGGCCTGGTCGCGCAGGCGCTCCGGGTCGGCGGCGGTGACGCTGAACGTGTCCGGGACATCGCCCACGGTCCGGATCACGAGCAGCTGGCGCAGGTGCGCGAGCAGGTCGCGTCCGAACTGGGCCACGTCGCGACCCGAGCGGTTCAGCCGCTCGCTTGCCTCAGGGCGGCGCGCCCGTCCTCGGCCGCGATCGCGTCGGCGGCTGCCAGGATCAACTCGGCCTCGGCAACCCCGAGCACCGCCAGCACGTCCTCGGTCACGACCTGCTTTCCGCCGTAGGAGACGAGCTGGTCGAGGGTGCTTGAGCGCGTCGCGAAAGCTCCCGCCGGCAGCGCGCGCGATCGCGGCCACCGCGCCGGGCTCGATCTCGATCGACTCCAGCGCGGAGACGCGTCGGACGACCTCGGCGATCTGGTCCAGCGAGGGTCGCTGGAAGTCGAATCGCTGGCAGCGATCGACGATCGTCGGCATCACCTTGTGCGGCTCGGTCGTGCAGAGCACGAAGACCGTGTTCGGAGGCGGCTCCTCGAGCGTCTTCAGGAACGCGTTCCAGGCCTCGCGGGTCAGCATGTGCGCCTCGTCCAGGATGTAGACCTTCCACCGGCCCGCCGCAGGGCGCGTAGCCGACCCGCTCGCGGAGCTCGCGGATGTCGTCGACCGAGCGGTTCGACGCCGCATCCATCTCGATCACGTCGAGCGACGTTGCCGCGGCGATCGTGCGACACGACTCGCACTCCCCGCACGGGAGACACGGTGGGCCCGTTGACGCAGTTCAGCGAGCGGGCGAGGATCTTGGCGAGCGACGTCTTGCCGGTGCCCCGCGAGCCGACGAACAGGTACGCGTGATGAACGCGATCGCGCTCGACGGCGTTCCGCAGGGTGCGGACGACGTGCTCCTGCCCGACCACGTCGTCGAAGCTCTGCGGGCGGTGGCGGCGGTAGAGCGACGAAGCTTGGGTCACCGAGCGAGTCTATCCAGGGGCCCCGCGCCCAAAGCGGCGTCCGGGCAGACCAGGGGCCGCGGGCCGGCTAAGCCGGTCTGGTATTCGGACTCGCGAGCCGCGAAGCCTCGGAGATGTTCGGCGAGGGCGTCGCGGTTGGTCCTCGGGGATCAGCGTGTAGCTGTCGGCGATCGAGACCAGGCGACCCTTGGGAAGAAGCTCGGCCAGGCGGCGTCCGTGCTCGATCGGCATGACGCGATCCTCGGCGGCCCAGATCACGAGAGCCGGCCGGTCGAAGGAGCGAAGCCGCTCGGTCGCGGCACAGAACTCGTCCCTGACGCCCTTCGCTCCGCGGGCGTACTTGGCCAGGTCGCGCCGGATCGCGGCATCGGTGAGCGCCGGCGCGAGCCAGTCGTCGGTGACCGAGTCTGGGATCGGGCGCTTGGCCATCCACCCGAAGGTCACGGGGAGCCGCCGAAGGCGCCTCAGGCGCATCGGCTGGAGCGCGGCGTTGATCCCGCCCGGAACTCTCGCGGCAAGGCTCGCGACCCGGCCCGGAAGCCCGGGCGGATACGTTGTCGAACGCCTCGCAAGACGACGAGCACCAGCCGACCGATCCGCGAGCCCGCGGGCTCGACCGGCCAGGACCACGGCGCCGCCCCAGTCGTTCTGAACCATGATCACGTCGTCCAGGTCGAGGGCTTGGAGGAACTCGGCGAGAAGCGCCACCTGGCCGGCGAGGGACAGGTCAGCGTCGGGGCGCATCGGGCGCCGGTGGCCACCAAGCGGCAGGGTCGGGACGATGCATCTGTTGTGCGGGGTGAGCTCGGGCACCACGTTTCGCCACAGCGAGGCGTTCATCAAGAGGCCGTGCAGGAGCACGAAGATCGGACCGTCGCCCCCGGAGTCCTCGTACTCGACCGTTCCCGCTCGAAGGTCCACCTGTGGCATCGCTTCCTCCTCGGCCGCTTCGACGCCCGGGCCCGTCAGTGCCGGGTGGGACGCCGCTATCATCCGCAGCAGTTAGTAGATAGATCGCTCTAATAGCGCAGCTTAACAACGCCAGACAACCGGAGCACCACCGACCCATGCCAAGCCGAGACCCGCGACCGCATCCTCGAGACGACCGCCGAGCTGTTTCGCCGGTACGGATACACGGGCACGGGGATGAAGCAGATCGTCGCCGAGGCCAATGCGCCCTTCGGCTCCCTCTATCACTTCTTCCCCGGAGGAAAGTCCGAGCTCGGCGAGGAGGTGATCCGCCGCTCGGGCCAGATGTACCGCGAGCTGTTCGAGGAGATCGCCGACCAGGCGCCCGACCTCGCTGGCGGCGTCGAGGACTTCTTCGCGGGCGCCGCCGAGGTCCTGCGCCAGACCGACTACGAGGACGCGTGCCCGATCGCAACCGTTGCGCTCGAGGTCGCGAGCACCGAGCGAGCCGCTGCGCAGGGCCACGCGCCGACGTGTTCGAGAGCTGGATCGCGTCGATGAGCGCGCGGGCGATGGCCGCCGGGATCGACGGGGACACGGCGCGCAGGCTCGCGATCACGCTGATCGCCGAGCTGGAGGGCGGGCTTCCTGCTCTGCCGCGCCGCCCGGAGCACCGAGGCGACTCGAGGTCGCGGGTGCCAACGCCACGGCCGCCGTTGGCGCCGCGCTCGCCGGCTCGACTAGGCCCGGGTAGCGACGACCTCGACGTACTCCGCCGGCGCGACGAGCGCCGCGTCGCCCGCCGATTCTGCGGGCCCGCATCAGCTCCAGAAGGTCTGTCTCGAGGGCCGCGGAGCCGTCGTCTCCGACCCGGGCGAACGCCATCCTCATCGGCCCGAAGTAGGTCCTGAAGTACTCGAGCCAGTGCTCCGGCGAGCGAAAGCGGAAATTGATCACGGCGGGCTCGATCCGCAGGTCAGAGACGCCGTCGCCGAACAGCTCGCGGACGCGCTCCTCGGTCCCCCAGAGCGAGGCTGGTTCGATGCCCGGCGGGGGAGGCGCGTGCTTGGCGATGGTCACGAAAATGTCGCCCCCGATCGCCCGTCCGGGGTCCAGTTCGACATCCCGATCCGGCCGCCCGGGCCGGCGACTCGCAGGAGCTCCGCGGCCGTCTTCGGCTGGTCCGGCGCGAACATCGCCCCGAAGGTCGAGAGGACGACGTCGAATGTCGCGTCCCCGAACGGAAGCGCCTGCGCGTCACCCTCGACGAACTCAACCTCGAGCCCCTCGGCCGCCGCGCGCTCGCGACCGTTCGCCAGGAGCTCGGGGACGTAGTCGACGCCCACCGCGTCTCGCCGACCGCCGGGCCGCCGCGATCGCCCCGTTGCCGCTCCCGCAGGCGACGTCGAGCACCCGCTCCCCCGGCATCACGCCGACCGTCTCGCAGAGACGCTCGCCGACGATCTGAGCGCGATTGCCGATCTTGGCGAAGTCCCCCGTCGACCAGACCTTCTGCTGGATCTGGGTGACCGCGCCGAGATCGGGTCCGGTGTCAGTCATCGGGCGCGACTATTTCAAGATCCCCTGTCCGTCTGCCGATCCTCCATGTGATGGGCGGCAGACGGACTACGCAGGGCGCTGGGGGGATCGTCATCCTGATCGCTGGTCGTGGCGACGGCCGTGCGCGCTCGCCTGCGGCGGCCAGGATGCGAAGCACGAAGCTCGACCGTCACCTCTGCAAGACGGTCCACGGCGGCCGCTTCGTCCCGATCCCCGGGTTTCCCGGCGAGAAGATCGATCGGCGCCTGATTCCGGACATTCGTTGGATGAAGCGCCGGTTCGACATCTTCATCACCGACGGATACTCGAACGACCCCGTCCACGCCGGAAATGGCGAGCACCCGATCGGCCTGGCGACCGACATCGTGCCCAACCGAGCCGTGGGCGGCACCTGGGGCGAGATCGGCGACCTCGCACACCTCGCCGAGCCCAGCGCAGAACCATCCGATCGCGCCCTGGCGGTGGGTCGGCTGGAACGGCGACCCCGGCCACGGCCGCGGCAACCACCTCCACCTCTCCTGGATGCACTCGCCGAGCGAGCCGAGGCACCCGGCTCGGGTCGTCTACACGCGAAGGTGCCCGCGGTGCCGGTCCGCAGCCACCGCCACCTCCGCGGCCCACCGGCGCACCCCCACCGAAGACCGCGGCTGACGGCGCGGGACCTCCAAGCTCGCCCCGGCGTCCCGGACCACCGGCCGGCTGGCTCGGCGGGAGGCGGCGACGCCTCGCGCCGCCCCGCAGACTGGCGGCCAGGATGCGCCGGCGAATCGCCAAGATCGCCCCCGCCGCCTCGCCGCACAAGATAGGCAGGACCGTGCGACCCGTCCTCGAGAACGGTCCCCGGGCGCTTGCGTCGTGGCTGACTCGAGCCAGGCCTATCCGCGGCACATGCCCGCTACCGCTTAAGGCTGCTTCCTTCCGGATCTGACCTGGTTCGCGGACGCGCATTGCGCGGGACCTGGCCGTCAACGCCGCCCGCGACGTACTGACCCCGAAGGCCGTGACCCTCGGACGGGCATTCAGCCCCGCTAGAGCGGATTGCGGGTGACAGGGCACCGCTACCTCCCCGCCTAGCACGGTCCGCCGCGCATCCTAGCGGGGCCGCGCGCAGCTAGCGCAATTGGTCCGCCAATCGGCCCGGCGCTCAATGGTCAGGCGCCAGACACCGATCGCGTGACGTGAGATGTCTTGGAGGGCGCTCAATGTGTGGAAGACGCTCCGTTCGCCGCTCGGCGCCGGGCTCGTGGTCGCCGCGATCGCCGCCACCGCGCTGCTCTCGGCTCCGAACGCCGCAAGAGCCGACGGCGTCGTGCGCCCTCGGGAGCTTCGGCGCCGGCAACTGGCCGTGCGCCGACTGGCGGCCCTACTCGGACTCGAGCCCGTTCAACACCAGGATCGGCGCCCATCCTCAGGTCGAGTCGGACTCGCAGGCCGATCGTCGACCCCTGAACCGCGGCGGCCACATCAGCTCTCTCGTGGCCGGCGATCCGGACCGAGGCGCGAGCCCGACCTTCTGGTCCACCCCCGCCGACCCGACCTACCGGATCGAGTGCGAGTCGTTCGGCGGCAGATGTGCGATGTCTCGGGGATGGAGATCCACATCCCGAACCGGGCGATGCCCGAAGGCGGATTCGCACGCCTGCAAGAGCTGCGGCGGCTGCAGCGCCAACGAGGGCGACTGGGACCACGACGCCCACATGACCGTCGTCGACCAGGCCTCGGGCTGGGAGTACGACTTCTGGGCCGTCCACTCGAAGGCCGACGGCGTGCTCGCGATCGGCTGGGGCGGGCGCACTCAGATCGAAGGCGACGGCCTCGGCTCGGGCGGCGTCGCCGCGGGGTTCGGCAACCTCGCCGGGATCATCCGCGGCCCCGGAGTTCGCGTCGGGCCGGATCGACCACGCGCTGACGATCGCGGTGCCGTGCGTGAACGGGACCGTGTGGCCGGCCCACGGAAAGGCCTGGCAGTGCGGCGAGCACGGGATGTCGACCGGCAACCGCCTCGAGCTGGGCTCGCGCGTTCAGCTCCAGATCTCCGACGCCGAGCTCGCCCAGCTGCCGACCTGGCAGCGGGGCATCGCCCGGGCGCTCCGCGACTACGGCGGCTACGTCAACGACACCACCGGCGACGAGAGCCAGTGGGGTCCCAGCCTCGAGAGCGCCGGCACCTACACCGACTTCGGCTACGCCGACCCCGCCGCGTCGGTGTCCCCGAGCGACGACACCGGCGACTACAACCACAACGGCGAGCGGGAGAAGTGGTACTACCTGTTCAAGCGAATCGACTGGAGCGAGCTGCGGGTGCTCGCGCCGTGCGACCCGGCGGCCGGCTGCGACGAGGGCCCGCCGCCCGTCGGGCGACCCTCGCTCGCCGCATCCGGGTCCTCGGCGGCACGATCCACCCGCCGATCGGCGCGACACTCGCGGCGCAGGGGCCGGACTCCGTCCTCGGCGCTTCGATCCCACCACCGCCACCGGGCCCCGGCGATCGGCGCGCGGCGGCTGGCGTCGCTCCGCAGGCACGCACGCCGGTCGAGCCACCGAGCTTCCCAGCCGGCTGTGGCCGCGAAGATCAGCCCCTCCGCCGGCGCGGACTGACCCCTCCACGCACTGAACCCGCCTGAGTCAGGCGATCGGGGGATCGAGGCCTAGGCCCCCTTGCGCGGGGCGCCCGGGCCGGTATAGACTCGACGCCATGGGAAGGGGTAGGTGTCGTGCATTCGGAGCCTCAGCGGCGATAGCCGTGATGGCGCTGGTCATCCCAGCGTCGGCGATGGGCGCGAATGCCTTCACGAGCGGCGTGACCGCCGGCGAGATCACCGCGAATACGGCGAAGGTGTGGGCGCGCACGAACCACCAGGCACAGGTGAATGTCCAGGTGGCCAAGGACGGCGCGTTCCACAGCATCGTGAGACAGCGCCTCCTCAACGCGAGCGATAGCAACAACGACACCGTCCAGACGAAGTTCGGCGGCTTCGCTCCTAACACGCCGTATCACTACCGCTTCTGCTACCCGAGCGGGCACCCGTGCAGCGCCATCGGCAAGTTCCTGACCGCCCCACGCCCACCGACCCGAAGACGATCAGGTTCGCGTATTCGGGCGACGAGACGGCCGTGCCGGCCCCGGGGCACACCAACCCGTTCTTCGGCAACTTCAAGGTGTTCGCGCAGATGGCGCCGAGCACAACGACTTCAACATCGACTTCGGCGACACGATCTACTCGGACCCAGAGGTCCCGGGCGTAGCCACCGCGTCCACGGTGCCGCAGAAGTGGGGCATGTACGCGAAGAAGATGTCGATCCCGAACATGCAGAAGATCCGCGCGGCGACCGGGCTCTACAACCACTGGGACGACCACGAGTTCATCAACGACTTCTCGATCCCCGAGAACGGCCGCCCGCTCTACAACCGCAGCGTCCGCGCGTTCCGCAACTACGAGCCGGTGACCTTCAGCGACAAGAACGGGATCTACCGGAGCTTCCGCTGGGGTAAGAACCTCCAGATGTTCTTCCTCGATGAGCGCTCGTTCCGAAGCGCCAAGGCGTCGGCGAACCACGTCTGCGACAACCCCGACACCGGCCAACCGGACCTGGCGCCCACGGCGCCGCAGACCACCCGCAACTTCTTCTCGGCGGTCGTCCCCTCCCTCTCGCAGCCCGTCTCGCAGGCCTGCCTGAACAGGATCAACAACCCGACCCGCACCTTCCTCGGCCAGCGTCAGCTGAACACCGTTCCTGCGACGCCGTCAAGTCCTCGACGGCGAAGTGGAAGGTGGTCATGAACGAGACCCCGATGCAGCAGTTCTACGCGCTGCCCTACGACCGCTGGGAGGGCTACGCGTCCGAGCGGGTGAAGCTGCTGAAGGGCGCTCCAGAACGCCAACGTCAACCACCTCGTCTTCCTGACCACGGACACGCACGCCGCGTTCGCAAACATCGGTCCGCTACCGGACGCTCACCGGCGACTCGGCGCCGGCCAACGTGCCCCCGGCCGCCGCGCCCTCGGACAGCCCCTACCAGGACTTCATCATCGGGCCGGTGGGAACGAAGAACTTCTTCCAGGAGATCGACGACACGACAGGGACTCCCGGCAGCGGCAATCTGATCGCCAACGCCTTCTTCAAGCCACCCGCGACGGGATCGTCGCCGGGTGGCGGCATGGGAATGGCATGCGCGCAGGGTGGCGTCAACAGCTATGCCGAGGTCACCGTCAAGAGCGGAACGCTCAAGATCGCCTACAAGGACCAGAACGGCGACATCGTCAAGGACATCGACGGCACGCACGCCCTGCGGCCCGTACGTTCTGACGCACTGACGCAACCGCGAACGCAGCGGACATCCGTCACATTCGCGTTCGCGACGCGACGCCTATCATCGGCGTCGAACCGCGATCTAGCACCCTCAGGAGGTAGGCGGCCTTGGAGGCTTGGACCCGCCGGGTCATACGTCATCGAAAGAAGGTCATCGCCGCCTGGCTGGTCCTGTTCGTCCTGGGTGGCTATGGCGCCGCCAACGTCGGCAAGCTGCTCAGCAACCGCTTCAGCGTCCCGGGGTCCGACGCGGAGCGGGGCCTCGACCTGCTCAAGAACCGCTTCGACGAGCGCGGCGACGGCGCCTTCACCCTGGTCTTCCAGACCGATCGCCCGGTGGCCGGCACGGCGGCCTTCAAGCGCCGTGCGGAGGCCGCCGCCGTCCGGGCGGCATCGGTCGTGGACGGTGCCAAGCCCGGGCCGGTCCTGCCCGCCTCGCGAACCGTCGCCTACGTGCAGATCAATACGCCCGCTGGACAACGCCGACGCGGCAGACGAGACGACCGACGCTCCGCGACGCCATGCCCCAGGTTCCCGGGGCCACCACCTACCTCTCCGGCTTCCCGGCGATCAACCACGACACCCAGAAGATCTACAACGACGATCTGGCTCGCGGCGAGTCGATCGCGATCCCGATCGCCCTGCTCGTCCTCGCCTTCATGTTCGGGACGCTGGTCGCGATCGGCGTCCCATTCGCATTCGCGTTCGTGACCATCCCCTCCACCCTGGGCGCGATCTGGATCTTCGCCCACTTCATGGACATGGCGGTCTACGTGACCAACATCGTCACCCTGATCGGCTTCGCGATCGCGATCGACTACTCGATGCTGGTCGTGTTCCGCTACCGGGAGGAGCTCGAGCGCACCGAGTCCGCCCAGGAGGCGCTGGTGACGACGATGCGCACCGCCGGACGGGCGACCCTGTTCTCCGGCGCGACGGTGGCGATCGGCCTCGCGCTGCTCCTCTTCATGCCGCTTCCGTTCATGCGCTCGATGGGGATCGGCGGATTGCTGGTCCCCCTGTTCTCGATCGCCGCGTCGGCGACCTTCCTGCCCGCGCTGCTCTCGCTTCTGGGTCGCAGGATCAACCGCTTCCGGGTGATCCCGCGACGCATCCTCGCCGCCCGCGCCGAGGGGCGCCCGGGCTTTTGGACCCGCCTTTCCCGCTCGATCATGCGACGGCCGGTGCTGTACCTGGTCGGGGCCGGCGGGTTGATGCTCGCGCTGGCGCTGCCGGCGCTCCAGCTCCATCTGACCGGCGGCGACAACCGAGGCGTCCCGCTGACCACCGAATCGACCAAGGGGCTGGCCCTGCTCGACGGAACCCTCGGCCCGGGCGCCCTGGCGCCCGAACCAGATCGCGATCGACACCGGCCGGCCCGGCGGCGCGACACAGCCGGCGACCCTGGCGGCCGAGCGGCGCTTGGTCGTCGAGCTCCGACGCGACCACGAGATCGACCCCAGCACGATCCAGGCGCCGATCCTGGCCGGGCCCGGGCCGGCCGGCGTCGCCCGGGCGCAGAAGGCCAACCTGATCGACGCCGATCGCCAGGTGATCCAGATTCGCGCCGCCGGGCGAAGCGACTGCCGGGACGCCCGAGGCGGTCGACCTCGTCCACCGGATCCGCGACACCTACATTCCGGCAGCCGGCTTTCCGACTTCGACGACCGTCCTGCTGACCGGGGCGCCCGCCTTCGGGGTCGACTTCATCGACCGCGCCTACTCCGCATTCCCCTGGCTGGTGCTGGCGGTGCTGGTGCTCTCCTACATGCTCCTGCTGAGGGCCTTCCGCTCGGTGATCCTGCCGATCAAGGCCGTGCTGATGAACCTGCTCTCGGTCGCCGCGACCTATGGGGTGCTGGTGCTGGTCTTCCAGCACGGGCTGCATTCGGCGCTCGGCCTTCAGCCCTCGCCGCAGATCGAGGCCTGGATCCCGATCTTCCTGTTCGCGATGCTGTTCGGGCTCTCGATGGACTACGAGGTCTTCCTGCTCTCGCGGATGCGCGAGGAGTGGGACGCCCACCACGACAACGAGCGGGCGGTCGCGAGCGGCCTCGAGCACACCGGGCGGATCATCACCGCCGCCGCGATCATCATGATCGCCGCGTTCTCCGGGTTCACCTCAGGATCGTTCGTGGGCCTTCAGGAGTTTGGGATCGGGCTCTCGGCGGCGATTCTGCTCGACGCGACCGTGGTTCGCGCCCTGCTCGTCCCCGCCCTGATGAAGCTGCTTGGCGATTGGAACTGGTACCTGCCCGAGCGCGTTCGCCGCGCGCTTCGGATTTCGCGGCCCCGGCCCGTCACCGAGACCGGCTCCCCCAACCAATAGCGCGCGACGGGCCTCAGAGGGCGTCGCAACGGCCCCGGTCGTGGCTCGGATTACGCCGCCGGGCGATCGTGATCCCGAGGCTTGACCGCGCACGCGGGCGTGCTCCCGGGCAGCCGGTAGCGGTTGGCCGCGACCAGCCGGTAGGCCCTCGCCGCCATCCACGAGATTCCCGGCAGCATGGTCATGCGGCCGACGATCCTCCAGATCCCTCCGGCGGTGTTCAGCGTCGCGGCGATCGCCTCGTGCCCCGAGCGAACCGCGCCGTCGATCTGAACCCACTGCACTGCATCGGCCGCCCGCTCCTCCGAGATTCCCAGCGCGGGCAGATCGGTGAGCTGCCACGGGACGATCTCTGCATCCGGCCCGATCCTCTCGAGGGCGCGCGCACAACTCGTGCAGAAGGCGCAGTCGCCGTCGTAGACCAGCACCGGACGCTCTCGAGAGCCCGGGTGAACATTCTCGCCCCGCGCCACGGCCCGCTGTTCGGCTCGGCGGGCCACGTCAGTCCCACGCCTCGCTGAGCAGTCGGTCGACCGCGAGCTGCAGCACCTGGGCCCGGGTCTTGTCACCGTGCTGCGCCGCGATGAAATAGCTGCCGATAAGCAGCGAGTAGGCCAGCATGCTGCGGGCCTCGACGTCGGTCTCTTCCGCGCAGAACTGGGCGAACAGCGAGCGCAGGTACCCCATGCGCCGGTTGTCGATCCGGTGCAGACGCTCGGCGACGTCACCGTCGCGTCGCGACCAGTCCCGAAGCGCCAGCTCCACGGCGAAATCGGCCGAGGGGCTGAGGTCGAAGAGCTTCTGCAGCTTGTCTCGCGGGTCGGCCGGCTGGTCGTCGATCCGCGCGATGATGTCCTCGGTCCCGGCCTTCTCCCAGGTGTCGAGCATCTCGTCGAGCAGCGCCCGGCGATCGGCGAAGTGCCAATAGAAGCCACCCTTGGACACCCCCAGGGACGCGGCCAGCGCCTCGACCCGCACGGCGTCCGGGCCTCCCGCCGCAAGGGCCTGAAGCGCCGCGTCGACCCATGCGCCGCGAGGAGTCCGGACCTTGGCCATCGACATATCTATACGGCACCGTCTTGACAGCCGCAAGCGCGGCCCATAATATCCATACGCTCACGTATGGATCGAGGATCAGCTTGAGGATTCCGAACTCAGCGCACGAATCTCGCCCCTGGCGGATCCGCGCGATCGCGCCGGACTTCACGCGTCGAGGATGTGTGGGCACTTCCCGTCCACGGCGGCGCCGGGGACTTCCAGGCGTTGCTCGACAACATGGCCTCCTTCGACCCGGCCAAGTCGGGGTCACTTGCGACCCGCGCCCTCTGGCGGACCCGCGACCTCCTGGGCCGGTGGTTCGGCCTCGGCAGGATCTCGGACCCGATCGACTCCACTCGCGGGGACGACTCAGGCGAGCTGCCGATTCCGGGCACGAGCGAGGCCTCGCTGGCCGGCCGCCTGCCGGACGATCTGCGCGATACCGCAGCGGATGTCGATTTCGGCTCCCTGCCCTTCGTCCCCCTGTACCGCACCGACGACGAATTCGCCGCGGAACTGTCAAATCGGACCGTGCACGGCGTGCTCCACCTGGCCTGGGTCGATCAGGGCAACGGCCGTTACCAGGGCCAGATGGCGGTCTACGTCAAGCCACGCGGTCCGCTCGGGGAGGGGTACATGGCGCTGATCAGGCCGTTCCGGCATTGGATCGTCTACCCGGCGCTCATGCGACAGATCGAACGGACGTGGAACACACGCCCACCTGAGTAGGCGCGCTCTACGCCTCGCCGGGCTGCGCCGTCGAGCGGGTCGAGAAGGGCAGCCGCCAGTCCTGGTGGCCTTCCTCGTTGATCGACAGCCGCCACTCGTACCTGCCGCCCGGCGGCAGCGGAAGCGGCCCGACCGTAATCGCCAGCGGGACGTCGATCGAGGTACCCGGCTTTACGCCCGGCGGCCGGCCGACCTCGAAGGTGCCCTCGATCGCGACGGGCTCCTCGCCTCCGTCATCGATCTCGAGCAACACCGCGCCGCCGTCGCTGTCGACGAGATCGAGCCTGAAGGTGTGCTCGACGTTGGTGCGGTCCCACGGGACCTGGATGTAGGCGGCGATCGCCGACGGGGTCGGCTCAGGGCCCGTCACCGACCAGCCGCCGCCGAGGATGTAGAGCTTTCCCTCGACCGCTTCCGCGGCGTCGGCCAAGAGCAGCGTTACCTTCATCGGGCCATCCTCGCACGCCCAACCGGCAAAGTGTCCCGCGCCTTCGGGCATGCGAAGAGGCCAGATCGTGGTTCGGTGAACCGGCGCAGAGCGCGCCGAGCCGTGTATATGCTCGGCTCCGCCAGTCGAGCCCACCCGCCCGCTCGACGCTCAGCCGGACCGAGGAGGAAGCAGTCTTGAGGGGTTTCAGGCGCCTGAGCATCGTCGCTGTCGTGACCGTCTCGCTGCTCGTCGTCGGGGCGAGCGCCGCGAGTGCAGCTCCCACGCCGAGCCCGTACAAGCACAACGACTACGGCAACTTCCGAAACATCCTGCCGCCCGCCCAGGGGACGAACGCGAACACCGCTCAGATCGCCGCCTTCGAGGCCAACGGCACATTCCCGCCCTATACGAGCGGCCGGCAGCTCAACATGTACGCGAATTTGATGTACGCGACGCCCGGCCTTCAGGCTTCGCAGATCGGGAACTTCTACAAGGACGCGAGCTTCGGGACCAAGCCCGCCGACGTGGTCCGGACGTACAGCCCGCGAAGTGACGTCACCATCCAGCGAGACGCCTACAACGTCCCGCACATCTACGGCTCGACCCGCGCCGGGGCGATGTTCGGGGCGGGCTACGTCACGGCCGAGGACCGGCTGTTCATGATCGACGCCCTGCGCCACGCCGGACGCGCCCAGCTTTCGTCGTTCGCCGGCGGCGCCAATGCCTCGATGGACGAGTCGGTCTGGGCCGACACGCCATACCGCGAGGCCGACCTCCAGGTTCAGTACGACCGTGCCCCTCGCCTCTACGGACAGCAGGGAGTGCAGCTCCAGCAGGACGTCAACAACTACGTAGCCGGGGTCAACAAGTACATCACGCAGGCCTGCGCCGATCCGACCAAGCTGCCCGGCGAGTACAACCTGATCGACCCCTCTCAGAGCATCTGCCTGCCGGGGCACCAGTGGAAGGTCTCCGATGTGATCTCGATCGCCTCGCTGGTCGCGGGGATCTTCGGCAAGGGCGGCGGCGGGGAGCTCGGACTCGCCCAGTCGCTCCAGGCGGCGAAGAACCGCTTCGGCGCCGGTGTTGGACGGAAGGTCTGGTCGGACTTCCAGGAGTTCGACGACCCCGAGGCCCCGACGACCGTGCACGGCAAGCGGTTTTCCTATGGACAGCCGCCACCCAACGCGAAGGGCGTCGCCCTGCCCGACCGCGGCTCCCTCCAGTCCTCGAACGTGGTTTCGACCGCGAGCGGCAACGCGCCCGCGGCGAGCTCCACGACCTCCGCGGGGCAACTTCCCGCGGGGATCCTGAGCCCCTTCCAGGAGAAGCACGGCGCCTCCAACGCGCTGGTCGTCTCGGCGGCGGAGTCGCAGAGCGGCCACCCCACGGCGGTGATCGGTCCGCAGGTCGGTTACTGGTCGCCGCAGATCCTGATGGAGGAGGACATCCACGCGCCGGCGACCAGCAAGGGACCGCCGATCGACGCGCGAGGCGTGTCGTTCCCGGGCACCAACCTCTACGTCCAGCTCGGCCACGGGCGCGACTACTCCTGGAGCGCCACATCAGCCGGACAGGACATCACCGATACCTACGCGCTGAAGCTCTGCAATCCGAATGGGAGTCAGGCGACCATCAACGCCAGCCATTACGAGTTCGGTGGCAAGTGCCGTGCGTTCGACGTCCTGACGCGGACCAACTCGTGGGTCCCCACCCCGGCCGACCAGACGCCGGCGGGCTCCGAGACGCTGACCGCCCTGCGCACCAAGCTCGGGATCGTCGTCGCGAGGGCGAAGATCCACGGTGTGCCCTACGCCTACACCAAGCTCCGCGACACCTACTTCCACGAGGTGGACCCGTCGGCCCAGGGCTTCGCCGACTTCAACAACCCGAGGAAGATGCGCTCGCCGAAGGACTTCATGAAGGCGGCGAACGAGATCTCCTACACGTTCAACTGGTTCTACCTCGACAACAAGCACATCGCCTACTTCAACTCGGGGGCCAACCCGGTGCGGCCGGCCGACGTCGATCCGAACCTCCCCACCTTCGGCCGAAAGCCGTACCTGTGGAAGAACTACAACGCCAATGACGCGACCGAATCGATCACCCCGCTGGCGGCGCATCCGAACGTGATCGACCAGCGCTACCTGACGAGCTGGAACAATCGCCAGGCGCCGGGCTACAACACCGGCTTCTCGTCGCTGTTCCGCTCGCAGCCGCTCGACGCACGGATCCAGCGCGACATCGCGGGCTCCAAGAAGATCACCCTGCAGCGACTGATCAGCGACATGGAGGATGCCGGGACCGTTGACCTGCGGGGTGACCGCGTGCTGCCGTGGATCCTCAAGGTGATCAACAAGCAGCCGGTCAGCGATCCGACGCTCCAGAGCGCGCTCGACACGCTCAAGCAGTGGAACGCGACCGGCGCGCACCGCATCGACCGAAACAAGGACGGCGTCTACGACCAGCAGCAGGCGGTGCGAATCATGGACGCATGGTGGCCGCGCCTGGTCTCGGCCGAGTTCCAGCCCACGCTGGGGACCGCGCTGTTCAACCGGATCCCGTTCGGCCACGACGCCCCGGGCCCGATCGGCTCGGCCTTCGACACGAGCTCATACGGCTACGTGCAGAAGGACCTCCGCGACCTGCTCGGCGCTCCCGTCAAGGGACGCTACTCGAGGGTCTACTGCGGGAAGGGAAATCTGGACGCGTGCCGCACCGACCTGCTCAACTCGCTGAACGATGCGCTTCAGCACGACTCAAACGCCGACCTCTACGGCGGCGAGACCCCGGCCGCGCACGACCGGATCGGTTTCAGCGCGGTCGGCGCGATCACCCAGCCGAGAATCCCGTGGGTCAACCGCCCGACCTTCCAGCAGGCGGTCACCATCCCCCGCCACAGGTAGGCCGCCACCCCCGGGCTGAACCCGCCGCGCCGACCCCCTTCGGAGCGGCGGGGATCAGCCCTCGCCACCGCACAGACGCACCTCGCCGAGCCGCGCGGCCAGATAGCAGTAGGCGGGCTTCGGGCGGAGGTTGGCGCGCACGACGCCGAACGGCTCGAACTTGGGGCCCTCGACGGCGGTGTCGCGAAGCGCGTAGATGATGAACGCCCGCACGTCGCTGTTGCGAATCGATCGGTACATGCGGGCGAGGACGGGGCCCTGGGCGCCGAGGCGGACGCTCAGCTTGCCGCGGCGCCCCGATGTCCCGCCGACTCCGACCTCTGTGACCCAGAGCGGTGTCGCGCGGTCGCCGAACCGATCGCGCACACGCCGCAGCCGGTTCAAATTGGCGGTCATGTTCGCCGCCCGCGGCGCGCCGTGCGGGTAGGGGTGGGCGCCAATCCCGTCGAAGGACCTCGCGCCGGCCTTCCGGTATACGGCGGTCAGGAAGCTCGGCGCTCCGGTTCCGCCCTTGACGGCGGATGCGCCAACCGAGAGGCCGGCGGTGAGAATCGGCACGGGGCTCCCGGTATCGGCGGTCGCCAGGTGGGCGCCCTCCACCAGCCGGGAGTAGAGCGTGGGCGAGGGCCGCGGGGCGAAGAAGCGCGGCAGGTTGGGCTCGTTCCAGACCTCGAGCGCGACCATCTGCGGAAAGCGCCGCAGCATCGCCGCGACGAAGGCGCGCCAATCGGCGAGGTGGCGCCGGCTCGGGGGGTAGGCGCAGACCTTGCCGTGTGAGGCCTCACAGATGCCGGGACGGTTCCAGCCGCTTTGCCGCGCCCAATCGGGCGCCCCGTAGGCAAGCGCGACCGGCCGGATGCCGGCTCGCAGCATCGCGTCGTAGATGCGGGCGATCGGCGCCCAGTTGAAGGTGTGGACCAGCGCGCCGGCCTCGCGGCGTGGAGGGGTCGGCTCGACCGAGCCCCAGTGGATCGCGAGGCGATCCACGCCCGCCCCGGCGCGAGCGGTGAGGGCGATCTGCTGCTGGGCGCTGAACCGCTTCGACCCGGCGGGGCACCGCTCGCGCGAGGGGATAACCCGGGCCTCATAGCCGGGCGGCGTCGCCAACGGGCGGTAGCAGTAGTCCCGCCAGCTTCCCGTGAACCCCCAGGGAGGCGTCTCCAGCGTCCGCCCGGCGGCCGGCGCGGTGCTGGAGGAAGACGTCGAGCCCGAGCCCCCGATGACGATCGCCACTGCAACGCCAACCGCGACCGCGAGCCCAGCCACGCCGCAGATCGCCAACCGTCGTCGGCGGCGCACCGCCGCACGGTCCACACGCCGCGCTGATTTGCGATTCGAGTCGCCGGCTCCCGCCTGCCCAGCCATAGCCCAGATGCTAGGCGCCAGGTGTCGCGAGGCCTACCACCCAACCTATGATCAGCGCTCCGGGCGCGTAGCTCAGTGGGAGAGCGCTCGCTTCACACGCGAGAGGTCGCTGGTTCGAAACCAGCCGCGCCCATCTCGACTAGTGCCTGCATCTGCTGCGCTGACGAGCCCTTGACAGGCGACCTGTCGGGTGTAGGGTCGCGGCAACTACCCCGGGGGAGGTCCCATGAACGGACGGGCACGGACGGTTGTGTTTGTCGCGGCGACCGCGGCGCTGCTGTCGATCGCGATTTCGAGCGCCCCTGCAAAGGAGGCTCCGCCTCCCGGCCCCGCCGAGAAAAACAGCCTGTTCGGCCAGACGGTCGTTCCCGGTGAGGTGATCGTCCGCTTCGAGCGGGGCGCATCGAGGTCTGACCGCGCGGCGGCGAAGGCAGACGTGGACGCCACACTCGAGCGCAGCCTCCTCCTGTCCCGCACCCAGCTGGTGCGGGTGGCGCCCGGCAGGGAGCGGGAGGCCGCGGCAAAGCTCGAGCGCGATCCGAATGTGCTCTACGCAGAGCCCAATGGGGTCGTCCACGCCGACGTCACGCCCAACGACACGCGCTTCACGGAGCTCTGGGGCCTCAACAACACGGGCCAAACGGTCGACGGCGTCGCCGGCCTGGCGGATGCCGACATCGACGCTCCGGAGGGCTGGAACCTGGGCGCGGGCCTCGGGTCCTCGGTGCGCGTGGCCGTCGTCGACAGCGGGGTCGCCGCGAGCCATCCCGACCTCGCCCCCAACATGTTCGTCAACCCCGGCGAGAGCGGCGGCGGCAAGGAAACCAACGGCATCGACGACGACGGCAACGGCAAGGTCGACGACTTCCGTGGCTGGGACTTCGTCAACAACGACAACAACCCCGCCGACGACAACGGGCACGGTACGCATGTGGCCGGCACCGATCGCTGCACGCTCCAACAACGGCCTCGGCGTCGCGGGCGCCGCGAGCTTCCCGACCACCGCCGGAAGCTGGCTGGGGCCCAAGATCCTGGCGGTCAAGGTGGTCAACGCCGCCGGGACGGGCTCGGTCGCGACCATCGCCGACGGCCTTGTGTATGCGGGCACGATGAATGCGAAGGTCGTCAACGCGAGTCTCGGGGCCCCCGGCACCTCCGCTACCTACGACAACGCGATCAAGAGCAAGCCGAACACGCTGTTTGTCGTCTCTGCCGGAAACGACGGCGTCAACAACGACACGTCGCCGCACCGGCCCTGCAACCCGGCGACCACGCCGGACGCGGCGAACAAGATCTGCGTGGCGGCCACGGACTCCAGCGACGCGCTCGCCAGCTTCTCGAACTTCGGCGCCGTCAACGTCGACCTCGCGGCCCCGGGCGTCGACATCCTCAGCACCCTTCCGACGAAGACCGTCTTCACCGACGACTTCGAGACGGCGATCGCGGGTCGCTGGACGACAAACGACGCCGGGCAGACCGGCACCCCGCGCTGGGCGCGCACCACGCTGTTCTCGACCAGCCCCACCCACAGCCTCACCGATTCGCCGGCGGGCAACTACGTGGCCAACCAGGACAACTGGGCGCGCAACACCACCGGCTTCAACCTCACGGGAGGCAGCAACTGCAGGGTCACGGCCCAGGCCAAGATCGACACCGAGGACAGCTTCGACGACTTCACCATCGAGTTCACCCGCACTCCCGCGAACGCCGCCAGCTGGCAGCCGACGTTCCTCTTCAACGGGACCGGCCAGGGCACGGTGACCGCCCCCGTGCCGGCGGCGTTCAACGGGCAGACCGGCGTCTTCGTCCGCTTCCGCCTGGACAGCGATGACGTCGATCCAGGATGACGGCGTCTACGTCGACGACGTCGCCGTCGAGTGCTTCACCAGCACCCTCGACGCGACGTCGTACGGGTTCAAGAACGGCACCTCGATGGCGACTCCACAGGTCGCCGGCGCTGCCGCCTTCCTGTTCACCAAGTTCCCGACCGCGACCGTGGCCCAGGTCAAGGACAAGATCCTGCGCAGCGTCGACAAGAAGCCGTCGTTGAACGGCAAGGTCGCCACCGGCGGGCGGCTCAATCTCTACAAGGCGGCGGCTGAGTCGACGGCGGCCGTATCCGGCGGCGTGCTCACCTTCAGCGCCGGGGCTGGGCAGAGGAACAACGTCACGGTAACCCGTTTCGTCGACGCCGGCGTGCCCAAGTACAGGATCACCGATCCCTACTCCACCGGCGCCACCGCCCAGCAGTCGGGGTCGCGGATCCGGCCGGGTGCGGGCTGCACCCGCGTCAACGACACGACCGTCAAGTGCCCGGCGGCCGGGATCACCCGCATCGTCCTTAATGGCGGCGATCAAAACGACTCCCTCAACGCCGACACGATCACGATCCCGGTCACGCTCGACGGCGGCGCCGGCCTGGACGCCCTCACCGGCGGCACGGCTGGCGACTTGCTGATCGGCGGCACCGCCGCCGACGCCTTCACGGCCGGCACCGGCAACGACACAATCAGCGCCCGCAACGAGGACGTCGACACGAGCTTCAGCTGCGGCGAGAATGCCGGCGACAGCGACACCGTGAACGCCGACCTCTCCCCGAACGACCCGGTCACGGCCAGCCCCGCCAATTGCGAGGTGGTCAACAAGCTATAGACACTGGTCGGGGCATGTCGCGGGATGAACGTCCAGTCTGGAGGGTTCTCGGGGTGCAGGCAGTGCGGGCAGAGAGCCGCCCCCTCTGCCCGAATCCCCGGCAATCGTGCGTAATCCCTGGTAATCCGCAAGGCAAAGCTGCCAGGGTGGATAGCAGCCTAAACCGCTTGCTGATGCGGTTTCAACCTCCTCAGGAGTAGCTGCGGCGACCTCAGTGCCGCGCTACGGCCCCAGGCCCAGCGCCGCATTTAACGCGATGAATTGAGGGCTGCCGGAGGCGATCGCCCCGCGTGGAGAGAAGGTGTCGCTCCCGCCGTCGAAGCTGACTACTCCCGCAGCCCGGCGGCTTCGAGTGCCTCGGCGTGTTCCCGGTACATGCGCGATTCGATCACCTTGCTGCCGCGAAGCGTGTAGACGCTGGTGCTCGGCAGCTCCACATCGACGCCGCTGCCCTTCCGCTTCCGCGATGAGATGAGCGACGACGACCTTGTCTCCCGCGTCGATGAACTCCAGCGGCTCCAATCGAAAGTCCTCCCAGATCTCATCGATCTCCTCAACGAAGCGCGGATCCCATTGTGCCCCTCATATACGGCAGGGTTGAACACGCGCTCCGACATGTCCCAATGGACCTCGGATCCCACCGTCTCGATCACGCCTTCGATGTCGCCACGATTGAAGGCGTCGTATCCCCGGCGCACAACCTCCACGTTCTCCTGCGACATCGGCTACTCCGAAAGCCCGGCGGCTTCGAGGGCTTCGTGGCGCTGCATCCTCTTGGTAGAAGCAGACGCGGACTACAGCGCCATCGCGGATCGTCCACACATACGAGCCATGCGCCGTGGCCTCGACCCCATCCCGCCCCCGGGTATAGGCGATGAGGGAGACGAGAACGTGTTCGCCGGCGTCGATGAACCCCCGTGCCTCGTGGCGAAGCGATTCGAAGGTACCGGAGAAATCCTCGATCAACTGCCGCCACTGATCGAGTCCCAACACCCCACGGTACGGACCGTTCGTCCGCGACAGGTCGACCTCGGCGCCCGAAGCGAAGTCCTTCACCGCCGCGTCCCAGTCTCCGCGGTTCCCGGCCTCAATGCGGCCCGCACGATCTCCACGTTCTCCTGCGACATCGCCTACTCCCGCAGCCCGGCGGCTTCGAGGGCCTTCTCGCGCTCGGGGAAGATTCGCAAGGACACAACCGTGCCGTCTCGGATCGTCCACAGGTGTCCAGTACCGAACTCGACCCCGGCGCTGCTGCCCTTGGGTCGCGCCCGAGTCTTGATGAAGACCAGAGCTGGTCGCCGCTTTCGAAGAACTCCACCGGCTCCGTGGTCACCGCCTCATATGGTCCAGGAAGTCCTCCCAGTACGCCTGACCTTCTTCACGCCCCCGGAAGATCCCGGCGTCGAGTCCCCTGGGAGGGGTCGTCATTTCGGCGTCCCCTGCAAAGTCGCGAAACACCGCATCCCAGTCGCCGCGATTGAACGCCTCGTAGACCTGACGCACGATCTCCACATTCTCCTGCGACATCGCCCGCGCAGTAGCTCGCGACGGTCGTCTGCCGTCAGGGGAGGCTCAGGGCCGGGCCGCAACGGCGAGAACTGCTGAAGCGAGTGCGGCCGCTCTCGCGCCCGAGACTCCGCTCAGTCGAGCAGGGCGGATCCTCCTTGCTCGCACCAGCCACGCAATCCGCGTACCCCCCGGTCTTCTTGCGGGGGATCTCCCCGACTGTCGCGTGACCACTTAGTTACCAAGTCAAGGTGGCGCGGTTGCCGGCAGTCCAGCCTAACCGCTTGATCAAGCCACGCCCCCGGCAGGATTCGAAGCCTGCCGACCCTCGGATTCCAGAAGCGCCCCGCTCGCGTCAGCTAGGTCCGGTTGGGTCGGCCCAGGCACGGACCGCCCCGCACGTCTCGAGCCGACTACCGCCCGTTCCGTTGGGTTCCGTTACCACGGCGGTTACCACCGATGCAACGGGGCGACCTTCCAGAGCTCGCAATGTCCCGTCCCTGAACAGTCGTTCGAGAAGAAGCCGACGCCGCCGACGTCATTCGGAACCGCTTGGTTGTCAGGAATCCCTTGTCGGGTCCTGAATCCAGGCAACACCGGTTGGGTCGGAGCCGCCGTGCCGCGAGAGCTCCACAGCCCGAAGGGGGTCCCGGGGCTCAGCCCGCCCGGGGAGAAGAACGCCGTGTCGCCCACGGCCGTCAGCCCAAAGATCCAGGTGTGATTGACGCCGGTGAACGGCTCGATCTCCTTGACGAACTTCGTCCCGGCGGGGGTGCCGTCGGTCGTCCAGATCGACTGGCCCAGGACGGACGGCCGCCGCGCAGCGAAGTACGCGGTGCCGCCAACGTTCGTGAGCGCATATGGGAACTCATATGGGACATCCGCGTCGGTGATCTCCATCGTCCCTTCCGGGGTGCCATCCGAGCGCCATATCCCGCCGGCCTGGATGTATGCGAGGTCACCGACCGCGGCGAGGAGGAACCGTGGCTCGTCGCCGAAACCGCTAATCGAGCCACAACTGCCGGGACAGATGTCGATCGGCTTCGTCCCCGCGGCTGTGCCGTCCGACCTCCAAGGCTCGAGCCCGTAGGTTTGATCATCGCCGATGAACCACAGGAGCCCGCCCGCGCTCCAGAATCCATACCGAAGCCGATCTCCGAGATCGACCACGAACTTCGTGCCGGCCCTCGAGCCGTCTGAGGTCCAAAGCGCCTGGTTGCTGCTGGCTCCGCGGTAAGACAAGTAAGCCCAGTCGACGTCGGCGCAGTCCGCGGCGGTGGAACAGGCGAAGACGAATAGCTGGTCCCCAACCGGCGTCGGGAAGGGGAACGAGCTGGGCGCGCCGGGGGCGAAGTCCTTGACCATCCGGGTCCCCGCCGCCTTTCCGTTGGATCTCCACAGCTCGACGCCGTGAGCTCCATCGTCGGCGGCGAAGAACAGCTTGCCGTCGAAAGCGGTGAGGTGGGTCTGCGTCTCGGCACCATCACCGGGCATCGACCCGGCGCTTCCGGGGTTGATGTCCTTGACCATCCCGGTGCCGGCCGGCGGTTCCGTCTGAATGCCAAAGCTCGGTGCCATGAGTCGGATCATCAGCTGTGAAGAACAGCTCGTCGCCGACTGCCGTCAGCTCAAAGGGGTTCGAGCCGATCCGCTTGATGAGCTTGGTCCCGGCGGTGCTGCCGTCGGATTTCCAAAGCTCGCTGCCCTGCCCCGGAACGGTGGTGGTGAAGAACGCCGTACCGGCGACATCGGTGATCTGCTTGGGACCGTCACCCGGTATGGCCTCACTCGGGTCGCCGTCAGGTGGGGGACGGTGACCGCGATCCCGGTGGGTCGGGAGCCGGCGGGGATCTCGGCCATCGCCTTCGGTGAGAGCGACCCATCGCGCGCCACGTCGTACTCGGAGATCGTGTCATCGCCGCGGTTGGCGACGTAGAGGCTACGGCCGCTCGGGCCGACGACCAACCCCTGGGGATCCGATCCTGCGGCCACCTCCGGAGGCTGCGCGCGATCGAGACCGCCGATAGGCGGGGTGCGGACGCTGAATCGGCGCACCCCCTGGTCGTTCGTGACGTAGAGGCTGTAGCTCTCGGGCTCACCGTCGCCTCGTGTCCCACGCTGGCCCCGGTGCGAAAGGCCACGGGTGAAACCGGTTGTGGAGCGTCAGGGATGTCCCGTTGTTGAAATAGTCGAGGCCGCCGTAGCAGCGTGGCCCCGCACGAACCCGTCGTGTAGACGTGACGCCCACTGGGCTCACCGCGAGCGCGGTCGGATGGCTGAGGCCCCCGACCTTCGGAGGATCCCTCGGGATGAGCGCACCGCCCGCGCCGACGTCGTACTGCGAGATGGCATCGCGACAGCCGCGTTGGCTCGGCTTGTCGCAGTCGCTGTTGGTGACGAACACGCTGGCGACGATGACG
>CAVOME010000008.1:0-313397 GCA_963696945.1 uncultured bacterium | reverse complement strand
TGGGCGCCGTCGTAGCCCGGGCGGTCGTCCGCCTCAGCCGCACCTTCATCACGGACATCCCGTTGGCACTGATAGCCGTCGCGGGCTTCGCCTTGACGCTATCCGTCGAGGCGAGCTTCGTCTTGATCTTGCTCGGCGCTGGGCTCGCCTACGAGCTGTGGACGAATCGGCGGCGCTGGACCCGGGGTGCACACTCGTTCTCGCCCGCGGCGGCGGCCGTGGTCGTCCTGGCGGGCGCGGTGACGGTGTCGCTGACCGCGCAGATCTTCTGGGAGGGGCTAAAGGCCGGTCTGCTGACCTTCGGCGGGGCGTTCACCGTGATTCCGTTCCTGCAGCAGAAGCTGGTCGACGTCCATCACTGGCTCACGGACAGCCAGTTCGTCGACGGTCTGGCGATGAGCGGCGTGCTCCCGGCCCCGCTGATTATCTTCTCGACCTTCGTCGGCTACGTGGCCGGAGGACTGACCGGCGCCCTTGTGATGACGCTTGGGATCTTCCTTCCGGCCTTCGTCTTCCCAATCTTCTTTCACCGCCAGCTGGTGGCCGTGGCGCACAACGTGCGTTTGCATCCGTTCCTACTCGGAGTCGCAGCCGGAGTCATCGGGCTGATCGCCTCGGTGACCGTCCAGATCGTGGACACGAGTGTGGTCGATCTCCCGACGGCGTTGCTCGCGATCGGTGCGTTCTTGGCACTCAACCGCTGGCACGGCAAACTGACGGTGGTCTACGTCGTCCTCGGATGTGGGCTGATCGGGGCCGCTTTACAGCTGAGTGGGCTGGTCTGAGCGGCGCATCCCGTTTGTTGATGCGGCTTCTGAGCGTTTAGGACTGCCGCTTCACACACGAGAGGTCGCTGGTTCGAACCAGCCGCGCTCATATGGGTCTCGGACTCGAAGGCCTAGGCCCGCCCGGCGGCGAGGACGACGAGGTTCGTGAGCCGCACCGAGCCGTCTTCGGCGGCCACCTGCCCGATGGCGTCGGTTATTGCGGCCCAGGTCTCTTCCTGCACGTCGGGCGGGTGCGGATCGATGATCGCCTTGATCGACGAGGAGACCTCCCTGATGTAGGTGGTGAACTCCTCGGGGGATTGCCACTCGAAGGTGACCTGCGCCTCCTCCACGTCCACATCCGAGAAGCCAGCGACGTCGAGCAAGCCGCCCAGCGCCTCCGGGGTCGGGCGCGAGAGCGCGCCGGGCGTTCCCGGCGCGGGCGACGGCACCTGCAGACGCTCCATCGCGGTCCTCATCGGAATCGCCATGAACGGCACCCGATCCGGCTGTCCCCAGGAGCTGATTGCCATCCGTGCGCCAGGCTCGAGAAAGCCGCGGACATGCGCTGCTGCCGTCTCCGCGTCAGGCTCGAAGATGATCCCCCAGCGTGAGAGCGCGGCGTCGAAGCTGCCCTCCGAGAACTCCAGAGAGGCCGCATCCGACTCCACAAACTCGATGTTTCCGAGCCCAGCGGCTCCAGCTCGCTCCCGCCCGAAGGCGAGCATCTCGGCCGAGATATCGGTGGCCACGACCTCGCCCTCCGGGCCGGCCGCCATGGCCGCGGTCAACGTTGGCTCGCCGTATCCGGCGGCCACGTCCAAAACCCGGTCCCCCGGCTCAACGCCGGCCAGCTCGACCAGGCGTTCACTGACCCCGCGGGCAGCCCTCTCGATCAGCTCAGACCATTTGCGCCAGCCGGTCGCCGCCTTGGCCCACTGCTGGCGCTGCCCCGCACGGAACTCGACGCGATCAAGGTTGCTCGTCTCCGTCATCACTTCCCCTCGCCTCCTCACTAGATCGCAAACCTATGTGATCCTCGCCGGCCCCAAAGGATCGCCGGTCGGCACCTCCGGCGGCTAGTGAGGAGCGGCGGCGCGACTCCCACGGCCCGGCGGCGGTAGCCGCTGCCCTGATCCGGGCTTCCAGCGCGCGGCGTGCCCGGTCGATCGGTGCAGGTTGCTGGCTGACTGCGAACTGCGAGTTGGCAAGCGACAAGTAGGAGTTGAGCTCGAAGGCGAGGTCCTCCGCATCCTCTGAAGGATCGATCGCGCCCTCGGCCTGGGCGTCGCGAACGGCCGTCTCGACTTCCCGGGCGAACTCGTCCACGACCTGAACCGCACCGTCACGCACGGGGCCCGGGCGCATGGCCATCTCGGCAGCGACCGACGCGAAGAAGCAGCCGCCCGGGTAGAGGTCGCCTTCGACATACCGCAGGAAGTTCTCCGCCAGCTGCCGCAGCCGGTCGAGCCCGGTCGGGGCGGCCAGGGCCGGGTCGATCACCTGGGCGGTGAACACGGCGCGCGCCGCCTCGATTGTCGCGATCTGGAGCTCCTCCTTGGAGCCGAAGTGGGCGAATAGGCCGCTCTTGCTCATCCCGACGGCCTCTGCCAGTCGGCTGATCGAGAGCCCGCTGATGCCCTCGACAGTCGCAAGCTGTCCGGCTTCACGCAGGATCGCGTTGCGGCTCCGTTCGCCGTCGCTGCGCCGTTTGCGCACCCGGCGCACAGGCTGATCGCGGGTCTCTGTGTCAGCCATCACAGACAAGTTAGCACGACCGGTCGTACACTCTCACGATCAATCCGTACGAACGGTCGTACTAACTAAGGAGGTAGCCGTGCCCGCACCAGATCCAAGAGCCGCCCACCTCCCCGCTCGCTACGGCGCGTGGAACCCGGTTGGGCCTTCACGCAGCGCCCGAGCGATGAGCGACCTCGGCCCGATCGGTCGGCTCGGCCGGCTGGCGGCGGAGCATCGCGGACGCGTCTTCATCGCCTGGGCGCTGATCGCAGTCGGTCTGGGCATCCTCGCCCCGCGGGTGGAGACGGCACTCTCCGGCGCCGGGTGGCAGGCGAACGGCTCCGAGTCCGTCCAGGCTCGCCAGCAGGTTGATCGCAATTTCGCCGGCATTGGCGGCTACGCGCTTCAGGTCGCCGTCCACTCGCGGGACCAAGTGGCGACGGCGCCCGGCTTCCGGCAAACAGTGGCCCGTGCAGGGCGAGTGCTGCGGCGCGATCACGCCGTCGGTCGTGTCTTCCCGCCGCGGCCGGGCGTCTCGATCTCGCCCGACGGCCACACGGCCGTGATCCGGGCTGGCGCGGCCGCCGATCCGAACGCAATGGTCGATGCCGCCGATCGCCTCAAGTCCAGGCTGGCCGACGCCGCCGGGCCTGGAGTTGCTGTCAACCTGACTGGAGCGTCGGGGATGTGGTCGGACTTCAACCAGGCGAACCGCGAGGCGATGCTCAAGTCCGAGTTCATCTCCTGGCCGGTGACGATGGCGATCCTGGTGCTCGCCTTCGGCTCGCTGGTGGCCGCAGGCTTGCCGCTGATGCTGACCATCGTGGGACTGATCGCTTCTGCAGGCCTGCTCTACCTCGGAGCGCTGGTCTCGCCGATCTCGATCTGGTCGATGAACTTCGCGCTGATGTTCGCGCTCGCGCTGGGCATCGACTACGCCCTCTTCCTGGTCGTTCGCTTCCGAGCCGCCCATTTCGGTCAGGAGCTCAGCCCCGTCGAGGCGGTGGCGACGACGATGGACACCGCCGGCAAGGCCGTCCTCTTCTCGGGACTGACCGTGCTGGTTTCGCTCTCGGCGGTGATGCTGGTGCCGAGCCCCGCCTTCCGCTCGACGTCCCTGGGCATCATCGTCTCGGTCCTCTTCGTACTGGCCGCGACGCTGACGCTGCTGCCCGCAGTGCTCGCCAAGCTCGGCCCCCGGGTCGACCGCCTGTCGCTTCCCTGGGTCCGCAGCGGCGAACATCGCTCTGCGCGCTTTGCCCACTGGGGTGAGCTGCTCTGGCGGCGGCCGTACCTGTTCGGCGGCGTCGCCCTCGTGGTCCTACTGACCCTTGCCCTGCCAGTTCTCTCGCTGCGCACCGGGATGCCCTCCATCACGGTCGTGCCGCCCTCCGACCACTCGCGGCAGGGCTATGAGCAGATCCAGGCGGGCTTCGGGCCGGGTGCGCCGGGCGCCCTCCAGATCGTCGCCCCGGCATCGGCGGCCCAGCAGGCGGTGACCTCGGTGCTGAGCGACCCGGGCATCGCCCATTCCCTGCCGCCCCGGCCGGGCCGCGGCGGCCTGGCGCTGATTGAGGCGATCCCCACCAGCGATCCCTCGAGCCCCGAGCTGGGCGCGACGATCGATCGCCTGCGCTCGAAACTTCCCTCTGGCACGTTGGTCGGCGGCTCGGCGGCTGAGAACCACGACCTCGAGGCCGCGCTGGCGGCCAAGACGCCCGTGGTGATCGGAGTGGTCCTGGCGCTCGGCTTCCTGCTGCTCCTCCTTGCGTTCCAGGCGCCCGTGGCGGCCGCGATCGGTGTCCTGCCCAACCTGCTCGCGACCGGCGCCGCCTTCGGGATCGCCAAGTGGATCTTCCAGGACGGCCACCTTGCCGGATTGCTCGGCTTCCAATCGCAGGGCTTTCTTGATGCCTGGGCGCCGGTCTTCTTCTTCGCGATGATCTTCGCGATCTCGATGGACTACACGGTCTTCCTGCTGTCCTCCGCCAAAGAGCACTGGGATCGCGAAGGAGACGCACAGAAGGCGATGGTCGGTGGGCTGGCCCACTCGGGGCGCGTGATCAACGCCGCCGGGGTCGTGATGGTGGCCGTCTTCTTCACCTTCGCCCTCTCGGGGCCCCTGCCGCCCAAGGAGATGGGAGTGATCCTCGGAATCGCTGTGCTGCTCGACGCCTTCCTGGTTCGGCTGCTGCTGGTGCCGGTGCTGCTGCGCCTCGCCGGACCCGCCGCCTGGTACGTGCCAAGCTGGCTCGGTCGCATCCTGCCGGACGTCCGGTTCGGCCACGGCGAGGCGACGCCCGCACGAAGTCCAGCCTGAACCCGATTGGAAGCGTCACCGGAGCTGCTTTCGCAGGCGAGGCGAGGGTCTTCGACGAGCCACGGCTCCCAGCAGGGCCGCTTGACGAAGCCAAGCGTCCCGATTTGGTGGCAAGGCACGCGTATTGGATCTTGGGGAGGTCCCGAGCACTATGGTGCCGATTCCCGGGAGAGGAACGTGGCTTCACAGGGTGTGATCAAGACGGTCGACGGCATCACGGCCGAATGGCTCGGATCCGTGCTCGGAGTCGAAGGCCTGGAGCTGGTTGGCGTCGAGGCGATCGGTACCGGGCAAATGAGCAAGAGCTACCGGGTCCGCTACTGCCGGCCACAGGGCGAGCGAGAGAGCGTGGTCGTCAAGCTCGCCGCCACCGACCAGAACAGCCGCGACGTCGGGGTCAACTTGGGGGTGTACCTGCGTGAGGTCACCTTCTACCGCGAGCTCCGTGACCGGATCGATGGGGCCGGGACGCTGGCCGAATGGCATCTCGCCGAGCACGACCCGGAGAAGGGCTGGTTCACGCTCGTCCTCGAGGACATCGAGGACGGTGTGCAGGGCGATCAGATCGCCGGCTGCGGGCCCGCCGAGGCGCGAATTGCGATGGTGGCCTTGGCGAGGATCCACGCGCCGGTGTTCGGCGACCTCGCGCTCGCAGCGACCGAGTGGCTAAACCAGCCGAACCCGCTCAACCAGGCACTGTTGAGCGCGCTGCTGCCCAGCTTCCTCGAGCGTTATCGGGGCCGGATCGCCTCCGAGCATGTCGAGGTCTGTGAGCGCTTTGTTGCCGTCCGCCGATGCCTGGGAGGCGGATCAGCGCCCCCCACTCGGCCTCGTCCATGGCGACTACCGGCTCGACAACATCCTCTTCCACAACGAGGCATGCACGGTCGTCGACTGGCAGACACTGGGTTGGGGCCCGGTGATGAGGGATGCCGCCTACTTCATCGGAGGTGCCCTGCCCGTCGAGGAGCGGCGTGCGCACGAGGCATCGCTCTTGCGTGCCTACTACGACGAGCTCCTCGCCCACGGCGTCGCCGGGTTCTCATGGGAGCAATGCCGGGAGGAGTATCGGCGCCAATGCTTTCTGCTCCTCGTGATGACGATCGCCCCCGCGATGGTCGTCGAGCGGACCGAGCGCGGTGACGACATGTTCATGGCCGTCCTCGAGCGGGCTGCAGAGATGGCGATCGACCTGAACGCCCTCGAGCTCCTGCCCGAGCCGGACGCGGGCGCGAAAGCGCCGCTGCGACCGGAGCCCGCCGACGAAAGCTCGCACGAGCCCGGTCCCGAGCAGCTTTGGAACGAGAGCTGGTACTTCGACGCGGTCAGCGACGACGGACGGCTGGGCGTTTACCACCGGATCGGGCGGCTGCCGAACACGGACGCTTGTCTGCTCACTACCTGCATCGTCCGTCCCGGCGAGCCGGCGGTCATGCTGGTTGATGGGAGCGCGCCGCTGCCGCCGGCCGACGACGAGACCCAGGCTGTCGTCACGGAGATGATGAAAGCGAGCCATCGCTGCGTGCAGCCGCTGCAGCGATTCCGGGTCGAAGTCGAGGGCAGGGCGGCCGCTCACGGCGATCACTCGGCCCCGCTTCGCAAGGAACGCGGGGAGCCGGTTGACATCGTCGTCGACCTGACCTGGGAGACCGACGGCGAGCCGTATCAGTGGCGTCTTGCGACTCGCTATGAGATCCCCTGCCGCGTCAGCGGCACGGTCCGATGCGGCGAGGAGACGTTCGAGCTCAGCGGCCCCGGCCAGCGTGATCACTCCTGGGGCGCCCGCGATTGGTGGGCCGGCGACTGGATGTGGAGCGCCCTGCACCTGGACGACGGCACCCACACCCACGCCGTCTCGGTCCCGACCTACCCGGACTTCGGGGTCGGCTACGTTCAGCGCGACGGGCAGCTGACCGAGCTCGCCAACGTGAGCTCGACTGAGCAAATCGCCCACAACGGCCTCATCACCACCGCGCGGATCACGATGTCACCAGGGGACGTCGAGGTTGACGTCGAGCCGCTCGCCTTCGGAGCGATCCTGCTCGAGGCGCCCGACGGCCGCATCTCCCACTTCCCGCGAGCGATGTGCCGCGTGCGGACGACCGACAGCCGCCGGGGGCTTGGCTGGGTCGAGTGGAACCGAAACCAGAAGTAGCCGTAGGCGAAAGCCAGCGAGAGTCGCTGGTTCGAAACCAGCCGCGCCCATCCCACAAATGGTCTGTTAGAGGCCCTTTGTTGAGCGTGCCTGCGCTCGATCGCGGACCCTGGGGTCTCTCCTTGCGTGAGCTACATGTGGAGTCGCCAGTTGCGTTTTGCATCGGCTGCGAGGCTCATGCCAGTGGCTGCGCCTTACCACCGGCGGAAAGCCACTAAAGGACTTCACCGCCCAAGCCGATAGGGGCGGGGTAGGCCTATCGCGGGCCCCTTGGGCCTGCAAAGAGGCGAGAAAACAACCGGCGCGAGGCCGGGCGTTTTTTGGCCGCGTCACATGAGAGCGTGTGGTATGAGAGGCAGGCTTTCCCGCGTGGTCGCCGGCATCGGCCTCGTGGCAACGCTTGCCTTCACCGCCCATGCCTTTGCCGGTCCGGCCGGCGATGCCATGGTCGAGGCCACCCCGTTTACGGCCAAACTGGGTCTGACAGGAGCCTACGCGCAGTGTTCAGCTGGACAGCGGGTGGTTGGCGGCGGGGTGATGCACACCGCCAACCAGCAGATCTACCTCGGTGCCAGCAGCCCCCTCGATTCGACGACTAGCCCGCCGATCAACCCAACCACCGCCGCGCAGAACACCGTCGACGGTGATGTCGCCACCCAGTGGTACGCCGGCGTCTCGAACCCCGCCTCCGATCCGGCGCCCGTAAAGGCCTTCGCTCTGTGTTCGGCCAGCTCCGATGCCACGGTAAAGGCGGCCTCCTTCTCGATCGCGGGCCGCAGCACCGGCGTGATGACCGTCAGGTGTCCGACCGGACAGCGTGCCCTCGGGGGCGGGGTGATCGAGTACAGCTGGCCCGACAACCGCATCCTGGCCAGCGGCCCCCTGGACTCCTCCGGGCAGCTGAGCAGCACCACCGATGGAGACGTCGCCACTCGCTGGTACTCGGCCGTGCACAACCTTCCCGACCACACAGTGCAGTTCAAGGCCTTCGCCATCTGCTCAGCCGATTCCCAGGCCACCATTCAGGCCACTGGCTTCTCGGTGGCGGGGAACGCCACCGGCCATGCCGGGGCCAGATGTCCCGACAGCCAGCGCGTGGTCGGCGGCGGAATCGTCCAGGGCGGCCCGGCGAAGTTCCTTCGCCTCCGCGACAGCGGACCCCTCGACGCCACCGGACTGGTAGGCAACCCCGACGACGGCGATCTCGCCCGGCGCTGGTACGCGGCGGTCGAGAACCGAAACCCGGACAAAGTCAACTTCAAGGTCCTCGCCGTCTGCGAGCCCGGCTGAATTCTCGCCGCGCCGCGAGAGCGGAGTCACCAACGGACCGAGGCGAATCTGCTCCGTGTCGAAGGCCACCGCGGCGAGCGCGACCCAGGGATCACCGACCGCCCGCACCGGCGGTCGATTACAGGCTCTTGTGCGCTCGGCGGCCGTGCCGGGCGCGCCCTGCCGAGTCACACGCTCCCGCTCCCGCATGATCAAGAGAGCATTGGACTCTGAACTCGAGCGGAGAGCGGTTCCGCCCGCTAGAACCGGTGCGAGGTGTGGGTGAACTCGCCTTTTCCGAACGCAAGCACCTTGTCAGGCGCGACCGCGAATACCAGTGCCGGGCTCTCGCCCCCGGGGTGCAGGAAACTGTTGGCTCCGACCTCGAAGCGCCAGCGCCCGTCCCACTTGGTCGTCCACGCCTCAGCGAGGCGGCGCAGCGTGTCCTGGTCGGTTACCGGCACGGCCTCGCCTTCGACCATCACATCGAGACCGCCGTCCCAGGTGTTGCACCCGGTGGTGAGGACCACACGAGAATGGTGCGCCAGGTTGAGGGCCTTCTGCTCCTCGGGACCGGTGCAGAAGTGCAGCCGATCCTCCGTCCACACTGCGACGAGCGGGGTGACATGGGGGCGGCCGTCCGCTCGCACGGTAGACAGCCAGAAGAGCTCGGCCGCCTCGAGGGCTTTGCGGGTGCGAGGCCAGTCGGTTGCCTGGGTCCCGGGGTCGCTGAAGCGCGCGTCGAGGATGGTCCGGGGTGAGCTCATGGTCGTCTTCCTTTCCGTATGTCCCAGCTTGTCTCCACACGTCGCTCGCAAAGATCGGCTGCCGACCAGAAGCTCGCAAGGTCGCTTCCGCGCTGCGTCTGCCGATCCGCAGCTGATCGACAACAGGCCATGAGTGCATGCGAACTCGCCTCAGAGGCGTCACAGGCCCCGTCGCAGTCATCGTCGGTCTGGCGGAGGGGCGCCGGGCTGCATCAGCCCAGCGCCCGACAGCTCAGCCGATCAGATGGAAGACGAAGTCGAACTTGGTACCAGCCGGGTTGTGGTACTTGAGCTCCATCTCACCACGCACGTTGCGGTACCTGCCGGTGCCTCCGGTTACCGCGAGAACACTGTCGCCGGCGTCATAGAACGGGCCCTCGACCGTGATCTGCCCCTTTGGCAGGAACGTAGTCCAGTTGCATTCCCACGACTTGCCCACGACCACGCGGAGGCAGGACCCCTGGTCGCTACCGACCTCCTGCGTGTCAGCCGCGTTGAAGACATCGTTCGCAAACGTGAGGATGTTGCCCGCGTCGTCGCCTGCCGTTCCATTGGTGACGGCATCTGTGGTCGCGTGCTCGACCACCGCGATCGTATGACCCGCGTGATGAGCCCCGCGACCCGCGCTCGCGGTTACTACGATCACGAGCACCACCGAGGCCGCCAAGAGCGCGAGTGCGATTACGCGCTTCATCTCCACCTCCTTGTTTGAGCCGCAGGCGCATTTGGCCGTGTAGCGGCTTGGACCTCCCCTGGGGGGACTGCGGTGACGCTATCGCTTATCTGGCGTTCGCACGACGCGACTCACCGCACTTAAGAACGGGCACTCGTGCGTGCAATCCGGGGTCATCCCGCCGCGCGCCTCCCTATGGGCAGAAAGCCGCCCTTTCTGCCCGAATCCCCGGTGTTCGTGCGCTTACGCTGGAGCCTCGATCTCGGCCCAGATGTTTCGTCGGGAACCTCCGCCGAGGCCCCAGCGATCAGCCAGCCTTTCGATCGTGAAGGCCCCCCAATCGGCAAACGGGTCATCGGGCGCTACGCCGTGGCCGGCGGTCGCTTCGACCAATGGCGCGACCGGCCCCGTCGCCTCGAGGCGAATGGCGCCCTTTCGCACCTGGATGGTGAGATCGACAGGCTGGCTGTTCCAGCCCCGCGAGGGGGCGACCACCTGCGCGATGAGCTCGCTCGCCAAGAGAGCACCGCTGCGGCGCGGGCCCTCATCCAAGCCATCGAGCAGCGCCTCGACCTCGCCCGTGATCGCCTTCATGCTGCGGGACGGATCGATGCGAAGGCGGTGCGCTGTCCCCTGATCTCGTATCACCGGGGAGTCACGTCCGGCATGCTGTACCTCCTGAGTGGCCCGTCCCGTACCCGAATGGGACGCGGTCCGGTCCACATCGAAGTTCAGACCGGACTACTCGTACGGACTCGCTTGAAGCGCGCCACGACGAGCGGTTGGCCCAGGATCAGACTAGCCCAATCTATCTACGCGGACGACCCCACTTCGGAAACTCTTCGTCGACTGTGTTGCGGGTGAGCTTGCGCTGGTGGGAGCCATCACCGCTCATGGTGAAGATCTCCAAGTCGCCGTCGCGGTCGCTCGTGAACGCGATCCGCTTGCCGTTCAGAGCGTAATCCGGATCAGAATCGAAGTCGGTGTTGTTGGTGAGCTTCCGCTGATGGGAACCGTCGGCGCGCATCGTGAAGATCTCGAAGTCACCGTCCCGATTGCTCCTGAAAGCGATCCGCTTCCCATCCGCGGAGTAGGAGGGGAGCTGGTCGAAGCTGGTGGTGTTGCGGGTCAGCTGGTGCTGGTGGGTACCGTCGGCGCGCATCGTGAAGATCTCGGCATCGCCATCGCGATAGCTGTGGAAGGCGATCCGCTTGCCGGTAGGCGAGAATGTGGCCCCGAGGTCATCGTCGCTGTTATCGGTCAACTTGCGTTGATCGGAGCCGTCGGGGCGCATCTCAAAGATCTCGTAATCGCCGTCACGGTTGCTCCCGAAGATGATTCGCCTTCCGTTGGGGGAGAAGGAGGGAAGCTCGTCGCTTGCCGTGTTGTGAGTGAGCTGGTGTTTATGGGAGCCGTCGCTTCGCATCACAAAGATCTCGTCCTCGCCGTCGCGATCGCTGCCGAAGACGATTCGCCTGCCGTGAGGGGAGACCGCCGGCGCCCAGTCGTAGGCGGGGCTCTGAGTGAGCCTTTGACGGTGGGAGCCATCGGGGTTCATGATGAACACGTCGTAGTCGAGCGAAGGCCCGGACGTGATGAATCGATCGAAGGCGATCTTCGTGTGCCGATGCGCCCCCCCTGCAGAGGCAACGTGGGGTCGGAGGAGGACCAAGCCGACCACCAACGCGCCCAGGGTTAGCCCGACAAGGGCCGAGACGCCCAGCCACCTGATGCTCACGCGATGCGATCCCCCCTGCATCCGACGCCGACCCTAGACGGGCGCCGCGCCGCAGTCAAGGCTGCCGAGCAATCCGCCGGCAAAGGCACGGCTAATGGTGGGCGAGATGGTCTCCGTCGGGCCAGGTGCCGTCGCCGGGCATCTTGAGCCGATCGGTCATCGACCGGCGCCAGTCCGGTGTTGCCGTGGGCTCGCCCCAGTAGTCGGTGACGCGCACGGCTTCCCCGTCCTCCAACTCGCCGATCGTCACGTTCCGATACAGGCGACCGTCGCCGTAGTCGCAGGTCCACTCGACTACGACGACATCATCGAGTTGCAGGCGCCTGCCGACTTCGAGCGTGAGCTCGGGGAAGTTACCTTCGACATCGGCGACGAGCTTGCTGGTGCGCACGATCTCTTCCATCTGCGGCCACCGGCGCACGACGTTGTCGGCCAGGGGCACCCCGAGAATGTAGGAGAGGCGCGTCGCGCCGTTTGACTCCGTCTGGTTAGTGCTCATCGGGATCGGCTCCTTGTGTTCGGGCCCATCGCGGGGCGACCTTCGCCGCGCACCCCCAGCAGGATACGTGGCAGTCGGATGAATGCCGGGCATCGGTCTGGCCGGCCCCCTGCCTCGACCCGCACTCTATATCATTGCGATTCGGAATGATCGATGGCATGCATTGGTTTGGGACGCGCCGGCACTGTGCATATCGCGCGGGAACCCCGGTGACCCCCGCCTGGCGGTCGGATAGAAATCAGGGATGAGCGCCGAGGACATTCCTCGCCCCTTCCTCCCCTGGCTCGGTCGGGCTTGCCGCCAAAGCCGAGAGGAGAAAGGGATCGTCCAGGTTGAGATCGCGGCCGCGATCAAGGTCAACCAGGCAACGATCGCCCGATTCGAAGACGGAATAGCCTGGCCACGACACCCGGAAGACGTGCTCATGGCCTACGCGGGCGAGCTTGGGATCGACGTCCGACTGCTGTGGCTTCATGCCTTCGTCCTCTGGCTCGAGAAGGAGCCGGTCTTGGACGAGGAGAGTCAGAAGGGGATTCGGGCCGCGCTCAGCCGGCTACCGGCGTAACGCGCCGGCCGGCAGTCGTCGGCGGCAAAGCTGTCGGCGCAACGAGTCACATCCGCGCGCCTCCGGGCAGAAAGCCGCCTTCTCGGCCTACGCGAGAGGTCGCTGGTTCGAAACCAGCCGTGCCCATCGTCCACGACGGGCGACCGGCTCGTTTCCTCACCGCGTAGGATCCGCGTGGTGGCGCAGTCCGGCGAGCTTGCCATTGAGATGCGGCGCGTCCTTCCTTCCGAACCGTCGGTTGTGTTTGCCGCCTTGAGCGAGCCGAGCGAGTTGGCGAAGTGGTTCGGGCCGCAGGGCTTCACCATTCCGAGTCTGGACTTCGTCCCCCGCGTCGGAGAGACCTACCGGATCGAGATGCAGCCACCGGATGGTGACCCGTTCTATTTAACGGGTCAGTTCCGCGAAGTCGATTCCCCTGGCCGCCTCGCTTACACATTCGTGTGGGAGGACCCGGATCCCGACGACGTCGAGACCCTGGTCGCGTTGTCACTACGCGATCTTGGCGGGTCGACGGAGGTCGACTTCACCCAGGGGGCGTTCAAGACTGAGGAGAGACGCGCCCTTCACCGGGACGGCTGGACGGACAGCTTCGACAAGCTTGAACGGCTGATCTCCGCATAGAGAAACTCGGCGACCGCCCGGAACGGCCAGGTCTCATAGGGAACGCCACCAATCTCGCGTCTCCGACTACTTCCGCAGGCCGGCGAATTCCACAGTCGCCCAGACTCGAAGGGCGCCGCGGGGCTGCGATCAGCTCTCTCCGCTGGCCTCGTCGAGACGTGCGAGCTGTTCGGCGGTGAGCTCTAGGTCTACGGCGGCGACGTTCTCCTCCAGGTGCTCGATCGAGCCCGTACCTGGAATCGGCAGCATCACGGGACTGCGGGCGAGCAGCCAGGCGAGCGCCACCTGCCCGGCAGTTGCGTCGTGCGCGGCCGCGATCTCGGCGACCGCTCCGCCGGGCGCGGCGAGGTCCCCGGCGGCCAGGGGGAACCACGGGATGAAGCCGATTCCCCCCTGCTCGCAGTAGTCGAGGACGTCCTCGTGCTGGCGGTTCGTGAGGTTGTAGATGTTCTGCACGGTGGCGACCTCGAAGACCTGCTGCGCCGCCTTGATGTCCTCCACAGAGACCTCGGAAAGACCGAGATGGCGCACCTTGCCCTCGTCCTGGAGCTCCTTCATGAGCCCGAACTGCTCCTCGCGCGGGACCTCGACATCGATGCGATGCAGCTGCCAGAGATCGATCGTTTCGAGGCCGAGCCGGCGGAGGCTCATCAGGCAGCACTGGCGCAGATACTCCGGGCGCCCGACCGGCGCCCAGCGGCCAGGGCCGTGGCGCGTGAAGCCCCCCTTTGTGGCGACGTGGACGCCGTTGAACGGATGCAGGGCCTCGCGGATGAGGTTCTCAGAGTCCTCGGGCCCGTATGCGTCGGCGGTATCGATGAAGTCCACGCCGAGCTCGGGCAGCCGTTTGAGGACGGCGATGGCGGCATCGGGGTCTTCCGGCGGGCCCCATATGCCCTCCCCAGTGATGCGCATCGCGCCATAGCCCAGACGATTGACTCCGGTCTCGCCGCCGATCTTGAATGTGCCGGCGGGGGATTCACTCGCGCGCATCGCAAAGGTCCTTTCTCGGGGAGGTAGGCAAAGAGCTGGGTGGTCGGCTGAGCTGACTACTCCGACAGCCCGGCGGTTTCGAGGTGCTCCGGATCCGTCAGAAGCAGGCCGACGATCTTCCGGTCCCGAAACGTGAACACGGCTGTACCCGGGCGGCTCATCTCGGGTTGGTCAGGCTTGGCCTGCCCGAAGATCTGGTGGTAAGCGGTGACGCGATCCCCCTCATCGATCAAACGCTCGACGTCTCCCGTTCGAAAATGGTGCCAGGTGCCTAGGAAGCCCCGCCACGCTTCCTGCATCCCCTCGGCTCCCCGAGCGGTCACTCGGTCGGGGGGCCAGAGGTTGGCCCACTCAATGCTGGGGTCGAAATGCTCCCGGCCGACGCTGAAGTCACCCCGGGCCCAGCCGTCATACAGCTCGCGCACGATCTCAACGTTCTCCTGCGACATCGCCCGCGCAGTATCTCGCGCTGGCAGGCGAGCCGGGAGAGCCGCGGCTCCCAGGAGTTGGGCGGGTTCGTGTCGATCCTCCCGCGCCTGGCGATCGTCGGGCGGCCGTGTTCGCTGCCGCGGACGCCGGTTTGAACAGAAGCCCTACTGGGCGATGATGAGGGCCCCTGTAGCGAGGGCGAGGAGTACGCCCGCGCCGCTCAGCACGGTGATCAGCCCGCTCTGGGGCGGGATCTGCTCGCCGCGCGAGAGGCATGCCTCGACCTCCCTGGCCCGCAGCGTGCCGTTGGTGACGAGCACCAGCCCATAGAGGGCAAAGCCAACACCGATCACCGTATAGGGCCACTGAGAGGAGGCGTGACTGAGCTGCCGGCACAAGTCGCCCGACGGCAAGTGAGACCGCCAGGGCCGCGAGGCCGGTCCGCCACCAGGCAAGCTGAGTCCGCTCGCTTGCCAGTCGCGTCCGCCCGATGTCGCCCGAGGACTCGTTCACGCGGTGCCTACTCTAAGCCTCAGCCCAGGCTCGCCTCGGCGCACCGCTCTCCCACGGCGGCCGGCCTTGCGATGTTAGGATCGCCGAGATGGGAGGCCGCCGTTTTTTGAGCACGATCACCGTGCTTGCGTGCTGGGGTGCGTTCGCGATCGCGGCCCCGTCCGCCTCCGCGGTGAACGTGTACTCGTTCGCCAACGGTTGCTACAGCCTGCGCGACGCGGCCACGAACCGGTTCGTCGTCCTGGACGGCTCGGACTACTCCGTCACCGCCAGCAATGTTGGCGGTGCGACGCCGTTTCGCATGCAGGCGACTGCGCTGGGACGCTACCTCCTCTATGGCCCCCTCGGCCGGATGCCCGCCACGGCGCCCCTGAGCCGGGTCAGTCCCACCACCACGCCCGGGCGTCCCGCCGACTGGCGGCTTCAGGACGCCGGCGGAAAGCTGCGGATCACGAGCGTTTCCACGGGCAGGCGTCTCGGCGTGGGCGCCGACAGACACCTCAAGCAGGTCGCCGGCAACCCGGCGCGCTGGAGCTTCGTTCCCGCGAGGCATTGCGCCACGTTCCCGGAGGTGCAGGTGAACGTCACGGGCAAGCCCTTCAAGGGCTCGAGCCCGACCGCGAAAGTCCGTGGCTTCCTGGACGATCACATCCACCTCGGCGCCTTTGAGTTCCTCAGCGGTCGCTTCCATTGCGGCCGGCCCTGGAGCCCGTACGGCGTTACGGTCGCGCTGAAGGATTGTCCGGACCACTACCCAAATGGAGCTGGCGCGGTGGTCGAGAACTTTCTCAGCGAGGGCAGCCCTGTGGGCACACACAGCCCTGAGGGGTGGCCGAGCTTCGCCGGCTGGCCGCGTGACGAGTCGCAAAGCCACGAGGGCACCTATTGGAAATGGATCGAGCGCTCCTGGCGGTCTGGTCTGCGCCTGATGGTCAACGACCTGGTTGAAAACCGCGCGCTCTGCGAGCTCTATCCGCTCAAGAAGAACAACTGCAACGAGATGACGAGCGCCTACAAGCAGGCCAAGGACATGCGCGCGCTCCAGGACTACATCGATGCTCAGTACGGCGGCCCTGGAAAGGGTTTCTTCCGGCTGGTCCGCACCTCGGATCGAGGCGCGGCGGGTGATCAACGACGGAAAGCTCGCCGTGGTTCTCGGAATCGAGGTTTCCGAGGTGCTGGACTGCGGGCAGCTCAACGGTACGCCGAAGTGCGACACGGCCCAGATCGACCGCGAGCTCGACAAGCTCTATGGCGCTGGCGTCCGGTCGATGTTCCCCGTGCACAAGTTCGACAATGCGCTGGGTGGCGCCAAGTTCGACAGCGGCGCCTCAGGCGTGCTCGTCAACACGGGGAACAAGTATGCGACCGGCCGATTCTGGACGGCTGACCACTGCGACGATCCGGATCACGACAACACCCCCACACCGATCGGCGACGATGAAGCCGCGCTGATGGCCATCCTCTTCGGACCCGTCGCCACCCAGCCGCTGTTCGAGGGCCAACTCCCGGTCTATCCCCCCGGACCGCACTGCAATCGCAAGGGCCTGACGGGCCTCGGTGAGTACGTGATCCGGAAGATGATGCGCAAGGGGATGATCGTCGAGACCGACCACATGAGCATGAAGGCGCGGCGGCGGGTGCTCTCGATCCTCGAGACAGCCCATTATCCAGGCGTCATCTCGAGTCATTCCTGGGGCGATCCGGGCAGTCAGGTTCGCCTCCAGCAGCTCGGGGGGATCGTCGGGCCGATCTCGAGCGTCTCCAGCCAGTTCGCTGACGAGTGGCGGTTCGCCCGGGCCAACCGAAACCCGCATTATTTCTTCGGGACGGGCTTCGGCTCCGACATCAACGGGCTCCACTCCCAGCCCGAGCCCCGCCCGGATGCTTCGCAGAATCCGGTCCACTACCCGTTTCGCTCGTTTGACGGCGGGAGCATCATCCGCCGCCAGCACTCGGGAACCCGCGTTTACGACATCAACACGGACGGCGTCGATCACTACGGCCTCTATCCGGACTGGATCGAGGACCTCCGCGTGGTCGCGGGCCCGCAGATCGTGAACGACATGGCCAACGGCGCCGAGGCCTACCTCCAAATGTGGGCCCGCACCGAGCGCGCGGCAAGCGACTAGCCGGCCGCGTCGCAGCATCGGCATCCAGGGACGGCGCCCTCGCTGGTCAGCTACGCCCGTCCGATTGCCGTTGCTTCTCCGTCTTACTGGATCTAGCCCGCCTACTCTCCCCAGCCGTCATACGCACCGATATGCCCGGCCACGTCGAACCAGTATTCGCGAAAGACGGTGCATCGCCCGTCCGGTCCAAGTCGTGCGATGAAACAACCGGCCGTAGTCCACTTCTCACCCTCGTTGGTCCGCGTAACCCAGAACTCGGCGGCGACATGGTCGGAGTCGATGAGCGGGCTTCCCATTCGAACGCTCGCCTGCCCTTGATCGGCGGCCTCCTTGCGGATGTAGCCCGCCAGCGCCGCTCGTCCCACAACCGCCTCCTGCGTCGCATGCGCGACGTAGACCACGTCGTCGCTGAACAGATCGACGAAGCCGGTGAAATCCCAGCTTTCCCAGGTCCGCCCATAGGCCTCGGCGAACGCCACCGCCTTCTCGCGACTCACGTTCTCCTGCGACATCGCCTACTCCCTCAACCCGGCTGCTTCGAGGGCCTTCTCGGGCTCGGGGACGTCCCAGTCGCCGCGATTGAACGCGTCGTAGACCTGACGCATGACCTCCACGTTCTCCGGCGACATCGCCCGAGCAGTATCTCGCCTTGGCGGATGGAAGCGACCTCCTGATCGGGACCGACGCGATCAGCTGGCGGGAGGCGCCGGCGTTAGGCCGTGGCCGAAGTCAGTCGCAGGCCGAGCTGGTGGCGCTCTGGAGGTCCTGCGCAGCGGTCACGGTGCTGGTGATCTTCGGCACGAGGGCGGCCAGCTGCTGGGGCGTCGCGGACGAGGGCAGCTTCTGGATCGCGGTGGAAAGGCTCGAGACCGATGACTCCAGCGCGCTGGTCTCGCTCGGGAAGTCCGCCTTCGCCGAGCTCACGACCGCATCCGCGTTGGTCTGCACGGTCTGGAGATCCGTCTGGAGGGTGGAGAGGGCGCCGCTTTCAAGCTGGACGTCCTTGAGATCGGTGACCGACTGCTGGAGGGCGCTGACGTTCGAGCAGTAGGCCGGCTTGTCGTCGCCGCCGCAGCCGACAGCTACCAACACCACGGCCGCCAGCGCCACCGGAACGATGACCGTCATAAGAAGCCGCGCCCTCATCGCGCGAGAGCATAACCGCAAAGCGTGGGCGGGCTCCGGTGCATCGCGACTGCCACGGTTCTCAGGTCCGCGACATCGCCCGCGCATCTCGCGCGAGCGTCCATGAAGGTCGCAGTCGGAGTCAGGCGGTCGCGCTACTCGGGAGCCGTCCGGCGGGCCACCCACCCAAAGAGGAGGAGGACGAGGATCACGCCGATCAACGCACTGAGGATTCCGCCCCAATCGAATACGTCCTCATCGCCGATCCCGAGGAGGCCGGTGAAGATGAGCCAGCCGACCGTGGCTCCGACCAGGCCAAGCACGATCGACACCAGCCATGACTTTGGCCCTTCCAGGCTCTGGAATACGTCGTTGGGGACGAGTGCCCGGCCGACGAAGCCGGCCACCAATCCGAGAAGCAGTGCTCCGATCAACTCGACACCTCCCATGAAGTGATCCTGCCGATACCCCGTGCGGCAGGCGGCTACCCGAACCCTACTCGCAACCGTTGCTGGCTCCTAGAAGAGGGGCGGTCAGTTCCACGTTCTCCTACGACATCGCCTACTCCCGCAGCCCGGCGGCTTCGAGGGCTCCTACGACTGGAGACGACCTGGGCCCCGGCTGAATCCCTCACATCGAGCTACATTCCTCACCGTGGATCTGGAACGCGCACGCGACTTCATGCGCGATCACCATCGCGCTGTGCTGGCGACCCGCGGCTCGGGTAGGGGCATTCAGCAGAGCCCCGTGCTCGTCAATGTGGACGGGGAGGGCCGGGCGATCATCTCAAGCCGCGAGACGGCGTACAAGGTCCGCAATCTGCGTCACGACCCATGGGCGCAGGCCTGCGTGTTCACGAACACCTTCTTCGAGCAGTGGCTCTTCGTGGAGGGCCGAGCCGAGGTGCTGTCCCTCCCCGAAGCGATGGATCCGCTAATCGACTACTACAAGCGCTTTCCAGACGAGAACCCTGATTGGGACGACTACCGTGCCCGGATGGAACGCGAGCGCCGCGTGCTGATCCGGATCGAACTCGAGCGCGCCGGGCCTGACCACTGGGGCTGAGCGGCACCCAGGACCCACACAGCGCCTGGCCGGTCGTGCCCACCTCAGACCCACCGCTTCACGCGCCCGAGGTCGCTGGTTCGAACCAGCCGCGCCCATTCGTTTTGGCAACTCGGCTCGGTGTAGGACACTTCGACGAGCGACCCAACGGGAGGAAAGGCCATGGCCACGACCACGACGAGGGCAAAGTCCTACGAGGAAGCTTGCGCGGGTCACCGATGGGAGGTCCCGCCCCGCTACAACATCGCAGCGGACGTCTGCGACAAGCACCCGCGCGACAAGCTGGCGATGGTCTTCGAGGACTTCCGGGGCACCGAGCGCCAAGCGACCTGGGGGGAGATGCAGTCGCTCGCCGCGCGGGCCGCGAACGTCCTGCGCGCGCACGGGGTCGAGCGCGGCGACCGCGTCGCCGTCGTCGCCCCGGCCTCGCCCGAGACCGCGGCCATCTTCTTTGGGACCTGGAAGCTCGGCGCGATCCTCCTTTCGATGTCGGTGCTCTACGGTGACGAGGGCATCCGGCATCGGGTGGCAGACTCGCAGCCGAAGCTGATCGTGTGCTCGCCAGATCAGGCCGACCGAATGCCCGATGACCTCGTCGACGAGGTGGTGATCCTCGACGTTGGACTTCTGGCCGGCGTCGACGATCACGCCGAGACGGTCGACACGGCCGCCGACGACCCGGCACAGCTCTATTACTCCTCCGGCACCACTGGGCTCGCGAAGGGGATCCTCCACGCCCACCGCTACATCCTCGCCCACGAAGAGTTCGTCTATTGCCACGACGTTCGTGACGGCGAGCTCTTCCACGGAATGGGGGAATGGGCTTGGGCGGCCGGGATCGCCCCGTTGCTGGGACCATGGCGCCTCGGCGCCACCCAGTTCGTGTATGCGCGGGAGGGCGGGTTCGATCCCGCGAAGCAGCTCGAGGTGCTCTCGAGGCACGGAGTCACGAATGTGTTCACCACCCCCACCGCGATGCGCGCGATGATGGCGATCGACGACGCCGGCGAGCGCTACCCACAGAAGTTCCGCATCGTCTGCTCCGCGGGCGAGCCACTGAACCCCGAGGCGATCCGCTGGTTTCGCGAGCAATACGGGGTCACGGTGCTCGACTACTACGGCCTGACGGAGTCCTACCCGTTGTGCGCGAACTTCCCGTTCATGGAGGTTCGCGAAGGCTCGATGGGACGGCCGATGCCGGGTTGGGAGGTGAGGATCCTCGACGAGGATGAGCAGCCGGTCACACCCGGGGAGAGGGGCGAGATCTGCCTCCGAGCGCGGTCGAATCCGCATTACCCGCTCGGCTACTGGGAAAACCGGGAGGCCTCCGAGGAGACCTTTGGCGGCGAGTGGTTCCACAGCAAGGATGCGGCGCAGGAGGACGACGACGGCTACTACTGGTACGCCGGTCGCGCCGACGACGTGATCATCTCCGCCGGTTACCGAATCGGGCCGTTTGAGGTGGAGTCGGCCTGCATCGAGCATCCCGCCGTACGCGAGGCCGCGGCGGTAGCCTCGCCCGACCCGACGCGGGGTCACGTCGTCAAGGCGTTTGTCGTCCTGGGCGAAGGACATGAGCCCTCCGATCAGCTCGCCGGCGAGATCAAGACGTTCGTCCGGCGGCACCTATCGGCATACGCCTATCCGCGAAAGATCGAATTCGTCGACGAGCTGCCGAAGACGTTGACCGGCAAGATCCGGCGAGTCGAGTTGCGTCAACGGGAGTTCGAGCACCATTGACCGCGGCCGGGTCATGGGTGGTCGGTAACCGCGAAGCTCGGATGGACGTGACGCGGACTAATCGCCTCCATCGGTGCGAAGCGGGGCGAAGCCCTGGGCTCGCGCATAGAGCTTGTAGAGGCGGAACTTGGTCCCATAGTCGTTTGCACAGCTCCGCTGGAAAAGTGTGTACGCCTGGGCATCGGAAAGATCGGATTCCGCAGTCTGGGACTCCTGGGGAGTCAGCTGACCGCGGATGTCCTTGATCGTCGCGTAGCGCTCGGCAACCGTCCCGCGGCGCCAGTCTTGGCAATCGGCGAACTGGGCCGTGGTGCCGTACTTGACGACGCCCACACCCCGGCCTTCTGAGCCTGCGCTCCCATCACCGCTCCCATGAGCGCCGCCCGCATCACAGCCTCCGAGCGCAATCACTGCGGCGATCAGGGCGAGTGCCGGCCAGCCACCGTGGCCGGCGGCCATCAGCGGGTGAGCGCCCAGACGCGGTCGCGCAACGCTTTCGCCTGGCGCGACCGCTCAAACTTGCGCGCCGCCCGGGCCTTGCCCGCGAGCGCGTGCTTGGCCCCCTTGCTCCTCGGCGGGGGTGGCGTAGTCCACCAGTCGCAGTCGGTGGGCCCCGTGTCCTCGTCGGGCCCCTCCGAGCAGTCGATCAGGTAGGCAAGCTTGGCGAGGTCGTTGTTGCCGACGCTCGTCCCGCAGTCGGAGGGGAGCACCTGGGGCGGGTCGCCCGGGAGCCGCCCGGCATCACCGGGGCCGGTGACACTCGCGGCGGTCTTGTCGGTACCGGTGTTATCGAACCAGCAGTTGCCGGTGTTCGTGGAGAACGCCTCTCCCCACCAGAAGTCGGTGCCGTTGGGCTTCTTCGGCCTCGCGTCGTCGTGCGCATGGACGTTGCCGAACTTTCCGACCTCGCTCGAGAAACGGAAGCCGGGCGGAGCCCGCCCGACATGATCGTCGAAGAACCGGTTGCCGCAGGATGTCGAGAGCCCGTTCGCGGGGGCGCCGGGACAAGAAACTCCCGGGAAGATCTCACCCTCGGCGCCGCCGCCGTTGGTGAGGGCATCGGGGACGGCGAACAGCATCGCGCCGTTGCGCCGGTTATCGAAGATCCAGTTGTCGTGAACGCTGGCATCGTTCATCCCCGCGTACAGGATCCCGGCTCCGATCGGCACCGCCACCAACGGGTCCACCACCGGGTCCTGGGTGTACAGATCGAGGTTGTTCGAATAGATCCGGTTGTGGTCGATCTCGGAGCTGTCGGCCGGGAAGCCGGGATGGCCCGCCGCCGAGAGCGTGTCACTGGAGATCCCGGTCATGTTTCCGTAGATCTCGTTGTGAGTGATCCGCACCGCATTGCCCATCGAGCCGGAGTACCCGAGCGCCGAGCCGTGTAGGTCGCAGTCCCTGATCACGGTATTGATCCGGGGAGCGTCGGGGTAGAAGTCGGTCGCCTGCGAGCCGGTCTCGGGGGCCGCGCCCGGATACACGACCGAGTCGCCGGATCCGAACCCCTCGCAATTCTGGACCACGTTGTGGTCGGTCGTGAACGCGAGGTGGCCGTAGTCAGCCGCCCAGAAGAATTTCATCCGATCCAGGAAGACGCCATCGGTTTCCTCCACGTAGTAGTCGTGCTCCTGCGCCCCACGCATCAGGAAGTTGCGTCCGACGAAGCCGTCGGCCCGATCCACCCGCAACACGACGTCCTTGGCGTAGCCGCCAGGCTTCGCCTGTGGCCCCGTCCCCTGGTAGTCCTTGCCGGCGTCGAGGAGCACGTCTTCGGGCTTCACGCCGGTGCCCTCGATCTGCAGGTTGCAACGCAGACACGGGCCCAGCTCCTGGGCCGGGATCCCCTGACGGTCCTCCAAGGGCGGCTCGGGCGGGTCACCGACCACCCCGCGCCCCTGCACGTAGATCAGGTTCTGGTCGTTGGGACAGGTCACCTGATAGCGGTAGCTGGGGGTCAGGTCGCCACTGGCGTCCTCCTGGAGAAGGCTTGGGTTGCAGGTCGGGTCGTTCTCGGGCGCGCTGCGCGACTGCGGCTCCGTGTACCGACCGGGCATGATCAGGATCCGGTCGTTGTTGCCGGCGTCGAACACTGCCTTCTGCACCGAGTGGTACCGGCACTGGTGAGCCAGGGCCTCGTTGATCGTGAGCAGCTCGTCCGCGTCGCGCTTCTTGACGCGGATCGTCGGCTGGCTCGGGCGGAGGCGATAGCCCTTGCTCTTGGACTCACTCAGAGACTCACGGAGATCGCTGAGCGAGCTTGCGCCACCGTCCCCCTTGCAGACGACCAACACGTCGCCGGGGCCGGCTCCGGTCACCGCCGAGGCCAGCGGGCGGGCCTGGGGCACCATGCCCCCGGCCGGGGGGCTGATGGTGGCGTCGGGAGCGGGGTCGGGCCAATAGCTCGGGCGCTCCAGGTGCCCGGAGGCTAGGGGAGCAAGCGCCAATGCGCCGGCTCCAGCGACGAGAACAGCAATCGCGGCCCGCTGCAGGCTTCCCATGGACGATCCTCCCGACCGTCGTACCTCCGACCCGACCTACCCTAACACGGGAGTCAATGCGTTCGGTTATCTCCCGAGGTCGCCGCCTTCGGCTTCCTCGCGATCGCGGTGTCCGCAACCATGCGCGTCCGCGGGGACCCCCCGGCGGGCAGCGATTTCAGCGGTAGTCCGACTCGGTCGAGCGCACCGGCGTGCTGACCACGCCGTGCTCGGGAGAGTACGGTCCAGTCGAAACCGTCAGCCCTGAAATCTCATGAAAGGAATCTTGAATGGCCGACAGACCCGTCTTCCTCTACGCCGCCATCTACGACGAGATCGACGACGCCGAGGCCGACTACGAGGCCGTCTTCGACCTCCACGCCGCCGGCGCGATCGGAACCTTCGACTCCGCCGTGATCCGAAAGGAAGAGGACGGCAAGGTCCGCGTGACCAAGACCGAGAAGCCGACCCAGCACGGCGCCTGGACCGGAGCCGGCGTCGGGGCCCTGGTCGGGATCATCTTCCCGCCCGCGATCATCGGCGCGCGCGATCGTCGGCGCCGGAGCCGGCGGCCTGATCGGCCACCTCAGGGGCGGCATCTCGCGCGATGACCTCAAGGAGCTCGGCGACGAGCTCGAGGCCGGAAGCGCCGCGGTGATCGTGATCGGCGAGTCGAAGATCGAGGAGCAGCTCGAGAAGGCGACCAAGCGCGCCAACAAGCTGATCGAGAAGCAGATCGACGCCGACGCCGACGAGCTCAAGCGCGAGATCGATGCGGCGGCCAAGGAGGACGCCGCGACCTAGGCGATCGCCCCGGGCCGGTAACCCCCTGCAGCGGTGTGCTCAAGCACCGCACGCGCAATGGTCTCCCAATCGCGCCGATCGACTCCGTGACCGGCGCCGTCCAGCGTCAGCAGCTTCGCGCCGGGGATTTCCTCGGCCAGGATCTCGCCGTGTCCGACCGGGAACATCGGATCCGCGGTCCCGTGGACAACGAGCGTGGGCGCCGTGATCGAGGACAGGGGTTTGCGCGAGGGCTTGCCACCCGGCAGAACGTCGTGGTTCTGCGCGGCACGGAAGTCTCGCGCACGCTCGACGTCGCGGCGGACGTGATCGCGAATCGCCCGCTCGTCGAACGAGCGCTGATCCCCGGCTAGCACTCGCTCGTAGCCGACCAGGTACTCGATCACCGATTCGCTCTCCGCCCAGTTCACCTCTGCGGTTGAAGCGAACCGTTCAAACGCCTCGTTAGGTGGCGGAAGGGCCCGGTCGCCGGGCGTCGCGGGCGAGGTGCTGATCAGGACCAGCGACAGGACCCGCTCGGGGAAGTCGAGCGCGGCCACCTGCGCGAACGCCCCACCCGCGGAGACGCCGACCACGTGCGCGGCCGGGATGTCGTAGGCGTCGAGCACGCCGGCGGCGTCAGCGACAAGGTCGGCGCCGGTGTACCCGGGGCGTCCGGGCTCGTAGGTGACCGAGCGGCCGGTATCACGATGGTCGTAGCGGATCACGAAGCGCCCCCCGTCGGCGAGCATCCGGCAGAAGCCCTCCTCCCACCAAAGCATCGACCCGCCAATGCCCATGACCAGAAGGATGGGCGCGTCAGCCAGGTCGCCAAAGGCCTCCGTGCAGATCTCGACACCGCTCACGTCGACCATCCGCTCGGTCATGTTTGCCCTTCGCTTTTCGACGATCTCCACCCTTCGGCGGCGACAAAACTGTTGCCTATCAGACCTCGGACCCGGAGCCCTTGGGGGTCGCTTGATTCTGCCGCCCGGGCTGGTCCCGGACGGGCTACGCGGCTTCGGAGCCCTGGTCGCCCGACACCTGGGATCGGACCTTCAGGAGCAGCGCCTACTTGGAATAGATTCAGCCCGGTCCGCGACGACGACCTGGAGGATGTCCATGAGCGAGTACGCAGTCGCCCACCTGGAGGAGATCGGCGAGATCAGCGACGGTCGCGAGCCGTGGCGTCCGGTGCGCCACCACTTCGGCATCACGTCGTTCGGGATCAATGCGTGGACAGGTCGCGAGGCCGGAGATCGGATCATCAACGAGCACGACGAGGAGGGGGAGAACGAGGAGCTCTACTTCGTCCAGAGCGGGCGGGCCAGGTTCGAGCTCGAGGGCGAGCGCGTGGATGCGCCCGCCGGAACGTTCGTCTTCGCACGTCCGGGTGTGAAGCGGACGGCGTTCGCGGAGGAGCCCGGGACGACGATCCTCGCGGTGGGGGCGACGCCCGGGCAGGTATACGAGCCGGGGGGTTGGGAGCTCTGGGCCCCATTCGGCCGCCTCTATCAGGAAGGACGATATGCCGAAGCGGCCGACCAGGCTCGGGACGTGGCCGAGGCGCACCCTGAGTATCCGGGGCTGCTTTACAACCTTGCGTGCTGCGAGAGCCTCGCGGGCCGGAAGGCCGACGCGATCGAGCATCTGCGGCTTGCGATCCAGAGGTCGGGCAGCACTCGCCGCTACCTGGCGAGCGACTCGGATCTGGATCCCCTTCGCGAGGAGTCCGCATTCCAGGCGCTGCTCGTCAGCTGAGCCCTCAGAGCAGGCACGCCGGGAGGCGTGCCCTAGGCGCGACCGGGCGGGGAACGATGGGGCTCGTGGTGGCCCGCGGCACCGTGTCGTCTGAGGGCGGCCCCTCGTCTGGTACGGTCGCTCTTTGGGGGTGTCGTCGCCTCACAGCGAAGTCAGGGAGGACGAGATTCTGGGCCCCACGCTCAGGAAGTCGAGGATCTACCTCGCGCTTTGGTCCAGCGTGGTCGCTTGCGCCGTCTGGGCGGGCGCGGCACCGGCCGTCGCGGCCCCACCCCACTGCGGCTCGCACGTGACCAGGGACGTCACTCTCCATGCCGATCTCACCGGATGTGGCGCGTTCGGACTGATCATCGCCGCCGACGGAGTGACCGTGGACCTGAACGGGTTCGCGATCACCGGGCACCTTGGAGCCGGGATCGACAACACCGCGGGCCACGACCGGGTTACCGTGAAGAGCAGCGGGGGCCGAGGCGGGCTCGCGGGAGGTGTCGCCATCGCTCACGGTGACGACAACGTGGTCCGCAACCTCGATGCGGACGAGCTCGTCGTCCGCAACTCGTCCGGGGGCGTGCTGGCAAACAACCGGCTGATCAGAGGCGTGCACCTCGACCACGCGCACCAAGTCCGGGTGGTCGACAACACGATCGCGGGGATCAGCACCTCCACGCTGGATGTCTCTCATTCTTCGAGGATCGTACTCCGGGGCAACACGGTCTCCCAAGGGCATCGGGGGATCTTCTTTTCCAAGACCGAGCACTCGCGCATCGTCTCCAACGAGGTGAAGCTGGCAGACGAGCCGGCGATCTGGCTCACCCACCGAAGCAATCACAACGTCGTGGCCAAGAACCGCGTCCGTGGATCCTTGTTTCAGGCGGGGGGCGACGGAATCGGCGTACAGGTTTCAAGCGGAAATCGGATCGCGCAAAACGTGATCCTCAAGGCCAGCCAGGGAATCATCATTGGCTCTCCGGATCCGTTCCTGGCGGACAACTTCGGTCGCGGCATCTCCCGAGGGAACGTCGTCAGCCGCAACATCGTTCGCCGAGCGGGGGCGGGGATTCGCGCGGCTCAGGACAGCTCCGCTGACACGCGGATCAAACAGAACACCGCGAAACTCGGCGGCCAAGGGATTAGGGCCGGGTCGCCCTCGACCGCCCTGGCGGACAACCTGGTGAAAGAGAACGAGGGCTACGGGATCTCGGCCGTCCGCGGAGTCGAGAACCTGGGGGGCAACGTCGCGATCCGAAACATGGGGCGCCCGCAGTGCGTGCACGTGCATTGCCGAACCATCCCGCCGGGGACCTAGATCGCGGCAGGATCGCTTACCGCACGATCCCCACGCTCTCCTGCGACATCGCCTACTCCGAGAGTCCGGTCGGCTTCGAGGGCTTCGGTCCGATGCAGGTAGACCCCCGTACGATTCAGTGAGTGTCTCTCCGGCGCTTCCTGAAGACCCGCCCAGCCAAAGAGCCGGCAGTCTCGGTCATCGATCCCCGTCTGGCTGACTGGGAGACGGTGGCCACGTTGGAGGACGAAGGGACAGCACTGGCTTGGCGCAACCACCTTCGCGGCATGGGCGTCGATGCGTCCTGCGTCGCCGACCACCAGCTCGACCGGCTCGGTCGCGGCGATATCTACCTCGTAGTGCCGCCCGAGCAGTGGTCACGTGCCAACGAGATCGTCGAAAACCTCGACTGAGCCAAATTCCGGCAGAGGGCACGCTCGGTCACGGCCTGGCGGATTCGAGGGCCTCGACATGGTCGAAAACGGCGCCTCCGCTCCGAGGGGGCTCAGCCTGAAGCGGTCGCCTCCGCCGCCCGCTTCGACATCTCCTCCGGCGGGATGTCCTCCACATGTGTCGCGACGTGCCAGTGGTGTCCAAAGGGATCTTCGAAGCTTCCGGAGCGGTCGCCATAGAACTTGTCTTCGACCCCGCGCAAGGCCTTGGCGCCGGCTTCGATCGCGCGCTCGAAGACGGCGTCGGCATCCTCGACGTAGACATGGAGGGATACGGGAGTGCCGCCCACCGTCTTGGGGCCGATGGCGTCCATCTCGGGATGCTCGTCGGCGAGCATGATCACTGAGTCGCCCAGATCGAGCTCCGCGTGACCGACCTTGCCGTCGGGTCCTCCCATGCGCATCCGCTCAGTTGCACCCAGCACGGACGTGTAGAAGTCAATCGCGACGGAGGCGCCGTCCACGATCAGGTAGGGGGTAACGCGAGGGTAGTCCTTCGGGATTGGGTTGACCATCGGTTGCACCTCCAAGGCTCGGGTGGCTCACGCAGCGTGGTCGACGCATGGTACGACCGGCGTCCTTCCGTTTGCCCTGAGCCTCACGGGGTAGTGGGAGTGCCAACGGACTAAACGATCTCTGGAGGAACGGAGGCCTCATATGGCCCAGCAAACGAAGAACTCGTCGGCGAAGAAGAGCTCCCGCGCGAGCTCCAGTGCCAGAAGCAGCCGGTCGGGAGCAACCCGGTCGACCAACGGGCGCTCGGGATCGAGTCAAGCGCCGTCGCGCGCGAGCAGCAAGCGGAGCAATCGCTCAGGTTCGACCGCTAGTAGGCGGACTTCCTCGCCCGCTCCCAGGCGGCGCAAGAGCCCGCGCTCGAAGCGGCCAGGCTCCACCAAGAGCCCGGTCGCCAATGCCACGGCGACTGCCAGCAAGGGCGTCAAGAATGCCGGCAGTGCCCTAGGCGACGCGGCCCAAAAGGCAAAAGTCCCGGCGCTCGCTGCCGGCGCGGGGCTCGCAGGCCTTGCCGGAGGCGCTGTGCTCGCAAGTCGCAACCCACGAAAGAGGGTCCTCGGCGTGCCAGTGCCCGCCAAGAGGGGCTCACAGGCCCTGACCAAGAATCTGGCTGAGGCGACCAAGAACGTACGCAGCTTCGGCGAGGGGATGGAGTCCCTCGCTGGAGAGGTTCGCAAGGTCCGCCAAGGCTTCGTAGAGGCCGGGGTCGCGAACGGGGCAGGGGGCGCGGAGAATCGGCGCTCGCCGATCGAGGTCGTCCTGCAGGGGTTGACGAAACGACGGTAGGCCCGCGAACGCGGTCTGGTCGCTCGTCAAGCTCTCGAATCAGAGTTCGACGCCGGCTCGAATGCGCGATGTCCCCTTACGGTGCTTGATCAGGACCGGCCGCGAGTCGCCAACGCCCCGATGCCCAGGGCGAATACGACGCCGAGTGCGGCGAAGAGGATCCGCGTGACGTCCAGGGTGGGTCGCCAGGTCACTCGGTCCTCACGGATCTCGAATGCCCCCGAGGGCCAGGCAAATACTCCGAGCCCCATACCGGTTCCGCTATCCGGTTCTTGCGGCTCAGAATCGCCCTTCCCAGACCCTCGGCTGCCGCCCCCGCCACCGCCCGCGCCGATCACGGTGGCGGCGGGGATCATCGTGACGCCATCGCGCGCTACCGGCTCGCCGAAGACCTGACGGGCGCTGAGCACCTCGCGGATCGACTTGAAGGCCTCTTTTGGTTCCACCGGGAACTTGGTTCGCCCGTTGGGCGCGGGATCCTGCGCCTCGAGCGCGGACACCCGGCAAACCGTACTACCGCTCGACGCCCCGATGTCGGGGCGATTGCCGCGCCTGCTGCCGCGCTGATCACGGTGCTCGGCGCTCGCCTTGAGAGCCTGGTTGATCGCGGGGTACGCGGGGCGATCCGACCCGCGAGTTAGCCTCGATGCGTGGCCGACTGGGTGACGATTTCCTCCTTGGCGACCGCCGGAGGCACTCTCGTGCTGGCGACCGCGACTTACGCCTCGGTGCGCTCCGCCAACCGCTCCGCCCGACTCGCGGAGCTCACTCTCCAGGAGCAACGTCGACCCGTGCTATTGCAGTCGAACGACGATGACCGCCCTCAGACGATCGGGTTCGTCGACCGCCACCGAGTGAACATCCCCGGCGGGGGTGCTGCGATCGAGGCCACAGCCGAAGTCGTCTACCTCGCGCTCAGCCTGCGCAATGTCGGCGCAGGGATCGCGGTGATGCAGGGGTGGCTCGTACACGCGGTCGCCGGTGCCGAGCCGCAGTCGGAGGAGGCTTGGCGCGACAGCGTGAAGAACGTCGACGCACCGGGCGCCGATGAGTTTCGGCCCGTGACGCGAGACCAGTACATCGCCAGCGGGGACATCGGGATCTGGCAGGGCGCCGTCCGCGATCCCGCCGATCCGCTTCACGCCGCCCTGGTCGCCGGAACGACAGACCGGCGCCCGTTGTCGATCGATCTGCTCTACACCGACCAAGTCGGCGGACAGCGGACGATCAGCCGGTTCGGCCTCATGCCAGAGGACGACAGGTGGCGCCCCGTCGCCGCGCGACATTGGTACCTGGACGCCCCCGCCCCCCGCTGAGCGACCCTCGAAGGCACCGCTTGCTTGAATGACCGCAATGTCACGTGCGCTCGAGGCCGACTACCTGGTCGTCGGAGCCGGAGCGTCGGGCATGGCTTTCGCGGACGCGCTGACCCGCCATGCGGAGGTGCGCGTCGCCCTCGTCGATCGCCGGCACGGGCCCGGCGGCCATTGGCTCGATGCGTACCCGTTCGTGCGGCTACACCAGGCGTCCTCGTTCTACGGCGTGGCATCGACGATGCTGGGCTCCGGCTCGATCCAGCGCCAGGGCCCTGAGGCCGGCCTGCATGAGCGGGCCAGTGCGTCGGAGATCTGCGCCTACTACGAGCGTGTGCTGAACGAGCAATTGGTGCCCTCGGGCCGGGTGGAGTTCCACCCGAACTGCGAGTACCTGGGCGACGGCTCGTTCTTCTCGCGGGTGTCCGGACAGCGTTACCAGGCCGGGCCGGATTGCCGGATCGTCGACGCCCGCTACCTCGCCCCGGAGATCCCCGCGATCACCGAGCCGCCCTTCGGCGTCGCCGACGGGGTCCGGGCGCTGCCGGTCAACGAGCTGCCGAGGCTGGAAACCGCACCCGCCGAGTTCGTGATAGTCGGAGCCGGTAAGACGGCAACCGACGCCTGCGTTTGGCTGCTCGAAAGCGGAGTCGACCCGGATTCGATCTGCTGGGTTCGGCCCCGCGACCCGTGGATGTTCGACCGCGCGGTTCTCCAGCCCGACCCCGCCGTGTTCGTCGGGATGGCCGCCGACATCATGGAGGCGGCAAGTTCGGCCTCCTCTCCCGATGACCTCTTCCTGCGAATGGAAGCCGCTGGAGTGATGCTCCGTATCGACCCCTCGGTAACGCCAACCATGGCGAAGACACCGACGCTTGCCCAGTGGGAGCTCGAGCTATTGCTCAGCATCGAGCGGGTGGTCCGGCTCGGACACGTCCGCGGGGTCGAGCCGGGGCGGATCGACCTGGACGATGGCGATGCCGCGATCCACAGGGACGCGGTGGTCGTCCACTGCGCCGCGTCCGGGCTGCAGTACCCCCCGCTGATCCCGATCTGGGGTGATGAGGCAATCACGATTCAGCCGGTCCGGGCGGGCTTCCCGTGCCTGGCGGCGGCAGTGATCGGCTACGTGGAGGCGACCCGTGAAGACGACGCCGAGAAGAACCGGCTGTGTCACCCGTCCCCACTCTCCAACACGCCCACCGACTGGGCGCTGATGCAGGTCCTGGGCGGCCGTGCGTCACTCGCCTTCACCGCCGAGCCCGACATCAAGGAGTGGGTCGACGGCGTGGCTCTGAACCCGGCGCGCATTCCCCCCGGACAGGCCGTTGATGCCGATCTGGCGGCCGCCGAACAGCGCTTCCGCACCGCCGTCGGTCCCGGGATCGCGGCAATGGCCGAGCTTGCGGGCCTCAGTCCTCGCGATGGCGCACACTCGTAGATGCGGCGTGCACGGGCTCGACCACCAGGGTCAGCTCCTCGAGGGCGGTGATCCGCACATCCTCTCCGACGTCCGCACCGGCGGCGCAGCGCGCCTCCCAGAGCTCGCCCTGCACCCGGACCTGGCCACTGGGTCGACACGCCACCACGACCTCGGCGGTCTTGCCGACCATCGTCTCGGGGCCGGTCTTCGGCCGCCACCGCCGGGCAAGCCGGAGACCCCACACGACCTCGCCCACCTCGACGATCGCGCCGCAAAGCACCACGACAAGGTTCCAAGGCCAGGGGACGAACAGGGCGGAGACGACGATCGCGAGGATCAGGACCACGCGCCGTCCATCCTCCCACACCCGGCGTTCGGTCTTCCCCAGGATCGAAAGGCCGATTTGTGGCGAAAGGCACAACACGCCCGGATGACCTATGGTGTGTCGCGGAGCCACCGCCGGACCGCTGACAGGAGAAGCCACGGTGCGAAGCGGCGCTCCACACTCAAGGGATGCCCGCTGGGAGCGACCCGCTCCACCTGGGCGTGCCCAAATAAGGAAGGAAGTGGCCTATGGCCACCACCCAAGAGAACATCGCGGTCGCGCGACGCCTGGTCGAGGACGCATTCGGCAAGGGAGACCTCCCCCTGATCGACGAGGTCTGCACCGAGCGGTACGTCGATCACGACCCGCTGCTGGGCGACCGGGGGCGCGAGGACGTCAAGCAAACGATCGCGGGCTACCGCGAAGCGTTTCCCGACCTCGCCTTCACGATCAAGGATGTCATCGCCGACGACGACAAGGTGGTCGTCCGATGGCGAGCCGAGGGGACATTCGAGAACGGGTTCATGGGCCAGGAGCCCACGCACGAGAAGGGTGAGCCCGTGGAGGGCATCGGGATCGACCGCTTCGAGGACGGCAAGGTGGCCGAGTCCTGGGGCCAGTGGGACACCACACGGTTCATGCGAAACATCGGAGCCGTGCCCGACGCAGCCGAAGCGGTGAACGCTTAGGTCACCGGATAGACGCGGAGCGGGCGGGCCGGTCCACAGTGGGCCGCTCGCCGCGCCGCGCCCACGGCTGCCACCCCGCGGCCCATCGGCGTGGCTACGCGCCCCGACGGCAAGGGCGCCCGACATGGGCCTAGACCTCGCTTGACCTGCCCCGTGGCAGGCGGATAGGGTCCGCCGATCGTCCCCGTTTCGGGACCATCCCTGATGCGCCTCACGGTCTTGATCGGCCTGATCGGCGTCTGGTTCCTGGCCCCCTCGACCGCCGGGGCTGTTCGCACGGAGTTCTTCGGCATCGCCCAGCAGCAGCTGGACGCCCAGGACATGAAGGGAATGCACAACGCCCGAATCCACACGGACCGCTTCGAGCTCGGATGGAGGCTTCTGGAGCCGAGCCAGGGCTCGCTCGACTGGCATCGATCCGATCAGTCGATCGGCGCGCTTGCCTCCCATGGGATACAGCCGGTCCCGTTCGTCTGGGGATCGCCGAGCTGGGTGGCCAGCAGCCCGAGCCTCCCCCCGATCGACACCGCCGCCCACGAGCAGGCGTGGCAGACGTTTCTGTACAAGGCGGTCGCGCGCTACGGACCTGGCGGTAGCTACTGGGCCAACGGCTATCGCCAAACCTACGGCGCGGATGCCGAGCCACTCCCGATCAAGGCGTGGCAGATCTGGAACGAGCCCAACCTCACGAAGCGCTTCAATCCCGGCGGCACCGACGCTGGATCGGTGCAGAAGTACGCCCGGCTGCTGGCGCTTTCGCGCGATGCGATCAAGGGTCGCGATCCGGGCGCGCAGATCGTTCTCGCCGGCAACCCGGCCTATCCGCCGAGCGGGAACCTCAAGGCGTGGGACTTCCTCGATGCCCTGTACGGGATCCCCGGGGCCAAGGGCGACTTCGACGTGGCGGCCCTGCACCCCTACGCGTCGACCGTCGGCGCCTTCCGTTCCGAGATCCAGAGCTTCCACGGTGCAATGACGAGCAACGACGACGAGGCAACCCCCCTTTGGCTGACCGAGTTCGGCTGGGGCTCGGCGCCGCCCGACGGCAAGGGGATCAACCAGGGGCTCGCCGGTCAGGATCGGCTGCTCGACGGCTCCTTCAAGACGATCCTCGCCAACCGCAGGGCTTGGAACGTGCAGCGCATGTTCTGGTTCTTGTGGCGCGATCCCGCACCCGACTCAACCTTCGCGCACCGGTGCGGTTTCTGCGGCAGCGCGGGGCTGCTCAGGCACGACCGGACGGCGAAGCCCGCCTTCTCCACCTTCAAGAGCTTCACTGCAGAGACCAAACCGCCGGTGGCAAGCGTCCTCTCGGGACCCGGGGACGGGAGCTTCACACAGAGCCCCACCCCCCGCTTCGGGTTTGCATCGAGTGAAGCCGGCTCGACCTTCGTGTGCCGCGTCGACGCCGGGTCCTTCGCCCCATGCACCTCTCCATTCACGGTTCCCAAGCGCTCCGATGGCGCCCACGTCTTCTCGGTCAAGGCGATCGATGCTCCCGGAAACGAAAGCGCGGTCGCGTCGCGGTCCTTCACCGTGGACACGCACCCTCCGAAGGCGACGCCGCCCGCCCAGAGCCTCCAGCTGGGCACCCAGCTGGGCTCGGGTGCGGTGCCGGTCCGGCTGAGCTGGTCGGGAAGCGACGATCGCACGACGCCCGCGAGTCTCAAGTTCGACCTCGAGACGCGCACGAACGGGGGCGGAGGCTGGAGCGCCTGGTCGTCGGCGGCTGCGAACACGTCACTGCGGGCAGCCACGCGCTCACTGACCCAGGGCGCTGCACATCAATTCCGCGTTCGCTCCAGGGACCAGGCGGGAAACACGAGCAGCCTCGCTGAGGCGCCGGCCTTCACCTCCACTGTCCTTCAGGAAGCCGCCGTCACGTACACCGGATCCTGGCGCACCGAATCGCAGGCCAACGCCTCCGGCGGCGCGGTCAAGACCTCGAGCCAGGCCGGGGCCACCGCCACCTTCGCGTTCGCCGGCAAGAACGCGGGCGTCGTCATGCCACAGCGCTCGACGCTGGGGTCGGTGAGGATCTGCCTCGATCCCGCGGCTGCCTCCCCGAGTTGCGCCACTGTCGATCTCAGCCCCCGCTCCGGCCAGGGTGCGCGGAAGATCGTGTTCGCGCGCAACCAGCTCACGGCCTCGGTCCAGCACCACATCAGGATCACGGTCTTGAGCGGACGGGCGGACCTGGACGCGCTCGCGCGTCTCGGTTAGGGCAGACCCGGATGTCCACGCGCACCACACCAACTGCGGCCGACAGGATCCCGGCGATGGGCCCCAAGCGCCGGCTTGCTGCTACTCGTCGCCCTGCTCGGCTTGGCGCTGGCTACCCCAGCCACTGCATCGGCCGTCCGGTCGGAGTTCTATGGCATCGCGCAGGGCTCGACGCTCGATCGTCAGGACATCAATGGAATGGCCCAGGCCCGGGTCCGCACGGACCGGTTTGTGCTCAATTGGGGGTTGGTGCAACCAACGAGCTCAAACGCCTTCAACTGGACCCGAACGGATGAGTTCATCGGCGCGCTCGCGTCACGTGGAATCCGTTCGGTCCCCACCGTGTGGGGGTCTCCGCCATGGATGGTCAAGAACCCCGCCGTGCCACCCCTGGCGACAGCGTCCCGCAGGCAGGCGTGGATCCGCTTCCTGAAGGCGGCGGTGGCGCGCTACGGAGCCGGAGGCGCCTACTGGACTCACGGCTACCGCCAGCGTTATGGAGCCGGCGCCACAGCGCTGCCGGTGCAGGCGTGGCAGGTCTGGAACGAACCCAACCTGTCGAAGTTCTTCGCCCCGAGCCCGTCGCCGACGCAGTACGCCCGCCTCGTCCACATCTCCCACGATCCGATCAAGACGCAGGACCCCCAGGCCCAGATCGCCCTCGCCGGGCTCCCCGGCGACGCCTGGGACTTCCTCGACAGCATCTATTCCGTTTCTGGAATCAAGAACGACTTCGAGATCGTCGCTCTTCACCCCTACGGCCCGGATGTCAGCACGGTTCGCCTCAGAATCAGAAAGGCCCGCGACGTGATGACGAAGCATGGCGATCAGGCCAAGCCGCTCTGGCTCACCGAGTTCGCCTGGGGATCCGCGCCCCCAGACAGCTTCGGAATCAACCAGGGACCCACGGGTCAGGCCACCATGCTCAAGCGCTCCTTTCGCCAGTTCCTCGAGCATCGAACCGACTGGAAGCTCCAGCGCGTGTTCTGGTACCACTGGCGGGACCCACGCGATCCCATCGCGACCTGCAGCTTCTGCGCCAGCGCGGGGCTCTTGAAGTACAACCGCAATGCGAAGCCCGCCATGGCGGCGTTCAGGAGCTACGCGGCCGAGTTGATCGCACCAACGGCGACGATCACCTCCGGGCCGAACAATGGAGCCTTGATCAAGAATGCGACGCCCACGTTCACGTTCGCCTCGAGCGAAGCCGGCTCGACATTCGTGTGCTCCATCAACACCGGCCCGTTCAACGGGTGCAAATCGCCGTACACGCTTCCGCACCTGACGGACGGCTCCAAGAAGTTCTCGGTCAGGGCGATCGACGCTCCGGGAAACGTCAGCACAACTGAATCTCGATCGTTCACGATCGACACCACGCCCCCACCGATCCCGACGATCACCGGGACCAACCCCTCCTCGCCCGCAAACAACAACGCTCCCAAGGTGATCGGCACCGCGAGCCCGACCGCGACCGTCCAGATCTACAAGACCACCTCATGCACGGGTTCTCCAGTAGCCAGGGGGCCCGCGAGCCGTTTCAAGTCGCCCGGCATCACCGTGTCAGTCCCGGACAACTCGACCACCGTATTCCGCGCCCGAACAGCCGACGGTGCGGGCAACACGTCGGGGTGCTCGACGGGAGTGGTGTACGTGGAGGACTCCACGAGCGGCTCACCGTGAAGAGGTCCGGGGCGCCCAGGCGGCTAGCCGCTGTCGCAGCCCTCGTGTTGCCGCCCCTGATCCTAGTTCTGGCCGTCGACATCGTGATCGAGCAGTTCCCGCGTGGGCTGATCGTCCTCGCGGGCGTGACACTCGCGATGGCGGCTGCCTGGTACGGCCTGCTTCGAACCGGGCCGGCCAGGGTCCTGGGACTCGCGATCGCGGGTGCGGCACTCGCGGCAGTTGTCGTAGTCCTGATCGCCGACGGCGACCACGTGGTCGAGGCACTCGTGATCCTCGCCGGAATTGCCCTGACGCTCGCCGCCACGCGCGCCGCCTTCAGCCTCCATGTCCCGCTCGCCGACGCTCGCCCGCCGCGGCACCCGGTCCTCTTCTACAACCCGAAGTCGGGAGGAGGTAAGGCGGAGAAGTTCAACCTCGCCGAGGAGGCGCGCGCACGGGGCATCCAGCCGATCGAGCTGACGCTCGGCACCGACCTGGAGCAGCTGGTGCGCTCAGCGGCGGCCGATGGTGCCGACGCCCTGGCGATGGCGGGGGGCGACGGCTCACAGGCGGTGGTCGCGATGGTCGCCGCCGAGCTCGACCTCCCCTACGCCTGCATCCCTGCAGGCACCCGCAACCACTTCGCCCTCGACCTCGGAGTTGACCGCGACGACGTCGTCGGCGCTCTCGACTCCTTCGTCGATGGCGGAGAGCGCCGCGTCGACCTGGCTGAGGTCAACGGGCGCGTGTTCGTCAACAACGTCTCGCTCGGCCTCTACGCGGAGGCGGTCCAGCAAAAGGGTTACCGCGACGCGAAGCTGAAGACGATCCTCGACACGCTCCCCGATGCCCTCGGTCCCGAGGGCGAGGGGCTCGATCTGCGCTGGAGGGGGCCCGGCGGCGATGAACACTCCTCCGGCGCCGCGATCCTGGTCTCCAACAACCGCTACCGGCTGGGCCCCGCCGTCGGCTCGGGGACCCGCCCGAGGATCGACGACGGCCTGCTCGGGGTGACGGTGGCCGGCGCGCCAACCGGGCGCGGCGAGCATCGGCGGCTGCCGCAGCGACCCTGGCGCGAGTGGTCGACTCCCGAGTTCGAGGTCGACGCGGACGGCCCGGTCGCCGCCGGGATCGACGGTGAGGCGCTGAGGCTCGACCCACCCCTTCGCTTCCGAATCAGGCCCGGCGTGCTGCGAGTCCGCATCGCCCCCGCGCATCCGGGCGCCTCGCCCTCCGCCGCGATGCCCGAGGGTTTCCGGGAGACCGCCACCGCGCTGGCGCGGATCGCGGCGGGACGAACCCCACCCGCGCCCGCCTAGGTTCCGCGCGGCGCCGGACCCGCACCAAGACGACAACGGCACACCACTAGACAAGGAGAAACGATGGACATCGTTGAGATCGAGCAGAAGGAGACGCTGAACCGCAAGGAGGTCGCCGCCCGTCTCCGCAGGCTCGCCACCATGCTCGCCAAGGGCAACGACGTCAAGTTCGAGCAGGGCGGGATGACGATGGTGGTCCACGTCCCCGACGAGGTCCAGCTCAAGGTCGAGCTCGAGGTGGAGAGCGATGAGCGCGAGCTCGAGATCGAGCTGAAGTGGTGATGCTGGCTGCCGTTGGCCAGGTCAAGGTCACCGTGTTGGAATCAGGTAGGCCTAGCCTTCGAGTTGCAGAACCCCTGATCGACGACCCCAGCACGAGCGGGCACACGGAATAGCATCGGGACCGATCAGCTCCTGTCTAAGAGAGGTAGAGGCAGATGAACGCGAACAAAGCACTGTGGGAGAAGGGCGACTTCACCCGTATCGCCGAGAGCATGCGCGAGAGCGGCGAGGCGCTCGTCAAGGAGCTGGGCATCAGCGACGGCCTCCAGGTGCTTGACCTCGGTTGCGGTGACGGGACCACCGCATTGCCGGCGGCTCGGCTGGGGGCCAACGTTCTGGGTGTCGACATCGCCAGCAACCTGGTCGCGGTGGGCAACGCACGCGCCGAGGAGCTCGGCCTGACCAATTGCAGGTTCCAGGAGGGCGATGCATCAGATCTGCACGAGCTCGGTGACGAGCAGTTCGACCTTGTGGTCAGCATCTTCGGGGCGATGTTCGCTCCCAGGCCGTTTGATGTGGCCAAGGAGATGGTTCGGGTGACCAGGCCCGGTGGCCAGATCGTGATGGGGAACTGGATCCCGAACGACCCGACCTTGGTGGCCCAGATCCTGAAAATCAGCGCCTCCTATTCGCCTCCACCTCCGGAGGGCTTCGTCAGCCCGATGACCTGGGGCGTGCAGGAGGATGTCATCGAGCGCTTCACGCAAGCCGGCGTCCCCGAAGAGCGGATCTCGTTCGAGAGGGACACCTACACGTTCAACTACGCGGGTACGCCATCGGATCTGGTCGCTGAGTTCAGGAGCTACTACGGCCCGACAATGAACGCGTTCGAGGCGGCGACCGCCGCCGGCCGCGAGGCTGACCTCCAGGCCGAGCTGGACACCCTGTTCAACGAACAGAACACGAGCGATAGCGCCACGTCGATCCCGGCGACGTTCCTGCGGGTTACCGTCACGCGGTAGCGGGTTTACCGCCCCTCCGGGCCAAGGCACCGAGCTGGGCGGCAAGTCCCGAATCAGCGGTGAGGCTCGGGATATAGTCGTCGCTCAAGGTCGGGCGTTCATCGCGCGGGGCAACAGCGGAAGGGAGCACACCATGCGTCGAATCAGACGCGGTTGGGCATTGACCAAGAAGAGCTGGTCGCTTCTGAGAAGCCACCCGGGCCTGCTCCGCTTCCCGCTCTACGGCGCCGCTGCCTCTGTCGTTGCGTGCCTCATCATCGTCGGGCCGGGTCTCTACCTGATCGACCAGAGCACCACTGGCGCCGGAGTGGTCCTTTTGGCGGTGGGTCTCTATGTGCTCGCTTTCATCGGCTTGTACTTCAGCGTTGGCCTCGCAGTCGTCGCCGACATGACCTTCCGCGGGCGCGAGGCCTCCGTCGGCGACGGTCTCGCCGTCTCCCGCGAGCGCTTCGGGGCGATCGCGGGCTGGGCCGCCGTCTCCACAGCGGTCGGGATCGTTCTGAGCGTTCTCGAAGACCAGGGCGGGATCGCCGGCGCGATCTTCGGGCGCCTGCTGGCGATCGGCTGGTCGCTCATCACGTTCCTGGCGGTGCCCGTCATCGCGCTGGAGGGAACCGGGCCCTTCGAGACCCTGAAGCGCTCCGCCAGCCTGTTCCGGGATCGCTGGGGTCAGCAGGTGACCGGCAACATCGCGATCGGCGGCGCCGTGGCGCTGCTCGGCTTCCTCCCGGGCATTGCCCTGGTCGCCGGTGGCATCCTCATCTGGGCCTCGAGCGGCTTCGCCGGTGCAATCCTCGTGGGAATCGGGGTCATTGTCCTCGCGGTGGCGATGGTGGTCTCGCGGGCGCTGAGCGGGATTTTCGGCGTAGCGCTCTATCGGTACGCCCTAGAGGGCGAGGCGGTCGGCGGCTTCAGCGCCGACGAGCTTGAGTCCGCGGTGCGAACCAAGGGCACGCCAGCTCCCTCGACCATCTGAACCTGGAGCGCGGCCCGGGCCGCGTCTCGGCGTCATACAGGGCCGGTACTACCTATCGCGGCGCCTACCTAGGGTAATTCGGCGTTCGCGCTCTTCGACCGCTGTCGGCGGCGATGAGTCCGGCCGGCGGTGGCGGTCTCAAAGGGCAGGGCCAACCGCTATAAGCATTGGGCCGATGGCGCGACAACTCGATGGATCTACGGTGATGCCACCACGGAGCGAAGGGCCGACGGGCTCGGCGATCCGGATGCGAGGGTTCGCGAAGCGGTTCGGCGAAATCCCTGCGGTCGACGGTCTCGACCTCAATGTCCCCTACGGAACCTGCATCGGCCTGCTCGGTCCGAACGGCGCGGGCAAGTCGACGACGATGAAGGCGCTGACTGCGCAAGTGATCGCTGATGCGGGCGAGCTCGAAGTGCTCGGCCACCGGCTTCCGGAGGACTCGAAGCAGGCGCGCGCGCAGATGGGGGTTGTCCCGCAACTCGACAACCTCGACGTCTCGCTGACAGTCGAGCAGAACCTCCTCGTCTTCGCACACCTCTACCGCGTCCCCGCCGCCGCCCGCCGAGCAGCGGTCGAGCACGCGCTCGAGATCGCGCTCCTGGTCGAGCGCCGCACGGCGAAGGTCGGCGAGCTCTCCGGCGGCATGCGCCGCCGCCTTTTGATCGCGCGGGCCCTCCTCCACGAGCCGCGACTGGTCCTGCTCGACGAGCCGACGGTCGGCCTCGACCCCCAGGTCCGTGTCGGGCTCTGGGCGTTGATCGATCGCATGCGCTCGGAGGGCGTATCGATCCTGATGAGCACCCACTACATCGAGGAGGCCGAGCGTCTCTGCGACGAGGTGACCATCATGTCCCACGGGAAGGCCGTCGCCGTCGGCCCGCCGCGTGAGCTGATCGCCGAGCACGCCGGCGCCGAGGCGATCGAGGTCTATGGACCGCCCCCGCGGCTGATCGAGGTCGAGCGGCTGGCGGAGGAACGAGGTTGGCAGACCCGCCGCACAGGAACGTCGGTCTCGATCCTCCACTCGAACGGGACCGGCGAGCTCGACGGCGTCCGTCGCGTGACCAATCTCGAGGATGTCTTCGTGCTTCTCACCGGCGAGGAGATCAGCTGATGGCGGTCGCCGAAGCGACCCGCCGGCTTCACCGGCTCGAGCCGACGGCGCTCCGGGGCGTGATGGTCCGCGAGATCGTCAACTTCTCCTCGTTCTGGCGCTCGTCGACCTTCTCCTCGACGGTCGACCCGACCGTGTACTTGCTCGCGTTCGGCTTCGGCTTCGGCTCGCTGGTCTCCAGCGTCGCCGGCTATTCCTACATCGATTTCGTCGGCACGGGCATCGTGGCAACCACGGTGTTGTTCGCCGGTGCGTTCCCGGCCATGTACTCGACCTTTGTCAAGTATGAGTTTCAGCACACCTATGATGCGATTCTCGCCGCCCCGGTCGACACCGAGGAGCTGGTAACCGGCGAGGCGCTCTGGATCGCCGCGCGAGTTGGCGTCTACGGCACGGTCCCGATGCTGGTTGCGATGATCTTCGGCCTCAATCCGAGCTGGGGAATGCTGTTGGTGCCGCTGATCGCCGCGCTGGCCGGCTTCGGTTGGGCCTCGTTCGGGATCTTTATCGCCGCCAGGGCGCAGAACATCGAGAGCTTCTCCTATTGGCAGAGCGGGCTGCTGACGCCAATGTTCCTCGTCGCCGGAACGTTCTTCCCGCTCAGCGGCCTGCCGGAGTGGGCTCAGGTGCTGGGGAACCTGAACCCGCTCTATCACTGCGTCCAGCTCGTCCGCGACGTCGTCTTCGGGAGCTGGGGGTGGGCGACGGTCGGGCACTTCGCCTTCCTGGTCGGCTTCGGGCTCGTCGCCTGGCGGCTCGCGATCCGCTTCATGGAGCGGAAGCTGATCCTCTGAGAACGACGATCAGTCGCCCTTCGCGTCAGCCAACCTAGAGCCGCTGATGCGCCTCGACCCTGCTGAGCGGCTCCCGCCCCCAGCGCGAGGCGACGGCGAAGTCGAGCAAGCGGTCAAGGTAGCCGTCCACGGACGGGGCTTCGAGCCCGGTCCGCCGCAGCCGGGTCCGGGTGCGGAGGTTGTCGAAGCGCACCCTCATGGCGAAGTATGGAAAGAGCGCCTCGGTTCGCTTCAGGGCACGGCGGCGGCGTCCCCGCGCGGTGCGCAGGACCAGCGGGTGCACGAGGCGGCGATAGATCCCCGGGTGTACCAACCTCGGCCTACGCCTCTTGAAGTAGGAGGAGGCCAGCTCAGTCAAGCGACCGACCGTCGTCGCCCGCTCGCCCGCCACCAAGTGGTGCACCTCGCCGCTCGCGGCCGGCTCGCCCGCCAGCTCGAAGACGGCGTCGGCGACGAAGTCGACCGGTACGACGTCCACCGGAGTGGAACGCCGTGCGGGAAGCGCCGGATAGGCCCCGGCCTGGAACGCCCTCAGCGGCGGGTACAGGACGTTGAAGCTAGCCGTCCAGCCACTCTCCCTCTCCCCCACGATGATGCTGGGCCGGAAAATCTGGACCGGCAGCCGCGCCGAGGTTCGGCTCACCAACTGCTCGGCCTCGAACTTGGAACGCTCGTAGCCGTTGCGAAACCCCTGCCCCACGTCGAGCTGCTCCTCGCTGAAGGTGCCCGGGTGATCGCCGGCCACGTACGCCGTGGAGATATATGAGAAGCCGCGCAGGCCGCCCTCAGCCTGGCACTCATGGGCGAACTCGAGCAGCCGTCGTGTGCCCTCGACATTGACTTCGCGCGACTCGTGCAGCGGCAGCGAGAAGGAAACGGTGGCGGCGCCATGAACGACATCGTCCACCCGCTCCGCCAACCGCCGCCGGGCCCGCGGCCCCAGCCCGAGTCCGGGCCGGCAGATGTCGCCGGCGATCGCCGTCCATCGGTCACGGTGCGGGTTTCCCTTCCCGCAAACGTTCTCGATCACGTCACCCAACCGCTCCCTGGCCTGTGCAGAATCGTCGGCGCGAACCAGCGCGTAGATGTGCCGGTCGCCCCGCTCCAGGTATCGGCACAGCAGCTCCATGCCGACGAAGCCGGTGGCACCGGTCAGCAGCACCCCGCCGCTCATCGCCGGCTCACCTCCACCAGCTCGTCGGTTGCAGCGCTCCAGGGCAGCCGCGACCCCGCCAATGTCGGCCAGTCCCTTCCCGTCGGCGTAGAGACCGAAGCACGCGCGGTCACGCACGGTCGTCATCCCGATCGAGAGGGTGTGGCCCGGCGCGAGCGGGACGACTGGGTAAGCCTCCTTCAGCTCGCAGCCGGCCATGTACATCGGCTCGCTCGGCCCGGGGATGTTGGAGACCACGAGATTGAACATCCGCGGGCTCGACATCACCCGCGAGACCAGGCGCTGCACCGTACGGGGCGCTGAGGCGGCGAGCTTCAGGGCGGCCTCGCTCAGGCTGGGATCACCGCCCTCCTTGGCGTCGGAGGTCTCCATGTGGATCCGGCGCAGTCGCCGCTCGGGATCGGGCTCCTCGCAGGGCAGCCTGATGAACATGAACGAGATCCGGTTGCCGAACGAGTCGGCCTCGTCCTTCCCGCGGACACTCACCGGGACCATGGTCTTCAACGGCACTGGCGCGCGGCCATGCTCGATCAGAACCTGGCGCACGGCACCGGCGCTCGCCGCCAGATAGACGTCGTTGAGCTTGGTGCCAAAGCTGGCCTTGACCTGCTTCAGATCGTCCAGTGGCCGCTCGACCCGGCCCAGGCGCCGCTGCGCCGAGAGGGGCTGGTTCAGCGGCTCAACCGGAGTCGCCGGAGACAGCGTGCGGGCGGCGGCACCGAGCGCGCCGGGTGCGTCCCCTGGTACGGAGAGCAGGCGCCGGGGCGAGAGCATCGCCCTTGTGGCGCCACGCGCCAAGCGAACGGGGCCCATCGCCTTCTCACCCAGGCCGCCGACGACACGCGAGAGCGGCGTTGGAGCCGGTTCAGGCCGCCAGCCGTCCTGCTCCCCAGCTCCGGCATCGGCCGTGGGGTCGAGTAGCAGCGAGGCCAGCTCGACGGCGGCGATCCCGTCGACCATGCAGTGATGCGCCTTGCCGATTACGGCGATCCGGCCATCGCCCAGGCGTTCGGCGATCCGGACCTCCCACAGCGGGCGACGGCGGGAGAGCTGGCGCGACATGCAGTGCTCGACAGCCTGGTCGAGGTCATCCGAGGCCGCCGGGCGGACGTGGTGGGAGATGTCGAAGTCGTGATCGTCGATCCAGCTTGGCGCATCGATGTCAAGGGGCGCTGGGCTGATCTTCTGCCGGTAGCGGGGGGCGCGGCACAGCCGCATCCCGATGTGCCGGCGAAGCTCCTCGAAGCTCGGCCGAGGGCGATCGGCGGGCGGCTCGAACAGCGCCGTCCAGCCGACGTGCATGTGGGAAGTGGGGCCTTCCAAGCCCATGAACGAAGCATCCAACGGAGACAAACGGGTCGCGGTGGCCATATGGCCCTCCTCCTGGTGTTCGCCGGTTTGCAGCCCGCAACGGCACTCCGACACGAGCCGAAGCTTTGCCGGGTGCCCGATCTCGGCCGATCGAAACGTCTCCGCGAAGATCTTTATCTCCACGCACGCTGCCCCCAGTCAGTCCTATGGACAGAAAGGCGCCCTCGCGCAACCGTCGACTAGGACTCCTTGACGGCCACGAGCGAAACGCTTTCGACCCCGTAGGTACTACACGCCTGGAGGGCCCGTTCGGAGAGGAAGTTGTAGTCGTTCTGTCGCACCTCTCCGGCATGAAGGCCCGCCCCCTCGATCGTCTCGACGTAGCTTCGGCGGGGGATCGCCCCCGCGATACAGGCGGCCCAGAGCTCGACATCTCGCCTGGTGCGCTCCTTCAACGGGCGGCCACTGACGATGTCGGCGACCGCCAGGCGTCCGCCCGGTCTGAGGACGCGCGCCGCCTCGCCGAAGACTTGGCCCTTGACCGGCGAGAGATTGATAACCCCGTTTGAGATCACGGCATCGAAGCTCCCGTCCTCGAACGGGAGCTCGTCGATGTGTGCCTCCGCGAACTCAACCTGAGGAAAGCCCTCCCGGTCTCGGAGCCGCGCCGCCTTTTCGACCTGCTCATCGGTGAAGTCGATGCCGACCGCACGTCCGGACTCGCCGATCTGGATCGCGGCGACGAAGACGTCGGTCCCGGAGCCGGAGCCGAGATCCAGGACCGCCTCGCCGGGCCTGAGCGCGGCGAGATCGAAGTGGTAGCCGACACCCGCGAACGACGCCAGCGCCTCGGCCGGGATCGCGTCGAGCGTCTCCGGTGGATATCCGAGGCGCAGAGCCAGGCCGCGACCTAGCTCAAAGTGAAGCTCCGCGTCCTCCTCGCGAGCGACGTGGCGGTACATCTCCTTGACCTCTGCCTCAAGCTGCTCCCCATCGACCAGCGAGGTGGCGTCAGCCTGTGGCAGCGCCTCCGCTCGTACCGTCTCATCCTCGGGCGTCGTCCTCGGGTTCATTCGAACCTCCCTCGGTAAAGCGATCCCTCGACCACGGGTTCTCTGACGACCATACAGCCGATCTCTCCCTCCGCTTCGGACCGTGTAGCGCCGCGGCTTAAAGCGTTGGACACGCTCAGCGGGGCCAGCAGAACACTTCGACGCGAATCCCGTCGGGGTCGAAAGCGAAGAACGCGTAGTAGCCGGGCTCGTCGCGATCCTCCTCCGGCGGGTAGTGAACCTTTGCGCCGCTCGCGAGGCAGCGTGCGTGCGCCTCGTCGACCTCCTCCCGTCGGTCAACCTCGAAGGCGAAGTGCTCGATGCCGACGTTGTAGTAGCTGTGAGTGCCACCGTCGGCTGGACGCAGGCCGAGACCGCCTTCACGGATTGCTCCTGGTCGCGCAAGGTAGACGACCTCCTCCGTGCCCCTGTAGGTCGGGTACTTGATCTCCTCGACCCATCCGAGCGGCCCGAGCAGGTTGAGGTAGAAGTCGACCGACCGCTCAACGTCGGCGACCGCGAGATCGATGTGATGGACTCCCCGCGGTGGCATCGCGCGGGCAGGATATTCCCCCTGGCGGGCCAGCCGCACGTTCACGATAGGCATCCATGTCGCCCTCGTTCCGGGCCGCGAACCCTCACCGCACCACGTCCATGTTCTCCTGCGAGGTCGCCTAGTCCGAGAGGCCGGCGGCTTCGAGGGCTTCGGCCCGGTCCAGATAGACCCATTCTCTGATGACGAGCCCGTCCCGAATGTCCCATATGGCCCCCAGCTCGCGGTCCAACTCGATCCCGGTTGTCCGCCCTTTCGCAATCACGCGATGGAAGGTGACGACCCGATCCTCGCCGACATCGATGAATTCGTCCACCTCCCAGCGGATGCTCGACCAGTCTTCTGCCCAGCGGTCGAGAAGACCGAGGATCGCTTCGGGGCCCGAGACCGTCTCGCCGACGATGTTCGTGACTGCCGAGTGAAACACCACCTCGGGGTGGAGGAACGCAGCCAGACGCTCACGATCGCCCGAGCTCCAGGCATCGACGCAGCGCCGCACCAGCTCCACGTTCTCCTGCGACATCGCTCGCGCAGTATCTCGCCCCTCGGTAGGCGGGAGGGCTCGCGTCCACTCCCACAGCCCGGCGGCTTCGAGCGAGCGCGGCGCTCCCAGCTACCGTTTTGCCCGTGGCGCTCAGAGTCGTTCAGACGGCCAGGCTCCGGGGGGAGCGGCCCCGCGCAGAGCACGCCGCGCTGTACGCCGAACTCTTGGGGAACGCCGAGGTTGCGGCGTGGCTGTTTCCGCCGCCGTTTGCGGGTTCCCGGAGTCGTGAGCAGGCGGCCGATTGGCTCTCCAATGACATCGATCACTGGAATCAGGTGAGCTTCGGCGTGTGGGTGTTCTTTGAGTCAGCCTCCGAGAGCTTCGTTGGCCGCGGCGGGCTGAGACGGACCGAGATCTGCGGTCGACCGACGGTTGAAGTCACCTTGGCGCTGCTGCCCGAAGCTTGGGGGCAGGGGTACGCCACCGAGATGGCGACTAAAACCGTAGAGACGGCTCGGGCACTGGGACTGGTCGAAGTCTGCGGCTTGGCCTTGCCCACCCATCTCGCATCGCAGCGGGTGTTGGAGAAGGCGGGACTAGGCCACGAGCAGGATGTGGAACACGCCGGACAACGCCACTGGTTCGGTCGCCTGACCCTCGCCCCAAGGCAGCAACGGGGAACCTCCTAGCGAGGCTCAGCTCATCGACCCCCGCAGCCCGGCGGCTTCGAGGGCCGTCGGGAACTCCGAGCCGGTACCGAGCATTTCGATCCTGATGACCTTGCCGTCGCGGATCGTCCAGGCAAGAAGGATCGGGACATCGATCCGAGCCTCGCTTCCAGGCATCAGGCGGGAGACACGACCCTCGCTGATGATCTCGTCACCGCGATCGTGAAACCGATCAATCTCCTGACGCCCACCAGGCAGGCTCTCCCACTGCGTTCGGGCAACAGCGGCAAGTCCGTCATGACCTCGCCTTGTTCCAGGCTCAACGGCTGTAGGGGAGTTGACGTACTCAACTCCAGGGTCAGCAAGGGCGAGGATGCCTTCGACGTCCTGGCGGTTCCAGGCGTCGATGACCTCGCGGACGATCTCCACGTTCTCCTGCGACATCGCCCGCGCAGTATCTCGCCTTTGGCGCCCTGGTTATGAGCAGCGCTGCGAGCTCTTCACCGTCTGGCTACCCCTCGGCTGCACATAGCTGAACTTGGTCTTCAGGCTCCACTTGTGATTGCCGTCGTGGCACCCGGCACGGACATACTTGCCCCTACGCATCGTGACGGGACGCTGTTCTTCGCCACCGACGATCAAGCGCACGGCCGCGAGCTGTGGAAGGCCGTCCCCTGAGCGCTCAGCGGCTCGCCGCCGTGCAACTGTGTGGCCAGGTCCGTCCAGAAATCGCAGGCATTCTTAGGTTTCCGCCGGTCTTGTCGAGATGCCTAGGCGATGGAGGGAAGTACCAAGCTCATCAACATTGCGCAAGCAGCTGAGTACCTGGGCGTCAGCGCCGCCTCTCTTCGCGCGTGGTCGGACCGGGGGCTAGTTCGTGTCTACAGGACCCCGGGTCGCCAGCGCCGTTTCTCGATTGACGACCTCGACAACTTCAAGCGCTCGATGCGGCAGCCTCCCCGCGGCTGATTGGCAGGCGGACCCGCGGTGGGCTGGGGAGGCGCTACTCCCGCAGCCCGGCGGCTTCGAGGGCTTCGGCTTGGTTCATGAAACCCTGGATGCGGATCACCCGTCCGTCGCGAAGCTCGAAGAGGACTGCGGTTTTGGACTCGACCTCCACGCCGCTACCGCGGCCGCGTCGGAGCTCGTGTTGAAGGACGACAACCTGGTCGCCGGCGTCGATGAACTCTTGGGGATTCAGCTCGGTCTTTTCCCAGGCCTCGGCGTCCCAGGCCTCGAACGTCTCTCTGACGGCCTGGATGCCTCGCGCGACGTTCCCCTCCGAAAGCCCGCCGCTCGTGCCATGGAGCTCGATGTCTGGGCTGACGAACTGCATCGCGTCGTCCCCGTCGTCACGCTGGAAGGCTTCGTAGATCCGACCGACGATCTCCACGTTTCCCTGCGCCATCGCCCGCACAGTATCTCGCGCTAGGCGGGGTGGGGGCGGACCCGAGGCGCGCCTACCTAACCGCCCTGTAGGGTCATGCGAGTGAGGCGGGGATTGCACTCGATCTCGGCTCCGGCGCGTAGCGTCGGTCTGGCGGTGCTCGCCCTCGCGTGCGCGGCTGTCCTGCCCGGCCTCGCCTCGGCCGAGCAGGGGACCGTCTGGCTCTGCAAGCCGGGCCTCGAGCAAAACCCCTGTGCCCCGGGCCTCGACACCACCAGGTTCTCTAACAGCGGGAAGGCCCCGCTCGGCAAGTACACGCCGAGTCGGCCCCAGAAGCCCAAGGTCGACTGCTTCTACATCTATCCCACCGTCAGTGACGACGACAGCGACAACTCAGACCTCTCGATCGATCCGGAGGAGCGCTCGATCGCCCTCTACCAGGCGGCTCGCTACTCGCAGGAGTGCCGCGTCTTTGCGCCGATGTACCGCCAGATCACGCTCACGCGGCTCTTGAAGGGGCCGGACACGATCACGCCGAAGATGCAGAGGATTGCCTACCAGAGCGCGCTCTCCGGCTGGCACCACTACCTGAAGAACTACAACCACGGTCGGCCCTTCGTGCTGATCGGCCACTCGCAGGGGAGCTTCACCCTCCGCCGCCTGATCAGCGACGAGATCGACACGCACCCCGGACTTCGAAAGCGGCTGATCTCGGCGATCCTGCTGGGCGGCAACGTCCTGGCGAAGAAGAGCGGCGGGCCCGGGGGCGACTTCAAGAACATCGGTCCCTGCACGACGGAGGCCCAGCTCCACTGCGTCGTAGCCTTCTCGACCTTCAATGAACCCGTGCCGCCGGACGCGATCTTTGGTCGCAACAACGGTTCACTCGGCAGCCCGATCGATCCGACCCTGAAGGTTCTGTGCGCCTACCCGGGCAGTCAGGACCTCAAGACGATCGTCCCGACTGAGCCCTTCGCGCCGCGCACGACGATCGGAATCGCCACCAGCCTCATCGGCTTCCCCGCGCCGGACGCGACGACCACCTGGGCCGAGTACGACCACGCCTACACCGGGGCCTGCGCGAGCGCCGACGGGGCCAACGTCCTCCAGATCTCCGGCAACCCCGGCGCCCCCCACCTGAACGCCCTTCCCGACGCGACCTGGGGACTTCATTTGACCGACGCGAACATCGCGCTCGGCAACCTCCTCCACACGGTGCAACGCCAGATCGACACGTACTTTCAGCCTACGCCCGGCTGGGAGGGCTTCGTCACGAACCCCGCGTCGGGATGCAAAGCCAGGGTCCAGGTGCCATATCTCGACCGGGGGCAGGCCACCGGCTACACCGAGGTCTCCTGCCCGAGGCAGACCGAGCTGACGATCCGCTCGCGCCTGCGCTCCGACTACCCGTCCGGTGACGTCACCGTCGACCAGAAGGGGTGCATCAAGGGCTGTACGTTCACGGTGCCGAAGGGCGAGCGTTTCTTCCGCCTAGCCTGCCCGAAGAGCCCGAGCGAGCGCCACCACCAGCGCTACTACTCCGACATCGTCCTTTATCCGGGCACCGACGTCGGCGCGGCGACCAAGGAGAGGTCGCGGGGCAGGCTCATGGCGCCGCTCTGCGCTGCCTAGGGATCCCTTCGGGCGCACCCGTGACCAAAAAACGGGTCTAACCTTGCTTTCGAGAGGATTGGGCTCGCAGACCGCGAACCCCTTCCCCGCCCATGCGGCCGCCGACGGAGTGGCGGCCAGCTAACGAAGGGAGCTACAAGTGAGAGGTGCCGGACGTGTCGTATTCGCAGCGGTCCTGCTGCTGATCGCGGGCACGCTGAACATCATCTATGGCATCGCCGCGATCGGCGATGCGAATTTCTACACCAGCTCCGGGACGCACTACGTGTTCGGAACACTCCACACGTGGGGTTGGATCACCCTGATCCTCGGCGTCATCCAGCTCACCGCCGGGTTCTCGCTGTTCGGTGGCGGAGCCTATGGCCGCGTGATCGGGGTCGTCGCCGCGACGCTCGGCGCGATCGGGGCGCTGCTGGCGATCGGGACCGTCCCGTTCTGGTCGCTGGGTGTGTTCGCGATCTGCCTGTGGGTGGCCTACGGGCTGATCGTCTACGGCGAGCCGGAGCAGGTCTAGCCGGAGCCGCGGGAGCCTGGCATTTCGCCAGGCTCCCGCACAGCTCTTCATGGGGAGACATCCTCCTTCTCTCGCTTGCCGCCGCGGCGAACGCCAGCCTGCTCGCCGCAGCAGTTAGGCTGCGCAGCGAGCCGCCCGAGCAGTGACCGACCAGCCCGACACCTCCCCATCACCCAAGCGAGCCCCCGGGCCGGCGCCTGAGGCCTCCGGGGAGCGCTGCGTCCGCGGAGCTCGCAGGGGCCAAAACCCAAACACCGCCGCCGCGCGATCGTCTGGCCGCTGATCGTGCTCGCGTCGGTGGTCCTGGTCCTCTCGATCATCGCGAACTGGGTTCAGACCGAGGCCCTGGACACCGACCAGGTCAAGAGCACCACCGACCAGATCCTCGCCGACCCCGACGTCCAGCAGGCGCTCGCCACCTACACGGTCGACCAGCTCTACGCGAACGTCGATGTCCAGAGCCAGATCGCTGAGAAGCTCCCGAGCGCCGCCCAGCCGCTGGCCCTCCCGGTTTCGGCGGCGGTCAGACAGCTCGCGACCAACGCGGCCGAGCGAGCGCTCGCCTCGCCCCAGGTCCAGAACCTGGTCTCCACGGCGATCGCTGGGGCCCAGCAGCAGTTCGTCAGCCTGATCGAGAACAAGGACGAGTTCGTCTCGACCACGGGAGGGAACGTCACCCTCGAATACGGGAGCGTGGTCGCCGACCTCGCGACCCGCCTTGGCGTGGACCCGGCGACGATCTCAAAGCTCCAGGGCCTCGTCCAGAGCTTCACCCAGGACCTCCGGCAGAGCCTGACCACGGCCCAGGCCCGGATCAACTCGGCGCGGGGAACCCTCTCCCAGCTCCAGGGCGGCACGCTGACCCCGGCGCTGAAACAGAACCTCAAGGCGCTCCATCAAAACGCCACCGAGCTCCAGGCGAAGATCGCGAAGCTCGAGGCGACCATCAAGGGCGTTGAGGGGCAGGTCCCCGATCAGCTCAAGGGCCGGCTGTCTCAGCTCAAGGGCCGCCTCGCCGACGCCGATGCCCGGCTGAGCACGCTCAACCAGCGAACGGTGGCGGTGCTCAAGGATCCGAGCCAGGCGAACGTCGGAACGCTCGACGCCTCGCTGGCCTCGGCCCAAACACGGATCAAGTCCCTGCTCGACCGCCAGGCCCTCCAGACCCCCGGCCAGCTCGTGATCATGGACTCCGGCCAGCTCTCGGGGCTTCAGAAGATCGTGAGCCTGCTGCGAAACCTGGGCTACGTGCTGCCGCTGCTGGCGCTCCTTCTCTACCTGGGCGCCATCTACCTGGCCAAGGGGTGGCGACGGGAGGCCTTGATCGCCGCCGGCGGCGGGATCGTGGTCGCGACGATCTTCATCCTCCTGCTGCGCCGCCTGATCGGCAACGGAGTGGACTCCGTCGCCGCCTCAGACACGGTGAAGCCGGCGATCACCTCGGTCTGGGACATCATCTCCGCGGGGCTTCGCCAGCGGGCGCTGTTCGTGCTCGCCATCGGCATCGCCTTCATCGGCGGCGGCGCCCTGGCGGGGCCCGGGCGCCGCGAGGTCGCGGTGCGGCGCTTCCTCGCTCCCTACCTGCGTGATCATCCGGTCGCTGTCTACGCCGTGCTCGCCGTCGTCTTCTTGCTCTGGCTGTCATTCATCCCGGGGATCAACAACCTCGGACAGGTGCTCGTGATCGTTGTGCTCGCGGCGCTCGCCGTTCTGGGCATCGAGATCCTGCGCCGGCAGGCGGCGCGGGAGTTTCCGCCCGCCGCGGACGGTTCCTGACCGCCGCTGAGCTCTCCTCCCAGCCGCCCGCGCTGCTCCCATGTCCCGAGTAGGAGCGGCGGGCACTCGGCACTATTTCGGCGCGGAGTCCTCCCGCCGACCGACGCTGTCGGGCTGATTGACCTCGCCAGCGAACTGGATCAAGCGAGCGAGGAACGCGTCTTCACCCTCACGATGAGGCCAGTGGCCTGCCCCGTCGACGATCAGCGAGTCGGAGCCGGGGCCGAGCAGGCCGACGGTTCGCTCGTAGAGGTCGGGGTCAAGAATGTCGGTCGTACCGCCGACGACGAGGCCCCGGGCCGAGGGTGGCCGCGCCAACTCGGGCGCCGGCCGCGGCGAGAGCGCGCGGTAGTAGTCCAGGGCCCCGCTCAGCGAGCGCTGGTCGGCGAAGGCGCTCTTCACGTCGGCGAGGGATCGCTCGCGGGCCGCGCCGACCCAGTTTGGTGACCAGCGCCTGTAGAGGGTCTCGAGGTAGGAGAAATCGGCGCGGCGCACCGCTTTCTCTGCCCACGGCATCTTCAGCGCGAGGAAATGACGAGCGACCCAGAGCGTCGAGGGGTTGCGCGGCAGCAGGGTCGGGTGAGGGATCGCGATCGGGACGATCGCCCGCACCCGGTCGGGGTGGAGGGTCGCGGCGCCGTAGACGATCGAAGCGCCCCAGTCGTGCCCTACGAGGATCGCATCGCGCTCGCCGAGCGCGTCGAGGAGGGTGATCGGGTCGGAAGCGATCGTGACCGGGTCATAAGGCCGGCCCTCGACGATCGTGTCGGGGTGGTAGCCGCGTAGCCAGGGCCGTACCACCCGGTAGCCGCCGTCGGCGAGACCGGCCCCGATCCGCTCCCAGCCGTGAGGTGTGTCGGGGAAGCCGTGGAGGAGGATGATGAGCGGGCCGTCACCAGCCTCCGCGAAGACGAAGTGCTGCCCATTGTCCGCCGCGATCCTCGACCATTCTTCAGTCATCGCCCGGGATCGTACGTGGCCGAGCGCGGGACGAAGGCGAACGGGTCAGAATGGGGTGGAATGTGGCCGTCACTCACCTACGAGTCGTGGGGGGAGACCTGCGACACGCTCCACGCGCACACCCAGGTGCTCGGAAAGCTCGCTGTGGAGCTCGCCCCGCCCGAGCCCCAGCTCCAGCACGCCGCGCTGCGACTTAGCGCACGCGGCTGGGAGACGCTTGCGCTGCCGGCGCCCGACGGCTCTGGGGCCGTAGTCGCAGCGCTTGATCTACGCGCGCACGAGGCCGTGGTCGAGCACAGCGGCGGCCGGGAGGCACGGGTTCCGCTTACGCCCAACAGGTCCGTGGCCGAGGTGACCCGCGACGTCCTGCAGGAGGTGGAACGCCTCGGTGGTGCCGTCGACATCAATCCCACCCCCCAGGAGGTTCCGTGGCAGGTGCCGCTGGACGAGGACCACGAGCATGCGAGCTATGACCCCGAGCAGGTCGCCACCTATTTCGAGGCCGCCACCCGCGCGGCGCTCGTGCTTGGGGCGTTCCGGGCGCCGTTTCGCGGACGCTCGACGCCGGTCAATGCCTGGTGGGGCACCTTCGACTTCGCGGTCAGCTTCTTCTCCGGACGCCCGGCCGATCCGCCGTCCGACGACTTCATCATGCGCAACGGAGGGGATGCCCAGCAGGTCGCAATCGGCTGGTGGCCGGGGGATCCGAGCCATGAGCGGGCAGCCTTCTTCGCCCTCGCATACCCGGCGCCCGACGGCTTTGCGAACGCCGACCTGAGCCCCGCCGAAGCCCGCTGGGAGCCGGAGCTTGGCGAGTACGTGCTCGATTGGGAGGACGTCCGGTCAAGCCCCGATCCGCAGGCTGTCGCGTTGGAGTTTGCCCGGTCCGCCTTCGGCCACGCCTGTTCGGTGTGCGAGTGGGACCCCGCACTGGCGGCCACGGCACAGGGCATTCCGCCGCCGATCAGGTGACGCGTCCTGCCCATCGCGCCCAAAGACCGCCGAAACAGGCACCCGTCGCCTATCTGAGCCCCTAGCGACTAAACAAATGGGCGCCGTCGCCGATCAGGGTTGTATGGCCCCTCAGACCGAGAGTGAGCTGCGGGCGCTGGTCCGCACTCAGACGGAGATCACCGCCACCGGGCTGGACCTGAACGCGATCATGGAGCTGATCGCCGAGAGGGCCCAGGAGCTGACTCGCGCCAGCGCCGGCGTGATCGAGCTCGCCGAAGAGGACGAGATGGTCTACGCGATCGCCACGGGAGAGGCGGCCCCGTATCTGGGGACCAGCTCGAAGATGGAGTCGACCCTCTCGGGCCTGTGCCTCACCGAGGGCCGAGTGCTGCGAAGCGACGACACCCGTAACGACTCTCGGCTCGACCCTGAGGCCTGGGGGCGATTCAACGCCGGCTCAATGATCTGCGTGCCGCTCGTCCACCGGGGCGAGCCCGTCGGCGTCCTCAAGGTGCACTCGCCCGAGGCTTTTCACTTTGACGACGGCGATGTCGAAACGCTCGAGCTCCTGAGCGAGCTGATCGCCGCCCACCTCACCAAGGCGGGCCTGAACGAGATCGAGTCACACGACAGCCGTCATGACTCACTGACAGCCCTGCCCAACCGCCGCGCATTCGAGGAGCGGCTGGCGGTCGAGGTGGCCCGTTCCAGCCGCTACCAGCATCCGTTCTCCCTCTGCCTGCTGGATCTCAACGGGTTGGACGGCGTCAATGAGCGGCTCGGCCACGCCGCCGGGGACGAGGTCCTCCGCTCGGTCGCCAGAATCCTCGACGAGTCGCGGGTCGCCGACGACTGCTTTCGGATCGGCGGCGACCAATTCGCGATCGTGATGCCGGAAACCACGCGGAAGGAGGCGGGCATTGCCGCTGCGCGGATCGCTGGGCGGGTGCGCGATGCCACGCTGGGCGACGGCGCGATCGACATCTCGCTCGGCGTCGCCGGCATCACTGACGCCGATCCGGCAACCCTGCTCGCCGCAGCGGATTCGGAGTTGCTGGCCGCGAAGGACCGCGACCGCCGCCCTCGCGAGCGCTGAGCCGCACCCGGCGGTGCCGGTCAGAGAGCGAGGCGCCGCTCAGTGCCGTGTCTTGCTCTCGCAGCCGGTGACCACGGCGTTGGGGTCGCTGGGGAGCAGGTCGAGATCTGCCTTGTCGGAAGCGCCGCCGCCGCAGTCGATCGCTGTATCGGAGGCGAGGTCACGGGCGAAGAGCTGATCGTTGCCGTCCATCCCCGTGAACATGTCGGTTCCCGTCGACCCGGTCAGGGTGTCGTTGGCGGAACCGCCGGTCAAGCGGTCATTGTCCGCCCCGCCGTTGAGGGAGCTCTTGACGCCGGTTGAGTTCACGACCTTGTCGATCTGATCGCGGGAGGCGACCTGGATCACGGTGATCCCGGCCGCATCGCACTTCGCGGTGGAGTCGCCGCTTCGGGTGCACCCGGGCCCCGTGTGGACGCCGGATCCGGTGTAGACGCCGCCGGCGAGATCCGTCACCCGCAGGGTCGAGGCGGAGGGAAGGGTGATCGCCAGGTTGTCCCTCGCCCCCGTCGCCGCCGTGACCACGAGGGTCGACCCAGAGACGCTGACCGCGGCGGTCTTGACGGTGAAGGTGCGCGAGGCCGGCGTCGGGTCGACGTTCCCCGCCGAGTCTTTGGCGCGGACGGAGAACGTATGGGAGCCATCCGCGAGGTGCGAAGTGGTCTTCGGCGAGCCGCAGGGGGCATAGGAGCCCGAGTCGAGCTTGCACTCAAAGCTCGTCCCCGGCCTGGGAGGAGAAGCTGAAGGTCGGGGTCGGGTCGTTGGTCTGAGCGTTCGGGGCGCTGTCTATCGTCGTGGTCGGCTCGTTGCCAACCCGGATCATCCGCGCTACCGATGGAACGCCATTTCCGTTCATCACGAAGAGCATGTAGATGCCCGGCGGCGCGACGTTGGCGTTGGCCGGGGCGGTTGCGTTGACCGTTCCGCCGTTGGCGGTGAACGAGAGCGGTACGTAGCGCTGCTCCATGTTCACCGAGTGCGTCACCGCGCCCAGCCGGACCAGCGCCACCTTGCTGACGGAGGCCGCGTTTGAGACCGAGATCGCAGACGATGCGTTGTAGGTCATCTCGTCGGGGGCGGAGGTGATCTCGGGCCGTGGGGCGAGCTCGCCTGATCCGTCCTTCTTGAACAGGTAGGGAGGCGAGAAAACCTCGGCGTTCTTCGCCAGGTAGCCCACCTGGTCGCAAGTGCCGCAGATGCCGCCCCCCGCGGACAGCACGCGCCCGTCGGGAAGGAGGAGGGCCGTGGAGTGGTATTGGCGGGTGACCTGCATCGCTGCGAGCGTCTTCCACTGCCCAGTGGCGGGGTTCCAGAGCTCCGCCGGGTACACGCCGTTGTCCAGGTCCACGAGCGGCGCCCCGGAGGAATTACCGCCGGTGGCGAGCACGGTGCCGTCCGCCAGCACGGTGAGGTTGTGTTGCCGGCGGCCGTTCGCCATCGGCGCCGTGGTCGATACCTGCGGCGTCGTCCCGTTCAGGTCGATGACACGGGCATCGTTGCTCGAGGACCCTCCGCCGGCGACGAGGATCTTTCCCACGTCATAGAGCGCGTGGCTGCCGTAGTCGCGGTTCAGGGTGTCGCGCTGGCTGAAGCTTTGCCACGACCCCCCTCCGGCTGTGTCGAGGCTCCGCAGGGTCTGGTCGGGGCCCGAGTAGAAGGCGCCGCCATCGGGCGCCACGTCGATCCACGGGTAGAGCGGAAGGTTGAGCGAGGCCGTGTTGAGCGTGCGCAGGGCGCCGTCGGTCTTGCGCACCTCCGGCGTGTCGGGCCGGCCCTCTGTGATCAGCATCTCCCCGTTGCCCAGAGGCGTGACGCTCGGGTACCAGCGGCCCTCCGCCATGTTCGGCCCAAGGCTCCACGTATTCGTGTCCGAGTCGAAGATGTGCGTCTGGACGATGCCGTCGAACTGGGCGTTCTTGGTCCCGCCGGCGACGAACAGGGACCCGTCCATGAGGTGGGCGAGGCCGCTGCAGAAGATGTTGTACCCCGTGGTCACCCACACCGGCGTCTGCGTGCCGGTGGCGGGGTCCCACACCGTGGCGCGGGTGTGGTCCTGGACCGGATAGGTCTCGGTTGCGTTGTCGCCCACCGAGTCGTAGGCGAGCACCTTCCCGTTCTCGAGCAGCGCCGCGTGGACGGCCACCACCGGCCAGTCCACGACTGGCCCCCACTGGCCGACCTGGTGCTCGTCGCCCGTCACCGCCGCTGCCGCCGCCTCGGCGTCCGCCGCGGTGGCCGCCCGGGTGCGCCGCCCGAGCCGTCGTTCCTCGGCGGGACTGTGGGCAACGGAATCCTCCTCGACGTGACCCTGGACGGTGCTCGTGGCCTCCTCGTGGGCGAGCGCGGCCTTGGGGGCTCCGGTGGCGAGGATCGAGAGCCCCACCGCTACAAGCAGCGCGATGCTTTTGGACAGCCGGCGCGGGTCCTCGCCGAGTGCCAGCGGCCCGCGAGCCCGATTCCGCCGGGCCGGCCTGGCGCGAGACTGACAACTGGACACGACAACCCCTTCCCTCTCGCCTTTGGCTGCCTGTTCCAGCCCTCCGGGGCCGTGTCGGCGAACCTACACCCGTACCCCGCGGGCGGTCAACGTTCCCGCCCAAAAGTAGGTAGTGGCGCTGTCGCCTCAAGAACGTCGCCCGGCACGCCGTTCTTTCGATCGGCGCATGCGTGCCTCCCACCAGCGGCATCGGATGTCAACGGCGGATTTGTGACACCCGGGTCATTGCGTTCCACGCCATGTGATCCAAGCGAACAGGCCCTGCACGGGCAGTCGCGCATACAGGAGCGCGGGCTGGACGCGCGGGAACTTGTCGGGCCTTAACGCCATGTGGACGTTGGCCCAGTAGACCGCCAGAAGAGTCGCCAGCAGCCACCGGCGGGCGGCCGGGCGCGTACGGTCGGGCAGCACGGCCAGCCCACCGACCAGCTCGGCCGCGCCCGAGGCTACGTTGACCTCGCTCTTCCACTGCTCGAACGGCGGCGGCACTATCGCCTCGTAGAACTTCGGGGCCCGGAAGTGGTTCAGGCCGTTCGCGATCCAGAATGCCGCCGCCGCGTATCGCCATCCTCGTGAACCACTCATGGTTAGAGGCTAAGGCCTCGCGCGCCCCAAGATCGCGGCGGCGACGCCGTGTCGTCGACGCGCCGAGCGTGAAAGCCGATCCGCGCCAGCGGATCTCGAGGTGTCGATCTGTCCGGCCGGTAGATTCGAGTCGGTTTGAAGATCAGGATGATCGAACCAGCCGGCACCGCGGCCGAGCCCATGCCGGACGAGTTCTCCAGGTCCCGCGTTCGGCGATCCTTGCTGGCGCTGGGCGGATCGGCGGCGGCCGTGGTCGTTCTTCTCGCGCTTCTGCCAGGCCTCAGCTCACTCCGAGCGGCCTTTGCCGGGGCCGAGCCCGGCTGGCTGGTGCTCGGCGCCGTCCTCGAGGCGCTCTCGTGCGCCTCCTACGTGATCGTCTTTCGCTTCGTCTTCTGCGCGCGGATGCGCTGGAGGACCAGCGCCGAGATCGGGCTCTCTGAGTGCGCCGCGAACTCGCTCCTCTCTGTAGGGGGAGCCGGCGGGCTGGCTCTTGGCGCCTGGATCATGCGCCGCGGTGGCGTACCGGGCGGCGAGATCGCGCGCCGCACGGTCGCCTTCTTTCTCCTCACAAGCCTGGCCAATTTCGGCTTCTTGGCCCTCGCCGGCGTCGCCGTCGCAACCGGGCTCCTCAGTGGGCCGGACAACCCCCTGCTCGGCCTCGTCCCCGCACTGGCTGGGATCGGGGCGATCGCGCTGGCATTCGCCGCCCGGCCCGCCGCCCACGCGCTTGCCTCGCGCACGGGGCGTCCGAAGGTCGAGGCGACCCTGCGGGCGCTCGCCGACGGCCTCGACGAGGCGCTGGCGCTGGGTTCGCGCAAGCCGGCGATCGCCGTCGGCTCGGCCGGCTACATGCTCTTCGACATCGCCGTGCTCGCGGTCTGCTTTCCGGCCTTCGGCAACACGTTGCCCCCCGTCGCCGTCCTACTCCTCGCATACATCATCGGTCAGCTCGGCGGGCTGGTGCCGCTTCCCGGAGGGATAGGCGGGCTCGACCTCGGTCTGATCGGGGCCTTCGTCCTCTACGGCGTCGGCGCGACGGATGCAGCGGTTGCCATCCTCGCCTATCGCGGTCTGCTGCTAGCCGTCCCCGCCGCGATCGGGCTGCCCGCCCTGGCGTCGCTGCATCGTCGGCTGCGCCGCGAGGAAACCGACATCGCGGCCTGCGTACCGGGTCAGGAGGTCGAGGTGCTCGGCGGGGGGCGCGTCCGGGCGCCGCAGCTCGCGCAGGTGGAGAAATAGGGGCAGCAAGGCCCGTGCACTCGAAGCCGCCGGAGGGGGCGATTGACGCAAGATGTCGCTGACAGCCGCTTGCGTGAGTGACGAGGTGGCGTGAGCAGACGTGGGATCCTCTCCGCAGTGACGCTTCCCCCAGGACCAGCGGCGCCCCCGGCCGTCCAGACCATCAGCTGGCTGTTTCGCCCGATCGAGTTCATGAACTCGTGCCGGCGCCGTCACGGCGAGGCCTTCAGCGTGACCTTCCTCGGCTTCCAGACGCCGATGGTGATGGTCTCGGACCCCGAGGTGATCCGAACGCTCTACCAGGGTCGCGAGAACGGCTTGCCTCCCGGCCGCAGCGCCAGCCTCGAACCGGTGGTCGGGCCCCGCTCGATCCTGCTTCTCGAGGGCGGTGAGCACCTCGCGCGGCGGCGGTTGATGCTCCCCGCCTTTCATGGCGAGCGGATGAGGGCCTATGAGGGGATCATCACCGAGCTCGCCACCCGCGAGATCGAGTCATGGCCGGTCGGCGAGACGTTCGCGATCCACCCGCGCATGCAGGCGCTGACGCTCGAGGTGATCCTGCGGGCCGTCTTCGGCGTCAGCGACCCAGGGCGCGTCGCGAGGCTGCGAGAGCTGCTCGGCGACCTGCTCGCCCAGACGTCGTCGCCGCTCTTGCAGTTGCGGGTCTTGCTCACCCGGCGCTTCGGGGGGCCGGACCCGCTCGCGGCGCTCAAGCGTCGAAACGCCGAAGTCGACGAGCTGTTGCGTGCGGAGGTCGCCGAGCGGCGCGCAGACCCAGACCTGGCGGATCGCGAGGACATCCTCTCGATGCTCGTCGCCGCCCGTTTCGAGGACGGTGAGGCGATGAGCGACGACGAGCTTCGCGATCAGCTCATGACCCTGCTCCTCGCGGGGCACGAGACCACCGCGACGGCGCTCGCCTGGACCTTCGACCTGCTCCTGCGCCACCCGGCCGCCCTCGAGCGTCTGCGGTCTCGAGCTGGACGCCGGGGAGGAGGACTACCTACGTGCGGTGATCTCCGAGGCCCTGCGCCTCCGCCCAGTGATCCCGCTCGCCGGTCGCCGACTGCGAGAGGAGCTGAGAGTGGATGGCGTCACGCTGCCTCCAGGGACCGATGTGACCCCGGCGATCTGGCTTACGCACACACGAGACGACCTCTACCCCAAGCCACTCGAGTTCCGGCCCGAGCGGTTCCTCGACGAGGGTCCTGAAACCTATGCGTGGATCCCGTTCGGCGGCGGGGTTCGGCGCTGTCTTGGCGCCGCCTTCGCCGAGTTCGAGATGCGGATCGTTCTGCGCGAGACGCTTCGCCGCTACGAAATGCGCGGTGCGCGGCGCCGGCCGGAGGGCATCGCGCGCCGCAACATCACCTTCTCCCCCCGGCGCGGAACTCCAGTGGTTGTGGGTCCGCGGTGATGAGCGGAGGGCGGTCTACGGCCGGCCTGCACCCTCTCCACCCTCGCTCCCTCTAGCTCGTCTTCACGACGAAGACCGAGCATGGCGCGTTGTGGGTGATCGTGTTCGGGACGCTGCCCAGCACGCGGCGGTGCATGCCCTTGTTCCCGATCACCAGGAGGTCCGCCTCGCACTCCGCGGCGAGGCCCACCAGCACCTCGGAGGGATCGCCCTCGTCGACCATCGTGCTGCATTCGATCCCCTCGCGCTGCAGGTCCTCCTGGGTTCTGGCGAGGATCTCCTTCACGCGCGCCGCCGGGCTCAAAGCCCACTGGACCTCCACCGAGTCACCTGGATCCTTCGGGATCCCGCCCGGGCCCTGAAAGGCGCTGAGGAGGACGAGCTCTGCATCGAAGCGGCGGGCGATTTCGACCGCCGCCCTGACGGCCTCGGCAGCCGTCGCCGAGCCATCCGTTCCAACAGCGACCTTGGAGATCATGGTGACCAAGTATCCCCTGGTCGGGCTCGGATGTCCATTCACCGCTTGCCAGGTCGGAGACATCGGCGACGATCCGGGCCCATCGCACTCGCGGTAGGCTCAGCCAACCCAGTCGTTCCTCGACCCGCGATTCATGGCAACCCGCCCCACCAACCTCGACGATCTCCAGGTGACGGAGCGCGAGCTGTGGCCGGACGGGCCGCCCCACGAGCTGTTCAAGGAGCTCCGGGCGAGATGCCCGGTGCACTGGACGGCGCGGATCAGCGAGTACCCGGACGAGGCCGGGTACTGGTCGGTCACCAGGGCCGATGACGTGCACGCGGTGACCCGGGACTGGGAGACCTACTCATCCGAGGTCGGGGGAATAACGGCGCTGACCGACGCGGTGCTGCCGCTCGAGCTCACCCGGGCGATGTTCATCGGCATGGACCCGCCGAAGCACGACCGGCTGAAGATCCTCTTCCAGCGCGGCTTCACGCCGAAGCGAATCGCCGAGCACGAGGACGCGATCCGGGCGATCGCCGCGGGAGTTCTCGACCGGTTGGCCGACCGCGAAACCTGCGACCTGGTCACCGAGGTGGCCCAGCCCGTCGTCTCGCGCGTGATCGGAAGCTTCATGGGCATCCCTCCGGAGGACGACGCGATCTGGGCCAGGCTCATGAACACGACGCTCGGCGCGGGTGACCCGGACCTGAACCCCGAGGGAATCGACTCCGTGATGGAGCGCGACGTGCCCGAGATCTTCGAGCGCTGTGGGCGGCTGATCGCCGAGCGCCGCGAGCGGCCGACCGACGATCTGACGAGCGTCCTCGTCCAGGCCGAGGTCGATGGGCAGCGGCTCGAGGAGCACGAGATCGTGATGGGGTTCTTCCTCCTCGTCGCGGCGGGCAACGACAGCACCAAGGCCACCTATTGCAGCGGGATGCGGGCGCTGATCGAGAACCCAGACCAGCGCCAGCTGCTGCTCGATGATCCGGCGCTGATCGGTGGCGCGGTCGAGGAGTCGCTGCGGATGTTCCCCGCGTTCGCCCATTTCCGCCGCACCGCGACGCGCGATACCGAGCTCTCCGGGCAGAAGATCCGCGAGGGCGAGAAGGTCGTCATGTGGTACGTCTCCTCGAACCGCGACGAGTCACGCTTCGAGGATCCCGACCGCTTCGACGTCACCCGCAACCCCGATCACCAGGCCTTCGGCGCGGGCGGCCGGCACTTCTGCCTCGGCGCCGCGCTTGCCCGCCTCGAGCTGCGGATCATGCTCGAGGAGACGCTGGCCCGGTTCCCCAAGATGGAGCTCGCCGGGGAGCCCCAGTTCGCGGAGTCGCCGTTCATCAACCAGCTCAAGACCCTGCCGGTCAGACTGCGGCCCTGACGCCGCGGCTCAGAAGAGCGTGATCAGCTTCGAGCGCCGCTCGCAGGCGACGTAGCGGTCGCGGCCTGCACCGCCCCGGCAGTTGTCGAACGCCGGGCCGCCATTCAGGAGCTCGTTGCCGGAGCCGCCGTTCAGCGTGTCGTCGCCCCCTCCCGACACCTTCCCTCGCGGCTTCTTGGCGAAGTTGTCGCCGTACATCTTGTTGCCACCCGCCAGCCCCTTGAGGTCGTCGTTGCCTGAGCCCTCGGCCAGGCCGGTGACGGTGTAGCTGTCGCCGACCATCACGTCCGTGGACGGGCCGCCGTTCAGGGCCGGCTTGTGCGCCTCCCCAGTGTCGCGCTTGCCGGCCGCCTTGTTCTTGCGGCATATCGGGTCGCTTCTGCTCTTCGCGCACCCGTCGTCTCCGCCGCCGGTCGCATGCCCGGCGCGCGAGTAGCTGTCGCCGATCACCAAGTCCTTGCCCGAGGAGCCCTCGAAGTGGTCGCGCCCTCCGCCCTTCGCGGTGCCCTTGCCGTCGACGGCGCTGTCGCCGATCATCTTGTCGTTGCCCGTCTGGCCGCGAAGCACATCATTGCCGGCGCCGCTCGCGGCTCCGCGCTTCGAGTAGTTGTCGCCGATCTGTCGGTCGCTTCCGAACTCCCCCTCGAGGTCGTCGTTTCCGGCCGACCCCTTCGCCCTGCCGGCTACCGTCCCGTCGTCCCCGATCAACAGGTCGGACTTGTAGCCGCCCCTCAGGAAGTCGTTGCCGGGCCCCCCGATCAGGATGCTCGGGCCGTCGACGGACGGAGAGTTCGGCTTGTTGCCGACCAAGATTCGATCGTTTCCGCGACCGCCACAGATCACATCAGCGCCGCCGTTCCCGATGATCTTGTTCTTACCGCCGAGGCCGACGATCACGTCGCCGTGCTCCGTGCCGACGATCTTGCCGTGGCCGACCTTGGTCGCCCTCTTCCCGAAGCAGTGCGGCCTGGCGACCGCGTAAGCCGGGGTCAACGCGATCACCAGCGCGCCCACCAGGATCAGGGGCGAGAGACGCCAACGCAAGCGCCGCCTGGGCGTCGGCCCCCCAACTCGAGGCCGACCCGGCTGACGGAGCTTTGCCTCCCCCACCGACAGGGGTCGCGAGGTCATCGGGGGGACCCTAGACGGGGGAACGGCCTGCTGTCAATCCCCCTGCCTAGTCCCGACCGGCAAGCCCCCGGGGGCGAGGTCCTGGCTAGGGCAGGCGCTCGAACGCACCGATGTCCGGGTCGACCCGGCGGCTGCGGCCGCGCTGGTCGGCCTGCGGCTCGCGCTGGTCGTTGGCGCGGCCGATCGCGGGGCTGTCCCGCCGCAGCGCCAGAGTCTTGGTGGGACCGCCGTTGTCCTTGAGCGGGCCCAGCTTCGGGTCCAGCCCGACCAAGGCGGAACCGGCGAAGCTTCTGCAGCCGTCGATCGTGCTGAGCAGGTTGCCGCCGAACGAGTCGAACGCCCCGTGGCAGTCGTTCGGCGTCGCGTCGGAGCGATTCAAGGCAACGATCGCGTTGACCACTCCGAAGGAGCCTCCTCGAGACATCAACCCTCCGCCCAGCGCGCGGCGGCCCAGGAGGTCGGCGACGTTTCGAACCACGGTGACGGAGTTCAACATCACGTGGCCGCCGGCAACCGATGACTGAATCCCGCCACCGGTCGAGTCAGCTCTATTTCGAGTGATCGTCGTGTTGAAGACGGCGAGGTTCGACCCCGACTGATACACGCCACCGCCCGAGCGGTGCGCGGCATTGCGGTCGATGGTGCTCTCGGTGATCCGGCCTGTCGCCTCGAGAACGTAGACGCCGCCCGCGTCGGTCTGGGCGACGTTGTGGGCCACGGTGGTCTTGCTGATGCGAAAGGTGTCATGGCGAACCGCCACGCCCCCGCCGGCATCCTCCCCCCGGTTGCCCGTCACCCTGCTCCGAATGATCAGGACGGATCCGCCATGCGTGTCGATCCCCCCGCCCACCCCGCCGGTGGCCTGATTCCCGCGCACGCGCGTGCGCATCAGCGTCAGCGGTGCGGCGGTGAAGATCCCTCCCCCGGCGTCCGCGTGATTGGCCACTACGGCGCTTCGAATCAGCCGCAGCGAGGCGTGCGCGGCGACGCCACCGCCTTTGGCGCCCGCCGCATCGCCGCCGGTAAGGGTGATCCGAGCCAACTTGGTGGGGGCCCCGCGGTGAATGTCGAGTACGCGGCCCACCCCGCGCGCGTCGATGACCGCCCTTCCGCCCAGTCCGTGGCGAATCGTGATCGGGCCGGTCACGTCGAGATCGCCGCGGTTGTTCCCGTGCTCGCCGGCCCCCGCGTCGCGGCGCGAAAGCTCGTATGCGGGGGCCCGGTCCGGCAGGACGACCACGTCGGGCCCCCGGTGCATGTTCGCCGCCCGAATCGCCTCGCGGAGGGAGCAGTGATGGTGCCTGCATGTCCCGGGGCGCGGATCGTCGTGCCGCGACACCCTGAACGTCTTGGCGCTCGCACCGGTTGCGGCGAGTGCCGCCGCCGGCAGCGTCGCAGCAACCGCAAACGGCACCAGCCACGCGAGAACTCGCGACCTCGTGATCCCCACCACAATGAGACAACGACAAGGTAGGGGTCCTACTTCCACTTTTCCCGCAAATTGGGCGACAAACGCGCCTTACACGGCACGCAGCGCAAGACGCCGCCGGTGCGACTACGGCCCTGAGCTCTCAGGCCGGCTGCTTGACCGGGAGCTCACCCTCGATGCCCGATTCAGCGGTGACGAGGATCGCGCCCTCGCCCGTGACGTATGCCTCTTCCCCGTGCTGTACGACGTCCATCCCAAGCGCCTCCTGGCGCTCGGTGGCCCGTAGCGGCATCGCCATCCCGATCACCCGCAACAGCGCGTACGTCATGCCGAAGGCATAGGCCGGGGCGACGAGGGCGGCGACGGCCTGGTCGCCGAGTTGGCCGGCATTGCCGTAGAAGAGGCCATCGGAGACGCCGTTCCAGGCGAGCTGAGCGACGAACCCGATGAACAGGATGCCGACGAACCCCGCGATGCCGTGTGCCGCGAGAACGTCGAGCGTTTCGTCGACCCGCGTCCGCGGGCGGTAAACGACCACGGCGTAGCAGGGAAGCGCGCCGGCTGCCCCCAGCAACATCGCCCAACCAGGGCTGATGAATCCTCCGGCCGGAGTGATCAGGACACAGCCGACGATGATCGCCGTCGCCGCTCCGATCGCGGTCACTCTCCTGCCGCGAATCAGGTCGAGCGCGAACCATGCGACGAGGCTGCAAGCGGGCGTCAGCAAGGTGTTGGTGAACGCGAGCACGCTCGGGTCCCCGGTCGAGAAGCCGCTCCCACCGTTGAAACCGAACCAACCGAACCACAGCAGGCCCGCCCCCAGCAGGACATAGACGGCGTTGTGGGGCAGCAGGGCCTGGCGTCCGTAGTCCTTTCGGGCCCCGATCACAAGCGCGGCCGCCAGCGCCGAGAAGCCGGCCCCCATCTCCACAGGGACCCCGCCGGCGAAATCGAGCGTCCCGTTGGCTGCCAGCCACCCGCCGCCGAAGGCCCAGTGCGCGAGCACGGCGTAGACGAGCACTGACCACAGTGCCGCGAAGACGAGGAATGCCCCGAATCGCATTCGCTCCACGACGGCACCCGACACGAGCGCGACGGTGATGATGCAGAAGGTCGCCTGAAAGGCCATGAAGACGAGCTGCGGGATCGTCGTCCCGTCGCGCGGCTCGAAGCCGACATCGTGAAGCGCGACGTGGTGGAGGCCGCCGATCAGTGACGCGTCGCCGTCGAACGCAAGCGAGTAGCCGAGCAGGGCCCATGTCACGGCGGCGACAGCGATCGCCCCGATGCTCATCATGAACGTGTTGAGCGTGTTCTTCGATCGCACCAATCCTGCGTAGAAGAGTCCCAGCGCAGGAGTCATCATCAGCACCAGCGCGGTAGCGACGAGCATCCAGGCGGTGTCGCCGGTATCTACCTTCGCGACGGCGATCAGGGCAGCGGGCGCTGTCATTCGCCGACCGGGGTGACGGCCCCGATGTCGGTCTCACCGGTCCGAATTCGGACCGCCTGCTCGAGGGGGATGACGAAGATCTTGCCGTCCCCCACCTCGCCGGTGCGCGCACCGTTGCACAGAGCGTCGATCGTCGGCTTGACGAACGAATCCGAGACTGCGATCTCAAACCGGACCTTTTCCGAGAGCCCCACCTTCACAGTCGTTCCCCGGTATGTCTCGACCCGGTCGAGCTCTCCGCCGTGTCCCTGAACCCGGCTCATCGACAGGCCCCGGACCTCAGCCCGGTAAAGGGCCTCAAGTACGTCGTTCGCCTTCTCCGAGCGAACGATCGCGATCACAAGCTTCACGGACGCCTCCCCCTCTCGGACGAAGCGCCAGGCTAACGTCGGTGGTGGACGCTCTCCTGGACTCGGAGAACCGGCGCATCGGGCGCGAGCCTCCAACTAGACTCGCGCCCAATGCATCGTCGGGCCCGTTCGGGGAGGTGGCGAGCGCTGTGGGTGGCCTTGGCCGCCTGCGCGCTCTTCGGTGCCGCAGTTGCAAGCGCCGTCGCCGCTGCCCGCGACTTCGACAACCCGGCGTCGAACGACACCTCGCAGCAGTTCGCGCCCGGCAAGCGTCCAGCGCGACGACACGCCGAACGACCCCGGCTACGACTACGCCGAGCCCGACGACCCGGACTCGACCGCGAACGGCGGCACGGTCACGCCCTCGACCAACCTCTACGACGAGCGCTTCGACCTGTTCGGCTTCCCGTCCGCGCGCACCCGCGCGATCGGCGGTCTACCTGGCCGGCCCGAACGCGGGCAAGCCGCAGGTCTCCGGCTTCAACGCCGCCGGCGCCTGGAAGCTCGAGCGCGGCCGGCCCGACGTCGACGGTCGCGATCCTCGACACCGGCATCAAGTGGGACAACGCGGGCCTGCGCACCCAGATCCGCCTCAACAAGGGCGAGCTGCCGTGCCGAACCACGCGCGCCGACGCCGACGCCGGCTCGGTGCCCGGCGAGGGCTGCTCCAGCATGGCGACGCCTACGACGCCAACGGCGACGGCGCCTTCAACGTCGATCGACTACGTCTGCGACAGCCGCGGTCAGCGTCGAGCGGCCGGCGCCGCACGGCGACGCCGGCAGCTCGACGCCGAGGACCTGATCGCACGCGTTCTCGCGACGGCACCGACGACGACGACAACGGCTACGTCGACGACATCGCCGGCTGGGACTTCTTCGACAACGACAACGACCCCTACGACGCCTCGAGCTACTTCGCCGCCGCGCAACCACGGCACCGGCCGCGCCGACGAGCGCGGCCGAGCGCGGCAACGACGGCGCACGGCGGGATCGGCGTCTGCCCGCACTGCCAGATCCTGCCGCTGCGCACCTGGGACACGTTCGTCTCCGACGGCAACACGTTCGCGATGGGGATCGCTCTACGCGACCGACAACGGCGTCGCGGTGATCGAGGGCGCCAACGGCAGCGCTCTACCACTCGGCCTTCGCCGAGGCGGCCTCGCAGTACGCCTACGACCACGGCGTCGTGCAGACCTACTCCGGCGACGACCTCAACACGGGCAACCACAACTACCCGGCCAACTACGGCCACGCGATGCTGATCCAGGGCACCGTCCCCGACACGGTCGGGCCTCGGCCAGGACGCCGGGACCAGAGCGGCGCAGGCGCTCCAGGGACTCTGCGGCCCGATCTCGGCGCCGGTCGGCTGCCCGGGCACCTACGCTGCCGGTCGAGCACCTACTTCCGCGGCGCGAACACGACCCAGTACGGCGGCAAGAGCTCGATCTCGATGGAGGGCGCCGACCGGCTCGGAGAACACCGGCAAGGCCGCGGGCGCGGCGGCGCTGGTGGTCAGCGCCGCGCGCGACGCGACCCGCCGCGATCACCCTGCGGCCCGACGAGACGCGCGAGATCCTCGAGCAGACCGCCGAGCGGGTCATCACAGGCAACACGGGCGGCCGTCGGCGCTCCCGACCCGGCGCCGACCCGAGCGCCCCGCGCATCGACCAGTGGACGACCCACTTCGGCTGGGGCCGGGTCAACCTCGGCGCCGCCGTCGTCGCTCGCGCGACGCGGGCAAGATCCCGCCGGAGGCGGCGATCGACTCGCCCGACTGGTACGCGCCGCTGACCGGGTCGAGCGTCGAGATCGACGGCCTCGCGCGGGCCCGCTTCGCCACCGGCGGCCAGCTTCCACTGGAAGCTCGAGTGGGGCGCCGGCGAGGCGCCGACGGCGTGGCACACGGTCAGCGAGCGGCGACTCGACCGGCGACCGTCACGACTTCGGCTCGATCGACCTGAACGCACGTCCGCAGCGCGCTCGCGACCTACACGCCGCCCGCCGACCCCGGCGGCCCGACCTTCGCCGCCCGGCGAGCCCAACCCCTTCAAGCACGAGTTCACGGTCCGCCTGGTGGTCAACGGCCAGGCGATCCCGACGCCGGGCGTCGACCGCCGCGTGTTCACCTCGGCTCGAGGACCCGAGCCTTCGCGGCGGCTTCCCGAAGCGGCTCGGCACCGGCGGCGAGGCGCCGATTCGCTACGCCGACCTCAACGGCGACAACGAGCAGGAGCTGATCGTCCCGACCGAGGACGGCGACGATCCACGCCTACGAGCCGACGGCTCGGAGCTGCCGGGCTGGCCGGTCCACACCCGGACTCAGATCGCAGGCCGCCGGCCACGGCTCGGCGCCCGGGCTTCGCGCCGCTCGAGGCCGGCGACGCCGCCGCGCGAGCCGCCGCGCGGCGCCGTGGTCGCCGACCTCGACGGCGACGGCGCGCCCGAGGTCGATCGACACGCGCGGGCACCCACATCTACGCCTGGGAGCCCGACGGCAAGCCGCGTGCCCGGCTTCCCGGTCTCCTCGAACCTCAGCTTCTGCGGCGCCGCAGCACGAGAGCCAGCCGCTGCGCCACCCCAAGTGCGGCTTCCTCGTCGAGCCCCGCCGTCGGCCACCTCGAGGGGCCGGACAAGCCCCTCGACATCGTCGTGCCCGGCGCTCGACGGCCACCTCTACGCCTTCGATGGCCACGGCAACGCCGCTGCCCGGCTTCCCGGTCGCGCTCGTCGACCCGAGCGTGCCGCCGCAACCAGCAGATGATCGCCGAGTCGATCAACGAGCCGGCGATCGGCGACCTGAACGGCGACGGCCGCGACGAGATCATCGTCGGCGACCAACGAGACCTACGGCGCGGTCCAGGACCCGGCGCAGGGTCTCTCGGCGCTGCTCGCCGGCGCGGCCGGAGGCTCCTCGCGCCTGTACGCGGTGTGGCCGACGGGCAACGACCACGATGGCGGGCCGTTCCTGCCGGGCTGGCCGGTCGAGCTCGACGGCGCGATCCAGGACACGCTGCCGCTGATCGGCCCGGGCCAGGACCCGGCGATCGCGAAGATCGGCGGCCAGCCGGTGATCGTCGCCTCGACCACCGGCTCGGCGACGATCGAGGAGTTCGACGCCGCCGGCGACCAGATCCGAGCCGTCCAGCAGGGCAGCCTACGGAGCGGGCTCCGACGCGACCGACCGAAGCGGCACGATCAACCTCTTCGAGTCGGCCGTCGCTCGGCGAGCTGATTCCCGGCGGCACGCTCGACATCGTCAAGTACGGGCTCGTCGCTCGAGCGACGTCGCGAACCTGCTGCTGGTCGGCCAGAACGTCCCCGTACAACCACCTGATCGGCGCCTACGACGCGACCACCGGCGCGCCGCTTCCCGGCCTGGCCGCGGATCACCGACGACTTCCAGTTCCTGTCCTCCTCGACATCGCCAAGGTCGACACGACCGCGACCGACAACCAGGTCGTCGCCGGCACCGGCCTCGGGCTGCTGCACGCCTACGACGGCGCGACCGGGCTCGACGTCGCCGGGCTTCCCGAAGGTGACCGGCGGCTGGCTGTTCGCGCCGGCCGCGCTCTCCGACGACGGGCGTATGGCCGACATCACCCGCGAGGGCTACCTGTTCGAGTGGAAGCTCCCGAAGCTCGCCGAGTGCCAGACCGAGTGGCCCACGTTCCGCCACGACCCGCAGCAGAGCGGCAACTACGACCCCGACGGCACCCCGCCCTCGACGCCCACCGCCCTCTCGGCCGGCAGCCGAACGCTGCGCTGGAAGGCGCCGGGCGGCAACTTCAACTGCGGCAAGGCCGGCCATTACGAGATCGCGACCTCGTCACACCCGATCACGGCGCAGAACTTCGCTGCGGCGAAACGCCTTCCGTCCCCGAACCTGAAGCCGAAGGCGGTCGGGACGAAGCAGACCTACGACCTGCGCAGCCACCAGCGCTACGTCGCAATCCGCGCCGTGGACCGGGCCGGGAACGTCGGCTACCCGGCCCAGGTGGATACCAACCCTGGGGGCTAGTCGGGCGCGAGCGTCGTGTTGCCCGCCTCGCCGGGGTTGACGGGCGCCTGTCGAGGTGAGATGGTCGGCAGGTGACGCTGCGGCCCTTGGGAGGGACCCCGGGCATCCGTGTGTGGTGCGCTTCGATCCTCGTTTCGATTGCCGCCCTGGCAACCGCGAGCCAGGCAGGCGCCGCGGCGACGGTCAACCTCGTCAAGGACATCGGCCCCGGCTCCCCCAGCTCGGCGCCCCAGAGCCTGATCGGGCTCGGCAACAAGCTCATCTTCACCGTGCGGGACGCAAGGAACGGCCAGGGCCACGGCCGCGAGCTCTGGAAGTCCAATGGCACGGCGGCGGGAACCAACCTCCTCAAGGACATCTATCCGGGCCCCCCGAGCTCGGACGCGGACCGGCTGACGAGGCTCGGTGGGTTGGTCCTGTTCACGGCCAGCTCCCCCAACCACGGCCGCGAGCTGTGGAAGTCCGACGGCACGGCGGCGGGGACGAAGCTGGTCAAGGACATCTACCCGGGTGGCGACGGGGACGGGTTCTACCTCACGACGGTCGGCGACAAGGTCTTCTTCAGCGCCAGGGACGCGGGCCACGGCCAGGAGCTCTGGAAGACCGACGGGACCGCGGTGGGGACGAAGCTGGTCAAGGACATCTGGCCCGGGGGCAACTTCTACGACGAGAGCTCACACCCCTACAACCTCCGAGACGTCGGAGGGACGCTCTTCTTCCAGGCGGATGACGGCGTTAACGGGCGGGAGCTCTGGACCTCGGACGGGACGGCGGCGGGGACGCAGATGGTCAAGGACATCGACCCCACCGGCGACTCGTTCCCCGAGAACCTCGCCGACGTCGGGGGCGAGCTCTTCTTCTCGGCCCTGGATCCCACCGTCGGCCGCGAGCTTTGGAAGTCGAACGGCACCGGGGCGGGAACGGAGCTCGTCAAGGACATCAATCCCAGCGGCGATTCGTTCAACGGCACGGAGCCCTTCTCGGACGTCGGGGGCACGCTCTTCTTCTCGGCCTACGAGCCGACCGCCGGCCAGGAGCTCTGGACGTCCGACGGCACCGAGACCGGGACGCAGCTGTTCAAGGACATCAACCCCGGCACGGCGGGCTCGTTCCCATCGGCGATGACCAACGTCGGGGGCAGCTACTTCTTCGGCGCCACCGACGCAGTCCATGGTGGCGAGCTCCGGAAGACCGACGCCACTCCGGCGGGAACGAAGCTCGTTCGGGACATCTATCCCGGGGCCGGGAGCGGTGGCTTTGGGGGCCCCCTCACGGACGTCGGAGGCACGCTCTACTTGACGGCCTGCGGATCGATGACGGGTTGCGAGCTGTGGAAATCGGACGGAACGACGAACGGCACCAAGCTCGTCAAGGACATCCGGCCAAGCGGAGGCTCGTACCCCGGATCGTTTACCAACGTTTCGGGCAAGCTCTTCTTCACCGCCACCCGCGGGACGGACGGAACGCAGCTTTGGAAGGCCGTGCCCTAGCGCGTTCCCGCTGTGGCCCCGGGCTCAGCCCGGCGCGGGATCGGGCTGATGCGGGCGGCAGTTTGCGCCCGCGCAGGTCTCCAGCTTGTGCAGTCGCTTGGCGAGCGTGGCCATGACCGTCGAGTAAGCGCGGTCCTTGTGACGGCTCTGGCGCTCGAACGGGTCGCGCTGCAGGTCGTACAGCTCCTTCGCCTTGCTGTCGTACTCCGCGTACATGTACCGCTGGGTTCGGATCGCCGAGAACTTCGGCTCCTCGACCAGGAGCTCACGACCCGCCTGGCTGCCCGGGTGGGCGGCGACCCCGATCAGTGAGCGTCCATCCATCACTACGTCGGGCTGGACGTCGGCCGCGTCGAGGATCGTCGGCGCCAGATCGGCATTGATGACCAAGTCGTCGACCCCCCCGCCCTGCGGAATCCCGGGGCCGCGCATCACGAGGGGCACCCGGATCGACTCCTCGTAGATGCGCTGCTTTCGGCTCGGGATCCGGTGCTCGCCGTTGAAGAAGCCATTGTCCGAGGTGTAGATGATCACCGTGTTGTCCAGGGCGCCACTGGCGCTCAGCGCACCGACGATCGCGCCGACGCCCTCATCGACTGAGAGCAGCGACTCCAGCCCGCAGCGGTACTTGCGCTCGATGTCGGCGATCTGATCGGAGTCGAGCAGCGGAAGCTTCTGTATCGCTGGGGGCTTGTCGGAGACGTCCTTCTCGTTGAAGTTGGGGGGCCTGGGAAGCGGCTCTGAGTCGAACGCGTTCGCGTGCCGCAGGGCGGGCTTGGCGCCGCCCCCGCAGTCGTTCGGTGGATTGGGATCGGGGTCGCTGACATGCGGGGCCGTGTAGGTGAGCCACAGGAAGAAGGGCTGACCTGGGGGGGCGCGGCCGATCACGAAGTCGAGCGCACGCTGCGTCAAGACGTCCTGCTTGAAGTCGGTGGGGGCGCTCCCGTAGTCGACCGCGGTGCCGTTGTCGTCGATCGTGTAGTCGTAGACGGCCTGCTCGTTCGGCGTGGTGGCCTCCCAGTCCGACCAGCCGGGCGGCACCCCGTCAGAGGCCGAGTACTGGTTCAAATACTTGCCGATCATTCCCGTGTAGTAGCCGGCGTTCTGGAGCCACACGGCCAGGTTGTCGCTCCCATGAAATGCCTCGAAGGCCTGGAACCCGCCGGTCGGATAGACGTTGCTCCAAATGTGATGGTTGTGTGCGTACTGACCGGTCAAAAAGGTGGATCGCGACGGGCAGCAGAGCGAGTAGTTGACGAAGCTGTTGTTGAAGGTCGCGCCCTGGTTCCCGATCAGCGAGTTGACGTTGTCCATGACCCGCATCGACTCGACCGTCTGGTCGTCGGTCTCGATTACCAGGATGTTGGGCTGCGTCGACGCGGCGATCGCGTCATCGGCGGTTCCGGAGCTCGCCACCAGCGCCGCGGCCACGCCGAGCGCGCCCACCAGGAGCGCTGCGATCCACGGATTGAGTCGGGCGATTACCGGACCTCCCTGGCGACACTAACCGGCCAGGGCACGATGCGCAACCGGCCTAGCCTCCCTCGTCGACTCGCGGCAGCGCCGCCACCCTCGCGTCCGCCGATACCGCTGCCACCTCCTCGGGAACCGCGTCCAGCTCGACGCGACGCATCAGCTTCGGCTCCCTCCCGAGCGGCGCGAAGAAGTTGTCGTAGTGGGTTGGGACGACGATCCGCGGATCGAGCCGGGGAAGGATCCGCTCCCAGTAGCGCGGGGTGACGGTGCGGCCGGCGATCCCCGCCAGGAACACGTCGACCGGATCGCTCGCGAGCTCGTCGTCGTCCAGGTTGGCGCTTCCCTGGTGGTAGAGGCTGATCCCGGCGACCTCGATCCGGATCCCCCACACCTGGCCGCACCTGTAGGCGCTGGGCGAGAGGCCGTCGAGGTGATCACAGGTGAGCTCGCCGTCGAACGGGACACGGCGCCCGAACAGGAGCTTCGAGTGGCGGCTCGGAACGAAGGTGGCCACGAACGGCCCCAGCTCGTACGGTCGGTGGGGAACCACCTCGACCGCGAGGCCGGCGAGCGAATGCAGATCCATCAGGCGAACGAGTGAGGCCGAGCCGTACGCCCTGGCCCCGTAGCGCCCGGCGATCGCGGGCGCGTCGACCGCGTGGTCGAAATGGGTGTGGCCGACCAGCACGCCCGCCACCGATCCCGGCGCCGAGATGTAGCGGTCGATCATGGCGCGATCGGGCACGGTCGCACGCCGCGTGATCAGGTTCCGAAGCGGTACCCGAGAGACGTATGGGTCGATGAACAGCGAGACTCCCTCGAAGCTCAGGCGGTAGCCGGATACCCCGAGCCACTGGACGTCGAGCCCGGCGGGAAGGTCGAGCGACGGCACCTCGAGCCCTGCGGCCAATCCAGGGCGAATCGGGTCAGGGCCCTGCTCGGCATGGCGCTCCACGCGCCAACGATATGCGCTGCGCGCCGGCCGACGGTCGAGTGCCGCGGCGCGGGGCGCTAACGGTGCGTCGAGGTGCCGAAGCCGGAAGTTCCGGCGGCGCGAGCGGCGCTCATCGAGGCGGCGCGGTTGTAGGTCTCGTAGAGGAGCACCGGCCGCGATGCCCGCGTCGCGCAGGCGCGCTCGAACAGCCCGTAGGCGGCGCCCTCCGACAGGGTCGCGCCCGGGTTCTCCGGGTCGGGCTGGGTCGCGGCGGTGGCAAGCGCGCCGATCATGGTCAGCCGGCGGGCATCGCCCGCAGCCTGCCAGTCGGCGCAGGTGGCGGTCCCGAGGAATGCCGTGCCGGGCGCGTCTGGAGTCGGGCCCGCCTCGAAGGGCCGCTCGGCCACATAGCCGGCGGTCGCGAGCGCCGCCATCAGGACGACCGCGGCGAGGCAGACCAGCCGCCCGCGCGCACCGAGGCGGCCGAGCCGCTCCCGGATGCCGAGCGGTCCGTCGACCGGTGCCCCGACGCCGCGCCAGGCTCCGGTCGCGATCCCCTCCGCGAAGGGAGGCCTCATGGTCGGTTGGGGTAGGCCGAGCAGCTGATGCGTCGTGCTGACCAGCTCGCAGGCCGGAGCGCGGAACCGGTTTGCGACGACGAGCGCCTTCGCCCGCTGCGCCTCACGCTGCGTGAACGTCTTGGCGGCCTTGGTGCCGGGGCGCGGCGGCTGCGTGTACCACTCGCAGCTCGTGTCGCCGATCGCCGCGTTGGCGCAGTAGGCGAGCACCGCCTCCTTGTCGGGGTTTCCGGTTCCGACGCTGGTCGCGCAGTCCTCGGGCAGGAAGTGGGGCACCGAGCGGTTCGGCTGCGGGAACCGCTGCGGGTCTCCGGTCCAGCTCGCGTTGGTGCCGTCGGGGCCGATGTTGTGCGACCAGCAGTCGCCGGTGTTGTTCGGGAACTCGTCCCACCAGAAGTCGACCCCGTTCAGCTTCACGTTGCCGCCCGGCGCCAGCCCCATGGTGTTGTTGTGGTACTCGGTGTCGTAGGAGGTCGAGGCGGGGTTCTGCGAGGTGCAGGTCTGGGTGCCCGGAGGACAGCTCAGCGCGTCGGGCACGGCGAGCAGCATCGTCCCGCGCCGCCAGTTGTCGTAGATCCTGTTGCCGCGCACCAGGTCGTCGTTACCGCCGGCGATCAGGATCCCGGTGCCGAGCGGCACCCCCACCGTCGACTCGACCTTCTTGTTCTCCGGATAGCTCGCCGGATAGTGGTAGTCGTTGAAGTTGTTCGAGTAGATGTTGTTCTTCTCGAACACCGACGAGTTCTGCGGGAATCCGGGATGGCCTCCGGCGAAGAACGAGTCGGTGGCGATCCCGGTCGTGTTGCCGTAGAAGTTGTTGTGCACGACGTGGGTCGCGTTCCCCATCGTCCCCGAGTAGCCGAGGTTGTTGTGGTGAAGGTCGCAGTGGGTGATCGTCTGGTTGAGGCGATGCCGCGGATAGAAGGAGGTGTCCCGTGGATCGGGCGCGTTGGGGGCGGTGTCGTCGCCGCGTGTCGGGAGCGCCACCGGGGTAGACGGCGGAATCCCCGTTGCCGACGCTCTCGCAGTTCTTGGTCAGGCCGTGGTCGTCCGCGAAGGTCAGCTGCCCGTACTCGCCGGCATAGAAGAACTTCACCCGGTCGAGCAGGTAGCCGTCCGTCTCGAGCACGTAGAGGTCGTGCTCCTTGGCGTGCCGCATGGTCATGTTCTTGAGCACGAAGCCATCGGCGCGATCGACCTTCAGCGCGACGTCCTTCTTCGATCCGACGCCGCTCGGGCCGTCGTTGCCGGCCGAGACCCGTCCGGAGTCGATCACCACGTCCTCGGGCTTCGCTCCCGAGCCCTGAATCTGGAGGTTGCAACGAACGCACGGGCCGAGGTCGGGGATGCCGTGGCGATCGGCCTGAGGCGGCGGCGGGGCGCCCGGGCGCCGGCCGGCGACCGAGCACGTTGACCAGCGCCTGGTCGTTGGGGCAATTCCACTGGTAGCGGTAGGAGAGGCCGACCGGCCCGCCGCCGCCGAAGTCGGTGTCGGTGAGGTACTGCTGGCACTTCGGGTCGTTGGTCGGCTGGGCGCGCGAGTCGGGCTCGCTGTAGATGCCCGGCATGACGACGATGAAGTCGTTGTTGTGGGCGGCGAAGACCGCCTTCTGGATCGAGTGGTAGGCGCAGCGGTGGCTGAACTGCTGGTTCAGGTCGATCAGATGGTCGGCCTGGGCGGCCGAGATCCGATGGTTGCGCGGTCGTCGGGCGAAGCTTGTATCCGTCCCGTCTCGCCGACTCGATCGATGCCCGCGCGAGGTACATCGACTTCGCCTTGCAGACGACGAGCGTGCGCCCCGGCCGCGACGCGTCAAGCGCCGAGCAGAGCGTCTTGCGCGGTCGGCACCCTCCCGCCCGCCGACGGGGTCACGGCGGTGTCCGGCTTCGGATTCGGCCAGTAGGCGGGGCGCTCGATGTGAGCGCCGGCGAGCGCCGGCAGGCCGAGGATCAGCGCCCCGACGCCGATCGCGAGCGCCGCGATCCACCACCGAGCACCCGTATGCGGGCGAGTGTCGAGCCTCCTCCGAGCCAAGCGAACCGACCGTAACACGGTGACTCTGCCCGCGCGCCGGTTCACACACACCGCCGGGCCGAAGCCGGAGTCATCCGGGGTTCGATGCGGAGCCGATTCCCGGGCGGGCGCCGGGGTCGACCAGGCAGTTGGAGCTGTCCGTGTCGGCGATCGGCTCGCCCGGCGGGAACGCCTCGTGGAGGGCGTCGGCGATCAGCCGGCTCCTCGCCTGGTAGCCCGTGGTCGTGAAGTGGATCCCGTCGTCGATGAACCAGGAGTCCTTGACGTCGGAGGCCCAGTCGTAGATCCGCATGTCCGGGTAGCGGTCGCAGGCCCGCTTCAGGGCGGCGTTCCAGTGCAGCATTCCGGCCTCGGCATACGGTCCGCTGGTCAGGAGCGACCGAACGTTCACCCACATGCTCGGCTGCCTGCCGATCACCGACATCATGCTGTCGATTCGCTGGTCGAGGCCGAAGTTCGAGCCCGCGGCGACGTTGGCGGTGTCGTTGGTACCGAGTGCGAGCACCCAGCAGCCGTCGAAGCCGCGGCTCTTCCAGGCCTGGGCGACGTCGGCGGCGTTCGGGCTGCCCTCGAAGGTCTCGTAGATCGAGCGCGCGCCCGAGATCTCGATGTGCTGGGTGTTCGCGCCGATCCGCTTGTACTGGGCGGGGATGCGCTGCTTCTGATTGGCAGGTAGTCGCTCGAGATCAGCCCTTCGGAGGTCGAGTCTCCGATGTGGACCACCGAGTGGCAGGGGTTTCCGTGCGACTTGGTCGCCTTGCCCGAGGTGATCGTCTCGGCCACGGTCAGGCCGCCGGGCTGGTTCGCCTTGCTCGGGTCGTCCCCCACCCCGGCGAGGCCGGCGATCGCCGCCGCGAGCACTAGGCCAGACGCGAGCGTGACGGCGCGCGCCCGAGGGCTGAGCGTCTCACGCCGCCAGGCCCCCGCCCTCATCCTCTTCCAGTAGCGACCCAGCGCTCCGTGGCGAATCGGGTCCTCGACGTACTTCCATGACAGCGCCGCGACGATATGATCGCCGCCACCTGGAAGAAGGCGCGTACCGGGTTCGCCGCGTGGTCTCCCTCGGGGGTGGTCAGGACGATGATCGGGAAGTGCCACAGGTAGATCCCGTAGGAGCGCTCGCCGATCCAGCGCATCGGCCGACATCCGACAACCCGCCCGAGGCGGGTGGCCGGATGCGACAGCGCGGCGACCGACGACCACCGTGGCCAGCGAAAGCACCAGGAATCCTCCGCGGTAAAGGAACGGCGCGTACTCGCCGGTGCGCCAGATGAGCAGCACGATCACCGCGAGCCCGACGGCTCCCCCGCCGTCGATCACCCTCCGCGCCCCGGCTGTCACCTTGCGGCTCAGTCGCCGGCTCGGCCACAGCATCGCCAGCGCCGCCCCGAGCAGGATCTCCTGAGCCCTGGTGTCGGTTCCGTAGTAGACCCGGGATGGGTCGAGTCCCGGGTGGTAGAGGACGATCATCATGATCGCCGACACGACGGCCAGCCCCAGGGTGACGGCGGCAAGCCGAGGGCGCAGACCGTTCGAGCCGCCCGGCTCTCGGATCACGACGAGGCCGAGCGTGCAGCATGAACGGCCACAGGATGTAGAACTGCTCCTCGATCGACAGCGACCACAGGTGGTTGAGGGGGGCCGGCGCCGCGAACTGCGCGAAGTAGGAGACGTTGTGGAAGATCAGCCACCAGTTGTTGAAGTAGAAGAGGCCGCTCGCCGCCGCATCCTTGAAGTCGGGGGCCTGGTGGGGGCCGATCACGGTGACCCAGGCCAGCACCACGACCAGCATCACCACGAGGGCCGGCAGCAGGCGCCGGGCACGCGCAAGCCAGAACGACTTCAGATGGATCCTGCCGCGTGACGCCACCTGGGCGAGCAGCAGGTCGGTGATCAGGTATCCGCTCAGCGTGAAGAAGACGCCGACTCCGAGCAGGCCTCCCGGCGCCCACGAGAACTCCAGGTGGTACGCGACCACCGCGAGCACCGCGATCGCCCGGAGGCCGTCGAGGCCCGGCATGTACCGCTGTCCGCGCTTGACTGGTTCAGGCATCGCGCCTCACCGGGGTCGGGGCCGCGCGATCCGGCATCGGGTGGGTCAGCCGTTCAAGATTGATCGGGGAATCCTCGGGCGGTGCGCGCCATGATCCGATATGTACCACCTGGCGGGGCAGCACCAACGCGGCGGGGGCACGGGCACCGCTGCCGGGATTAGCTGGTCGTCCTCCGAGACCGCGGTCCCGCTTGCCACACTACCCACCCGCCGTGTTTCGAAAACCGCCACGACTCGTGATCGTGTGGCTGTGCGCCGCGCTCCTCGCCTTGTCGCTGGCCTCGCCCGCGACGCCGCCCAGGCGAGCCGAACCCAGCGATCGGCGACCGGCCAGCCGGCCGGGCCGACGCACGGAGACGGCGGCGTGCTGGTGGTCGGCGACAGCCTCGAGGTGCTGACCTCGCCCTACCTGCAGCACTACCTGCCCGGCGTGCACCTGACGATCAACGCCGAGGGCGGCTACAACAGCAACCAGATCTATGGCCTCTTCAGCGAGAGCTACGACCCCTCGCAGTCCGTGATCGTCTTCGATGCGGGGACCAACGACAACCCCGGCTATCCCCAGATCCTCGCCGGGAACCTCGCCAAGGTGGCGGCAACCGTCGGCGACCGCTGCATGGTGGTGCCGACGATCCACGGCTTCACGGTCAACGGGGTCGACAACTCCGGCAAGAACCACGTCGTGAAGGCGTTCGCCGCCTCGCGGCCCGGGACCCAGGTGCCCGACTGGGCCGCACCTCGTCGCGACCCGTCCCGACCTGATGCAGTCCGACGACCTCCACCCGAACACTGCCGGGCGCCGACGTTCGCGCGCGGATCATCGCGGAGGGCGTCAAGGCGTGCCTCGCCCCACCGCCCCCGACCCCGAAGCCGCGGCGAAACCGGGTCACGCACGCGCGGATCCCGCAGCGCGGATTGAACGCCCCCCGAACGCCCGCCTCGATAGCGGCGGGGGCGATTCGCCACATCGCCGTATTCGTCCAGCCTCAGTTCGTCGTCCTGCGGATCCTGATGCCGCAGGTGGTCTTCCTGCGAAGCCTGGTCGGAGCGACCTCGTCGGTAGCGAGAGCCTGAGGAGCCCCTCAGCCGGGCTCGCAGATCGCGAGCACCTTGAAGCTGACCCTGCCGGGGTTTCGGTTCTCGACCGATGCGCGCCAGCGTCGCGCGACGTCGCCGTCACGCGTCCCCGCGATGCTGCCGGAGGCGTCGAGTGGGGCGCTCGCCTTCTCGCGCAGGAACTTGGGTGGCCCCTCCTGGACCAGCCCGCCCCCGACGACGCGCCTCGATGCCGGGCACTTGGCCGACGCGCCGCCGGTCCGCCCTCCCGCCACCTCGAAGCGGGTCGCCTCGATCGTTGCGTGCGAATCGGCCGAGCACAGCGCGAAGACCTTGAAACCGACCCGGTGGGCGGGGAGGTTGTGAACGACCGCGTACCACTCTCTGGCGACATCGCCGTCCCCGGTGTGGCCGATCGCGCCGGAGGCATCGCGGGGGCCGCTTGCGAGGATCCTGTCGTCCGGCCAGCCCGACTGGACCAGGCCGCCACCGAGCGCGCGGCGGCCCGCCGGGCAGCGCGCCGTGGCGTGGCCGGTCCTGCGACCGGCGACCGAGAACGGGGTCGCCTGGACGGTGGCGTCGGACGCCGCGGAGCAGAGCGCGAGCACCTTGACCTGCGCGCTCGACGAGGCATGATTCGAAACCCCCGCATACCAGCGTCGGGCCACGTCGCCGTCCTTGGTGCTTGCGACCGATCCGGATGGATTGAGCGGCCCGCCGGCTCCCGAGCCGTCGAGCGGCCCGCTCGCCGCCAGGTAGATTGCGCGTGAGCCGGCCCGGATGACTCCGCCGCCGACGGCCCGTCGGCCGTCGGGACAATTCGCGAACTCGCCACTCAATGCGGGTTGCGCCGACCAGCCGGTTGCTTGGATGCGTGCGTCGTCTGCCGGACGGGCGAAGGCGTAGCCGTAGGCGGCGAGGCACAGCGCGACCGCAAGCGCCGCGGCCGCCATGGTGCGAATTCCCGCGCTTCCGCCCATCGCGCGACGAGCGTAGACGGTCGGCCGGACCGATGCAAACGGCGGGCTCACTCAGGATGCGAGACTGCCGACCATGAAGCCGGTCACCGTCTCGGTCGACGTCCCGAGCCCCAGGGAGGAGGTCTACGCCTTCCTCGACGTGCTGGCCAACCACGAGCAGTTCACGGACCACCTGATGGTCGACTGGGATCTGGCGGGCCCTGCGCGCCGGGGTCGGCGCCAAGGCGACGGCACGCGTCAAGGCCCCCGGATCCACCGAGATCATCTCGATCGAGGTGATCGAGGCCGATCCGCCGCGGCGGATCGTCGAGGAAAGCGTCGGGGCGGGCGGCAAGCGCCGCACTCGCGGGACCTACACGCTCGACCAGCTTCCCGACGGCGCCACCCGGGTGTCCTTCGAGCTCGCGTGGCTCGAGGCGCCGCGGCTGGAGCGTCTCGGCGCCCCCCTGAACGGCGCGTTCATCAAGCGCGCCAACGGCAAGGCGATGCGACGGCTCGCCCGGGCGCTCGCACCTCCTGAGGCAGGCAAGAAACGGCCGCCCATCGCAGACCTCATCCCTGAGGAGGCGGATGGGCGGCCGTTCGCGCAGCTATTCGGCGGAATGCCTGGTCGCTGCGCGAGCCTGCGCTACCGGAGCATCGCTACGGCGAGTTCCTCGACACGACTCCATACACCTCGAAGTCGTAGATCGTGTTGTTGATCCGCAGCCCGTCGACCGCGCCGCTGTAGTCGTCGTCGCGACCCTTCGCGACCGCGACCGTGTCGATCGTGGCCGGAGACCCGTTGTTGAACGTGACCAGGGCGGCCTTGGCGGCCGAGAACGAGCACGTGGTCGCCTGGTTGCACCCGGTCGTGGTGCCGGCCGAGCCGGTGAAGTACCACTGACCGGTGGTCGTGGCGTCCATGTAGCCGGTCCACCTGTCGGTCACCGGAGCCGCGGGCGGAATCCAGACCATCGACTGGTGTAGCTCGACGAACCCACGTGCGGGTTGATCTCCAGCGCGATGTTCGGCAGGTTCTGGGGTGAGATCGCCGCATCCTCTCCGGTCTGGAAGGTGCGATAGCCGACCCTCGATCAGGCTGGCCACCTGCTGGTTGTAGAAGTCGACCTCGTTGCCGAAGGCGACCTTCTCGGCGGCCGGCGACTGGTTGGTCGCGTTGCCGGACACCTGGATCCCGAGGCTGCCGGTGCCGAACGGCGGCTTGGCTGCGGCGCCGGTGACCCCGAACGAGCCGTACGGGCCCGGACCGCAGGTCGGCGATGCCGGAGCCGATCGTGTTGCGGTCGATGACGCCCCAGTGGGCGCCGACGTTGTGGTTCAGCTTCATCCGGGTCGGCGGCGTCAGCTTGGCCTGCCCGACCGTGTTGTTCTTGATGTTCGCGCCGTTGATCTGGCCTGCGGCATAGGCGCCACCGGCGATCGCCGCGAACAGCGCGATGAACGCGACGGCCATGGCGGGCGACGGCAGCCGCACCCGGCCTTTGATTGCGTCGGGGAGTAGTTGCACACCCTCTCCTTTGTGTTGTCTGGAGCACCGAGCAGCGCTCGATGATCCAGAATGGGCCTCCTCAGGGAATGCTGTCCCCAGGAATCAGCTGCCTCGGACCTGCCAAGGCGTGCCTACCCTATGCCCGGCGGGCGGCTCGCGTCAACTCTGGACCCCCGAAACCAGGTAGCGAGGTCAGGGAACGACCGTGAAGGTGCGACGCGAGGGAGTCGGGTCCGAGTTTCCCGCCTTGTCCGTCGCCACGACCTCGAAGCTGTGCTGCCCGGCCGGCAGCGCGACGTAGGGCCGGTGGCTCGCGCCTGGGCCCGAGCATTGGCCGAATGGCTTCGAGTCGAAGCGGCAGCGGAAGGTGGACGCCGGCTCGTTCGATTGGAAGCGGAAGGTCGGCCTTTGATTGGTCGTCGTGCTCGGCGGGCCGAAGGTGATCGAGGTCTTGGGCGGGGTCGAGTCCTCGGTGTAGGAGAAGCTGGCCGAGCACTGCGACCTGTTGCCCGCCGGGTCGGTCGCCGCGGCGCGGAACGAGGTCGTTGTGTCGTCGGGGACCGAGACGACCAAGCCCTCCGACTGGAACTCGGTCGCGGTCCCGGATGCGAGCGGGGTGCCGGTGCAGCTCGCGGTCTTGTAGATGCCCACGACGGACGGCGCCGAGGCGAAGCCCTTCAGCCGCGGCTGGTTGTCGTTGGCCGGCGAGACCGGGTTGACGACCTTGATCGCCGGGGCCCCCGGCGCCCTCGAGTCCTCGATGTAGGAGCGCGCAGCCGAGCACGCCGACGTGTTGCCGGCGGCATCGCGGGCCGTGGCGCGGAACGAGCTGGTCGAGTTGTCAGGGACGGAGGCGGCCAGGCCGGGCGAGGCGAACTTGGCCGCCGAGCCCTGGGCCAGGGGCGTGCCGGTGCAATCGGCGGTCCTGTAGATCTTCACCCTGGAGCCCGCCTCGGCGTTGCCCTTCACCTTGGGGGCGTTCTGATTTGCCGGTGAGGTCGGATCGGTGCCGGTGATCTGGGGCCTGTCGGGTGCGCTTCGAGTCCTCGACGTAGGTGCGTGGCGCCGAGCACGGCGAGAGGTTGCCGGCGGCGTCCTGCGAGGTCGCCCGGAACGATGTGGTCGTGTTGTTGGCGACCGACCCGGTGAGGCCGGGCGATGCGAACTTGGCCGCCGAGCCGACGGCCGCCGGGGTGCCCGTGCAACCCGCGGTCTTGTAGAGCCTCACCTTCGAGCCCGTCTCGGCGCTGCCCTTCACCTTGGGCTTGTTCTGGTTGGCCGGGGATGCGGGGTCAGTGGCCGCGATGTGCGGCGCCCCGGGGGCCTGGGTGTCGATCGTGAAGCCGCGAGAGACGGGCGTGGGGTCGGTGTTCCGAGCCGAGTCCGTCGCACGAACCTCGAAGGTGTGGGCGCCGTCGGAGATCGTGCCGTAGGACTTGGGTGAGCTGCAGCTCTGCCAGTCGGAGGGCTGGTTGGAGTCGAGGCGGCATTCGAAGCTCGACCCCGGCTCGGAGGAGGAGAAGGCGAACGAGGGAGACGCGTTGTTGGAGGAGCCTGACGGGCCGGAGTCGAGCGTCGTCTCCGGGTTGACCGTGTCAACGGTGAAGCTGGTGGACCCCGGTGTCGCGTCGACGTTCCCGACCCCGTCGATGGCCCGGACCTCGAAGGTGTGCGGGCCGTCGTCGAGCGTCCCGTAGGACTCCGGCGAGGTGCAGCTCTGCCAGTCGGAGGGCTGGTTGGAGTCGAGGCGGCACTGGAAGCTCGCGCCGGGCTCCGAGGAGAAGCCGAACGACGGGGATGGGTCGTTGGTGGGGCCCGACGGGCCAGAGTCGAGCGTGGTCTGCGGGGGGCGTCCGGTCGACCATCCAGGTGCGAACGCTCGGGCTCGGGTCGGGGTTCCCGGCGACGTCGACGGCCCGAACCCGGAAGGTGTGCGAGCCCTCAGGGAGATTCGTGTAGGCCTTGGGCGAGCCGCAGGCCTCCCAGTCCGTGGTGTCGAGGCGACACTCGAAGCCGGGTGCCAGCAGCTGCGGCTCGGCGGAGGAGAAGGTGAAGCTGACGTCTCCGTTGCTGACCCCGGAGGGCCCCGAGTCGAGCGAGGTGTCGGGATCGGTGATGTCCGTCTCGTGGAAGACCTCGACCCTGCCGTTGACGAGTCCTCGGTCGACCACGTGGATGCTGTCCGAGGAGGAGACGGCGACGCCCGCGGGCGTCGTGAACTGGCCGTTGCCCGTTCCCAGCGTCCCCCACTTGGTGATGAAGGTGCCGACCGGCCGGAACTTCTCGACCCGGTTGTTGGTGGGGTCGACGACCACGACGTTGTCGGAGGAGTCCACCGCCAGGTCGAGGCTGGGAGTCGCGGTGGGGCCGAACTGGCCGTCGCCCGTCCCCGCGCTCCCCCACGCCCTGATGAAGTTGCCCGAGGAGTCGAACTTCTCGATCCGGCTGTTCCCGGTGTCGGCCACGTAGACGTTGCCGTCGGAGTCGACGGCCACCCCGGTCGGGAGGGTGAACTGACCGTCGCCCACGCCCGCGCTTCCCCACGTCCTGACGAAGGTGCCCGAGGAGTCGAACTCCTGGATCCGGTTGTTGCCGGTGTCGGCGACGTAGACGTGGCCGGACGAGTCGATGGCGATGCCCTGCGGAGCCGTGAACTGGCTGTTCCCGGTTCCCGTGGCGCCCCACTGGGTGATGAAGGTCCCGGCGGAGGAGAACTTCTGGACCCGATTGTTTCCCGTGTCGACCGACGTAGACGTTGCCGGCAGGAGTCGGTGGCCACGCCGATCGGGCCCCCGGCGAGGAACTGGCCGTTCCCCGTGCCGACGGTACCCCACTTCCGGACGGCGCTTCCCGCGGAGTCGAACTCCTGAATCCGCGTATTGCCCGTGTCTGTGACGAAGTCGTTGCCCGATGCGTCGACGGCCACCCTGCTCGGGAGCACGAACAGGGTGCCGCCCAGGAGGGTCCCGGAGAACTGTCTGTCGTACTGGATCGAGGCCGACGCCGGAGCGCTCCACACGCGAGAGTGAAGCGATCGCGACCAGCGCCGCGATCGCGCCTCGAACGGCGGCCCGCGACCCGCTCGCCTGTCGCGCGGGCCCTCGGCCCGACGCGGTCGGCGTCGACCCGGGGGTGTGGCTGGAAAACTGGTGGGCGCGCACTCGGTGACCTCCCCGTCACTGGGCCGCTACCGCGGTGCACGCGAGGCGCCACGAACGGTCCCCTGGACCGGCTGACGTTACTTCGCCGAAGCCCGCTCTGTCAAGCCGGAACTAGGCCCGAAAACCCCGCCCGCCCGACGTGCCGGCGCCGGAACGAGGAGGCGGTTCGATTCAGCCCGAGCGCTTCGAAGAGCTCCTGGAGCGTGTCGTGATGGTGGACGAGGCGCTCGATCACAGGTCGCGGGAACTCGCCGCCGGCGGCGAGCATCTCGTCCATGCAGCGGTCGAGGCCGTAGTCGCGCCACTCGACGTCCGCCACGCCGGGTCCAACGTGCGTGACCTCATACCAGGCGGAGCCGTCGGCGCCCTGGACCTTGAACGACTTTCCGACCTTGAGCCCCCTGCCGAGTACCCGGTTTCGCTCCAATGCGGCTCTCACCTTGCGCTCGGACTCGGCCGTCTCGTTGACGAGCTCGAGCAGCCTCGACATCCGCATCGGACGGCGTCCTCTTGCTGACTACCATCGTCGCTCCTTTGTTCGGGTCGCGATCCCGGGTGCGGCTGGGGGAAGCGCGCCGCAGACCCCGCGCGGCCGTGGCTCCCCTGTCGGGAGCCGAGCATTCTGGTCGTCCTCATTCTCAGCTTGTCAACCAAGTGGCAGTCCTTTTCTCCAGTTTTCTACCCAACTTAGTCAAGATACCAAACCGAGCCGACGGTGCATAGGGTCACACCACCGCCGGATGGCGCGCAAGGGTCGTGCCCAATTCGATCGCGCAAGCACGGCCAACTCTGTATTCGGGGTTCGCTGTCTTCCGGTTCGCAAAATCACGGGAATACATGGCCTTGAACACCTACGGGTCGGGTTCGATGCGCTCGTATCGGACAAAACCCCTCGGCGCGCTTCGTGGCCCCGCCCCGCGACGGCTGGCCGTGGGGCCCGCCCGCGGGTCGTGACCTTGGCTAAGCTGCCCCGCGCATGACCGAACGTCGATGCGCCGCTCCTGATCGCCTACGACGGCTCCGAGACCGCCAAGCACGCGATCCGCGAAGCCGGCCGGCTGTTCGGCTCACGCGAGGTCGCTGGTGGTGACGGTGTGGGAACCCGGCCTGGCCTATGAGAGCTCGATGCCGACCGCCGGACTGGAGATGCCGCCCGTCCCCGTCGACGTCGAGGGGGCACGCGAGGTCGAGCAGGAGCTCCACGAGAACGCCCGCCGAACGGCGCAGGAGGGCGCCGAGCTGGCGCAGTCGGTCGGGCTCCAGGCCAAGGGACTCGCGGTCGCCGACGAGGTGCACGTGGCCGACGCGATCGTGTCGCTGGCGCGCAAGCGCGACGTGCCGGCCATCGTGGTCGGCTCGCGCGGGCTCAAGGGGCTTCGCGCCCGTCTCGAGGGCAGCACCTCGAACGCGGTCTTGAAGAACGCGCCGTGCCCGGTCCTCGTCGTCCACGACGACTGAGCGCGAGACTCGGGGGGTGCTTGGCAGCCGGGCAGGCGGCTCGCGCGGTCAGTGCCGCTCGGTCGCGGAACATGGCCAGCGCGTGGGCGCCGGCGGGATGGGCCCGAAGCTCTCGGACCACCGCGGCGATGGGGGCCGGGAGCTCGTCGGGCTGGGGCAGCGGAACGCCGTACTCCGGCGGCATCAGGACGGCTGCGGCGAGCGCGGCGAAGGTCAGATCGGCGGCGCTGAAACGCTCGCCGCACAGGTATGGCCTGCCGTCGTCGAGCCGCTTGCCGACCGCGTCGAAGATGGCCCGCACCTCGGCCTCGGACCGAGCCGCGGCGGCCGGCGTGACATCGAGATACCGATCGATCGCCCGAGCCAGGAGGGGATAGGCGACCTCGAGCGCCCGCCGCTCCCAGGCCGGAACCCCGGTGCAGCCGTAGGTCGACAGCCAGGTCTCGTCGCCACGCAGCCCGTTGTACATCCACAGTCGCCCGTGCGGTCCCAGGCGCGAGTCGAAATCTCCGCTCGAGCTCACGAACCTCGGCCGCGGCGCGCGGGTCCTCCGGATAGAGCCGTCGATCGGGCGGCGCCTGCGTATCGGCGGCATCGAGGATGTCTGCCGAGTCGGCCAGCACGCGGTCGCCCCAGACCAGTACCGGGACGGTCCTTCCGCCCCCCGCACGGCGCACGGCGAGCCGGTGAATCAGCTGCAGGTGGGGGCGCTCCCGGTAGGGGACCCCGGCTCGATCGAGCGCCCAGCGCGCCTTCTCACAGTAGTGGCTGATCGGGATCGTGATCAGCAGGCACCGCGGCTGGGACGAGCTCACGGCCTGAATGATCGCGGCTTGCGCGCCGGCGAGCATCGCGGCGGGTCAAGCGCGTCGCTGGCAGGCCGCCGCCGCTCGTCGACTTCCGCAACCGGGCCACCGTCGGCTGAGCCGAGCTGATCAAGCACGCGGACTGCGGGCGGCCCTCGGGTCGCCCGCAGCATCGCGTCCTCTGAAGCCCGCTAGGCGAGCGCCTTCTGCTTGATCTGGTCGAACTCGGCCTGGCTGATCGCGCCGCTGTCCAGGAGCTCCTTCGCCTTCGCGATCTCGTCGGCCGAGCCGCCCGCGGTGTCGCGCACGTACTGGTCGAACTGGGCTTTCTGGGCCTCGGCCTGCTTGGCGCTTCGCTTCGCCATCCCCTCGTGGTTGGCGAGCAGATAGATCAAGACGCCGAGGAACGGCACCACGATCACCAAGATCACCCAGCCGGCCTTCGAGAAGCCCCCGATGTCGTGGCGGCGAAAGACGTCGATCAGGACGGTGATCGCGATCCAGATCCAGATCACCCAGGCGAAGAAGATGATCATCGTCCAGAGGATGTTCAGGAACGGATAGTCGGTTGCCAGCAGCACTCGCGGGTTCCCTTTCTTGGGTTCAATCGGAGGCGACCACCCTCCCACATCCGGCGGCGGGGCGAGGCTTGCCGCCTCCGGCCGGGCCTAGACTGAGCAGCGACTCGATGCCATCAGGCACGTGAGCGACACCGAGACCGATTCCGGGGCGCGCAAGGACGCGACGGGCCCTGCCGATGGCGCTGGTCGTCCTGGCGAGCGTGCTCGCGTTCGTATCGGTGTTCGCCGTCTGGGCGAAGCGGCAGCTCCTGGAGACGGACACCTGGACGAGCACCAGCAGCCAAGCTGCTCGAGAACACCGACATCCGCAACGCGGTGTCCGACTTCCTGGTCGATCAGCTCTACGCAAACGTGGATGTCGAGGGCCAGCTGTCGAAGGCCCTTCCCCCCGACCTGAAGCCCCTCGCGGGGCCCGCATCGGGCGGGCTGCGCGAGCTCGCTCTGAGGATCTCCCAGCAGGCCCTCGCACAGCCCAAGGTCCAGGCCCTGTGGGAGGACGCCAACCGGACCGCGCACGAGCAGTTCCTGGCGGTGGTCGACAACAAGAACGAGGCGGTCTCGACCACCGGCGGGAACGTGGTGCTCGACCTCGGCACGATCCTCACCCGGGTCGCGAACCAGGTCGGGATCGGCGGCAACATTGCCAGCAAGCTGCCGCCCGACGCGGCCCAGATTCAGATCATGCGCTCCGACGACCTCGACGCGGTCCAGACCGGGGTCCGCATCCTGCGAACCCTCGCCTGGCTCCTGACCGCCCTCGCGATCGTGCTCTACTGCACCGCGATCTACCTCGCCGGCGACCCGCCGGCGACAGACGCTGCGGGCGGTCGGGCATCGCCTTCGTCGCGGTCGGGGTGCTGGTGCTGTTCGCCCACGGATCTGGCCGGCAACTACGTCGTCGGCGCCCTGACGACGACCACCGCAGTCGGAGCCCGCGGCGCAGGCGGCTTGGTCGATCGGCACGAGCCAGCTCGTTGAGATCGCCCAGGCGCTGATCATCTACGGCTTCGTCATCGTCGGGGCGGCCTGGCTGGCGGGCCCAACCGCCTCGGCGACCTGGCTTCGCCGAGGCGTGACGCCGTATTTCCGCCAACCCCGGATCGCGTACGGGTTCCTCGGCGCACTGCTTGTGCTGATCTTCTGGTGGGGGCCGACCGACGGCACCAGGCGGCTGGTGCCGTCGCTGCTCCTGATCGCAGTGCTGGTGCTCGGGGCCGAGGTGCTGCGGCGCCAGATGATCCGCGAGTTCCCCGAGCATGTCACCACCGCGTCTGCGGAGGGCATCGCCCAGCAGATGGCCGCCCGGATGCGCGAGGCGCGCCAGCGACGCCTGGCCTCGCGAGGCCACGCCCGACCGCTCGCCGGCGGTCCAGCGGGTCGAGCAGCTCGAGCGCCTCGGCTCCCTGCGCGACTCGGGCGTCCTGTCGGCCGAGGAGTTCGCCGCCGAGAAGAAGCGGATCCTCGAATCCGCGTAGGGCTAGCGCGCGAGCCCGAGACTCCAGGCGCGCCGCGGCCAGAGCCGATAGGTTCAACGTATGGAGAACAAGGTCGAACGGGTGGTCATCGAGACCGATCGTCACCGGATCGTCGGCGACGTCACGCTGCCGCGCGAGGGCTACCGCAGCCGCTTCTCCGAGTACCTGAACCGCGGCGACGTCGACTTCATCCCGATGGTCAACGTGGAGCTCTCGCCGCTGAACGGCGGCTCACCGGAGTCCCGCCCGTTCATCGCCGTCGCGAGGACCCACGTCCAGCTCGCCTTCCCGTACGAGGGATAGGCGACTGAGCGGCCCGATACGGACCGGCGAGTCAGGCCTCGCCGTCCCAGTAGTCGACGGGTCTGCGACATCCGAAAGCGCTTCCCCGGGCGGGTAGACGCCGACCTTGTCGCTGTCGGGGTAGACGCAGATGCTGATGCCCCTTGCGGGGGATGGTCGAGACCATCAGGACGCGGGCCATCCGCTCGGAGCGATTGGTCACCTTGTGGGCCCCTTCCGGGCCGTCGACGAAGCAAACCAGGTCGCCCTCGGAGAGCTCGCGCTCGCCATTCGGGTCGCGTAGGGTCGGCGCTGCCGCTCAGGACGAGCAGCCACTCCTCCTCGACGTTCTCGTAGTGGTAGGGACAGATGCTCTCGCCCGGGATCGAGCTCGTAGACCGTTGCCCCCATCTGCTCGGCGCCGAGCTTTGGGCCGAGGCGCGCAGCTCGGGCGCGGTAGCCCTCGGGATCGCTCGAGTCGCCCTCGGGCGAGACGGCGTTGAGATTACCGCTTCTCCGATGATCGACCTCCTTTCGGCTGATCCTAGCCAGCGCCGGGCTCGCCGATTCGGCCCACGCCACGCGCTGCGATCCTGTCCGCCGATGGAAGTGTCCATCCGCCGGGCGAATACGGAGGACGGGCCGGCGCTCTCGGCCCTTGACGCCGCGGTCTGGTCGCCGGAGGTGAGTCCCGCACCGCCCGCTCCGCCCGGCCGCGAGTTCTTCCGCGAGAGCGGCCCGGACAGCACCCTCGTTGCGACCCTCGACAGCGCCATCGCCGGCTACGTGAAGCTCGCCCCGGTCCTCGAGCTCGACGTCGAACCGCCATGTGCTCGAGATCAGGGGCATGGCCGTCGCCCCCTCGATGCACCGCCGCGGCGTCGGGCGCCGGTTGATCGAGGCGGCGGCCGCCGAGGCCCGGCGACGCGAAGCGAGGCGACTGACCCTGCGGGTGCTCGCCCCCAACCGCGGCGCCCGCGCCCTCTATGAGGCCTGTGGGTTCGAGGTCGAGGGCGTCCTGCGGGGCGAGTTCCTGCTCGGCGGCCGCTACGTCGACGACGTGCTGATGGCGCTCGACCTGACCCCCGAACGGCCCTAGGGCCGAAGCACGATCTTGAGCGCCTCGCGGCGGTCGTAGATCGCATACGCCTCGGGGGCGTCGTCGAGGCTCATCCGATGGGTGACCAGGGGCCCGGGGTCGAGCACTCCGGAGGACAGCATCGCCAGCACCCGGTCCAGGTGGCCGATCACGTTGGCGTGCCCCGTCCGCCAGTTGAGCGCCTTGATCCAGACGACGCCCATGTGGACCTCGGCGCGCTCCGCGTAGACGCCGATCACCGAGACGGTGCCCGCCTTGCGGGCCAGCCTGCACGCCATGTCCAGCGCCTCCGGGTGGCCGACCGCCTCGACCGCCAGGTCCACTCCGCGGCCCTCGGTCAGCTCCTTCACCCGGGCCCGCACGTCGTCCTCGGTGAGATGGACGCGGTACGGCGCCGAACGACTCGGCCATTCGCAGCCGCTCCTCGACCGTGTCGACGGCGACCACCGACGACGCGCCGGACGCACGCGCCACCTGGACGGCGCTCAGCCCGACCGGGCCCGAGGCCGAGCACCGCGACCGAGGCGCCGGGCTCGAGCGGCTCGGGGCGGGCCGCGTCGCCGCACACCGCGTGGTAGCCGGTCCCCGCGACGTCCCCGGCGAACAGGGCCACCTCGTCCGAGAGGCCCTCGGGGACCCGGCGCAGGGTCAGGTTGGCGCTCGGGACGAGCGACCAGCTCGGCCTGCGCGCCCGGAAGCGAGCCGAGCGTCGCGCCGTGGCCGAACACCCGCCCCGAGTCGCACTTGTGGTACTCGCCGCGCCGGCAGTGAAAGCAGCGCGCCGCACGCCGTGCAGTAGGTGCCGAGGACCCGATCGCCCACCGCGACCTCGCTGACGGCGTCTCCGGCGGCGATCACGGTGCCCACGTACTCGTGGCCGATCACGAAGCCGGGCTCGATCGCGACCCTGCCGTGGTAGATGTGCAGGTCGGAGCCGCAGATGCCGGTCGCCTCGACCCGGACGACCGCGTCGTCGGAGGCCGCGAGCTCGGGCTCGGGACGCTCCTCGACCCGGACGTCGCCCGGCCCCTGGAAGCTCACAACGCGCACGGGCCGGGAGGATAGAGTCAGCGCGGTGAGCGAGGGGAGCCGATCGGCGCTCGCGGATCGCCCGCCGCGGCGATTCGCCCTCGCGGGCCGTCCTGATCACCGGATGCTCCTCGGGGATCGGCCGACGCGACCGCCGAGCGCCTCGCCGGCGCCGGATGGCGCGTCTACGCCACCGCCCGGCGCGCCGAGTCGATCGCCGACCTGGCCGAGCGGGGCTGCCAGCACCCTCGCCGCTCGACGTCACCGACGAGGCGTCGATGCGCGCCGCCGTCGCCACCGTCGAGAAGGCCGAGGGCGCCGTCGGCGTGCTCGTCAACAACGCCGGCTACAGCCAGTCCGGCGCGATCGAGAGCGCTCCCGATGGAGCGGATCCGGGCGCAGTTCGAGACCAACGTCTTCGGCCTGGTGCGGATGTGCCAGCTCGTCCTGCCCGCGATGCGTCGCCAGGGCTGGGGGCGAATCGTCAACGTCAGCTCGATGGGCGGCCGGATGACGTTTCCCGGGCGGCGGCGCCTACCACGCGACGAAGCACGCGGTCGAGGCGCTCTCGGATGCCCTGCGCTACGAGGTGCGCGGCTTCGGCGTCGACGTCGTCGTGATCGAGCCGGGGCTGATCAAGACCCGGTTCGGCGAGACGGCGGCCGGGCTCGATCGACGACCCGAGCGAGGCGCGACGACGATCCATACGCCGCCGTTCAACGGCGCGGTCGGGGCGGCGACGGAGGGGGTCTACGAGGGCCCGCTGGCCGGCTCGGCGGCGGCCCGGAGACCGTCGCGCGGACGATCGAGCGCGCGATCTCGGCCCGTCGCCCGCGGACCCGCTACAAGGTCACTCCCTCCGCACACCTGATCCTCGCCCAGCGACGCCTGCTCCCCGACCGTGCCTGGGACGGCCTTCATGCGCTAGCCAGTTCCCGACGCCCGGGGAGCCGTAGGGCGCCACGGCGGCCGGCGAGCTACCCTCCGCCCGAGGGAAGGAGAACTGTCGACGAGCGGGAGTCGGTTCGACAGGGTGAGGCGTCGGACGGCGCCGGATCGCTACGGCGGCGCTGCTCCTCGCAGCCGGGGGGATCGCCGTCGCCGTGATCGGCGGCCGGGCACGACCCAGCGACGGACGGCCGACGCGCCGCTCCCGCTTGCTTCGCGGCTCCCGCGCGCAGGTCGAGGTCGCCGATTGCGGCCCTCGCCCCGAGGAGGCCCGCCGTGTCGAGCGGATCCGCAGGCTCCCTTCCGGTCACTACCGCGGTCCGGCCTGACCGAGCGAGGGGCGCTGGCCGCGCTCGCGCGGCGCCTCGCGCGGCGACACCGCGGTGCGAGCGCGACCGGGTCCCGGCCGGATGCGGCACGACTCGACGGCTGAGCCGGGCCGAGAGTCGAGTTCGACAGGCTCGCGGGGCTCGCTCCCGCCGAGAGTTCCGCATCGGCCCGGACGCGAAGCGCGAGCCTCGACCGGTCGGCGGTGCCTACGACTACTCCCACAACCGGCTGATCATCGTCCCGCGGCTGATCCAGACGCGCCACCAGCTCGACTACACGCTCGCCCACGAGCTGACCCACGCGCTCGAGGACCAGCGCTTCCGGCTCCGCCTCGCAACGCTCGGCGAGCCCGAGCGAGCGTTCGGCGGTGCGCGGCGGGCCGTGATCGAGGGAACGCGCGACCTTCGTACAGGAGCTCTACCGGCAGCGCTACCTGCACGACGGGTCCCGATCGCTCAACGGCTCGAGGGAATGCGCAGCGTGATCGCCGCCGCGCCCGGGCGCCTACGCGATCAACGCGCAGGCCGTCTTCGACTACGCGGACGGTGCCCGCTTCGTTCGCGCCTCTACCGCCGAGCGGCGGCTGGTGGCGGCTGGTCGACCGGGCGCTCGAGACGCCCCCGACGCGAAGCAGCTCAGATGCTGCACCCGCGGACCTGGCCGGGCGGCATCAGCCGGCTCCCGATCCGCCTCCAGTGGCCGCCGCTTCTGCGACGCCGCTGGCGGCCGCTCGGCAGCGGGGTCGCGGATGAGGAGCAGGCGCTCGGGCGATCCTGCTCGCCGGGGGGATCCCCGCTCGAGGCCTCCGCCGGCGGCCTCCGGATGGGACGGCGGCAGGTTCGCGGTCTTGGCGCCGCGCACGAGGCGCGTGCGTCCCGGCTGCGCGCCCGGCGAGCGTGGGCGTGGTCGCCTTCCGATGGCGCCGGCTCGAGCGACGTCGACGAGTTCTCGCTCGCGGTCCCCGCGTACATGGTCGCGGGCCTGCTTCGCCGAGCGCGTTGACGACCGGACCTGGAAGCTCGGCGACGGCTACGCGGCGCTGGCCACGGCTGCACCGGGCCTCGGCGCTGGCGTTCGCCCCAGACCGCAGGGCTGAGCGACGGCACTGTCGAGGCGCGCGGCGGCTTCCGCGGCCGCACGACTGCGAAACCGGGCTTCGGGCAGTGCTGGGCGGCCCACGGGGGCACGGTTGGGCGCCTCGACCCAGCCTGGCGCGCATGCGGCGCACGGGAGTCGCGCAGGCCTATCATGTGGAAAGCGAGTAGCCGGTTTTGCGTACTGGTCCTGGCGCGCTAGACGTGAACGAACGGGGCACAGGAGATTGGGACGAGTCCGCGACGGAGCGGGTCGACGTGAGCCCGACCCGAGGGGCGTAGGCCGTGGAGGCGAGTGAGCTTCGCGAGCAGCCGCACCGGTGGGCGGCTCGGCGGAGCTCACCGAGATCGATCCGACCGCGATCGCGGCGCGCTCGCCCTGGCAGCTCTTCTGGCGCCGCTTCCGCGAGGACAAGCTGGCGCTGGCGTCGCTCGTCTTCCTCGCCCTGCTCGTCCTGTTGGCGATCTTCGCGCCGCTCGTGATCAAGATCGTCGGCGCGCCCGGACCCGACGTGCGCGACACCAACGCCCTCGACATCTTCGGCACCCCGACCGGTCCGAGCTCCGCGCACATCTTCGGGGTCGACCAGCTCGGCCGCGACGTGTTCAGCCGCACGGTCTACGGGGCGCGCGTCTCGCTGATCGTCGCCGTCTTCTCGACCGCGATCGCGACGGTCATCGGGATCGTCACGGGCTTGCTCGCCGGCTACTACCGGGGCTGGACCGACACGCTCGTCTCGCGCTCGGTCGACGTCCTGCTCGCGATTCCCGTACCTGCTTGCTCGCCACCGGCCTCGCCGCCGCCTGCACGCTCGGCAGCGCCGGCTGCCTCGGCGGCCTGATCAAGCCCGGCCTCGGCGTGGTGATCTTCGTGATCGCCTTCACGAGCTGGACCTACATGACCCGGATCATCCGCGGTCAGGTGCTCTCGCTGCGCGAGAAGGAGTTCATCGAGTCGGCCCGCTCGATCGGCGCCTCGGACTCGCGGATCATCTTCAAGGAGCTGCTGCCCAACCTGGTCGCGCCGATCATCGTCTACGCCTCGATCCTGGTCCCCCAGGTGATCCTGTACGAGGCGGCGCTCTCGTTCCTGGGCGTCGGCGTTCAGCCGCCCACCGCGAGCTGGGGCCAGATGATCTCCGACGCCACGCCCACCTTCAGCGACGCCTGGTGGTACATGCTCTTTCCCGGCCTCGCACTGCTCTTCACCGTCCTTGCCTTCAACCTGTCGGCGACGCGATGCAGGACGCGCTCAACCCCCGATCGGACAAGACTTGACCCGAATTCTTCGACATGTACACAGAGAGGACACCCCCAGAAAGAAAGGAACCCGCATGAGATCGACGCTCGTCCGGCTGATGATCTGTGGCGTGCTCGCCCTGCTCGGGGTCGCGCTCGCTGCCTGCGGAGGCAGCAGCAACGAGAGCACCTCCGACACGGCGGCCAAGTTCGCCCCGGTGACGGCGCCACCCGACAACGCCAAGAAGGGCGGCACCTTGAACGTGATCGCCGCCGGCGATGTCGATCTACATCGACCCCGGCGCCTCCTACTACCAGTTCACCTACATGGTGACCGAGGCCACGCAGAGGGGCCTGTTCGGCTGGGCGCCGAGCGACAAGGTCGACCCGAGCCCGGACCTCGCCGACGGCGAGCCAACGATCTCTTCCGACAACAAGACGCGTCACCTTCAAGATCAAGCCCGGGATCAGGTACAGCCCGCCGCTCGGCGGCGGTACCGGCGTCAACCGGCCGGTGACCTCGGCCGACGTCAAGTACGCGATCGAGCGCGGGCTCCTGCCGGGGGTGGCGAACGGCTATGAGGGCGTCTACTTCGACGCGCTCGCGGGCTTCAAGCAGGCCCAGGCGGCCGCCGAGAAGGACCCGACGGTGGCCCCCGAGATCAGCGGCATCGAGACGCCCGACGACCAGACGATCGTCTTCAAGCTGGACGAGCCGACCGGGCCGACCGTCGCGCAGGCGATGTCGCTGCCGATCAGCGCCCCGGTCCCGGAGGAGTACGCGAAGAAGTACGACGCGGAGAACCCCTCCGGCTACGGGGAGCACCAGCTGGCGACCGGTCCCTACTACGTGACCAGCTACCAGCCCGGGCAAGGAGATCGTCCTGGACCGGAACCCGAACTGGGACGCGTCGACCGACTACCGTCCGGCCTACCTGGACAAGATCGACTTCCAGGAGGGCTTCTCGGACACGGTCTCGGCCGGCAAGAAGATCCTGACCGGCAGCGACCAGGTGAACGGCGACTTCAGCTCCGAGCCGGAGACCCTGAAGCTCGCCGCCACCGAGTACCCGGACCAGATGCAGATCACCCCGTCGGGCGGCCTGCGCTACGTGGCGATGAACACGCAGAAGCCGCCGTTCGACGACCTCAACGTCCGCAAGGCGGTGGTCGCCGGCGCGGACCGCGAGGCGATGATCGCGACCCGCGGCGGCCCGCTCTCCGGCACGGTGGGAACGCACTACATCCCGCCGGGCGTTCCCGGATTCGAGGAGGCCGGCGGCACCGCCGGGCCGGATCTCGACTTCCTCAAGAACCCGAAGGGCGACATGAGCCTGGCCGAGTCGTACATGAAGAAGGCCGGCTTTGCGAGCGGCAAGTGCGAGGGCAATTGCGACGTCAGCATGGTCAGCGACAACTCGCCGCCCGGGAGCAACACCTCCCAGGTGGTCAAGGACGAGCTGACCCAGCTGGGGTTCAACGTGAACCTCCAGCCGGTCAACCACGACGTCATGTACACGAAGTTCTGCGACGTTCCGAAGAACACTCCGAACGTCTGTCCCAACGTCGCCTGGGGCAAGGACTTCAACGACGCCCAGTCGCTCCTCGACCCGACGTTCAACGGCGAGCGCGATCGTCCCGTCGAACAACTCGAACTGGCCGCTGCTGAACGACAAGGCGGTCAACACCGCGCTCGACAAGGCGCGGATCGTTCCCGATCCGCAGCAGCGGGCGCAGACGTACGGGAAGATCGACGATCAGATCTCGGCGCTCGCGCCGTCGATCCCGTGGATCTGGGACAACTTCGACAACATCGAGTCGAGCAACGTCGCCGGAGTGACCAACCTGTTCAACGCGAGCTGGGACGTCAGCTTCACGTCGTTGGACAACCCGTAGGCCGGTGAGGAGCATCACCAGCAGCTAGGGAGCAACGGCTCGCCGCCCGACGTGGGGCGGCGAGCCGCCTCCGTCCACAACACACGGAAGTCAGAGCTTGCTCCGCTACATCGTCAGGCGCGTCCTCTGGGGGATCCTGATGCTGGCGATCGTCAGCGCCGTGGTCTTCGTGATCTTCTACGTCTTTCCCTCGGCCGACCCCGCGACGCTTCGGGCGGGACGGAACGCGTCGCCGCAGCAGGTCGACGCGATTCGCCACGCGCTGGGTCTCGACCAGCCCGTGTACGTCCAGTACTACGACTACATGAAGGGGATCGTCCTTCACTTCGACTTCGGCTACAGCTATCGCTCCAACGCCGACGTCCGGACCCTGATCCTCGACCGCCTGCCGGCGACGATCTGGCTGGTCACCGGGGCGGCGATCCTCTGGCTGGCGATGGGGATCCCGGTCGGGATCATCTCGGCGGTCAAGCGGCGCTCGGTGCTCGACCGGACCACGATGGTGACCAGCCTGGCGTTCATCTCGGCGCCCGTCTTCTGGCTCGGCCTGGTGGCCCTCTACCTGTTCGCCCAGGACGTCGGGCGTGATCCACATCTTCCCGGGGATCGGGAGCTACGCGGACGCGACGACCGTCTCGGCCAAGTTCGAGTCGATGCTCCTGCCGTGGATCGTGCTCGCGGCCGCCTCGGCGGCGATCTACGCCCGGTACCTGCGCTCGAGCATGATCGACGTGATGTCGGAGGACTACATCCGCACCGCCCGCGCCAAGGGGCTACCGGAATCGCGAGTGATCATGCGCCACGGCGTCCGCAGCGCGATCACCCCGATCGTCACCCTGCTCGGGCTCGACATCGGCGTGCTGCTTGCCGGCAACGCGATCCTCACCGAGACGGTCTTCAACATTCCGGGCGTCGGGCGACTCGTCTACACCGCGATTCAGACCTCCGATCTCCCGGTGATCCAGGGGGTGACCCTCTTCGGGGCCTTCTTCATCATCATCTTCAACCTGATCGTCGACATCGCGTACGCCTACCTCGATCCGAGGGTGCAGATACCAATGACGCCGTTGCTCGAGGTGCAAGACCTCCGGGTGCAGTTCAAGACCGAGGACGGCGTCGTCAAGGCCGTGGACGGAGCGTCGTTCGCGGTCGAATCGGGGCGAGACACTCGGGATCGTCGGCGAGTCCGGGTGCGGCAAGAGCGTCGCCAACCTGTCGATCCTCGGGCTCACCCGAGGGCCCGGGACGACCATCACCGGCCGGATCAACTACGACGGCCAGGACCTGGCGGAAGCCTCCGACGAGGAGCTGCACAACGTCCGCGGCAAGGAGATCGCGATGATCTTCCAGGACCCGCTGACCTCCCTGCACCCCTTCTACACGGTGGGACGCGCAGCTCGTCGAGGCGATGCAGGCCCATCAGGACGTCTCGAAGGCCGCTGCCCGACGGCGGGCCGCCGACCTGATGGGGATGGTCGGGATCCCCGACCCGAAGAGCCGCCTCGACAACTATCCGCACGAGTTCTCGGGCGGGATGCGCCAGCGGGTGATGATCGCGATGGCGCTGATCAACGACCCCACCGTGCTGATCGCCGACGAGCCGACCACCGCCCTCGACGTCACCATCCAGGCCCAGATCCTGGCCCTGATCGAGCGCCTCCAGAACGAGCTCGGAATGGCGGTGATCCTGATCACCCACGATCTCGGGCGTGATCGCCGAGGTCGCCGACGACGTCAACGTCATGTACGCCGGCCGCATCGTCGAGTCGGGCGACGATCGACCAGATCTTCTACGACCCGCTGCACCCATACACGTGGGGCCTCCTCGGATCGCTGGCGCGGCCCGACAGGCCGCGCACGCGTCGCCTGGCGCAGGTCAAGGGCCAGCCGCCCTCCCTCCTCGCCCCGCCGGAGGGGTGCCACTTTCGACCTCGGTGCCCTCACGCCTTCGAGCGCTGCACCGAGATGCCCAACGCTCGAGGTGCGGGCCGGCGAGACCGGGCATCCCGACCGTTGCTGGCTCTCGCCGGAGCAAAAGCGGAGTCTCCGCGTGCTGGAGAGCGGCAGCATCGGCCTCCAGGAGCCGGCCGGCTTGAGCGCAGAGGCGCACGCCCGCGAGCGCCACAGGCGCCGGACGGGGGCGGGTTGCTCGAGGTGACCGACCTCGAGCATGCACTTCCCGATCAAGTCGGGGATCCTGATCGACCGCGAGGTCGGGCGGGTGCGCGCGGTTGACGGCGTCAGCCTGACCGTCAAGGAGGGTGAGACCCTGGGCCTGGTCGGGGAGTCGGGCTGCGGCAAGTCGACGCTTTGCCGCGCGATCCTCCAGCTACTGCGACCGACCGCGGGCTCGGTTCGCTTCGACGGCAAGGAGATGGTCGGGCTTGAAGCGGCGCGAGATGCAGTCGCTGCGGCGTCGAGATGCAGATGATCTTCCAGGACCCCTACGCCTCCCTGAATCCGCGCCACCGCGTCGGACAGATCATCGGCGACCCGTTGCGGCTTCACGGGATCGCCTCGGGCGAGGACCTGAAGCGCAACGTCCAAGAGCTGCTGGAGCGGGTCGGGCTCGGCCCCGAGCACTACAACCGCTACCCGCACGAGTTCTCGGGGGACAGCGCCAGCGGATCGGGATCGCTCGGGCGCTGGCGCTTCGGCCCCGGCTGATCATCGCCGACGAGCCGGTCTCCGCCCTCGACGTCTCGATCCAGGCGCAGATCATCAACCTGCTCGAGGACCTCCAGGACGACTTCAAGCTGACCTACATCTTCGTCGCCCACGACCTCGGGCGTGATCCGGCACGTCTCCGACCGGATCGCGGTCATGTACCTCGGCAAGATCGTCGAGCTCGGGCCCGCCGACGAGGTCTACTCGAACCCGATCCACCCCTACACGCTCTCGCTGCTCTCGGCGCTGCCGATCCCGGATCCGCGCGTGAACGCCGAGCGCGAGCCGCTGGTGCTCGAGGGCGACCTGCCGAGCCCGGCCAACCCGCCGGCCGCCTGCCGCTTCCACACCCGCTGCCCGTACGCGACCGAGATCTGCTCCGAGGTGGAGCCCGAGCTGATCCACCACGGCAACGGGCACTGGGCGGCGTGCCACCACCCGCTCGACCGCGAGCATCAAACGGCGGCGCGCAGGGTGCGTCCGGATGGTCGAGCCCGAGTCCGCCTGACGCCGCATCCGTTGGCCCCGACCCTGATCCTCGTCCTCGTGATGGCCGAGGCGCTGCTGATCTCCCGCGGCGCCTACGCGGGGGCGGTCGCGCTCGGGGTGATCGCGCTTCCGGTCGTCGGCTTCGCGCTTCGCCGCGCCTGGAGGGAACGGGGCTGAGCTCGCCGCCCGAGCGCCCGCCGGACGCCCGAGGGGCCTGCCGGCATCGCCCGCCCGATACGGTTTTCGGGATGCCCAGCGAGCGAGCCCTGCGAATCGCCGCGGCCGCGATCGCCCTGCTCGGGCTCGGGGTGGCGATCTACATCACGATCGCCGACTCGGGCGGCGGCGCTCCAGCCTGCGTGGCGGGAGGCCACGGCTGCCAGACGGTCGCCGACTCGAGCTACTCGCACATCGCCGGGCATCAACGTCTCGGTGTTCGGCATCGTCGGCTACGTGCTGCTGCTGGCGGCCGCCGCGACGCCCGGGTGACGCGGGGCGATTCGGCGGCTTCGTGTTCGCGCTGGTCGGCTTCGGGTTCAGCGCCTACCTGACCTACCTCGAGCTGTTCGTGATCGACGCGATCTGCCAGTGGTGCGTGGCAAGCGCCGTCCTGATGACCCTGCTGCTGGCTGGTCAACGCCGCGCGGGCGTTCGCCTACGCGGGCGCCGAGCTGGCCGCGGCGCTCGGCCAGCGTCGTCGGCCGAAGGTCCGTAAGCTTCCGCGTCCACGATGGCGAGCCGGAAGGAACAGAAGGAGCAGCTGAAGGCCGAGCGCCTGGCGCGCGAGGCCGACGAGCAGGCCGCAGAGCGCCGCCGGCGCCTGGTCCAGTACGGAAGCGCCGCCGCCTTCCTGGCGATCTGCGTCGTCGCGGTGCTGATCATCGTCAGCCAGTCGGGCAGCGACTCGGGCGGGAGCGGGACGAAGGACGCCGCCCTGGTCACCAAGCAGCTCCAGGGGATACCGCAGCACGGCACCGTGCTCGGCGACCCGAAGGCGAAGGTGACCGCTGGTCGAGTTCGGCGACCTCCAGTGCCCGGTCTGCGAGGCAGTTCTCGACCCAGGTCGCGCCCGACCTGATCTCGAACGTCGTTCGCAAGGGGACCGCCAAGTACGAGTTCCGCCAGTTCACGATCATCGGACCCGACTCCGTGGACGCCGCCAAGGCGGCGCTGGCGGCGGGCGAGCAGAACCGCTACTGGAACTTCGTCGAGCTCTTCTACCGGAACCAGGGCGTCGAGAACTCCGGCTACGTGACCGACGACTTCCTCGAGAACGTCGCCAAGGGCGCAGGCGTCCCCGACATCGCGAAGTGGAACAAGGACCGCAACAGCTCGAAGTGGGACGCGGAGCTCGCGAAGGTCCAGACGCCAAGCGCAGGCGCTCGGCTTCAGCGCGACCCCGTCGTTCCTGGTCGAAGGCCCCGGCGGCAGCAAGGTACCGTCGGCTCCGGGGTCCTGACCCTCAGCCAGCTCGAGAGCGCGATCAAGTCGGTTCAGTAGAGCCGTCCCGGCGCGGAACGCTCCCCGGCTCAAGTCGCCGCCGCGCGGTGCCGATAGGGATGCCCGGCGAGGTCGATCGACCTCGCCGATTCGCCCCTAGAACCACGAGGAGGCACCTCCGTGAGCCAGAACCGACGCCGCGCATTCCGAATTGGACGATGGATGATCGCCGCCACGGCGCTCGGCGCGATGGCGATCACCGCTGTCGCACTTGGGTCCGTCCAGAGGCGCGCCAGCGTGAGCATTCCCGCCAACCAGGGAGGTTCGGCGACCGCCAAGTGCGACGCGGACGAGGTGGCACTGGCCGCCGGGTTCGGCACCTCGCCCTGGGATCCCGAGCACGAGCAACGGCGGACCGATCGCCCGGATCGGCTCGCAGCCCGCCGGGAAGCGGGCGATCAAGACCACCGCGATCAACTTCAATCAGAACGACGCCGGAACGCTCTACTCCTACGCGTATTGCGGGAAGCGTGCGAAGCCGCCGAAAATCGTCTCGAGCGACACCCAGGTCCAGCCGAACAGCGTCGGCACCGTCGTCGCAAAGTGCCCCGAGGGCAGCCGCGTGATCTCGGGCGGCTTCGGAACGGACAACTCGGTCGTCACGCTGACCTCGAAGAGGAGCGGCAACCGCGGATGGAAGATCCAGGGTTTCTACATCGCTCAGACAAAGGCGAAGGCGCCCGCGGAGGCGACCCTGAGTGCCTACGCGATCTGCAAGAGCCCGGGACCGAAGCTGACGACCGAGTCGAAGGACACCACGGTGACCAACAGCCTCAAGACCACCAACGTCCGCTGCTCGAACGGCAGCAAGGCGGTCTCCGGCGGGTTTGACGGCAACATCAACGGCTCCGACCAGGGGCTGGATGCCGCCGGCGCGCTGACCTCCAAGCGCTTCGATCACGCGCGGGGGTGGACAACCGAGGGGATCAGCACCGGGCAGCCCCAGGCAACGCTGACCACCTACGCGTACTGCCGCGGCTGACCGAAGCCGCCGGCCTGTCTTGGGTCCCCTGATTCAAGGACCCTGATGCCGGGGCCGCGTTCGAATCGCCGCAGCGCGGCGGTTCGGCGCGGCCCCGGTGACGTTTGCTCTCGACGAACGAGCAAGAACGTTGGATGCCAGGGTGCTAGCCGCGGCTCCGCCAAACGCGAACCCAGGAGACCTTCAGGCGGGCCGGAAAGTGCGTCCACCGGTTTGGCGGCCCTGCCCAGCCGCCGACCGCGAGGTTCAGCAGCATGAACATGCGGTGGTCGAGCGTCCACTTGTTGCCACGTGGAAAGGCGCTTCGGCGCACGGTCTCGTAGGTGCGGCCGTCGAGGCGGAAGCGCACTCTCCTCGGGCCCCAAATCGCGGCGTAGGTATGAAAGCCGCGGGCCAATGAGCGCCTCGCCGTGAGGTGGCCGCCGATTCCCACGTCGAGGTCCGGGCCCGGGCCATGCACCGTCCCGTAGACCCTCCGCGGGTGCTGGCCCAGCAGCTCCATGACGTCGATCTCCCCGGATCGCGGATAGCCGACCCGGCGGATGTTCGCGCCGAGCATCCAGAACGCGGGCCAAAGGCCGCGCCCCCTCGGGACCCGCATTCGCGCCGCCAGCCGCCCGTAGCGGAACGAGAACCGACCCTGCGTCTTGAGGCGCGCCGAGGTGTAGTGGCGCCGGATCCCGTCGGAGGTTGTGCTGGTCTCACGGCGCGCGGCGATCACGAGATGACCCCGGCCGTCGAGCCGGGCGTTCCGGCGCCTCCTCGTGTAGCTCTGGAGCTCGTGGTTACCCCATCCGTGGCCGCCGACGTCGTAGCGCCAGTTCGCGCGGCTGGGCCGCTTTCCGGCCGGTCCATGGAACTCATCCGACCAAACGAGGCGCTCCGCGCCGGCAGCTGTCGCCTGCGGCTCGGCGGCGTCGCCGGCACCCAGCGCGAGCGCCAGCGCGCCGCCGACCGCGCATACTGCCGCCAGCGACAGCGCTCGTGCTCGAAATCGGCCCATCCGGCGCAACGTACCCGGGGGCCGGGATCCGCGACTTCCAGGAAGGGCTTAGGACTAGTCTTCTTCCACGCAGTTGGCGGACGAAGCAGAGGACCGACGCCAACCGTTCAGCGAGCGCGAGTCACCCTCGCCTCGCGATCATCAGCTCGACCCCTCCGAGCTGCAGGCTCACCGCGCCGTCGGAATGGTGTATCGCTCCCTCGAAGACCTCGCGGTCGAGGCTGATCGAGGCGATCTCGCTGCCGGCGTCGAGGCGCATCGAGATCGCCTCGGTGTCGCTGGGCTCACCCCCGGTCATCGAGTAGCCGGCCTGGAGCCTGCCACCGAAGGTCGCCACGAGGTGCGGGCTGCGCCCGGCGTCGAGCACATGGACCTCGACCCGCTCTCCGACCAGGGCAAGCAGCGATGCGAGGGCCTCGTCGAACGTCATGTCCGCGCCGTGTCGCCCTCGATCGCCAATCGTTTCACCGCAAGGGAACGCGAGCCCGATCCGTCAGCACGTCGCCGAGGATGATCAGGGTCCCCACGCACGCGACTGTACGAGCAGGGCAGGACACCTCCGTTTGAACCTCACGAACGCCGGGCCCGTATTCCGGCCGGAAACCGCCGAACGCCCGACCGCGATCTGGCCTGGCGTTCGTCACCCCGGAGGAGAGCCCCTTGAAGAAACTCATCACAGGTGGTCTGATCGCCCTCGCGGCAGCCGCCGTGGCCCTGGTCGCCGTCGGATGCGGGAGCAGCGACAACAGCACGAGCAGCACGGTCGCGGAGAGCACCTCGACCACCCCGGCGTCGGGCGCCGCAGGGCAGGACCTGAAGCTGAGCGCAGACCCGAACGGCGGGCTGACCTTCGACAAGACGCAACTCTCCGCCAAGGCGGGGACGGTCACGCTGACGATGGCGAACCCCTCGTCTTCCGGCGTCGAGCATGGGGTCGCGGTGGAGGGAAACGGGGTCGATCAGGATGGTCAGATCGTGCAGCCCGGCGGGACTTCCACGGTGACGGTCAGCGACCTTAAGCCCGGAAAATACGAGTTCTACTGCCCGTTCGACTCCCACAAGGAGCAGGGCATGACCGGAACGCTGACGGTCAAGTAGCCCGCCCGCGGGCCCGGGGTTCTCCCCCGGCCCGTCCTCAAGAGTTGTAGATCACCATCGCGAGCCCGAACACGAGGCAGTAGACGGCGAACGGGGTCAGGGTGCGCGTCTTGAAGTAGGCGACCAGGAACTTGACCGTGAAGTAGGCGGCGATGGCCGCCGTGACGCAGGCCACCAGGGACTGCCCACGGACACCGTCGCCGAGCGGCCCGATCAGGTCGGGGAGCTTGAACAGGCCCGCCGCGAGGATGATCGGAGTCGCGAGCAAGAACGCGAAACGGGCCGAATCGGAGTGGTCGAGGCCGCGAGCGAGGCCGGTCCCCATGCACACCCCATCGCGGCTGATCCCGGCGATCAGCGCGGTCGACTGGGCGCACCCGATCAAACCCGCCTCGCGGTAGTGGAGCGTCGCGAGGCTTCGCTCGGCGTGGCGCGCGACCCTGCGCCGGCGGGCGACCTCGGCCCCGAACAAGATGAAGCCGTTGACGACCAGGAAGATGGAGGCCAGTAGCGGCTTGGCGGTGAAGGTCCGGAGCTGATGCTCGAACGCCAGGCCGATCAACCCGGTGGGGATGCTCGCCGCGATGATCAGCCACGCGAGGCGCTCGGTCGGGGTGTCGGCGCGGCGTTTTCGAAGCGTCGCGAAGAACGAAGCGACGATCGCCAGCCACTCCCGCCAGTAGTAGGCGAGCAGGCCGAGGGCGCTCCCGACGTGGAGCATGACGACGAAGGCGAGCCAAAACGACTCGCTTTGCGACTGGGCCTTGACCAGCGAGTCCCATCCGAACAGGGTCGGGAACAGCACCGTGTGCCCGAGGCTCGAGACCGGAAAGAGCTCGGTCACGCCCTGCAGGAGCCCGAGGACGATAGCCTGGAAGTAGGAGAGCGGCTCCATCTGGGGTGTAAAGGGGGATTCGGCGCCATCGCCCGGCTCGAGCGACCCGGCGCGTCGCGGGGACACAGGCTAGCCCCAAATGCGCCGCGCCGGCCGGCACGAATCGAGGGGACGCTCGCTTCCTGCTTCGTCGGGCGTCCTCGCAACGGTCGATCGGTTGGTAGATTTTGGCTGGTTGGTTCGGTTGCGGGGTCGGCATGATGCCGCCCCGGGAGCAGAGATCAGGAAGGCAGCCCGCCGATGGAGCAAGACGTTGCGTCCGGGCCCGAAGCGTCGGTTCCGCTCTGGATCGCCCGGTCGCCCATGCTCGCGCGGGCCTACCGGCTCGCGGCCGAGGCCCATGTCTCACAGGAGCGTCCGAGCGACGGAGCTCCGTTCCTCGATCACGTTCTCGAGGTCGCGGTGCTCCTACACGAAGCCGGATTCGACGACGAGCTGGTCGCAGCCGGCCTTCTGCACGATGCGGTCGAGCGGGGGACCCTCACCGAGGAGCGCCTGCGCTCGGCGACGGGCGAGGAGGTCTCGTCCCTGGTCCTCGCGCTGACCGAGGACGCTGAAATCGAAGAGTTCAGTCGTCGAAAGGCGGCGCTTCGAAGCCAGGTCAGCGGCGCCGGACCACGGGCGCTGACGATCTTCGCCGCTGACAAGCTGTCGGACATCCGAGGGCTGCGCAGGGGAATCGCCAGATACGGCGACGGCGCGGTCGAGGCGCGCATCGGCACCTCGATCGACGGGATGGCGGCCCACTACCGCGAGTCGGTCGAGATGATCCGGGTGAGCGGACCGGATCTCGATTTCGTGCCCGCACTCCAGGCCGAGCTGGAGAGCGTGGCCTCGGTCTCGGCGCGGCCGACCGATGCGAGCGCCCCGTCCGGGTCAGCTTTGCCCGAGCGCTCCCACCAGGTCCCTTAGGTACGCCGGGCACTCGATCGCCGGGGTCGACAACCCGTCCGGCTCGGGCTCGGCGGCGCTCAATCCCAGCCCGACCACCCCGGCCCAAACGGGCAAGCCGAGGTCGGCGTCATCGTCGAGCGGAGGGCCCGTCCTGATCTTGGCCGAGGCGTCCTCGAGCGGGATCTGAAGGACCGAGGTCGCGCGAAGCTCCTTCTCGGTCGGCGGCCGGACGTCCGCCCAGCGTCCCGGCACGAGCTTCTCCGTGAACGCCTCGAGCGCGCCGAGCTTGTGGTCGGCATCGTGGATCTGGCGCGCGACGCCGAACACCATCACCGACCTGTAGTTCGCGGAGTGATGCATGGCCGCGCGGGCGAGCACCAGGCCGTCGAGCAGCGTGGCGGTCAGGCACACTTCCGAGGAGTCGCCGGTTCGGATCGTGCGGCTTGCGGCCGAGCCGTGGACATAGACATGGGAGCCCACCCGCGCGTGCAGGGTCGGGGTCACCACGGGAAACCCGTCCCGATCGATCAGCCCGAGGTGGGAGACGAGCGCCTCATCGAGGATCGCGTCCACCACCCCTCGCTCGTGGGACCCGCGCGAGGGCTTTCGACGGAGCTTGGTCTTCGGCGTTCCACCCATGTTGTTACAGTACAGATAAGTGTCTGTTATGACACAGTATCCCATCTCCGGGAAGGGGGCGAGGGAGATCGCCGCCAGCGTCGAGCGAGCGATCGAGCGAGGCGCTCTCGAGCCGGGCGATCGGCTGCCGACGATCCGCCGGCTCGCCGCCGATCTCGCCGTCAGCCCGACCACGGTCGCCTCGGCGATCGCCGACCTGCGTTCGCGGGGCCTGGTCGTGTCGCGGTCGAAGAAGCGGCTCCACGGTCAGCTGGCGCCCTCCGGTCGCCGGGGCGTGGCTCGGCTCCCCCGTTCCCGCCGGAGTCAGGGACCTCGCAAGCGGCAATCCCGATCCCGAGCTGCTCCCGAGCTTGAAGCCATTCCTGGAGCGCCTGGAGCCATCGCGCCAGCTCTACGGCGGCGACGCGGTCGATCCCGAGCTGCTTCGGCTGGCCGAGGCCGAGTTCGCGGAAGCCGGAATCGCCTCGGCCCATGTGGCCGTCATGAGCGGAGCCCTCGACGGGATCGAGCGTGCCCTGCTGGCGCAGCTTCGGCCCGGCGACGTGGTCGCCGTCGAAGACCCCGGATTCGCGGGCCTGTTCGACCTCCTGCGAGCTATGGGTCTGGCACTGCGACCGGTCCCGGTGGACGGCCGGGGCATGATCCCTTCCGCGCTCATGGCGGCAGTGGCCGAGGGGATCTCCGCGGTGGTGGTCAACCCTCGCGGCCAAAACCCGACCGGGGCCTCGCTCGACCAGGGCCGTGCCGAGCGGCTTCGCCGGGTGCTCGACGAGGCGCCCGACGTGCTCGTCGTCGAGGACGACCACCTCGGCCCGATCGCCGGATCGGCCAGGGTGACGTTGACCGTCGGGCGCCGGAGGTGGGCGGCCGCGCGCTCGGTGGCCAAAGCTCTCGGCCCGGACATTCGCCTCGCCCTGCTGGCGGGCGACGGCGAGACGATCAGCCGCGTACGTGGCCGCCAAGCGGTCGGGCCCCATTGGGTGAGCCACCTGCTTCAGCGCGTCGTGGCGACGATGTGTGCCGACCCCGCGGTGGCCGCGAAGCTCGAGCGGGCGAGGGAGCTCTACGGCGAGCGCCGGGAGCGCTTCCTCGAGGCGCTGGGCGCGCGGGGGATCGAGGCCGACGCGCCGGCCGGGATCACGGTCTGGATTCAGGTGCCCGAGGAGGCACCCGTGGTCCAGGCGCTCCTCGAGCGCGGCTGGGCGGTCTCCGCCGGGGCCCCCTACCGGCTCCAGAGCGCCCGGGCGATCCGGGTCACCACCAGCGCCCTGAAGACGGTAGAAGCCGACAAGCTCGCCGCGGCGATCGAGGGCGCGCTGCGCCCCGCCCGAATCACCCGGACAGCCTGATCGCACCCCCCCTTGTCAGCCGCCAGACCTCCACCGTTCTAGGGTTGTCCGGATGGCCTGGCTCGACTCCGCCCTCACGCCCCCCGGGCGACTCGACCTCGCCACCGGCCATCACCTGCGGCCGATCCGCGAGGTGGACGTCGCGATCGATTACCCGGCGGTAATGGGTTCGCGCCCGCGGTTGTGGGAGAAGTACGGGGAGGCGTGGGGCTGGCCCCCGGCGACGATGAGCTACGAGGACGACCGCGAGGACCTCGCCCGCCATGAGGCCGAGGCGGTCGCTCGGGAGGCGTTCAACTACGCGATCCTGGATCTGCAGGAGACCCGTCTGTTCGGCTGCGTGTACATCGATCCCCCCGAAGCCGACGCGCCGCGCGGTTCTGATGCGATGGTCTCGTGGTGGGTGGTCGACCAGGCGCTCGGCAGCCAGCTCGAGCACGCGCTCGACGACGTCCTGCCCGCCTGGCTAGCGGACGCCTGGGGCTTCGGGTCCGTGCACTATCACCCGTGAGGGTGACTGCAGTGCCCGTGACAGCGGGCGATCTTTGAGAGGAACGGGATCAGGTTCTCGATGAACGCGTTCTTGGGGCTAGCCGCGCTCGGATCGTTGTGTGCGTATGTGCTCTCGCGGTTGATGAGCGTCAGGTGGCCCGGCGGGATCCCCGACTGCTCCGCGAGCGTGCGGGCGTCATCGAGTATGCGCTGGCCGCCGAGCGCGGCGCCGAAGGCATAGATCCGGGTGCGCCGGCTGAGATCGTGCCCGTGGATCGCCCGGACGTTCAGCACCTCTTGAGCGGGATTGGCGTTTCCGTCGGCGACGGCGCCGGCGTCGATCGTCAGGCGCATCGGGTGATACCAGGCGCTGCCGTCGATGTCCGTGAGGCCCTTTCCGCAGAGCATGGCCGCATAGCGCTGGATTGGTGTGATCGCGCCACCGCGCACCCACCCGCGCGGGTTGCCTGCGTCCGCAAGGTGTCCGGCGTGGACCTGGGCAGCGGCGAGGTTCGGCGGCGAGCTCGGGATGCTGGATGCAAAGCCGAACTCCCCTACGTTGCTCGGCGCGACGCCGGCAGGCAGCGGCGGCTTCAGATTGGCGGGGAGGATCGGCGACCCGTAGGCGATCGACGGCGCGTCCGGCTGATAGACCGCGGCGCACGATCCGGCCGCGGAGTAGATGCCCAGATACGGGGCCGGGATGCCGCCGAACGCGAGCCATGGGGTGCTGGTCTTGAGATTGTCGAGCGACTGGGTCGCCTCCTCTCGCGTCACTGGCACCGGGCCGCTGCCGCCGTCGATGTAGACGAGACCGGCGAGATCGCGGTCACCTGGGGTGCCGTCGAAGTCCCAGGTCGCGTAGGCCGTGGTGATCGATCCGCCCAGAGAGTGACCCCCGAGCACGACCGTGCGCCCGTCGGAGTGAGCCGCTTCGACGACCCGGTGCAGGTCCTCGATCTCGACGTTCATCCCCCAATGGCGGGCGTAGCCGACCGACGAGTCGGGGATCGGTTGAAAGTGGTTCTTGACGCTCGAGTCGGTCAGCCAGCCCAGGTAGTAGTTGAAGAGCCGGGTCGTGCTCACCCGGTCCTGCTTGAACTGGTCGAGAACCGACTGGTCCTCGAGCTGGTTCTCGCGCCGCTCGACGGACCAGACCTGCCACCTGCCTTCAGTCAACCTGACGATGTCGTTGGCGAGCGGCTTGAAGTAGGCGGACGCGGCGGACGTCCCGGGGTTCAGCACCAGGATGTGTCGGGCCGACGGGTCGCCGATCTTGAGCACTCCAACTCGATCGAGCTTTGCCGGGGTGCCCGGAGCGTCAAAGCCCGGAAGCCAGGAAAAGCGTGGAGGGCAAGCCTGGGACGCGTCCGCGCCGGGACCCCCGCAGGTTGTCGTCGCCGAGCTCGCCGCGGCGTGCATGGGGGCGATCGCGGCGATCGCCACCACGATCCCGACGATCCCTAGCGGCAACCGACTATTCCTGCTCCTCTGGCTCATCCATCCTCCGTCCCGGGTGGCGCGATGCGCCGACCTGCCGATAATCCCGCCGCGATCTTATCGGTGGGTCTCGGATCCCGGTCGGGTGCACGCGGTCCGGCCAGCGCTCCGACCATGGCCGCCCGTCGCGGTTCATCCCCGTCGAAGCAGACGCGCGAGCAGGCCGCGCCCCTTGGGCATGACCTCCTCGCGGAGCGGCAGTCGCCCATCGTGGCGTGCCCGTGCCACGCATTCGCTGTGCGCGTGGCGGCGGCGGGAGGCATCGCCCTCCGGGGTGATCAGCATGTGCTCGCTGAGCGCCGGCAGGAGCCCGCCGCACAGCGGGCAGCGATAGGTCGCAGGCTTTCGATTCGCCGCGGGCCGGACCGCGTACCAAGCTCCGGCTCGGAAGTCGCGACGGGCGTCTGTACTTCCATCCGCCGCGGGCTTGCCTCCTTTGGGCTCGCTCCGATGCGCCACGGGTCAGCCGGCGAGGTACTTCGCCACGAGCTCGGACATCGTGCCCTTCGTTCGAACGGTGGTCGGCCCGACGATCCGTTCGATCGCCTTGAAGCTGAGGGCCGAGTCTCGGATGCCGGCGCTTGGCAGCCAGTAGACCTGGCGCTTGCTGAACTCGAGCCGGTCATCGTCCGTGCTCAGGCCGAGGACCTCCTTGCGGGCGGCGGCCGATGGCCGGGCGGGCAGGAGAACCACCTGAAGCTTGCCCTTCGATCGCTCCACCAGCCGACGATCGAACGGCTCGTGCTCGGCGATCTCGCGCATCTCGGCGGCGGTTCGCAGGAACACCGTGACGTCGAAGCCGAGTGGCTCGAGGCTCCGCTCGATGCGACGGGTCAGCTTCGCGTCCGACTCTCGACCCGCCCCGAACACCACGTTGCCGCTCGACCGGAACGTCGCCACGTCCCGAAAACCCATCTGCTCGAACAGCGAGCTCAGATCGGCGCCGCTGACTCGACGCCGCGAGCCGAGGTTGACCCCGCGCAGAAACGCCGCGTAATTCGCCATCAGGCTCGTCCCACTAGTCGGTCGCGCTGAATTCCCAGATCGCGACGGCGAGCATCACGAGGCCGAGGGCGAGCACCACCCCGGCCGAGAGCAGTGCCGGGACCTCCCAGCCGAACCAGGTGACACCCGGAGCCAGGGCGTCGCGCGCGGCCTGACTGATGTCCAGGTGGCTGAACACGAGCTGGCGCATCGGATCGACCGCGTAGGTGAGGGGGTCGATCCGGTTCAGAAAGGCGAGCCAGGCGGGCAGGTTGGTGACCGGGAAAAGCGCGCCCGAGAGGAAGAACATCGGCATCACGACCATCTGCATCAGCCCCATGAAGGACTGCATCTGCTTGACGCGGATTGCGGCCATCACCCCGAAGGCGGTGATCGTGAAGGCGAGCAGTAGTTGCAGGGAAAAGACGCCGAGCACCAGGGTCACCGAGTAGGGCACGTGCACCGCCCAGGCGAGCGCGATCAGGATGACGCCCTCCATTCCCGCGACCGTCGCGCCACCGAAGCACTTGCCGATCACGATCGAGCTTCGCCGAACGGGCGCGACCATCATCTCGCGCAGGAAGCCGAACTCGCGATCCCACACGACGGAGGCGGCCGAGAACATCGCCGTGAACATCACCGCGAGACACAGAACGCCCGGATAGATGAAGGTCTTCAGGTCGACGCCGTGGGTGCTGGCGCTCGAGAGCTGCTGAAGTCCCGAGCCGAGGACGAAGAGAAAGAGCAGGGGCTGAACCAGAGCGGTGATCAGGCGCAGCCGATCGCTTCGAAAGCGGATCAACTCGCGCCACCAGACCACCTTGATCGCTCGCAGCTCGCCCCGCATGCTCCGCGGCGGGACCCTGACCCGGACCGGCCCGGGCGATGCCCCCACCTGGGAGGCCAGATCCCGATCGGCGAGCGTCGAATCGACCGAGGCGCTCATCGCCTGGTTCCGCTCATCACCTGCATCAGGGCCCGGTTCGCCTGCTTGCCGCCGCTCTCCTCGGCGTCGTGGATCGTCGTTCCGGTGTATGACATGAAGACGTCATCGAGGGTCGGCCGGGAGACGCTGATGGCGCGGATCGGCAGGCCCAGCTCGGCGAACAGGCGCGGCACGAACGCCTCGCCGCCCTTTACGGCGAAGGTGACCGCATGCTCGGAGACCCGGCGTCGATTCCGAAACCGCTCGTGGAGCGCCGCGATTGCCGCGTGCGTGGTCCTCCGTCTCGATCCGGATCCGGTCGGCCCCCACGCTCTCCTTCAGTGCCTCGGGCGTGTCCAGCACCACGATCTCGCCCTGATCCATGATCGCGATCCGGTCGCAGAACTCGGCCTCGTCCATGTAATGGGTCGTCATGAAGATCGTGATCTGCTCGCGAGCTCGGAGCTCGGCGATGTAGCGCCAGATCGAGCTGCGGGTCTGGGGGTCGAGGCCCAGCGTGGGCTCGTCGAGGAAGAGGACCCGGGGCGAGTGCAGGAGGCCCCGCGCGATCTCCAGCCGCCGGCGCATCCCGCCCGAGAAGGTTCCGACCTCGACGTCGCGCCGATCCCACAAGCCGACCATCTCCAGCACCTGCCGGCTCCGCACAGCCACGGCCGCGCGGTCGACGCCGTATAGCTCCGCGTGAAGCCTCAGGTTCTGCTGCGCGGTCAGGTAGGCGTCCAACGTCGGGTCCTGGAAGACGAGGCCGATGTTGCGCCGCACGTCGTCGCGCTCGCGCACCACGTCGTGGCCGGCGACCGTCGCGCTCCCCGCACTCGGCGTCGCCAGGGTGCAGAGCATGTTGATCGTCGTCGACTTGCCGGCCCCGTTCGGGCCCAGGAAGCCGAACACCTCTCCCGCGGATACCTCGAAGTCGACGCCGCGGACCGCTTCGACCTCGCCGAACGACTTGGCGAGGCCTCGAACCGAGATCGCGGCGGGCCCCGCGGCCACCGGGCCTGCTGCGCTCAACCCGTCATCCTCATCGAGCTCAGCTTAGGAGCCCGGCGGCATCGAGGAAAGGCCTCGCGAGGATCCAGGTACTCCTCGACCCTGATGATCGCGCCGTCGCGAAACCGCATCGCGAAGCCCAAGGGCACCTCCACCTCGGCGCCGCTGCCGGCCCCGGTGCCCTTCACCGTGCCGAGCACCACGACCGTCTCGGGTCCGTCGACGATTCGCTCGGGCTCGAATCGCAAGCTCCCGAGAGTCTGCCCCCAGTCCTCACGGTAGGCGCGAAGATCTTCGAGCCCGCGAACCGTGCGAGAAGCCGGGTGCTCCCGCGCGACGACCCACTCGACCTGCGAATCGACGCCCTCGACCGAGGCCTCCCAGTCCCCCCGGTTGAGCGCCTCGATCTGGCGACGGACAAGCTCGACGTTCTGCTGTGACACGGCCGCCAGTATCTCGAACCGGCTCGCCCCGAGGCGAAGGCTCGCAATCCCTTCCGCACGCGGTTAGGGTCTGCCGAGCAAGCAACTTAGGAGGTGTCGATGTACGCGCGAGTGGTCAGGTTCACCGACGCAAGCCCCGAGACGATCGCCAATGTCGTGGCCAGGGTCGAGGAGTCCGACGGGCCGCCCCCCGGAGTGGACTCGACCGGGATGAAGCTCTTCGTGGACGCGGCTCAGAGCACGGCCATCTTCGTCGGCTTCTTCGAAACCGAGCAGAAGATGCAGGAGGCGAGCGCCGTGTTCGAGCAGATGGACGTCTCCGAGACGCCCGGAACCCGCGCATCCGTGGACCTCTGCGAGGTCAAGTTGGAGCGGGACGCCTAGCTGAGCCCAGCGGGCCAGCTCATAGCCCCCCTCCGGCGCGGTCACGAGGTGCCGCGACGGGAAGTTTCACCCATTTCGGAAGGGGTAAGGGTGGAAGCCCAACGAAACGGAGGTCAAGTGAGCGACATCATTGACAAGGCGACCGGCCGAGCCAAGAAGGCGGCAGGCGACCTGACCGGTGACTCGTCACTGCGCCGTGAGGGCGCAAAGGACGAGAAGAAGGGCGAAGCGAAGGAGAAGCTCGACGACGCCAAGGACAAGGTCGACGAGAAGGCCGAAGAGGTCGCGAACCTCGAGAAGAAGGACTGAGCGTCCATGGCCGACCCAGCGCCCGGCGTTGGGTCGGTCATGTGTCGCGTTCCCAGATGGGCCCGGGCTGCAGCAGCTTTCACTCGGAGTCCCTTGAGGCTCCGGGTTCCTGCTCGTATCTAAAAGACCAACCGGAGACGGCGAGGCGCCCAGACGAATGCCCACCTTGGTTCAGCGGGTGAATTCGTGATCTTCGGCAGGCCGGGTTCGCATCAGCGATCCGCCTTGACCGAACGATGAAAGGAGCAACACAGTGGGTGAACGACTCGACGGCAAGAGGATCGCCTTCCTGGTGGCCAACGAAGGAGTCGAGGAGATCGAGCTGACCAGCCCATGGCAGGCGGTTCGCGAGGCCGGAGCGACGATCGAGCTGATCGCCCCCGAGGCCGGAGAGGTGCAGGCGTTCGAGCACCTGGACAAGGCCGGGACCTTCTCTGTCGATCGTACGGTTGGAGATGCTGATGCAGCCACCTTTGACGGCCTCGTCCTTCCCGGGGGAGTGGCCAACCCAGACATACTGCGAACCGAGGGCGACGCGGTCGAGCTCATTCGCGCCTTCTTCGAGGCGGGAAAGCCGGTCGGCGCTATCTGCCACGCCCCATGGACGCTGGTCGAAGCCGGCGTGATCGAAGGGCGCACGCTCACCTCGTGGCCCAGCCTGCGGACCGACATCCTGAACGCCGGCGGGAACTGGGTCGACGAGCAGTGTCACGTCGATGCGGGTCTCGTGACTTCTCGAAAGCCCGACGACCTCGACGCCTTCTGCGCCAAGATCGTCGAGGAGTTCGCGGAGGGCATCCACGCCGGACAACGCGAGGCGACACGCGGCTAGTCGTTCGCGGCCGCCGGCTAGGTCGTCCGGTTCCGGCCGCCGCCGGCTAGGTCGTCCGCTGCTCCTTGGGCTCGTCGCGAGGCTCGAGCTGGATCTCGCGGTCGGCGCGCGGCACGCCCGCGGCGAGCTCGCGCGAGCGCTCGCGCTCGGCGTTGAGCTCGACGCCGAACAGCAGCGCGAGGTTGGTGATCCACATCCAGACGAGCAGGCTGACGAGTCCGCCAAGGGTCCCGTAGGTCTTGTCGTACGAGCCGAAGTTGGCGACGTAGAACGCGAACGCGGCGGAGGCGATCAACCAGACGACGACCGCGACTGCGCTCCCGGGGGTGATCCATTTGAAGCTCGGAACCTTGACGTTCGGCCCGAGGTAAAACAGCACTGAGAACATCAGGATCACGGCCGCCAGCAGCACCGGCCACTTGGCGATGTCCCAGATCGTGAGCGCCGTGTCGCCAACACCGATCGAGCTGCCCACCGCTTCGACGATCGGTCCCGTGAGGACCACGGAGACCGCGACGAGCGTGAGCAGCACGATCATGATCAGGGTGATCAGGATCTGGAGCGGTCGCAGCTTGAAGAACGAGCGTCCCTCGGGCGTCTCCCAGGCGATGTTGGAGGCGCGGATGAACGCGCCCGACGTAGTTGGACGCAGACCACAGCGCGATGGCCAATCCGACGATCAGCAGGACGCCCGCCGCGCTCTGGTTGGACGTGATCGACTCGATCGGCCCCGAGAATGTGTCGGCAGCCGAACTTGGACCGATCTGGGTCACGATGTCGGTGATCTGCTGCGTCGTGGTCTGCGGATCGCCAAACAGGCCGAGCAGCGAGACCAGCGCGATCAGTGCCGGGAAGAGCGAAAGCAGGCCGTAGTAGGTGAGTGCAGCCGCCCAGTCGGTCATGCTGTCCTCGCTGAACTCGAGCGCCGTTCGCTTCAGGGTCGGCCAGAGACCGCTGCGCGTGTCGGTTCCCTCGGGGGCGTAGTCGGCGCGGGTCGGCTCGACGTCCTCGCGGACCCGTCTACGCTCGCTCGACGTCTCGGCGATTCGTCTCCGACCCCGTCATTTCCTTTCGGGTTTCCTCGCCGGGCCAGGTGCCGGTGAGCGCGCAAACGCGACCCGCGTCCCGCGATCGATCAACCCGCGGGTCAGTCTGGCGATCGCCCCTTCGAGGAGCATCGCGATGATCAAGCGGGGCCAGGCGACCAGGCGCTGGTCGGGCCCGGGCGCCTCTTGATCGGTGAACCGGCCCCACACGAACTCGAAGGCCTTCGACGCCACCACGCCCGCGAGCAGGCCACTGAGCAGACTGATCGGGGTAAACAGCTTGTTCATCTGTATCCGGCCCGGGCCTAGGACTTGGAGCCGGCGATCGCGCGCTGGAGCTGGGCCTTGCTCATCTTTGAGCGCCCGTCGATGTTCAGCTTCCGAGCCTCGCTGTAGAGCTGAGCCCGCGTCCTTCCCTTTGCTCGACTGGTCCCGGAGCGTCGACCTCCTCGCCGGCCCGACGAGATGTCCTCGGTGGACGTGCTGGAGCGGCGGCGGGACTCACCCGACCGGGCCCTCTCCTTATTGACGGTCCGCGCGGCGATCTCCTCGGCGCGCGCTTCCGAGCGGCCTTGACTCTTTTCGCTCTTCCGGATGTGCTCGTACTGGCGGGCTCGCTTGCTGCCCTTCTTGACTCCGCGCGGCGGCATGCCGTCCTTTCGTGGCTGGCCCTCCCACCTTTACCCCGGAGCGCGTACAAGAAACCGACACTGCGTAGTCAGCGCTGGCTGTCCAAGGAGGCCAGCGCGTCGAGGTACCCCTCCGAGAAACACGGAAAGGGTTGGACCACATCCCCAAGGAGCTCGAGCGGCACCCGGGCTCTGATCGCGAGTGTCGCCTGCTGGAGCCATTCGCCGGCCTCGGGACCGAGCGCGAATGCGCCGGTCAGGCGCTGGCCATCGGAGACAAGGGTCGAGGAAGCCTGGCTTCGTGTCGTACGCGCGGGTGTAGGTCGACGTCCGTGTCACATCGGATAGCTGGACGGTTGCGGTCAGCTTGCCGTCGGGCTCGCCGACGGATGCTGCCTGGGGATCGGTAAAGACGACGCGAGGCACGGCGCTGTAGTCGGCCTCTCGAGACTCGCCGGTCAGATTGGCGGCGACGATCCTTCCCTGGTACTTGCCCACATGGGTGAGCGGCCACATCCCCGTGACGTCGCCGATCGCCCAGATCCCCTCTCCTGCGCTCATGCTGGGGTCGACGTCGATCCCATGATCACCCGGCTCGACGCCGACCGTCTCGAGCCCGATGCCGTCCACGCGCGGCTTGCGCCCGGCCGCGAGCAGCAGCCGGTCGCCCCGGAGCTCCCCGCCGCCCTCCAGGTCGAGGACGAAGTCCCCGTCGTCGCGATGCGCGGACGACACCCGCTCGCCGAGGTGAAGCTCGATCCCTTCAGCCGCGAGCGCATCGGACAGGGCCTCGCCCAGCCGGGCGGGCTCTCTGGGCAGAACGTGGTCGGCTTCCTCGACCACGCTCACCGCAGCGCCCATTCGCCGGATTGCCTGGGCCAGCTCGGTTCCCACCGGGCCGCCACCGAGCACCAGCAGGTGGCGAGGAACCTCCTTCAGCCCGGTCGCCTCGCGATTGGTCCACACCCCTTCGAGGTCCGCCAGCGCCGGGGACCGGTGGCGTCGCCGGATCGGACCCCGTGGCCACAACGATGTGATCGGCGGCGTGCTGCGCGTCGGCGACCATGACCCGCCCCGGCCCGTCGATCCGCGCGACACCCCTGAGCAGGTCGATGCCCTCACCCTTCAGCCACTCGGCCTGTCCTTCGTCGCTGTAGTCGGAGACCTGGAAGTCGCGCCATGAGAGAGCCTGCTGCGCATCGAGCTCACCGCTCACGGCTTCGCGAGCTCCGGGCACCTCGCGGGCCGCTTCAATCGCCTCGCCGGGCCGAAGGAGGGTCTTTGACGGGATGCAGGCCCAATAGCCGCACTCGCCTCCCGCTAGCTCGCGCTCGGCGATCGCCACCTTCAGCCCTTTGCCGGCGAGCCGTCCCGCGCAATGTTCCCCGGCCGGTCCGGCGCCGATGATGATCACGTCGTAGTGGCTCAAGTCAGACTCCTTCGCCTGTTTGTCTGCCCGATTAGCAATACCCGCCGGATCGCTCGGACAAACTTCGCTCCGCGAGGGGTTGGCTGCCCCGCTGATCAGCTCTGAGGACCCAGGCCCGAACGATTGAACGCCACCCGCGCGGGTATTGGACTTATCCGCTACGGATAGGAGAAGTGATGCGTTTAGCTTTGGAGACGAGCCGTGCGCGGCGGACGGACTTCGATTGGCCGCGCGTCGAGTCCCCGCTGCCACGACCTCCGATTCCGGTGCCTGAACCAGGCTCCCCCGACCCTCCGCGGCCCGACCCCACTCCGCCAGAGCCGCCCCGCCCCGATCCGGGCCCACCGGAGCCCCAGCCGCCAATTGACCCGCCGAATCCTGAGCCTCCTGAGCCTGAGCTGGCTATGGCGGACGAGGGGCTTGACGGCTCATAGGGCCTCCGGGTCCAGCTCGGAATCGATGCCGGCGCCCGCACTCGGCTCTGGATCCCTTCCCTGTACGGCGTCGAGGAGCTTTCGGAGCGCCCTTCGCAGGATCCTCGACACCTGCATCTGTGAGACCCCGATCTGGCGCCCGATCTCGCGCTGAGTCAGATGCGCGTCGAAGCGAAGCCGCAACACGGTCTGCTCGCGCTCGTCGAGCGCCGCTCCAGCCGCCGCGAGCTGGGACTCCACCCGTTCGTAGCCGGACTCCTCCCCACCCACTGCCTCCACGAGCGCGGGCGACTCGGGCTGGGCGCGGCTCGCGGGCGCATCGAGTGACAGCGTCTGACGAGCCTCTTCGGCTTGGATCGCCTCGAGGACCTCGTCCTCGGTCAGCCCGAGGCGAGCCGCGATCGCCGCCGGCGTCGGCGTCCTTCCCGACGTCTCCGCCAATTCCTGCGCGGCCCCGGATACGGCCGTGGCACGCTCCTGAAGACCGCGCGGGAGGCGGATGTCCCAGACGCGGTCCCGGAAGTGCCGGCGAAGCTCGCCGAGGATGGTGGGCGCCGCGTAGGAGACGAAGCGCTCCCCTCTGCCGGGGTCGAAGCCGTCTAGAGCCTTCACCAGACCGAGGCTGGCGACCTGCACCAGGTCGTCGAGCGGTTCCGAGGCACGGCGATAGCGAAGGGCCAGCGCCCGCGCCAAGGGCAGAAAGCGCGCCGAAAGCTCCGCCTTCAGCGCCGGATCGCGGGTTTCCGCGTAGCGGCGGAGGATCGTGTCTTCGTCGGCACTGAACGGGGGCGGCGAACCCCGCATGCCTTCGCCCTCGCGTTGCGTTCTGGGGGATAGCTCGGCCGCGGCCATGCGCGCTCCTCTCATCCCTCTCGAACGGGTGCCGCCATGAAGGAAGGAAGGAGAGGGAGAGAGCGCGCCTTCAGCGGCTTGGCTTGACCAGAATCGTACTCCGTTCGGCGGCGAGCGAGCAACAAGCTAGGCGCCGTGACAACGCTCCAGGGCCTCCCAGCCCCACCCGATTACGACACTCGCCTGTTAGCGTCCGGAGGCATCGCGGTATTTGAGCAAGAGACCGTCCACCCCGCCCGGATCTGCGGCGACGAAGACGCAGCGGTACGCGACCAGTCGTTCGTGGACTGCGAGATCAAGGGACCCGCGATCGTGCATCCGACGGAGTGCGAGTTCGTCAGCTCGTCATTCGACGGCGCCTTGGAGGACGTTCTTTGGGAGGTGCCCCTCGAGCGCCAGCGCATGCTCGGAGTCGTTTCCCTGGAGCGCTGCCGGTTTGAGAACTGCACGTTCACAAATATCGGCATCGCCGGCACCAAGGAGGCGCTGGAACAGCTTCGGGGCGAGCTCGGGTAGCCGCAACCCTTCGGCCTTCATGGCCGATCGTCCGGGGTCGATCGGCGACCGAAGCTCCTGCGGCAGCTCACTCAAATTGCGGTCTAGCCGCTCGTCCTCGCTCTCGCCCGAAAGTTGATCGGTCGCCTTGATTATCGAAGGCCAAAGGCGGGTACCAGGGCTTGGTGAGCGTTGCAGGAATCCTCGATGTCGACGGGACGCTGGTGGACACCAATTACCACCATGCAATCGCCTGGTATCGGGCATTCCGCTCTGAGGGGGTGACACTACCCTTGTGGCGCATCCATCGCCACATCGGGATGGGGGGCGATCAGCTGGTGCCGTCGCTGGCCGGGGACGAGGTCGAGCAGCACCGGGGGGAGGCTATCCGCGAGGCCGAAACCGCGGGCTACATGACGTTGATCGATGAGGTCCGACCGCTCCACGGCGCCCGCGACCTGATCGTCGAGCTGAAGGGCCTCGTCGACGGCGTCGTGCTGGCGAGCTCTGCCAAGCCAGACGAGGTGGAGCACTACCTGACGCTGCTCGAGGCCCGCGACCTCGTGGATGCTTGGACGACCTCCGCGGACGTCGACGCAACGAAGCCCGAGCCGGATCTGATCCAAGCCGCGATCGGGAAGGTCGGCGCGAGCGACGGAGTGATGATCGGAGACTCGGTGTGGGATTTTCAGGCATCGGCACGCGCCGGAATCCGTTCAGTCGGCGTATTGACCGGTGGCTTCTCTGAACAGGAGCTCCTCGAGGCCGGCGCAGCGCGTGTGTTCGAAGACCTGGGCCGTCTGCGCGAGTGGATCGTCGATCAGGGAGCGGGCTGGATTCGCGGATCGGATGAGTTGGGGAAGCGTCCGGAGGCGTTGGCCTCATGACCGCGAGCGCGGAAGCGGCCGTACAGAGCACAACGACGCGTATCCCAGCTCGCATGGATCGGTTGCCTTGGTCGAGTTGGCATTGGCTCGTGGTTGTCGGCCTCGGGACCGTATGGGTCCTCGACGGGCTCGAGGTCACGATCGTCGGGGCGATCTCGGCGGTGCTCCAGAAGGGCTCCACCCTGGGGCTTTCGGCAACGGAGGTCGGCCTGGCGGGGACGATCTACATCGCCGGCGCCGCCACCGGAGCGCTCGTTCTCGGATACCTGACCGATCGCTTCGGACGAAAGCGCCTGTTCATGGTCACCCTCGGCATCTACCTGGTGGCGACGGTCTTCACGGCCTTCTCGCCGGCGTTCTGGTGGTTCGGCATCGGCCGCTTCTTCACCGGCTTCGGGATCGGCGGGGAGTACGCGGCGATCAACTCGGCGATCGATGAGCTGATCCCCGCTCGAGCCAGGGGATGGACGGATCTGGCGATCAACGGCAGCTTTTGGATCGGGGCGGCCGCCGGCGCGGCGCTCTCGATCCTCCTGCTCGACCCCTCGATCTTCCCCACGGACCTGGGCTGGCGCCTGGCTTTCGGCTTGGGAGCGCTGCTCGGGATCGGAATCTTGCTGGTGCGTCGCTACGTGCCGGAGAGTCCCCGCTGGCTGATGACCCACGGGCGGATGGACGAGGCCGAGAGCCTGGTCGGCGAGATCGAAGAGGAGGTCAAGGAGCGAACGGGGCGAGGCCACCTCTCCGAGCCGGACGAGGAGATCGAGGTCGTCCAGAGGGGCCCGACCGGCTTCGGGACGATCGCGCGGACCCTGTTCTCAAAGTACCCGAAGCGATCTCTCCTCGGCTTCACGTTGATGGGGACACAGGCATTCCTCTACAACGCGGTGCTTTTCACCTTCGCGATCGTCCTGACGACCTTCTTCGGCGTCAGCGACACGCGGGCCGGCGTCTACCTGGTCCCGTTCGGAATCGCGAACTTTCTCGGCGCCCTGACGCTGGGCCGATTCTTCGACACTGTGGGCCGTCGGCCGATGATCTGTGCCACGTTCGTCGCCGCCGCGGCGATATTCAGCGTCGACGCTGTGCTGTTCCAAGCCGATGCTGTGTCCACCGGGGGCTTCGTGACCCTCCTGTGCGTGAGCTTCTTCTTCGCGTCGGCGGCGGCGTCATCCGCCTACCTGACGGTGAGCGAGGTCTTCCCGCTCGAGACACGGGCGATGGCGATCGCCTTCTTCTATGCCGTGGCGACTGGAATCGGCGGCGCGACTGGCCCCTTGCTGTTCGGAAGCCTGATCGGAACCGGTGACCGCGACAGCCTCTTCATCGGCTACCTGATCGCGGCCGGCCTGATGGTGGTGGCAGCCATCGCGGAGCTCTTCCTGGGGGTCTCAGCCGAGCAGGAAAGCCTCGAGGATGTCGCCGAGCCCATCTCCGCCGAGGAAGCACGCGAGGAACCGTCGCGTGAGGCGCGTCCTCCGAGCCCGGCTCCCTCGACTTTGGCCGCCGGGAGGTCTGGGTCAATGTGGTCTCCGTATCCGCTGGCGTCTGCCCCGGGCCAGGAGCGCGACCTCGAGCGCGAGGTCGGCGAGATCGTTCGCCTCCTGCGCGAGCGAGGGCCTATGACCCGGGCTCAACTTGCCCGTGAGCTCCAATCGCGCTACTGGGGTCCTCGTCGCCTGGCGCGCGCTCTCGTCGCCGCTCGGCGCGCCGGCGACGTACATCGGGTCGGCCGGAGCTCCTTCCGCGCAAACCCCTGAACGAGCGCGGCTGTCCTGGGCCGCGAACCGCGAACTCTGCGGCCCAGGGTCGACCGCCAGGCCAAAGCGAGATACTCCGCGGGGCGATGTCGCAGGAGAATGTGGAGCTTGTCAAGGCGGGATTCGCCGCGCACAACCGTGGCGACCTCGATGCTCTGGTCGAGTTCTATGACCCTGAAGTTGTGTTCGAGACGCTCCTGTTGGGGATCCGCCACGGCAACGAGGCCATACGTCTGATCTACGAGGAGAACCAAAAGACTCTGTCCGGGTACACGGTTGACCCCGTCGAGCTGATCGACTCCGGAGACCAGGTCGTCGCGGTGGCCCAGGTCAACGGAGTGGGGCCGGTGAGCCAGATCGCCATGGATGGAGACCAGTTCGCCTTTCTCTTCACGATCAAGGACGGGCGGTGCGTGCGAGAGCAGGCCTTCCGAAACAGGGATGAGGCCGTCGAAGCCGCCGGGCTGCACGAGTAGCCGTGGGCACGCTCACCGCGGCTGTTCGAATATCTCAGTCAGGAAGCGGGTGACGATTTATGTGGCGATCCGCGACGTGGCCCCGACGGATCTCGCGCCGGGTCAGCGCTCCAGTCAAGAGAAGGTCGAGGATGCGAGCAGGGCGGTGACCACGATGATCACGATGACCGCGGCCAGGAGCCCCAGCAAGGCGATGACGTAGGTCTTCACCCCCCGGCTGGTGTCGTCGATGCCGTGCACTTCCCGCTCGTGTAGGACTACCTCGCCATCGCCTCCTTCATCGGCGAGGATCGCCTCGGCGGCCTCGATCGCGCTCTCCTTGGTCGCGGTGTTCGTCAGAGCCTGCGGATCGTCGTCTCGCACGACATCCCAACCGTCGACGGCGCTCTGGACCACCACCAGGTCGGACACCGTTCAGCCCTCTTCCGGGCTGCGTCGAGCCGCCGCGATGCAGGCGATCGCCGCCAGCACAACGCCCGTGCCGACCGCGACCCGGATCTGGCGCCTGTAGCGAATCCGGATGAAGTTAACGACGCTTCGTCCGATTGCCTCGTAGATCGGCTTAGCCATCTGGGCGCCTTCTTCTCAGGAGGGGTTGACTCAAACCCGTGTCGGGTCGCGCCGGCGCGACCCGACCATTCCGATCATCACGATGGCGCGGGCGACCAGCGCACCCACGATCAGGTACACGATCGCCGCGATGCCCCAGTTGATCGCGATCGTCGCGTCGGCACTATCAAGCGTGAACATGCCATCGAAGGGGCCCACGAGGGCCTTTGCGGCATCGTGGACCGTGGAGACGACGTCGTTGCTCGGGTTGGCGTTCAGCCAGACCAGGAGGATTCCGGCGACGATGATCGCCGCAACGATCCCGGCGGCGATTTGAACGAGACGGGCAAGCCCAAGCGCCGACTCCGCAACGACCGAGGGGCCGGATCGGCTCGAATCGGCGGGCGGCGCGGAACGCGCTCGTTGGTCTGCATAGGCCTGTGAGCCACGGCGGGGCCTTCGATACCAGCGGCCCTGCGTGTTCTCGACCTCGGCCGGGGGCACTTCTCGAGTCTCTTCCATGTCATGCAGGTGCCCGATTTACGGCGCGGCAAACACCGACCCCCGTCTGCGCTCTATCGCGGCGTTGGACATGGATCGGAATGGCCCCTGCGGCCCGTGGCTGCCCCTGGCGCTCGCCGCCTCGCTAGGCAGGCTGCCGATGAGACAGCCAGCCCGCCACGGCACCAAGCACGAGCCCGACCTCGGGCGCGAGGGGCAGGTCGGTGGTCACGCTGACCACGATCCCGATGGCGGCCCCGATCACGGCGCCGACCACGATTGCCATTCCCGTACTCAAGGAGCCCCAGCCTATACACGGGGCTCCTGGGTGCGGACGAAGTCGATCCCCGAGCGCTCGGAGGCGGGCTCGCGCCATACTCGCGAGATGGCCGGGGAGCCCGAAGCTCGGAATGGGGGCCTGCCAGCGGAGCGCCTCTCGCCTGCGCGGGGAGTGCTGATCGCGCTCGGGGGCATCGCGGTGCTCGCCGTGCTCGTGTTCGCGATCGAGCCGCTGCGAAGCGGCGCGTCAGACGCCGTCACCGGTGACACGAGCGGCCTCCGCGAGGATCTCCAGGGCATCGGCGTCGGCGGAGCGGCGATCGTCCTCCTGCTCGGCCTCGTCCATGTCGTCGTCTGGTATCCGGCCGAGATCCTCAACGCCGCTGTGGGCTACGTCTACGGCTTCTGGGTTGCGATGCCGCTGATCATGGCGGTGTGGCTGATCAATGCGGTCGTCGCATATTGGGTCGGCCGCAATGCGGCTCGACCGATCCTGTACCGGTTCATAGACAGGGAACGCTTCGACCGCTTCGAGCAGCTCGCCGAGCGTGGCGGCGTGACCTTGCTCCTCTCGATGCGCCTGATCCCGATCGTCCCCTTCAGCCTCTTCAGCTATGCGGCGGGCGCCGCGAGGGTCCCGCTCGGCCGGTTCGTCTGGACGACCGTGATCGGCTACATCCCGCTGACCGTGGTGTTCGTCTATCTCGGCAGTCAGCTCGAGGAGCTCTCGGCCACCGACCCGCTTCTTTGGATCGGCGCCCTGGTGTTGATCGCGCTCATTCTGCTCACCGCGAGGCTCCGGCGGATCATCTTCGCCCACCGCGGCGGCTCCGCTCCGATCCTGCCGACGAGCTCGAGGCCGCCCGGCTGTCGAGGTGATGGCTCATGAAGCCTCCCCCTCAGGTTCCCACGGAAGGATGTTCATATCGCCGCTTTGCTCGAGCGCTCGTTCAACGTCTGGCGTGATCCGACGCCTGATTCGCAGCTTGTCCTCCAGCGCGCTCGAAAGCCGCGAGATCGCGAACAGCGCTCGTACGCCGTTGGAATCGATGAACGTCAGCTCGCTCAAGTCGAGCAGAACGGAATTGGACTTGCCCCATAGGCTCGCTCGCAGCTGGCTCTCGAAGGTGGAGACGACCTCCTGATCGAGGCGCCCGGCTACCTCGAAAACCAACTTGCGGGCCGAGAAGTGAATCCGAATCGTGCACGTGGAGGCGTCCATGGGCGAACCTCCCTTACCCGCTGAGCCGAGTCCCACTCCTTCGGGCTCAGAATGCGTGGTGGCGACGGCCCGGTCAGCCGGGCCGTCGCCACCGACGCCGGAGCCTCGCTAGTGCTTGACGATCCGCACGCGCTTGATCACGGTGACGTGCTGATGTCCGACCTTCACCCTGGCCTTGATCACAATGCGCTTGCGATGATGGACGCGCTTCGCATAGCCGTGCTTGAGGTGAAGCCGGATGCGGCGCGTCTTCGCCGCGCCGAGGCGCGCCTTGCGGGTATTCGTGATCTTGTTCCCCTTCTTGCGCAAGAGCGCGCTGAGCTTCATCGCGCACTTGTGGGGACGCGCCGAGCCCGGGCAGCGAGCCTTGAAGGTGAGCCCGTGGCGGGTCAGATGCGCGGCGCCGAGGCCGTGTCTCACCTGGTGGCGGAGGCGATGATTTCCACTGCCCCCGTGGTCTTGTCCCTTGACCTTGGCGCGCAGGACCACGTCGTCGTAGCCCACGCTTCCGCCCGGAACCACCTGCGCTCCGGTCGAGAACACCGACTTGATCCGAACCCTGTACCGGTCGCCGAGCGTCAGGCTCGCGGGCGCGACGGACAGGCTCTTTGCGACCCAGGAGTTCTGACTGCCGATCGGCTCGTTGTCGACCACGCTGGTCGCGTTGCCGCCCTGGGTGACGTCGACCAGGTCGACCGAGTAGTCGGCGCTGTTGCCCGTGACCGCCAGCAGCTGTCCGAGGTTCGAGCGCCGCGCGACGCCGAAGGTCACGCTGTCGGGCGACTTACCGCCCGCTCCCGAGTAGGTGAACGAGCGGCTCTGGTACAGCCCACGCGAGGTCGCCCCCACGCCGAGCAGCGAGCCGATAGTGGTGCGAAGGTAGCCGTCGGCCGTGCCACCGGTGCCTCCGCTGGCCGCGTAGTCGTTGGTGACGGTCGGACAAGTGACGCTCGGGATGCAGAGTCCCCCGAACGAGGTCGAGCCGTGCCACCCTCCGTCGCTCGTGCCGAAGCTCCGCGCCTCCGACGGTTTCGGATACGCGGAGGTTGCGGCGGCCGCGACCTGCGGGGCGGCCAGCGCGATGATCGCGACACCGGCGAGCGCGAGTAGCGCCGGGATTCTGGTCTTCGGGTGCATTGATCCTCCTGTTGCGCGTCGCCCCTGCCGAGACGAACGAGGTCGTATTGCTGAAATCGCGTCAGGAGAAGGGATCGGACGATGCGCGCCGCCCTTGAATCCCTTGTGCGCGCTTAACACGATCTTCATCTTCGCCGTTCACGCGAAGCATCAGGACGTAGAAGGGCTCGAAGCCCTCACGTTCATAGAACCGGATCGCGTCGGCGTTCGTGTGCGCCACCCCGACGGCCACCGAACGCGCGCCGGCCCGCGCCGCGGCCTCGGCGGCGGCCTCGGTCAGGGCGCGGCCGATGCCACGTCCACGCTCTGACTCGAGCACCGAGAGGGTCTCGATCTCAGCCGTCGGGTCGCCGACGTCCCAAGTCGGCGCTCCTTCGTTGATCGACATGAGCGTGTAGCCGATCAGCTCGCCGTCGCGCTCGGCGACCAGCAAGGTGTAGCCGTCCCGGCTCAGCCAGTCGAGGTACTGGCGCTTTCGTCGCTCCCAGGAGTCCTCGAGCGAGCGAACCGGGGGCATCGCGGAAAGGCCGGCGTGACGGCTTCGCAGCGCTCGCCAGAGCGGCTCGAGCCGGTCGATCTCATCCGCGCGCCCCCGTCGGACTACGAAGTCCACGGCGCCATGTTGTACCGATCCGACGATCCGCGCGGTTCAAGCTTGCGATCGTCGGCTTAGCGTTCCGCCGCGCCGTCCCGGCCTGGCGTCAGGGAGTCGCTGGCTGGTTGACGTAGGGCTGGTAGTCGCGGCACGGCTCGCCCCGGAGCCCGGGGCACGGCGGTAGCCCGGTCGGAACGCTCACGCCCGGCACCACCGGGAGGATGAGGCTCGATGGCATGCCCTTGGAGTGGGCGATCGATACGGTCGGGCGCCCGCTCGGCTGGGTCTCGCCGAACGACCAGATCGGCTGGTCGCCATTCGGCGCGGTGATCGTGACGCGGACGCGGGAGCCCGCTCGGTAGGTGTGTCCCTCGTAGTAGAGCGGGATCGTGACCTTGACGTAACGGTCGCGCGGCATTGGGGACACGTCCGCGGCCCGGAGACTCAGGGTGGGCTCAAGCAGGGTGCTCTTCTTGGCGTCGAGCTTTCGCTCGTTGGCCCGCAGCCAGCCACCCTGGACGAAGGTCTCCTTGCCGTCGGGCCTGACCTCACTGATCGTCGCCTGAAGGTCGACATTGGGGGTCGAGGAGCGAACCCAGGCGTGGACGGCGCCGGCGCCGATCACGGTCTTGTTGCTACTCAGCGGGCGGCTCAGGTAGGCCGCCGCGCTGCCGGCCGGGGGGCGCCGCCACTCATACGGCGGGGTCGCGGTCCACAGGCCGTCCGTGCCCGCGGCCGTGTCGCCGGTGAAATCGGTCAGCGGACGGGCATGGGCGTTCCACTTGAAGGCGTCGGCCCCCCCATGGGTCGGCCGCACGTTGTGGAGCCCGCCCTGGTTCGCGAGATACCAGTAGCGGGCCTGGGTGCCCGGGATGGGGAGCTTCGAAAAGGACTGCTCGTAGCCGGGGAGTGGCTGGCCGGGTGACGTGCCACCCGCACCGTTGTCGAACAGGACGCGGATCGGCTTCAGCTGTTCGAACGCGGACATCGCTCCCGCGTAGGTGGGCTGCGTCTGGATCGGATCGGGCGGCATCGTCACCCCCGGTATCCCCATCGCCTCCTGGTAGATGACCGGCCCGGCGGCGTGGATCGTCGCGGAGTTGGTGATCGGCGCCTGTTTGGCGACGTAGAGCTCCAAGAAGTCGTACCAGCGGTTGAAGGTCTCCGGGTCGAGCGAGTCGACATGGGTGCCGTTCGTGAACGTGAACCACTTGCGCTGGGTCCCTGTGAAGCGGTCTGCCAGATTCGGACAGTGACCGCCCGTTTGCTCGTCTTGCCACTGACAGGCCATGTACACCGGCACCTTGATCTTCTTGACGAATGTGAGCGGCGCCAGCGGATCGGCGACCTTCGGCACGTAGTGGCTGTTGGCTCGGATCTTGGCCAGGAGGTTCGCGGCCTCACCATGCAGCGCCTGGTTGCCCTTGCAGGTCTGATCGCCGTTCTGGATCTTCTGGTAGGCCCAGGGCTGTCCGCCGGTGGGGGACGCGGGCTTGGCGTCGTGGATCCGCTCCTTGGCCCAATTGACGGCGAACCCCGTGTTCAGGATGCCGCCCGGATACAGCGTCGTCTGCGTAGCGTCGAGCACCGAGAGCGGCGAGATCGCGGCCAGGCTCGGCGGATCGGTCTGCGCGGTGAAGAGCTGGCTGATCCCGCCGTAGGAGATACCCATCATCCCGACCTTGTGATGTAGGACCCACGGCTGGCGGGCGATCGTCTCGATTACGTCGTACCCGTCGAGGCTCTGGAGCGGCTCGAAGAAGTCGAACGCGCCGCCCGAGCAGCCGGTGCCGCGCATGTTGACGTCGACGACCGTGAACCCCATCAGGTTGGCGAGGATCGCGATCCCACTCTGTGGGCCGGCAGGGTCAGCGTAGCCGTAGCCCGAGTACTCGATCAGGGTCGGCGAGGGACCGGCCGGGATCTGAGGGGCGGAACGCCCACCGGGAGGGCGTTCGTCACATCCTGCGGCGGATGGACGTAGTACGCCAGCTTGGTGCCGTCGCGGGTCTTCAGATAGCCGTAGCCGCTCGAGGGGATCGTCTGGTTGTAGACCTGTGTGCTCGGCGGCGCCGGGCGCGTCGAGAGCACCGTCAGCGGCGCCGACTTCGCTCCGCCCGGGAGGCGAACGCGGTACCCGGTTCCCGGCTTGACGTTGCGAAACAGGAGGCCGCCCTGCCCGTCGGCCCGCTTCGTGGCGACCGTTCCGCCGGCGCTGTTGAGGAGCGACGCCTGCGCGCCCGAACTCAGGTGCGTCACGTAGACCTGCTCAACGCTGCCGTGCGCGCTGAACGACGCATCGGCCGCGCTGGTCCCCGCCATGAGCGTGAGCGCCACGGCGATGGCACCCAAGGAGAGGCGGCCCCGCCAGATCATCGCGGGAACTTAATCACGCTTCGCCCGCCGGCGTCGCAGTTCGGCTAGATCGCCTTGAGCCGAACCGCGCGCCCGGCCGCGCGTGCTCCCACTCCACGCCGATCTAATCCATGCCCGGTTCCGTGCTTGGACGCGTCCGATCCCGGGCGCTAGGCGTCCGGATCAACCTCATTCGCATGATCGGCGTGTGCTTTTGCTCTCTCCCGTTCCTGGGCGGCCGCGCGAGATTGGGCTTCGGCCTCGGCTGCCTCGCGGCGGGCGCGGGCCGCCTGCTCATCGGCCGCTGCGCCCTGCATCTCGGCATCGAGCCGCCGTGATTCCGCCTCGGTGCGGTGCTCGCTCGCAACCTGTCGGCGGTCGTCAAGCCTGCGGTGACGTGCCCGCGATAGAGCCGATGCGGCAAGCAGGATCACGATCACTGCGCCTATTGCGATCAGCACGATTGCGATTGTGCTCATTCTCGATTCCCTTCGGTTTGGCTTGGGCCTGCAGCTCAGCCGCCACGCCACTTGCAGCGGCAAGGACTCCTTGCAGCTATGTACCCAGCGCGTGCAGGGCGCAAACGGTTGCCTGGGTTCCGGCCACCCGGATGGTGCGGCGGCACCCTTTCCGCCGCCGCGCCCATCCATTCGGGTAACCGCTGAGCTGGGCTGGCGACCGCCTTCCGCGCGGCCGCGCCAAGCGCAAGCTCAGCGGTAAGCGTTTACCCGGCCACGCTCGTGCGAATCAGACTGATTCCCGGATTCGCGGATGGGCAGATCCCTAAGCGGTGCCGGCGGACCGTTTCAGGATGGGCGATAACGGTTCGCCACCGACTCAGAACAGCCAGAGCAACAAGACGATGATCAGTACGACGACGATGATTCCCGGTAGCACGATCGTGGCGCCCAACGGAAGCGCGAATGAGGCTGCGGCCAGCATGTGTTCTCCCTTGTCGGACCTTTGACGTGGCCCGCCTGCTACCCCATATTTCAAGCTTGAATCCCCGTTCGAGTCAAGCACCAATTTGAATTCCTAGAGCCGCGAAGTCTCGACAAGCAGGTAAGCCAAGAGTCCCGTCATCCCCCCATCAGCGTGAGCGCGTCGTTGGAGGTCGGCGCCAGACCCTTCGTCGAGCATGGTCGCGACGTATCGCAGTTCCCCTTCGCAGTTCAGCTCCGGGGCGAAGGCCATCGCTTCCTCGAGGCAGGCACGGCCGAGGTCGCGGGCGCCTGAGAGGTCGCCGGCTCGACTCAGAAGCTGTGCATCCAGGCCGTAGCGGGTCGCCTGGAAGCTCGATTCGGCGAGCGCCTCGCGCGACGGGATGTCGCCCTGGTCGCGTTCGGACTCGACCCGGACCAGGCAATGGACGAACGCGGCGATGGCGGCGGCGCGTCGCAGGTCGAATTGCGTGTCCGCGGCTCGAACCTCGATCGTCCCGAGCCCGGGGTGGATACGGGCGTCCCACCAGATGTGGCTGTAGTCGTCCAGGCCACCGGCGAGGCAGATCTCCTGAGTGACTCGGCAGAAATGCTCGTAGTCGTCGAACTGCGGTGCCATGGCGGCCCTGGGATAGCTCCGGAAGAGCACCGTCCGGGCGCTCGCGAGACCGGAATCCACCCCGAACCAAAACGGTGAGTTGGACGCCAGGGCGTTGATCAGCGGCACATGCGTGCGGATGCCGTTGTAGGCGCGGACCGCCGTCTTCTGATCGGGCATGCCGACATGGACGTGCTGACCGCATATCGGGGTTCGCAGGACGCCCTGGAGCAGGTCCTCGATCATCGAATAGCGATGGGTTTGATGCACGTCGCTCTCGCCGGCGCTCGCGTTCGGATGAAGCCCGGCGCCGATGATGCGGGCACCCGACTCGAGCAGCTCGCGGCGTATGTCGCGCAAGGTGGCGAGCGCCTCGGCGACGCTGGCCGAGATCTCGGATCTCGACTCGACCATCGCCTTGAACAACTCGCGGTCGACGTCCCCTTGAGCAGGGTCCGTGTCCCTGACGATCCGAGCGCTCTGGTCGGCGAGCTCGTTGTCAGCCCCCACCAGCAACAGCTCCTCCTCGACGCCGAGCGAGAACGGAGGCGCATCGCCAAACCGATTCTCCCAGAGATCACCCCGACCGGCCATGCGAGCGATCCTACGGAGTGCGCATCGCCCCGAGATGGTTCGACCGCGACGCGAGCGGTAAATGACTTGTATGCCTCGGGTTCGGCGAGTCGACTGCTCAGGGCCGGGCCTGAGGCGGGTTCGCCACGGCCGAGGCTTTCGCTTCCTGGATCGCGACGGGCACACGATCAAGGATCAGGAGCTGCTCGATCGGCTTCGCGCCCTGGCGATACCCCCCGCTTGGACGGAGGTCTGGATCTGCGCTGACCCGCTTGGGCACATCCAAGCCACCGGACATGACGGCGCCGGGCGGAAGCAGTACCTCTACCACGAGGGATGGCAGGAGCGGCGCGCCCGCCTGAAGTTCGACCGCGTGCTCGAGTTCGGAAAGACGCTTCCCGACCTGCGTCGGGCGCTTTACCGCGACCTAGACCGTCGGGGCCTCGCGCGCGAGCGCGTGCTGGCGACCGGCGTGCGCCTTCTCGATCTGGGCTTCTTTCGGATCGGCGGAGAGGAATACACGGTCGACAACGACACCTATGGCCTCGCCACCCTTCGCCAGAGCCATCTCCGACTGGGCCGCGGTAGCGCCGTGTTCACGTATCGGGCCAAGGGTGGCGCAAAGCTCCGGCAGGTCGTGAGCGATCCGATCATCCTGCCGACCCTGAGAGCTCTGAAGCGGAGAAGGCGGGGCGGCTCGCGGCTTTTGACCTACTGGGAGCATCAAGAGTGGACGCCAGCGCGCTCCGAGGATGTCAACGAGTATCTGAAGGGGCTCACCGGCGCGGAATACACCGCCAAGGACTTTCGTACCTGGAACGCGACGGTGCTGGCAGCGGTGGCTCTCGCTCGCGAGGAGGAACCGAGCGAGTTGTCCGCGGCGGCTAGGAAGCGGGCCACCAGTAGCGCCACCAAGCAGGTCGCCCAGTACCTGTTCAACACCCCGAAGGTCTGCCGGACCTCCTACATCGACCCGCGGGCGTTTGACCGCTTTGACTCCGGCGAGACGATTGCCGGAAGCCTCAAGCGGATTGTGGATCGTGCCGATCCCGCCAGGTTCGCCGACAGGGAGGAGATCGAGGCAGCGGTGCTCGGCCTACTGGACTAGATCGCCCGCGGATTCATAGGCGCGGCGCTTGGACCGTCGCGCCGATCGAGCCCTGCGGGCGGGCGCGATTCAGCTCCGCGCCCGGGTGCGGGCGGCCTTCTTGGCAGCCTGACTGCGCTGCTTGGCTTTCCGCTTGCGGGTCGCCGCGGCCTTCTTGGCGGCTGCTTTTCGTTTCTCGGGGCCGTGGTTGAGCCGATCCTGGATCTCGACCACGGCGCCGGATAGATCGGCCGCGACTCGGCGGGCCGCTTTGGGCGCCTTGTCTGGGGCCGTCCGCACGGCTGCGGCCACGTCCCGGGCCCGACTCTTTCGAACTCCGAGAGCCCTCAGTTGCTTGAAGGTGCTCTTGTCGATCTTGCTGGCCACATCCGCCTTTCGTCTGGGTTAGCCCTCCTCAGTCTCATTACCCCGCGCGGCGTCGCGCAAACTTCGCGCCACGCCCCATATGAGGGCGGGGAAAGGGGCGCCTCCAGACGTTGTGACGGAAAGGAAGCTAGCGGTGGTCTTCCGTCACCCGTCTGGCGATCGGGAGCGCGTACCACAGGCCGCCGAAAAGGAGGGTCGAGACGATGCCGGCAACAGCCGTCAGCGCTTCGCTGAAGACGTAGTCCGAAATCAACATCACTGCCCCAACCATTGCGATGGCCAGGAACCCGAGACCTGCTATCGCGATGCGGTTCGACATCAAGAGAATCTGCTCCTTGTCCTTCTGGCGAAAGCGGATTCGGTGCCAAGCGGACGGAGCAATCAGGAAAGCAGCGGAGATCGCGGTCGCCACCAGGACCCCAAAGAACAGATCACGTTGAAAGGCCGTCGCCGTCGCGAAGCCTTGGCTGAATGGCACCGCAAGGAGGAAGGCGAACAGAACCTGAACGCCTGGGAGAGCTACCCGCAGCTCATTGAGGAGCTCGATCAGCTCCCGATTGATCCTCTCGGAGCGATCCTCGTCAGCGGGGTTCGCCTGGTCTCCCGACATGTCCCGAGTTTCCCCACCGCACTCCGATCTCCTGCGGCCCTAGAGGAGCGACAGAAGCCGCGTCGGTGCTGCAGTAGCGCAATGGCGCATGCGCCCCTTGCCCGGATGTAGGCTCGCCCCGGGACCTGGCAACCGAGAGGAGTAGAGATGCCGAAGGTTTCGAAGGACAGTGCGACCGGAGGCGGCGAGTTCGGCCCGGTCACCGACCGCTCCGACCAGATCGAGGGCTACACGGTGAACTTCACGTCCTTCGCGGAGGACGTTGACGCGACACCGCTGATGAAGGGACTTCCGGACGACCGATGCCAATGCCCCCACTGGGGCTACGTCGTCAGCGGCCGGATGACCTTTCGCTACGCCGACGGCGAGGAGGTCTTCGAGGCCGGCGACGCCTTCTATACGCCGCCGGGCCATATCCCGGTGAAGCATGAGCCGGGGACTGAGGCCGTGTTGTTCAGCCCCGCCGAGGAACTCAAGAAGACCGAGGCGGTCATGATGAAGAACATGGAGGCGATGCAGGGCGGCTGATCGCGGAGCAGGTCCGCGCCGCGCTCTTCACGGAGTTGTGGTCGTGAGCCCGCCGGAGAAAACAACCGGCGTACCCGGATTGCGCCCGCTGACCTAAGCTAGAGCATCGTGTCGTCCTGGCGCCAGCAGGCGGTAATCGAGGCTCCCGTGGAACAGGTGTGGGCCTGCGTCGGAGACCCCCGCCGCTATCCCGAGTGGGCCGGAAACGTCCTCAGCGTCACCGGCCTTGCGACGGTCGAGCCTCACGCGGAGTTTCGGCAGGTGAGCAAGTCGCCCCTCGGGAAGGCTGAGACCACGTTCCGAATCGAGGAGCTCGACGACCTGCGCACGATCAAGCTTCGCTGTCAGCAGAGTGGTTATTACTCTCGCTGGGTGCTCACCGAGGCGCAGTCTTCAACGTTCGCCGAGGTCGAGATCGGAATCGAGCCGACCGCCATTCAATATCGCCTGCTCTTCGGTGCCCTTGGAAAACGCTATCTCCGGCGGCTCGTCGAACAGGCGGTTGACGGATTGCGGGCAACGCTCCACCGCGGAACGGAACAGTCTCCAGGCGGCCCCACTTCGGCGTAGACGACGCACGGGCTGGGCGACCCGCGAGGCGGTCGGGGAGGGACCTCGAACCGGCGCAAGGATCGACAGCCCGCGGGCTAAAGCCGGAGCGCGGATCATGGGATGGGGTAGCCTGCACCACAGCCGTCCGAGGGTCCTCTTCATTTCTCTCTTCCTTCCGCTAGGCGGCACCTTTCGAGAGGAGTGAGAGAGGGATGCCCGATGGGCGACCCGAACACGATAGGCGCGGACAGTGACGTGGCGTCGGTCGACCCCGATGCTCGACGGTCATGGGGGGGCGCCTCGGTCGGGTCGAGTGCGGCGGGGGGATTGATGCTTGTAGACGTCAAGGGCGAGTTGGATGCTCCCGCCCTGAAACGCTGGCGAGGGTTCGTCGATTCCGCAATCACCGCAGGCGTGACGGGGGTCGCCGTCGACCTTCGTGGATGTGAGGCGATCGAATACGGTTGCCTCCGCGTGTTGGTGACGGGCTCCGCCAAGCTGAGAGCACGCGGTGGCGCGGGTATCAATCTGGTGACGATCCCCGGGTCAGCCTTGGAGCGCAGCGTCTCCGCGACCACCGCCAAACGGCTGCCCACTCACTCCTCGGCTCGAGAGGCGTTGCAGTCACTTCGCGGCGCTCACCACACCTGAATTGTTGGGATGATCTCCGACCGATCCACGCCGAGTAGACTGGTCCCAGCTGCCCGGTGGGTCTTTCGTTGCACCCCCTCCGCCCCTCGAGCGCTTGCTTCCGCAGAGGGGGTCGAGAAAGAGAGTCGGCTATGTCCGACAGCACGAAGACCCGGCAGTCCGAGGGATTGCCGGCAGAGATCACGCGCTCACTCGTTTGGCTGTGGACGAAGTATGCGGGTCAGCCGCCCGCACGCGCGCGAACCGAGATTCGAGGCAACGTCGTCACCTGCGTGCTCGTGGACGGGGTGGGCGACTTCAACAGGAGCATGATCGTCCGCGGCGAGGGAGGCCTGACCTCGGCCGATTACAAGAGCGACGCCGTTGCGGCGGTCGGCAAGGCGACCCGACAACGTGTTGAGGGGTTCCTGAGCAGCCATGACGGAGAAACGGACATCGCCACGGAGGTGTTCACCCTCGAGCCTTCCCTCAACCGAGGAGCGCCCGCGCTCGCGGAAAGGCGGCGCACCAAGGGTTTCCGGTTTTCCGGGACCGGCGTCGCCTGAGCGCCTGACAAAGCCGTTTGGACTAATTACCATGACTCGCAGTGGGCTACGCGGAGATCAGGCTCCTCAACGGTGACGTGTTCACGGTGGAGGGAACGTTGGACCAGGTAGAGAGCAAGCTCTCCGACGCTGCTCGATCGGGTCAATCGCGTCTAGCTTGGTTCACCGAGCACGGAACCACTGCTTCAGTCGGCGTTAACCCGGTCCACGTAACCACCTTGAGGGTCAGCGACCTCTCAGACTGAGGGCAGGCGCAAAGGGCACGGCCCCGCGCCCGGCGGGCGTCGGGAGCTGTTTGCCGGGCGCCTCAGGGTGCAGCCCTCCACTGAGCCCGCCAGTCCGGCGCCTCAAACCCCTCGGCGAAATAGATCGTCTCGCGGGCGATCTTGTCCCCTCGGAGCTCGTGAATGGAGAGCCCGAAGCCCGGCGGCCCGTCGTCGTAGCGGACCGAGAGCTCGGTGATCCACAAGTCATCTCCTCCCCTGACCTCCCGAAACTCGAACGAGGTCTCCGCCGGGTACTTGCTGCGCCATTCGCGCATGTTCGCGACCCCGACGAAGCGTTCGCCGGATTGCGGGATCTCGAGAACGGCGTCCTCGGTGTACATCGCGTGAGCGCGTTCGGGATCGCTGCGGGAATACTCGAAGTGCTGCTCGAGCATTGCCTTGATCGTCTCCGCATCCATACCCCACATCTTGTCCGATTCCAGCGCCCGGCGCCAACAGAACGTTCCCGCTTCGCGCGACGACGAGAAGTAACGCTGGATGGAGAACGGCAGCCCAGCCGAGGGCGCTCTACCTAACGTTCGGCCAGAGTTGCCGTCCCGGAGCGAGGAAGGCTCTCAACGTTCCGAAGGGTTGTTGTAAGGCAATGGCAACTGCTTCACGTCTTCATGCGCTAATTGCGCTCAGCCTTTTCTGCCTTGCCTCCATGGCCGGCCTGCAATCGACCAGCCCGAGCCAGGCGAGCACGCTGCCGCCCCCGACCTGCTTTGACAAGAGCTTCACCACCCGCTCTGACCGGCCGGTCAGCGGCAGCATCCACTGCTTCGCCCCGGTCGTTGCCTCGTACAAGATCGTGCACCAGCCGCGTCACGGCTCGCTTCACGTCGACTACAACGCCGAGACCTTCACTTACACCCCGAATGGGAACTATGGCGGCACCGACTACTTCACCTGGAAGGCCTCGAACTCCTCCGGCGATTCGAACACGGCGCGGGTCGACTTCACGGTCATCCCTCACTCGCCCGCTTGCCACAAGGTCGAGCTCTCCACCGAGCAAGGCCACAATCTGGCCGTCAGCCTCGATTGCACCGGCACCGGCCCGCTGACCTACGAGATCGTGGAGCAGCCGACGCACGGGTCGATCGTCAACTTCGACCCACGGACCGGGGAATTGAGCTATCACCCCGACCCGCGCTACTTCGGCCGTGACGGCTTTACCTATCGCGCCAGCAACGCCGGCGGCAATTCGGCGATCGCCTCGGTCCACATGACGATGACCATTCCGATTCGCTGCTTCGGCCGTGGCATCTCAACATTTGCCAACACTCCAGTGGCCTCGAGCTTTCCCTGCAAGGGGCTGCCCCCGTCGGGACAGAAGTACGTGATCACCGATCGCCCCAACCACGGCTCGCTGGCCGGCGTCAACACATCCGGAACTCCTGAGCGCTTCGTCTACAAGCCCGACCGCAACTTCCATGGAGTCGACTCCCTGAGCTACAAGGTTCGCACCGACCGCGGCTCCTCGCCATCGGTCAAGATGCCGATCTACGTCGCGGCCTCTCGCAGGACCGTCGCCAGCAAGAGCACCAGCGGCAAGACCTGCTTCGACAAGACGGCGAACGTGACCGCATCGCCCCCTGGACATCGAATCCAGGGCCCGGGCGGAAGCGTTGTCATCGTCGGGACACAGAGATCCGACGTGATGATCGGCACCGGGGGTGACGACTGGATCATCGGCAATGGCGGAGCCGACGTGATCTGCGGTGGCGGCGGCAACGACTTCATCTTCGCCGGCAACGATTCGCTGAAGAATGACCGCCCCTCGACCCTGATCGGAGGCCCGGGGAACGACAACCTGGATGGCGGTTACGCCGACGACCTGATCATCGGGGACAACGTCGGCCTCGGCGCTGACGTCAAGGGGTCCACAGGCAGGGACTTGATCGCTGGTCAGTTCGGCGATGACCTGGCCATCGGCGACAACTACGCCACCGGTGGCTTCAGCGCCAGCGGTGGAGGTGACGACTACCTCCAGGGCCAAGACGACAACGACGCGCTGATTGGTGACAGCTACGCGCTCGGAACCGGATCGGCGACCGGCGGCGGCAACGACGTCTTCACCAGCTCCTCCGGAAGAGACTTCGAGGTCGGAGACAGCTACTCAGAGCAGGGCAGGGCCACTGGCGGCGGCAACGACATCATCAGCTCCGGGCCGAGCAATGACCTGGCCGTCGGCGACAGCGCCACCAAGACCGGCACGGCCAAGGGCTACGGAACCGATCAGGTCTACATGCTCGACGGCACCGACGTCGGGTACGGAGACAACTACGCCGCAAATGGGACAACGATCGGCGGCGGCGAGGACTTCGTCGGTGGCGGCGAGGGCAATGACCATCTCTTCGGCGGTCCCGAGTACGACATCTGCGGGGGCTCGAGCGGAACTGACACGGCCACGGCCTGCGAGTTCACCGACCAGGTGCCCTGAGTCGAGTCCGCCCGTGGGCGTGAACAGACCGCACAGAGCCTCGGCGTAGGTGGCCAGGCAACACAAGACCACAGGCGGCCGGTATGCCGCTTCAGGACGGCGTCCCGCGCAGGCACTGTCTCGACGGCGACGGAAGATCAGCGGAGGGGGAGGGATTCGAACCCTCGATGGACCGAAACAGCCCATAACGGTTTTCGAGACCGCCGCATTCAACCACTCTGCCACCCCTCCGAGATGGCGGGAGAAGGCTAGCGGGCGGTACTAGGGTCGGCGGGTGGGGTTCCTCGACAGCCTGAAGGAGAAGGGCCGCGGTGTGATGAGCCCCGCCGTGTGGGCATCGTCACACCTCGACGGCGGTCGTTGAGAGATGCTTTGATGGAAGGCGAAAGGGCGATGCGCCAATCACTCTCCCCCAGGCCCGCCGTACCCAAGCCTGATTCAGGGGGTCGGCATGTGGACCAGGCCGTTCGCCTACTCGGAGCGCTGCCGGGCACGCTACGGCAAGCGCTTCACGGTCCACTTCCCTGGCGCGCCGACGTTCGTCGTCATGTCTGACCCGGAGGAGATCAAGGACGTCTTCATGGCCCCGCCCGAGATCCTTCATCCGGGCGAGGGGGCGCGAGTGCTCGAGCCGCTGGTCGGCAAGCACTCGGTGATCCTGCTCGACGAGGGGCCCCATATGGAGCAGCGAAAGCTGATGCTTCCTGCGTTCCACGGCGGGAAGATGGCGAAGCTCAGCGACCTGATGGCGGAGGTCGCAGAGCGTGAGGTGGACGGCTGGCCGCGCGGCGGGAGCATCCCCCTGCAGCCGCGGATGCAGCACCTGACGCTCGAGATCATCCTGCGGGCGGTCTTCGGCCTCGACCCCGGCCCGCGCCTCGAAGCGCTTCGGGTGCGGCTCAGCGATCTGCTCGCGTTCGGCGATCGGCCGATCAGCCTCGCCCCGCCCGATCCCGATGGATGGGTGGTTCGAATCCTCCAGCACTTCGGCCCGTTCAAGGAGTTCGTCCGCCTCCAGGAGGAGATCGACGGCCTGGTCTTCGAACTGATCGACGAGCGGCGTGCCGAGGACGCCGAGCGCGACGACGTGCTGGCGATGTTGCTCGAAGCGCGCCACGAGGACGGCTCACCGATGTCGCCGCAGGAGCTTCGCGACGAGTTGATGACCCTGCTGGTCGCCGGACACGAGACCACCGCCTCATCCCTCTCATGGGCGTTCGAGCGGCTGGCGCGGCTGCCCCGCGTCCGCTCGACCCTGGTCGACGAGCTGCGACTCCAACGGGGATTCCTACCTGCTCGCGACCATCCAGGAGACGCTTCGCCGCCGCCCCGTCCTCCCCAACGTCGAGCCCCGGCTGGTCAAGGAGCCGTTCGAGGTCGGTGGCTGGACCTACCCCGAAGGCGTCTGCCTGGTCCCCAACGCCTACCTCGTCCACCACGACCCGGAGATCTACCCGGACCCCTACGAGTTTCGCCCTGAGCGCTTCCTCGACGAGCCCCCCGGCACCTACACATGGATCCCGTTCGGCGGCGGGCGCCGGCGCTGCATCGGCGCGAGCTTCGCGATGCTCGAGATGCAGATCGTGATCCGCACCGTGCTGACCCGCCGCGAGCTCCGCGCCGCCTCCCAGGAAACCGAGGCCCCCACGCGGCGAAACATCACGGTCAGGCCCGGCGGAGGCGCCGTCGCGTCGCTCGACGATCGCGTCCCCGCCGCGGTCCCGGCAGGCTAAGGCCCGCCAGCAGCGCGCGCGATCGCTAGCCCGCGATCGCGTAGCGAAGCACCGCGACCACCTGCTCGGGCGTCTCGGCAACGGCCATCGCCGCGCGATCGACCTCCTTGAGGGCGTGAGTGAGGTCGGGGTCGTGGAGGGTGACGAGCGGCTTGCCGAGTGCGGTCGCGTATCCGGCCTCGAAGGCGGCGTTCCACTGCCGGTACTCGTCGCCGAACCGGACCACGACGACGTCGGCCCGGCGAAGCAGCGTCTGGGTGCGGACGGCGTTGACTCCGGCGCCCTTGTGGTCGCGCCAGAACTGCTCGTCCTCCTCGCCCAGGATGCTCTCGCCGACGTCGTCTGAAGCCGAGTGATCGGTCACCGGGGCGAGCAGCTCGACCGGCAGGCCGGCGTCGCGCACCCCGTCGGCGATCCGCTCGCGCCAATCGGAGTGGATCTCCCCCGACAGGTAGACGCTCCAGGTGCCCTCGGCCGCCATCGGGCTGATGTTATGGAAGCGCTGAGCGTAGGATCAGGCGGCGATGGACGAGCCGGTCAAATACCTGCTGCCCGAGTCCGACATCCCCACCCATTGGGTCAACCTGATGGCCGACCTGCCCCCGCCCGGGGCCCCGCCGCTCAACCCTGGCACCAAGGAGCCGCTCGGACCCGAAGACCTGGCGCCGATCTTCCCGATCGGGCTGATCGAGCAGGAGGTCTCGGCCGAGCCCGAGATCGAGATCCCCGACGAGGTGCGCGAGATCTACAAGCTTTGGCGCCCCACGCCGCTCTATCGCGCCCACCGCCTGGAGCGAGCGCTCGACACTCCCGCCCACATCTATTACAAGTATGAGGGCGTCTCGCCGGCCGGTTCGCACAAGCCCAACACCGCCGTCGCTCAGGCCTACTACAACAAGCGCGAGGGCGTTCGCAAGCTGGCGACCGAGACAGGAGCGGGCCAGTGGGGGTCGGCGCTGGCCCTCGCCTGCAAGCTGTTCGACCTCGAGTGCGAGGTGTTCATGGTCGGGATCAGCTACGACCAAAAGCCCTACCGGAGGGCAATGATCGAGACCTGGGGAGCGACCGTCCACCGAAGCCCCTCGGAGCGAACCGACGCGGGGCGCGCCCAGTCGGAGCACTCCACCGGAAGCCTCGGGATCGCGATCTCCGAGGCGGTCGAGACCGCGGCCAAGTCCGATGACACCAACTACTCGCTCGGCTCGGTCCTGAACCACGTCTGCCTTCATCAGACGGTGATCGGCCAGGAGGCGCTGAAGCAGCTCGAGCAGGCGGGCGAATATCCCGAGGTGGTGATCGGGTGCGTCGGCGGAGGCTCGAACTTCGCCGGGATCGCCTACCCCCTGCTTCGCCGGCGCCTTCGCGAGGAGCTCGGGACCCGCTTCATCGCCGCCGAGCCGACCGCCTGCCCGACGCTGACGCGCGGCGCCTACCGCTACGACTTCGGCGACACCGAGGGGCTCACGCCGCTGATGCCGATGTACACGCTGGGCCACGACTTCGTGCCGCCCCCCGTGCACGCCGGCGGCCTTCGCTATCACGGCGATGCGCCAAGCCTCTGCGCGCTTGTCAAGGAGGGGCTGGTCGAGGCGCGGGCGATCCCCCAGACCGCCGCCTTCGACGCCGCGGTCCGCTTCGCCCAGGCCGAGGGGATCATCCCCGCCCCCGAGCCCGCCCACGCGCTGCGGGTGGTGTTCGACGAGGCAGAGGCGGCGAAGCAGGCCGGCGAGGAACGGGTCCTCCTCGTCAACCTCTGTGGCCATGGCCACTTCGACATGTCCGCCTACGACGCCTACCACGCGGGCGAGCTCACCGACCTCGAGTTCTCCGAGGCGGACATGGAGGCGGCGCTCGAGCGCCTTCCCGACGCGCCCGTGCCGGCTTAGGCGGCTATCGTCCCGGGCGCTCGGAGAGGTGACCGAGCGGCTTAAGGTGCGCGACTGGAAATCGCGTGGGCGGGTCAAACCGCCTCGTGGGTTCGAATCCCACCCTCTCCGCTGAAAGTCCCCCTCGCGTGGCGGGGTTCCGGACGTAGGATGGGCTTGTGGATCAGCCCGCCAGGACCTGCGAGCGCCAGGGGCGGTTGAGCGTGTCCGTCGCTTCCTTGCTGACCGGATCCCTCTTGGCGCTCGGGCTGATCGGATGCGGCGACACCAGCGACTCGACCTCGACCAGCGGCGGCGCCCTCGAGCCCTCGACGACGACGCAAGCCCAGAGCCCGCCCGAGCCACCGATTTCTTCGGTGCCTCGCTCACGTCGGCCACGGCGGCGAGCCCGGGGTCGTCGTGCAGTCCGTCCAGCCGGACAGCAAGTCGCAGCTCAAGCGCGGTGACGTGATCGTCGCGTTCAACGGCACCCCGGTGGCAAGCCCGACGAGCTGGTCCACGCGGCCGGAACGCCCAAGGTGGGCGAGCAGTTCAAGATCAAGGTGGTGCGCGGGTCGGATCGCTTCACCCTGGTCGAGGTCCAATCACCCACCGCCTACCTGGGCGCCGACGTGAGGGACGCCACCGGCGCGGCCATGGGGCTCTGGTGGTAAGCGTCGCGGCACACAGCCCCGCCGCCGCCGCGGGCTGCGCCACGGCGACCTGATTACGGCGATCGACGGATCCGGTCAGGAGCGTTGACGATCTGCTCCGTGCCATTGGGACTCACAACCCCGGCGACCACGTCCGGATCACCGCGACACGCGGGTCCGGGCAGCTCGAGGTGACCGCCACGCTGACCGAGCGACCGTCCTCCACCGGGTGACGGCGCCGTCTGTCGAGCCTCTAGCTCAGGAGCTTCAGACAAACCGACCCGAGGAACACGTGCGCGTTGGTGTCGGTCATGTTGATGACGACGATGCTCCATTTTCGGGGTGAGTTTCCGACCGCGTCATAGGTCGGCACCACGCCTGGGGTGTCGGTGCCGAAGTAGCCGTTGATCGCCTTGGAGTGCCTTGGGCATGTGCCGGTTGCGCCGTCGTTGTCGCCGTGACGGAGCGTGAAAACGTTGGTCTCGAGATAGATCACCTTTTGCCTACGGGACCTCTTCGCCGCCGCGGCCGAGGCGTTGGCGCTGGGGGCGGCGACCCGATGCATCGGGACCGAAGCGGTGTTGAGCGCAGAGGCCTTGATCGCCGTGGACGAGGTCGAGCCGGTCCCGAAGACGACGCCGACCGACGCTCCGACCGCCACACAGATCACGAGCAGGGCAATAACCAGCTTCCGCATCTTGCCTCCCATCGCCGGTGACGAACACCGCGACCCTACGGATACCGGCGACGCCCGTCAAGGGCTCGGCGGGCGGACCGCTTCGGCGTTCGCTCCCGCATCGGCCAAACAGACCCCGCCACGGCCTCGGGTCTTCGGTGACTAGGACCGTTGTCGCCGAACCGTCGCACGCATCCACCCGACTTAGTAGCGTGATGGCCGCGACGTCAAACCTGCCTAGTCCCCTCGTTTGCGCGAGGGGAGCGGGGGAACCAAACGGGTCCTCGGACCTAGGGGCGAATCGGAGTTTTGCTCCGTAGCGCATCTCTTTCAGCGCGAGCCCGACAGCTAACCCCGCAGGCGCGAGAAAGAGAGGTAACCGATGACGGACCGCCTGCTAAACGTCCTCGACCCGGAGGACCTCGATCGCTCGACCCGCACGATCGGCTGGATCGCCGGCGAGCTGGTGGGGGTCCTGATAGCGATCTCGGCCCTGATCCTGCTGGTTGGCGTGACCCACCTCGGCTAACCGCCGGGCGGGACGCTCGGGCTGCCTCAGATGCCCAGATAGCGCTCCGCGTCAGGGGGCTTCCGGCGGTTCAGGAGCGCGTTGAACGGGATCGCGCCGAACCAGAGAATCACGGCAACCGTGGTGCTGGCGAAGGCAACCGGCACCGAGAGCAGGAAGAACAGCACCGGCGAGAGCGACCCGATGACGCCGAACCGGTAGACGTCCTCGGGCAGGGTCCATCTGAGCAGTCCGTGTCGCTGTGCGTGCCTGAACAGCACCACCTCCATCCCGCTGATGACCGCCACCGTGACGGCGTAGAGGGCGATCGAGAGCGGGTTGTCGAAGGATCTGCCCAGGACCGCGGTCGGAAAGGGAAGAAAGGCGATGAAGGCGAGGTAGACGAGGTTCAGACCGATCAGCCTGGCATCGACCTGCCTGAGCATCGCAACGAATTTGTGGTGGGCGGCCCAGTAGCGGCCGATCACCGCGAAGCTGATGAAGAAGCTGGTGAAGTCCTCTGTGCGGTCGTTGAGGGCGTGGGCGAGGTCGTGAACGCTGCTGGTGCTCGCCGGCACCCCGATCCCGACCACCAAGAGGGTCATCGCGATCGCGAACAAACCGTCGCTGAACGTCAGCACCCGCGAGAACTCATCGCTCCCGCGCTCATAGCGGCCGGGGAGCCCCGACTCGGCATCGGCCATGCCCGCGCAGGCTAGAGGCGGGCCAAGCCGGAACCGAGGGGCTCGGCTAGCGACGGGCCCGGAAGAACGCCTCCAGCAGGGCGGCCGACTCGGCGGCCATCAGCCCGCCGGCCACCTTTGGGCGGTGGTTCAGCCGGGGCTCGCCGAGCACGTCGAGGACGCTTCCAGCCGCGCCCGCCTTCGGGTCGCGGGCGCCGAAAACGACCCGGGGAACCCGAGCGAGGATGATCGCCCCGGCGCACATCGAGCACGGCTCGAGCGTGACGTAGAGAATCGAGTCCGAAAGCCTCCAGCCACCGAGCGCCTGGGCCGCCGCGCGGATCGCCAGCACCTCGGCGTGGGCGGTCGGATCGGAGCGCTCCTCGCGCCGGTTGCCGGCCGCGGCGACCACCTCGCCCTCGCGGACCAGCGCCGCCCCGATCGGCGCCTCGCCGCGCTCCGCCGCGAGCTCGGCCTCGCCCAGCGCCGCACGCATGAAGCCCCGATCGGCCGCGGCAAAGCCGTCTGAATCCGTGTCTGCACGGCCCTCTTGCATGCCCGCAGTATCAATACTTCCGGCCCTGAACCGTGTTACAAGGCAGGGATGAGGCTACGGCGGGTCCAAGCGCTTCTCCTTGCCCTGGTGGGCATCGCCTTCGCGGCGCCGTCCGCCCATGCGACCGAGCTTGCCTACGTTCCCGGCCAGGTCCTGACCAAGTTCAAGGGCCAGTCGGTGGAGCGCACGGTGAGGCTCCCCGCCAAGGTCAGCGTTCCGAAGGCGGTGAACCTGCTGCGAGCCAACCCCGCCGTCGCCTACGCGAACCCGAACTACGTGGCGAGGGCCGCCGCGCTTTGGAATCCCTATGACCCGGGCTCGCCGGGCCTCGGACAGCACGGCTGGAGGATCGACCAGTGGAACTTCCTCGCCCCGACGTTCGCCCCGGGCGGAGCGAGCATCCAGGGCGCCTGGCAGAACCTTCGCGACGCGGGGCGCGGCGGAGGCAAGGGGGTGACGGTCGCGGTTCTCGACACGGGGGTGGCCTACAAGAGCAAGGGCTCCACCTACAGCCATGATCCCGACCTGCCCCCGATCGATCGGTTCCTCGCCCCCAAGGACTTCGTCGACGACGACAGCTCGCCGCTCGACCAGAACGGCCACGGGACGCACGTCGCGAGCACGATCGTGCAATCGACCAACAACTACAGGGGCCTGACCGGGATCGCCTACAACGTCAACGTGATGCCGATGCGGGTCCTCAACCGCAACGAGAAGGGAACCGCCGCGAACATCGCCAGTGGGATCCGCTATGCGGTCGACCACGGCGCCGACGTGATCAACCTGAGCCTCGAGTTCCAAGCCCCTGATCAAGCAGTGCTCACAGATCCCCGGAGTGTGCAACGCGGTCAAGTACGCGAACGGCCACGGCGTCGTGGTGGTGGCGGCGGCCGGCAACCACAGCAGGCCCAATGTCGCGTTCCCGGCCCACGCCGGAGTCGTGATCGCGGTCGGCGCTTCCACCTATCGAAGCTGTCTGGGCTCCTACTCCGACTACGGGACGGGGCTCGACCTCTCGCGCCGGGTGGCGGAGGCGACACCGGCGTCGCCACCGGGAACCCGGGCTGCAGCACCTCCGGGCCGCCCTATGCGATCCGCCAGTACAGCCTTCAGCCGCAGGCCGCGGCGCAGGGCAACTACCGCAAGTTCGGAATCGTGGGACTCCATGGGACCTCGATGGCCGCGGCCCACGTCAGCGGCGCCGCGGCCCTGCTGCTGGCCGAGAGCCCGGGCTTGACCGCCCGCCGAGGTCGGCGACCGGCTCGAGAGCTGCGCCACGCTCCCGGGCGACCCAACGTACTACGGCGCCGGCCTGCTCGACGCGGCCAGGGCGACCTCGGCCGACGCCTGCTGATCGCGCCGCCCTGGAGGGCGGCTAGGTCGTGCGGACGATGCAGACGCTGCAGGGCGCGTGGTGGGAGACCTTGTTCGGAACGCTTCCGAGCAGGAACCGCTTCGCGCCGGTCATTCCCTTGTTGCCGACCACGATCAGATCGGCGCCGACCTCCTCGGCGACGTCGAGGATCGCGTCGGCGGGATCGCCCTGCCGCGGATGCGGCTCGACCTCGATCCCCTCCTGCTTGGCCAGCCCGGTGGCGGACTCGAGGGTGACGTTGACGTCCTCGCGCGGACCCAGCGCGTAGGCCACGTCGCCGGGCACCTCGCCCTTCTCCTCGCGGACGCGACCACGGGAGACCGGCTCGAAGGCCGCCACCATGCTCAGCTTCGCGCCGGCGAGCTTCGCCAGCTCGATCGCCTGGCGAACAGCCTCGCTCGCCGTCTCGGAGCCGTCCGTGCCAACCACGATGCGCGTCGAACAAGCGGTCTCCCTTCGTCTCGTCGCCGTCAGGCGAGATCGTCTCGGTGCGCCCTCATCCTATCCCCACCGACGCCGCTTCAAAGCAGCTTGACCAAACGCGATCACCATCGATGCGATCAGGCAGACGATCAGGATCGTCATCGCGATGATCCAGCTCCGCGGCAAGGTGCTCGTAGACTACGGTCGGCCTCCATGGCGACCGTCGAGACCGTAACCGGACCGGTCGAAGCCGATCAGCTCGGGACGACGCTTGTCCACGAGCACCTGATCTACCGCGACGAGGCGGTGGCAGCCTGGTGGCCGCACCTGGGATCGGTCGTCCCGGTTGACCCGCCGCGCGACGTCGGGCCTGAGGAGCCTCCACGAGGTCGCGATGCAGAGCGCCCGGGCGGTCGATCGAGCGCGGGGTGCAAGACGATCTGCGAGCCGACCGGGATGTTCGGCGGTCGCGACGTCGAGTTCTCGCGCCGAGTCTCCGAGGAATCTGGGCTTCAGGTCGTCCCGTGCACCGGGCATCTACACCTACGACTACCTGCCGATGTTCTTCGTCACCCGTGACGCAGACGCGATGGCCGACCTGTTCGTCCACGACATCGAGGAGAGCATCCAGGAGACCGGGATCAAGGCCGCGTTCCTGAAATGCGCCGCGGACGAGCCCGGCGTCACCGAGAACATCGAGAAGGTGCACCGCGCCGTCGCCCGGGCGAGCGTTCGAACCGGGACGCCGATCATGGCCCACTCGCGACCCGCCAACCAGACCGGGATCCGCCAGATCGAGATCTTCGAGGAGGAGGGCGTCGACCTCGCCAAGGTCCAGATCGCCCACACCGGCGACACCGACGACCTCGACTACATCGAGCGTCTGCTCGAGAAGGGCGTCTACATCGGCATGGACCGCTACGGCCTCGAGATCTTCCTGCCCGTTCGAGAAGCGAAACGCGACCGTGACCGCCCTGCTGGAGCGCGGCTACGCCGACCGCATGTTCCTCTCGCAGGACTACTGCGCGACGCTCGACTGGTACCCGGTCGAGGTGGAGCAGCAGCTCCTCGCCGCCGGCGCCGCCAAGGACTGGAGCATGACCCTGGTCTTCGACCGGGTCGATTCCGAACCTGCGAGAGGCCGGGATGACCGACGACCAGCTCGAGACGATGACGGTCGAGAACCCGAGGCGCTGGCTGGCGGGTTGAAGGGCGCGGCGGGAGTGAGCGACGCCGACATCCAAACGGTTCGCCACTCCTACGAGGCGCTCAACGAAGGCGACGTCGACGCCGCGCTGGAGGCGCTCGACCCGGACGCCGTGTGGCGCGACAGCCCCGAGCTCCCCGGGGGCGGGGAGTTCAACGGCCGCGAGGACGCTGGGCCGGTTCCTACGGGACTTCCTCGCCGAGTGGCGCGACTTCCACCAGGAGATCGACGACGTGGTCCGCGAGGGCGATCGGGTCGCGGTGGTGATCCATCTGAGCGCCATCGGACGCGCCGAGCGGGATCGAGGTCGACACGCGCTACGCGCACCTGTGGACGATGCGCGACGGGATCGGCGTCAGGGTCGACGCGTATCGGGATCCCGACGAGGCCCTCCGCGAGCTGCGCGCGCCCGCCTGAGCTCGCCGAACGTCGAATTGCACCGCATGTGCGGCGTAACTCCGAGGCTCCGGCGAGTTGGACCGCGGCGGGGGTTGCGCCTCATTACCTGAAATCAGGTAGAGTCGCATGCGAACGGTCGGCCGCTCAGGCCGGCGGCGGGACGAGATCGGAAGGGACTGAAGAACATTGCCGCTGATCACCTGTCCAAGCTGCGGAAAGACCAGCTTCACCTTCGCGCGCCGCACCTACGTGGCCCACTGCGGCGGCTGCGGCAAGCCGCTGACCGGCCAGCAGGACACGACCGCGATCGAGCTCGAGATCCGCGAGCGGCTCTACGGCCAGCGACAGGACGACCCGACCCGCACCACCGTACCGACGCGCGGCTGACGGTCCGCTCTCGCGACCGGCGTCATTGCGCCGGGCCCAGGCCGGAACGAGGACCCGGTCGGAACGCGCGGCGGGCCGTCAGTCCCGCGACGCGACGGCTCTGAATCCCCCGCCCGCCAGCGTGCCGTAGCAGCCGAGGGCGAGCACCGAGGCGAAGAAGGCGACGTAGAGAGCCGTGGCCAGCGCCGCTCGCGCTGAGATCGCCGGCGTGGATGCGCCACCGCCACGCAGCTCGAGCGCCCCGAGCGCCGCCCAGGCGAGCGCCGAGCCGTACAGGCGGTCCAGGTCGTTCTCGCGAACCGCGAACGCCGCCGCCACCCCGAAGCCGCACAGGAAAGCCGCGATCGCGCGTCCGGTCAGGGGCGTGAGCGGCCAGGGCCAGATCGAGCTGAGGCCGACGGGGGCGGCGAACAGCAGGACCCCGAAGACGAGCAGGACGAGCGCCTGTGCCGCGAGCGCCGCGCGCAGCCAGGGGGCGAGCGCCAGAGCCGGCGGAGCCGGTGAGCCCGCGCCCTTGGGCTGCGCCCAGATCAGATAGACGAGCAGCGGCACGACGATCACGTAGACGACCAACCAGAAGCGTCCGTAGAGGTCGTGATGGAAGCGGTCGAGGTGAATCGAGCGTTGCGGCCAGGAGCAGGACCGCGATCGTGAAGACGGGCGGGAGCGCCGTGCTGGCCCGCCGCCAGTCGTACTGGCGCGCCGCCCAGGCGAGGAGCACGCAGGCGGCCCAGTAGGCGGCACCCATGAAGGCGGCGGTGAGCGGCGGCTCGATCGTCCACGAGAAGAAGCGGTCGGTTCGGGTGGCGCCGATGAACAGCTCGATGCCCGCGATCACCGCCAGCACCGCCGAGACGCCGAAGAACCAGCGCAGGCCCCGGCTCGTCGATCGGTTCACCGCCACAGCTTAGGCTCGCCAGGCCACTGGACGCCGTCCCGCGAGCCCCTCCCGCCCCGCTCGGCGGGCGCGGCGCCGCTAGAGTGCCGAGCGCGATGTCGACGGCAACCCTTCACACGAGCGCCGGGCCGATCACGATCGAGCTGTTCGACGAGGACGCCCCGAAGACGGTCGAGAACTTCCGAAAGCTCGCCGCCGACGGCTTCTACGACGACCTGGTCTTCCATCGGGTGATCCGCGACTTCATGATCCAGGGCGGCTGCCCGGAGGGAACCGGCACCGGCGGACCTGGCTACACGTTCGAGGACGAGTTCAACGACCACAAGGTCGTCCGCGGGGCGCTGGCGATGGCGAACGCCGGACCGGACACGAACGGCTCGCAGTTCTTCATCGTCACCACCGAGGCGGCGCCGTGGCTCGACGGCAAGCACACGGTCTTCGGCCAGGTGACGGACGGGATGGACCAGGTCGACGCGATCGAGGGCACCCCCACCGGATCGGGAGACCGCCCGCTCGAGCCCCAGGTCATCGAGCGGGTCGAGCTCTCCGACTGAGCCGCCCACGGGCCGAATCGGCCCTTCGGCGCGGCTACCATGGCCCGGCGATGAAGCTCGTGATCCAGATTCCGTGCCTGGACGAGGAGTCGACGCTTCCCCGAGTGCTCGGCGAGCTGCCCCGCGAGCTCGACGGGCTTCGACGAGGTCGAGTGGCTCGTGGTCGACGACGGCTCCACCGATCGGACCGTCGAGGTCGCCCGCGCCCACGGCGTCGACCACATCGTCCGGCTGACCAACAACAAGGGACTGGCGGCCGCCTTCCAGGCCGGCATCGACGCCTCGCTGAAGCTGGGCGCCGACGTGATCGTCAACACCGACGCGGACCACCAGTATCCCGCCGGCGAGATCCCGAAGCTCGTCGCGCCGATCCTCGCCGGCCGCGCCGACATGGTGGTCGGCGACCGGCAGGTCAAGGACGATCGAGCACTTCTCGGCCTCCAAGAAGCTCCTCCAGCGGCTCGGGAGCTGGGTCGTTCGCCGCGCGTCGGGCACCACGATCCCCGACACGACCTCGGGCTTTCGCGCCTACAACCGCGAGGCGGCGCTTCAGCTCCAGGTGGTCTCCAACTACACATACACGCTCGAGAGCCTGATCCAGGCGGGCAAGATGCTGGTCGCGGTCGAGCACGTCCCGATCGCCACCAACCCCGAGACCCGCGACTCGCGCCTGGTCGACTCGACCGCCCGATACGTGCGTCGAAACGCCGTGGCCGTCTTCCGGGCCTACGTCCTGTACGAGCCGCTTCGCGTGTTCACGATCGTCGCCGCGGTCCTCGGCGTGGCGGCGCTCGCGGCCTGGACGCCGTTCCTGCTCGACTGGATCCTGCACGGCGACCGAACCGGCCACATCCAGTCGCTGATCCTGGGCGCCGTGCTCGCCCTGGCGGCCGTCCAGATGTTCGGGCTCGGGGTGGTCGGCGACGCGATCGCCGGCCAGCGGGTGATCGCCCAGCGGACCTTCGAGCGAGTTCGCCGCCTCGAGCTCGAGGCCGGGATCGAGCCGTCCCACTACGAGCCCTCCGTGCCGGCCGGCGGCGAACCGATGCCGGTCTCGCCGCCGAACCGCACCGAGCCGCCCGTGGAGCGGGATCGAAGCGAGGTCGGCGTCTGACGGCGACCGCACCGTCACCCTCCGCGGCCACGCCGGCCGGCAACGTCTACGACAAGTACGCGAGCCGAAACCCGGTCGAGCGGCGGCTGGTCGGCGGCTTCCTGGGCCGGCTCGAAGCGCTCGTCGAGCGGACCGGGGCTCGCGAGGCGCACGAGATCGGGTGCGGCGAGGGTGAGCTGGCGACCCGGCTGGCGCGCCGCGGACTGCGAATTCGGGGAAGCGACGTCTCGCCCGAGGTGATCGCCGAGGCGAGGCGAAGGGCGAACGGCGCCGGCCTGGGGATCGAGTTCAAGGCCGCCGCGGTCGAGGCGCTCGAGCCCGCCGAGGACGCAGCCGAGCTGATCGTCTGCTGCGAGGTGATGGAGCACCTGCCCGACCCCGAGGCGGGGCTCGAAACCGTGGCCGGCCTCGCCCGGCCGTGGGCGATCGTCAGCGTCCCGCGCGAGCCCCTGTGGCGGGCGCTCAACCTGGCCCGCGGCCGCTACGTCGGTGAGCTCGGCAACACGCCGGGCCACCTGAACCACTGGTCGCGCGGGAGGTTCGTCCGCTTTCTCGAGCGGCGGCTCGAGGTGGTCGAGCTCCACAGCCCGCTGCCGTGGACGATGGCCCTCTGCCGAAGCGAGCAGGCGGTTTCGGCGTGAGACACCCACAGGCCTCGACCGATTGGCGAGGCCGGCCGGGCGGCGGTGCGCGGGCGTGGGCGGGGATCCGAGCCCGCCCGTGGCTGGCCGCGATCGTCGCGCTCGGGATTGCGTGGGGCGTTGTGATGCACTCGACCGGATGGGCGCAGCTGGCGCACTACGCGCAGGTTCGAGCGTTCGCCGACGGACGGGCCCAGATCGACCGCTGGCAGTGGGAGACCAAGGACAAGGCCTGGGTGAACGGCCACTTCTACTCGGTCAAGGCGCCCGGACTGCCCGTCCTGACCCTCCCGGCCTACCTGGCTCTCGACGCGCTCGGCGCCAAGTCCGTGGCGCGCGATGCTGCCGCCAACGCCGCCCGGCCGACCATCCGCGCTGGACGCCATATCCGGATCCGGACCTCTCGCAATACGGTTTCAGCGCGGCACGCGCGCACCGGGTCGAGGTTCGGATCCAGAACGAGACCCCGATCATCTGGGCGCTGACCCTGATCGGCGCGGTCCTGCCCGCGATCGCGCTCCTGTGCCTGGTCCGATGGGTCGCGGAGCGGATCGAGCCCGGCTACGGGACCGCCGCCGCGATCACCCTCGGGCTGGGGACGATCGTGATGACCTTCGCGGCCGAGTACTTCACCCATGTCGCGGCGGCCGCGCTTGGGTTCGGCGCGTTCGCGCTCCTGTTCCGCGAGCGTGAGGGCGCGGCCCGCACCTGGCTGGTCGGCGCCGCCGGGCTGGCCGCCGGCCTCGCGGTCAGCTTCGAGTACCCGATGGTGCTCTTGGGCGCGATCCTGTTCTGCTACGCCCTGGCGCGCCCGCAACGGATGCGGCGGGGGGCTGCCTACGCGGCGGGGGCGCTGGCGGGGGCGGCGCCGGCGCTGGCGTTCAACCTCTGGGCGCTCGGATCGCCGTTTCGGTTCGCCTACGCGAACGCGGTCGCCGTCCAGGGATCAAACGGCCACGCGGTGCTGGGGCTCAACGACGGCGGCTTCTTCGGGATCGACGTCCCGCAGCCGGGCGCCGCGATCGACCTGCTGATCGCCAGTCGCGGCCTGCTCACCCTGACCCCGGTGATCGCGGTGGCGATCGCGGGAGTGGTGCTGCTTCGCCGCCGGCGCCGCGCCGAGGGCAACGTGATCGCGGCGATCGCAATCGTCTTCTTCCTCTACAACGCCGGCTACTGGCTCCCGTTCGGCGGTGGCTCGCCGGGGCCGCGCTTCCTGATCCCAGCGTTGCCGTTCCTCGCACTCGGACTCGCAGTCGCCTACCGGCGAATGACGGCGCTCACCCTGGCGCTCACGGTCCCGTCCGTCGTCTTCATGCTCGCGGGGGCGATCACCTTCCCGCTGATCGGCGAAAACGGCATCGGCACCTGGACGAACCAGCTGGGCAACAGCGAGCTCGAGCACACGGTGCTGAGCGTGGTCGGCGTCCACAACGGGTGGCTGGCCCTCGCGCCGATGCTGGGCGCGGTGGCCGCGGCAATCGCCTTCGCGGCGATGGCGACTCCGCGCACCCGGCTCGGCGACCTACGCCCGGCGTTCGCCGCGCTGATCGGCTGGACGGTGGTCGCGGTAGTGGGGCCGACCGTGGCCGGGGACCCGATCACCCCCCTCGCCCACGGCCGCGCCGCGCTGACCCTGGTCGCGATCGCGGCGGGCGCCTCGGTGGCGACCCTGGCGACGCTTCGCCGCCTCGAGCTCCGCGCCGAGCGTCCCGAGCCGCTGGTCGTACCGACTACGGCGCCGTAAACGACGCCACGCCGGCGCACGGACGGCATCCCACCGATGGGACGAGTTGACCACCGCATTGGTGGCGAAGTCGCCCAGGCACTGAAAGAACTAGTGGACCGTCGCGCTCGGCCGGATCTCGTAGATCACCAGCTCGCCGTGGCGAGTGCGGGTCACGGGGAGACCCGCCACCGAGCGCTTGGCGGCGCGATGCCAGGGGGTTCTCGCGACGCGGTCGGTGTGAAGGACGACGCTCCGCACGCCGAGCCGCGCCAGGAGCGCCACGCTCCTTCGGCTCGGGAAGCTCTCGACGTTTCGGATCAGGTGATCGGTGAACGCAGGATTGAGACTCGAGCGGCCGTTGACGAGCGTCGGGAATCCGTCGGTGGACCAGAGGATGAAGCGACGGTTGTCGGTCGCGCGAAGCGCCGGGAGGTGGAGCTGCGGCGCGGGAACCGACGCTGTCGACGGCGGGATTCGCGACACCTGGGGCTGGGCCCGGTTGCCGAACGGGTCGAACGGAAGGCCGCGGCCCTCGATCACGACCGCGATGGCCAAGGCAGCTGCGACCGCGGGTCCCACCCAGCTCCCAACACGGCGCGCCGCGGACGCGGTGGGTGCTACGGGAGCCATTCCCGCGCCAGCGCCAGCAGCGCCCGCCTCGGCGGGTGGCGAGAGGGCGCCCGTCCGGCGGCGGCGCACCGCCGAAGCCACCACTCGCTCGGCGCCGGCGCCGGCGAGGAGCGCAAGGCCCAGCGACGAGAACGTCACCAGCCTGCCGGGCACCCGGATCGCCTGCCAGCCGGGCAGGATCTCGTAGACGAGCCGGTAGGGCCACAGCAGCCCCCCACCCGCCTGAAACCCGAGCGCGAGCACCATCACGACCACCACCCCGACGCCCAGCCCGCGTCGAAGCCAGCGCGGATACGCGCGTGGAGCCGAGGCCGGCGATCGCGAGGACGACGATCACCAGGCCCGGGAAGAGGGTCTCCTCGGGGACGTTCGAGAGTCCGTCGCGAATCGGCGAGGTGGCGGCGCCCCAGACCAGGTTCTCGTCCGGGGCGACCAGGAACACCCAGGGCGGCCCCGAGAAGGCCTCAACCTCGGCGGGCGTCCGCTTGGCGCCGGGGTGCGCGTCGGCGACCCGCACGTATGGCCGGCTGAGCGCGAACCCAAGCGCCGCGAACACGATCGCGCCGGCGACCGTCGCGACCGCCAGCCCGCGGTCCAGGCGCGGTCGGCCGCGCCGAAGCCAGACGATCGCGGCGATCACCCCGATCGCGCCCAGCAGATAGCCGAGCGGCAGGCCGAGTGTGAAGCCGATCGAGAGCTGCCAGGCGGCGACCACCCAGCCGCCGACCACCCACCAGCGGGCGGCCAAGGCGGAAGCCGCGAACGCCGAGGGCCAGCGCGAGCGGGATCCCGCCGCTCGAGATCACCTGCATGTGGCCGTCCTGCTCGAGACGGAACGGGGCAAAGGCGAACGCCGCGCCTGCGACGGCCGCCGCCCCCGGGCCTCAGCCCGAGCTCGCGCGCCAGCAGGTAGGCGCCCGCGAACGCCAGCGCGTAGACGAACAGGAAGATCACGTCGTAGCGGAACACCGCGGCGAACGGGCCCGGACCCGAACCACGAGAGGGGCGCATAGCCGACCAGTGCATCCGAGAACGCGAGCGTGTCGTGAAGCGGCCAGAACTGGTTCGACTGAAAGAAGTGGAGCGGCTGGTGGACGAGCGCGTGGCCGTCCCAGGCGAGCTGCCACGACTCGGCGAGCGGGTCGCCGAGGTCCTTCGGGATGTGCTGGCCGAGGTGAAGGACCAGCGGCCAGTTCATGACCACGGACAGAAGGCAGGCCCCGACGGCGAGCGCTCCCAGCTCGCGTGCCGTTACGTCGCGCCGAGGCCCGCGCATCCGCGGGATGCTCGCAGGCGGCGGCGACGGGGCCGACCGCCGCTTTCGGAATTACTTGCGGGCGCCCTCGGCGCCCTTACACGCCAGTTTCGGAGCTAAAGCTCCTCACCGAAATTACTTGCGGGCGCCCTCGGCGCCCTTACACGCCAGTTTCGGAGCTAAAGCTCCTCACCGAATCTATGCGGGGATCAGGTCGTTGGGGTTGAGGACGTACTTGCGCGCGGCGCCGGAGTCGAAGTCCTTGTAGCCCTGCGGCGCCTCGTCGAGGGTGATCACGGTCGCGTTGACGGCGTCGGCGATATGGGCCTTGTCGTTCAGGATCATCTGCATCAGGCCGCGGTGGTAGCGCATCACCGGGCACTGACCGGTCGTGAACGAGTGCGACTTCGCCCAGCCGAGGCCGATCCGGATCGACAGCGAGCCCTCCTTGGCGGCGTCGTCGACGGCGCCCGGATCGCCGGTCACGTAGAGGCCCGGGATGCCCGAGCTTGCCGGCCGCCCGGGTGACATCCATGATGCTGTTGAGCACCGTCGCCGGCGCCTCCTGCTCCGCGTCTGACCCGTGGCCGCGGGCCTCGAACCCGACGGCGTCGACCGCGGCGTCGACCTCGGGCACGCCGAGGATCTGCTCGATCTGGTCCTTCGGCTCGCCCTTCGAGATGTCCACCGTCTCGCAGCCGAACGAGCGCGCCTGCTCGAGCCGCTCGCCGATCCGGTCGCCGACGATCACGACGGCGGCGCCCAGCAGGTGGGCCGAGTACGCGGCCGCGAGCCCGACCGGGCCGGCGCCCGCCACGTACACGGTCGATCCGGGCCCGACCCCCGCGGTGTAGACGCCGTGGAAGCCGGTCGGGAAGATGTCCGAGAGCATCGTCAGGTCGAGGATCTTCTCCAGCGCCTGGTCGCGATCGGGGAACTTGAGCAGGTTCCAGTCGGCGTAGGGCACCATGCACGTACTCGGCCTGCCCGCCGACCCAGCCGCCCATGTCGACGTAGCCGTAGGCCGAGCCGGGCCGGTCGGGATTGACGTTCAGGCAGACGCCGGTGTGGCCCTCCTTGCACATGCGACAGCGCCCGCAGGCGATGTTGAACGGCACCGAGCACAGGTCGCCCACCTTGATGAACTCCACCCCGGGCCCGGTCTCGATCACCTCGCCGGTGATCTCGTGGCCGAGGATCAGTCCCGGCGGGCGCCGTGGTGCGGCCGCGGACCATGTGCTGGTCGGAGCCGCAGATGTTGGTCGAGACGATCCGCAGGATCGCCCCGTGCGGCGTCTTTCGTCCCACGTTCGCGGGGTTCACGCCCGGCCCGTCCTTGAGCTCGAAGCTCGGGAAGTCGATGTCGTGGACCTCGACCTTGCCGGGCTCGATGTAGGCAACCCCTCTGTTGTCGGCCATGATCCCTCCTCAGAAGGCTGCGACGCCCGCCTCGGCGACCTCATGGTCGGCCTCGACACTCCCGCCGCTCACCCCGATCGCGCCGACCACGTCGTCGCCCGACATCAACGGGATGCCGCCGGCGAAGACGATCAGCCGCCCCTGGTTCGAGGCCTGGATCCCGAACAGCGGCTGGTTCGGCTGGCACAGGGGCGCCAGGTCCTTCGTGGACATGTCGAAGGCAGCGCGCCGTGTAGGCCTTGTTCTGGGCGATGTCGATCGAGCCCAGCCACGCGCCGTCCATGCGCGCGAACGCGGTCAGGTTGTTGCCGTCGTCGACCACCGCGATGTTCATCGGCACGCCGATCTCGTCGGCCTTCGCTCGCGCCGCGTCGACCACGGCCTGCGCGGCGCTCAAGGTCACACTATCCGCCACGGCTCCTCCTTCGATCCGTTGCTCGAACGGGTCGAAGCTATCGCCACGAATCGAGAATGTCGCCTCGCCGGCGGGGTTGCAGGGGGGTTGCAGAGACCGTCCGCGCTCAGCCGTTCGCGCTTTTGCTCTCCAGCACCCGGGCGAGCTCTTCGGGGTCGGCGCTCACCTGAGCGTCCAGGCGGTAGGGATTCCCGGCCAGCAGCGGGCCGAGCTGGGCGCGAAGGCGGGAGATCTCCGCCCTGATCGTCACCGGCCTGGAGTGGGGGCCGTAGAGCTCGCGGCCGAGCTCGCGGCCCGTCAGGCCCTTCGGGTGAAGGCTCAGGAGCGCGACGATCTCGCTGTGCCGAGGGGTCAGCTCGATGCGCTCGCCGCCGATCACGACCGCGGCACGCCCCCGCTCCAGCGCCTCGATCGAAAGCTTCGGGCGTTTGGCGCGCTGACGGCGAGGAGCGGTGCGCACGATCACCGCCCCATCGTCGTCGCCGATCGGCTCCGTGCTCACCTCCACTCCGCTCGGCAGCACCACCCGGTCGCCCGCCGGCAGATCGACGCGCGACCCCAGCCAGCCACGGGGCGAGGCCGCCAGCACCCTCCCCGCCCTGGTGACCAGCGCGCTGTGCTCCCTGACGCCGGGCGCGATCCGCTCCAGATAGAGCGCCCGGAGGCGCTCGTTGCGCCGGTCGAGCTCATGGGAGAGCTTGTCCTCGACCACCCGAGCCACCGCGGAGACCAGCGAGAGGCTGTGCGGATGGCCGGTACGGAAGCTGCCCGACAGGTCGAGCACGCCGAGGATCTCGCCGCTCTCCGGATCATGGATCGGCGCCGCCGAGCAGGTCCAGCCGTGAAGGCGGCGGTTGAAGTGCTCCGCCGAGAAGATCTGCACGGGATGGTCGAGCTCGAGGGCCGTCCCGACCGCGTTGGTCCCCACCGCCCGCTCGCTGCACAGGTGCCCGGGGAGAAAGCCCGGGCCGACCGCGATCTCGAGCGCTTGCGGCCTGCCCGCCGGCCCACAGGAGCACGCCTTCAGCGTCACTGAGGACGGCGAAGTAGCGCGCGTCCTCGGTCGCGTCGGAGAGCATGCTCTCGACCAGCGGTAGAAGGTGCGACACGGGATGCTCGGCAAGCGCCCGCTCGGTGGCCGCCGAGTCGAGCATCTTCGGCGCCGACCCATCCGGGTCGACCCCGGCCCCGGCCGCCCGCTTCCAGGAGCGCGCCACAAGCTCGCGCAGGATCGAAGGCGAGGCCCCCTTGCTGAGCGCGAGCTCGTGCGCGCGCCGAAGCAGGCGGGCCCACCGGACCGGATCGACCCGGGTATCGATCCCGATCCAGGGGCTTCGAAATGAAGCCGAGCCGCCTCGACCGATCTCGCGGTCACCGAAGTCGCCGGAGCCGGCTGTCGCTGGCGAGCGCTCCCAAGCGGCGGTCATCGTTCCGATGTCGATCATAGGCGCTGTGACCGCCGCCGACTTTCTGTCGCAAATTGCGAAATGGCCCCTGGCGGACCCGGTCGGGGTGGTGTAATTTCGCTCAAGCGACCGGGAGAGAGAAGCAGTCGGCGGAAGCCAAGCCGGAGGCCGATCTCGACAGGCGACGACGAGAGCTTATTTCGCGCGAAGGCTACGCGCGAGCAGGCGAAGTCGATGCCCCCGGTCGTTTTTTCGTGCCGTGATCCGGCGACGAAGGGGAGGCGTCCGGGGCTGCTCCTAACGTCCGAGTCGCGGTGACACTGCCGCCGGCCGATCGGCGCCTGCCCAACCTCGGCCGAGCGACCCGGGCGCACCGGGAGCAGGGCGCTGCGGCCGGACCCCGGGTGAGCGGTCCGCAGCTAGCCCGCCCTCTCCCATCTGACGCCACCTATCCGGCAGGCACGGCTCGCTGGTGATTCTCGTTCGAGGGTAGTGTCCTTGGCCGTGGTCCACCTGATCCGGGAGGCCGAGCGCGAGCCCGAAGGGGCCCTGATCCTGAACCACGGGCGGGGAACCGATGAGCGTGACCTCTACGGGCTGCTCGACGAACTCGACCCCGACCGCCGGCTGGTGGGCATCACCCCGGGGGCGCCCTTGACCGGGATTCCTCCGGGCGGGCGCCACTGGTACCTGGTGCAGCGCGTCGGCTATCCGGATCCTGAGACATTCGCCGGCGCCTACCGGGAGCTCACCTCGTTCCTGGACGAGCTCCTATCGGCGCGCGGGATCGGCTGGGACCGGACCGTGATCGGTGGCTTCTCGATGGGGGCGGTGATGAGCTATGCCGTCGGGCTGGGGCCGGGCCGCCCGTCGCCGGCGGGGATCGTCGCGCTGAGCGGATTCATTCCAACGGTCGAGGGCTGGCACACCGAGCTCGAGCAGAGGTCCGGCCTCGGGGTCGTGATACGCCACGGGCGAAGCGACCCGGTGATCGAGGTCGCGTTCGCCCGGCGGGCACGCGAGCTCCTCGCCGGGGCCGGACTGGGGGTCGACTACGCGGAGTTCGAGGGCGGCCATTGGCTGCCGGGGGAGGTCATCGGGGAGCTCCGGGCGTTCGTCGCCGCGGCACTCGACCGCCCCGAGGCGACCCCGGGCGCCCCGGCTGACCCACGCTGAGGCGCCCGGCGCCCGCTGCCGTCATCATTGATCCTGCGTGACCACGCTGGTGGAACTGCTCCTTCCGATCGCGCTCGCGGTCGCCTATGCACGCCGCGTCAGCCACCTGGCCGAGCACGGCAACGCCCCGTCGACGCTTCGCCAGATCAGCTTCAGCGCCGGCCTGCTCTTGCTCCTGATCGCCACCGTCGGACCGATGGACGAGCTCGCCGACGAGCTGGTCTTCGGCCACATGATCCAGCACACGATCCTGACCGACGAGGCGGCCCTTCTCCTGGCGATCGGGCTGACGGGACCTGTCTTGCGGCCGGTCCTGAGCGCCCCGGGCCTTCGGCACCTGCGCCGCCTGGTGCACCCGGTCGTCGCGATCGGCCTGTGGATCCTCGTGATCTACGCCTGGCACATCCCGGCCCTCTACCAGTCCGCCGGCGAGCATCCGCCGCTTCACATGCTCGAGCATGCGTCGTTCCTGGGTGCCGGCCTCGTGATGTGGCTCGCGCTCCTCGGACCGCTGCCCAAGCCGCAGTGGTTCGGGCACATAGGGAAGGTCGGCTACACGGCGGTCGTCCACTTCTCGAGCATGGGGATGGCGAACATCCTCATGTGGTCAGGCGTCGTGCTCTACCCGCTCTACGCCGAGGGCGAGGCCGCGCACGGCATCTCCCCCCTCACTGATCAGAGCATCGCCGGGGCGATCCTGATGATCCAGGGAGGGGTGATCATGCTCGCGGTCTTCTTCTGGGTCCTGATCCAGTGGGCGCGGGAGGACACGGAGCGCCAGGAGCTGATCGACCTCGCCGAACGCCTCGACGTCCCGCTCAGCGACCAGCGCGCCGCCCGCGCGGCCGCCGCCGGACGGGGTTCGGAGCTTCGCCGCCGGCTGGAGGACGAGGCCGAGAGCTCGGGGCCCAGCGACCCCCAGCCGGTCGCCCGGTAGGCGCCGGGCCGCCGCGCGTCGCCCCGCCCGCCACCTCTTACAATCGTCGCCTTCCCACCCGCGCCCGTAGCTCAGTTGGATAGAGCGCTGGTCTACGAAACCAGAGGTCACAGGTTCGAATCCTGTCGGGCGCGTCCAGCTTCTCCAGGATCGAACCGTGCACACCGCTCGCCCTCCGGGCTCGCTGAGGTTCGAATCTGTCGGGGCCGCGTCCAGCTTCTCCAGGATCGAACCTGTCGACACCGCTCGCCCTCCGGGCTCGCTGAGGTTCGAATCCTGTCGGGCGCGCTCACCAGGTAGAGCCGAAAGTCCTGCAAACCGGGCGTCAAGCGGCGCCGCCAGCAGCGCAGAAGCGAGCGGCTTGATCGGATCGAGGAGAAGCAGGAGCCGCGCTACGACCCGCCTTTCCTAGCGCGCGTATGGCTGTTCGTGGCGGTGCTGGTCGTCTTGGCGATCGTCGGGGCGGCGATCGCGTGGATCTTCTAGTCCTCTAGCGCGTGGCGTATTTCCTGGTCCCATCTCAGGAAACGATCAAGCGCGAGGGCGCGATTTCCTCACGCTGAACAGCATCCAGGCGGTGTGGAGAAGGCGGCGACCTCGTAGGCCCGCCTGGCGGCTCCGGACTCCGAGAAGGCTTGCGTGCGTGTGGCGTCCCTGGAAGGATGCGTGCTCGCGGGCAGCGAGCCAACGCTTGAGGGAGCGCGCTAAGGACCAGAGCGTCCGCTAGCTCGCCGGGTTGGTCCACCAGGTTTGGACGAGAAGGCGCCGGCGTCTGATAGCTTCGCCCGCCAATGGGAGGTTGTCGCGTTCGACTCGGCAGAGCGCTCGCCAGTGCCGTCATCGTGAGTTGTTCCGCCGTGCTCGCCCTCCCCGCCGCAGCGTTGGCGGTAACTAGCTCGGACTCGGCTGAGCTGACGACGCCGAACGAAATCGAGAGCGTCACAGCCCACTGCCCGAGCGGCTTTCGCGCCACGGGTGGCGGGTTTCGCGCTCCCGCCCCCACCAGCTCGACCTCCGGCTATAGCCAGGTCAAGATCTTCGCCTCTCACAAAGTGGGCCAGCGTTCATGGAAGGTGTCTGGACAGGAGGTGGCGTTCCAGCCGGTCACCTTGTCCTTGACCGCGTATGTCTACTGCTCTCAACACGTGCCAAGGACAGAGGCGGCCAGCAAATCAGTGCCCGTGCCGATCGGGGTTCACGGCTTCACCGCCTCGAAGGCGACCTGCGATGCAGGCAAGGCTCAGGCTGGCGGCTTTGCGCTCTCAACTCCGAACTATGACGGCGATCTGATCGGCACCCGGCGTCATGGTAAGCACTCGTGGCGCACCCGGATCGACGGCGACATCGGGGTGACGATCACGAGCTTCGCCTATTGTGCCCGAGGTCCGCTGCCGCAAGCCAGAGCTGGAAGGGCCACCGAGATCGATAGGGATTACGGAACCGCTACCTCAGATCCCTGCCCTCGATATTCCCACCCGCTCGCGGGTGGCTTTGAGCAGCCAGACGCGATCACCGGCTTTGCGGGCAACGACTACAGGAACTTCGTTCCGTTTGCGTCGAAGCGCTCGGGCCGCGGGTGGAGCAGCTCAGGCCAACACGGGGGCTCGACCTTCTCAAGCCTGGTTACGACGGCCTACTGCGGCTGAACCGGGCGGGCGTCGATCTCGCCCATCTACTCCGCTCAGCGCTTCGGCACCAGGATCTGCGCGAGGGCTCCGCTCTGGAAACACTCCTTGGGGATGCGGCTCGGCAACCCGTGCCCCGTAGTCGGGTCGGGGCTCCGTGCCCGACCAATGGTGCCGACCCGAATTGGTAGGAGCTGCGCGACGAATCCGAGCTGCTCCCTCACCGGTACTTTGCCGGCATGGGAGGCTCCAAGCATTCGATCAGCCCCGAAGGCAAAGCCGAGGCCGAGGCCGAGCTTCAGGACCGTCGGGACGTGAAACGTCCCAAGATCGTCGCCGAGATCAAGGCGGCGCGCGAGTTCGGGGATCTGTCCGAGAACGCTGAATACCACGCGGCTCGCGAAGCGCAGGGCCTAAATGAGGCCCGTATACGAGTGCTCGAGCACCACTTGGCGATGGCCGAGGTGCAAGAGAGCGCGAAGGGTGCGTCAATCGGCGTCGGATCGCATGTGCGCTTTCGCGACTGTGGAAACGGCGAGGTCACGAACGTAACCCTTGTTCACCGGTTGGAGGCAAGCGTCACGAAGGGCAAGATCTCGATCGAGAGCCCTGTCGCGCAAGCGCTTCTCGGCGCGCGTGCCGGGGAGCAAGTGACCCTCGACACACCACGGGGCGCGAAGCAACTCGCGATCCTCGACGTCGGCTGACGCTCGGCCACCGGTTGACAAGTTCGAATCCGTCGGGCGCGTCCAGCTTCGCCAGGATCGAACCTGTGACACCGCTCGCCCTCCGGGCTCGCTGAGGTTCGAATCCTGTCGGGCGCGTCCAGCTTCTCCAGGATCGAAGCGGCCGACCTAGTTGCGCGTCTTCGTCTCGCAGCCGCTGACGACGGAGTTGGGGTCCTTGGGGAGCAGATCGAGGTCGGCCTTGTCGGCCCTGCCCGGGGTACCACCGCCGTCGCAGTTGATCGTCCGATCGGAGGTCAGGTCGCGGGCCTTGAGCAGATCGTTTCCGTTCATCCCCCTCATCACGTCGGCGCCAGCGGCTCCCGTCAGGGTGTCCTTGACGGAGCCGCCAGTCAGGGTGTCGTCGCCGGGGCCGCCGTTCAGCGCGCTCACAAGAGCGGTCGAATTGGTCAACTGGTCGGCCTGGTCAGCGGCCAAGGCCCTGATCAGGGTGATCCCCGAGGCGGTGCAGTTGGCGGTGTAGTCGCCGCTTCGGGTGCAGCCGGCACCGGTGTGGACGCCGGAGCCGGCATAGCGGGCTGACGGCAGGTCGGTGATGCGCAGGGTCGTAGAGGAAGGCTTGGTGATCCGGAGGTCATCCTTGGCCCCGGTGGCGGCGGTCACCGTGAGCGTGGAGCCCGAGACGCTGACCTCGGCGGTGTCGACGGTCAAGGTCCGCGAGGCCGGCGAGCCAACGTTCTGCGCAGCGTCCGTGGCCCGGACCTCGAAGGTGTGAGAGCCGTCTGAGAGGTGCGCAACGGTCCTCGGCGAGCTGCAGCCCTGCCAGGCAGACTCCTGGGTGGAGTCGAGGCGACACTGCAAGGTCGCTCCGGGCTCGGAGGAGAAGCTGAAGGTCGGGGTCGGGTCGTTGGTGGCGCCGGACGGGCCGGAGGTGATCGTCGTGGTTGGCGGGGTGGTGTCGACCGTGAAGGTGCGCGAGGACTGCGGCCCGAGGTTGCCGGCCGGATCGGTGGCCCGGACGCTGAAGGCGTGCGGGCCGTCAGCGAGGTGGCGGGTGGTCAACGGAGGGCTGCAACCTGAATAGGCGCCCGAGTCGAGCCTGCACTCGAACGTCGAGCCGGGCTCGGAGGACGTGAACCCGAAGGTCGGCATGGGGTTGTGGATCGCCGTGCCTTCGCTCGGCCCAGAGATGATCGCGGCGACCGGCGGAGTCGTCTCGGCGGTGAAGCTCTTGAACACGGACAGGGCGGGCTTCGGCGTGTAGTTGTGCTTCAGCAACCCCGCCGTGGCGCAGAAGGTGCAACCCGTCGCGTGGGACTCGAGTGGGTCGCGCCAGTGGTACCAGAAGAGCCGCTGCACGTTCCACGCGTCGCGATTGGCCAACACCATCTTGTAGGTCTCTTTGAGCATCGTCGCCTGGCCCTGGAGCCCCTTGTTGAGAGGGCCGGCGGTGGCCGGGGCTGAGCCCGAGGCGATCTCCGTGACCCAAAGTTCGGTAGCGCCGTCGGCGTGGCTCGTCATCACGTCGCGGAACTTCTGGATCTCCGTCTCGACCTTGTCCCGGGTCGGCGCGTACGGGTGCAGAGCGGCGACGTCGAAGTATTGCTTTGCTCCCGCGTCGTAAAGCTGATCGAGGAAATCCCAGGCGTTCATGTTGCCGTAGCCAGGCATCCCCCCGAGCACGATTTTCGCCTTCGGGTACTCGCCCTTGATCGCGGTGCTCGATGCCTTCAGCAGCTTCCCGTACTGCGTGGGGGCCGGATAGGGAATCCAGTAGTTCTTCAGGTTGGGCTCGTTCCAGATCTGGTAGGCCTGGACGGGAAGCGGGGTCTTGCCCGGGTACCTCGCCCGGAAGCGCGGCCAGTAGCTGCCGCCCGGGCCGTAATGGCGCGCGAACCTCCTCAAGAAGGTCTGCCAGGCCGGGAGCTTGTCGATTGGGGGCCTGGCCGGATAGCTCTCGGCCCAGCTCGGGCTTCCCCATAGGGCCGGGACGACGCGGATGCCGTGCGCGACCAGCCGGCCCATGAGCCTGTCCTGTCCTCCCCAGTTGAAGCAGCACGGCTTTGGTTGCACCGACGCCCAGCTGAACAGGTAGCGCATCGTGTGAATACGGGCTCTCTGTATTCCTCCGAGGTCCGCGTCGCTGATCGGCGGCCCCTGGCTGATGCCGAAGAACTCAGATCGGACGGCAACAGCCGACTTTGGCGCGATCAGGGCGGCCGTGACAACGACGAGGTTGACGAGGACGATCGCCCATCGGATTCGCACCCAGCTGCCCATCGACCCGGCTTCAGCCTTCGCTCGAGGCCGTGGGGATGGAGGTGGTCCTCGGCCATTCGCTTCAGCTCGACGCGGTCGATCTTGCCGGTCGGGTTGAGCGGCATCTCGTCGAGGAAGACGATTTCCTCCGGCGCCTTGTAGCCGATCCGCTCCCGGCAGAAGACGATCAGGTCGGCGCGGGCAGGTAGCGTCGCGCCGTCGTTCAGGGTCACGTACGCGCGGACGTTCTCGCCGTGAACTTCGTCATGAACGCCGACGGCGCCCGGCGAGCGCCACCGCTGGATGCTCGACCAGTGCCCCCTCGACCTCGTACGGGCTGATGTTGGAGCCGTCGTGGACGATCACCTGCTTCTTCCGGCCGAAGAACCAGAGATAGCCATCCTCGTCGGCCCGAGCGAGATCGCCAGAGTCGAGCCAGTCGTCGGTCACGACCTCCTCGGTCGCCTCGGGCGCCTGCCAGTAGCCGGGCATGCGGCTGCGGCTGCGGATCCAGATCCGGCCGACCTCCCCGGCCTCGAGCTGCTCGCCCCCCTCGTTGCGCAGGGCGATGGTGAAGCCGCAGATCGGCCTCCCGATCGAGCCCTGCCTGATCTCACCCGAGGGCGGATTGAGGGTCGCCAAGCCGACCTCTGTCATTCCATACCCCTCGACGATCGGGAACCCCGCCTCTGAGGCGAATTCCGTCAGAAGCTCGGTCGAGACCTTGTCGGCGCCGGCGCGGCACATCCGCAGCGAGGAGAAGTCGTCCGGCCGCAGGTCGTGGTCGTGGATCAGCGCCGAGAGCGCCGCGGGGATCATGGCCAGAATCGTCGGTTGATGCTCTCGCAGCAGCGGCAAGAGCTCGTGGGCATCCGTTGCCCGCGCGACCACGACCTTGCCACCGACGGAGAGCGTCGCGAGCGCCCAGAGGAAGGAGCCGATGTGGGACATGGAGGAGCCGGGAAGGAAGACATCGCCGGCGGCGAGCTCGAATGCGCCGGCCGCGCTGGCGATCATCCATCGGACGGTTTCGCGCGTGTGGGTGACGCCCTTGGCGGGGCCGGTGCTGCCCGAGGTGAAGAAGATCACGGCCGGGGCGCCGGGATCCGGGGGCTCCGTCGCATCGGACAGCGGCTCGGCTTCGAGAAGCGTGGTCGAAGTCGTGGCGCCAATCGGCGTCGCCCGGCGCGGGATCCTCGCTCCAGGTCGTGAGCGGCTCAGGGTCGCGGTAGGCGATCGCCCCAAGCTCGAGGTCGCTCGCTCGCTCGCTCGCGGCAATGTCCTCGGCCCGCTCGATATGAGCGATGAGGGCGCGGGCGGCGCTCACCTCCAGCGCGTGGTCGATCTCGCGGGCGGTGTAGCGGTAGTTCAGAGGCGTGGCGATCACCCCTGCGCGAAAGCAGGCCAGGTAGTGGACGACGAGGTCGATCCTGTTCGGCATCAGCGAGGCGAGGCGATCGCCCGGCTCCAGCCCGAGTGTGCGGTAGCCGCCGGCAAGCGCCGCGCTGGTGCGGTCGAGCTCGCGCCAGGTCAGCGCACGTGTGACCGAGACAATTGCGACCTCGTCAGGGGCCGAGTCGAGGCCGATCCTGAAGCAGCTCGTTGAGCGGCGCGGCGGGAGCGTCGAGTTCGGCGCCATCGAGCAGCATCCGGCGGGATTCTAGGAAGTCGTCAGAACTCAGCACTCCGCTGAGCAGGTTCGAATCCCCTCGGGCGCGCCGATCACATCGCGGAGCTCGGCGCGGGATCCGCGACGCGACGCGACAACCTCCGCAGTCGACATGAGCCGCACGCCTATGCTCTCGAGTTCGTCACGACCCTTGCCGTAGAGACCTGAGACTGCATCTTCGGCCAGCACCACTCGAAAGTCGCGCTCGCTTGCCTCATAAATGGACGTGCGCGGACAGTTCGGGAAGTTGCAGCCGCAGAACACGATGGTGGAAACGCCCTGTCGTCGCAGGTGGTCGTCAAGCGGGGTCTCATAGAAAGCCCCCCAGCGCGGCTTGTAGATAACCACCTCCCCTGGCCCCACCTGCTGGAGTCGGCCCTCGAGAAGCTCGTCAGCTTCGAGTTCGAAGCTCGAGGGCTCGACGATCTCGGGCGCGAGCTGTGAGCCGCTCGACCCGGGTGCGAGGATCTCCGCCCCGGCTTCGACCATCGAGCGTCGACAGATGTCGACGTTGCTGCCGTCCGTCCGATACAGGCGGATGACGTGCACGATCGGCCTGCCGGCATCCCGGAAAGCCGCGGCGAGCGCCACGATCTGTGGGACGGCGGCAGAGGTCCCCGGGATCTCCAGAGGTTGCCCGTCAAGCGTGTCGACCTGGGTGTCGATCGTGACCAAGGCCGATGAGTTCCAATCGGGCGCCAGGTAGTCCATGCCGAGCGATCTTAGGCTGACGAAGGGCGCTGGAAGCGCCACTTGCGCTCGTCGCGCGAGATTGCCAGGTCGCCTTCTGGCTCGCCACCATGACTACATTTACTGAAGTGATGGAAAATATGGCCATGTCCGAAAGCCTCAGTGAGCGCCTCCCCACCGCACTGCCCTCAGCGCCTCAGGCCCCCGAGCAGTACGAGCCGATTCATCCGGATTCGGGGCGCCAGGGGCTTCGCAAGCGGCTCGGCAGCGCCCTGGCGGCGCTGGGGCTGCTGCTCGCCAAGGCGAAATCGCTTCTGCTCCTGCTTCCGAAGCTGAAGCTCCTGACGACCTTCGGCTCGATGCTGGTCTCGGTTGCCGCGTACGCGCTGCTCTTCGGCTTCCCGTTCGCGGTCGGGTTCGTTGCGCTGCTCTTCCTGCACGAGATCGGGCACGTGATCCAGCTGCGACGCGAGGGGATCAAGGCCTCGGCGCCGATGTTCATCCCCTTCCTCGGCGCGGTCATCTCGGCGAAGTCGATGGGCAAGGACGCGGCCGCCGAGGCTCGGGTGGGGCTCGCCGGTCCAGTGCTCGGAAGCATCGCATCGCTTGTCCCACTCGCCGTCTGGCTGGCGACCGGCAGTGACTTTTGGCGGGCTCTCGCCTACATCGGGTTCCTCCTCAACCTCTTCAACCTGCTTGCCGGTGGTGCCCCTGGATGGCGGCCGCGCGATGGCGGCGCTCAGCCCCGCGATCTGGCTGGCCGGGTTGGGGGGGCTCGTCGCTCTGACGGTCTTCTACCCGAGCCCGATCCTGTTCCTGATCCTGATCTTCGGCGGACTCGAGAGCTGGCGGCGATGGAAGGCTCGGGAGACGCCGTCGGGTCGCGCCTACTACGCGATCCCGGCCCGGACCCGGGCGCTCGTGGGCATCGTCTACATCGGCCTCGCCGCCCTGCTCGCAGTCGGAGTGGCCGAGACCTTCTTCTCGCGCAGCCTCTGATCGAGCCGCTGGGCGCGGGTCGAGCACGAACATGCAGCGCTCCTTCGCCCCCCAACCTCTTCACGGCGTATGCGATGCGCGCTTCGCGCCGGTGCGTGACGCGCTGGCGGCGAACCTGTCGGACGAGATCGGGGCGGCGGTCGTCGTGCGCGTCGGCGGCGACGTGGTCGTCGATCTCTGCGGCGGGTGGGCCGACGCAGCTTGCACGCGGCCGTGGACGCCGGACACCGTCGTCGACGTGTTCAGCGTCGGCAAAGCGTTCGTCGCGCTCACCGTGCTGTCACTCGGACTCGACCTCGACACGCGGGCATGGCAAGACGCGACGCTGCGCCAGGTGCTGTCGCACCAGGCCGGGCACCCGGCGGTGCGCGCCGACGTGCCGCCGGACGCGATCTACGACTGGGACCGGATGGTGCGCGCGCTCGAGTCTCAGGAACCGTGGTGGGTGCCGGGGACAGCGCACGGCTACCACGTCAACACGTTTGGCTTCCTGTGCGGGGAGGTCGTGCGGCGTGCGGCGGGCGAGCCACTCCGCGCGCGCTTCGCCCGGCTGGCGGGCGATGCTGCGGGCGTGACGTTCGGCGCGCCGCCCGGGGCCGACGTCGCCGAGTTCGTGTTCGACCCCGGCGCCGGCGACCGTCCGCCGGGGGCACGCGCCGAGATGAGCGAGGCGCGCCGCCACCTGCTGGCACGCACGTACCTGAACCCGCCGGGGCTCTCCGGCCTCGGCACCGTGAACTCGGCAGAGTGGCGCGCGGCGGAGATCCCGAGCGCGAATTGCCACGCGAGCGCTCGCGGCGTCGCGGCGGTCTACGCGCGCCTGCCCGAGCTGCTCGGCGCCAACGTGCTCGCCGAAGCGACGCGGCCGTGGTCCGACGGCCCGGACGTCGTGCTCGACCGCCACACCCGCTTCGGCCTTGGCTTTCAGCTCACGCAGCCCGACCGCCCGATGGGACCGGGAGCGCGCGCGTACGGCCACTTCGGCGCCGGTGGCTCGCTCGGCTTCCACGATCCCGACGCCGACCTCGTCTTCGCCTACGTCTGCAATCGCTGCGAGGGTCGCCGCTGGCAGACAGATCGCAACCGCAGGCTGCTCGACGCCCTGGCTATAGCGCTGTGAGACCGCTCGACCGGTGGCGCGCCCGCTTGTAGGGTTGCTCAATGCTCCGCGAGAGCTTCAGCCACCGACTCCATCGGGCGTTTCTTCGTTGGTTCGAATCCTGTCGGGCGCGCTCATGAACGGCTCTGACCCTTCCACCTCGCAGCCGCGGGAGTCGGTTTCCTTCCTGGTCTTCTCCGCCTCCTTGAGAGCGGACTCGCTCAACAGCCGACTCGCTCGCCAAGCCGCGGCCGCGATCGCGGACAACGGCGGGATCGTCGACTCGACCTCTATGCCCGATTTCGAGACCCCCTCCTACGACGCGGACGTGCAGGCCAGCGACGGCTTCCCGGCCGGCGCGGACCGGCTCCGCGAATGCATCCAGACGAACGACGCGTTCGTGATCAGCTCACCCGAATACAACGCCTCGATGCCTGGATTGCTGAAGAACACCCTCGACTGGGTGTCTCGCTTCAGTCCACAGCCGTTCAACGAGAAGCACGGGCTTCTGCTGTCGGCATCACCCTCGATGGTTGGAGGCAACCGAGGGTTGTGGGCGCTGCGTGTGCCCTTCGAGCACCTGGGCGCGCGGATCTATCCGGACATGTTCTCGCTGGCCCAGGCACACCAGGCATTCGACGACGATGGGCGCATCGCGAACCCGAAGCTGCGTGAGCGCTTCGAGAGCACCGTGGTCGGCTTCATGGATCTGGTGGAAGCCTCCAAGCACTATCCGTGCGTCAAGACCCGCTGGGTCGAGTATCTCGGCGAGCATCCTGATCCGACGACCGACCGGGTCGAATAGCCCGGGCAGCGGGCTGAGCGCAGTCAGCCCAACAGCCCGGCGGCTTCGAGCGCTTGATCGGGATCCAGGTACTCCCTTATTCGCAGGATCCTGCCGTCTCGCAGCTCGAAGACATCGAAGAGTCGCTGGCTGATCTCCATCCCGCTCTTTCGGCCGCGGCCATGGACCCTGATCGCAGCGACGACCACATCGCCGGCTTCGATGATCTCGTCCACCTCGTCCCAGGCATCGTCCCAGGCGTCCAGCCACCGCTCGATCCAGCAGACGAGCTCGTCGTGCCCGCGAACCGTGGTCGCTTCCTCCACCGGTCGGTACTCGCATTCGGAGTCGAAGTACGCCGCAACGTACGAGGCGGGCTCGCAGCCCCGCGCAAGCCGGCTGAACGCCGCGTAGACCGACCGAACAAGCGCGGCGTTCTCAACCGAGATCGGCCAGCGGAATGGTGTGACGCGAAGTGCAAGGGCGGAACTCATTGGGGGATCTACGGCCCGCTCATGGCCGAGGTTCATCAGCGAGCTTGAACCTCTTCGCGCTCGGGTCGGTATCCGGTCAGAACGGCCGGATTCGGCCGGCCGACAAACCAGGGGTTACCGCCTATGCGCTCATCATTTCTGGACCGCCCACGCAGCAGAAGATGGAGGAGGTGGTGTGGTGCGCTCGCGGCGCTTGCGGCCACAAGCCTGGTCATCGCTCCATCCGCCCTCGCGAAGCCGCTGGGGCGTTATGTCCAGCGAAACCTCGTCTCCGACGTGCCGGGCCAAGCGAAGCTGCTCGACTCCGACCTGGTCAACGCGTGGGGGCTTGCGTTCGCGCCGAACACCCCCGCCTGGGTCGCCGACAACGGCACCGACGTGTCCACCCTCTACGCGGGTGCGGCCTCGAATCAGCCGATCACCAAGCTCCCCCTGACCGTCTCAATCCCAGGGGGAGAACCGACCGGCATGGTGTTCAACGGCTCCAACGGGTTCGTTGTCCACTCGGGCTCGAGCTCTGGCCCGGCATCCTTCCTGTTCTCCTCGGAGGCCGGCAGGATCACCGGCTGGAGCCAGTCCGTCCCCCCACCGCCCCTTTCGACCCAGGCGCAAACCGCGGTCCGGGTCCCTGGAGCGATCTTCAAGGGGCTCGCGATCGCCAATACGGCGACCGGTCCCCGGATCTACGCCACCGACTTCCACAACGACAGGGTTGACGTGTGGGACTCGAGCTTCGAGCGAGTCAACCGGCCAGGCGCCTTCAGGGATCCGGCGATCCCCAATGGCTTCGCACCGTTCGGCGTCGAGACCGTGAACGGCAACCTGGTGGTCACCTACGCAAAGCAGGACGCCGACGCCGAGGACGACGTGGCGGGGCCGGGCAACGGATTCGTCGACGTCTACGACACGGCCGGGCATCTGCTGCGTCGGCTCGCGCAGCACGGGGCACTCAACTCGCCGTGGGGAATCGCGAAGGCGCCCCAGGGCTTCGGCCCCGCCAGCGGCGCGCTGCTGGTCGGCAACTTCGGGAATGGGCGCATCAACGCCTACGACCTGGCCACCGGCAAGCGCCTGGGCGCCCTTTGGGCACACGGACAGCGGGTCCGAATCCCGGGGCTGTGGGCGCTGAAGTTCGGCAACGGCGTGATCGGAACGCCTAAGAGCCTGCTGTTCACGGCCGGACCGGCCCACGAGTCCCATGGGCTGTTTGGCAAGCTGACAGCGGCCTCGCCGAGTTCCTAGTCGGGACGCGGCGTTTGAGCCACCACCTCGCGGCCAACGTGGCCGCGAGGTGGTGCTGTCTCCGCGTTTGAGCATGGCCCGCCCGCTGGCTGCGCTACCCGAGCCCGGCGGCGGCTAGGGCATCGGTCGGAGATCCGGACGTCGCACAGGCTGCGTAGATTTCAAGGAGCGATTCTGCGGTCGGCCTCGACTCAACAGACCTGCGCATGAGCCTGGGGTGCCCGGCGTGACGCCGGCGACCGTCTGGGACCGGGCCGAGGCGAGAGGCGCTCCGCGCTCCAGCTGGCAGGACGCGGCTCGCCGGCCGTTCTGGCTCGACTCGCCGCTGCGGCCGGAGGCGCGTGACCCTGTCATCGGCTCCGAGCAGTGTGATCTGGCGATCGTCGGGGCCGGCCTGAGCGGTCTTTGGGCCGCGGTCCTCGCCAAGCAGCGCGACCCCGGTGTCGACGTGGTGGTGGTCGAGGGCGAGCGCATCGCGACCGGCGCGAGCGGAAGGAACGGCGGGCTGATGGAGTCATCGCTGACCCACGGTCTCGAGAACGGGTTGACCCGGTTTCCCGACCAGATGAGGACCCTCGAGCGCCTCGGCGAGGAGAACTTCTCCGCCGTCGTCGAGCTGATCTCCTCACATGCGATCGACTGCGGACTCGAGCTCGCGGGGGCATTGACCACCGCTGTCGAGCCCCATCAGGTCGATTGGATGGCCGAGGCGAGCGAGACGGCGGCTCGGTTCGGCCACGACGTGGTGCTGCTCGACGCCGAAGCCGCGAGGGCCGAGGTGAACTCGCCGCTCTACCTGGGCGGGCTGATCGATCGGACCGGCACCGGCACGCTCGACCCGGCCCGCCTCTCGTGGGGCCTTGGCCGGGTCGCCGAGAACCTCGGGGCCCGAATCCATGAACGCACCCAAGTGGTGCGCTTGGCCCGGCGCGGCGCCGGTGTCAGGCTCGAGACGGAGCAGGGGGCCATCGACGCGAGACACGCACTGCTGGCGAGCGGCGCCAGCCGCGGCCTCGTCTCGGCGGTCCGGAGGCGAATCGTTCCCGTCTACGACTACGTCCTGGTCACGGAGCCCCTCACCCGCGGTCAGCTCGCCTCGATCGGCTGGGCCAACCGCCAGGGACTCTCCGATGCGTCCAACCAGTTTCACTACTACCGGCTGACCGCGGACAACCGCGTCCTCTTCGGGGGCTTTGACGCCGTCTATCACTACGGCAATGGCAAGCGGCCCGAGCTGGAGCAGAGCGAGGACAGCTCGGCCCGCCTGGCGGCGCACTTCTTCGCCCTCTTCCCGCAGCTCGAAGGGATCCATTTCTCACATCGCTGGGGCGGGGCGATCGACACCTGCAGTCGCTTCTTCGCCTTCTACGGAACCGCCCACCGCGGCGCCGTCGCATACACGGTCGGACACACCGGGCTCGGCGTGTGCGCGAGCCGCTTCGGCGCCGGCGTGGCCCTGGACCGTCTGCACGGCGACGACAGCGTGGCCGCACGTCTCGGAGCCGTCTCAAGCCGCCCCTGGCCCTTTCCGCCCGAGCCCCTGCGGTGGGCGACCATCGCGCTGACGCGCAACCGTCTCGCCGCCGCGGATCGACGTCAGGGAAGGCGCGGGCTCTGGCTCGGGATCCTCGACCGACTCCGGCTCGGTTTCGACAGCTGACCCGCGCCCTTCGCGACCCGCTCGGTTCGGCTTCCCCGATTCCGATACCGCGTTCCAGGTAGGAGGACTAGGTCGAGCCGAGAGCGACTCCGCAGGGCACGTTTGCGCTCACTTCCAGGGGGTATGCGCGACGCATCCGGGGTCAGCTTCGACGACGGCCGGGGGAACCGGCGCACGGCCCGCAACCGGGAACTATTTTCGCGCGCGCATCCACGCACGTTCGCGTTCGCTCCCCCGGGGAGCATGCGGAATCCGGAAGAGCAAGCTTGCGACACTCGATCAACCAGCCCTCCATTCGCCGCCCGCTCATCGGGGTCGCCGCGGCGCTCGTCGCCCTCTTCGCGCTGTCCGTCGCGAGCGCATCGGCCGCGGTCCTGTCGACCGGAGCGGTGGCGCCAGCGACGAAGAAGGCCTTGGCCAACCCACCGACCGCGACCGTGACCGCCACGACGAGCGCCGTCACCGAAGCGGCCCAGGCGGCAACCGCACCGCTTCACACGCCGCAGCCGCCCGCCCCACCGGTGAGCAGTCCTCCGAGCAAGCCACCGGCAACCACGCAGCCGGCCGTGCAGGCTCCGAAGCCAGCCGCGCCACAGGTCGAGCCGAATCCAACCGTGGTCCCGCAGGTCCACCAGCCGAAGCCTTCGACCCCGTCGGTCCAGCCGACGCCGGCGGTGCCCAAGCCACCTGCATCGGTCAAGCCGAAGCCGCCCGTCCACGTGTCCGATGGAACGGGCATCACGCCCTCGAAGCCGTCGGCAGGCGCGACGTCCGACCCGATCGCCCAGGTCGCCAACCCGGTGGTCGACCCGATCACCAAGCCGGTCGCATCCGTGATCGGCTCGGTCACCGGTCCGGTCGGTTCGATCACCAAGCCGGTCGCGTCGGTGGTTGACTCCGTGATCGGTCCGGTCGTCAACACGGTCAAGCCGGTGGTCGACACGATCACCGGGCCCGTCGCTTCGACGGTGGACACGATCACCGACCCGATCTCGCCGATCACCGACCCGATCGTCGACCCGATCGTCGGTCCGGTCATCGACTCCGGTGGTGGGCGCGGTCGACCCGATCGTCGGTCCGGTCATCGGTCCGGTGGTGGGCGCGGTCGACCCGATCGTCGGTCCGGTCATCGACACGATCACCCCGATCACTCCGATCGTCCTCCCCGGCGCTCCGGTCGTGGGTCCGATCAACCCGGTGGTTCACACTCCGGCGGTCCCCGGCGCCCCGACCCCGCCGTTGGTGAATCAGCCGCCGACTGCTCCCGCCGGACCGGCGAGCGAGCCCGTAGCCCCCTATGCCGCCCCCTTGGGAGTCGTCGACGCCACCCGGACCCCGGCTAACCGCGTCGGCGACGACACCGGGCCGGCGGGCCAATCGTCGTCCCTCGCCTTGGGGCTCCGGGTTCCCGGCAGCGCCGCGATCGCCTCGCTCGCCCAGGGCCTTGCCGCGGCGGCGCAGACCTCGCACTCCACCGCCACGCCGGGTGGATCCGGGCTTCCCGGATTGCCCTCGGCTCCGGGCGGCTCAACGGGCGCCGGTTCCTCGGCCCCCGGTGGGATCTCGCTTACCTTCCTCGCCGTCTTGATGGCGCTCGCGGGCCTCGCCGCCCTGCTGTTCGAGCGCCTCACCCTGGCCCCCGCCGCTTGGCGGTCGGTGGCCCGCATCGCCCTTCTCGAGCGCCCTGGCTAGAGCCCCCTGGGTCCAAGCCGTAGCCCCCGCGCACCGACAGGTGCCGGCGGCGAATTGCTCGCTCGAGAAGGAGATGGACGATGCGAAGAACAATCGATATCACCCCGCTACGCAGCGTGCTGGTGGCGCTCATTGGGATGCTTGCTGGTGCTCGCCTCCCCGGCGCTGGCCGAGGCCAAGGACACGCCGAACGGCAACGCGGGCCGACTCCGATCTGATCGCCTGAGGCGCGGGCTACGCGCACCGCACGGCTCAGAACGGGTGCGGGCGATCCAGCACCGACTGCTTCGGGCGGGCGAGCGCCCGGGACCGGTCGACGGACGCTTTGGACCGCTGACCGAGGCCGCCGTCGAGCGGTTCCAGACCAGCCAGGGGCTGGCCGTCGACGGGATCGTTGGACCGGCTACCGCGAACGCCCTTTCGCGCCAGGCGGCGGTGATCGTTCCGCGGCGCCGGCTACACGCACCGCACGGCTCGACACGCGTGCGGGCGATCCAGCACCGACTGCGTCGGGCGGGCGAGCGCCCGGGACCGGTCGACGGTCGCTTCGGACCCCTGACGGAGACCGCCGTCGAGCGCTTCCAGGCCGGCGGGGCCTGGCCGTCGATGGAATCGTCGGGCGACGCCACGACCCGAAAGCTGGCGCGATTCGCGACCGTTTCGCACCAGCGGCCGCAAGCTCACGCGCAGCCGTCGGAGACGCCGGCCGTGACGCCCCAGCCGAGCGCCGAAGCGCCTCCGACGCCGGGCGACCACGGCGGATCCGGCGCCCAGCAAAAGGCGGCTCCGACGACGAATCGAGATCGCCCGGATCCGGGCTTCCCGCTTGGTTTGTGGTCTTGGTCGTCGGAGTCGCGCTGCTGTTCGGCGGTGCCCTCGCCATCGTGCTCGCGCGGCGCGGCGCACCGGCAAGCGGCCGACCCCTGGAGAGCCGGCCGAGCCGTCGTTCCAGGTTCGGTTCCACGGCCGTGACGGGCAGACCATGATGACCGCCGCCGAGCTCCTCTCGGTCGCGGCGCTGGTCGAAGGCCGCGACGCGCTCGCGTTCCCGAGCCTTCGCTCGCGGGCCCGTGGGTCCCCGCGTCGTGGCGTTCTGCCGGATCGGCGGACGCCCGCTCCGGGCCGCGCGAGTCGATCGGCCACCCGGACGGTCTGATCGTCCAGGATCCGGACCCCCCCACTCGAGCGACCGTTCGGGGGCTGGAGCCGACGGGCTATCTGCTCGTCAACTCGACGAGCAGCATCGAGGAACTGGGGCTGGGCGAATTCGTCGCCACGCTGCGACCCGACCGGCGGCTCAGCATTCCGGCGAGCGAGATCGCACGCGAGCACATCGGCCTCCCGATGCCGGACGCCGCTCTGGTGGGCGGGTTCGCCGCGCTCAGCGGGTGCGTGTCGCTGGATGTCAGTCGTGAGCTCGATCCGGGAGCGCTTCCCGGGACAGACCGGCGACGGGGACGTCGCCGCGGCCGAGGCGGGGTTCCGCTATGTCGAGGCAGAGGTGCGCGAGATCGCCCGCAGCGAGCACGACGAGCGCCCGGCCGTCCTTGGACGGGTGCACGGGATGCGGGGGGCTGCCTAAGGAGAAGCGACTGAACATAGCCTGAACCGGGCGGCTGACAGCGTCGCGGCGCTGTCAGAATCGAGGCATCGCCGATCGCTATCAACGACCCGGCTGGCTCCAGAGACACGTCTTCGATCCAGCCATCGCGGCACTGACCCGAGCGGGCTTGAGCGTCGCGGGCTCCCGGATCCTGGAGGTCCGTGGCCGCAAGACCGGAGAGCCCCGCCGAACGCCCGTCAACCTTCTGGTCATCGACGACGCTCGCTACCTCGTCGCCCCGCGCGGGCACACCCAGTGGGTACGCAACCTGCGCGCCCGAAACGAGGGGCACCTGCTGGTCGGCAGGCGCTCCGAGAGCTTCACCGCGGCCGAGGTCGCCGATGACGAAAAGGTCCCGATCCTTCGCGCCTACCTGAAGCGCTGGAAGTGGGAGGTCGGCGTCTTCTTCGACGGCGTCGCGGGCGATTCCCCGGAATCCGAGCTTCGAAGGATCGCCCCCGACCACCCCGTGTTTCGCATTGCCCTGCGGACCGGCTGACCGCCAGACGTCGCTAGGCGGGTGGGCCGTCCGCCTCGGCTTCGGCCTGGGAGTAGGCGTCATAGCCGCCGCTTCGCTCCCAGATCGAGGTCAGTAGGCCCTCGAGCTGCTCGCGTTCGCCGGGATCGAATCCCTCGAGGAGGTCCTCCTCGACCGCATCCATGACCGCCGAGACCTTCTCGATCACGGCGACCCCCTGGCTCGATACCTCGACCAGGTGACGGCGCCGATCCTCGGGATCGCGGCGCCTGGTCGCATAGCCCCTGTCCTCGAGCTCGTTGAGGATCGCGACGAGGTTGGTCGGGTCGAGGTGGAGCTGGCCGCACAACGACTGCTGCGTGAGCTGACCGTGGTCGCGGAGCTCGATCAGAGCCGCCACGTGGCGAGGGCGGATGCCGAAAGGCTCGAGAGCCTCGCTGAATCGGTGCATCGTGATCCGGCCCAGCTTGATCAGCAGCAGAGTCGGCCATTGCCTTGCGATACCGGGAGGCGCACCGTCTTTCAATGCCCTTGCCATTCACAGAAAGTTATCACGTAACAATGCTCGGTGACTGCAAATGATCTGCTAAGGTCATTCGATCTTCCAGCGAGCCTCCAGCCCGAGTCCCCGGATCATCCTGGCCGTCCTGTCGATGGGCGGGATCTCCTATGCGCTCCTGCAGTCGCTCGTGGTCCCTGCGCTGCCGCAGATCCAGAGCTCCCTCCACACGTCCGAGAGCGCCGTCGGGTGGGTGTTGACCGCCTACCTGCTGAGCGCCTCGGTGGCGACGCCGATAATCGGCCGGCTCGGCGACATGTACGGCAAGGAGCGCCTGCTGATGATGGTGCTCCTGGCGCTCGCGTTCGGGACGCTGATCTCCGCGATCGCCTCTTCCCTGTGGCTGATGATCCTCGGCCGGGTCATCCAGGGGGCCGGCGGAGGCATCTTTCCGCTCGCCTTCTCGATCATCCGCGACGAGTTCCCCAACGAGCGGGTCCCTGGTGCAATCGGCCTGGTCTCCTCCCTGCTCGGAATCGGCGGCGGCGCGGGTGTGGTTCTCGCCGGCGTCGTCACGCAGAACCTCTCCTACCACTGGCTCTTCTGGTGCCCGCTCGCGATCATCGTCCTGACCGCCTTCCTGACCCGGCGCTATATCCCCGAGTCGCCGGTCAAGACCCCGGCCGAGATCAACTACCGCGCCGCGGCGCTGATGACGCTCGGCATTTCGGGCGTCCTGCTGGCGATCACCGAGACCAGCACCTGGGGTTGGACCTCGGCGAAGACGCTCGGCCTGCTCGCTCTCGGGACCGCGGTCATAGCCGCCTGGGTGCGCGAGGAGCTCCGATCCCGCGAGCCGCTCGTGGACATGCGCATGATGGCGATCCGCGGCGTCTGGACCACAAACACGGTCGCGTTCTTGATCGGGGTCGGGATGTACTCGTCGTTCGTGCTCCTGCCCGAGCTTGTCCAAGAGCCGACGAGCACCGGCTATGGATTCGGTGCCTCGGTGACGACGGCCGGGCTATTCCTCCTCCCGACGACGATCGCGATCGTGGTGATCGGGCAGATGGCGGGAGTGCTGGAGCGCCGGATCGGCTCGCGCGGGTCGCTGATCGGGGGCGCTGCATTCGCTCTCGCCTGCTATGTCCTGCTGGTGACCGGCCGAAGCCAGGAGTGGGAGATCTACGTTGCCGCGGGCCTGCTCGGCATCGGCATCGGCCTCTCGTTCTCGGCGATGGCCAACCTGATCGTCCAGAACGTGCGCCAGGAACAGACGGGCGTGGCGACCGGCATGAACGCGGTGACCCGCACCCTCGGGGGCGCATTCGGCGGCCAGCTCGCCGCGACGCTTCTGGCCAGCAACCTCGACGGGTCCGGCATCCCGACGTCCTCCGGGTTCACCCTCTCGTTCCTGATGTGCCTGATCGCCCTTGCGGGTGCGCTCGGCTTCGCGCTGGTGGTGCCGAGACGAAGCGCCAACGACCTCGCGCGAGAAATCGGGGGCCTGCCCCGCGCCCGCACCGGCGAGCCCGAGCGCACCGCCGCCTGACCGGTTTGCCCGAGCCCGAGGCGGGTAGCGGGACCCGCGGAAAGGAGGTGACGAAAGTGGAGAGCTCCATCGAGAAGGCGGTCGGAAGAGCCAAGAAGGCCGCCGGCGACCTGGCCGGCAATTCCTCGCTTCGCCGGGAAGGCGCCAGGGACGAGAAGCGGGCCGAGGCCAAGGACAAGCTGGAGGACGCCAAGGAGACCCTGGCGGAGAAGGCCCGCGAAGTCGCGGACCTCGAGAGGAAGGACTGAGCCTCGGGCGCCGGCAGGGAGACCGGCCGGTGCGCGCGCGCCCCGGCCCGTCACCGGCGCCCCCCGCGTCCCCTCGTCCGACAAGTTGACCTTTGGGGTCCTTGATTGGAGGTCGGAAGGGGGTCCAGATGAGCTTGAGAAGCTTGCCACCCTCCGCGGTGATGAGAAGCTGGCGGCTCCTGCCACACGCGAGCCCAGGAGGACCGATGAGCTACGAGACGATCCGCTATGAGCGGGACGGCCACGTCGCCGTTCTCACCTACGACCGCCCCGAGCAGCGAAACGCCGTCAGCCGCCGCATGAACGACGAGCTTCACGACGCCTGGCGGCGGTTTCGCGACGACGAGGAGGCCTTCGTGCTCGTGATCACGGGTGCGGGCGAAGCGTTCTGCGCCGGCTGGGATCTCGCGGACGCGGCCGAGACGAAGGTGGAGGATTGGGACGAGTTCCGCACCCACCTCCACAACTCGCCCGGGGATTGCGGATACACGCGTCGGCTCGACGTGTTCAAGCCCGTGATCGCCGCGGTTAACGGCTGGGCCGTCGCCGCGGGGCTCGAGAACGCGCTCCTGGGCGACATCCGGATCGTCGCCGAGAACGCCGTCTTCGGCGCCCTGGAACGCCGCTGGAACATCGTCGCCGGGGACGGGATGACCGTTCGGCTACCGCTCGTGGTGGGCTACGCGAAGGCGATGGAGATGATCATCACCGGTCGTCCCGTCGACGCGAAGGAGGCGCTCCGGATCGGCCTCGCAAACGAGGTCGTGCCGGCCGGCGGCGCCCTCGAGCGTGCGCTGGAGGTCGCTCGCGAGATCGCCGAGCTCCCCCAGGGAGCGATCCGCTCCGACAAGGAGACGATGGTTCGCAACGTCGGGCGGCCCTACGAGGAGCAGCTCCGGACCGAGGCGGAGATGTGCCTGTCGATGTTCATGCGGCGCGACTCGCACGCGATTGGCGCCCGGGCCTTCAAGGAGGGCAACGCGCCCGAGTGGCCGCACCACGGGCTCTGAGGCGCCTGGCCCCGTCGGCGGGGGTCACGGCGAGCTGACGGCCGCCGGGCTGCCCCCGCTCACGCCCCTCTCCAGGTCCTCACAGACCGAGATTCCGCACGCCACGCTCGTCCCAGCCCAGGTGATGGGCGACCTCGTGGCGCACCGTCCGCTCGACCTGGGCGCGAAGCAGGTCAGGGTCGTGGCCGAAGTCGCGCTCCAGGGTGTCCTGGTAGATGACGATCCTGTCCGGATAGCTGTTGCGCGCCACCGTGCCGCCCATGTAGAGGCCGTAGGCGCGGTGCTCGTGCCCCCGGCTCGAGACGACCACCGGCGTCGTCTGAAGGATCTCGCGAAACTCATCGGGAAGGTCGTCGAGTGCCCGCATCACGAGCTCGTCGAACTCGCTCGGCGGGCGGTCGGGGGGCGGCATTTGCGCGAGTGCCTCGCTTCGATCGACCAACCGCCGAAACTCGGGTTCCGGCATCTCGCCACCGATCAGCGCCACGGTCGCCCACGCGGTCAGCAAAATGATCGCGATCGCGCCGACCACGAGCGCGACCATGCCCCACAGGCCGGAGAGCGACGGGGGGTTTACCAGCAGCAGAACGACGCCCGCGATGAACGCGCTCAGCGCGGCCGCCTTCAGCGGCGGGCCGAAGGCCTCCCTCATCGCGGGATCACCCCTTCGGCGCGAAGCCACTCCTCGCAGCGCGCCATCCCCTCCTCGAGGCCCACCAAAGGGTCGTAGCCAAGCGTTCGGCGCGCCTTCTCGATCGAGTAGGTGCCGGCGCGCGACAGGTAGCGCACCGCGGCCGGGGTGATCTCGGGAGCGGCGCCCCGCAGGCGGCGCACATGGCCGATCGCCGCGGCGAGAGCGGCGACCACCGCGGTCGGGGCGGTCGGCACCCGTTCCTTGCCGAGCATGCGCGCGTAGTGGCCGAAGAACTCCCGCGCCTCGACATCGTGGCCGCCGCTCAGCGTGAAGACCTCCCCCACCGCCCGTCGTCGGCCGCCGCCAAGACGATGCCCTCAACCAGGTCGTCGACGTAGACGGGGCTCATCGTTCCGTGCCCCCTGGCCGGCAGGATCAGGCGGCCCATCGCCATCTCTCGCACGGGCGTCAGGGTCCAGAAGTGCGATCCCGGGCCATAGACGTCGCCCGGCCGAATGATCGTGCACCCAACCTCGCCCGCCCCGTGCGCCTGGAGGACGACCTGCTCGCTCGCGACCTTGGTGTCCACGTAGGGGACGCCGTTGGGCCGCACCGGATGACGCTCGTCGACGTCCCTCGGTACGTCGAATCCGAAGGCCACGATCGATGAGAGCTGGACGAACCGCCGCGCCCCTGCCGTCACCGCGACATCCAGCGCGTTGCGGGTCCCGACGACGTTGACCCGCCAAAAACCGTCCGCGTCGCTGTCCATCCCGAGCCGGGCCGCGGTGTGGATCACGAGCTCGGCGCCCGCCGCCGCCTCGGCCCACGAGCCGGGAACGGTCAGATCGCCCGCGACGACGCCCAACTCCGGCTCGGCGCGAACGTCGACCCCCGTCACCTCGGACCCGGCCTCGCGAAAGCGGCTCGCCACCCGCCGCCCGATCAGGCCCAGCGCGCCGGTGACGAAGACCCGCTTGGGAGTCCTGGGCTCGGTCGAACGCTCAGCCACCAAGCGGATGCTACGCGGCGCCGATCGACACGTACACTGCCGAGGGCGGCGAAGCTCGATGCGCGCTCTCCAGGTGACCACGGAGGATGGGCCGGACGCCGTTTCGGTGGTCGATCTCCCTGAGCCGGACGCCGAACTCGTGATCGCCGTGCGCGCCGCGGGAGTGTCGTTTCCCGACCTGCTGATGACACGCGGGGAGTACCAGGTGCGGCAAGAGCTTCCGTTCACGCTGGGCTGGGAGGCGGCCGGGGACGTGATTCGTGCCCCCTCGGACAGCCCGATCGCAGTCGGGAATCGCGTCATGACGCTCAGCCTCGGCGCGCACGCCGAGCAGGTCGCGGCGCTCCCCGAGGCGACCTTCCACCTTCCCGACGAGCTCGGCTACGCGGAGGGCGCGGCCCTGCCTCTGAACTACCTCACGGCACTGGCGGCGCTCGACCGCCGGGGCGGACTCGAGGCAGGCGAGAGCGTGCTGGTGCACGGCGCGGCGGGCGGGGTCGGCACCGCCACGGTCCAAGTCGCGAAGGCGCTCGGCGCGCAGGTAGTCGGTGCGGTCTCGAGCGAGGAGAAGGCCGTGATCGCACGGACAGCGGGGGCCGACTCGATCGCGATCGGCGAGGACTTCCGCTCGCAGCTGGCCGAGCCGATCGATCTGATCGTCGACCCGGTGGGCGGCACGGAGCGATTCAAGGAGAGCCTGCGCTCGCTCGCTCCCGAGGGGCGCATCGTGGTGGTGGGCTTCACGTCAGGAGAGATCCCCGAGATCAGGGTCAACCGCCTCCTGCTCCGAAACGTCGACGTCCGCGGCTGCTCGTTCGGGGCCCTGGCCTCGGAACCGACGGGCGTCCCCGACGCCATCGAGCGGCTTGGCGACCTCGTCCGAACGGGAATGGTGCGGCCCGTGGTCGGGTCTGTTCACTCGCTCGAGAACGCGGCCGATGCTCTCAGGGAGCTCGACGAGCGCCGCGCCACGGGCAAGGTCGTGCTGACGATTTAGACGCAGCTTCGACCAGCGCCCCGGGCCTGCGCTAGCTTGCGCGGCGAGCGGATGGCCGACGGCAACGGAACAGCTATCTCGGTCAGCGATCTGCGGATGCGCTACGGCCAGTACGAGGCGGTGCGGGGGATCAGCTTCGAGGTGGCCACCGGCGAGGTGTTCGGTTTCCTGGGCCCTAACGGCGCGGGCAAGACGACCACGATCGAGATCCTGGAGGGCTACCGCACGCGCACCGGAGGTGAGGCATCCGTGCTGGGCGTCGACCCGGGAGAGCCGACCCGACCCTGGCGCGAGCGGATCGGCCTGGTGCTCCAGGAATGCGAGCTCGACCCGGCGCTCACCGTCCGCGAGCTGGTCACCCTGTTCTCCGGCTTCTATCCGTCGCCGCGACCGGTCGAGGAGACGATCGACCTCGTCGGCCTGTCCGATCGGCGCGACGCGCGAGTCGGGACGCTGTCAGGAGGTCAGCGACGGCGGGTAGATGTGGCGGTGGGAATCATCGGCGACCCGGAGCTCCTCTTCCTCGACGAGCCGACCACGGGCTTCGATCCGACGGCCAGGCGCGACGCGTGGAACATGATCGAGGGGCTGAAGGAGCTCGGCAAGACGATCTTCCTGACCACCCACTACATGGACGAGGCCCAGCACCTGGCCGACCGGGTGGCGATCCTGCGCCGCGGCGAGCTGGCCGCGGTCGGCGACCTGGAGGAGATCGGCGCCGGGACAGGCGCGCAGACGATGATCCGGTTCCGCCTTCCCGATGGGGTGTCCATCGATGACATTCGCTCGATCGTGGACGCCCCGGTCGAGCTGGTCGGCGGGGTCGCGGCGCTGAAGGTCGACAGCCCGCAGCGGCCCCTCTACAAGCTCACGGGGTGGGCCGAGGAGCGGGGGATCGCGCTCGACGGATTGGAGGCGGTCCATCCCAGCCTCGAGGACATCTTCCTCGAGCTGACGTCCGCCGAGAACCCGCCGGACGAGGGGAGTACCTGATGGGCGACCTGGCCCTGGTCGCCCGCCAGACCTTCTATGGGCTGAAGACGACGAGGCGCAACCCGCGCGCGCTCGTCTTCTCGATCCTCTTCCCGATCGTCTTCCTGCTGCTCTTCAACTCGATCTTCGCATCGGGAGACAACAACAAGCCGGTCGACGTAGGCGGGATCACGCTCGATCTCCACGCCTACTTCACCGCCGGCCTGATGGCCTACGCGATCATGCTGAACTGCTTCAGCACCCTGGTCATCTCGCTGACGGCGCAACGCGAGAGCGGCCAGCTGAAGCGTTACCGCGGTACCCCGGTTCCGTCGTGGACCTTCATCGCGTCCCTCGTCCTGCGCTCGATGGTGTTGGTTGCGGTGATGGTCGCCGTCCTGCTCGCGCTCGGGGCGATCCTCTATGGGGTGCACATCCACGGCACGGCGATCATCGGCGTGGTGGTCTACGCGGCGCTCGGCAGCGCCACCCTTTGTGCGCTCGGGATCGCGGTCAGCACCTTCGCCCCGAACGCCGACGCGGCGGCGGCAATCGGGCCCTTCCCCGCCGTGATCCTCTCCTTCATCTCGAGTGTCTTCATCCCGATCGACACCCTGCCGACCTGGCTCCAGGACGTGGGCCGCGTGTTTCCGCTCTTTCACCTTGCCGAGGGGCTTCAGATCAGCTTCGGGGTCTCCTCGGGAACGGGGCTGACGGCCAACAACGTCGCCGTGCTCACCCTGTGGGCGGTGGGCAGCGCGATCGTGGCGGCGCGCTCCTTCAAGTGGGAGCCGCAGACGGCGCGCGGCTGAGCCGGACGCCGGGCGGCTCGCCCGCGCTACCGGTGGATCACGACCGGCGTTCCGAGCCCGACCCGGCGAACCAAGGCGCTGACGGCCGCGTTCGACGCCCTGATGCAGCCGTGGGAGAGCGCCGCCCCGAGCGGGCCCGTGGTGCCGTGGATCGCGATCCGGTCGCCGCCGAGCCAGCCGGACGGCAGATCGGACTGGGTGGCGCTGGTCGCCAGCGCGCAGCACCCGTAGGCGGGGTTCAGGTTGCCCCGGAACGTGTCGGTGATCGCAAACCGCCCGATCGGGGTGGGCGAGGCCGCGGCGCCGACGGTGACGCTGAACGAGCGGAGCGTCCGGCCAGAGATCCGAAGCCGGGCTGCCTTCGAGGAGAGGTCGACATCGATCGAGTACCGGGTCCAGCCCGATCGCAGCCGGGCGGGATCGAGCTTGACCCAGCCGAGCCTGCCGTGCGGCAGCAGGGGAGTGGGCACCCCGGCCCAGGCGCCGCGCCGCGCGAAGACCGCGAGCACCGTGCGAGAGCCGAACCGGGTCCGCCAGGCGAGCGTCTTGACGACCTTTCCCCGCGGCTTAGTCCGCAGTGCAATCCGGGCGCCGCGGCGAACCGAGACGAGCGGCTGGCCGCGGCGCGCGAGCCTGTAACCACGCGCAGACGCAGACCCCCGAGGAGACGATCCATTCGATGGTCCAGCGGCGGGCGCATCCGATGGAGCGGGCTTCGTGGCTCGCGGGGCGGGGCGGCGAGGGTTCCCAGATGAGCCGGGAAGAGCCCCGGAGGGTGAGGCCTCCACCTGCCTCGACGATCGGTCGAGCCGGGGCGAGGCGATCACCCTCGGCAGGGCGTCACTGCGGGCGGCGGAGTCCCGATCCGCGAGCAGCACCCAGCCGCCGGCAACGCAGGCGAGCGCGGCCAGGGCGGCGGCCCCGAGCATCCAGCGATAGCGCTTCACGTCATCCGTTCCTTCTGTCTCACCCGCCGGGCGGGCCATCGTGAGGATGGTCCGTCGACCCGCTTGGAGTGGCGCGATCCTCGATCGACCGCCCGCTCGAGCGGAGAGGGAGGGATTCGAACCCTCGAGAGAGCTTTCGCCCCCTACTCGCTTAGCAGGCGAGTGCCTTCAGCCACTCGGCCACCTCTCCGGGCGTGGCCCACGATTCTAGGAAGTAGTCGCGGGCGCCGCGATACTCGCCGGGCCCGCGGCCAGCCGATACGCTCGCGCCGCGGTGAGTGCAACCCAGGCCAGCGTCCCCCAAGCCCCCACCAGGGTAGACCGGGGAGCACTCCTTGCCCGATACGAGGGGATCTTCGAGTCGGTCGAGCCGCCCTTCGCGTTCGTCGACCTCGACGCCCTGCGCTCCAACGCACGGTTCATGCTCGCCCAGGCGACGGGAACGCCGATTCGCGTCGCCTCGAAGTCAGTTCGATCGACCGCTCTCCTTCGGCTGATCGGCGAGCTCGATCCGGGCTTTCAGGGAATCCTCGCCTTCACGCTTCCCGAGGCGCTGTGGCTCGCCGCCCAGGGGTTCGAGGACATCGTGGTCGCCTACCCCACCGCAGATCGCACGGCGCTCGCGGAGCTGGTCGAGCTGGCCGCTCGGGATCCCGGGCGCGCGCCGGTCCCGATGGTCGACTCGCCTCCCCATCTCGACCTGATCGAGTCGGCGATACACGGCGGCGCGGGAGGACTGCGAGTCTGCCTCGACCTCGATGTCGGTTGGTGGCCGGCGAAGGGGAGGCTGGCGCGGATCGGCCCGAAGCGCTCGCCGGTCCGGACGCCTGCCCATGCCCGGCAGATGGCGGCCGAGATCTCCGAGAGGCCGGGCACCAGGCTGGCGGGCGTGATGGCCTACGACGCCCAGATCGCGGGGGTCGGCGACCGCGTCCCGGGGAGGCCGCTCAGGAGCGCCGCGATCCGCTGGATGCAGGCCGCATCGGAGCGAGAGATCCGGCGACGCCTCCCCCGCCTGATCGCCGCGGTCAGCGAGCTCGCCGATCTCGAGTTCGTGAACGGCGGGGGAACCGGGAGCGTGGCGCGAACCGCGGCCGCCGGCGCGGTGACCGAGGTGACCGCCGGATCGGGCTTCTACGCGCCGGCGCTCTTCGACGACTACCGCTCCCTGGACCTGAGGCCGGCGGCCTTCTTCGTGCTACCGGTGGTGCGCCGGCCAAGCCCCACGTTCGTAACGGCGCTCGGCGGCGGCTACCCCGCCTCGGGCGCAGCTGGAGCAGACAGGCTCCCGAGGCCCTACCTGCCGGAGGGACTCCACCTCGATCGACAGGAGGGAGCGGGAGAGGTCCAGACGCCGCTCGGGGGTGTCGGCGCGCGGCGGCTTCGGGTCGGCGATCGCGTCTACCTTCGCCACGCCAAGGCGGGCGAGCTGTGCGAGCGGTTCGGCTCGCTCTACCTGGTCGAGGGTGATCGGATCGCCGACCAGGTCCCGACCTACCGGGGCGAGGGCCAGGCGTTCCTCTGAGCCCATGAGCTCCGTGCTCGCCTACACCTCGCCGGCCCGCGGCCATCTGTTTCCCCTGGTTCCGCTCCTCGATGAGCTCGGTCAGCGCGGCCATCGCATTTCGGTGAGGACGCTCCCATCACAGGTGGGCCTGCTTCGCGAGCGAGGGTTCGAGGCCGATCCGATCTCGCCCGAGATCGAGGCGATCCACCACGATGACTGGAAGGCCCGCACCGCCCAGGGGGCCTTCAAGCGAGGCGTCGCGATCTTCGGAGCCCGGGCGGAGCACGAGGTTCCGGATCTCGAAGGCGCGATCGAGGCGACGCAACCGAAGTTACTGCTGATCGACGTGCAGAGCTGGGGCGCCGCCGCCGTCGCGGAATCGAGCGGCCTCCCCTGGGCGATGTGGTGCCCCTACCCCCTTCCGATCCCCTCTCGCGACGTGCCTCCGTTTGGACCGGGCCTGCGACCCGCGCGCGGACCATTGGGCCGGTGGCGCGATGCCGCATTGGGCCGGATCTTCATGGGGTCGGCCGAGCGCGTGGTGAGGAAGTCGCTCGATCCGCTTCGGGAACGCCTGGGCCTGCCGCGGATCGATGGCGCCGCCGGGATGTTCGCTGCCCCACCGCTGCTCCTGTATCTCACGGCCGAGCCCTTCGAGTATCCGCGCTCGGACTGGCCGGCGAATGTTCGAATGGTCGGACCGATGACCTGGGATCCGCCGGCCGAGGAACCTGACTGGCTGGCTGAGCTCCACGGCCCGATCGTGCTCGTCAGCACCTCATCGGAGTTTCAGGACGATGGCCGCCTGGTGGAGGTGGCGCTGGAGGCACTTGCCGAGGAGGACGTGACGGTGGTGGCAACCTTGCCCTCGGCGGATGGTCCGCGGGGGCGGGTCCCGGCCAACGCCCGGGTGGAGCGCTTCATCCCGCATGGGCCCTTGCTGAAGCGATCGGCATGTGCGGTCACTCACGGCGGAATGGGAGTGACGCAGAAGGCGCTCGCGGCGGGGGTGCCCGTCTGCGCGGTGCCGTTCGGGCGCGACCAGCTCGAGGTCGCTCGTCGCGTCGAGGTCTGCGGGGCCGGCAGCCGCCTTCCGGTTTCGCGACTGAACCCGGAGCGGCTGCGGCGCAAGGTGCTGGAGGCTATGGCGCGCACACGAGAGGCCGGCGTGATCGCCGCCGCGTTCGAGGCCGCAGGCGGAGCGCCGGCCGCCGCCGACGGGGTCGAGGGCCTCCTTCGGCCAGCCTCCGCGTCGCCTGATCTTCCAGCCTAGGTGCCCACCGGCCCCAGGACGCGGTCGGTGTAGGAGTTCGAGAAGCGGCCGTCGGGGTCGAGCCGCTTGCGCACCTTCTGGAAGTCGCGCCAGCGCGGGTAGCGCGGGGCAAGCGTCTCGGCGGTCTGGAAGTGGCGCTTTCCCCAGTGGGGGCGGCCTTCGTAGGAGTCCATGATCTCCTCGACCGCGCGGAAGTAGGGCTCCCATGGCGCACCCCTGTATTGGTGGACCGCGACGTAGGCGGTCTCGCGCTCGTGGGCCGTGCTGAGGAAGGCGTCGTCGGGGGCGACCAGGCGGAACTCGATCGGAAATCCGACCGGGAACCTCCCGCTCTCGAAGCAGGGCGAGCACCTTCCGCACGGCATCGGCCCCGTGGTGGCGCGGGACGCGTACTCCATCTCGGTGAACCGGACCCGTCGATCGGAGGCGAAGATCCGGTAGCTGCGGTCGGTGCGGCGAGTGCGCGAGAACTGGTCGGCAGCGAACCCGACGAGGCGCGGGATCGAGGACGGGAAGCTACGGCCGACGCGCGACAGCAGGTCCATCCCGTAGTTCTCGATCAGGATCTCGTTGAGGAAGGCTCGAGCCCGGCTCCGCGGCCTGGGCGGGCCCTCGGTCCGATTTCGCTCGATGACCAGCGCGGTATCGGTGTGCGGGAAGACGTAGAACTCGAAGTGCTCGTTGCGCGCGGCGAGCTCGTCGATGCTCGAGAGGGTCCACTCGAGCGGCTTCGGCGAGTCGATCCTTCCATCGCGAACGCCGGGACGGCGCGGAGGGTGACCGAGTAGATGACCCCGAGCGCCCCGACGCCCACCCGCGCGGCCCGAAACGCGGTCCGGTCGGATCGCTCGGAGACCTCGAGCACGCTTCCGTCGGCCAGCACCAACTCGAGCGCCTCGACCTGCGCCGAGAGGTTTCGGAATGCCGGCCCCGGTTCCGTGCGTCGCTGTCGAGATCGCCCCGGCCAGCGTCTGCTTGTCGATGTCGCCGAGGTTCTCCATCGCCAGGCCGTGCTCCCACAGCGCCCGGCCGAGTTCGGCGAGCGTGATCCCCGCCTCGACCTTGATCAGGCCGGACTCGCGGTCGAGGTCGAGGATCCGGTTGAGCGCCTCGATCCGGATCATCACCCCATCCGTCAGCGCCGCGTCGGTGAACGAGTGTCCCGAGCCGGCGGCGTGGATCGCCAGCCCGCGCTCCGCCGCGCTCCTGACCGAGTAGATCAGGCCGTCGAGTGTCCTGGGGTGTTGGATCGCCGCCGGCGCGCAAGCCTGGTCGCCGGTCCAGTTCCGCCACTCGTGCGTCATCGCGCCAAGCCTATTTCGGCCACCGAAGTGCCGTCCGCTGGCTACGATCGCCGGTGGAGCGGTGGCAGAGTCAGGTCGATTGCAGCTGCCTTGAAAGCAGCCGGCCCGCAAGGGCCCGGGGGTTCGAATCCCTCCCGCTCCGCTTCACCGGGGCGAGTTCGCCACCCATACGGTTGTCAACTCGTCCCGGCGCCCCGCGGGGCGCCCGTGCGGGCGCCCTAGTCGAGCTCGAGCTCGTATTCCAGCCAGGTCCCGGGAATGGCGCCGACGCGGTTATAGACCGCCTGGGCGCGGCGGTTGTCGGGAGCGGTCACCCAGGTGAGAACGGGGGCGCCGTGAACGCGAGCCCGGTCGGCGCAGGCCTTGATCAGCGCGTCGGCGGCGCCCTCTCCGCGGGCCTCGGGGGCGACGAACAGGTCCTCCATCACCGCGATGCGCGCCCCCCTGGTGCTCGCCCATTTCCATCCCACGGTGGCGAACCCGATCGGCGCGCCGTTCGTGTCCCGGGCCACGAGGAGCATGCCGTCTGGGTCCTCGGCGGCGATCAGCGCCCTCGCCATCGCCTCAAGTCCCTCCTCGGTGGGAGCGACCTCGTAGAAGTCGCAATAGGCCCGCATCATCGGGAGCAGGGTGCCCAGGTCGGCCTCGACGGCGGAGTCGATCTCCACACGGGGAGTATGCAACGAGATCGGGTCCGAGGGCAGTGTGGGCTGTGCGCGCCTGGCTTCACCGCCCCGGTCCGACGCTTTGGCCGCAGGTCTGCTGAGGTATCGGGACCCCCAGGTGATTCCCCCCGTCAGCTCGACACGCCTTGCATTGGGCGGCGCGATCGTCGCCGCACTCCTCCTGGCGACCGCCGGATCGGCGGCGGCGAAGACGTTTGCCCCGCCCCACCACAAGATCTTCCACGGCGTCAGCGACACGTCGAACAACCGCGACTTCCACCGGTTCGCGAAGCGGGTTGGCGCCCATCCGGCGGTGCTGGAGGACTTCTACCACTGGGACACGCCGCTCACGACCGGCGCTCTGAAGCGCTGGCACAAGACCCGGACCCGCGGGGTGCTCAGCCTGTCGACGGCGCCCGGTGTCGGGCCGGAGCGGATCAACTCTCGCCAGATCGCGAAGGGCAAGGGACGATCACTACCTGGTCCGGCTGAACCAGTCGATCGTCAAGTCGCACCAGGTCGTCTACATCCGCCCGTTCGCCGAGATGAACGGCTCCTGGAACCCCTACTGCGCCTACAACTCCGACGGGACCAGGAAGGGCAAGAGCCACTCGACCCGCAACTTCCGGCGGGCGTGGCGGAGGATGGCGCTCATCGTCCGTGGTGGGAAGGTCAAGAAGATCAACCACAAGCTCCGAAAGCGCCACATGCCGCGCATCTACCGGGCTCACTCCAACCACTCTCGCGTCTATGGACGCCACAACATCCACCACCGGCTCGAGCACGCCAGGGTCGCGTTCATGTGGTCGCCTCAGACGCTCGGCTCACCCGCGGTGAAGGGCAACCGGCCGGGCGCGTACTGGCCCGGCAAGAAGTACGTCGACTGGGTGGGCGCCGACATCTACTCCAAGTTCGCCACCCCTGGAATCTGGGCGGCCTTCAAGCACTTCTACCACCGCTGGAGCCATCGGCCGTTCGTGGTCGGCGAGTACTCACCCTGGGACAACGACTACCGAGGCCGCTTCACCCACAAGCTGTTCCGCTGGGCCAAGAAGCATCACCGGGTCAGGATGCTGATCTACTACCGAACCGTCACCCCGGGCACGCTCTATGACGTCAACCACTGGCCGAAGGCCCGCAGGGTGATCCGCCACCAGCTCGAACAAGCACCGCTTCGCCGCCTACGCGCCGCACGTTCGCCACCGCGGTCGTCATCATCACCCGCATCGCCACCGTCACCACTCGCACCGCCATTCGCAGCGCGGGTGACGCACGTCCGCCGGCGCGGAGCCCGATCTCGACGGCGCCGGCCGCTCGCCACCTGGTCCGCGCCAGGGATCTGGTCGACGTCCGATACTTCGAGCCGCTCGGAGTCGAGGAAATGGCGCACGCGGCGGGCCTCTCGCGGGCGCACTTCAGCCGCGAGTTTCGCCGCACCTTCGGCGAGTCGCCGCACGCATACCTGCTGACTCGCCGCCTGGAGCGCGCCTCCGCGCTGCTGCGCAACACCGACCGCTCGGTCGCCGACATCTGCCTGTCGGTGGGGCTTCGCAGCGTCGGCTCGTTCACGACGAGCTTCAAGCGGATGTTCGGCGCCTCGCCGACCGTTTACCGCGCCACGCATCCGCCCGCCGTCGAGGCGGCGGGGATTCCGGTCTGCGTGGTGCTCGCCTACGGGCGCCCCCAACACAGCACGTTTCGAGAAGACAGGGACATCCGGCGCGGATAGCCTGGCTCGCCACTTGCCCCCCAGTGAGGAGTGCAAAATGATCAAGGTCGCCGCCGCCCAGCTTCTCGTTCATGACCAAGACGAGGCGCTCGCCTTTTACACCGAGAAGCTCGGCATGGAGCTCCGAGTCGACGCGACGAGGCCCGACATGGGCAACTTCCGCTGGCTCACGGTCGGCCCGGTGGGACAACCCGAGATCCAGATCGTGCTGATGGCGATCCCCGGGCCGCCGGTGCTCGATGAGGAGTCAGCGGGGCAGCTTCAAGCCCTGATGGCAAAGGGGGCGACCGGGGCTCTGTATCTCGAGACTGACGATTGCCAGGCGACCTATGAGGAGCTGACCGCCCGCGGGGTCGAGTTCGTACAGCCACCCGAGGAGCGCCCCTACGGCGTCGATTCGGGGCTTCGCGATCCCTCGGGCAACTACATCAAGCTGTCGGAGTCTCGCGCACGCTCCTCTGCCTGAAGGTCGGGCTCGCGGCGCTAGCCCGGCCGAGTCATCATGGCTCAGGCCGGAAGAGCTCCGCGCCAGCCACGCTGCAGGCGTTGACCCGGATGGCCGCGGCAAGGCGATGCGGCGCTATTCTCCCCGGTCCGATGAGCACTTGCGTAGTCACCGGAGGAGCAGGGTTTCTCGGATCACACCTCTGCGAGCAGCTGCTCGCCGAGGGTCACCGGGTGATCTGCATCGACAACCTGGACACCGGCTCCCTCCAGAACATCGAGCACATCCGCGACTCGGAGTTCCGGTTCCTGAACAAGGACCTGACCGAGCCGCTGTTCCTGGATGGAGAGGTCGACTACGTCTACCACCTCGCCTCGCCGGCGAGCCCGATCGACTACGCGCGGCTGCCGCTCCACACCCTCAAGGTCGGGTCCTATGGGACCCACCACATGCTCGGGCTGGCGAAGGAGAAGCGGGCCCGATTCCTGATCGCGTCGACCTCGGAGGTTTACGGCGACCCGCAGGTCCACCCCCAGCCGGAGGACTACTGGGGCCACGTCAACCCGATCGGCCCCCGCGGCGTCTACGACGAGGCGAAGCGCTACGCCGAGGCGCTGACCATGGCCTATCACCGCCAGCAGGGCGTCAACACCTGCATCGCGAGGATCTTCAACACCTTCGGGGCCAGGATGCGTCCGCACGACGGCAGGGCGATCCCGACCTTCCTCCGTCAGGCGCTACAGGACAAGCCGGTGACGGTGTTCGGCGACGGCAGCCAGACGCGGAGCTTCTGCTACGTCGACGACCTGATCCGCGGACTGAAGCTGCTCGCCGAGTCAGACGTGCACCTGCCGGTCAACGTCGGCAATCCCAAGGAGATGACGCTCCTGGAGCTCGCCGAGGGCGTGATCGCGGCGACCGACTCGCGGTCGGAGATCGTCTTCGAGGCGCTGCCGGTGGATGATCCCCAGGTGCGCCAGCCCGACATCACCCGAGCGAAGCAGCTCCTCAACTGGGAGCCGCAGGTCGAGCTGGCAGAGGGATTGCGCCGCACGATCGAGCAGGCGGGCGTCGAGCGCCTCGCAGGCGCCTCGGACTGATCGGCGCCGCCCGATCGGCGGATACGGTGCTGCGGTGTCGCGCGCGAACCTGCGCATCGCCCACCTGACGGCCACCTTCCCTCCCTACCCGGGAGGCGCCGGAAACACCTGCTACCGGTTCGCGAAGGGCCAAGCCGAGCGCGGCCACCACGTCGAGGTGTTCACCGCTCCCGCCGACGGCCCGTTGCCGGACCCCGGCGAGGCCGTCGTCCACAGGATCGAGCCGGTGGCGGAGATCGGGAACGCACCGCTGATCCCGAGCCTCGCCCGGGTCGCAGGCTTCGATGTCGTCCACCTCCACTATCCGTTCATCTTCGGATCCGAGTTGACGCTGCTCGGCAGGATCAGCCGACCGAGGCGGCGCCAGGCCCTGCTCGTCCACTACAAGAACCGGCTGGTCGGAAAGGGCGCGCGGGGAGTCGCCTTCGCGGCCTATGAGCGAACGATCGCGCCGTTTCTGGTCGGCGCTGCCGACCGGATCTCCGTGCTCTCGGAGGACCACGCTCGCTCGGTCCCGTATCTGCGGCGGATCGGCGAGAGCGATCCGGCCAAGCTGATCGAGATACCGAACGGGGTCGACACCGAGCAGTTCTCGCCGGGGCCGGACCGGACCGGCCGGCGGGACGCGCTGGGGATCGGCGCGAGCGACATCGCGATCGCCTTCGTCGCGACCCTCGATCGCGCCCACCACTTCAAGCGGCTCGACCTGGCGATCGCGGCGATCGCGAGCCTCGGCGATCCTCGGGTCCACCTCGTGGTCGCGGGAGGCGGCGAGCTGCTCGACGACTTCCGCGCACAGGCGCTCGCCGCCGGAGTCGGCGAGAGGGTTCATCTCCTCGGACGCGTCGCCCACGCCGAGCTCGCTGACGTGCTGCGATCGGCCGATCTCTTCCTGCTCACGACCGAGCCGCCGGAGTCGTTCGGGATCGTCTTGATCGAGGCGATGGCGTGCGGGCTGGCGACAATCGCAACCGAGTACCCGGGCGTGCGCGCCGTGGTGGACGATGGCCGAACCGGGCTGGTGGTGGAGCCCGGCCGCCCGGAGCGGGTCGCGGACGCGATCCGCCGCCTGATCGAGGCAGGGTCCGCAGCACGCGACGCGATGGGAACCGCGGGTCGCGACAAGGCTGTCAAGAGGTGGGGCTGGCCGGGTTTGATCGACCGCATGGACGAGGCCTACGCGGAGGCGATCGCGACCCGTCGAACGCGAACGCCATGAACCTTCTGCTGGTCGCCTACTTCTATCCGCCCTGCCGCGACACCGGCGCACACCGGCCCGCGGCGATGGCGAAGTGGCTACGCCGCCTCGGTCATCGGGTGACTGTCCTGACCACCTCGGCCTATGGCCGGGGCGAGGATCCCGAGGAGGCCGGCGTCGTCCGCACGGCCGACCTCCAGCGCCTGCGGGCACGCGCACATGGACACGATCGAGTCGACGCGCTGTTCGACTCCGACACCTACTCCGGCCGGCCCCACCCGCTGAGCCGGGTGATCGTCCCCGAGCCGCTGGCCGCGGCCTGGGCGCCCTTCGCGCGTCGCGAGGCGCTGCGGCTGAACCGCCGCGAGGCTTTCGACTGTGTGATCACGAGCTCCCCTCCCGAGTCGGTGCACGCGGTGGGCCGGGCGCTGTCGCGGCGCGGGGTCGCCTGGGTCGCCGAGCTTCGTGACGCCTGGACGTTCGAGCCGATCCGGCCCCGCTTCCCCACCGCGGCGCAGCGCAACCTCGACCGGCGGCTGGAGCGCCGATGGCTCGGCGTCGCCGACGAAGTCGTGTGTGTCAGCCTGCCCGCCGCCGAGGACCTTCGCGCCAGGCTGGGGATCGATGCGCACCTGGTCCCGAACGGCTGGGACCCCGACCTCGACGAGCCCGGCGGCGCCCCCGAAGCGGCGCCGATCCTCGACCCGGAGCGCATCTCGATCGTCTACACCGGTCGCTTCGGCAGCTACGGGCGCGACCCACGACCGCTGATTCGAGCCCTGGCGCGACTGGCCGCCGAGGACCGCGAGGCCGCCTCGCGACTCGACCTGGTGATAGCCGGGCCACTAACCGAGGCGGAGGCCGAGCTGATGGCCACCGACGTGTCGCCGGCGCGTATCGTGCTCGCCGGCAGCCTGCCCCGCAAGCTGGCGCTCGCCCTTCAGCGCTCGGCCGATGCGCTACTGCTGGTGGCCTCGCCGAAGCGGACTCAGCTCCTCAACTTCAAGCTCTTCGAGTACCTCGCCGCGGGGCCGCCGATCCTCGCGCTTGCGGCGGGGACCGAGGCGGGCCGGGTGGTCGCCGAGGCGGGCGGCGAGGTGGTGGGCGCGGACGACGTACCGGCGATCGTCGGGGCCCTGCGGCGCCTGGCAGGCGGCGATCTGCGCCCCCCGGATCCCAGCGCCGTCGAGGCCTACTCCTACCCGGCGACCGCCGAGCGGCTGGCCGAGGCGGCCGAGCGGGCAATGGTGGCGGCGCGCGCCCGGCATCCCGCCTGAGGCCCGGCGGCCACCTATGCTTGGGGCGTGGCGACCCGCCCGACGGACAAGCCCGTCGACCGCGACCCAGACGGCCCGCCCGCCCCGGCGGACGGGACGGGCGAGACGCTCGACGACGACCTGCACCGAAACATCGCCCCATTGGTCGGCCCAGACGACGAGCGCCGCTTCACGGACTCGGGGATCGAGATCGACCCCCTCTATGGCGAGGCCGACGTCGGCCCCGGACTCCAAGAGCGGCTCGGTGTCCCGGGCGAGTACCCCTTCACGCGGGGAATCCATGAGGGGATGTACCGGGATCGGCTCTGGACCATGCGCCAGTACGCGGGCTACGCGAGCGCCGAGGAGACGAACCGCCGCTATCGCTACCTGATCGAGCACGGCTCGACTGGGCTCTCGATGGCCTTCGACCTCCCGACCCAGCTTGGGCGCGACTCCGACGAGCCCCTTTGCGCCGGCGAGGTGGGCCGAACCGGGGTCGCGATCGACACGATCGAGGACATGCGGATCTGCTTCGACCAGATCCCACTCGACCAGGTGTCGACCTCGATGACGATCAACGCCCCGGCCGCGATCCTCCTGTTGCTCTACGAGCTGGTCGGCGAGGAGCAGGGGGTGCCCGCGCAAGAGCTTCGCGGGACGGTCCAAAACGACGTGCTGAAGGAGTACGTGGCCCGGGGCAATTACATCTATCCGCCCGAGGCGACCATGCGCCTCACCACCGACATCTTCGAGTACTGCCGCGCCCGGGTCCCGAGGTGGAACACGATCTCGATCTCCGGGTACCACATCCGCGAGAAGGGCTGCTCGGCCGTTCAGGAGGTCGCATTCACGCTCTCCAACGCGATCGCCTATGTCGAGGCAGCTCTCGACCGCGGGCTGGAGGTGGACGAGTTCGCTCCGCGGGTCGCCTTCTTCTTCAACTGCCACAACAACGTCTTCCAGGAGATCGCCAAGTTCCGCGCGGTGCGCCGGATGTGGGCTCGGATCATGCGCGAGCGCTTCGGCGCCAAGAGCGAGCGCTCGCAGACGATCCGCTTCCACACCCAGACCGGCGGGGTGACCCTCCAGGCCCAGCAGCCCGAGGTGAACATCATCCGGGTCGCGCTTCAGGGCTTCGCCGCGGTCACCGGCGGCACTCAGTCGCTCCACACGAACGGCTTCGACGAGGCGCTCGCATTGCCGACCGAGCGCTCGGCGCGGATCGCACTGAGAACCCAGCAGGTGCTGGCTCACGAGTCGGGGGCGGCCGACACCGCCGATCCGTTCGCGGGCTCCTACTTCATCGAGTCGCTTACCGACGAGATCGAGGAAAGATCCTGGGAGCTGATCGACAAGGTCTCCGAGCTGGGCGGGTCGGTCGAGGCGCTCGAGTTCATCCAGCGCGAGATCGAGGAGTCGGCGGCCTCCTACCACGAGCGGTACCGAACCGGCCAGGACATCATCGTGGGCGTCAACAAGTACGTGACCGAGGAGGTCGACGAGGTCGAGATCCTGAAGATCGACCCGGAGACCGAGCGCCGCCAGGTCGACCGGCTCACCGCTTTCAAGGCCTCCCGTGATCAGGAGGCGCTGGCCCGTGGGCTGAAGGAGGTCCACGAGGTCGCCTCCGGCGAGGGCAACATGCTGCACCCGATCAGAGAGGCGCTTCGAGTGGGAGCCTCGATCGGCGAGGTGTGCGGCGCGATGCGCGAGGTGTTCGGCGAGTACCGGGGCGGGGCGTTCTTCTAGAGGCGGACGCGGCGCACGGCTGCGACCGGCCCTGGAGCGCTAGCCAGGCTCCTGCACGATCACGACCTGCCCGGTGGTGGGCGAGGGCACCCGGGCCGGGCGCTTCGATCGAAAGACGTTGTAGTTGACTCGGGGAGTCGAGCCCGAGCCGACCAACCGGAACGGGCCCGGGGCCTTGATCGGGGCCTGGGAGCCCCCGATTCCCTTTCCCCCGCAGTCCGCGCCCCAAAAGCACGGCCCGATCGCGTAATCGGGGACCGGCCGCAGCGAGATCAGGACCAGGTTCCGGGTCACGATCCGCTCATCCGAGCTCGCCAGGTGGGCGTCCGGTAAGTAGAGCGACAGGCCGACACTGACCAAATAGCCGGGCCCGACCACGACCCGCTTCGCCGACGTCGGGCCGAGGGCCGCCGCCACGGTGTCCCAGTTGACCCGTCGCGCGGCCGGGGTCGCCGCGTTCCAGGTGCTGAGCGCGATGCCTGTCGCGGCCAGGGCGACGACGGCCGTAACGCCGACGCGGCCGATCGTCGGCACGGCGAGCGCGAGCGCGACCGCGACCGCGAACGGAAGCCAGAGTTCGAGCACGTAACGCGTGATCACGTAGTCCGGACCGAGGAACGCCGGGACGACTGCGAGCAGGAAGCCGGCGAGCGCAACGCCGCCAGCGATTGCGAAGGAGTCGCGGGTCAGAAGATCAGCGCGGCGAAGCGCGTAGACGACCGCTGCGGCGAGCAGGACGCCGACCAGGATCGGGAGGATCCGCCACGGCACACTGAGGCCGACCACGAAGTGCTGAGGGATCGACACGACGCGGTCGACGCGGTCGAGCTGGCGGATCACGTTGGCGACCTTGTCCTGCTGCTGGTTGACCCCGGCGAGCACGAGCACCGCGAGCCCGACCGCTCCCATCGCCGCGGAGGCGATCAGCGTCCTGGCCCGAGGACCGCGGAGCAACAGCCACGCCGCCTCGGGAACGATCAGGACTACGGCGAAGTAATGGGTCGTGAACGCGAGGAGCGAGAAAATCGCCCACCCCCAGAGCCATCCGGGCTCCTCGCGCTCGAGCGCGTAGGCGAAGAACATGAACGAGAGCGCTGCGAGGAAGACGAGCAGCGCGTAAGTGCGAACGTCCTGCGAGTACCAGATCAGCAGCGGGCTGGTGGCGGTCAAGGCGGCCGCGAACAACCCCGCGCGCCGCGAGGCGAGCTCACGGCCCGCCGCGAAGGCGACCGGGACGGTCGCCGTGCCCAGCAGGGCGGACATCGAGCGGATCGCGATCTCCCCGTCACCGAAGACCTTTCGCCATCCCCAGAGCAGGACCAGGTAGAGCGGCGGCCCGCCCTCGGCGTGCTTGACCGAGTCGAGCACCGTGCTGAGGCTGCCCTGGGTCTCGTTGAGCGAAGTGAACTCGTCGAGCCAGTAGGAGGGCACGCCCAGGGTTGCGAACCGAAGCACCGCCGCGAGCGCGACGATCAGCGCGAGGGCATGGTCGGAGGCGAACCTGATCACCGCCGGTCGCGGGGCAGCGCGCACTTGATTTCCGGACAGCCGTTGTTGCGGAGTCGCCATTTGCGAGCCACGCAGTATCCCGTGTGGCGGACCCGGGATTTCGACCATCTGCAATCGTCCCCGCGTGGTCGTGACCGAGCTGAGCCTGGCGACGCAAGTCGAAGCACGCGGCACGACCCTCCTCGACGCCCTCGAGCGCCACCTGCCCGGCTCTCGCGACCATGCCGCGGGCACCGCGTCCTATGCCTTCGCCGCCGCCGCCGGGCTCGGGATCGGCCGCGACCGCGCCGAGGCGGTCAGGGCGACGGCGCGGCTGCACGAGGTCGGGAAGGTCTATCTGCCTCAGGCGCTGCTCGAAAAGCCGCGGGCCGAGTTGACGGCCCAGGAGGCGGCGCTGGTCGACTCGCACTGGGCCTACGGAGCCGCGTTGGCGCGTGGAGCCGGCGTGCCGGATGCGGCGTGCGAGTGGATTGGAGCGTGCGGCCGGCCGTTCGATGGCGGCGAGACTGGCGGCTTGGCCGGGGACCTCCCGCTCGAGGCGCGGGTGGTGCAGGTGGCGTGCGAGTGCGACGGGCTGATGGCCTCGCGTGCCCCCGGGCAACCGGCGCATCTGGCGGCGATCGCGGGGCTGCGCTCCGGGGCGGGGACGAGGCTCGATCCGGCGGTGGTCGAGAGCCTCGCGGAGATCCTCGAACACGCCGCATAGAATCGTTCGCGCGGTGCGCCAGAAGTTCCCCGAGACCCACGAGGACAAGCTCGCCCAGCTGAGGGAGCTTCGGGACCAGGCGATCCACTCGGCCTCCGAGGAGGCGGTCGACAAGCAGCACGAGAAGGGCAAGCTGACGGCCCGCGAGCGGATCGACAAGCTGCTCGACCCCGGTTCGTTCGAGGAGCTCGACACGTTCGTTCGCCACCGGACCTACGAGTTCGAGATGCAGAAGCGCCGCCCCTGGGGCGATGCGGTGGTGACCGGCTGGGGGACGATCGACGGTCGGCCAGTCGCAGTGTTCTCGCAGGACTTCACGGTTTTTGGGGGCTCGCTGGGCGAAGTGATGGCGGAGAAGATGTGCAAGGTCATGGACCTCGCCGCGAAGATCGGCGCGCCCGTGATCGGGATCAACGACTCGGGCGGTGCGAGGATCCAGGAGGGGGTCGTCTCGCTCGGCGCCTATGGCGACGTGTTCGTGCGAAACGTCCAATGCTCGGGCGTGATCCCGCAGATCAGCCTGATCATGGGGCCGTGCGCCGGCGGGGCCGTCTACTCGCCCGCGATGACGGACTTCATCTTCATGGTCAAGGAGACCTCGCACATGTTCATAACCGGCCCCGACGTGATCAGGACGGTGACCGGCGAGGAGTCGACCTTCGAGGATCTCGGCGGGGCGATGACCCACAACACGAAGTCGGGGGTCGCCCAGTTCGCCGCCGACGACGAGGAGCAGTGCCTCAAGGACGTCCGCTACCTGATGTCCTTCCTGCCGCTCAACAACCTCGAGATGCCGCCGCGAACCGAGCCCTACGACGACCCGGACCGGTCCGACGAGGCGCTCGACTCGATCGTTCCCGACGATCCCTCGAAGCCGTACGACATGCGGGAGGTGATCTCGCTGATCGTGGATGACGGCGACTTCCTCGAGGTCCACGAGCACTTCGCTCCGAACATCGTGGTCGGGTTGGCGCGCCTCGACGGCTACCCGGTGGGGATCGTCGGCAACCAGCCGCGCCACCTGGCCGGCGTCCTCGACATCGACTCCTCGGTCAAGGGCGCCCGGTTCGTGCGCTTCTGCGACGCCTTCAACATCCCGCTGATCACCTTCACCGACGTGCCCGGATTCCTCCCCGGCACCTCGCAGGAATGGGGCGGGATCATCCGCCACGGAGCCAAGCTGCTCTACGCGTTCACCGAGGCGACGGTGCCGAAGCTCACCGTGGTGACCAGGAAGGCCTACGGCGGCGCCTACGACGTCATGGCCTCCAAGCACATGCTCGCCGACTTCAACTTCGCCTGGCCGACCGCGGAGATCGCCGTGATGGGACCGGAGGGGGCGGTCAACATCATCTTCCGGCGCGACATCCAGCAGTCGCCGACCCCGGATGAGCGACGGGAGAAGCTGATCGACGACTACAAGGCGCAGTTCGCGAACCCCTACTCGGCCGCCGAGCGCGGGTACATCGACGACGTGATCGTCCCCCACGAGACCCGCCCGAAGCTGATCCGCGCGCTGCGCACCCTTCAGACCAAGCGGGTCGACCAGCCGAAGCGAAAGCACGGCAACATTCCGCTGTAGGGCCCGCTCTCGCTTCAGCTACAGCTCCACCGTGGTGGCCTCGACAGCTCCCTCACGCCAAGCGTCGTAGACGGCGATCGCGATCGCGAGGTCCTGGATCGCGAGACCGGTCGAGTCGAAGAGGGTGATGTCGCGATCGGTGCGGCGGCCGGCTGCGCGGCGGGAGAGGACATCGCCGAGCTGGGTCACGTGATCGCGGGTCACCGTGCCCGCCTCGACGCCGGCGGAGAGCTCGCCTCCCGTCGATGCCTGGGCCCACTCGTCACAGAAGAGGCGGCAGCGTTCCAGCACGGCGGACTCGACCTCGGCCTTGCCCGCTCCGTCGGCGCCGATCAGGGCGAGATGCTGTCCGGGCCGCAGGTCGGAGGCGAGGATCACCGGCTCGGCTCCAGGCGTGACGGTCACGACGACGTCCTGACGGGCCGCCTCGGAACGCGGGCCGACGGTCCAGCCGAGCTCGGCCGCCAGTTCAGCGGCGATCTTGGCCCGCGGGTCCGCGCAAACCCCGGCGCCATAACCGGCCGCGGCCATGCAGCGCGCGGCCCATGCGCCGTTCACACCGCAGCCGATCACTCCTACCGACGCCGCGTCCTGGCGCGCGAGGACCCGGGCCGAGAGGGCGGCCGCCGCGCCGGTGCGCAGCGAAGTCACCGACGCGCAATCCATGATGGCGAGCATCTGACCGGTCTCGGCGCTCGAAAGGAGCAGCGCCCCGGTGACCGCGGGCAGACCGCGCTCGGCGTTTCGCGGGAACGAGGTGACCCACTTGAGTAGTGCGAAGCCCTCGCCCCGCGCGGGCATCGCGCGGAAATCGCCGTTCGGAGGCGAGTCGAGGTAGACCTTGGCCGGCATCTCCCACTCGCCCTCGGCGTGGCGCTCGAAGGCCAGCTGGGTGAGATCGATCGCCTCCGCGGCGCCGACCGACTCCAGCACCGCATCCGCATCGAGGACGGGGATCGTCGCCACGGCGAGCGAGATTAGTCGTCGCCGGCCCCGATGAGCGGGATAGAGTGGCCGCATGGCACGCAACGGCGAGCGCCGACCGCCCACGTCGCGGATAGAGCTGCTCACCAAGCCCGCGTCCGAGACCGAGGCCGCCGCAATCGTCGCGGCGCTCGAGCGGTTCTTCGCCGATACGGCCCCCGCGGCCCCGCGGCGTGGCCCCGAGCAGAGCCCGTGGCAGCGTGCCGCGCTTCGGGAGGGGGTGTCCCGCTCGGAGGGCCTCGCCCCGTCAGCGCATTCGGAGTAGAACATCCACGACGTACTCGTTCAACAGAGCAAGAGGAGGAGACAGTGGCCGTAGTGAAGATCATCGAGCTCGTCGGAAGCTCGAAGACGTCCAGCGACGACGCGGCGATGCAGGCGCTGAAGCACGCCCAGAGCTCGCTTCGGAACATCCGCGCCGTGGACATCGTCAGCACCGGGATCCGCGGCGAGAACCTCGACGAGTACCGCGCCCACGTCCGGGTCGCGTTCCTGATCGAGGGCACCGAGATCGACTGAGATAACTCCGACGACATCCTCGCCTCCGGCTCCGGTGTCGTCGGGCTCGGGCGCGTTACGGGGCGGCAGGACGTAGGCGCCATGACCGCGACTTCGTCGCTGGCTCCGACGGGTGGTTTCGCGGGCCAATGGGCTCCCCTACCCAGCCCTGCCCGTGACGGCCCGCGCCCGACCCGGCGACTACGTCGCTATCTCCGACGGGCCGATGGCGCCGGCCAACGGGCACTCATACCGGGCCCTCGACCACCACCGTCGCGAACGACCGACAAGGGCTCGGATGTCGGCGATTCGGGATGGCGCCCGAAATAGGTCCCGAGCTTCCCGGATCAGCCCTGAGGGCGGCCTTGCCGGGGGAAATGCCCTAAACCCGGTCGGGATTTGTGTAATATCCCGTCGCATGGAGCCAACGGCGGTCGATTCCCGCTCCGCGGCGGCGAAGGTCGCGGCGGAGCACAAGCTCGAGGTGAGCAAGACGGACCAGGCCGGAAAGGGCAAGGTCGGCTCGCTCGAGAACCCTGAGTCCTACGAGAACGTCCCCGGCCATGTGATTCCGATCCTCGAGCGCGAGTTCGATGATTTCGATACCGAGGCGGGCAAGTTCATGCGCGGGGAGACCGCCGAGGACCAGTTCATCGGCTTCCGGCTCAAGCAGGGCGTCTACGGACAGCGCCAGCCGGACGTCCAGATGATCCGCGTCAAGCTCCCACTCGGCGGCGTCACCCCCGAGCAGATGGACGCCTTCGCCGAGGCGATCGAGCGCTGGGCGCCCCTTCGCCGCGGCCACATAACGACCCGCGAGAACATCCAGATCCATCACATCCCGCTCCCAGACGCCGCGAAGTTCATCCGGCTGATCAGCGACGCAGGGCTTTCATCGCGTGAGGGCTGCGGAAACACGATCCGCAACGTGACCGGCGACCCCTGGGCCGGGATCACCGAGGGCGAGCACTTCGACATCACCCCCTACGCAATGGCCTACGTGCGCTACTTCGTCCGCCACCCGACCACCCAGCTGATGCCGCGAAAGGTCAAGACCGCCTTCACGGCCACCGACGAGGACGTGGCGATGACCGGCATTCACGACATCGGCTTCATCCCGAAGCTCCGCGACGGTGTTCGCGGGGTCGAGATCCGGGTCGGCGGCGGCACCTCGATCATGCCGAGGATCGCCCCCACCCTCTACGAGTTCGCCGAGCTCGACAACGGCGACTACCTGAAGATCTCGGAGGCCTGCTGGCGCATCTTCGACCGCCAGGAATGGCTGCGCGTCAACCGCGCCCGGGCCCGGATCAAGGTGCTGGTCGACAAGGTCGGAATCGACGCCTTCCGAGAGATGGTCGATGAGGAGCTCCAGGGCGACTGGGTCGCCGAGCGTGACTTCGACGTCGAGCGCTTGAAGCTGATCGACGACGAGGAGGCCCAGGCCCCGCCGCAGCCCCCCGCCCATGGCAGCCCGAACGGCGACCACTCCGAGTTCGACCGATTCAGCCAGGCGAACGTGCGTGCCCAGCGCCAGCCGGGGTTCAGCGCCGTCGAGGTCAAGGTCACCCGTGGCGATCTGACACCCGAGCAGCTCCGCGGCCTCGCCCAGATCATGCGCGAGCACACAGGCGGCTATGCCCGAACCTCGGTGCAGCAGAACTTCGTTCTGCGCTGGGTCCGCGACGAGTCCGTCTACGACGTGTGGCAGCGACTCCGCGAGCTGGGCCTCGGCGACGCCGGTCCCCGCGAGATCACCGACGTGGTGAGCTGCCCCGGCACCGACAGCTGCAAGCTCGGCATCACCAGCTCGATGGGGCTCAACAAGGCGGTTCAGGAGCGCATCGAGGGGATGGGGATCAGCGACCCCCTGACCAGGAAGATCCACATCAAGATGAGCGGCTGCCCGAACGGGTGCTCGCAGCACCACATCGCCAACATCGGCTTCTACGGCGCCTCGATCAAGGTGGGTGGCCGCGCGATCCCCGCCTACATCGCCCACCTTGGCGGCCACTACGAAAGCGGCGAGATCGTCTATGGACACAGGCTGAAGGCGCGGCTCCCGGCCAAGCGGGTTCCCGACGCGGTCGAGCGCTGGGTCCGCTTCTACGAGGAGGGCCGCGAAGACGGCGAGGAGTTCAACGCCTTCGTCGAGCGGGTCGGCACCGATCCGTTCGAGGCGAAGGTCAAGGATCTCGCGATGCCGGTCGAGTTCGGCCTCGAGACCCTCAACCAGTTCATCGACTGGAGCCGGTCGGACCCCTACAAGGTCGAGCGCGGCGAGGGTGAGTGCGCCGTCTGATGGACTCCCAGCTCGCCATCACACAGCTTCCGATCGAGCGTCCCCGGCCCCTTCACGAGGGCGACGACCCGCCCCAGAACGGCAACGGAAACGGGAACGGTCGTCCGAAGAAGCTCCCTACGATCAACGGCCAGGTGGTGGACCCAACGGAGATCGCAGCCCAGGTCGAGGCGATGGACGCCGACGAGGCGATCGGCTGGGCGATCGAGACCTTCCACCCCCAGCTTCGATTCGCCGTCTCGTTCCAGAAGACGAGCTCGGTTGTGCTCGACATCGCCCATCGGATCGAGCCGGCGGCGAGCTTCTTCTACCTGGACACCGAGCTCCTGTTCCCGGAGACGTACGAGACTCGCGACGAGCTCGCGCGTCACTACGGGATCGAGTTCGACCGCTACGCCGGCATCTCGCTTGGCGAGCAGGCCGAGCGCCATGGCGCTAATCTCTGGCGCCGCGATCCGGACGCCTGCTGCGGGATCCGCAAGGTGGAGGCGATGCGCGAGGCACTGGACGGCGCCGAGTGCTGGGTCTCCGGAATCCGCAGGGTCGACTCTGAAACACGGGCGCAAGCACCGAAGGTCGGGTGGGACAAGCGGTTCGGGCTCTGGAAGCTGAATCCGCTGGCCGACTGGGACGACAAACGAGTGTGGAACCACATCAAGGAGCACCACGTGCCGTACAACCCCCTTCATGACCAGGGCTATCCGTCGATCGGATGCATGCCCTGCACCTCCAAGCCCGGCGAGGGCGAGGACGCCCGCTCCGGCCGATGGGCCGGCACCAACCGATCCGAGTGCGGAATAAATGGGTAGCTCCGAGACGGCCCTGGCGCTGACGCTCACCGCGCGCCAGGCCTCGGACGTAGAGCTGCTCGCCAACGGTGGCTTCGCCCCGCTCGACGGTTTCATGGGCTCCGCCGACTGGCGCTCTGTCTGCGAGCGGATGAGGCTCGAGGACGGCCAGATCTGGCCGATCCCGATCACCCTCGCGACAGACCTCGAAGCCTCCGCGGGCGACGTCGTGGAGCTGAGCGCGCCGAACGGCAAGGTCCTCGGGCGCCTCAAGGTGAGCGAGGTCTTCGAGCGTGACCTCGACACGGAGGCCGAGCAGGTCTACCGGACCACTGACGACGAGCATCCGGGGGTCGCCGCGATCCGCCGCGAGGGCTCGCGATGTATCGCCGGTCCGATCGAATCCGTCGCGCTGCCCGACCATCAGGAGGCGTTCATCGACCGCTACCTGAGCCCGGAGGAGTCGAGGAAGGCGTTTGCCGATCGGGGTTGGAAGCGGATCGTCGCCTTCCAGACCCGCAACCCGATCCACCGCGCCCACGAGTACCTGACCAAGGCGGCGCTCGAGGTATCCGACGGGCTCTTCCTGCACCCCCTGGTCGGCGAGACCAAGGAGGGCGACATCCCGGCCGACGTGCGGATGCGCTGCTACGAGGTGCTGATGGAGAAGTACTACGCGCCCGACCGCGTGATCCTTGGTGTCAACCCGGCAAAGATGCACTACGCGGGCCCGCGCGAAGCGGTGCTCCACGCGATCATCCGCCGAAACTACGGCTGCACCCACTTCATCGTCGGCCGCGACCACGCCGGCGTCGGCGACTACTACGGGACCTACGACGCGCAGCGGATCTTCGACGACATCGACGTCGAGGAGCTCGGGATCGAACCGCTGTTCTTCGAACACACCTACTGGTGCAATGAATGCGAGGGCATGGCGTCCGACAAGACGTGCCCCCATCCGGCCGAGTCACATCTGTTCCTGTCGGGGACGAAGGTGCGGGAGATGCTCGCCCGCGGTGAGACCCCGCCACACGAGTTCACGAGGGAAGAGGTTGCGGACATCCTGATCGACGCATACAGAAAGGAGTCGGCAACCGATGGCAGCTGAGAAGGGTTTCTGTCTTTGGTTCACGGGACTTTCCGGATCCGGCAAGACGACGATCACCAACGTGCTGGTCAAGGAGCTGCGCGCCCGCGATTCGAAGCTTGAGGTTCTGGACGGCGACATCGTTCGCCAGAACCTCTCCAAGGGCCTCGGGTTCTCCAAGGAGGACCGCGACACCAACATCCGCCGAGTGGCATTCGTCGCCGACCTGCTTTCACGAAACGGCGTCCCGGTGATCACGGCTGCGATTTCTCCCTATCGCGAGCTGCGCGACGAAGCGCGAGTGAAGATGGACGGCCGGTTCATCGAGGCCTACGTGAAGGCCTCGGTCGAGGAGTGCGAGCGACGTGACGTCAAGGGCCTCTACGCGAAGGCGAGGTCAGGCGAGATCAAGGAGTTCACGGGGGTGTCCGACCCCTACGAGCCCCCCGAGAACGCCGAGCTGGTTATCGATACGGAGGCCCAGAGCCCCGAGGAGTCAGCGAAGCAAATCCTCGCCTACCTCGAGGGCGAGGGCCTGATCCCGTCGGGCTCATAGGCGGCGACGCCCGCACCGCCCTCGAGGCGGCGCGGGCGCTTTGGGCGCCGTCAGCCGCGGTGAAAGGAGACCAGGCGCAGCCGCTCCTGCGGACCCTTGACGGCGGCCTCACGGACCGTCCCCACTCCCGCGACGTAGTACTTGTTATCGAGGACGCCGGGCTCGAGGGGCGTCCATTCCTTGGTTCGGATCGCGTGACGCGTCGACACGTACGGCACGGAAACGGGGGCGTTGCGGTCGAGGATCTTGAAATGGTCCTCGGCGTGGCCGCGATAGAACTCCTGTCTGCCGGACTGCCCCACGCGCGGGTGCCCCGGGAAGAAGAGGCCGGCACGCGCCCCGTCCACCCCAGCCTTGAACGAGCCCTCTCGGCTGGTCACGTTGCCGTGCGGGTCGAGCTCCTTCGTTCGCTCGCCGAAGTACCAGACGTTGCCGTCGCGATCCTGGGCGTACCAGTCATCGGTGACCTCCCTCGGCTTACCGTGGATCAGGATCACGTCATGGACGACGGTGGCCCGAACGCCGAGGATCGTCTTGGTCCTGTGGGTCACGTGGAGCTTGTCGATCATCTGCTTGCCCTCCTTGGCGCCGCGGTAGCGATACCTGCTGCCCGGCTCGAGCGGGAAGAATCGGTTGTCCACGCGGGCGACGAAGTCGCTCGGCTGGAGGGTCTCGGGCCACCCGGGCCCCGCTCCCGACTTGATCGGCTTCGGCGCCTGGACGCCCGCGGCGGCGCCGGTTGGGCCCCACGCAAGCGCTGTCGCGAAGGCGAGAGTGGCCCCTGCGAGCGCCAGGGTCCGCTTGCTCCGGATTGGCTTTCGGTCTGCGTTCATGACGGTTTCTCCTTCGAGTCGGCGATTTCGGCGACCGTACGAAGGGGCGATGAAAGCGCCGTGAAACCCGGGCGAAGGGGCCGCTGCCGGCGGGTCCACCGACGCCCGAGCGGCGGAGGCGGGCGACTAGGGCCTGGCCGGCACCCGGGGCTCGCCGAGCCCGTAGGTGTCGTAGGCCCCGAAGCGGGCGAACGTCTTGTGGGTTGGCCCGTGGAAGTCCGAGGACGCGGTGGGAGCCAGGTCGAGCTCGTCGCAGAGCTCGAGGCAGTGCGCAGTCTGCTCTCGGGTGTGGGAGGGATAGAAGGTCTCGATCCCCTCCAGGCCGGCATCGCGCCGCAGGCTCGTGACCAGGTCGCGGACCTGCTCCGGCTCGGACACGTCCCAGTATGGATGGGCGACGACGGCGGCCCCGCCCGCGTCGTGGATCAGGTCGACGGCCTCCTCGGCGCTCGGCCAGGCGCGCGCGATGAACGCCTTCGCACCGGGCACCAGATACTCCTCGAAGAAGGGACCGAGATCGGGGCCCGCGCCCGCGGCGCGCGCGATGTGCGGGCGGCCGATCGAGTCCGCGGCGCCTGCCTCCGCGAGCGCCCCCTCGAAGGTGACCTCGACGCCGAGCGCGTTCAGCCGCTCGATGATCTGGCGGGCGCGGCTGACTCGCTCGGCCTGGGCCCGCTCGCAGGCGGGAGCGATCCGGTCAAGGTCGACCCAGTAGCCGAGCACGTGGAGATCGTCCGAGTAGGCGTGGACGCAGGACATCTCGACGGCGGGGACGCACTCGATCCCCGCCGCGGCCGCCTCAGCCACCGCGGCTTCGACGCCCGCGACCGCGTCGTGGTCGGTCAGCGACATCACGCCGACTCCCGCCTCGGCTGCCGCTCTGGCGACCTGCGACGGCTCCAGCTGCCCATCCGATACGGTCGAGTGCGCCTGCAGATCGATCATCGAGCGCGCCATTGTCCCGAAAACGGGACGCCGCAGAGGACCAGATGAGGATTACCGCCAAAGCCGACTACGCAGTCCGCGCCGCCGCCGAGCTCGCGGCGTCGCCCGACGGCAAGCCGGTCAAGGGCGAGCACCTCTCCGAAGCCCAGGAGATCCCGCTCCAGTTCCTGGAGCACATCCTGCTCGAGCTCAAGCACGCCCGCCTGGTGCGGGCCAAGCGGGGGGCACGCGGCGGCTACTGGCTCGCGAGACCAGCCGAGGAGATCACCCTGGCCGACGTGATCCGCGCGGTCGAGGGACCGCTGGCGAACATCCAGGACGCGGCCCCCGAGGCGACCCACTACCCGGGGCCGGCCGAGCACCTGCGCGACGTCTGGGTCGCGGTGCGCGCGAACCTGCGCGCCGTACTCGAGAGCGTGACCCTCGCCGACCTCACCGAGGGCAAGCTGCCTCGGGAGGTGAAGCGCCTGATCGCCGATCAGGACGCCTGGGAAGTCCGCTGACCGCGTCGATTTCTCGCCCGAGGTCGACTTCGTTACCATCGGCGGCGCGTTAGGTACCAATCCGATCAACAAAGGTCGGAGGGGTCGCCACCGGGCAACTCGCCCATTCCCACCCCCAGGCTATGGATCCGATCATCGTCGTTTTCGGCTTCGGCATCGGCCTCCTGATCGGCATGACCGGGATGGGCGGTGGATCACTGATGACCCCCCTGCTGATCCTCGCGTTCGGGATCCAGCCCGTCACCGCGGTCGGCACCGACATCTTCTACGGCGCAGTCACCAAGACGGCAGGAGCGTGGCGCCACCTCAAGCACGGGACGGTTCACAAGGGCATCGCCATGTGGCTGGCGGTCGGCAGCGTCCCGATGGCGATCGCCGGGGTTTGGCTGATCGAGATCCTGCAGCACAGCTACGGGGAGGACGAGGTCAACAAGGTGGTGCTGGGAATGGTCGCGTCCGCTCTGCTGGTGGTCGGAGTCGCGACCCTGATCCGGGCCCTGTTCCTGCGAGACATGATCCCGGAGCGCTATGCGATGCACTTGTATCGGCGCCACATCGTTGTCGCGATCGCGACCGGCGCCATGACCGGTTTCGTGATCGGCCTGACGTCGGCTGGCAGCGGCACATTGATCGCGCTGGTCCTGATTGCCGGTTACCGCCTGACGCCCCAGCGGGTGGTGGGCACCGACGTCTTCCACGCCGCCATCCTCCTGTGGGCCGCCGGGCTGGCCCACTGGGTCGGTGGCAACGTCGACCTCGGCCTCGCCGCGAACATCCTGGTCGGCTCGATCCCCGGGGTCCTGATCGGGAGCCAGCTCGCGGTCAAGGTCCCGACCGGGCTCCTCCGAAACGCGCTCGGGATCGTTCTGATCGCCTCATCGATCGCCCTGATCACCAAGGAGCACGTGCCGAAGGCGGTGCTGATCCCGTCGGTCACCGTCGCCGCGATCACGATCGCCGGCCTGTTCGCCGTCCAGATCGGCCTTCACCGCCAGCGCCAGCGCGCGCTGAAGAGGGCGGCCCAGGCCCCCGCGGCCGTCGCCTGATCGAGTAACGGCGAGCTGGAGCGGGCCGTCGCCATCCGCCCATCGGGGCGAGTTCGCAACCGTATGGGTGGTCAATCCGCCCCGGCAATCGAAGCCGGCCGGTCACATCCCCTCACCCAGCCCGACCGCCCTTCTGCATTAGGCTGCGCCTGATGGACTTCGACGTCACGCCCCGGGTCGAGGAGCTGCGGGACCGGATTCGGGCCTTCATGGAGGAACACGTCTTCCCGGCCGAGGTCGAGGCGATGAGAGCGCTGGACGCGGAGGTGGGCCCGGGCACTCCCTATCCCGAGATCCTGGTCGAGATCCGCAGCCGCGCCCGCGAGGAGGGCCTGTGGAACCTGTTCATGCCCGATGAGCGCTACGGCGCCGGGCTTGGGAACTGGGAGTACGGCGTGCTCTGCGAGGAGATGGGCCGAAGCCCCGCGATCGCGCCGATGGCCTTCAACTGCTCCGCTCCAGACACCGGGAACATGGAGATCGTCGCCGAGCACGGGACCGACGCGCAGCGCGAGGAGTGGCTTCAGCCGATGCTGGACGGCGAGATCCGGAGCTGCTTCTCGATGACCGAGCCCGAGGTCTCCGGCTCGGATCCGACGACCCTCCGGACCCGGGGTGAGCTCGACGGCGACGAGTGGGTGATCAACGGGCACAAGTGGTTCACCTCGGGCGCGGTCGGCGCCGAGCTGGCGATCGTGATGTGCGTGACCGAGCCCGATGCTCACCCGTACGCGCGGGCGAGCATGATCCTCGTCCCCACCGACAACCCGGGATTCGATCTCGTCCGGCCGGTCTCGGTGATGGGCCACGCGGGCGGGCCGGGCCACTGCGAGATCCGTTACGAGGACTGTCGCGTGCCGGCGGCGAACCTGCTCGGCGAGCGGGGCGCCGGCTTCGTGATCGCCCAGGATCGGCTCGGGCCCGGCCGGATCCATCACTGCATGCGGGCGATCGGTACCGCCGAGCGGGCGATCGAGCTGATGAGCCGCCGCGCCAACGACCGTGAGACCTTCGGCGGCAAGCTGGCCGACAAGCAGTTCGTCCAGGACTTCGTCGCCCGTTCGCGGATGGAGGTGGACCAGGCCCGGCTGCTGACCCTCTACGCCGCCTGGAAGATGGACACGGCAGGCAAGCGCGCCGCCCGCCAGGAGATCTCGATGATCAAGGTGGTGGCCGCCAACGTCGTCATGGACGTCCTCGACCGCGCGATCCAGGTCCACGGGGCGCTCGGGATGTCCGACGACACCCCGCTCGCCTGGATGTGGCGCTTCTCACGCATGCTGCGAGTGGCCGACGGCCCCGACGAGGTCCACAAGGTCGTGATCGCCCGCCGCGAGCTCCACCGCTGGGCGAAGGAGGCGGAGGGCGGAGCGACGGATCGGACGGGACTCGCGCCGCCGCTCCGCCCGAGCCGGCGAAGGCCTAGGGGACGACCTTCCAGAGCTCGTGGCCGTGCGTGCGGTCGGTCGCCGAGAAGTAGAGCGTGCCGTCCACATCGATCAGGCTGCTCGCCCCCGAGCCCCGGGGGCCTGGGTCGATGTCCTTGACCAGGCTCGTTCCCGAGTCGTCCCGTCCGACGCCCATAGCTCTCGGCCCTGGCCGGGGTACCTGGCGCTGAAGTAGAGCCGGCCGGCGACGTCGGTGAGCTTGCGCGGAGCTCCCGACGCCGGGCCCGGGTTGATGTCCTTCACCAGGGTCGTCCCTCGGTCGTGCCATCGGACTTCCAGAGCTCCCTGCCGTGGGTGGGGTCATAGGCCGAGAAGTAGAGCGTGCCGGCGACGTTCGTCAGGATAGGTGGGAGCCGAATCGCCGGTTCCGGGATTGATGTCCTTGACGAGGTGGGTGCCTGCCTCACTGCCGTCCGACACCCAGAGCTCAGTGCCGTGGGCTCATCTCGCTTCCCGGAAGAAGAGCTTGTCCCCGCGCTCTGCGACGATCCGAATGGGGTGGAATGCATCGCTGACTCGAGTCGTCCCCGCCGTCGTTCCGTCGGACCTCCAGAGCGTCGCGCCGTACGTGGGGTCGATCGCCACGAAGAACAGAGTTCCCGCTACGTTTACGAGCCGATCGGGGTAGTGCTCCCGCCGGGACAGATGTCCTTAACCAGCCGTCGTTCCCGCGGCAGTGCCATCCGACCTCCAGAGCTCATCGCCGTGGAGCCCGTCGTCAGCCGTGAAGAAGAGCGTTCGACCCACGCCAACCAGGGGAAGGGGTTTGAGCCCACCGACGGGGTCGCGTAATAAATGTCCTCGACGAGTTTCGTGCCCGCGGTGGTGCCGTCGGACCTCCAGAGCTCAGTGCCGTGCTCGGGGTCGACGCCCTCGAAGAAAGCGGTGCCCGCGACATCCGTCAGCGCGCGACAGCAGCCCGGTTCCCTGCCGGGGCGATGTCGCGGGTCGAGCGTCGTACCTGCCTCCGTTCCGTCAGAGCTCCAGAGCTCCGAGCCGTGCCGATCGTCGTAAGCGGCGAACAGCAGCGTTCCGTCGGACGCGGTCAGCTTGGAGGGGTCCGGCGTTCACGTTCCCGGGATTGATGTCCTTGACGAGCCTCGTGCCCCGCTGAGTGCCGTCCGACCTCCAGAGCTCAGCGCCGTGGGGGCCGTCATCGGCGCTGAAGAAGAGCGTGTCCCCGACGTGGGCCGGCGAGTAGATCTCGGAGCCGGCCCGGCCGGGATGGATGTCCTTGACCAGCGTCGCTGTGGTGGCGGCGCCGGCGGCGGGAGCAACTACGAGCACTGCCACGACCGCGGAGACCAACCCTCCCCGAAACGGCTTCATGGAGCCAGTTTAGGCCCCACATGGGTGGCAGGCCCCACCTGATCCTGAAGCAGGTGTCTCCGCCCAGGACTGAGCTCAGCCCAACCGCTTCTCCGCCTCGTCGGCGGCGTCGACGAGCCGCCCGACGATCTTGGCGAACTCCTCGATTCGCTCGTCCGGCTCGCCGTACTGGCCCGCGGAGTAGCGGGCGTAGACGCCCTGGAGGATGATCGCCAGCTTCCACCAGGCAAGCGCGACGTAGAAGTCGATCCCGGAGAGGTCGCGGCCGGACGCGCTCTGCGTAGCGCTCGCGGACCTCGTCGCGCCGCGGGAAGCCGGCGGCGATCGTCGGCGCCTCGAACAGCGGCATCAGCTCGTCGCCGGGCTCGGACCAGTAGACGAGCAGCATGCCGACGTCGGCCAGCGGGTCGCCGAGCGTGCAGAGCTCCCAGTCGACGACCGCCGCCACCTCGCCCGAGTCCGAGAGGATCATGTTGTCGAGCCGGTAGTCGCCGTGGACGATCGTCGCCGGCCCCTGGTCCGGGATCTCGTCAACGAGCCGCCGATGGACGTCGTCGACGAGCGGCAATCTCGTCGCGTCTTCGACTTCTCCCACTGCCCATGCCAGCGGTGAAGCTGGCGGGCGACGTAGTCCTCCTTCTTGCCCAGGGCGCCGAGCCCGGCCTCGTCCGGGTCGACCGCGTGGATGGCGACGAGCGTGTCGACCACCCGCTCGCCGATCGCTTTGCGCTGCGCCTCGCCGAACTCGGCCTCGGCCTCCGTGCGCGAGCGGAGGATCGGCCCCTCGACGAAGTCCATGACGTAGAAGGGGGCGCCGTTCACCGAGTCGTCCTCGCAGAGCCCGACCGCCGGCGGCACCGGGACCGGGGTCGCCTGGAGCGCCGAGATGATGCGATGCTCGCGCGTCATATCGTGTGCCGAGGCGAGGCGCTCTCCGAGCGGCGGCCGGCGCAGTGCCCAGCGACGGCCGGCGCTGTCGCTGACCGCGTAGGTGAGGTTGGAGCGGCCGCCTGAGATGCGCTCGAAGGAGAGCGGAGGCTCGGCGCCGGGGACGTTGTCCGCGAACCACGCCTCCATGCGCGGCCGGTCGATTCCCTCGTCTCGGTCGGTAGCCTCGTCGGCCATGGCGGCCAATCCTATGCCCGCGGGGGCTGACGCACAGCGTCCTGCTGATCGACTTCGGCGGCGTGCTGACCACCTCGGTCTGGGACAGCTTCGCCGACTTCTGCCGCGGGAAGGGACTCGAGGAGGACGCGGTGAAGCGCCTCTTCCGGGAGGACCCGCCGCACTCGCCGACCTGCGGGGCCTCGAGACCGGAAAGCTCTCCGAGGACGAGTTCGAGCATCGGTTCGCCGAACGCCTCGGACTCGGAGAGGCCTCGAACCTGATCGACAGCATGTTCGAGGGCATGCAGCCCGTACGAGCCGATGCTCGCCGCGGTCGCCGCGACCCGTGCTGCGGGCATCCGTACCGGGCTGGTCTCCAACTCGTGGAGCACCTCGCATTACGACCGCGACCTGCTCACCGACCTGTTCGACGACGTCGTGATCTCGGCGGAGGTCGGCCTGCACAAGCCCGAGCCCGAGATCTACCTGCCTCGCCGCCGAGCGCCTCGGCGCCGAGCCTCGGCGAGTGCGTGTTCGTCGACGACCTGCGCGAGAACTGCGCCGGCGCCGAGGCGGTGGGGATGACGGCGATCCTCCATCGCGACGCCGCCGAGACGATCGCGCGACTCGAGGACCTGCTCGGGATCGCGATCCCCACGCCCTCCTAGCCGCCGCGCACCCGACCCGCCCGCCGTCGACGATCCGGCACGCCGTCTACGCGCCGGCGGCGATCAGCGCCACACCGATCAGCGCCGCCACGACGCCGCAGACGCTGCGCGGGGGCGAGGCGCTCACCGAGCACGAAGCGGGCCAGAAGGACGGTGACGGCCGAGTAGAGCGAGCCGGCCACCGCCAACCAGCGAGAGCAGGCCGTGATTGGTGGCGAGCGCGAACAGCGAGTTCGCGAGGACGTCGAAGAAGCCGATCGCCAGCAGGACCGGCAGAAGCGAAGCCTCGATCCGCATCGACGGTCGGACGAGCCGCCGCGGCGACCGCGAGCATCGCGACCCCGCCGACCCGTGCCGCCACGATCGTCCACGCGGGTTGGGGCGCCCGAGGCGACGTCGAGTGCGAGGAAGAAGGCGCCGAACCCGAGCGCGGCCAGCGCGGCGAGGCCGACCGACGCGCGGCCGGCCGAGCGCCACTCGGGGTCGGGCTCGCGGGTGACGAGGATCACTCCAGCGATGCCGGCTGCCGCGCCGACGCCCTGGATCGGGGCGGGCCGTCGCCCTGGATCACGCCCGGCCGACCACGGGCACCGAGGACGCCGAGCGCCCCGATCGTCGCGACGACCGTCACCGAGCCGAGGGCCATCGCCCGGTAGAAGGCGGCCAGGGCGCAGCACCGACCACCGCACCGGCCGCGGTCGCGATCGCGGCGTCGCGGGTGCTGAGCGGATCGCCGCCGAACGCGAGCGCGAACGCGAGCGCGAGGACGAGGCCGACCGGCTGGCTGACCAGGAGCACCGTCAGCGCCGAGATGCGCCGGGTCTGCAGCCCGCCGAGGAAGTCCGAGACGCCCCAGGCGACGCTGGACGCGAGGGCAAGCGCTACCCCGAGCACTCGCGATCCCGGCCGAAGAGCGCCGAGAAGCTGAACCGGGCGGTGACTCGCGACCGCACCCGGCCCGCGTCACCTCGACGCCGCGTCCAGTCGCCGTCGCGCTCGACGCAGGCGCTCCCCGAGGTGACGGTCCAGTACGGCGTGTAGTGGAGGCGGACGAGGAGACGTCCCCGGCCTCGAGCCGAGAGCGTGAAGCTCGGCGGGCCCAAGCTCGGTCAGTCGCGGTGCCATGCCCCACGGGCCGAGCAGGTCGCGAGGCGTCGAGACGAGGCCGGGCGTTCCGCGCACCGCGATACAGATGCCAATGCGAGTTCGACCAGCGGGGCTCAGATATGGCAGGCCGCTCGCGCGATCAGGGCCTCCTCGTCCTCGGCACAGATAGTCGGGCTCGGCATCGGAGACGGCGACGTAGGTGACGCCGCGGTCGTACGAGCCAGCTTCGGTAGTGCGCGGGGTGCAGGTGGCCGTCCGTGAACAGGTCGAAGTCGTCGGACTCGAGCTGGCGAAGCCAACCCCGGGCGAGCGAAAAGCGCGGCGCGACGTAGGTCGACCTCCCAGCGATTCCTGGTCGGCGGGATCTCGATCCGAGCGGGAGCGCCATGGGTCTCGTCGCTCGAAGCTGCGGCGAGCAGGGGCGCGTAGTAGGACTCCTTGACGGAAGGGTCCCCGGACGCCGCCGAGAGGTCGCGGACGGGGGCGGTCCATTGCCAATAAAGGAGCGGCACGGCGAGGAGCGCCAGGGCCACCGGCCGGCGACCGATCAGCCCGAGGGCGAGGACGGGACCGGCCGCCAGGGCGCCGAGGCGAGTCATGTTGCCGCCGACCGGATTCGGGATCGCGAACGCCGCGACGCAGGCCAGCGCGTAGACGGCGATCGCCCAGCGAATCGTTCGCCTCCTCGGCGGGCAGGAGAATGAGCGCGGCGGCGGCGAGTAACGGCACCGGAAGCAGGGCGGAGAACACGAATGGCTCAATGCCGCCGGTCGGAAACGCCAGCGAAAGCGCGGCGATCGCGGCGATCGCTCCCGCGGCGAGCATGGCGCCGCCGCGACGGTCGCCCCGCGAGGGCCAAAGCGGCGCCGGCCAGCGCGACGAACAGGCCCGCGACCGGGCTGGCGCACGAGGTCAGCGCGCCGAGCGCGGCCGCGCGTCCCGAGGCGGCGCCGCTGTACGGCGAGGAGCGCGGTCGCTCCCACCGCGACGCCCAGGGCGAAGGTGAGGCGTCCCGTGAACAGCATCGTCGCCGTTCCCGACGCCGAACCACAGGATGGCCAGCGAGGCGCGAGTCCCGTAGGCACGTCGCGCGAGGGCGGCGAACAGGGCGGCGGCCGCAACCGCCGACAGCGCGCCGACCACCCGCGGGCCGAACGCGGCGCCGAGCGGCGGAAAGAGCACGCTGTAGCCGGGCAGGTAGTGGCCCGCCGTACCAGTAGTCGTTCCAGATCAGGAAGCCGTGCGCCGAGAACAGGTCCGACCGAAACGTCTGGGCCGCGAGGTCGGCGCTCGACGGCTCGAAGATCAGGTAGAGCGAGCGCGAGGAGTGCTGCCGGGACCATCCCGAGGGCGAGCCTGTGCCCGTCCCCGGCCTAGCCGCGGGCCGTACTCGACGCGGATCTGCTTGCCCTTGAGCTTCGTCCCCTCGAGTCGCTCGAGCGCCTGCTCGGCGTGGCCCGGCGTCGAGCTCGACGAACGAGAACCGGTCGAGCACCCGGATCGAGCCGATCGCGTCGTCCGGGACCACGGCGCCCTCGGTGAGCGCCCAGCGGACGTCCTCGTCGTCGATCCCGCTGCGCCTCCCGCGGTTGACGAACAGCTTCACCAGCCCGTCGCCGACCGGTTCCTCTCGCCGGTCCGGCGCGGCAGGCGGCGCCTCGTGCCTTCGGCGCCTCGGCCGCGGGGCGTGCTCGAGGCGCTCCTCGGGCGGCTCCCACTCCCCGATGCTCGTCTTCGCCTCGCGCTCGATCCGTCCGATCTCGGGCAGCTGCTTCTCGGTCACGAAGGTGATCGCGCGGCCCGTCCGCCCCACCCGTCCGGTGCGCCCGATCCGATGGATGTACGACTCGGTCATGTCGGGAACGTCGTAGTTGATCACGTGGGTGACGTGCTCGATGTCGAGGCCGCGGGCGGCGACGTCGGTGGCCGCCAGCAGCCGCAGCCGGTGGTCCTTGAAGGCGAGCATCACCCCGTCGCGCTGCGCCCTGGCTCAGGTCGCCGTGCAGCGCCTTGACCTGGAGGCCGCGGGCACGCAGCGCCTCGTCGAGCCGCGCGGTGCCGATCTTGGTGCGGCAGAAGATGATCGCCTGCTCGGGCTCCTCGGCGCGCAGGACCTCGATCAGCCGCTCGACCTTGCCGCGCGCGGGACACCTCGACGTAGGCCTGCTCGATCGCGTCCACCGTGAGCTGCTTCGGCGTCACCCTGATCGTGACCGGGTCGTACATGTAGCGGTCGGCGAGCCGCTCGATCGGGGGCGGGATCGTGGCCGAGAACAGCGAGGTCTGGCGACCCGCGGGGCAGATCCGGAGGATCCGCTCGACGTCCTCGATGAAGCCCAGATCGAGCATCTCGTCGGCCTCGTCGAGGACCACGTAGCGGGCGGATGCCAGGTCGAGCGATCCCCGCGAGATCAGGTCGAGCGTCCGCCCGACCGTGGCCACGACGACGTGGGCCGCCTCGCGCAGCCGCGACTGCTGGGTCGCTACGGCCTGGCCGCCGAATACCGCGATCACCTCGACCGGCGAGGTGCTCGGCGTAGGCGCGCAGGGCCTGGGTGACCTGGATGCAGAGCTCGCGGGTCGGGGTCAGGACGAGGCGCCTGGGTCTCGCCGGAGCTCGGATCGAGGTACTGGAGCATCGGCAGCCCGAAGGCGGCCGTCTTGCCGGTTCCGGTCTGCGCCTGGCCGATCACGTCGTGGCCGGCGAGGAGCTCCGGGATCGCCTGCTCCTGGATCGCGGTCGGGTCGGAGTAGCCCGAGCTCGTCGAGGGCCCGCAGGATTTCCTCGGACAGCCCGAGGTCGCTGAAGCGGAGTCACTGAGTGGGGTCCAGGAGCAGCTTGCCGTGCGTCGTCCGCGCGGCGATCTCCTCGTGCGCGCGGCGTGCCTCCGAGAGCGGGTAGGTGCTCGCCGATCACGACCTCGAGCTCGCCGCTTGGCGACCGCCCCGAGCAGCTCCGCGATCCCCGCGCGGAGCTCCTCGCGGGCGCCCGAACAGGTGCATGAGCCAGAAGCCGACCACTGCGCGGCTGGTCCGCATCAGGTCGACGTTTCGAATCTCCACCGGCTCGCGCGAGGCGAGTCCGTACGTGACCAGGCGACCGAACGGAGCCAGCGCCGCCAGGCACGCCTCGAACGCTTCGCCGCCCGCTCATCTCGAGCACGACGTCCACCGGCTCTCCCCGCGTTGGCCTCGAGGATCGCCGCCTCGAGATCATCCGCGCGCGAGTCGACGGCGGCATCCGCGCCCAGGCGAAGCGCGAGCTCCCGTTTGTCCTCCGACGACGCGAGGGCGATCACGCGGCCCGCGCCCATGCGCTTCGCGAGCTGCACCGCCAGTGAGCCGGTGCCGCCCCGCCGCGGCCTGGACGACCACCGACTCGCCGTGCTCGAGCCGGGCGGAAGTCGCGGAGCAGGCTGCGTGCCGTGAGGCCCTGCAGCAAGCAGCGCCGCCGCCTGCTCGTCGGAGACCTCGTCCGGGCACGGGGACGAGAACCGCCTCGGGCACGGCGACCTTCTCCGCGTAGCCGCCGCTCGCCACGAGCGCCGCGACCCGACGGCCGTCGGGGGTCCGGCCCGCCACCTCGCCGCCGGGAATCAGCGGCAGCTCCTGCTTGCCGCCAGGTAATCGTTCCTCGTCGCGTGGGTGTCGGCGAAGTTGATCCCGGCGCGGGAGACGTCAACGACGACCTCCCCCTCGGCGGGCTCCGGGATCGGGCAGCTCGGCGAGCTGCATCGCGTCGGGCCGCCGAACTCCTCGAGCTGGATCGCACGCATGGCTGCCGCAGTGTACGGCCGGCCGGGCGCGGCCGGCCCCGACCACGCGGCCCCAACCGAGCCGCGAGCGCCTCGGCTCGGCGGTTACCCGGCTGCGCCCGCGGCGCGCATCTCGGTGAACACGGCGCTCGGCTTCTCGCGCTCGCCGAGCTGCTCGTCGGCGATCACGTGCGAGACCGCGTTGATCAGCGCCAGATGCGTGAAGGCCTGCGGGAAGTTGCCGAGCTGAGCTCCGCTCATCGCCTCGATCTCCTCGCCGAAGAGCCCGAGCGGCGTCCCATGGGTGAGCACCCGCGCGCAGAGCTTTCGAGCCCGCTCTCGCTCGCCGATCTCCGACAGCGCCGAGACCAGCCAGAACGAGCAGATCGTGAACGTCCCCTCCTTGCCGGTGAGGCCGTCCTCGGTCTCGTCGACGTGGTAGCGGAGCACCAGCCCGTGCTCGGTGAGCTCGTCGGCGATCGCGAGCACCGTGGCGCGCACCCGCTCGTCGCCGGCGGGCAGGAAGCGGACCAGCGGGATCAGGAGCAGCGAGGCGTCGAGCGCGTCGGTCTCGTAGTGCTGGCGGAACACACCCCGATCGCTGACCCCGTGCTCCAGGATGTCGGCGCGGATCGGCCTTGGCCTCCGGCTCGCCAGCGGTCGGCCAGCTCGCCTCGCTGATAATCGCGCGCCAGCCGGGCGGCGCGATCGAGCGCCACCCAGCACATCAGCTTCGAGGACACGTAGTGCTTCGGCTCGCCGCGAGCCTCCCAGATCCCCTGGTCGGGCAGGCGCCAGGCCTCCGCGGCCGCCTCCGCCTGCTCGAGGACGATCGGCGCCATCGTCCTCGGGCACCCCCTCCCGGGTCTTGGAGTGAATGTAGATCGAGTCGAGGAGGGCCCCGTAGACGTCGTTCTGGCGCTGCTTGTAGGCGGCGTTGCCGACCCGGACCGGCTTCGAGCAGACGTAGCCGTCCAGGTGATCGAGCGTGCGTCTCGGTGAGCTCGGTCTCGCCCCCGATCCCGAACATGATCTGCGTCTCGGGGCCCTCGCCCATGGCAGAGGTGCGAGACGAACTCCATGAACTCGCGCGCCTCCTGATCGAAGCCGATCACGTGCAGGCTCCAGAGCGTGAAGCTCGCGTCCCTGATCCAGGTGTAGCGGTAGTCCCAGTTCCGCTCCCCGCCCGGCGTCTCCGGGAGTGAGGTGGTCAGGGCGGCGACCATCGCGCCGGTCGGCTCGTAGGTCAATCCCTTGAGCGCGAGCGCGGACCGCTGAAGGGTCCAGCGCCACGGGTGGTCGGCGAACGTTGCCGCGCTCCAGCCAGCGCTGCGCCACAGGTTGACCGTTCCCTGGATGCAATCCCGGCCTCGTCGGCGTCACCGGGCCCGCTCAGCTCCTCGCGCCACGACAGGCACGACGAAGGCGCGCTCGCCGGTCTCGAGGGTGCGTCACCCCGTGGGCGACCGGGCCGTCGATCTCGAGGGGGATGTCGCCGAGCAGCCGCAGCGTCTCCCCGCCGCCGCTGGCGTCCGCGGCGAGCCCCTCCTTGTCGACGAGCTTCCAGCTCGCCTCCTCGGTCGCGTAGTCGAAGGCGGGCTCGCAGATCGGCTTCGACCTCGATGCTCCCGTGGACGCACTCGACCGTGCGCATCAGCATGTGCTCGGCGTCCTGAGCGCCCCAGCTCGCGGGCGCGCACGCTCTCGCCGTCCTCCTCGCTCCGCGGCAGCCAGTACGAGGGCGTCGTGGACGATCATCCAGCCGGTCTTGGTCATCCAGCTCGTCTCGAGCACGTTCGAGCCCGGCACGTAGCGCCGCGCGACCGGCGCCCGCAGGTCGGTCGGCCCGAGCCGGAAGGCGCCCGCGCCGCGGTCGAGCAGAGCCGCGAACACGCTCGGCGAGTCGAACCGCGGCAGGCACAGCCACTCGACCGTCCCGTCCGAGGCCACAAGCGCCCCCGTGTGGCAGTCGGAGAGGAAGCCGTAGTCGCCGATCGCGTGAAAGCTCGGGGCCGGCGGCCCGCGCCCCGGCCCGATGCCCCTTCGCCGACTCGGCCATCTCGCCTCGAACGCTATCGCCCGAGGTATGAGATGAGGAGCTTTAGCTCCGAAACAGGCGTGTCAGGGCGCCGAAGGCGCCCGCAAGATATTCATGAGCTCAGGAGCGTCAGGGCGTTCGGGCTCTTAGGATGCACGGCCGTGTCGCTGACCGTCGTCGGCTCGATCGCGCTGGACTCCGTGCGCACCCCGTTCGGGGAGCGCGAGCGCATGCTCGGCGGCTCGGCGGTCCACTTCGCGCTCGCGGCCAGCTTCTTCGCCGATGTGCACGTCGTCGGGCCGGTCGGCGACGACTTCCCCGACGAGCACGTCGAGCTGCTGCGCTCGCGGGGGGTGAACGTCGACGACATCGAACGCGTGAGCGGCGGCGAGACGTTCCGGTGGCGCGGCCACTACGAGGTCGACATGAACCTCGCTCACACCGACGACACCGAGCTCGGCGTGTTCGCCGACTTCGAGCCGAAGCTGTCGCGCGGCCTCGAGCGAGGCCGACGTGCTCTTCCTGGGAAACATCCAGCCCGACCTGCAGCGACGGGTGCGAGCGCAGTGCAGCCCGCGGCTGGCGGCCCTCGACTCGATGAACCTGTGGATCGAGACCACCCGCGACTCGCTGCATCGCGGCGATCGGCGAGGTCGACTGTGTGCTCCTGAACGACTCCGAGATCCGGATGCTCACCGAGGAGCCCAACCTGGCGCGCGCCGCGCGCAAGGTGATGGACCTCGGGCCGACGGATCGTGGTCGCGAAGCGGGGAGAGTACGGCGCCGTCATGTTCACTCCCGAGGGCTTCTTCGCGCTCCCGGGCTTCCTGCTCGAGGACGTGCGCGACCCGACCGGCGCCGGCGACAGCTTCGCCGGCGGCTTTCTGGGCTACCTCGACATGCAGGGGACGGAACCCAGCGACGCCGCGCTGCGCCGGGCGGTCGCCTACGGGACGGTTCTCGCCTCGTTCAACGTCGAGGAGTTCGGCGATCGAGCGGATCGCGAGCCTGTACCGAGGACGAGGTCGGTGAGCGCTACGAGGAGCTTCGCGCGATGACCCACTTCGAGCTGCCGGACTGATCCCGGGCGCGGCTCGGGGTCAGAGGCGAATCGCGACCAGCGCGACCGCGAGCAGGACGAGCGATGCCGAGATCGCCCTCAGCGCGCCGTCCAGCGGCGCGGCGAGCCTCGCCGCGGTCAGCTCTCGAGTGGTGCCGTCCGCCAGGCGCTGCTCGCCGCTCACCGAGGCTGTCGCGGCGGCGAAGCTCGCGGACCGGAGTCGACAGGCGGCGCTGCGCGAGGCTGAGCGCGAAGCACGCCGAGGTGACTCCGACGCCCGCCACGGCCTCGCCGGGCGAGTGCGATGCCGAGCGCGTTCGCCCAGAAGCTGGTCAGGGCCGGGAAAGGCTCCCCAGGCGGCTGCGAACCAGAAGATCGCTGTGGAAACGGCCGCCGAACAGCTCGAGGTTGTAGGCGACGACGAGGAATGCACCGGCGACCACGAAAGGCACGAGGCTCACCGAGACGACGAACACGCCCGCGACCCCGATCCCGACGGCCCCGGCGAGCGCCATCGCGGCCAGGGCGGCGAGGGCCCGATCGGACAGCCGGGTCCGAAGCGGATGCCCGTGCAGCTCGTCGAGCGCGTGCGCGGCGACGCCCACGCCCAAGAAGAAGGCGCCCAGCGCCGCCCACAGTCGCGCGGCATGGAGCACGGGCGCCGCCGCGGCGCCGAACGCGACGTAGCTCAGATGCCAGGCCGTGTACGGAGGGTGGAGGATCGTGACCAGGTCCCGCCAGCCTCCCGGTCGAAGCGCGTAGAAGGCCGGGCGGTCCGCGACGTCAGCCATCGCGGACACCGTGGATGACGACCCCGCCCCCGAGGCTCATGCGACGCTGATCGATCAGCGAAATTCCCGCCCTCTCCCACAGCTCGGCCTGGCGCTGGGCAATGGCCAGCGCTCATAGAGCGCCTCGATGCTCGGCCCGAGGAAGCGGCCGACCTCGTACCAGTCACGGCCGAACGGCCGACCCAGCACCGGCAGGCCGACCCGGGTGTAGAGCCACCACAGCGGCCGCCACAGCGGCGGATCGGGCAGCCCGAACTCGAGCGACGCGATGCGCCCCCCGGGCTTGACCACCCGGGCGAGCTCGGCGAGGGTCGCGGCCGGGTCGTCGACGTAGCGCAGCAGGTAGGTGAAGGTGAGGTGGTCGAACTCGCGGTCGGCGAACGGAAGCCGCTCGGCCTCTCCCTGGAGCAGCTCGATCCTGGCGGCGAGCTCGGGACGGCGGTCGAGGGCGCGTCGCGCCCCGGCGAGCATCTCGGCGCTTTGGTCGATCGCCGACGACCGAGCACCCATACCGTCGAGACCAGCCGGCGCGCGACGAGGCCGGTGCCGGTCGCGACGTCGAGGACCCGGTCTCCGGGCCGGCCGCCACGGCCTCGACCATCGCCCGGCGCCACCGCGGGTCCTGCCCGAAGCTGAGCAGCGCGCCGACGAGGTCGTAGCGTCGGCCGATGCCCGTCGAACAGCGTCGAGCGCCCCGCGCTTTCGCTCCGAACCGACCCGCTCGACGGTGCTCGTGCGCGAACCCTCCCAGAAACGACCGCCCGCGGGCCGACGGTGCGAGAATTGAGTTGACTCACGAAACTCCAGAGGAGAGGCGATGGCGACCGACCAGCAGACGAAGCAGGAGGGCGACGGCGCCGTGGCCGCCGCCGGCACGGACACGCTGACGATCACCGACAACCGGACCGGCCAGACCTACGACCTCGAGGTGACCGACGGGACGATCCGCGCGATGGACCTGCGCCAGATCAAGGTCTCCGAGGACGACTTCGGCCTGATGTCCTACGACCCGGCATTCACGAACACGGCGTCGTGCCGATCGGCGATCACCTACATCGACGGCGACGCCGGCGTCCTCGAGCATCGCGGCTACCCGATCGAGCAGCTCTGCGAGCAGTCGAGCTATCTCGAGGTCGCCTACCTGCTCGTGTTCGGCGAGCTGCCGACCGAGGCGCAGCTCGAGCGCTGGATGTTCGACGTCACCCACCACACCTTCGTCCACGAGGACATCAAGAACCTGTTCGAGACATTCCGCTACGACGCCCACCCGATGGGAATGCTGCTGTCCGGGGTCGGCGCGCTGTCGACCTTCTATCCGGACGCCAAGCACATCGACGATCCCGAGGAGCGCTACATGGCGGCGATCCGGCTGATCGCCAAGGTGCCGACCCTGGCCGCCTTCGCCTACCGCCACAACATGGGACTCCCCTACGTCTACCCGGACAACGACCTGAGCTACGCCGGCAACTTCCTCTCGATGATGTTCAAGAAGACCGAGGCGAAGTACGAGCCCGATCCGCGGCTCGAGCGAGCCCTCGACGTGCTCTTCATCCTCCACGCCGACCACGAGCAGAACTGCTCGACCAACGCCGTGCGCGGGGTCGGCTCCTCGCAGGTGGACCCCTATTCGGCGGTCGCCGCCGGCGTCGCAGCGCTCTACGGGCCGCTTCACGGCGGGGCCAACGAGGCGGTGCTGCGGATGCTGCGGCGGATCGAGTCGGTGGAGAACGTGCCGGACTTCCTCGAGGGCGTGAAGAAGCGCGAGGAGCGGCTGATGGGATTCGGCCACCGGGTCTACAAGAACTACGACCCGCGCGCGCGGATCATCGAGCAGCACATGGACGAGGTGTTCGAGGCCACGGAGTACAACCCGCTGGTCGAGATCGCCCGCGAGCTCGAGAAGCGCGCGCTCGACGACGACTACTTCACCTCGCGCAAGCTCTACCCGAACGTCGACTACTACTCGGGGATCATCTACGAGGCGCTTCAGATCCCGACCGAGATGTTCACGGTGATCTTCGCGATCCCGCGAACGTCCGGCTGGATCTCGCAGTGGATGGAGATGAACGACGACTCCGAGCAGAAGATCGCCCGGCCCCGCCAGATCTACGTCGGCGAGCGCGAGCGCGACTACGTCGAGATCGACGATCGGGAGGGCCCGGAGAAGATCACCGGCCCGCCGGCCCGCCGGCCGAAGCGCCAGCGCCGCGGCGCCTGAATTACTCCGCCGGCTGCTCGCGGCGCCGGAGTAACTCCACCGGGTGGCGAGCTACCACGCTCACCGTCCGGCATGGCGCCTCGGTCGACAAGGAGAGCTTCGACGATCTCGACGAGGCCATCGGCGCGATGGAGAGGCGGGTTCGCGAGATTCGGTCCGAGGGGCCGCTCGACGGGATCAACGCACTGCGCGACTACGAGCCGGACCAACGGGTCCACGCGCGCATCGAGATCTCGACCGGTGGGCTCCTGCGCGGGCGCGAGGCGGGGATCGACGTGATGGGAGACGGTTCGCTGGTGCCCTATGCGGGCGTGGTCCGAAAGCGACGGCTCGAGCCCGACGGCGAGACCCCCTTCGACGCGGTTCGCGAGGCGCTCGGATGAGCGGCGAGGGCGAGATCCCGAAGGGCAGCATCGCCGCCGGGCGGCGCGTTCGCCTGCCGTCCGGCGCCGAGCCGCCGATCGTCGTCTACGTGAACGGGATCGTCCAGCACGAGGGCACCGACTACGAGCTGCGGGGAGGCGAGATCGTCTTCAATCGCCAGATCGTCAAGGAGCAGGTCGGTCGGGCGCGCTACCTGGCGATGTTCCTCGGCCTGTTCGGCACCTACCGAAAGCACGAGACGGTCGACGTCGAGTACCAGCTTCGCGGCGAGACCAAGCTCGCCTCGGACGTGCGGATCCTTCCCGACTGACCTCGGCGACCTGACGGCCGCACGAACGGGTCCTCGACGGTTGACCCGCACGCATCCGAGTCGGGTACCCTGGCCTGATCCTCGGTCGTTTCGTCTCCAGCCTCCTTCATCGCCTGGCGTCGGGGACCGCGTCGATTGCGAGGGTCGGTTTCGACGGACGAGTCACCCGGGCAGCTGCGCCCGCCGTAGGCTTCGCGCTCTTCACCCTGCTGAGCTCGCCGGCCCTGGCGCTCGACTCGACGCCGACCACGGGGGTGGAGCCGAATGGGCCGGTCTGGGCCATCGCCCCCACACCGCACGCGATCTACATCGGGGGAGGGTTCACGCAGATCGATGGCAAGACCCGCAGGCACATCGCCGCCCTGGACCCACAGACCGGCGCCCTGAAGGGATGGAACCCGGGAGCCAACGGCCCCGTCTACCGCATCGCGCCGACCCCGTCGGCGATCTATGCGAGCGGCTTGTTCACCTCGATCGGCGGGAAATCCCGCAGGGTCCTCGCGGCGCTCCGCCCCAGCGACGGCGGCGCCACCCCGTGGAATCCGAAACCGACTAGAGGGCCGAATGGATTCCCCGGGATCTCCGCGCTCGCCGCTTCGGGGACCCGTCTCTACGTCGGGGGCCAGTTCGCGTCGATCGGCGGCAAGGCGCGTCCCTATCTCGCTGCCCTGAGCCGATCCACGGGGGCCGCGACCGCATGGAAACCGGATCCGAAGATCGACTCGACCGATGCCTTCCCCACGCCGCAGATCTTCGACCTCCGCGTGTCGGGGTCGACGGTCTACGTCGGCGGATACTTCGACCACGTCGGAGGGAAGAATCGTCACCTGATCGCCGCGCTGAACGCGACGACAGGCGACGCGACCCCCTGGAACCCCCACCCGGACGGCGTGTTCACCGGGCATCCGCCGTATTTCGACATCCACCACCCGCCCTACGTCGCCTCCATCCGGGTCGCGGGCTCGACTATCTACGCAGGCGGATACTTCAACCGGATGGGAGGCGCCCCGCGCATCAGCATTGCCGCCGTCGATTCGGCCACGGGCGCACCGACGAGCTGGAATCCCCATCCGGAGTTCCCGGACGCGGACGTGGGGGCGAGGGTCTACGAGCTCCTGGTGTCCGGCCAAACTGTGTACGCAAGCGGCATCTTCGACCAGATCGGCGGACAGCCGCGCAACAGGCTCGCCGGGTTGGATCGCGCCACGGGCACAGCGAATGGATGGGACCCGGGACCCGACCAGGGTCCGTCCGCTCTCGCACACGGACCCGATGGATCGGTTTGGGCAGGGGGCACTTTCACCGGCTTCGCGACCTCGCCCGCGCATCCGTACCTGGCGAGATTCGAGCCCTGATCGATACGCGGAGGCCCGCTAGCCCAGCCCCGCCAGCGCGGCGACCCGCTCCCGATGCTGGCGCGGGGTGCCGAGGAGCTGGGCGCTGACCCGGGCGCGCTTCAGGAAGAAGTGGACGTCGTGCTCCCAGGTGAAGCCGATGCCGCCGAAGGTCTGGATCGCGTTGTGGGTCACCGAGGTCGCCGCGTCGGAGGCGCGAGCCTTCGCCATCGAGGCGGCCAGCGGGCAGCGACTCCGGCTGCGCATCCGCGGTCCAGCCGGCGTAGTAGGCGAGCGAGCGCGACTCCTCGACGTCCCAGAGCATCTCGGCGAGCCGGTGCGAGACGGCCTGGTAGGCGCCGATCGGGCGATCGAACTGCTCGCGCTCCTTTGCGTAGGCGACCGCCATCTCCAGGGCTCGCGCCGCCACCCCGACCAGCTCGGCGGCCAGGACGACCACCGATCGTCTCCACGGCCTCCTCGACGTCCCCGGGGAGCGAATCGCCGCCGGACGCGCTGGCGCGGTAGTAGGCGCGCGTAGTGTCGATCAGGTCGAGGCGCTCGAGCTCGGCGTCATCGGGCTCGACGAGCTTCGCTCCGTCGCCTTCGTTCAAGACCAGGACCGACGCGCCGGCGGCGGCGCCGACCACCGGCTCGTCGTCGGGCGTGAAGGCGGCGGCGGCGCGCTCGGCCCCTGAAGCGATCCCGGGGAGCCACTTGGCGCGCTGCTCGTCGCTGCCCGCCTGCTCGATGAAGACGCCCGCCGAGAGGTTCGAGATCCAGGGCGAAGGGCGCCAGCGCGTAGCCCATCTCCTCGGCGAGGATCACCGCCTCGACCGTGCCGAGGCCCTGGCCGCCGTGCTCCTCGGAAAGCGCGATGCCGGCCCATCCGAGCTCGCAGATCTCGCCCCACAGACCGTCGTCGTAGGGGCTGTCGGACTCGGCGAGCTCGCGGACCTTCTCGGGCGCAAAACGCGAGGCGAGAAACTCGCGGGCGGTCGACTTGATCTCGCGCTGCTCGTCGTTGAAGTCGAAGTTCATGAAAAACCTTCCCTTGCCAGGGGGGCAAATCTCGTTTCGCGCCTAAAGGCGCTCACCCGCATCACCTGAGCTTGGGCAGGCCGAGAACGCGCTCGGCGACGATGTTCTTGAGCACGTCGCTCGTGCCGCCCTCGATCGAGTTGGCCCGGGAGCGCAGGAAGCGGTAGGCCCAGAGGTTGTCCTTGCTGAGCGTCTCCACGCCGCCGACCGCCAGCGCGAGCTCGGTCAGCGCCTGGTTGGTCGAGGACCATTGGAGCTTGGCGATCGAGCCCTCCGGTCCGGGGGTCCCGACCTTCATCGTCGCCGTCAGCGCGCGCATGGCGCCGAGCCGCAACCCCTCGATCGCGATCTTCAGGCGGGCGACCTTGTCGCGAACGAGCGGGTCGTCCGCGAGGTCGCGCTCCTTGGCGAGCTCGATCAGCTCGTCGAGTGAGTTGGCGAGGCCGAGCGCGGCGGATGCGCCGAGGCCCGCGCGCTCGTTCATCAGCGTCGTGATCGCGACCATCCAGCCGTTGCCCTCGCCGCCGACCACGTTTTCGTCCGGGACGTAGGCGTTCTCGATGAACAGCTCGTTGAACTCGGCCTCGCCGGTGATCTGACGAAGTGGCCGCACGTCCACCTCGTCCTGCTCCATGTCCATCAGGAAGTAGGTGAGGCCCTTGTGCTTGGGGGCGTCCGGATCGCTACGGGCGACGAGCATGCACCACTTCGCCTCGTGGGCGAACGTCGTCCAGACCTTCTGGCCGGTGATCCGCCAGCCGCCGTTCTCCTTGACGGCCTTGGTCTTCAGCGACGCGAGGTCCGAGCCCGACTCGGGCTCCGAGAATCCCTGGCACCAGATCTCCTCCGCGGAGAGGATCGGCTCCAGATAGCGCTCCTTCTGCTCCTCCGTGCCGTGGGCGATGACCACCGGGCCGCCCATCACGAGCCCGAGGACGTTGGCGGGTCGCGGCGCCTTGGCTCGAGCGAGCTCCTCGCCGAAGATCGACTGCTCGATGAGCGTGGCCCCTCGGCCGCCGTACTCCTTGGGCCACGACACGCCGGCCCAGCCGCCGGAGTGCAGCTTGCGCTGCCACTCGCGCTCGAACTCGTACTGGACCTGGTCGCCGCCCTGGGGCGCCGGGCCGGGGTGGTTCTCCTCGAGCCAGGCGCGCAGCTCGTCGCGGAACTCCTGCTCCTCGGTTGTCAGCGTCAGATCCACGCGGCGCGGACTCTATCGCCAGCGCCGGCCTGGCTGGGAACGGCGGCGCTCGGGTCGCGGTCGGCACTGCTCCGAACGCGTCGACCCGACGCATCAGGAGGCGCGCGTCCTGTCGAACCCAGGTCAGCGCCGGCGCCACCCAGTATGCCGCGAAGATCATGCCGGGGTCCTCGGTCAGGATCGCCGCCGTCGAGCGGGTGTCCTCTGCGGTCGTAGATCAGGTAGAGGTAGCGGAAGATCCCATAGAGGACCGAGGGCGCGGTGGCGAGCATCTTGGTGCCGATGATCGGGCTGTTGACCGCGTAGATCGCGTAGCTGATGATCGCCGCAGCGGTCACCATCGCGACCATCTGGTCGAGGAACGGCAGCGAGTAGTGCTCGAGCACCGGGCGGGTGTCCGATTTCGCCGGGCTTCGGGCTGGCGGAAGCGACGCCTCCGGCGGCAGCGACATCGCCTCCTGGCGACGCTTGGTGAAGCCGAGGAAGAGCGCCAGCATCGCCGTGCACAGGAGCAGCCACTCCGAGGCGTGCGCCTCGACGGCGACCGCGCCCGCGACCACGCGGAGGAGGAACAGCGAAGCGATCGTCATCACGTCGAGGATCACCAGCCGCTTGACGATCGAGCGAGTAGGCGACGTGATCACGCCGTAGCGCGCGACCAGCCCGGCGACCTCCGGCGCGACGACGGCAGCGCCGCGACTCCGATCGCGACGCGCCGCCAGGACGATCGCGGCGACGACGGCGGTCGAGCCGCGTCGACAGCTCGCCGCTGGCGATCGGACGGTGGCGCTTCTCGGGATGCGGCGGTCGAGAGGAGCGTCGTGCAGGTCGTTGAACAGGTAGCCGGCGCTCGAGATCGCGCAGAACGCGCGCGAAGGTGAGCGATCGCGTCGACCACCTGCGGGCCCTGCCTGAGCTTCTGCGAGAACAGCAGGCCCGCGAACACGAGCAGGTTCTTGATCCACTCCGACGGTCGCATCGCGACGAGCAGCGCGACCGGGAGTCGACCTCCGGGGAGACCCGACGGCTCGGCCGGCCGCAGCGGCGGGCCGCTCCTCGGTGAGCGTCTCCATGCCGGAAAGGTTAGGGCGTATCCGACCAGGGACCGCCTGCGATTGAGGATCGACGACGCCCGGGTCGAGCGCCACGGGTCGCGGCCGCTTGGCGCTGCGAAGCGCCTCGGCGAACGGATCGGGGCGCTGGCGGTCGTACCAGGGGCGATGGTCGCGGCCGACGGCGTGGTGGTGGGTGATCGTCCCGCCGCCTCGATCACCGTCTCCGACACCGCCGCCTTGATCTCGTCCCACTGCTCGACCTCCCCGCCGCGCTTCGCCGGGCAGAGCACCGTGTAGTAGGGAGCGGGGCCATCCGGATAGACGTGGGTGAAGCGGCACGAGAGGCGGGGCGAGCCGGCGCCGTCGAGCGGGAGTCCGCAGACCTCGCGCGATCGCGCGGCGAGCGGCCTCCATGACCGCGCGTGTGAAAGTCGGCGAACCGATCCCACGTGATCGCCGTCTCGAACGTGTCGGAGAGGACGCCCACCGCGACCAACGTGTCGCGCAGGTAGGGCGCCGCGAGAAAGGCGTGGCGCCACGAGCCCACCGGGTCCGACCCGGCTTCCGCCTTCGACCGGCGGGTTCTCCCGCGTTCGCTCCCCGCCTTGGCTCGGGCGCGGAGCGGCCGGTCACCTCACCGGGCTCGCCGCCGTGCGCCGCGAGCCGCCTCGAGCGCGATCTCCATCGGTCCCTCCACGGGTGGTGCGCAGACTCGAAGCCCAGGACCAGGAGCGCCTTGCCCGGCGGCCCGGCGTGGGTGAGCGCCGACTCCGCCTCGTCGAGCAGCCGGCAGTTGGCGGGTTGAGCCCGGACTGCAGCGAGCTCCCGGACCGCCGCGGCGCCGGCGGCGAAGGAGTCGAATGCGACGCCGGCCGAGAGCTTCCAGCGGGGGCGCTCCCGGACCCGGACCCAGGCCTCGGTGATCACCCCGAGGATTCCCTCCGAGCCGAGCATCAGGCGGTCCGGGCTGGGGCCCGCCCCGGAGCCCGGCAGCCGACGGCTCTCCCAGGCGCCGCGCGGGCGTGAGCGCGCGCACCGACTCGACCAGATCGTCGATGTGCGTGTACAGCGTGGCGAAGTGTCCGCCGGCGCGGGTCGCGATCCAGCCGCCCAGGGTCGAGAACTCGAACGACTGCGGGAAGTGGCGAAGCGTCAGCCCGTGCTCGCGCGAGCTGATCCTCGAGGTGCGGCCCGAGCGCGCCGGCCTGGATCCGCGCCGCGCCCGAGACGGGATCGACCTCCACGCACGCGGTCGAGGCGGCGCCAGGTCGATCGTGACGGACGCCGCGATAGGCGTCGCCGACCCGGGGCTCGACGCCCCCGACCACGCTCGTCCCGCCGCCGATACGGAATCGCCGCCAGCCCCTCCTCGGAGCACCAGTCCAGCACCTGCTCGAGCTCGTGCTCGTCGCCCGGATGCGCCACCAGGTCCGGCGGGTCATCGACCTGGCCGCGAAAGCCGCGGACCACGTCGCGGTAGGCCTTGCCGAGCGCGTGGGAGACCCGCTCGTGGGCGATCGGAGCGAAAGCTGTGCGGCGAGCGAGGGTGGCGAGTCGACCCTCGGCTCGCCTGAGCTCGATCGCCTCCAGCGGGACGGGCTCCTCGACCTCCTCGCCGCCGAACCCCAGCCGATCGCGGATCCCGGGCGCGGCCGCCTCGAGCTCTGGCCGCGAGACGTGGCCTCGTCCTCGAACCCCCAGCCCCAGTGCTTTCGCCGGCGGGTGGAGCGCTCTACCAGTGAACGCCCCTCATCAGATAGGCGAAGGCGACCTGCTGGCGCGACGCCTCCTCGTTGGCCGTCTGCGTACCGGCCGGTTCCGTCTTCTCGCCGCGAGCGGCACGAGAGTCGGGAAACAGCTTGTAGGCGCTGTTCAGGATGTAGTCGATCGACTTCGGGTTGATCGCGTAGAGGATCTGGCCGAGCGTCCCGAGCGGGGTGGCGATCCGCTTCGGCCGGTAGATGATCGCCTCGCAGATCATGTCGGCCGCCTCCTCGGGGGTGATGGTTGGGAAGCGGTCGTACATCTTGGTCGGCTTGATCATCGGCGTTCGCACCAGCGGCATGTGGATCGTGGTGATCGCCACCCCCTCGTCGACGATCTCCGAGGCGACACAGCGCGAGAACGCGTCGAGCGCCGCCTTCGAGGCCACGTAGGCCGAGAAGCGCGGGGTGTTGGTCTGCACCCCGATCGAGCTGATGTTCACGATCTGGCCCGAGCGCCGCTCGCGCATCACCGGCAGCAGCTTCAGGATCAGCTTCACCGCCCCGAAGTAGTTGAGCTGCATGGTCCGCTCGAAGTCGTGGAAACGGTCGTAGGAGAGGGCGATCGAGCGCCGGATCGAGCGACCGGCGTTGTTGATCAGGATGTCCACGTGGCCATGCTGGGCGAGGACCTCGTCGGCCATCCGGTCGATGTCGTCCATGTCGGAGAGGTCGCACGCATGGACGTACGCGGTCCCTCCGCCGTCGGCGATCTGCGCCTGGATCTCCTCGAGCTTCTCGGCGGTGCGGGCGACGAGCAGGACGATGCCGCCGGCATCGGCGATCTTCAGCGCCGCCGAGCGCCCGATCCCCGACGAGGCTCCGGTCACCATCACCACCCGCCCGCGCACCGCCTGCTCGAGCGAGACCGTGCCGAGGAACCGGCGGCCGACGCGCAGCAGCTCGTCCGGGATCTGCTGCTCGATGATCTGGGTGACGCCACCGACGGCTCCGGCCCGCCCTCTCACGGCGCCGACCAGCGTCCGGTCGCGGAACAGGTCCGGATCAAGGTGGCGCTCCCAGTAGTCCCACAGCTTGTCCGCGTAGACCTCCAGCGGCGGCACCCTGATGTCGCTGCCCTCGAGCGCCGCCTGGGCCTGCCTGGAGTCGAAGCGGGTCGGGTAGTTGATGTAGGTGAGGACCGAGCGCGGAATCCCGAAGTCGGCGAGGACGCTGTTCGCGGCCAGGCCCACCGGCGGCACCATCGACCAGCGCCTTCAGCAGGGGTGCCAGCGTCTCCACCGCGACCGGTGGAACGCGCGTCGAGGACTGCGGCGCGTGGGCGGCCCGCGCGAAGATGTCGATCACCTCGCCGGCGCTCTTGGGCTTCGGGTCGGTGAGGTGGAAGGCACGGCCGTCGAGTCCGTCCTGGTGGGCGATGTGGTCCATGGCCGCAGCCACGAAGTCGACCGGGACCAGGTTGATCTCCCTGCCTTCGACGCCGAGCATCGGGACCCATTGCGGCACGACGTTTCGAATCCGGCGGATCAGCTTGAAGAAGTAGTAGGGGCCGTCGATCTTGTCCATTTCGCCGGTCTCGGAGTGCCCCACGACGATCCCCGGCCGGTAGACCCGCCAGGGGCGAGTGCACTCGGTCCGCACGATCGCCTCGGAGTCGTGCTTGGTGCGGAAGTAGGGGTGCGTGTCGAGGTTGGTGGCCTCGTCGAACATGTCCTCCCGCCAGGTCCCCTTGTAGAGGCCGGCTGCGGCGATCGAGCTGACCATGTGGACCCGCTCCGCCTCGACGGCCTCGGCGAACTCGACCATGTGCCGTGTTCCCTCGACGTTGGCGAGCCGCTGGCTCTCGGCGTCGGCCGTCATGTCATAGACCGCGGCGAGATGGAACAGGTGGTCGACCTTGCCGCGCAGCTTGTCAACCGCCTCGTCCGAGACACCGAGGCCGGGCTGGGAAAGGTCTCCGACCACGGCCACGACCCGATCCTCGTCGACCCCCCAGCGGCTCCGAAGCTCGGCCAGCCGGCCCTTCGAGCCCTCGCGAACCAACACATAGACGGTCCCGGGGCGCTCGAGCAGCCGCTCAACCAGATTGCGGCCGATGAAGCCTGTGGCGCCGGTGACGAAGTAGCTCAATCTGCACTCCTGGAGTCGGAGGCTCTGTGCGGCCTCGACGGGTTGCGCGTCGGACCTGACCCTACACTCTGCGAGGTGGGTATTCATCTGTCCGCCGACCCGGGAGACCCCGGTCAGCCGAGCACCCGGCTCGGCCGCGTCGACGGCTCACAGGCGGGGGCGGAGCGTCGCCTGGTCCGCGACGGGGTCCAGGTCCTGGCGCACGGCGCGCTGGTCTGCCCGAGATGCGCGCTGCCGCTCGGGGCCGATGGTCGAATGCCGGCAGGACAGACGGTGCGGTGCGGGTTCTGCGATCACGCCGGCCCTGCCCGCGAGTTCGTGCTCGAGGACGTCTACGACACACTGGCGAACGAGGTCTACCTCGTCGCCCGGGTGAGCTGAATAACTCCGCCGGAAGCTTCGCCTTGGGCTACGTTTCCGGCGGGTTCGGGCTCCGGCGTGGCGGCAGGGTCACTCGCCTGCACCGCGACTTCGTCGCTAGTGTCGGCGGTCCACTTTGGGCACGGTCGAGGGCATAGACTCAAACTTAGGTAGCTAGATGCCTGGAACGGTCCAGATCCAGATGCCCCAGATGGGCGAGTCGGTCACTGAGGGCACGGTGCTCGAATGGCACAAGCAGGAGGGCGATTTCGTCAACGAGGGCGAGACGGTGGTCGAGGTTTCGACCGACAAGATCGACGCCGAGGTCCCGGCCCCGGCCTCTGGCGTGATCACCCGGATCCTCAAGGCCCCCGACGAGACGATCGAGGTCGGCGCCATCCTCGCCGAGCTCGACCCGAGCGCCGCCCCGTCGGGCGACGGGGGCTCGGCCAACGGCGGAGACGCCCAGCAGGAACCGGGGCCCGGCATGTCCGATCAGGAGGTCGCCGAGGGCGATCAGGACATCGGGGATGAGTCGGCCGGGTCCGAGTCCCCGCAGCCCGGGGAAGCCACCGCCGCCAGCACTAGCGACGAAGTCGCGGTGCAGGTGAGTGACCCTGCCGGTCGGTCGGCGTCGCAACCCGCCGACACCGGAGGCGGAGCCGAGGATGTCGGGAGAGTTATTCAAATTTCGATGCCCGAGATGGGCGAATCGGTCACCGAGGGCACGGTCCTCGAATGGCACAAGCAGGAGGGCGATGCGGTTTCGCAGGGCGAGACGGTGGTCGAGGTCTCGACGGACAAGGTCGACGCCGAGGTGCCGGCCCCGGCCAGTGGGACGATCGCCAGGATCCTGGCCCAACCAGACGAGACGGTGCAGGTCGGCCAGGTGCTGGCGGAGTTGACCGCCGGCGCCGGCGCGCCGACCGATGGTGCGCCGCCGCCGGCCGAGCCCACCTCTTCTGCGCCGGCCCCCGCCGCCGGCGCGACCGACGGCACCCGTGCCTCGCCGGTCGCCCGCCGCGTCGCCGCCGCGAGCGGGGTCGACCTGGGCGCGGTCCGCGGCTCGGCGCCGGGCGGAAAGGTGACCAAGGCCGACGTGCTCGCGGCAGCGAACGGCGAGGGGCTGGCCTCCGCTGGGCCGGCGGCGCCAGACGGCGGCGCCGTCGTGCCCCTGCGGGGACCCGCGGCGATGCTCGCCCAGGCGATGAACGAGAGCCGCTCGGTCCCAACGGCCACCTCGTTCCGCACCCTCGCCGTCGACGTTCTCGACGCGAAACGCCGGGCGCTGAACGGGGCGCTCAAGGAGCGCGCGATGAAGGTTTCGTTCACCCACCTCGTCGCCTGGGCGATCGTCATCGCGGCGATCGAGTGGCGGGTCATGGGCAGGTCCTACGCGGAGAGCGACGGCAAGTCCCAGGCGATCGAGCCGGGCGGGGTCAATCTCGGGATCGCCGTCGACGTGGAGCGAAAGGACGGGTCACGGAGCCTGATGGTTCCGTGCATCAAGGGCGCCGACCAGCTCGACTTCGCAGGCTTCCACGCCTACTACGAGGAGCTGATCAACAAGACGCGCGCGAACAGGCTCAGCGCCGACGACTTCCAGGGAACGACGATCACCCTCACCAATCCGGGCGGACTCGGCACGTCGGCGTCTGTTCCCCGGCTGATGGCGGGCCAGGGAACGATCGTCGCCACGGGCTCGATCGCATATCCGGTCGAGTGGGCCCACGCCCCCGCCGAGAAGCTCAAGGCCCTCGGCGTGTCGAAGGTGATGACGATGACGTCGACCTACGACCATCGGGTGATCCAGGGAGCAGAATCGGGATCGTTCCTGCGACGGATCGATCAGCTGCTTCAGGGCGAGGACTCCTTCTACGAGGGTCTGGCGGAGTCGCTCGAGCTGACGGCGGGCGTGGTCGCCAACGCGTACCCCGCGGCGGCGTCGGCGCCCGCTTCCGGCGGGCTCTCCGACACGCAAGCGGCGCCCCCGGACACCGAGCTGCTCCAGGCCGTCCAGGCGGCCACGTCACTGCTCAAGGCCTACCGCACGCACGGTCACCTGGCGGCTCGGCTCGACCCGCTCGGCAAGGAGCCCAAGGGCGACCCGGCGATCGATCCGAAGACGCTCAACCTGACGCCGGACCTGATGGCCCAGATTCCGGCGTCGATCCTGCGAATCGGAGTCGCGGGCGAGACTCTGCTCGAGGCGCTTCCCAGGATGCGAGAGGCGTACTGCGAGACGGTCGCCTACCAGATCGAGCATCTCTCCTCGCACCAGCAGAGAATGTGGCTGCGCGAGATGATCGAGACGGGCGCCCACCGTACCCCTCTCACCGACGAGGAGAAGAAGGCGCTGCTCTCGCGGCTGATCGAGGTGTTTCAGGTTCGAGCGCTTCCTGCAGCGCGCATACCTGGGCCAGAAGATGTTCTCGATCGAGGGCCTCGATGCCGTCGTCCCGATGATCGACGAGCTGCTCGCCCTCGCCCGCAAGGGCGGCGCGCAGGAGGTGGTCCTCGGGATGGCCCACCGCGGGAGGCTCGCCGTCCTGGCTCACAACCTCGGCCGCCCGGTCGAGTCGATCATGGCCGAGTTCGAGGGTGCGCGGGCGCTCGAGCGGGTCAAGGCGATGGCGGCGATCCCGCACGGGGGGACCGGAGACGTCAAGTATCACCTCGGCGCCGAGGGCATGTTCACGACCCCCGACGGCGACCAGATCGAGGTCCGGCTCTACCCGAACCCGAGCCACCTCGAGTTCGTGGACCCGGTGGTCACCGGTGGCGCGCGCGCAGAGCAGACCTCGCTCGCCGGGGCCGAGCCTCGAGCACAATCCCGAGCTCGCCGTTCCGCTGCTCCTGCACGGCGACGCCGCCTTCCCGGGCCAGGGCGTGGTGGCCGAGACGCTCAACCTGCAGTCGCTGAAGGGCTACTCGACCGGTGGCACCGTCCACCTGATCACCGACAACCAGGTCGGTTTCACGACCGACCCCGAGGAGGCCCGCTCGACCCCCTACGCGTCCGACATGGCGAAGGGATTCAACGTCCCGATCATCCACGTCAACGCCGACGACGTCGAGGGATGCATCGCGGCGATCAGGCTCGCGATGGCCTACCGCGAGCGCTGGGCGCGAGACATCGTCATCGACCTGATCGGATACCGCCGCTACGGGCACAACGAGACCGATGAGCCCGCCTACACGCAGCCGACCATGGCGGCCCTGATCAAGGCCCACCCGCCGGTCTCGGAGATCTACGCGGATCGCCTCGTCAAGGAGGGAGTGGTCAGCGCCGAGGAGGTCGAGAGCGAGGGCACCGAGCGCGACGGCGAGCTTCAGGCGATCCATCGGGAGCTCAAGCAGAAGATCGAGGCCGGCGAATTCGAGGCCGACCCCTCGACCCAGATCGGCACCGGCGAGCTCGACCGGACCAAGAGCCCGGACGTCGACACTGCGGTCTCCGAGGAGCGCCTGCGGACGCTCAACACCGAGCTCCTGCGGGTCCCGGAGAGCTTCGCGATCCACCGCAAGCTCCGAAAGCCGCTAGAGCGTCGGATCGAGGCACTGGACCACGGCGGGATCGAGTTCGGCCACGCCGAGGCGCTCGCCTTCGCCTCGCTGTTGACGGAGGGCACCCACATCCGGCTGACCGGTCAGGACACCATCCGCGGCACCTTCTCGCACCGGCACCTCGCCTACTGGGACGAGAAGACCGGACTGCGGTACGTCCCGATCCAGAACCTGCCCGACGCCGAGGCCCCGTTCGAGCTCTACAACAGCCCCCTCTCGGAGGCCGGCTGCCTCGGCTTCGAGTACGGATATTCGGCCGCCTCACCCGACAGCCTCGTCCTCTGGGAGGCGCAGTTCGGCGACTTCGGCAACGCGGCCCAGGTGATCATCGACAGCTTCATCGTCTCGGGGGAGTCGAAGTGGGGCCAGACCACGCGACTCACCCTGCTCCTGCCGCACGGATACGAGGGCGGTGGCCCCGAGCACTCGAGCGCCAGGATCGAGCGATTCATCCAGCTCGCGGCGGAGGGGAACCTGCGGCTCGCCAACCCGACCACCGCGGCCCAGTACTTCCACCTGCTGCGGCGCCAGGCGCGGATCGCCAAGCCGCGCCCGCTGGTCGTCTTCACCCCGAAGGGATTGCTGCGCCTCGGCGCGGCGTCCTCGCGCCTCGAGGACCTGACCTCGAGCACCTTCCAGTTCGTTCTCGACGATCCCCGCGCCCAGGGGCGAAAGGACGAGGTCGAGCGGCTGGTGCTGTGCAGCGGCAAGATCTACTACGACATCGACGGCCACGAGAAGCGTGAGGAAGCCAACTCGGTGGCGATCGCCCGGGTGGAGCTGCTCTACCCGTTCGCCCGCGACCAGCTCACCGAGCTGATCGCCGGATACCCGAACCTCGAAGCAGATCATCTGGGCCCAGGAGGAGCCGAAGAACATGGGCGCCTGGAGCGTCATGTGGCGGCGCCTGCCCGAGCTGATCCCCGAGGGCGTCGAGCTCGCCTACGTGGGCCGCCCGCAGCGCGCCAGCCCGAGCGAGGGATATCCCGCCGCGCACCGCTCCGAGCAGGAGCGAATCGTGCTCAACGCGCTGACATAGCGGGCGCTTCGGCCCCAGACAGTGGTGCCTTTGGCGGTCCAAGTCCACGCTTCGCGATCGGGCGCTTGTACGCGCGGGCCACCCATCTGGCGGGCATCGCGCGACCGGACGGTCGCTAATCTCGGGCCGTGGAGTCGAGCGCGACCGACCCGACCGCCCCCGGAGGCGAACCGCAGGGGGCGCTTCGAAAGGCTCAGCCCGGCGCCCTATGGCCGTGGGTCAAGCGCGCAAGCTGGCTCGAGCTCGCGATCTTCGCGGCCCTGTGCTTCTTCTGGCTCGCACCGGGCTTCGACCAGCAGGCGATGGTGTTCGGCTGGGCCCACGGGATCGGGTTCATCGCCCTCTGCGTGCTGATCTGGATCGCGATCCTGCGCCACGAAGCGCCCTACACCCTGCTCGCGGCGACCCTGACGCCGGTTGGCCCGCTGGGCAGCGTGGTCGGCATCTCGGTGATCGAGCGCAAGCGTCGGGCCTAGCAGCAACGGCGCAGCTGGGACGGCGCAAGCTGGGGGCTGTCGTCGCCCCTCGTCAGATCCGATGGCCTCGCGCGAGGACACCGCGAAGCGACGGCTGGCGGGCGCCGAAAAAAAGATGGCGGGGCGGGGCTGTGGGAGGCAGGGGGTCCACACAGCCCGCGCCCACGCCTGCGCGTCGGTAGCCAGGGAGGGATGCCGACGCGATCGCCCCCGGAGGCGGGACTGGCCGGGGACGAGCCCTGAAGTCTCCCTCAATCGCAGGTGATGTGTCATTTTGATGCATCGGGTACCTGGAAAGTCAATAGACGACCGCGCACAAAGACGCCGCAAAGCCCGCTTGCACGACGCCGGTCACGCTCGCTCCCCTCAGCGAAGGCCCCGGAGCACCCGCTGCAGGATGCCGCCGTTGCGGTAGTAGCCGACCTCGTTCGGAGTGTCGAGACGCACCCGGGCGTCGAACTCGATCGCCTGCTCCATCCCGGCTCGCCCGTACGCGGACGGCACGGCGGCCTGACGACTCGGGATCCACCGCCTCCTCGAGGCCCTCGACGTCGATCAGCTCCTCGCCGGTCAGCCCGAGTGACCCGGCGCTCTCCCCGGCCGGGAGCTGGAGCGGCAGCACTCCCATCCCGATCAGGTTCGACCGGTGGATGCGCTCGAAGCTCTCCGCGAGCACCGCCCGGACCCCGAGCAGCGCCGTCCCCTTGGCGGCCCAGTCGCGCGAGGACCCCGAGCCGTACTCCTTGCCGGCCAGCACCACCAGCGGCACACCCTCGTCGGCGTACCGCATCGCGGCCTCGTAGATGGTCGTCTCCTCCCCATCGGGGAAGTGGCGCGTGAAGCCGCCCTCGCGCTCGACCAGCGCGTTGCGCAGCCGGATGTTGGCGAAGGTCCCCCGGATCATCACCTCGTGGTTTCCGCGCCGCGAGCCATACGAGTTGAAGTCGCGCACCTCGACCCCGTGATCGATGAGCCAGCGGCCGGCCGGGCTGTCCCGCTTGATCGCGCCGGCCGGTGAGATGTGGTCGGTCGTGACGCTGTCGCCGAGCACGGCCAGCACCCGCGCTCCCTCGATCGGCTGGGGTGGCGCGGGCTCGGGATCCATGCCGTCGAAGAACGGCGGGCGGCCGAACGTAGGTGGACTCCGTCCACTCGTAGCGGTCGCCCTCGGGGATCTCGAGCGAGCTCCAGCGGTCATCACCCGTGAACACGTCGTCGTAGCTCTTCGTGAACATGTCCGAGCGGACCGCGCTCTCAACGGTCTGCTTGATCTCCTCGCTACCCGGCCAGATCGTCGCGCAGGTAGACGGGCTCCCCGTCGGAGCCCTCGCCGAGCGGGTCGTTGAGGATGTCGATGTCCATCCGGCCGGCGAGCGCGTAGGCGACGCAAAGCGGCGGTGAGGCGAGGTAGTTGTTGCGGACGTCCTGGTTGATGCGGCCCTCGAAGTTGCGATTGCCCGACAGCACCGAGCAGACGACCAGGTCGTGCTCGTTCACCGCCTCCGAGATCTCCGGCGGCAGCGGCCCGGAGTTGCCGATGCACGTGGTGCACCCGTAGCCGACCAGGTTGAAGCCGAGCCCGTCGAGGTACTCGCGTCAGGCCGGCCTGGTCCAGGTAATCCGTGACGACGGTCGAGCCCGGCGCCAGCGAGGTCTTCACCCAGGGCCTGCTCTCCAGGCCGCGCTCGACCGCCTTCTTGGCCAACAGCCCCGCCCCCACCATCACCGATGGGGTTGGACGTGTTCGTGCAGCTCGTGATCGCGGCGATCACGACGCGTCCGTGGTCGAGCTGCGTCTCGGTGCCGTCCTCGAGGGTCAGGGTCACCGGCTCGGGGTGGCGTTCCTCGACCACCGTGTCGGCGCGACGGGGCTTCCCGCGATCGTCGTTGTGCTCCTCCCCGGGCGGGTCCGAGGCGGGGAAGGTCCCGGCAACGGCCTCGTCGTAGCTGTTTCCGAGGCTCTCGGCCGCCTCGGGGTCGAACTCCCGGAGCGACTCCAGGAAGGCGGCCTTCGCGTCGGCGAGCGGGATCCGGTCCTGCGGGCGCTTTGGCCCCGCGATGCTCGGCTCCACTCCTGAGAGGTCCAGCTCCAGCGTCTCGGAGAACGTCGGCTCGTCGGAGTCCTCGGCGTGGAACAAGCCCTGCTCGCGGGCGTACGCGTCCACCAGCTCGATCAGGTCGGTCGGTCGGCCCGGTGAACTCGAGGTAGCGGAGGGTCTCCCGGTCCACCGGGAAGATCGCGCAGGTGGAGCCGAACTCGGGCGACATGTTGCCGATCGTCGCCCGATCCGCGAGCCCGAGCGTGTGCAGCCCGGGTCCGAAGAACTCGACGAACTTCCCCACCACGCCGCGCTCGCGGAGCATCTCGGTGACCGTCAGGACGAGGTCGGTCGCGGTCGCCCCCTCGGACAGCTCGCCGGTGAGCCTGAACCCGACCACCTGTGGCAGCAGCATCGAGATCGGCTGGCCGAGCATCGCGGCCTCCGCCTCGATCCCTCCGACCCCCCAACCGAGGACGCCGAGCCCGTTGATCATCGTCGTGTGAGAATCGGTTCCGACGAGCGTGTCTGGATAGGCCTGCGTGACTCCCGTCGCGCTCGTGCCGGAACACCACCTGGCCCAGGTACTCGAGGTTCACCTGATGACAGATCCCGGTCGCCGGCGGGCACCACGCGGAGGTTGTCGAACGCCTGCTGGCCCCAGCGCAGGAACGCGTAGCGCTCCCCGTTTCGCTCGTAGTCGCGGTCGGCGTTGATGTCGAAGGCGCGGGCGTTCCCGAAGGCGTCGACCTGGACGGAGTGGTCGATCACCAGGTCGACGGGAACCAGTGGGTCGATCCTCGCCGGATCGCCGCCCAGCTCGTCCATCGCGTCGCGCATCCCCGCCAGGTCGACGAGCGCGGGCACGCCGGTGAAGTCCTGCATCAGGACCCGGGCCGGCTGGAACGGGATCTCCGCGCTCGGCTCCGCGGCCGCGTCCCAGCTCGCGATCGACTCCACGCTCTCCCGGGTGACGGACTCACCGTCCTCGAGCCGCAGCGAGTTCTCGAGCAGGACCTTGATCGAGTAGGGAAGGCGGGCGACGTCGTAGGCGGGCCTGAAGGGCGTCGAGGCGGAAGATCTCGTACTCGCTGTCCCGAGACCTCGAGCGTGTCGCGGGCGCCGAAGCTGTCGCTCATGTCTCTCCTTGCGGTCGCTGCGATCCCATGGTCAGCGCTTGTCCGCCTGACCCTGGGCGATCTCCTCCGCGGCCTTCGTCGCGGCGCCGCCCGCGACGCGGCCGGACAGCTCCGGGGCGAGCATCGCGAAACGGGCCAGCGCGCGCTGGCGCACCGGCGCAACGGAGATCTCGCTCTTGTCGCGCTCGATCGCACGCACCACCGCGCTCGCCACCTGCTGCGGCGTGCCGGTGCCGACGCCCGGGGGCGGCTTCGCCCCGCTGTCGGCGAACATCCCCGCCTCGCGGATCGCCCCGGGGGTGATCACGGAAACGCCGATGCCCGGAGCGGCGGAGGTCCTCGCGCAGGTTGAGGGCGAAGCCCCGCAGTCCGAACTTGGTCGCCGCGTAGAGCGAGGCGCGCGGGGTCGAAACGAAGCCCGAGATCGAGGAGACGAAGACGAAGTGGCCGCTCCCGCGCTTCTGCCAGGCGGGAAGCAGCTCGCGCGCCATCCGCACCGGGGACTCGAGGTTGACCCGGAGCGCCCGCCCGATCTCCTCCTGCGAGAAGCCGTCGAGGCGTCCCGACGCCGGGAGACCGGCGTTCGCCACCAGCACGTCGATGTCGCCGGCGTCCTCCAGCAGGCGAAGCGCCGCGCCGTCCTCGGCGAGGTCGGAGACGACCGTCCGGTGGCGTTCCCCGGGCAGGGTGGCCACGAGCTCGTCGAGCTCCTCCGCCTTGCGAGAGCTGAGGACGAGCGTGGCCCCGCGATCGGCGAGAGCGACCGCCATCGCCCTCCCGAGGCCGCCGGTGGCCCCGGTGAGCAGCACCGTCTTGCCCTCGAGCCTCACCCAACCAACCTACCAACGCCGGAGCCGGAGCTCCGAGCGCGCTCGGATGGGTCCGAAACCTCGCCGGCGGCGATTTTCGACGGCATGTAGGTCGAAACTCGCCAACCGAGCAACGGGGCACCAAGGTCCAATAGGCTGGCCCCCATGAAGCTCTACGTCTGCTGGGGCACCTTCCAGACGCCGCGCCCGGGCGGGCACCCCTGCCACAACGCCCATCAGGCCCTGAGGATGGCGGGCCACGAGCCCGAGGTCGTCAAGGTGCGAGGGCTCGGTGTCGGCCCGCGGTTCCTGCACCTGGTGACCAGCGGACGGCGCGAGGTCGAGGAACTTTCGGGACAACGGGGAGTGCCGGTCCTCGTCGCCGACGATGGCGAGGTGGTGGTCGACTCGCGCCGCATCATCGAGTGGGCCGAGGCCCACCCGGCCGCCTGAGCCTGCGCGCCGTCGCTCCCGGTCGCTCGGCCGCCGAGGGTCCACCGCGACCGCTCCGGGCGCCCTCGCGATCACGCGCGACAAGGGTCGATCACGCGCGTAAAGGGGCAATTTGCAGGGATTCGAGGGCTGGGGTGGCGAATGTATGAGCGTTATGTGAGCAAACGTCGGCTCGATGGTGTAGGGTCCCGCGCCATCGATAACCGGTAAAGCCGAATCCCCGCTCGACCAACGGCGGGGAACGGGGGAACCACACATTGGGGCGAACCCACCCCCTCGGCGCCCGGCCTGCGAGGCAAGGCCTCTCAGGACGAGCACGAGGAACACATGGGTGGGAGCGCAGGCTCCTTTAGCGCTAGCCCGACAGCTAACCCCGTAGGCCGACGAAGGAGAACTGGTCTTGCATTCAGACGACAAGTCTCATCCCGGCTACAGGAAACTCAAGGCAGTAGCGGCGACCGCGGCGGCCGTTGCGTCCCTCGTGGCGCTCTCGGCGGTTCCCGCGCAGGCGGAGCAACGGCGGCACCGGCGCCTCGGCGTCCAACGCCCCCAAGGGCCACGCGAAGCTGGTCCACGGCAAGGCGATCGCCCCGTCCGACGCCCCCCGCAAGGTCGTCAGGGTGATCAGGGCGGCCAACCACATCCGCAACAAGCCCTACAAGTGGGGCGGCGGGCACGGCAGCTGGAACGACAGTGGATACGACTGCTCCGGCTCCGTCAGCTATGCGCTCCACGGCGGCCGCCTGCTCCGCACCCCGATGGCCTCGGGCGGCCTCATGCACTGGGGTCGCGGCGGCAAGGGCCGTTGGATCACCGTCTACAGCAACTCGGGCCACGCGTTCATGGTCGTGGCCGGGCTGCGATTCGACACCTCGATGACGGCGGGCAACGGGCCCGGCTGGAGCAAGAGACGTCCACGCCGAGCGCCTGGGCGACTTCCGCAAGCGCCACAAGTCGCGTTACTAAGACGACTGAGTAGCGCGCAAGCGCTGTTTCGGGACAGGAGTGGGCCCCGCGTCGACGCGGGGCCCACTCTCGTTCCGAGCCGCCGACGAAGCGGGTTCGGTGGCGATCGCCAGGGCGGGGATCCCGTCGGTGCGATGGACGAACCGTCCAACTCGCGGGCCGCTGCTCGCGTGCCCGTGTCGCGTGCGCTCCTCCACAGTGGCCGGGGCGGATGGGGAAGTTTGTCCACCCGGTGACTACAGCCCGTCAGGGTCTTCGTATAGCTTCACCATGAGACGCGGAGCGCTCTGCGCCTCATTCGAGTGGAGGAAACTGCAGCCATCACCGTTGACCACGGGGAACGTGAGCGGCCGGCGGCCCCTGCCGAGCCGCAGTCCGCGGCATCCGCCGAGCCGCCCGACGTGCGGCTCGAGGGCGTTCGCAAGATGTTCGGCGACGTCGTGGCGGTCGACGGCGTCGACCTCGCGATCTCCCGCGGGGAGTTCTTCACCCTGCTCGGCCCGTCGGGCTCCGGCAAGACGACCACCCTGCGGATGATCGCCGGGTTCGAGGCGCCCGACGAGGGAGCGATCGCGCTCGCCGGGCCGCGACATGACCGGGCTGCGCGCCCTATGACCGCGAGGTCAACACGGTGTTCCAGGACTACGCGCTGTTCCCCCACATGACCGTCGGCGAGAACATCGAGTACGGGATGCGGGTCGCCAAGGTGAGCCGATCGGAGCGCCGATCTCGCGCCGCGGAGGCGCTCGAGATGGTCCGGCTCGGCGGCTACGAGGCGCGCAAGCCCGGGATGCTCTCGGGCGGACAGCGCCAGCGGGTGGCGCTCGCCCGGGCGATCGTCAACCGTCCGCGCGTCCTGCTGCTCGACGAGCCGCTCGGGGCGCTCGACCTGAAGCTGCGCGAGCAGATGCAGGTCGAGCTGAAGGGGATCCAGGGCGAGGTCGGGATCACCTTCATCTACGTCACCCACGACCAGGACGAGGCGTTGACGATGAGCGACCGGATCGCCGTCTTCAACGAGGGACGGGTCGAGCAGGTGGGAGCCCCCGCCGAGATCTACGAGCGGCCCGGCGACCCGATTCGTGGCGGGCTTCGTCGGGATCTCCAACGTGCTGAGCCGGGACGGAGGCCCGGTTCACGGTGCGGCCCGAGAAGGTGCGACTGATCGAGCCCGACGAGGATGGGTCCGGCCTGCACACGGAGCGAGGCGTGATCCGCGACGTCGCCTATGTCGGCATGGTGACCCGATACCTGGTCGAGCTCGATGCCGGCGGGGAGCTTCAGGTCGTCCGCCAGAACCTCGAGACCTCCTCGGCGGAGGCGCTCGAGCAGCGCGGACGACATGTGACCGTCGGATGGCGACCCGAGCAAACCGTGGCCGTCCAAGAGGACCCGTCAAGACACGAAGGGAGGACCCCCAGTGAGAGCAAAGAGAGATAGTCATCCGGCGAAGGCCGCGTGGCTGATCGCCGCCGGACTGATCGTGGCCATGGTCGGGATCGGCTGCGGCGGCGGCAACGACGAGAGCAGCAGCGGGGAAGGCGCCCTGCAGAAGGTCGGTAAGCCCGAAGGCCAGCTGAACCTGATCGCCTGGCCCGGCTACGTCGCCGACCCCTGGCAGTCGGACTTCGAGAAGGAGACCGGCTGTCAGATCAAGCTCAGGGAGGCCGGCACCTCCGACGAGATGGTCGACCAGATGCGAACCGGCCAGTGGGACGGTGTTTCCGCGTCCGGCAACGCCTCGCTGCGCCTGGTGGCCGGAGGCGACGTTGACCCGGTCAACCTGGACCTGATCCCGAACTACGAGACGATCTTCGACGACCTCAAGAACCAGCCGTACAACACCGTCGACGGCGTCCACTACGGGGTGCCCGCACGGACGCGGGGCGAACCTGCTGATGTGGAACACGCGATGCGGTCAAGCCCGGCCCGAAGTCCTGGAGCGTGATCCTGGATCCGTCGCAGGCATCCAAGTACAAGGGCAAGATCTCGGTCTATGACGACTCGATGTACATCGCCGATGCGGCGGTCTACCTGAAGACGCACCAGCCGGATCTGGGCATCGACAACCCGTACGAGCTGGACGACAAACAGTTCAACGCGGCGGTCGACCTGCTGAAGCAGCAGCAGCCGAACGTCGGCGAGTACTGGGTCGACGCCGCGAAGCAGATCCAGTCGTTCGCCAACGACGACGTCGACGTCGGGACGACCTGGCAGTACCAGTACTTCGCGCTGCAGGCCGATAACGCGCCCGTGGCATCGAGTCCTGCCAGCCAGGGCTTCCTCCCCGAGGAGGGTGCGACCGGGTGGTCAGACACCTGGATGATCTCCTCCCAGGCGGCTCATCCCAACTGCATGTACAAGTGGATGAATTTCATCGTCTCCCCGCAGGCGAACGCCGAGGTGGCGCAGTACTTCGGCGAGGCGCCCGCCCAGAGCAAGTCGTGCGACACGGCGACGCTCACGGCCGCTGCAAAGGCCGACGGGTACCCACCCGACCCGAAGTTCTGCGACAACTACCACGCCGCGGACCCGGGTTTCTGGGACAAGGTCTACTACTGGATCACCCCGGTGGCGGACTGCGGCGATGACCGCGGCGACGTATGCAAGGACAACAACGACTGGGTCTCGGCGTGGACCGAGATCAAGGGGTGAGTCCTCGCGTCCGGTGATCGACATGGTCGATGGAAGCAGCTGACGCGACTAGCGTCAGTGCCGAAGAGGTCGGCGGGCCGCAGGCTCGCCGACCTCTTCCACGGCCGTGACCGGCTCCAGGTAGGAGCGCTGCTGGCCGGCCCGCTCGGCTGGCTGGTGATCGGCTACCTGGGCTCGCTCGCGCGTGCTCTTGATCGCGTCGTTCTGGAGCGTCGACGCGCTCAGCGGGGAGATCAACCGCAGCTATTCGCTCGACAACTACAAGGAGATCCTCAACCAGAGCGTCTACAAGGACGTCGCTCTGCGGACGATCGGGCTTGCCGCAGCCGCGACCCTCACCGACGCGCTTCTGGCCTTCCCGATCGCCTTCTACATGGCGAAGCTCGCCAGCCCGAAGGCGAGGGCAGCCCTGCTCGTGGCGATCCTGCTGCCCCTGTGGTCCTTCTTCCTGGTCAAGATCTACGCTTGGCAGACGATCCTGTCCGAGGGCGGGGTGCTCAACTGGGCGCTCGGATCCGATCGGCCTCAGCAGTCCCGGCTTCGGCCTCACGGCCGTCTGGATCGTGGAGAGCTACCTCTGGCTCCCCTACATGATCCTGCCGATCTACGCCGGGTTGGAGCGGATCCCGAACTCGCTGCTGAACGCCTCGGAGGACCTCGGGGCGCATCCACTGACCACCTTCAGGCGAGTGGTTCTGCCGATGGTGTTTCCCGCGGTCGTCGCCGGCTCGATCTTCACCTTCTCGCTCACCATGGGCGACTACATCACCCCTTCGCTGGTGGGCGGCAACACCCAGGTGATCGGAACGGTCGTGGCGGACAACATCGAGAACAACCTGCCGCTGGCCTCCGCCTTCGCGGCGGTACCGCTCGCTGGTGATGGTTCTCTACCTGGTGATCGCGCGCCGGATGGGAGCGTTCGAGCACCTGTGAGGGTCTCGGCGTCGAACAAGGCGGCTGCCTGAGGGTCGGCGGTGGGGATCACCCTCGCCTTCATCTACATCCCCCTGATCGTGATCGCGATCTACGCCTTCAACAAGGGCGATCACGCTCAAGTGGCCGCCGGAGAGCCTCAGCACCAAGTGGTTCGGCGAGGCGTTCCACAACCAGGACGTCAAGGACGCCTTCGTCAACTCGCTCAAGGTGGGTGCGGTCGCGACCGCGATCGCACTCGTGCTCGGAACGCTCGCCTCGCTGGGCGTCGGCCGGCACCGGTTCTTCGGCCGGGAAACCGTCTCCTTCCTGGTGGTGATCCCGATCGCCCTTCCCGGCATCGTCACCGCGATCGCCCTCCGCAACACCTTCACCGAGGTCTTCGGCATCACGCTGGGGCTGTTCACGGTGGTCGTCGCGCCACGCCACCTTCTGCATCGTGGTCGTCTACAACAACGTGATCGCCCGGCTGCGCCGGGTCTCGGCCTCCTTCGAGGAGGCCTCGGCAGACCTCGGCGCCCACACCTGGCAGACCTTCCGCTACATCACCCTGCCCGAGCATGCGGACCGCACTGGTCGCCGGCGGACTGCTCGCCTTCGCCCTCTCATTCGACGAGATCATCGTCACCAACTTCACGATCGGGGCCGGAGAGCAAACGCTTCCCGTCTGGATCTTCACCCAGCTCACCCGGGGCCAGCAGTTTCCGATCGTCAACGTGGTCGCGATGATCGTCGTCCTGCTCTCGATCATCCCCGTCTACCTGGCCCACCGGCTGACCCGGGAAGAGGGCGGGGCAACGGCCGGGCGCGCCGCCAAGGGCGAGGGCGAGATCGCCGAGGCGACCGCCATCCCCTGAGCGTCCGGCACTGCGAGCCCAAGAACTTGGACTTCCTGCACCACCGGAGCTTCAACGCCTCAGCCGCTGAGGCTCCGGCGCGCAACGCGCTGCCCGCTGCGTAGCGCGCCCTCCATCAGCGACTCGAACGCGTCGACCGTGTGCTCCCCGGCGAACCCGAGCGGGCCGAGCGGCTCCGCCAGGAGCGCGGCGGCCTCGGGTGGTCGCTCGATCGAGTAAGCCGCACGAGCCCAGGGGTCGTCGCTCCAGGTGGAAAGCACGGCCCCGTCCGGGTCGAGGGCAAGGTCGGGGCGCAGGCGGGCCAGCGAAGCCAGCCAACCCGCGGGTCCCTCGGCAACCTCAAGACGCTCGAGCGCGGCGCGCGAGCCGGCGAAGGCGCTGACCACAGGCTGCATGCGGCCCGCGGCGCCGGTCGCGGTCCAGGTCCAGTAGCGCTCCGGGACCGACAGGATCGCGCTCGGCGCGGCGTCCTCGCGCAGCGGCACGAAGAGCTTCGCCGCGTGCCCGTAGGCGATTGCCGCGAACGCCCCTCGCTGCCGCGCCGGCAGAGGTGGGTCGAACCCCAGCTCCCCGATCACGCTCGCCGGAACCGCAACCACGCACCGGTCGGCGTCGACCTCGCCCGCCGTCGACGCGCACGTGGACGCCTTCCTCGGACCAGGACACCGAGCGGGCCGGCGTCGCGAGGCGAACCGAGCTTCGCAGCGGCTCGGCGAGCGCCTCCGCCAGGCGCTGGTTCCCGCCCGCGATGCTCGGGACATGGCTCGTCGTCGACATGGGCGATCCCGGCGAGGTCGCGCGCGGGCACCCGGTCGGCGGAGCTTGCCGCTGACACCTCGACGCGCGCCAGGAGCGCCTCGCGAGCCACCGGATCGAGGGTCGAGTCGATCCAGGAGATCTTTCGCCGACTCGGCACGTTCCCCATCACTCGCCTCGAGCTCGTGATCGACTTCCTTCACCGCGCGCTCCAGCGCCCCTGATCGAAGGCCCGTGACCCCGCGTGGCTCACGCTGGCCGTAGCGCATCCCCTTGTCCCAGAGGCCGAGCCCGAACCGGTCGACCAGCTCACGCACCAGCGTGTTCTGAGGCAGGATGAACTCCGCGCCCATCTCGACCACCGCGCCGTTGTCGAGACGCTTCGACCAGACGCGTCCCCCGACCCGCCCGCGGGCCTCGAGCACCGTCACCTCCGCCCCACCGCGCAACAGCTCATCGGCGGCGGCCAGCCCGGCAAGCCCGGCCCCGATCACGACCGCGCGCATGTCAGTCCAGATTCACCATCACGTGCTTGATCTCGGTGTAGTCCTGGAGGGCATAGACCGACATGTCCTTGCCGTAGCCGGACTCCTTGTAGCCGCCGTGGGGCATCTCCGAGCAGAACGTGATGTGGTCATTGATCCACACGACGCCGAAGCGCAGGGCGTTCGCGACCCGGTGGGCGCGGCCCACGTCGCGAGTCCAGACCGACGAGCCGAGCCCGTACCGGGTCCCGTTCGCCCACGCGATCGCCTTGGACTCGTCGTCGAAGCGCTGCACTGTGATCACCGGCCCGAAGACCTCGTTCTGGATCATCTCGTCGTCCTGAGTGAGGTTCGCGACCACGGTCGGCTCGAGGAAGTAGCCGGGGAGGTCGGGCTCCGACCCCCCGGTGACGATCTCAGCGTTGCCCGGCCTGCGCTCGAGGAACCCCTCGACCCGCTCGCGCTGGCGAGCCGAGATCAGCGGCCCCAGGGTGGTCTCGGGCGCAGTGGTATCGCCCATCACCAGACCGCCGGCCTGCTCGGCGAGGCCCGCCACGACGTCGTCGTAGACCCCCGCGCCGGCCAGCACCCGGCACGCCGCGGTGCAGTCCTGGCCGGCATTGAAATAACCGCACTGGGCGATCGTCTCCGCCGCAGCCTCGAGGTCGGCGTCGTCGAACACGATCACCGGCGCCTTCCCGCCCAGCTCCAGGTGGACGCGCTTCAGCGTCTCGGCGGCCTCGCGGGCGATCCACTTGCCGGTCGGCGGCGACCCGGTCAGGCAGACCATGTCCACCTCCGGGTGACGAACCAGGGCGGCCCCGGCCGGATCGCCGTGGCCGCCGATCACGTTGAGGACGCCGGGCGGGAAGACGTCCGCCGCGAGCTCGGCGAGGCGAAGCGTCGTCACCGGGGTGTCCTCGGCGGGCTTCAGCACCACCGTGTTTCCGGTCGCCAACGCCGGCCCCAGCTTCCAGACCGCCATCGCGAGCGGATAGTTCCAGGGTGTGATCTGGCCGACCACCCCGACCGGCTCGCGGCGGATGATCGAGGTGCGGCCCTCGACGAACTCGCCCGAGGCCTGGCCGTCCAGGCAGCGTGCCGCGCCCGCGAAGAACCGCAGGTTGTCGACGTTTCCCGGCATCTCCTCCTCGATCACCGAGGCGCGCGGCTTGCCCGCGTCCGCCGATTCGAGGTCGGCCAGCTCCTCGGCGTGCTCCTCGATCACGGTGGCGAGCCGGTAGATCGCCTCGGAGCGCTCCTTCGGCGTCGTGCGCGCCCACTCCTCGAAGGCCCGCCGAGCGGCCGCCACCGCCCGATCGACGTCCTCGGAGGTGGAGACCGGCGCCTCCGCGAACGGCTCGGCCGTCGCCGGATTCAGCACCTCCTCCGTTCTGCCTTCGGCGGGATCCATCGTCTTGCCGTCGATGAAGTTCCGCAGCTTGGTTGCGGTAGCGGTTGCCATCCGTTCTGAACTCCTCTCTATCTATTCAGGAGATCTGGCGGCTTTAGGCACAAATCCTGCCCAGCCTACCTTGCGCAGGTGGGTCTTCCGCGCTCTCACGACCACTCTCGCCCCCCTCTAGGTTTCGCAGCAGGATCGCCCTCACATTTGCGCGGATCCCGGGCAGGATCCTGCCGCACACATGGGCTACGCGTCCAGAGCTATTCAGCTTTTGGCGGCGCGCGCCGAAAACACCGACAGATTCCAGACACTCAACCGGGGAGGTTGAATGCCGCTGCTAGGTGCAGCATTGGTCGGTAGCTCGCCTCATCTTTGGGACCCAAGTGGCCAGGAACGCCGCGGACACACGGTCGTTCGATGCGACTTCTGCGGGTCGGCTACGGCGCGTTGGCACTACTCGGTCAGCGACGGACGCGGCTGGAGGGCCTGCCAGACGTGTCACAGGACGATCGAGGCCGACGATCGTGAGGCCCTCGTCGAGCGTGTTGTGCTGAGCAACCGGCGCCTCAAGTTGCCGCGTCGCTCTGCTTGGCGGTCCCGTCGGCGCAGTCGGGCGCTCCACGAGGACTTCTGGCTCAAGCGAGTCGGCACGGCTGAGGCGCTCTAGCCAGCCCTGCCGCCGAGCCGCACCAGGTTCCTCGTTGTCGTCGGTTGTCAGCGGTCGACGACGACGTCGCCGATCGGAGCCGATATGCAGATCGCCCCAGCCTGAGCTATGACGTAGGCGGCTGGACGCTGCCTCCGTACATGGGCAGCTCGACGCCGGGTCCCTCCCGCAGGATCTGCTCCCACATCCGGGAAACACCGGCGGTCCCGTACTCGCGGACCCGCTTCACCGCGTCGAGGTCCAGGACGTCCGTCATCAGCTCCTCCGATTCGCCTGTCGCGAGCCGCACCAAACCCTCTGGGTCGACGATCACGCTGCGCCCCAGCCCCGCCGGTGGCGCAGCGTTCAGCGATACGACGTAGAGCTGATTGAAGATCGCGTTCGCCCGCGCCATCACCAGCTCCGCCTCGCGGTCGCTCGTCGTGGTCAGGGTGGGCTGGAGCACGACCTCGGCGCCCATCCACGCGAGCTGGCGGAAGGTCTCGGGGAAGTTCCCGTCGTAGCAGATGGCCAGCCCGATCCGGCCGATGTCGGGGACATCGAAGGTCACGAAGCGATCCCCCGCCGCGCACGACTCGTGGGGCTGCCAGGGGAAGACCTTCCGGTACCGCGCGACGAGCTCACCGTCAGGCGACACCACCACGGCCGTGTTGTGGATTCGGCCGTCGTCGGCGCGCTCGTAGATCGACCCGGGCACCAGCCAGAGCCCGGAGTCGCGCGCGATCTCGCCGAGGGCCTCGGTGAGGGGACCTGGGATCTCGACGGCAGCCTGGCCCGCGTATCCCCCGTGCTCCTCGAGCAGGGCGGGCGGAGCCGACAGGTGGAGCTCCGGCAACAGCAGGAGCTGCGCGTGCGGCGCCGTTTCGCGGACGACCCCGGCCCGGTCCGCCAGCTGCGCGAGCGTCGCCTCTGGATCGCGCGGCACCGGCGCGACCTGCAGGGCGGCGAGCGAGAGTGCGCGCAATTCGGTCAGTCGTTGACCACGGCGTTGAAGGCCTGCGTCACCTTGCGCCCCTCCCCGGGCAGCACGGGAGGCGCATCACCAATGCCCGAAGGGAGGACGCGCAGCGCGTCCACGGGTAGGTGGAGCTGCACCGGGGTGCCCTGCTCGTAGGGGATTCCGCCGCCGGTGTTCTGAACGAGCGCCTGGAGCGCTTCCCCGGTGGCGCCCCGGACGATCACCTGGATCGCCGAGCCCACGTAGACGACGCGCTCCACCATGCCCGGGATGCGGTTCGGCCCCGACGGAGACCCGTGCTCTTCGAGCTCGATGCGCTCCGGTCGGATGACGATCTTCGCCTCCCCGGTGACGTCGCGGTCCGTTCCGCGCGTCTTGAGCTCGTAGCCTTCCAGCGCGACGTGGCAGGCGCTCGTGCCGGCATTGACGATGGTGGCCTGCATGAGGTTCGACACGCCGAGGAAGTCGGCGACGTAGAGCGTCTCGGGATCCTCGTAGACGTCCTGAGGCGCCCCGACCTGCTCGATGTGCCCGCCGTTCATGACCGCGAGCCGGTCGCTCATCGTGAGCGCCTCCTCCTGGTCGTGGGTGACGTAGAGGAACGTGATGCCGACCTCCTGCTGGAGCGACTTGAGCTCGATCTGGAGGGCCTTGCGGAGCTTCGCATCGAGGGCGCCGAGCGGCTCGTCCAGAAGGAGCACGGTCGGGTTGAGGACGAGAGCGCGCGCTAAGGCAACGCGCTGCTGCTGCCCGCCCGAGAGCTGGGACGACCGGCGCCTCTCGTAGCCCGGAAGCTGGACGAGCTCAAGCGCCTTGCCGACGCGCTCGTGGATCTCGGCTTTCGGCCGCTTCGCCCGCTTCAGCCCGTAGGCGATGTTGTCGTAGACGTTCAGGTGCGGGAAGAGCGCGTAGTTCTGGAACACGGTGTTGACGTTGCGCTGGTGAGGCGGTGTGTAGGCAACGTCTGTGCCGTCCAGGAGGATCTCACCGGAAGTCGGTTGCTCGAAGCCGGCGATCATTCGCAGAGTGGTCGTCTTCCCGCAGCCGGAAGGCCCGAGGAGCGAGAAGAACTCACCACCCGGGATGTGGAGATCGATGCCGTCCACCGCGGTCACCTCGGCGAACTGCTTGGTCAGCTTGCTCAATTCGATTTCGCCGCGTGCCATTGGTCTCCCGAAGCTAGGTGAGGTTGAAGGCGCCGCCGAAGTCCTCCGCCGCTTTACCCGCCTGACGCTCTCCGCGGGTGAAGAAGCGCCAGGCGAGGAAGCCGGCCGTGACAATGAGGAGGGTTGACACCATCATGATCGTTGCGATCGCGTTCACAGACGGTAACGGCGCGGCGCGCGTCGCTGCGTAGATCTGGATCGGGACGGTGTCCGTGGGTCCGCCACTTGACAGCCACTGGCTGATGACGAAGTCGTCGGCCGAGATGGCGAACACCACGGCGGCCGAGGCGACGATCGCCGGGGTGAGCAAGGGCAGGAGGACGCTCCTCAACGCGACGAACGGCGAGGCCCCGAGGTCGGCTGCGGCCTCCTCGTACTGCGTGCCGATCGAGAACAGCCGACCGCGCACGATCACGACCACGAAGGAGATCGAGAAGGTCACGTGGCCGAGGATCTGGGCGATGGTTCCCGTGTGAACGAATGTGAAGATGTGGGTGAAGACGAGGAGGAGCGACACGCCCATGACGATCTCGGGCGTGACCAACGGAAAAAGCATGATGAAGTTGGAGGTGCCGGAGCCGCGACCGTGCCAGCGGGCGAGACCGAGGGCGAGCAAAACCCCGATCGGGACAGCGATGAGAACGTCCGCTCCCGCCAGCTTGAAGCTCTGAACAAGAGCATGCCGAAGGTTCGGGTCGTGCAAGACCGAGTCCACTGGATCCCCCCAGTACCAGCGTGTCGAGAAGCCGTCCCAGACCGTGCGCGAGCGGCTCGCATTGAAGGAGAACTGCACCGCGATCAGCACCGGGACGATCGACCACACGATGTAGGCCCAGGCGAAGACGGGCAGGAAGCGCGGCTTTCCCCATGGGTTGCGGAGCCAGCGGCGCGAGCGAGCCAAGGTCGAGGGCTGCGGCCTCGCTCGCGGCTCGGCAACGGTCGTCACAGCGCCCCCACCGCCCCGACTTCGCGTTGGGCGCGATGGACGCTCCACATGTAGTAGAGCATGAGGATCGTCAGGAAGGCGGCAAGCACGATCGTGAGCGCGGCGCCGATCGTCGGCTGCGGGCCCCCATGGAAGTAGAGGTCGATCTGGTTGCCGATCATCGACGTCTTCGGCGAACCCGAGACGATGTTCGGCGTGTAGTAGTCGCCGAACATCGGTAGCGTGATGAGGACGGCGCCCCCCAGAATGCCGGTTTTCGAGAGCGGGAGGGTGACCGTGCGAAACGCGGACCAGCGGCTCGCACCGAGGTCACGTGCCGCTTCCAGGTGGCTGCGTTCGATGCGATCGAGCGAGGCGAAGAGCGGCAGGATCAGGTACGGGATGTAGCCGTAGACGAGGGCGAAGATAACCGTCGAGGCGCTCCCGCCGAGCCAGTCCCGCGGCTGGCTGAGCACGTGGGTGAACATCAGGAAGCGGTTCACGTAGCCGTCCGCCTGCAGGAGATTCACCCAGGCGAGCATTCGCATCATGTAGCTGATCCAGAGGGGCAGGATGATCAGGATGAGAATCACGCCTTTCCACCGCCCCGCGTGCCGGGCCGCGTAGTAGGCGACCGGATACCCGATCAGCAGGCAGAGGGCCAGGGAGACGAGGACGTAAACGATCGTCCTGACCCCGACGTCGAACCAGATTCCTCCCGGCGCGAGCCGACTGAGGACCTCGCTTAGCCAACCCACGTTCCATGCGAGCGGGTTCCAGATGGGAACCGGTTGGAAGAGGATCGGGTCGACCTTTCCGAACGCGACCGCAAGGACCGCGTAGAACGGAACGACGAAGAGGAGAACTAGCCAGAGAACGCCCGGGAACGCAAGACCGGGCCACAACCACCGCCGGTACACGACGCCCTAACGCTCGCGCCCCGGACCCGTCAACTTCCTCCTCCGGCGAGGAAGTTCGAGTAGCCGTCCTCCCACAACTGCTGTCCCCGAGACGTCAGCGTCCCGTACTGCAGCGAGTCGGGCCCGAGATCATCGTTCGTCAGAACGCTGTCCGCCAGGTTCTCGGGCACGACTCCCTTCTGCACCAGGGTGCTCGGGTCGATCTCGTTCAGCGGGGGCTGATACCCGTTGAAGTTGACGAAGTTGTCATAGGCGACGCCGTTGTCGAGGAGGTAGTTGAGGAAGAGATGCGAGAGCACCGGCTTCTTCGTGGTCGAGCAAATCGCGAAGCAGTCGTTCTGGATCGGCCCCTCGCCGCGGGGTGGCTTCCAGAAGGCGAGGGCGCTCGCTGGCGTTCCCTTCGGGAGGTAGTAGATGTAGCCCGCGATCATGTCCCCCGACCACGCCTGGTTGAGCCAACTCGACCCCTCCGGCACCGTCTGGTACTGGAGGTCGCCCACCTTGATGTTGCAGATGCCGTAGAGCTCCTTGAGGTCGGACACTGCCTGGTTCACGAGCGCGGGATCCTCGGTGTTGATGTCCGTGTTCCCCTTGCGCAGGAGCGCCATGCCGATCGTCTCCCGGTTCTCGGAGAGGAGCGCCACCTTGCCGTTGTACGCCTGAGACTCCCAGAAGATGTCCCACGGCTGGTTCATGCCAGCGATGTCCTCTTTGATCTCGTCCGTCCGCCATGCGATGCCGGTGGCGTAGACGGTGTAGGGAACGGTGTAGCGCGACTCGCCGTCGTAGAACGGGTCGACGAGCTGCGGCCAGACGTTCTTCTGGAGGTTCGGGATGTAGTCGAGGTTGAGCGGCTTGATCAGCTTGCCGGCAACGCCGATATCGAGCGTGTCCGGCGTGATCTCCATCACGTCGGGCGTGACCCCTCCGGAGGCAAGCCGCTGGAGTCCGGAGTTGACGTTGTCGAACGGCGTGTACTGGACTTCGACGCCGTACTTGGCCCCGAAGTCGTTGAGGACCTTCTTGTAGAGGTAGGAGGGATAGTTGAAGACGGTGAACGTCCCGCCTGTCTCCGGCTTGAGCCCCGACTTGATGGGATCCTCCCAACGCGGCAGGGTCACGCGCTTGTCGGGCCGCGCGAGTGGCAGGCCTCCCGGCCCGCCCGTGCTGGCGCCCTGGCTCGTCGTGTTGCCGCAGGCGGCGAGCAGGCCGTCAACACTGGAGAAGGCCACGGCGGCACCTGCGCTTCGTAGCAGGAAACCGCGCCTGCTCAGGGAGTTCGGCCGTTCCTTCGGGTGGTGCGTCATTCGAGTCCCCTCCTGGATTCGGTGTCCGCAAGGTGGGACACGGTCTCACGGACAGCATCCCCCGATCCATCCCCGGCCGCGGTCTCGTAGGCCGCCGCGCCCAACTCACAGTCGAGGAGCGATTCGGCCATCTCGAGGGCACATCGAAGCATCCGCTCGCGAGGTACATCGGGGTCATGCAGCGTCGCTTGGACGGCGAGTCCGTCGAGGAGCGAGGCGAGCGATCGTCGCCACGTCGTCGGCGTCGACGTCGCCGAACTCGCCGAGCCGCCTGCCCATCCCGGATCACCTCGGCGATCTGGTCGCGCCAGCGATCGTCGAGGCGCTGCCGCGCGACTGGCCGCGCCCCGGATCGCGAAGCGCGCGGCCCCAGAGCTCCATCCACAGGGTCCAGTCGTACTCGGCCACGCAGGCCTCGATCAGCAGCCGCAACCGGTCGCGTGGATGGTCGAGCGGCGGCGAGGCGCTCGGTCATGGCGCCGTAGAAGCGGTCCTCGTCGACGGTCAGCGCCTCGGTGAGCAACTCGTCCTTGGACTCGAACCAGTAGAGAACCGCCGGCGGGCTCGTCCCGGCCCGCTCGGCGACGTCGGCGATTCGCGTGGAGGCGATTCCGCGCTCGGCGATCACCTCGGCCGCGGCCTCGAGGATCTGCGGCTTGCGGATGTGATCGATCTGCGGGCGCGGGCTCAAGCGCCGCCTCTCCTCCTCATGCGGCTAAAGCTGAACAGCGGTTCAACTTACACCGATCCGGTGCGCGAAGCAAGTGCCGCGCCGTCCAACAATGAGCTGGGAGCACACCATCGCGTAGGGGGCGCCGCCCGTGCGGCGGATGGGCCTAGCGGAGCGCGCCCGCGTCGATCCCCAGCTCGGTGGCGAGGCGCTCGGCGACCAGCGCGCGGGCGGCCTCGACCTCCATCGCCGGGTCGTCGAGCAGAGCCCGAACGCCGGCGCCGTCGAGGAGCGCCATCGCCAGGTCGGCGGCCGACTCGGCGTCGACCTCCGGGTCGAACTCGCCGCTCGACACACCGGCCCGGATCAGCTCCGCCATCCAGTCCCGGTAACGCTTGTAGAGCCGCGCGGCGACCGGGCGCAGGCCCGGGTCGCGGACCGCCCGCAGCCATAGCTCGACCCAGAGCACCCACTCGCGCTCCTGCGGGCCCGGCAGCGGAAGGCAATCGGCGATCGCAGCGGCGAGCCCCTCGGTCGCCGTCTCCTCGACTCCGGGGTCGCCGAATCGGTCCTCGCCGGCCCGCTCGAACGAGTGAATGAGCGCCTGCTCGAGCAGCTCCTCGCGGGTCGAGAAGTAGTGGTGGACGAGCGCCGTCGAGGCGCCGGCCCTGGTCGCGACGCGCGCGATCCTCACCTCGTCGATCCCGTCGGTGGCGATCAGGTCGCAGGCGGCCTCGAGAATCCGCTCGCGGGTGCTCTCGCGAGACCGATGTGACCGCCAACGCGAGCCCCTCGCCTAGGCGGCCGCCAGCGCGACGCCGGCGTCGGCGAGCACCGCCGCCGCCGCGTTTCGACCGTTCAGGGCGATCACGCTGCCCGCGGGATGGGTGGCGGCCCCGCACAGGTAGAGGCCGGGCACCGGGGTGCGCGCGGCCAGCCGGCCCTCCCACATCTGATCGGGCGTCACCTCGCCCTGGAAGATGTTGCCGCCGGTCAGCCCGATCCGCGACTCGATGTCGGGGGGGCCGAGGACCTCGTAGTCGACCAGGCAGTCCTCGAAGCCGGGCGCGAAGCGATCGATCAACTCGATGAACTGGCGGGCGACCTCGTCGCGGCGCGAGTCCCAGCCCCCGCCGCCAGCTCGTAGGGCGCGTACTGGCCGAAGACGCTCAGCAGGTGCTTTCCCTCGCGGTGCGGGCGATGGGTCGTATCCGGTCTGGATGTAGATCTCGCCGAAGGCGACGGCCGGCTCGCCGCGCTCCGCAGCCTCGAAGGCGCGCTGTGCGTCGTCGATCGTCCCGGTCACGTCGATGGTCGCCCGAGCCGGCCAGTCCTCGCCGGGCGCCGCGGTCCAGTTCGGCAGCCGGTCGAGCGCGGCGTTGAACTTGACCACCGGGCTGCGCACCTTCCAGCGCTCGAGCCGGTCGCGGAAGCCACCGTCGACCTCCTGCCCGTCGAGCATCCCCAGGGTTCGCTTCGGATCGGCGTTCGAGATCACCGTGTGGGCGCGGATCGAGGTCCCGTCCTCGAGCGTGACGCCCTCCCCGGGAAGGATCTCGGACACCGGGACTCCGCAGGCCAGCACCGCCCCGGCTTCGCGGGCGGCGTCGGCGATCGCGAAGCTCACCATCCCCATCCCGCCCTCGACGTAACCCCACAGCGGGCCCCGCCCGTCCATGTCGCCCTGGAAGTGCATCAGCTTGATCGAGGCCGTCCCCGGATCCCGGGGCCCTCCCCAGGTGCCGATGATCCCCTGGCCGAACAGGGCCGTCTTGAGGCGCTCGTCGGAGATGTGGTCGTCGAGCACGTCGGCGATCGACGCCTCGAACAGCAGGTCGATCATCGTCCGGTCGCCGCCCACGAGCTCCTCGATCTCGGCCCGGGTCGGCGCGTCGCCGACCCAGGTGTCGCGCTCTCCCTTGCGCAGCCTGCGACGGACCTCGTCGAAGAGCTCCTCGTAGGCCCAATAGCCCTCGATGTCGCGCGCCGAGACCCCGAGCTCCTCGAGGTTCTCCTGGGTGCGCGAGTCGTCGAGCCACTGGCCGAAGGCGGTGCCGTCGTCGAACGGCACCCAGAGGTTCGGGTCGGCCATCCAGTAGCGAAGCCCGCGGCGCTCGAGCTCGAGCTCGCGGATCACGAGGTCGTCGAGCAGGCCGACGACGTAGGCGCACGGGCTGACGACGTAACCGCTCGTCGGCGAACGGCCGCTCAAGCGTGCAGGCGCCTCCGAGCCGCTCGCGGCGCTCGAGCACCAGCACCGAGCGGCCGGCGCGCGCGAGGTAGGCGGCGGCCGTGAGGCCGTTGTGGCCGCCGCCGACCACGACGGCGTCCCAGTCGCGGGCGGCCAGCTCGGCGACCGGCTCGGGCAGACCGACCTCGCCCAGCTTGGCGGCGATCTCGTTCATCGTCCCCGGCCTCCTCGTCCTCCGCGTCCTCCTCGGTCGCCGCGTCCCCTCACGCGGGAACCTCGTCGCGCTCGCGAAGCGCCTCCATGTAGCGCTCGGCGACCATCACGTCGAAGGCGTGCACGTCGACCTCCTCGGCCGAGTAGCGGCCGGCCACGTAGCCGCGGGTGCGAACCCCCTTGTTGGTGAGCTCGCACACGTGCCAGTCCTCGCGGTTGACCTGGTCCCAGAACTCGATCGCGTCCGAGGGATCGAACCCCTCGGCCGCGATGGTCGACGGCTCGAAGAACCACTCGCAGACGACCTCGGTGCGGTCGACGGCGCGCGGCCACAGCGTGTGGAGCATCGCGTAGTCGGGGTGCAGCGAGACGAGCGCGTTCGGGAACAGCACGAAGTAGAGAACCGAGGTCAGGTCGTCGCCCGAGAGGCCCTCGATCGGCGGCTCGGGTCTGCGCGTGGCCGCCCTCGCGCCCCATCGTCGAGGCGCCGTCGGTGAGGGTCATCGAGCCGCCGCACCATGCGCCCGCGCCCTCCATCACCTCGCCGCTCATGTAGTTGCTGAGCGCGTTGAGCTCGGGATGGACGCCCGGGCAGTGAAGGCACTCGCTGTAGTTCTCGGCGATCGCCTTCCAGTTGGCCGCGACCGTGATACTCAGCCCTCCCGGCGCGACGCAGCGACGCCGACCCGGTAGCGCTCCAGGTGACCCGCCAGCTCGCCGACGTGGGGCTCGACGGCGGGCGCCTCACCGCTGAGGTCGACCAGCACGAGGCCGCCGACGGTGGCGACCCGGACCGGCATCAGGCCCCAGCACGACGGTGTCGAAGTCCTCAACTTCGTCCATGTGCGGGGAGGCCTTGAGCTCGCCGTCGAGGCCGTAGGACCAGCCGTGGTAGGGACACTGGACCCGGCGGCGGACGCTTCCCTCCGCGTCCTCGATCAGCCTCGCGCCGCGGTGCCGGCAGACGTTGAGGAAGGCGTGCGTTCGCCCGTCCTCGCCGCCCGATCACGACCACGCTGTCGGTCGCCGATCTCTCGCATCATGTAGGTCGCCCGGCTCGGCGACCCGCGACGCGTGGCCGACGCAGATCCAGCCGCGAAAGATCGTCTCCGAGCTCCCAGTCGAAGACCGTCGGGATCGACGAAGGCCCGCGGGGGCAGCATCGTCGCGCGCTCGACCGGCCGCAGGGTGGCCTCGATCTCGAGCGGATCCAGGTTCAGCGTGGGCTGCGGTCTGGTTAAGTTCACGGCTCGGTCGCCTCCCGGATGCCGCGAGCTCGCGCCTGTTGACCTTGTAGTCAATCGCATGTTAGTCTGCGAAGGCGATGGAGGTCAAGTCGCTCGACGCGCCCCCGGCGCCCCTCGGCGCAACCCGCTCGAGCTGGACGACCGAGCGCTCGCACTTCAGGAGCGGGCGCGAGCATTCGCCGAGGAGGTGCTGATGCCGCTGGAGGAGGAGGCCGAGCGACGCGGCGGACGACTGCCCGACGACGTCATCGCCGGCGGTCAAGCGCGAGGCGATCGACGCCGGGCCTGAACGGGGGGCTCCACGCCCGCGAGCACGGCGGGCAGGGCTGGACGCCGGCTCGAGTGGGCGCTGGTCGAGGAGCAGTACGGCCGGACGACCAACGCGATCCACTGGCACGTGCCGAACGCCTACAACGTCTGGGCGCACGCGAGCCCGAGCAGATCGACCGCTACCTGCGGCCGGCGCTTCGCGGGTGAGCTCAAGGACGCCTACGCGGTGACCGAGCGCGACGCCGGCTCGGACCCCTCAGCGATCGAGGCGACCGCCGAGCGGACCGGCGACGGCTTCCGGCTCAACGCCGAGAAGTGGTTCGTGACCGCGGGCGACGTCGCGAGCGTCTACGTGGTGATGGCCAACGTGGTCGACGGCGGCGAGCGGCTCCCCACCCTGTTCGTCGTCGACCGGGAGCCGGCCCGGGGTCGAGATCGTCAACGATCCCGCGTACACCCACAACTACCCCGAGGGACACCCGACGATCCGCTTCCGCGACGTCGAGCTCGTCCGAGCGACGACGTGATCGGCGGCGTCGGCGGCGGCGACGAGCTTCAGCGCTCCTGGTTCACCGAGGAGCGCCTCGGGATCGCCGCCCGCTGCGGCGGCGCGATGTGGCGGCTGCTCGACGAGACGGTCGCCTGGGCCCGCGATCGCGAGCAGGGCGGCTCGCGGATCTACGACCATCAGGGAGTCTCGTTCCCGCTCGCCGACTCGGCCGCGGACGCCGCGTGCGGCCGCCTGCTCACCCTCACCGTCGCCTCGCTCGCCGACTCCGGCGCCGACCCGAAGATCGTCCACCACAAGGCCTCGATGGCGAAGCTGTTCACCAGCGAGGCCGCCTGGCGCTGCGCCGACCGCTGCGTGCAGGCCTTCGGCGGGCGCGGCTACCTGCGCTCGAACGTCGCCGAGCGGCTGCTGCGCGAGCTGCGGGTCGACCGGATCTGGGAGGGGACCAGCGAGATCCAGCGGCTGATCGTCGCCCGCGGCCTCGAGCGCCGGGGCGTGGAGCGGATCATCCACTAGGCCGGTGATCCCGTTCGTGCATCACATGGGTGCAGAAGCCGGATCGCCGATGCCGTGGCAGCCCAGAAGCCGCCCGCCAGCTCGACCCCGCTCCCCTGCTCGACCCGCGCTCGATCGCCGTGGTCGGCGCCAACGACCGGCCCGGGTCCTACGGCGACATCGTGCTGCGCAACCTGGCCCGCGCCGGGTTCGACGGGCGAGGTGTGGGGGGTGAATCCCCGGCGCACCGAGGTCCACGGCCGGCCCTGCGTCCCCTCGGTGGCCGACCTGCCCCAGCCGGTCGACGCGGTGGTCGTCGCGATCCCGGCCGCCGGGGTGCCGGGGGTGATCGCCGACACGGTCGCCCGCGGATGCGGCGGGGCGATCGTGATCTCGGCCGGCTTCGGCGAGATCGACGAGGGGCGCGCGCTCGAGCGAGAGCTCCGCGACCTGGCGATGGCCGGACGGCCTGCCGCTGTGCGGCCCGAACGGGAACGGGATCTTCGCGGTGGCGGCGCGGGCGCCGATGTGGGGCGATTCGGTCCCGCCGCTCGACCCGGGCCGCGTCGCGATGATCTCGCAGAGCGGCAACGTGGCGGTCAACGCGCTCGGCTCGCGACGCGGGATCCGCTACCACACGGTCCTGTCCACCGGCAACCAGGCCGTGCTCGACGCGAGCGACTGGCTCGGACGCCGTCTGCGAGCTCGAGGGCGTCGGCTCGATCGCGATGTTCCTGGAGGAGGACGGCGACGGCGAGCGCCTCGCCGCGGTCGCTCGCGCGATGCGCCGAGCGGGGCATCGGGGTGGCGGTGCTGAAGGTCGGCGCCTCCGAGGCCGGCGCGCGGGCCGCCTCGGCCCACACCGGGGCGGTGGCCGGCGACCAGCGGGTCTTCCGGGCTCTGGTCGAGGAGGCCGGGGCGGCCTGGGCGCACGACCCCCACGAGCTGCTCGAGCTCGCCCGCGTCCTGGCCGAGCCGCGCGCGCGGCCGCGCGGCGACGGCGGCCTCGCGATCCTGACCTGCTCGGGCGGCGACTCGAGCATCGCCGCCGACGAGGCGGCCCGGATCGGCGACCGAGCTGCCCGGGCTCGCCCCCGCGACGCGTGAGCGCCTCGCCGAGCTGCTGCCGGACGCGGCCACGGTCGGCAACCCGCTCGACTACACGGCGATGATCTGGGGCGACACCGACCTGCTTCGCCGGATCACGGTGACCGTCGGCGACGACCCGGCGATCGACCAGCTGCTCGTCCTCTACGACCACCCCCAGGGCCTCGCGCCCGAGGCGGCGGCCGAGCTGGGCGGCGGTTCGCGCCGGGATCATCGCCGGCGCCGCCGAGACGGAGGCCGCCACCCTGGTCGCCTCCACCCTCCCCGACCTGATCGACGATCGAGGCGAGCGGCGAGCTGGCGCGCCGCGGCGTGCCCGCGGTCGCCGGGCTGCGAACGGCGCTGGCCTGCGCGCGGGCGCTCCGCGCTCCGGGCGCCGAGCCCGGGTCGCCTGCGCGAGATCGCCTCGGCCGCGGCACGGACGACCGGCGCGGGGACCGGGCTCGCGCCGACGGCTGGATGGACGAGATCGACACCAAGGAGCTACTCCGGGCCGCGGGATCGCGGTGCCCGAGGGCAGGGTCGTCGACGAGCGAGGATGAGTGCGCGGCGGGCGATCGACGGAGCTGGGTGGGCCGGTGGCGATGAAGCTGGCGACGCCCGAGCCTTCGCCACAAGACGCGAGGCGGGCGCGCTGCGACTCGACCTGCGAACCGCCCGATCGAGGCGCGGGCCGCCTACCGGGAGCTCTCGAGCTCGCCGGCGGTCGACGGCGGCGCGGGTGCTGGTCGAGCGGATGGTGCCGCCGGGGGTCGAGCTGCTGGTCGCGGCGCGATCCGACGCCGTCGTCCCCGCCCTGGTCGTCGGCCTCGGCGGGATCTGGACCGAGGCGCTCGACGACGTCGCGATCGTTCCGCTGCCGGCGAGCGCCGAGCGGGTCGCGCGCGGCGATCGACTCGCTGCGAGGAGCCGCCGTCCTCAGCGGCGGGCGAGGCCGCGACCCGGTCGACCTCGCGAGCGTCGCGCGAGCTCGCCGCCTCGGTGGGCTCGCTGCTCGTCGAGCACCAGCTCGACCTGCTCGAGCTGAACCCGGTCGTGGTGCACCGGACGGTTGCGTGGCGCTCGACGCGATCGGCCGCGCCGGGTCCCTCACGGCCGGCCGTCGGCGCACTCCGGCCTGACACGCTCGTTGATCTTGTAGTCAATCGTACGATCATGTGATAGACTCGCGCGCGATCGAGGCCGCCACGCACAGCCCCAGCGCCGCTCCCGCCGCCGACGCGCCGGTGCCCGCGCTCCTACGACGCGATCGTCGTCGGCGGCGGGCACAACGGGCTGACCACCGCGGCCTACCTGGCCCGGGCCGGCCTGCGGGTGGTCGTGCTGGAGCGGCGGCCGATCCTCGGCGGCGCCTGCGTCACCGAGGAGGTCTGGCCCGGGCGCCCGCGTCTCGCGCGCCAGCTACGTCGTCTCGATGCTCCAGCCCAAGGTCGTCTCCGACCTGCGGCTGCGCGACTACGGCTACCGCGCGGTTCCGCTCGACCCGGCCTACGCCGCGCTCACCGACCGACGGCCCGATCTTCTTCTTCAACGAGCCGGCGCGGACCGCCTCCTCGATCGCGGCCTTCTCGAAGCGAGACGGCGATGTGTACGAGGGCTTCGAGGACCTGCTCGACCGCGCCGCGTCCTTCCTGCGGCCGATGATGCTGCGCGAGCCCCCGGCGCTCGGCTCCCGGCACCCCGCCGACCTGCTCGTCGCTGCTCCGCGAGGGAGCGCGGACCGCCGGGCTCAGCCGCCGCGACGTCCACGACCTGGTCCGCATCTTCACGATGTCCGTCGCCGACCTGCTCGACGACTGGTTCGAGCACGACGGGCTCAAGGGCTCGATCGCCTCGACCGGCGTGGTCGGGGTCTGGGCCGGGCCGCGAACGCCGGGCACCGCCTACAACCTGCTCCACCACGCGCTCGGCGAGATCGACGGGATCTCGGGCGGCTGGGGTCAGGTGATCGGCGGGCATGGGCGCGATCAGCCAGGCGCTCGCCCGCTCGGCCGAGGCGGCCGGTGCCGAGATCCGCACCGGCGCGCCGGTCGCATCGATCGACGTTCGCGACGGCCGCGTGGTCGGCGTGACGCTCGCCGACGGCGAGGAGATCCGCGCGCCGATCGTCGCCTCGGGCGCCCACCCGAAGACCACCGATCCTCGACCTCGACGGGCGCCGAGCACTTCCCGGACGAGGTCGCGCGACGACATGCGCCGCTACCGAACCCGCGGCGGCTCGGTGAAGATCAACCTGGTGCTCGAGCGAGGCGCCGCGCTACGAGGGCGTCACCGAAGAGCAGCAGCACATGCTCGAGCGCACCGGGCGTCAACCTCTGCCCGTCGATCGACTATCTCGAGCGGGCCTGGCAGGACGCCCTCGCAGGGCGGCCCGCCGCCGAGCCCTACGTCGAGGCCGAGCTTCCCTCGGCGGTCGACTCGAGCCTCACCGACGACGGGCGCTGGGTGATGACGATGTTCACGCAGTACGGCCCGCCCGACGAGGACGGCTGGCCCGACGGCGCCCGGGAGCGCTACGCGGACGCCTGCGTCGACCACCTCGCCCGCTACGCGCCCAACGTGCCCGGCGCGATCCTCGAGCGCGAGGTGCTGGCGCCCCGCCGGACCTGGAGCGGATCTTCGGCCTGGTCGGCGGCTCGATCTTCCAGGGCGAGCAGGGACTCGACCAGATGGCGTTCATGCGCCCATCCCCGCTGCCTCGCCCAGTACTCGACCCCGGTCGGACGGCCTCTACCTCTGCGGAGCCGGCACCCACCCCGGGGGCGGCGTGATGGCGGCCGCGGGCCACAACGCCGCGAAGCGCATCCTGCGCGACCGTCGCTTCGGTCGCGCTCGCCGGCGTGCGCGCAGCCTGAGCCGCCAGCTGAAACAAGGAGCGCCGCGCCCGTAGCGAGCGCGGCGCTCTTGCGGACGCATCCCTGCGCCCAAGGGATCCGTCCCCAGCTAAGCCAGGCTCACCATCACGTGCTTGATCTGGGAGTAGTCCTCGAGCGAGTACATCGAGAGGTCCTTGCCGTAGCCCGACTGCTTGTAGCCGCCGTGGGGCATCTCCGACGCCAGCGGGATGTGGTCGTTGATCCACACGCAGCCGAATCGCAGCGCGTTGGCCACCCGGTGCGCCCGCGCCGACGTCGCGCGTCCAAACCGAGGACGCGAGCCCGTACTTCGTCCCGTTGCCCCACGCGATCGCCTTCTCCTCGTCGTCGAACGGCTGCACGGTGATCACGGGCCCGAAGATCTCGTCCTGGATCATCTCGTCGTCCTGCTCGAGGTTGGCGACCACCGTCGGCTCGAGGAAGAAGCCCGGGCAGGTCCGGCTCTGTGCCGCCGGTGACGACCTCGGCGCGGTCCGGCCGGCGCTCGAGGAACCCCTCGACCCGCTCCCGCTGGCGCTGCGAGTTGAGCGGCCCGAGCGTCGTGTCCTCGGCCATCGTGTCGCCCATCTTGTAGCCCTTGGCCTCCTCGGCGAGCCCCGACACCACGTCGTCGTAGACGTCCTTCGCGGCGAGTACCCGGGTCGCCGCGGTGCAGTCCTGGCCGGCGTTGTAGTAGCCGGTGCCGGCGATCGTCTCCATCGCCGTCTCCATGTCGACGTCGTCGAAGACGATCACCGGCGCCTTGCCGCCGAGCTCCAGGTGGACCCGCTTCAGCGTGTCCGACGCCGCCTTCGCGATCCACTTCCCGGTGTCCGGGCGAGCCGGTCAGCGAGACCATGTCCGACGTCCGGGTGCGTCACCAGCGACGAGCCCGCGGGCTCGCCATGGCCGCCGATCACGTTCGAGCACCCCGCGGGCAGGATCTCCGCCGCGAGCTCGGCGAGCTTGATCGTCGTGATCGGGGTCGTCTCGGCCGGCTTCAGGACGATCGTGTTGCCGGCCGCGAGCGCCGGGCCGATCTTCCAGATCGCCATCATCAGCGGGTAGTTCCACGGGGTGATCTGGCCGACGACGCCGACCGGCTCGCGGCGGATGATCGACGTGTAGCCCTCGAGTGTACTCGCCTGACGCGCGGCCCTCGAGGCAGCGCGCCGCGCCGGCGAAGAACCGCAGGTTGTCGACCATGGCCGGCACCTCGTCCTCGAGGAACGCCTTTCGCGGCTTGCCGGCGTTCGGCCGACTCCAGGTCGGCGAGCTCGTCGGCGTGCTCCTCGATCGCGTCGGCCAGCTTCAGCAGCGCCAGCGCGCGCTCGCCCGGGCGACGGTCGCCGCCCAGCCAGTCGAACGCCTTGCGCGCCGCCGCCGACGGCGCGTTCGACGTCCTCGGCCGTCGACAGCGGCGCCTCGGCGATCGCCTCGCCGGTCGCCGGGTTCAGCACCTCCTCGGTCTCGCCCTCGGCGGGGTCCACGAACTCGCCGTCGATGAAGTTCTTGCAGCTTTGTGCCGGTCGCGGTTGCCATGCGCTCCTCCTGTCGATTCAGTCTTCACTTCGCAGTCTGCTTCGCTCCGCACGGCGCTGCGGCCGCCTCGTCGCGCATCGGCGCTCGATTCGCGCATCGACGGTCCAGCCGAGCACCTCCTCCGGGGCCACGTAGTCCATGCCCACCGCCCTCGGCGACCGCCGGGTGGGTGACCTTGCCTCCGGCGACGTTGATCCCGAGCTTCAGGCCGGGGTCGCGCCGGGCGGCCTCGGCGACCCCGTGGTCGGCGAGCGCGAGCACGTACGGCAGGGTCGCGTTGGTGAGCGCGTAGGTGGACGTGATCGGCACCGCGCCGGGCATGTTCGTGACGCAGTAGTGGATCACGCCGTCGACCTCGAACGTCGGGTCTCGATGGGTGGTCGGCTTCGACGTCTCGAAGCAGCCGCCCTGGTCGATCGCCACGTCGACGAGCACCGCATGCTGCTGCATCAGCTTCAGCTGCGATCGCTTGATCACGTGCGGGGCTCTCGCCCCGTGCAGGAGCACCGCCCCGATCACCAGGTCGACGCTGCGGCAGCCGCTCCTCGATCGAGAGCGTCGAGGAGAAGACCGTCGAGGCGCGGCCCCCGAACGCGATGTCGAGATCGCGCAGCCGATCGATCGAGGTGTCGTAGACGAACACGTCGGCCTCCATCCCGATCGCGATGAACGCCGCGTTCATCCCCACCGCGCCGCCGCCGATGATCATCACGTTCGCCGGGCGCCACCCCCGGCACGCCGCCGAGCAGGATGCCCCGTCCGCCGAGCGGCTTCTCGAGCATGAAGGCGCCGGCCTGGGTGGCGATCTTGCCCGGCGATCTCCGACATCGGGGCGAGCAGGGGCAGGCGGCCCGGCCCGATCCTCGACCGTCTCGTAGGCGACGCAGGTCGCACCGAGTCCCGAAGCCCGCGGGTCAGATCGGGCGCCGGCGCGAGATGGAGGTACGTGAACAGCGTGCTCTCGGCACGCAGCCGTGGAACCTCCTCGGGCTGCGGCTCCTTCACCTTCAGCACCAGGTCGGCGCTCGCCCCAGACGTCCTCGACGGTCGGGCACGATGCGGGCACCCTGGGCCCTCGTAGTCGGCAGTCGGAGATCGCGCTGCCCTCTCCCGCGCCCTTCTGGATCAGCACCTCGTGGCCGTGCTCGGCGAGCTCCCGCGCCCCGACCGGGGTCAGGGCGACCCGGTACTCGTCGGGCTTGACCTCGGTGGGGACGCCAACCTTCATGCCCGGACCTCCTCGGGAGTCGTGACCTCGAACCGGCAGCCTCGCCGCTCGAGCTCGGCGAACATCGTCCGTCGGGTCGATGCAGCGCTCCGGGGGAAGGGCGCCCCGGGCGTCGATCGCTCCGCGAGCCAGCAGTCGGACCGCGGCGGCGATCGGAGCCGCGGTCGAGACGATCCCGCCGCCGAGGCGCCACGCTTCGAGCGGCTCGGTGATGGCCCGAACGCGAGACCGTCGCTCTCCGGCCACCGCCTCGACGATGTGCACCGAGACCGTCCGTCCCGAGGGCGGGAGCGCCTCGGCGGATCGGCGCTGAACATCGGCCTCCGGGCGCGCCGACCAGATCCCGAAGCTCGTCGAGCAGGTCGGGCGACAGGCAGAGACGAAAGCTCGCCTCGCGACAGCCGAAGCTCTCGCCGAACGTGTTGCAGCTCGGAGTGCAGCGTGTAGATCGTCCGTCCCTCGCCGATCGGCTCACCGAAGTCGACGACTCCACCATCCGAGAGCGGCTCGATCTCCCGCGGGCGGCCGTCGCGCAGGACCACGGGCCGCATCGCCGAGCTCGTCGAGCAGGGTCTGAAGCGCGTAGGGAACGCTGAATCCCGATGGCGGATCGAGATCGCGCCCGGCGGCGATGACGTGCACCGAGTCGATCCCCGTCCCGGCGCCGCGCTCCTCAGCGCCCGGACCGCGCCCGAGCTGCCGTACCGCGGTCTCGGCCATCAGGTTGGTCTTGCCCGGCGCCGAGCCGATTCCCAGCAGGGCCAACAGGCCCGCGGCTCTCGAACTCGGGCGCGAGCTCGAGCTGGCGAGACGTCATCCAGTAGAGGCCGCCGAGGTCGAAGTAATGGCATCCCGCCTCGCAGACATGCCGCCATCGCGTCCAGGTTGACCCGGTAGCTCGCTGAGTTGACGAGTACGTCGCATTCCTCGAGCGTTCGGGCCAAGGACTCCGGCTGATCGACCGCCGCGCGCGCATCGACCCGCGCCGCGCGCGCCTTGCCGGCGCCGTGGGCCGACGCGACCTGCTCGGCACGGCCTCAGTCGAGGTCGAGCAGCAGCAGCTGCTCGACCTCCTCCGAGACGCCAAGGTCTCGCACGATCGCCGGCGCGATCGTCCCTCCAGCACCTAATACGGCTACCTTCATGACAACCACCCGGCGGCACTAGGGACGAAGTCCCGGGTCGAGCCTGTGGACCTGCCGCCGACTCTCGCGCTCAAACCCGCCCAGGGAGCCGAAGGCGACCGGTGGTCCGGCGAAGCCGGACCCGGAGGCGGAGCCGAGGATGCCGGCGGAGTTGTTCACCCGACGAGCTCCCTTGCCCGAAGCGCGAGCCACAGCTCGATCCGGTCGGTGGCCCGCGAGAGGTCGCGGCCGGTCAGCTCCTCGATCTTGCGGATCCGGTAGCGGAGGGTGTGGCGATGGCAGTAGAGCTGGCGCGCGGCGCGCTCCCAGTTGCCGTTGTGCTCGATGTAGGCCTCGAGCGAGCGCAGGAGCTCGCCCCCGTACTCGCCCTCGGTCCGCTCGATCGGCTCCAGCAGACCCTCGCTGTAGAGGCGAAGCGCATCGTCGTCCTGCAGAGAGAGCAACAACGTGAACGCACCGAGGTCTGCGTGGCTGGCCACCTCGGGTGCGTCACCGTCGGCGAGCGAGGTCGCCTCGCAGCGCGCAACGGGCCTCGTGGAAGGCGCGGCGAAGCGAGGCGACGGCGGCCACCGGCGGCTGGCTGCGGCTCGTACCGGCCCGTGGGATTCTGCGAGCGCCGAGCGCAGGGTCGACGCGACGGCGATCGGGTCGCCGGCTCGAGCGTCGATCACCGCGCACAGCAGAGGCCGACCGGCCGCTGCGCTGGTGGCGACGAGTCCACCCAGCCCTGCGTCGGCGAGCTCGAGCTCGAGCTCGCGCTCGCCGGCGTGTGCATCCTCGAGCTCGAAGACCAGCACGGCCGCCTCGGCGCCGATCCCGAACGGTCGCAGCCGGCCGCGAAGCTCGTCGGGCTCGAGCCGGCCCCCGAGCGCCTCCGCGAGCAGGTCGCCGGCGAGCCGGCGCTCCGTCTCGCGGACCACACGCTCGCGCATCAGCTCGAGCCCGACGACCATCGACCCCTGGCGAGCGGTGAGGCGCTCGAACTCGCCGAGCGGGCCCTTGTGGCTGCTGACGATCAGCCAGGCGACCGGGGTGCCGCCGCGCCGGCCGGGCACCGGCACGACAAGGGCGCTGTCGGCGAGCGACGGGTGCTCGGGCTCGAAGGCCGTCACCGTGGCCGTCCCGCGGGCGGCGAGCTCGGTCGCTCAAGGCCTTCAGGGCGGCGGCGCCCGGACCCCCCTTCGCCGGGTGGCGGGCAAGCTCTCGCCCGGAGGAGTCCTGGACGATCGCGGAGCCGCCGATCGCCGAGGCCAGCGACCCGAGGACGGCCTCCAGCCCCCTGCCCTCGATCACCAATCGCTCGAGGCGCTCGTGCACCTGGGTCCCGCGCTCCAGCACCGCGTACTGCTCGTTGACGAGCAGCGTGAAGGCGCGCTCGGTGATCGCGATGAACGGCATCTCGTACGGCACCTCGAAGAGCGGCAGCCCCGCTTGTCGGCCTCGTCGAGGAGGGCCTTCGGCATCCGCTTGTGGCCGAAGCCCGTTCCCAGGCCGAGGCCGGCGACCTCGTGGTCGGCGAGCAGCGCCACGAAGCGGCGCTGGCGGGCGGCGCCGTCGAGCTGGATCCCGGTGGTCAGCAGCAGCTCGCCGCCGGAGAGCCATTGGGTCGGGTCCTCGAGCTCGGTGATGTGAACCCATCGGATCCGCCGCTCCGACGAGCTCGGCGCCGGCCAGCAGCTCGAGGCCGCAGTCGGCGACGAGATTGCCGACCGTCAGCATCGCGCTCAGTGCGACCGCGTCGATCGGCGCTGCCGGTCGAGCTGTTCCCCTTCCTCATCTGCTTCGAGGCCTCGGTGAGGACCGGACGCAGCACGTTCTCGATCTCCTCGAACTGCTCCGTGTCGCAGACCAGGGTCGGCGCGAGCTGGACCACCGGGTCGCCGCGGTCGTCGGCACGGCAGATCAGACCGCGGCGGAACAGCTCGCCGGACAGGAACCCACGCAGGAGCCACTCGGACTCCTCGTCGGTGAACCCCTCCTTGGTCTCCTGGTCCTTGACCAGCTCGATCGCGTGGAAGAAGCCGTCGCCGCGCACGTCGCCCACGATCGGGATGTCGCGGAGCGAATCGAGCATCGCCCCGAAGCTCCCCCTGCTTGTCGCGGACGTGGCCGCAGAGGTCCTCGCGCTCGAACACGTCGAGGTTGGCCATCGCCACGGCTGCGGCGACCGGGTGACCGGCGAAGGTGAGGCCGTGGGCGAACGACTCGTTGCCCTGCATGAACGGTGCGGCGACCCGGTCGGAGGCGATCACCCCGCCCATCGGCACGTAGGCCGAGGTGAGCGCCTTGGCGACGGTCATCAGGTCGGGCTGGTAGCCGTAGCGCTCGCAGCCGAACCAGTGGCCGAGCCGTCCCCAGGCGCAGATCACCTCGTCGGAGATCAGCAGCACGTTGTGGCGGTCGCAGATCTCGCGCACCCGCTCGAAGTAGCCGTCCTGCGGCGGGATGCAGCCGCCGGCGTTCTGGAGCGGCTCGAGGATCACCGCCGCGACCGTGTCGGGGTGCTCGTAGAGGATCTTCTCCTCGATCTGATCGGCGGCCCAGAGTGGATCGCGATCGGCCGGCCACCGGTAGCTGTCCGTGTTCGGGACCTGAAACCCGCCGGGCACAAGCGGCTCGAACTCGTGGCGGAGGTCCGAGATGCCGGTTGCCGCCAGGGCGCCGAGCGTGGTGCCGTGGTACGCGATCTCGCGGCTGATGAACTTCGTCTTGCGGGGATTCCCGGTGCGCTGGTGGTAGGCGCGGGCGAGCTTGATCGCCGACTCGACCGCCTCCGAGCCCCCCGAGGTGAAGAAGACGCGGTTCAGGTCGCCGGGCGCCAGCGACGCGATCCGGGCCGCCAGCTCGATCGCCCGCGGGTGCGCGTAGCTCCAGACGGTGAAGAAGTCGAGCTCCGCGACCTGGCTGCGCGGCGGCCTCGCCGAGCTCCGTCCGGCCGTGTCCCGCGTTGACGCAGAAGAGCGCCGAGAGCCCGTCGAGATAGCGGTTGCCCTGCTCGTCCCACACGTAGGGACCCTCGCCGCGGACGATGATCGGCACGTCGGCATCGTCGTAGGCGCCGTGCCGCGTGAAGTGCATCCACAGGTGTGCGCTTCGCGAGCTCCTGGAGATCCGAGCTGGTGGTCGTGGCGGTTGCGCTGGTGGTTGCCATCTGGGTCTCCTCCGTCCTGCGACTGCATGTCCAGCATGAATCGACGTTCCGTACAAACGGTATCCAGCCGATGCGCGATCGCACAACCGGGATTAGGTTCAAAGATGCTACCCCGTTCTTGTACGAATCGTATAAGGACGCTTTTCCGTTTTGGGGATTCTGCCCCTTGCGCGCGCCTGGCGCGGCGGCATACCCTGGTTTGGCCTGAGCGGTTAGCCTTCCGGTCGGCGCATCGACAAGACGGCAGACGCCACGCTCGCGAGGAAGTGAGGAGGAGCGGACTTTGGATCGGGGCAGCGAGCACGGTGGTCCAGCAGACGCGGAGGCGTCGGCCGACTCCGGTGATCCCACCGTCCGGCTCGACCGGGTCAGCAAGCACTTCGGCGAGCTCGTCGCCGTTCGGGAGATGGACGCTCGACATCGGCCGCGGCGAGTTCTTCACCATGCTCGGCCCGAGCGGCTGCGGCAAGACCACCACGCTGCGGATGGTCGCCGGCTTCGAGCAGCCGACCGCGGGCCGGGTCCTGATCGACGGGCCAGGACGTCGCCGGGCTCCCCTCCTACAAGCGCCCCACCAACACCGTCTTCCAGAGCTACGCCCTGTTCCCGCACCTGAGCGTCGGCGAGAACGTCGCCTTCGGGCTGCGCCGCAAGAAGGTGCCGAAGCGCGAGATCGGCGACCGGGTCGAGGCCGAGCTCGAGCGGGTGGGGCTCGCGGCGGAGATCAACCGAAAGCCGAACCAGCTCTCCGGCGGGCAGCAGCAGCGCGTCGCGCTGGCCCGCGCGCTGGTCAACCTGCCGAAGGTGCTGCTGCTCGACGAGCCGCTCGGCGCGCTCGACCTGAAGCTCCGCAAGGGACTCCAGCTCGAGCTGAAGCGGATCCAGCGCGACGTCGGGATCACCTTCGTCTACGTCGACCCACGACCAGGAGGAGGCGCTGACGATGTCCGACCGCATCGCCGTGATGTCGAACGGCGTGATCGAGCAGGTCGACACGCCGGAGAGCGTCTACGAGCGCCCCAGCACCACCTTCGTCGCCGGCTTCATCGGCGTCTCCAACCTGATGCCCGGTCAGGTCACGCAGGCAAACGGCGGCCGCGGCACGATCCGGCTCGACACCGGCCTGGAGGTGGAGACCGCGATCGACGGGATCACGACCGGCGAGCGCTGCCACGCCGTCGTCCGACCCGAGAAGCTCGAGATCGAACACGCGAGCGAGGCGGCTCGCGACGGGCTGCCGAGCGTCGAGGGCGTGGTCGAGAGCTCGGTCTATCTCGGCACCTCGACCCAGATCGTCGTGCGGCTCCCGGGCGACGTCTCGATGACCGTGCTCGTGCCCGAACGCGAACGAGGCCGAGCGGGCGCGGCTGCCCGGCGGCGGCGCTGCGGTTCGGCTGAGCTGGGCGCCCGAGCACATGCACGTGGTGCGCGAGTCCGCCGCCCGCCCAGATGCGGACGCGGAGACGGATTCCGGGGCAGATGAACAGCCGGAGCAACTGACCACATGAGGACACCAAGGAGGCCATGCAGGCCATGCTGCGCAAGCCAGACACTGACCATCGAGCGGAGCGGCGGACGGGCTGCGCGCGGGAGGAACGATTCGCGATCGCCGTGCTGGCGCTCGGCGCCAGCCTCGGCATCGCCGCCTGCGGCGGCGGGGGCGGGATCGAGAGCGACAGCGGCAGCGGCAAGGTCGAGACGGTCAAGCTGACGGGCAAGCCGAGCGGTGACGTGACGATCTCGAACTGGCCCCTCTACATCGACAAGCAGACCGTCCCGGACTTCGAGAAGGCGACCGGCGTCTCGGTCAAGTACATCGAGGACATCAACGACAACTCCGAGTTCCTCGCCAAGCTGCAGCCGCTGCTGGCCGATGGCCAGTCGGGCGGGCGCAGCATGTTCGTGATGACCGACTGGATGGCGAAGAAGATGTACGACCTCGGCTACCTCCAGAACCTCGACAAGTCGGCGATCCCGAACGTCGAGAAGAACCTGATCCCGACGCTCCAGCACCCGGAATTCGATCCCAACCGCGACTTCTCGGTGCCGTGGCAGAGCGGCCTGACCGGGCTGATCGTCAACACCAAGCTCGCCCCCGACGTGCACTCGATCTCCGACCTCTTCGACCCCAAGTACAAGGGCCAGGTCGAGATGCTCACCGAGCTGCGCGACACGGTGCCGCTCGTGATGCTCAGCATGGGGATCAATCCCGACACGGCCACCGAGGACGACTGGATGGCCGCGATCGACAAGATCAAGAAGGCGGTCGACTCGGGGCAGATCCGCCGCTTCAGCGGCAACGACTACTCGCGCGACCTGGCGAACGGCGACGCCGCGGCGATCATCGGCTGGTCGGGCGACGCCGTCCAGCTCCAGGCCGACAATCCGGACATCCAGTTCCGGATGCCGACCGAGGGCTGCACGTTCTTCTCCGACAACATGGTGATCCCGGTCGGGGCCCCCAACCCGACCGCGGCGGAGGCGTTCATGAACTACGTCTACGACCCGAAGAACCAGGCGCAGATCGACGGCCTACAACTACTACGTGACCCCGGTCAACGGAGTGAAGCCGATCCTCGAGAAGACCGCTCCCGCGGCCGCCAAGAGCCAGCTGGTCTTCCCCTCCGAGCAGTTCACCAAGAACTGCGTCAACGAGCCCACCCTGGAAGGGGCGGAGGAGCAGCGGGTGACGCGGGCGTTCGAGGGCGTCTTGAACGGCTGAGTGGCGGCGGACCGGACCGAGGTGACGAGCGCCGCGGCGCACATGAGGAGGCACGCCTGACCGCCCTCCGCCGGCGCCTCATCCCCTACGGCCTGCTCGGGCCGGGGATCCTGTGGCTGATCCTGTTCTTCGTCGTGCCCATGTACTTCATGGGCCGGCTGTCGCTCGAGACCGGGATCTTTCCCGCGTTTCAATTCGACTGGAACTTCGCCAACTACACCGACGCGCTGAGCGCATACGACACGCAGTTCATCAGGGCGTTCGAGTACTCGGCGGCGGCGACGGTGATCGCCCTGCTGATCGCCTATCCGCTCGCGTACGCGATCGCCTTCCGCGGCGGCAGGTGGAAGAACGCGATGCTGCTCGCGGTGGTGGCGCCGTTCTTCACCACCTACCTGATCCGGACGCTCGCCTGGGAGACGATCCTCAGCGACCACGGCATCGTCGTCGACACGCTGAGGACCGTGGGCCTGGTGGCCGACGACGGGCGGCTCCTCGCCACCAAGTGGGCGGTGATCGCCGGCCTCACCTACAACTTCCTCCCGTTCATGATCCTGCCGATCTACGCCAGCCTCGAGCGGCTCGACGAGGACCTGATCGAGGCGGCCAAGGACCTCTACGCGTCGGCCAGCAAGGCATTCGTGAGGGTGACCCTGCCGCTGTCGATGCCCGGGGTCGTGGCCGGGACCCTGCTCACCTTCATCCCGGCGACCGGCGACTACATCAACGCCCAGTTCCTCGGCGGCACCGGACAACTCGATGATCGGCAACGTGATCCAGTCCCTCTACCTGAAGCAGACCGACTACCCGCAGGCCGCGGCGCTGTCCTTCATCCTGATGGCGACGATGCTGGCGGTCGTGTTCATCTACATCCGCTTCGCCGGGTCGGAGGCGCTGATGGGCGAGGAGGCGGAGAGGCGCTGATGGAGGCGCACGCGGCAACCCTGCCTGCCACCCCCCGGGCCTCGGTCGCTGCGCGTGCCTGGAAGTGGCTACGCCACAACGCGGTGCTCATCTTCGGCTGCCTGGCGATCGCCTACATGCTGGTCCCGATCGGCCTGATCATCGTCTTCTCCTTCAACGACCCGGTGGGCAAGTTCAACTTCACCTGGCAGGGCTTCACGCTGGAGCACTGGCGCAACGCCTTCGGGATCCCGGAGCTCACAGATTCCCTCCTGCTCAGCCTGCGGCTGGCGTTGTTCGCGACCGTGGTCTCGACCGTGCTCGGAACGCTGGTCGCCCTGGCGATGGTGCGCTACAACTTCTTCGGCCGCCGCGCATCGAACTACCTGATCGTCATCCCGACGGCGACGCCCGAGGTGGTACTTGGCGCCTCGCTGCTCTCGATGTTCCTGATCTACGGGCTCTCGCTCGGGTTCACGACGCTCTTTATCGCGCACGTGATGTTCTGCATCAGCTTCGTCGTGATCGTCGTCCGCTCGCGCCTGATCGGCTTCGACCGCAGCCTGGAAGAGGCCGCTCAGGACCTGGGCGCCAGTCCGTTCACCACCTTCCTCAGGATCACCCTGCCACTGATCTTGCCCGGGGTGATCAGCGCCGCCCTGCTCGCCTTCGCCCTCTCGATCGACGACTTCGTGGTCTCGAACTTCACCGCCGGCACCAGCGTGACCTTCCCCCTCTACATCTACGGCGCGGCGCAGCGGGGGATCCCGGTCGAGATCTACGTGATCGCGACGATTCTGTTCAGCTTTACGGTCCTGGTGATGGGATTCACCGTTCTTCAGCAACGGCGAGCCGAGCGGCTGGCCGCAATCCGACCTCAACAGGAAGGGGAGTAGGGACAGCATGGAGAGCACGGCGGTACCGGTCGAACCGATGGCGCCCGAGGGCTCGGCCCCGGGCGACAAGGGCCTGAAGAAGAACGCGATCGGGTTCGTCTCGAGCATCGTGATCGGGGTTGCCTCGACGGCGCCCGGCTACAGCCTCGCGGCCACGCTCGGGTTCATCGTCGCCGTGGTCGGCTTCGGGGCTCCGGCGATCCTGCTGATCAGCTTCGTCCCGATGTTCCTGGTCGCCGGCGGCTACAACTACATGAACCGGGCCGACCCCGACTGCGGCACGACCTTCACCTGGGTGACGAAGGCGATGGGCCCGCGGCTCGGCTGGCTGGCCGGCTGGGCGATCGTCGTCGCCGACGTGATCGTGATGGCGAACCTGGCCCAGATCGCCGGCCTCTACACCTTCCTGCTCTTCGACGCGAACTCGCCGCCGACTCGACCTTCTGGCGTCACCTTCGTCGGCGTGATCTGGATCGTCATCATGACCTCGATCGTCACGATCGGGATCGAGCTCTCCGCCCGAACCCAGGTCGGTCCTGCTGGCGGCCGAGGTCATCACGCTCGCGGCCTTCGCGGTCGTGGCGCTGGTCAAGGTCTACTCCGGCAGCGCACCGAGCACTTCGGTGCATCCGAGCCTCAGCTGGATCACCCCGTTCGAGATCAGCACCAGCGCGATCACCGCCGGCATGCTGCTCGCCGTGTTCATCTACTGGGGCTGGGACACGACCGTATCCGTCAACGAGGAAACCGAGGACTCGACCGAGGCGCCGGGCAAGGCGACGGTCGTCAGCACGCTGATCCTGCTCGGGATCTACGTGATCGTGGCGGTCGCGGCACAGTCCTACGCAGGGCTCGGCGAGCTGAGGCACAACAAGGACGACGTGCTGAGCGCACTCGGCGGCGAGGTTTTCGGCTCCCCGCTCGACAAGATCCTGATCATCGCCGTGCTCACGTCGGCGTCGGCCTCGACCCAGACGACGATCCTGCCGACCGCCCGCACGACGCTTTCGATGGCCCGCGCGAAGGCCATGCCGAGCGCGTTGGGAAGAGTGCATCCGCGCTTCCAGACGCCCGGCTGTCTCGACCATCTCGATGGGCGTGGCGTCGATCGTTTGGTATGTCTCGCTGACGCTGCTCAGCGAGGACATCCTGTTCGACTCGCTGGCGGCTCTCGGCCTGATGATCGCGTTCTACATCGGGATCACCGGCTTCGCCTGCGCGATCTTCTATCGCCGCGAGCTGTTCAACAGCGTGAAGAACTTCTTCTTCATCGGCGTCGGACCGACTCTCGGCGGCGTGATCCTCTTCTATCTGCTGATCAAGAACGCGATCGATCTCGCCGATCCCGCCAACTCCGAGTCAGGCAACTCGTGGTTCGGGCTGGGGCCACCGCTCGTGATCGGCATCTTCTTCCTCGTCCTGGGCGTGATCTTGATGCTGTGGCAGCGGGGCGTAAGCCCGGAGTTCTTCCGCCGACGTCCGGAGACGGTCTCGCCCGAGCTGGTCGAAAGAGCGCCGGCGCAAGGAGGGAGCTGAGATGGCTGGCATCGTGGTCGGCTACGACGGCACGGAGAGCTCAAGGGCGGCCCTGGACGCGGCGGTCGGGATCGCCAAGGACCTCGGCGAGCCGGTTCTCGCCGTGTTCGGCTATGGGGTGAGCCCGATGGGCGGCGAGGTCAAGGATCACGTCGAGGCCCTCAAGGAGCTCGGGAAGAAGGTCACCTCGGAAGCCGTTGAACGGGCTCGTGCGGCCGGCGCAGAGGCCGAATCCGTCCTGGCTGACGTGGAGGGGTCGGAGGCCCTGAGTGCGGTGGCCAAGGACCGCGAGGCTCGGATGATTGTCGTGGGCACCGGTGGCGAGGGACCGATCAGGGGGGCGATCCTCGGTGCCACCGCCTATCGCCTGGTCCACACATCCGAGACGCCGGTCCTGGTGGTGCGGGCCTAGGGGGTCAGGCGCCGAGGTCTCGGGCGATCCCGGGCGTGTGAGCGCCCAGGAAGACGAAGACCGGGTGGGGGGCGCCCGCGGTCACGACCTGGATGGTCGATCCCTCGGGCGCCTCGCCCTTGATCTGCTCGGCAAGCTCGTTCGCCCGCTCCTCGCTCGCGGCGCCCACCAGGAGGTACTTCCAGTGGCGGCGCACCTCGACGCCCTCGTCGTCGAGCCGTGAAGCGAGCGCCACGGTGTCGCGACGGCTCGGCAGGTCGATCCGGACCTCCCACTGGTAGGCCCAGCGGGAGCGTGGCTCTCGCTCGGCGGCCTCCTCGTGTCGCTGGCGCTCGGCGGCGCGCTCGGCGTCGGTCTGCGGCATCGGCTCGGAGGCGTCCTTCCACGCGTCCTCGTCGGGATGCCAGCGGGTCAGCGAGATGTCCGCGGTGAGGCCCTCGGCGGCGACGAGCTCGCGGGCGACCTTCTCGGCCTCACGCGCCTCCACGTCGGAGCGGGCGTAGAGGAACATCCTCGACCCGTCGCGCGTCACGATCACCCGGTCGCCCAGCCGCTCGCTCGCCTCGTCGTCGAGATCGAGGCTGCGCAGCCGCTCGCCGAGCTTCAACCCGTGCTGCTCGTCGTCGAGGTCGACCTCGACTCTCCACTCGTCGCTCATGTCGGACAAGTCTCTCATCCTCGGTCGGGTGAGGGCGGGCGGGCGGCGCCGACACGGCGCCGAAACGCCCGGGCGGACGGCGAGCGCTGGCTAGGACAACCGTCCGCACTCGAAGGTGGGGCGACTTGACCACCCATACGGTGTCCGAAGTCGCCCCGCCGGCGGCGGGCCGGCCCCACTAGCATCACCTCGATGACGGGCAACGAAACGGCGGCGGAGGCGCCCGACACTCGCCTGCTGATCGGGGGTGAGCCTGTCGGCGGCGAGGGAGCGCAGCTCGGGATCGAGAATCCCGCCACCGAGGAGGAGGTCGCACGGGTCGGCGCCGCCTCGGACGATCAGGTCGCCGCCGCGATCGCCGCCGCCCGCGACGCCCAGCGAGGATGGGAGCGGACCCCGGCCGTCGAGCGCGGCGAGGCGCTTCACGAGGTCGCGGCGCGGCTTCGCGCCCACTCCGACGAGCTCGCCGAGCTGATGACCACTGAGGGCGGCAAGCCCCTGATAGAGAACTCGGACGAGATCAGCTGGACGGCGGCGGCGTTTGACTACTACGCGGAGATCGGCCGCGACTCGGCGGGGCGGGTAATTCCCTCGATCGAGTCGACCCAGCTGTCGCTCGTGGTCAAGGAGCCGGTGGGCGTGGTCGCCTGCATCGTTCCCTGGAACTACCCGCTGCTGCTCCTGGCCTGGAAGCTGGCACCGGCGCTGGCCGGCGGCAACACGACCGTCTGCAAGCCCTCCGAGCTGACGCCCCTCTCGACCCTGGCGCTGGCGCCGTGCCTCGACCACCTGCCGCCCGGCGTGGTCAACCTGGTCGCGGGAGCCGGCGAGGTCGGCGAGCGGATCGTCGCCGATCCGCAGGTCGATTGCGTCGCCTTCACGGGATCGGTGCCGACCGGAAAGCGGATCGCAGCCGTCTGCGCCGAGCGGGTCGCACGCATCAACCTCGAGATGGGAGGCAAGGATCCGTTCATAGTCTGCTCGGACGTCGGAGAGCGGATCGACGTGGCCGCAAAGGGGGGTGCCTGGGCGGCCTTCCTGAACGCCGGCCAGGTCTGCACGTCGGCGGAGCGCTTCTACGTGATGGACGACGTCTACGACGACTACCTCGAGGCGTTCGTGGACTTCACCGGCGGCCTTCGGGTCGGCGACCCGCGCGACCCAAGGACCGACGTCGGCCCGATGGTCTCGGCAGCACAGCGCGGGAAGGTCCACGAGCAGCTCGACTCGGCGGTGGCGGCGGGCGCCGAGGTTGTGATCGGCGCCGACGCCGCCGGCCACGACCGTGGCCACTATTTCTCGCCCGCGGTGGTGACGGGTGCCCCGGCCGAGACCGACCTGCTCCGCGAGGAGACCTTCGGGCCCGTGGCCCCGATCGTCCGGGTCGCCTCGCTCGATGAGGCGATCGAGCTCGCCAACTCGACCCGCTTCGGGCTCGGCGCCAACGTCTACACCGCCGATCTGCGCAGCGTGATCCGGTGCATGCGCGAGATCAAGGCGGGCACGGTCTGGTTCAACGACCCCCTGACCGACAACGACGCGGGCCCGTTCGGCGGCTTCAAGCAGTCGGGCCTCGGCCGAGAGCTCGGTCGCGAAGGGCTCGAGGCCTTCCAGGAGACGAAGCACGTCCACATCGAGACTGAGATCGCCCCGAAGGAGTGGTGGTATCCCTACTCTGAGTATTCGAAGGGTCAGGGATGAGCTCGATCGAAAGCGCCGAGTCCACACTGCAAAGCCCCCAGGGCGATCGGCCCCGGACGCTGCGCAACTACGTCGCCGGCGGGTGGCGTGAGGCGGGCTCCACCGAGACGCTCGATGACGTCAACCCGGCGACCGGCGAGCTGAACGCTCTGGTGCCGCTCTCCGGAGCGGTGGACGTGGACGCCGCCGTCGTGGCGGCCCGCGCCGCACAGCCCGAATGGCGTGGACTCGCCCCCCAGCGCCGAGCCCGGGCCGTGATGGCGCTCCGCGAGGCGCTGTGGGCCAATCGCGAGGAGCTCGCGCGCCTGGTCACCGAGGACATGGGCAAGACGCTCGATGACGCCCGGGGCGAGGTGCTGCGCGGAATCGAGTCCACCGAGGCAGCCTGCGCGATCCCGCATCTGCTGAAGGGCGAAGGATTGGAGGGGGTCGCGACCGGGGTCGACGTCGATCTGGTGCGCCAGCCGGTCGGCGTGGTCGGGGCGATCACCCCGTTCAACTTCCCGACCATGATCCCGCTGTGGTTCCTGCCCTTCGCGATCGCCTGCGGCAACACGTTCGTGCTGAAGCCGTCCGAGCGCGACCCGAGGCCCTCCGAGCTGATCTTCGAGCTGATCGACGGCATCGATCAGATCCCGGCCGGCGTCTGCAGCCTCGTCCATGGCGCCCGGGACGCGGTCAACGCCCTCCTCGACCATCCGGAAGTGGACGCCATCTCCTTCGTCGGGCAAGCCGTCCACCGCGCGGTACGTCGCGGAGCGGTCAGCGGCCACCGGCAAGCGCTGTCAGGCGCTCGGCGGAGCCAAGAACTCGCTCGTGGTGATGCCGGACGCCGATCTCGACAAGAGCGTGCCGGCGATCATGGGATCGGCGTTCGGGGCCGCGGGCCAGCGATGCCTCGCGGGGTCGGTCGCGGTGCTGGTCGGCGATCGCGACCGCCAGGACGAGGTCCGCGACGCTCTCGCCGCCGCCGCCGCGAGATTGCGCGTTGGCCCGGGCGCCGACGCGGACACCGACGTCTGCCCGCTCGTCGGGAGCGGAGGCACGGCAGCGAATCGTGGATGCCCTGGACCGCGCGGAGGCCGATGACGTCGAGATCGTGCTCGACGGCCGCGGCGTCGAGCCGGGCGCCGCAGGGACGATGCTGGGGCCGACGATCGTCGAGACCGGCGACCCTGAATCCGAAGTGGCTCGCGAGGAGCTGTTCGGCCCCCTGCTGACCCTGGTCGCGCGCGCCGGACCTCGACCGGGCACTCGAGTTCGTGAACGGATCCCGCTACGGAAACGCCGGGTCGATCTTCACCACATCCGGCGACGCGGCCCGCAGCTACCGCTACGGAGTCGAGGCGGGGATGATCGGCGTCAACATCGGCGTCGCCGCGCCGGTTGCCTGGTTTCCGTTCTCGGGCTGGAAGGACTCGCTCGACGGCGACCTGCACGCGAACGGCAACGACGCGGTCGAGTTCTACACCCGCAAGAAGGTCATCACCTCGCGCTGGCGCTAGAACAACTCCGCCGGGAGCCTCGCCTTCGGCTCCGTTCCCGGCGGGTTAGGGCCTGTTGCCGGGCGGCAGGTCGTACTCGCCGAACCGCGAACTACATTCCTCAGCGGCCGACGTGGATCCCGATCCGCTCGGGCAACCCGGCGACGAACCGGGTCAGCGGGCCAGGGCGCCGGCCCTGCTCTTCGAGGCGCTCGCGGCGCACGAGCGCTCTGCGCACCACGGTGCCGCCGACGTAGCGCAGCGGCTCCGGGGGAACGCGGCCGGGAGGCGCATCGACGATCGCCAGGCGTGAGGGCGCGTCGCGGCGGCGGAGCGCCAGCGAGGCGAGGATTCGCCCGGCGAGATGCGAGGGCCCCACCCCGTTGCCCGTGTAGCCACAGGCATAGTGGACGCGGTCGCCCTCCAGGCTTCCGATCATCGGGATATGGGTCGGCGAAACGTCGATCGGGCCACCCCAGGCATGCTCGATGCGCCTTCCCGCGAGGGCGGGGAAGAAGCGCACCAGACTGCGCTCGACCTCGGCCACCACGCCCGGGTCGAGCTCTGCTCGGCCGTTGCAGCCGGCCCGGCGCGAACGACGCGTCCACCGCCCCACCCGAACGCGATCCGCCGATCGTTCGTGGTGCGAAAGTAGTGGACCAGCGTGCGGGAATCGGTGATGCACTCGCCGCCGGTCCAGCCGAGGTCCTCGAGGACGTCCGGCACCGGCTCGGTGATCACAATGTGGCTCGAGGTCACGGTCAGTCGGCGGCGCAGGGGCCGCTGGCCGGCGAGCGCGGCGCCGGTGGCCAGCACGACCGACCCAGCGCGGACCCGCCCCCCGGACGTACCGAGGATGACGTGGTCGCCTTCCCGGCGCGGCGCCTCGGCCCGCGTGCCCTCGAAGATGGACACCCCCCGCTCCAGCAGCGCCGACCGCAGTCCGAGGGCGAGCCTCGCCGGGTGGACGGTCGCGGCGCCGGGATAGAAGGCCCCGGCGCGAAACAGGGGCGAGGCGCAGCGAGCCCGCACCTCGGCCTCGGTCACCGGGCGGCAGACGTCGGGCGCCCCCAGTTCGTCGCAGGCCTCGGCGACTTCGCGCCAGGTCCCGTCCCACGAGGGCGCAGTCGAGACCTGGAGGTAGCCGCCCCGCCGGTGCCAGGCATCGACTCCCTGCTCCTCGCACCAGCGGCCCACGCCGTCGACCGCCTTCTGGGAGGCGCGGGCGACCTCAAGCGCCGCCGTGTCGCCGAATCGTCGCCGAAGGGTCGGCAGGCTGAACCACATCTCGTTCAAGAAGCCACCGTTTCGGCCGCTCGGGCCGGCGCCGCAGCGTTCGGCCTCGATCACCACGACCCGTGCCTGTGGCTCGAGCTGACTCACGAACCACGCCGCCCACATGCCCGTGTAGCCGCCTCCCACGATCGCAACGTCGGCGTCGAGCTCGCGATCGAGCGGCGGGGCCGGGCGAGGATGGCCGGCCTCCTCCTGCCACCAGCCCCACGGTGTGTGCCGGATCGCCATGGAGGCAGTCTGACGCCGGGACCGGGAAGGGACTCGAGCCGCCGCGCCCCGAAGGCAGCCGCGATCGAGGCCGCGGCGAGGGCCTAGAGCGGCCCCGGCTCGGCCGCTCTGGCCTCGTGGAGCTCGACCAGCTCGCGTTGGACGTTTCGCGGCTCGCCGTCAGGGCTTCGCCTCGTCCAGACTCCATCCGGCCCTAGGACCCAGGCGTTGGTGTTGTCGGCGAGCGAGCGATCGAGCACGTCCTCCAGGTAGGCGCGGCTGTTCGGGTCGTCGACCGGCACCATCAGCTCGACCCGGTTGTAGATGTTTCGAGGCATCAGGTCCGCGGACCCGATGAACAACCGCGGGTCCTCCCCAGGCCGCTCGAACGAGTAGATGCGCGAGTGCTCCAAGAAGCGACCGACCACCGAGACGACCTCGATGTTCTCGGATATTCCGGGAACCCTCGGTCGCAGGGCGCAGATTCCCCGGACGTTCAACTCGACCCTGACCCCGGCTTGCGAGGCGCGGTAGAGAGCGCGGATCGCGGGGGCGTCGAGCAGCGCGTTCATCTTCATCCGGATCCGCGCCGGCCGCTCGGGCGAGTGCGATTCGATCGTCCGCTCGATCTCGCGCAGCATGCCCTCCTTGAGGTTGAACGGGGCGACCAGGACCTTGCGGTAGCGGCGCGGCCTCGAGTAGCCGGTCAGGTAGTTGAACATCTCGGCTATGTCCGCGCCGATCTCGGGGTCGGCGGTGAACAGGCCGATGTCCGTGTAGAGGCGAGCCGTCTTGGGGTTGTAGTTCCCGGTCCCGATATGCGCGTAATGGCGCACCCCGTCGCCCTCGCGGCGGACGACCAGGATGCATTTCGCGTGGCTCTTCAGAGCCGGCAGCCCGTACACGACATGCACGCCGGCCTGCTCCAGCTTCTTGGCCCAGCGGATGTTCGCCCGCTCGTCGAATCTCGCCTTCAGCTCCACCATGCAGACCGCCTGCTTTCCCCGCTCGACCGCCTCGATCAGGGAGGGCACGAGTGGAGAGTCGGCGCTGGTCCTGTAGACCGTCTGCTTGATGGCCAGCACGTCAGGATCCTCGACGGCCTGCCCGACGAAGCGCTCCACCGAGCTCGCGAAGGAGTCGTAGGGGTGGTGGACCAAGAGGTCGCTTTCGCGGATCTCGGCGAACACGTCCGCCTCGTCACCGTCCTCTCCGCGCAGCCGGGGTGGCGTGACGCCAACGTGCGGGGGCTCCCGCAGCTCGCTGAACCCGCTCAACGCGGCCACGTCCCAGAGGTCGGACATGTCGAGCAGGCCGTCGACCTCGTAGAGCTGGCGCTGGTCGATCTTCAGCGCGTCGCGCAACCATTCGCGAAGCCTGGGGCTCATCCCGCTGTTGACCTCGAGCCGGACCACCTCGCCGAAGCGGCGGCGGCGGAGCTCCTCCTCCACCGCCTGAAGAAGGTCGTCCGCCTCGTCGGAGACGTCGTAGTCGGTGTCGCGGGTGACCCGGAAGAAGGCATAGTCGGTCACCTCCATGCCCGGGAAGAGCGACTCCAGGTTGGCGGCGATCAGATCCTCCAGCGGGACCAGCGTGGCGCGGGTCTCCCCGATCGCGACGAACCGCCCGAGCAGCTCCTTGGGCACCTTGACCCGAGCGATCACCTCGGTTCCCTGATCCGGATCGCGGAGCGTCACTGCCAGGCTCAGGGACAGGTTCGAGATGTAGGGAAACGGGCGCCCGAGGCCGATCGCAAGGGGAGTGAGCGCCGGGAAGATGCTCTGCTCGAACGCCCGGCCGAGCTCCACCCGCTCGCTGGGACTGGCGCGCTCGGGCGAGATGATCCTGATCCCGTGCTCGGCGAGCGCCGGGCGTAGCTCGCGCTCGAAGCATCCCCCGAGCCGCGCCCGCTGACCCTCGACCCGCTCGCGGATTGCGTCGATCTGGTCCGTCGGGCGCATCCCATCGGCCCCGCGGGCGTCGACCCCTGCCTCGAGCTGGTCGTGGAGGTTCGCGACCCGCACCATGAAGAACTCGTCGAGGTTCGACTCCCAGATCGCGCAGAACTTGGCCCGCTCGATGAGGGGCACCGATGAGTCCTCGGCGAGCTGGAGCACGCGATCGTTGAACTCGAGCCACGAGAGCTCGCGGTTGAAGTACAGGGAGGAGTCCTCGAGATCCGGGCCCGCCGCCAGGTCGGTCCGGGCGGCGGCCTGTAGCGACTGCGCCGCGCTCGGTTTGGCTTCAGTTGGCTCCATCGGGTGCCCGGGTCATGGTAGCGGCGGCTTGCCGCGCTGAATGGGCCGATAGAGCCATGCGTGCAGGAAGTGGCCGAGATCGGCGCCGCTGTCGCCCTCGGCCAGGTCGATGAACTCCCGGGTGGTGGCATTGCCGTAGCGATGCAGCGTCTCCCAGTCGCGGAGAATCCGATAGAAGGTGGCACCGCCGACCTTCTCGCGAAGCGCCTCCAGGGTCATCCCCCCGCGGTCGTAGATCGTGCCGTCGAACAGGTTGGCGGGCTTCCCGGGATCGGCCGGGGGTGGGTTCCAGAAGGAGGTGTCGCCGGCGCGCGTCGCGTACAGCCGTCTGAACACCGCCCTGGTGGTGGGTCCACCCTGATGCTGGGTCCAAAGCCACTCCGACCAGGTCGCGAACCCCTCGTTCAGCCAGATGTCGCGCCACCACCTCGGGGTGACGGCGTCGCCGAACCATTGGTGGGAGAGCTCGTGCGCGAGGGTGACCTGGTCCGGCGCCCAGTTGAAGAGGGGTCGGGTCTGAGTCTCGAGCGAGTAGCCCACCGAAGGGGCGCTGTCGACGATCGCTCCCGTCTGGCCGAACGGGTACTCGCCGAACCTTCGGCTGTACAGGCGGAGGATCGCCGGGGTCTTGGCGAGCACGGGCAGCGCGGCCGACGGCCTGCGTCGGGTCGACCGCCACATATGACGGGATCCCGTCCGCCCTCGAGTGGATGACCTTGAAGCGGCCGGTCGTCGCGGTTGCGAGATAGGTCGCCATCGGAGCGTCCTCACTCCATACGAAGGCGGTATGGCGGCTGTGCCGGATCCGGCGTCGAAGCGTGCCGTTGGCGACCGCGGTGACGCCGTTGGGAACCGTCACCCGGAAGTCGTAGGTCGCCTTGTCGCTGGGGTGGTCGTTGCACGGGAACCAGGTCGGCGCCCCTTGCGGCTCGTCGGCGACGAAGGCCCCGTCGTGCGTTGGTATCCACCCGTCCTGGGATCCGTCGGGATCGATCACCGGATGGGGATGGCCCCGGTAGCGGACCCGGACCTTGAACCGCCGACCGCTCCAAAGGGTGCGGGAGGGAGAGATCACCAGCTCCTGGCCGTGGCGCCGAAACCGGGCAACACGGCCGTCGACCCGCACCGATGACACCGCGAGGCCGCGGAGGTCGAGGTCGAAGCGGCTGAGCGACTCGGTGGCGAGTGCCCGGATCCGCGCCACCGCCGAGAGGCGATTCGGTGACGGCACGTAACGGAGCGCCAGCGAGTAGTGGGCGACGTCGTAGCCCCCGTTTCCGGCCCGCGGGAAGAGGGGGTCACCCGCTCCCGCGGCGCCATGGACGGGCGCGGCAGCCGCGGGGCCGGCCGCGATCGCGACGCCGATCGCGGCGGCGACGAGAGCCGCCGCGATCCGCGACACCCTAGGCAGAGGTCGCTCCGGGGTCGCCGGCGATCTCTCGATCAAGCTCCTCGCATGCGCGCACCAGCTCGTCCGCGAGCGGGCCGGGGCGCAGCGGCGCGAGTCGCTCGGCGAGTGCCCGGTAGTACCAGCGCACGTCGCCCGGCTGCTTGCCCGAGCGTCCCCACTGCCCCTCGCCATGAACCCGATGCTGGCGGAGCATCGTCCGGGCGTTGTCGAGCTTGTCGGCAAGCAGGACGAGCACGGCGCTCGGAGAGCACCGATCCATCTCCGCGAGGTGGAGCTCCTTGCGGCGGCGCCAGGGCGGCTTCGGGTCGGCGAACGTGTCGGTGCACTCCTCGACCGTGTCGGCGACCCGGTTGCCGAAGCGGTTGCGGATGTCCTCGAGCCGGGCAAGGCCCCCTTGATCCTCGGCAGCGTCGTGGAGCAGCGCCGCGATCGCCTCGTCCTCGGAGCCGCGCTCCTGGATCACCAACCCCGCTACCCGGAGCAGATGGGCGATGTACGGCCGCCCGTCCGCCCGCCTGATCTGGCCGGCATGGACCTTCGCCGCGTAGCCGAGCGCGTCGACGAACCGGCCCGAGTACTCATCGTCGGAGGCCTCCGAAGCTCGCGTCATCGCCTGCGTCTGGGTCTCGAGCACCAAGGGACCCAGCAGGCTACCGGGCGACGGTCGCCGCCTTCGAGAGCCCCGGAGCGGGCCACGGGGGCGCTAACTGCCGTTTCGGTTCGGGGAGACAGGTCCGCGAGCCTCACGACGCGCCGTCTGGAGCTCGGCCGCCGCCGATGCTGCACGGTTGGCGGCCTCGCGTTCCTCAAGCTCGGCGGCGGCGAGCTTCTCTCGGGCGCGCTCCGCGCGCCTGGCGGCGCGGCGGCGCTCCCGGGCCTCCTCCAGGCGCTTTTCCGTCGCTTGATCCAGGCGATCCCACACGCCCGCGGCCTCCTGCTCGGCCCACAGAGCGCTGAACCGATCGAACAGCAGGCGGCGGCGGGCTCGCAGGTAGACGATCAGGATCTCGAGCCCGCGATACGAGGTCCGGTGCGGCGCGTGCGACGCGAGCCCCGGCCCGAGGTCACCGGCGTCGCCTGCCCACATCCGGACCGCCGTCGCGTCTGCCTCGCGCAGGCCGTCCAGGTGTCCCTCGACCTGCGGCAGCATGACGTCGCAGTCGTGGAGATCGCCGAGCACCTCCTGGAGATCGCGGGCCCTGCGGCGCGCGGTCTCGGCGACCCTGCCGAAGCAGAACTCCGTCGTCTCGAGCACGTAGCGAAGCCGCTTGGCGGCGATCCTCAGGTCGTGCTGCCTGCGCGTGGCGCCGGGCTCGAGCGCGCGGGCTGCGAGCGAGCGCATCTCGCCGAGGCGCACCCGAACGATCCGCGCGGCGTTGTCGGCCAGCGGCTCAGACGGGTCGAGCTTCTTGACCCGCTTGGCCTTCACCGCCCCGCCCCGGCGGCTAGTGCCTCCGCCTCGATCACGAGCTCGGAGAGGCGCTCCGAGAGGGCCGCGAGGCGCGGGGCGCTGACGAACGCCTCGAGCTCGGCGTTGGCCTGCGCCTGCTCGACCGCGAGGCGTTCCACGAGGCTCGCCACGCCACGCCGATCTCCGGGGGCGAGGCCTTCGGCGAATCGATCGAGCTCGGCGATCGTCACGTCGCGGTCGCGCCGCTCTCCGAGCGCATCCGCCATCGCCTTGACCTCGGCGAGAGCCTCCTCGAACTGCGCGGACGGAAAACAAGGCTCGAAGACCTCGAGCGCGGCCCGCAGCCGCCTCGTCGCCACCCGCATGTCGTGGACGTGCTCGATTTCTCCCACGTCGAGAACGCCCTCCGAGTGATCGGCGACCTCCCGAGCCCTAACGGCGACGATCATCGCGGCGGCAGCCGCGTAGGGCTCCTCCGCCCTCAGCCCGTCGATCGCTCGAGCCCTGGCCATGCGGTCTGAGCCTACCGGCTCCCAATCGGGTCGAGCCGGCCAGGGCGCGCTAGGCGGCGAGGGCTCTCGGCGCTCCGTTTGCGGCGCCGTTCAAGAGCTCCAGGATCACGCCCTCACGAAGGCCACCCTTGCCGATCTGGAGCGGCTGGCCGAGCAGCTCGGAGAGCTTCTCCAGGATCAGCACCCCGGTGGGCAGGATCCGAACCCGGCGCGGGTCGAGCTCGAACCGCTTCGCGACCTCGAGGATCGGGGCGCCGGTCAGCACCCGGACTGCCCGCTCCAGCGTCTCGTATTCGAGCACCGCACCGACCAGGGTCCGCAGCGAGGTGGCGCTTCCCCCAACCGCGACCGCCTGACCGGGCTGCTCGAACTCGACCCCATCGAAGACGTCGGCGATGTGGTCGCGCACCCCGCGAAGCTCCGCGGCCGACGGGGGATCATTGGTCAGGAACTCCTCGGCGAGCATCCCAGAGCCGATCTTGAACGACTGCACCGACCGTAGCCCTTCGGTGACCGTCCCGATGATCACCTCCGAGGAGCCGCCGCCGACGTCCACGACGCCGATATCGCCCTCGACCGGGTGCCCGAGCGTCTTGGTGGCACCGATGAAGGCCAAGCGCCCCTCCTCGTGCTCGCTGAGGACCTCGACCTCGACGCCCGCAACCCGGTCGATCTCGGAGACCACCTCGGCGCGGTTCGCGGACTCGCGGATCGCCGCCGTCGCCACGGTGCGGATCGCCTCGGCGCCGAGCTCCTCGGCCAGCCGGACCTGGGTGGCCACGACCTCGGCGACCTCCGCCACCTTGTCGGCGTCGATCGCTCCGTCGTGCTGCGAGGCCTTGCCGATCCGCGTGTAGGCCCGCTGCTCCATCACCTTGCGGAGCTGGCCCTCCTGTGGCTCGGCGACCAGCACCCGCGTGGTGTTGGAGCCGATGTCTATCGCGGCGCAAAGCACGTCGAAGCCGATCTTCTCAGACCCAACGGATAGGCCCCACCATCGATCTCGAGGAGCCATGATCACGCGGCTCTCAGGAGTGCCCGGTCAGGCCTGGGGCGCCTCGTCATGCTGGGCCGCAGTCTGCCCGTTCGGATGCGACGCGTCCTCGAACTCCCTGAACAGCCCGGTGACCAGGAAGGCCACCTGTTCGCCGACGTCCACCGCGTTGTCGCCGATCCGCTCCAGCGCCCGCGCCACGAGCATCATGGTCATCGCCCACTCGCGGCGGTCGATCTCGTCGCCGATCTCGATCGCGCGCTGAAAGCAGTCCCGGTTCAGGTTGTCGATCACGTCGTCCTCGCGCACGAGGTCGCGCGCCATCTCGACGTTGCGATCGGCGAATGCGCGCTTCGCCTGCCGGATCTGGACCCGGATCCCCTTGCCCATCGAGATCAGGTAGCCGAGCAGCTGCTCGTCGGCCGGCGGATCGTGGCCCGCGATCGGGATCAGCTTCGCGATGTTGACGCACTGATCGCCCATCCGCTCGATGTTCTTCATCACATGAAGGAGCGCCGCGATCAGGCGCAGGTCGGTGGCCACCGGAGCCTGCGTCGCGAGCAGGGTCAGAATCGCCTGGTGAATCTCCAGGTACCGCCCGTCGATCACGTCGTCGTCCGCGATCACCAACTCGGCGAGCTCGATGTCCTGATGCTGCACAGCCTCAACGGTGCGGTCGAGCGAGGCCACGACGAGATCGAGGCCGTCGAGGGCGCGGCTCTCAAGAGACGCCAGCTCCTCGCGATATTCGTGCCTGGTGGCCTCGACCTCCATCAGCCGAACTTCCCGGTCACGTACTGCTCGGTTCGATCATCGTCGGGGTTCGTGAACATCTTGTCGGTCGGCCCGACCTCGACCAGCTCGCCGTCGAGCATGAACGCGGTCGTGTCGGCGACCCGGCCCGCCTGCTGCATGTTGTGGGTGACGACCGCGATCGTCACCTTCTCCTTCAGCTGAGCGATCAGCTCCTCGATCTTGAGCGTCGCGACCGGGTCGAGCGCCGAGCAGGGCTCGTCCATCAGCAGGACGTCAGGCTCGACCGCGAGAGCGCGGGCGATGCAGAGGCGCTGCTGCTGGCCACCCGAGAGCCCCATCCCGGGGCTCGACAGCCTGTCCTTGACCTCGTTCCAGAGGCCGGCCCCTTCGAGCGCCGCCTCCACGCGGTCCTTGACCTCGCCACGCGGCGTCCCGGTGAACCTCAAGCCCGAGGCGACATTGTCCGAGATCGACATGGTCGGAAACGGGTTCGGCTTCTGGAACACCATTCCGACCAGCCGCCTGACCGCGACCACATCGACCTTGGAATCGTGAAGGTCGATGTCATCGAGCATCACGCGGCCGTCCGACCGCGCGCCGGGGATCTCCTCGTGCATGCGGTTGACGCACCGGACCATGGTCGACTTACCGCATCCAGACGGCCCGATGATCGCCGTCACCCGACCGGGCTCGAACGCCAGGTCGACGCCCCTCACGGCGTGGTTCGACCCGTAGTAGGCGTGAAGGTCCTCGAGCCGCACGTGGCGGGTGGCGTGCATCTCCTCGACGCCCGCCGGCATCTGGCCCGTTTGGGGAGACTCGGGAGCCGGTGTCGCCGGCTGCGCCTGGCCCGGACTTCGCGGCATCGTCGTCTCCTCAGGGTCGGCCACGTTCACATCCCTCGGCTCGTAGTTCATCACAGGGCGCTCGGTTGCATTCCCGGTGCACCTACCTCGCTGCCCCAAGACGGCGGCGCATCCGCGCCGACAGCACTCTGGCGACGATGCTGATCAACAGCACGAAGGCGATCAGCACCAGGGCCGCCCCCCAGGCCTGGGCGTGCTTCGCCGGCTCCGGAGACTCCGAGTACCTGTAGATGATCACCGGGATGTTCGGCAACGCCTGCGAAGGATCGGTCTGTACGGTGTCCGCGAAGACGCTCGTCACCAGCAAGAGTGGCGCCGTCTCGCCCACGGCACGGGCTACGGCCAACAGCGCACCGGTGACCATGCCGCTGAGCGCCGTTGGCACCGTGATCGACAGCGTGGTGCGCCAGCGGCTGGCTCCCGAGCGCGAGCCCCGCCTCCTTGACCGAGCTAGGCACCAAGGTCAGGACCTCATGGCAGGAGCGCGCAATGAGGGGCAGCATCACGATGGCCAGCGCCACCGAGCCCGCGAATCCGCTCAGCTTGTGTTGCGGAACGACGATCAGCCCGAACACGAAGATTCCAGTGACTATCGTCGGTACGCCGTTCAGGATGTCGAGCACGTAACGGATCACGGAACTCGATCGCGGGCCGGCGAACTCGCTGGTGTAGATCGCGACCAGGATCCCGAACGGCACCGCCATCAACGTCGCGATGCCCACGATGATGGCGCTGCCGACAATCGCGTTTCCGATTCCGCCGGCGCCGAAGTTCGACGTGTTCCCGGTCAGGAAGTCGATGCTTATCTCCCCCGCTCCCTTGACGACGACGCTGGCGATCACCAGCGCAAGAACGGCGACCGCCAGGAGCGCCGCGGTCCAGGCGCTGATCTCCATCACCCGATTCACGGCGTGGCGGCGGCGCAGGTTGCCGGTTTTGGCCAGGAGCGGATGCGCCGGGGGAGGGCTCATGCCTCGCTCCCACCTCCCGAGCGCTGCTGGATGGTGCGCACCAACAGTCGTGCGACGCCGTTGAAGACCAGCGACAGCACGAGCAGGATCACGGCCAAATACGCGAGGGCCGATTGGGTGTCGGGCGTTCCCCCCTGATACTGCGCCGCGATCTGGCCGGCGGCGGACTGTGCCGGTAGGAAGAGGTTCGAGCTGATGCTCGGCGCGCCGCCGATCACCTGCGAGACCGCGATCGCCTCACCCACCGCGCGGCCCAGCCCGAGCATCACCGCGGCGATGATCCCCGGTCGCGAGTAGGGGAGGACCACGGTCTTGATCATCTCCCAGCGGGTGCCGCCGAGCGCCAGCGCGCCCTCCTTGGCTGCCGGCGGCACCGTAGTGAAGATCTCCCGGGTCAGGCTGGAGACGATCGGCACGGTCATGATCGTCAGGATCACCATCGCCGGGAACAGCCCCACAGGCGAGTACTCGCCCTCGAACAGGCCGCCGACCAGCGGAATCCAACCCAGTATGGAATGCAGCGCCGGCTCGATGGTCGACTGCATCGCGGGCCCGAGAACCAGGATCCCCCAGAGGCCGAGGATCACGCTCGGGATCCCGGCCAGCAGCTCGACCAGCGTACCGATGGGGGTGCGGGTGCCCCGGGGGGCGAGCTCGGTGAGAAAAAGGGCGATCGCGATTGACAGCGGTGTTGCGAGGAGAAGGGCGCCGAACGAGCTGACCGCGGTGCCGTAGAGGAACTGCGCGGCGCCGAACTGCCCGTGCACCGGATCCCAGTTCGAGGTCGTGATGAATCCGAGCCCGTTTTCCGAGATCGCACCCGAGGCCAGGTCCACGACCTTGTAGGTGAGGCCACCGAGAATGACCACGGAGCCGATCGCCGCCAGCAGCGTGATCAGGTAGAGGCCCCGATCGCCGACGCGATCGAGCAATCCTCGTCGTTTGCCCCCCAGGGCCGGGCCCAACGCCGCCGTGGCGCTCTCGGTGCTCATGTCGCCCTATATCCCTGGACCGCGGCGGAGGGCACCCGGGGCCACCGAGGGACTCCGGGCGTCCACCCCCGCCGCATTGATCCAGCCTTGGTCGTTGCTAGCCACCGACCTTGTTGAGCGCCGCCTTGCTGTCTGAGATCACCTGCTTCGGCAGGGTCCCGTAGCCGAGCCCCTCCGCAAAGGACTGACCGGGGCCGAGCGCGTAGGTGATGAACTTCTTCAGCGCATCCGCCTGGTCCGTGCTCGTCGGGACGATCACGTAGGTGAACGTCGAGTCGGGCCATGCGTTCTTCGCCGACGCCGGGGGATCGACGATCGAGACACCGCCGGGGGGAACGGACTTCGCGGTAGCGGCCGCCGCGTTGATGGCGGAGATGCTGGCCTTCGGGTAGTTGCCAGCCGCGTTCTGCAACAACGCGTAATTGAGGTCGTTCGAGGTCACGTAGGCAATCGTCAGGTAGCCGATCGCGCCGTCGGTCTTCGTGAGGGCGGCGGCAAGGCCGTCGCTGCCGTCGCCTCCGACGCCAGTCGGGAACTTGACCTCGGTGCCCACGCCAACCTTCGATTTGAACTCCGGGCTGACGGCGGACAGGTAGTCCGTGAACGCGTAGGTGTCTCCCGAGCCGTCGGTCCTGTAGACCGGCGTGATCTTCGTCGACGGCAGGTTGACGCCCGGGTTCAGCTTCGCGATCGCCGGGTCGTTCCATGCGGTGACGTTTCCGAGGTAGATGTCCGCCAAGACCTGTCCGGTGAGCTTCAGGTTGTCAGGTGCCCCACTCACGTTGTAGGCGGGGACGACCGCGCCGAGCGACCAGGGGACCTGGATGCAGCCCTTGCAGGCAGTCAGCTGGTCGGGAGTCAGGGGCGCGTCCGAGGCGCCGAAGTCCACCGTGCGTGCGGTGATCTGCTCGATCCCGCCACCCGATCCGATCGCGCCGTACGTGACGGTGTCGCCCGTCGTCGACGAGTAGTCGGACTGCCACTTCGACATCAGGGGCGCGACGAACGTGCTGCCGGCGCCGGTGATCGGGCCGCCGGAGGAAGAGCTGGAATCGCTGCTGCTCGATCCGCAGGCGCCGACGCCCACCGCGAGCAGGGCACAGGCGAAGGCTGCAAGTACGAACTTGCGTGAAATCACTTGGACTTGGCTCCTTGGTCTCGAGTTGTCGCGCGCAGCCTCCCAGCGTCCCCGATCCCCCCTGTTACGCCCGTGTGGCGGAGTTGTGAAAAACCCGTTAAACACAGGCGAGTTGCAACCCGCAGGTGCAGCGCAAGGGCGGTTGCAGCGGAGGCGAGCCGAGCGGGGCGAGAACCGGCGGGAGACCGGCTAGCGAGCGGCCGGACTCGCGGTTTCGGCCTGCTCAGGCTGAGGCCGGAGGGCGCGCGGCCGCCCTGCGGGCGCGCCGCGGTCGGCCGGAATCACCGGCTCCCTTGCCGACGAATCGAGCGGCTGCGGGTCGAACCGGTATCCGATCCCGAAGTGGGTATGGATGTAATCCCAGCCGGGGGAGCGCTTTTGGAGCTTGGAGCGCAGTTTGCGCACGAACACGTCGACCGAGCGGTCGCCGTGGATCATCGCGTAGCCCCACACCCGCTGATAGATCTCGTCGCGCTCCAGGACCTTGCCGCCGTGGTCGGCGAGAATCTGGAGCAGCTCGAACTCCCGCCGAGTCAGCTCGAGGCTCTCACCTGCCACGTAGGCCTGGAACCGGTCCGGCCGCACCTCGAGCTCGCCGGCCGTCAGCGGTCCGGTTTCCTCCCGCGTGCGGCCCCGACGGTGGCGCCGTACCACCGCCTCGATCCGCGCCATCACCTCATCCGGATGACAGGGCTTGGCCACCCAGTCGTCGGCTCCGATGCGAAGCCCTCGGACGCGCTGGGCGACGGTGGCGCCCTGCGTGCAGACGATCACGCCCAGGTCGGGAAGCATCCCGCAAACCCGCTCGATGAAGTCCCAGCCGAGCGGGCCGAGGAGCACCGGGTCGACAACCAAAGCGTTCAGCTTCATCGCCACCAGCTCCTCGACGGGCACCGGGCCGGAGAGCGTGCGATGCTGGCAGCCTGCACTCTCGAGGCGCTTGCAGAGAACGTGGACGAAGCCGGAGTCGTCGTCGATGATCGCTACGCGCAGTGTTCCCGAGTTGGCGTTCATCTGGGTTGGCCGCGAGGTCGAGACCGGTCTTGCCGGCCCCGCCTCGCTGTCCGAGCCGCCACCATATTAATCGGCCAACGGTCGCCATCGTGCTCGTTCACAGAACTTTTACAGGGCGATTATCGGGATTTTCACCTAACGTCCGCGTCGCCGCCTCAGACTGCCCGGGCAGCGAGAAGTCCTCTCTCGTGCGGCGCGCGACCTAATCTCTGCCCCGGGTCGCGCGCCTTCGTTTTCGAGCGCCGCGAAGGAAAGGTGCTCGGCTAGAAGGTCGCGGGGCGAAGGCCGGTCGCGATGATCATCAGCACCCCGACGCCGACCGCGATTCTGTAGATCACGAAGCCGTCGTAGCTGTGTCGCCTGACCACCGCGAGCAGCGCGGCGATCGCCAGGTAGCCCGAGATCGCGGCGGCGACAGTCCCGATGATCATCGGCCCGGCGACCCCGTGGGGCAACCCGTCGGACGCGGCCCGGTAGGCCTTGAACAGGACGGCTCCGGCGGTGATCGGCGCAAGCAGCAGGAACGAGAACCGGGCGGCGGCGTCGCGGTCGAGGCCCAGGAACCGAGCCGCGGAGATCGTGATCCCCGAGCGCGAGACACCGGGGGCCAGTGCCAGGATCTGGGCGAGGCCGATGTAGAGGCCCTGCCGAGGAGCGACCTCCTCGAGAGACTCGCGCTGCGGGCGCCGGTCCGCCCAGCCAAGCACGAGACCGAAGACGATCAGCGCGATCCCGATCTGCCACGGCTGCCCCAGGTGGTCCTCGATGAAGCTCTCGCCAATTGCGCCGGCGATGACCGCCGGGATCGTGCCGACGACGATCGCCCACGCAACCCGCTGTTCGGACCCGGCGACCGCTCGGTCGCGAATCGAGCGCCAGAGAGCCCTCAGCAGGTTCGCGATGTCGGTGCGGAAGTAGGCGACGACCGCGACCAGGGTCCCCGCGTGGAGAGCCACGTCGAACGTCTTGTTGAACGACTCGTTGTCCTGCAGGAAGTGATAGTTCTGGAGCCAGGGCACCAGGATCAGGTGGCCGGACGAGGAGATGGGCAGGAACTCCGTGAGACCCTGCACCACCCCGAGCAACAGGGCCTCTAGGTCGGACATGAGCCGGGCATCGTAGAGGCTCGGTGCGAGGCGTCGGGGCCGTTAGTAGAGTTGGCCTTCGTGGGACGCTTGCCCCGAATGCTGATCTTGGCCACCGTCGCGCTCGTGGCGCTCCTCGGATCTGCCGCACCGGCGCTGGCCGCCGACGGCGTGGGACTGTGGGGCCGCACCGACGACAAGGTCGTCACCTACTGGGGATTCGGCCTGATGATCTTCTTCACCGTCCTGGTCACGGTCCTATCGCTCATCCAGGGCCGCCTCGAGAACCGCAAAGAGCGCATCCGCGAAGAGCTCGAGCGCCTGCGCCCACCAAGCTGAGTAACTCCGCCGTGGCGAAGGTCGGTTACGAGCGCGTCGGGGCGGCGGCTGTGCTGACCATCGCGCGGCCGGAACGGCGCAACGCGGTCGATCCCGAGACCGCCGACCTGCTGCTCGCGGCTATCGGCGCTTCGAGACCGACGACGAGGCCCGGGTGCTCGTGCTGGCAGGCGGGGACCCCGAGGCCTTCTGCGCGGGCGCCGACCTGAAGGCGATCGCCGAGGCCGCCCCCTCCCTCACCCCCGAGGCGATCGACTCGGTGGCCTCCCGGGCCGAGGGTCCGATGGGGTTCACCCGGCTCACCCCCTCGAAGCCGACCATCGCGGCAATCTCGGGCTGGTGCCTGGCCGGTGGCCTCGAGCTCGCGCTGTGGTGCGACCTGCGGATCGCCACCGAGTCTGCGCGGCTGGGATTCACGGAGCGGCGCTTCGGGGTCCCTCTGATCGACGGAGGCACCCAGCGCCTTCCGCTGGTGGTCGGTATGGGCAGGGCATTGGAGATGATCCTCACCGGCCGGGTCGTCGACGCGCACGAGGCGTTGGGGTGGGGCCTGGTCAACGAGGTGGTGTCCGAGGGCGGGCACCTCGAGCGGGCCCTGGAGATGGCGGAGGGCCTCGCCGCATTCCCTCAGACCACGATGCTCTCCGATCGCCGCGCCGCGATCGAGGGATCCGGGCTGCCGCTTGCCGAGGGCCTGACGCTCGAGGACGAGCTCGGCCGCGCTTCGATCGAGACGGGCGCCCGCGGCGCTCAGCGCTTCGCCGCCGGGGAGGGCCGCGGCGCCAAGGGCGCGGGCGTCTGACGCCGGCCCGCTAGCTGCCGGGGAGCCGGAATTCGGTCAGCAGGCGCTTCTCGGTCTCCCCCTCGATCGTCGCCACGACCTCGACGTGCCCCTCGAGTGGGGTGCCGCGCAGCTTGGTCGCCAGCAAGTCGTCGACCTGGAAGATGCCCGCGGAGTTGTTCATCTTGATCTCGACCCTGACCGCGAGATCCTCACCCCCCTCGATCGACACCTCGTCGATCGCTGCCGCCGAGAGCGAGTGGATCCCCACTCGACCCGCGTCAACAGGCACGCGCGAGCGGCCCTGCGCCATGTCGAGCGCGTCCGCGACGCGCACCACGCCCGCTTCCAGCGTGTAGGGGTCACCGCGGCGCCGGTGGCCGATGATCGCGTGGAGGGTCTCCGAGACGACGACCGTGCGATCGGGCTCCCGGTAGGAATCGTCGAGCAGCTGCCTCAGCTTCCGCTCGGCCAGGAAGAGGCTGTAGGCCTCGTGGTCGGCGCGGTGGATCGACATTCCGACGTCGTGAAGGAGCGCCCCGCCCGCCACGACCACCTCGGCGTCACGCCTGCCCATGCCGTGATCCGTGACCATCGCCGGCTCGATCCCCGCACGCGCCAGCAGCCGAAGCAGGCGAAGCGCGATGTTGAGGACGATCTGCACATGGACCCAGGAGTGGTCGGACATCCCGAGCCGCTCCGAGACAACCTGGGCCATGTGCCACCAGGTGCGAAGCTCGGGGTCTGCGTTGACTCCCTCCAAGAGCGCCTCGAGGCGCCGATTGCCGCGGGTCGGCGCCCTGACCCGAGCGTCGGCGATCGCCGCCTCCGGCCGGACTCCTCGCTCGCCCGGCCCCGCGGCGGTCTCGGACCCGTCGACGTTCACGTCCGCAGTGTCCCAGGTGACCCAGGCGGAGCAATAGAGTCCGTTCCGTGGCTTCGCTCTTGTCGATCGAGCGTCACGACGACGTCGCCGTGGTGACCCTGCGGCGTCCCGAAAAGCGAAACGCGCTTTCGATCGAGCTTCGCGTCGAGCTGGCTGACGCGTTCAACGGCCTCTCGCGCGATCCACAGGTCGGCTGCGTGGTGCTGACCGGGGCCGGCACGGCGTTCTGCTCGGGCATGGACACCTCCCAGTTCGGTGGCGACCTCGAGCACCGTAAACGGCTGGTCGAGACCAGCACCCTGGCGTTCGATGCGGTGGGCGACTGCCGGCGCCCGATCGTCGCGGCGGTCAATGGCCCCGCGATCGCCGGCGGGTTCGCGCTGGCGCTCCTGTGTGACCTGCGGATCGGCTCGCCTCGAGCCGTGTTCGGCTATCCGGAGCTCCCTCGCGGGATCCCGCCGAGCTACGCAGCCGCACGCGCCGTGCTGCCGGCCACGATCGCCAAGGAGCTCTGTCTGACGGGTCGCCTCGTCAAGGCCCCGGAGGCCCAGAGGCTGGGGATCGTCCGTGAGATCGCCGACGACGTCGCGACCCGCGGGATCGAGCTCGCGCAGCGAATCGCCGGCCTCCCGCGTGAGGCGGTGCTCGAGACAAAGCGGCGAACGCTCCTCGAGCGGCGCCACCTGTGGGGCTTCCTGTTCGATGACGAGCGGGAGGTGTTCAAGCGAGCGCTCCTGGGCCCTGAGCCGGCGGCGTCCGAGCGGGGCAGCTCGGCAGCCTAGAAGGCGACGGCGCGGAGGAGCACGGGCCAGACGTAGGTTTCCCACAGCGCCGTGCAGACGAGGACCGGAGCGGCAAGCGCGACCGTGACCATCGTGGCGGCCAGCAGATCACCCCACTCGCCTCGCCGGCTGGCGAGCGTCCAGGCAGCGAGCGGAAGGAACAGCGCGGTCAGCTCGGGCATCGCGTGGGGGAGGGCCGTCAGCAGCAACGCTGCGGGCGAGATGTGGAGCTGGAAGGCCAGCGTCGCACCGGTCGAGCCGAGCACGTAGGACTGGGTCGCGAGAGAGAAGCAGGTGACCGCGATCACCCAGCCGAAGGCGATCGGTCGCGCCTTCTCGTGGACCCAGCGCGAGAAGCCCTTGCGGCGTGCCGTCGACAGCGGCAACGAGCTTCCCGCGATGAATCCGGCGACGCAGGCGAAGGCATGGAGGGCGAGGACGAGCGAGTTGCGGTACAGGATCGCCAGGACGTCAGTCGCCTGAGGCGGCTCGCTGATTCCCGGGATCGCGATCGGCGTCATGTCGGGTTGCGCCACCGATGCGATCAGCCAGATGACGGCCAGGATTCCCGCAGCAACCGAGGCACCGCCGGCGATCCAGCCCCTGACGACCGGCCACGGATCGTCATTCCAGCGCAGGAGCGCGCCCCGGGTCCGGCGTACGCCGCGCGTGAGCGCATATTCACTCAGGTCCACTGCATGGACATCGGCATCCCGCGCCGAAACGAGAAGACCCGGCCAGATGGCCGGGTCTTCGAACGCTGCTCGCGGGCTCCGCTCAGGATCCGCAGATCGGCCAGGGGCTCGAACCCCCGCGGCTGTAGAGAAGGGCGGCGCGATAGTCCTGCTCATCCTCCGGGGCGGCGGCGGGATCGCCGGATCCGCCGACCGATGCCCAGGTGCCGTAGTCGAACTGGTACTTGCCCCGGTAGGTGCCGTCAGGCGAGACCGCGGCGGGGTTCCCGCCCGACTCGCAGGCGGCAATCGAGTCGAGCGTCCCGGTCGAGACCCCGACTGACTCGGGGGAAGGCAACGCGGCCTGCGTGCCGCTCGAGCCCTTCGCCGCCCGGGCCTTCGCGCGCTCGGCCCGGCGATGAGCGATCCGGACCGACCTATGGAAGTGACGGGACGGCTTGGCGAGTACCGCAAGCCGGGGCCGGTCGCCGTGGTCGGCGCCACTGTCCGCCTTGTTGGCGGCGGGCTGGGTCGCCTCGGAGCCTGCCGCCTGCGTGGCGACACTGAGCGCCAGGGCGGCTGCGGTCGTGACGATGAGCCTTCGCTTTGCGACGGGCACGGATGAACCACCTCCAGTTCGATTCGAAGCCCGGCGCGATCACCGCATGGCCGCGCGCCGCAGCGAAGGCACGCGTTCGGGCCTTCGTCGTGCGCTCCGGTTTGCCGGGCGTCCGTCTCCCCTGGGCGGTCTCAAAGAGCGCGCCGATCGGCGGCGCGCGCCCTAGGGGCAAGGCGCGGCAGAGTCTCAGGCGAACACTCGTTTGTGTGTGACGACCGTCACACATCCCCTAATTGGGTAGGCCATTCAGGCGAGGAAATACCGCATTTACAGCGACTTACTACCGATGGGCGACCGCGTGCAATATGGGTGAGTCGTGAGCAGGCGCTAACGACCCGCGCCAGCCGCACTCCGAGCGGGGTGGGTCGGACCGATCCAGTCCGATCAGCTAATCGGTGTCCTCGAGCACGGCCGTTGCGGCGTTTCGGCCGTTCAGCGCGATCACCGAGCCACCGGGGTGGGTGGCCGCGCCACACATGTAGAGGCCGGCGACCGGGGTGCGTGCCGCGAGCCGTCGGTCCCACATCTGGCTCGGCAGAACCTGCCCCTGGAAGATGTGACCGCCGGTGAGCCCGATCTGGCTCTCGATGTCGGGCGGCCCGAGCACCTGGCGATACTCGACGCACTCGCGTACATCGGGTGCGTGGACCGCGATCGCGTCCAGGATCAGGTCCGCGACCTCGTCCCGGCGGGCGTCCCAACCTCCGCCGGAGAGCTCGTAGGGAGCGTAGTGAGCGAACACGCTCATCGTGTGGCGCCCGGGGGGCGCGACCGAGGGGTCGTAGGCGGTCTGGAAGTAGAGCTCGGCGAACCCGATTCGGGGCTCGCCGCGCCGGCACGCCTCGTACGCCTCCTGGCATCCGTCGAGGCCGGGCGTGACGGTCAGCATCGCCCGGTGCGGGTCGACCTCGCCGGCGGCAGGGAAGGTGGGCAGCCGGATGAGGCCCGCGTTCAGCTTGACCACCGGAGAAGTAACGTCCCAGCTCTCCAGCCGCTCCCTGAAGGCGGAGGAGCCCGCCTGGGGGCCGAGCATCGTGAGGGTCCTCTTCGGATCGGCGTTCGAGACCACGGTCCGGGCCCTGATCAGCTCGCCGCTGGAGACCTCGACGCCCTCGCCGGGCAAGACTCTCCCGACCTCCACTCCCGCGGCGATCTCGGCGCCCGCTTGGAGCGCGGCCTGCGCGATCGCGAACGAGACTCGCCCCATGCCACCCACGACGTAGCCCCAAACGGATCCGAGCCCGAGCAGGTCGCCCTGGTGGTGCATGAGATGTACCGAAGCCGTGCCGGGGTCCTTGGGACCCGCGTTCGTCCCGATCACCCCCTGGCCCATCAGCGCGTCCTTCAGCCGCTCGTCATCGACATAACGGTCGAGGGTCTCGGCAATCGATTCCTCGAACACGATCGAGACCAGCTCCGGATCGTGCCCGAGGATCTCCTCGACCTCGGCACGGGTCGGCGAGGAGCCCGCCCAGGTGTCGCCCGCCGGTCCGTCGCGAAGCAGCCTCCGCAGGCGCCCGAATACCTCCTGATAGCCGAGCACCCCGCGGATGTCGTCCTCCGAGAACCCGTTCGCCTCCATGTGGGCGACGGTGCGATCGCGGTCCATAAACGACGCGAACGACGACCCGTCCGCGAACGGGCACCAAAGTGCCGGATCGGCGGGGATCACCCGATAGCCGAGGCGCTCGAGGCCGAGCTCGGCGATCACCCGCTGATCCAAGAGGCCGACCACGTAGGCACAGGGACTGACCAGGTAGCCCGGATCCGGAAACGGGCGCTCGAGCGTGCAGGCGCCGCCCAGCACCTCGCGGCGCTCGATCACCAGGACCGAGCGGCCGGCTCGGGCCAGGTAGGCCGCGGCGGTGAGGCCGTTGTGGCCGCCGCCGACCACGATCACGTCCCAGTCGCGGGTCGCAAGGTCATGCATGGGCGCGGTCAGCCCAACCCTTCCGAGCGTCGCGTTGACGTCGATCAAGAGCCCCGCCCCGGGCCCGCCTTCACGATCAGCGCCTGCGGCGGCGGCCGGCCGGCCGTCGTCCTCGAGCGACGAGGCGACCCTGGCTCGACTCGCCAGCCGGGACCGGCTTCAAGCCCCGGAGTTCGGGGACGAGCATCGCGTCCGCGCAGGGCCGATGCCAGTGGTGGTGATCGGAGCCGCCCGCCCGGCGGACGTAGTGGACGACGACGTGGTCGGTGCCGATCGCGATCTCGCCGTGGCAGCCGGGACAGCGGTAGAGCTTGCCCGCGATCGAGCGGATCAGCCACGCCTCGTGGCCCTCGTCGGTCAGGCCCCTCAGGCTCGTCCGGGTGTCGGGCAGGCCCTCGAAGCGACTCATCGCGCCCGTCAGGCTACTCGCCCGCCGCGAGCATTCGGGGGCGCTCGGATGCCCCAGGCGCCCCGGGCCCGCGCTCGCGAACCGTGTCGGCGCGGCGGCGGCGCGGATCAACGACCATTGGCCGATGAGCGCCGATCACGAGCCGGGCGCCGAGGAGCCTCCTCGTCAGCGCGCCGACGGAACCCTGGGCGAACGGGTCCGCCGCACGGACTCCAAACCGGGATTGGTCGCCACCGCGAAGCGGATTCGGCAGCTGCTGCCCGGCGACGAGCGCTACGGCGACGCCCTATCGACGGCTCCCGGACGGGCTCCCGATCGACTCGGCCGGCTTGTGCGCGAGGCCCAGGCGGAGCGACCGAGCGCGATGCGCGAGCTGGGACTCGGCGCCCTACAGGCCTGGCAGGCGCTCTCTGAGGCCCAGGGCCGCGGTCGCGGAAGCGCCGACGTGGCGATCCTGTTCACCGACCTGGTCGGCTTCTCCTCGTGGGCCCTCGAGGCCGGCGACGAGACCGCGCTGGAGCTCCTGCGCCGGGTCGCCGAGGCCGAGGACGACTGCGATCTCGAGCCACGGCGGAACCCTGGTCAAGCGGCTCGGGGACGGCTCGATGTCCGTATTCGGCGCCGCCGGCGACGCGGTCAGCGCCGCATTGGCCGACCAGGCGCAGGTCAGCGAGATCGAGATCGCCGGCCACCGGCCGGAGCTTCGCGCCGGGGTCCACGTGGGCCGTCCCCGCCGGGTCGGGCACGACTACCTGGGGGTGGACGTGAACGTGGCCGCTCGGGTCGCCGAATCCGCAAAGGGCGGCGAGGTCCTGGTGTCGCAGGCCGCGCGAGACCAGCTCGAAGACCTTCCGGTTCTCGTTCGGCCGCAGCAAGCGACTCTCCGCAAGGGGCGCCCCCCGGGGGCTCTCGGTCTGCCGCGTCACCGCACGGCCATGAAGCCGCGCGCGGTTCGCCTCAACGTTCGGGACGCAGACGCGTCGGCGACTTCTACCGGGAGACGATCGGCCTTCGAGCGCTGGGCAGCGACGGCGGGGTCCTCCGCATGGGCGTCGGGGACGAGACGCTCGTCGAGCTGGCCTCTTCGCCGAGCGCGCCAGCGCGGCCTCGCGGGACCACCGGCCTCTTCCACCTCGCGATCCTCGTTCCCACCAGGCACGCGCTGGCCCTCGCACTGCGC
>CAVOME010000007.1:0-230954 GCA_963696945.1 uncultured bacterium | reverse complement strand
CGGATTCGGGAGGGACTCTCCCGAAGGCCGCAGCTCGCCCGAAGGCGACCATCGAGTATATCGCGCGACGCTGCCCCTTGGCAAGAGCGCCGGGCGTGCAGGTCGGACAGGGACTCTAGCGCCGCTGTCAAGGTCCCCCGGCGACCCGCAGGCGGATGTGGCGGCGCTTACCCACCTGGAGCACCTCGCCGTCGAGCTCGGCTGCCGGAAGGTCGACGCGGGCTCCATCAACGGCCCTGCCGCCGACCCGCACCCCACCTTGCTCGATCAGGCGCCGCGCCTCGCTTCGGCTGATGCCGAACTGCTCCGAGAGCAGGGCCGGCAGGTGGACCACCCGGTCCGGGCCCTCCCCGTCGACCACCGCATCGCCGACGTCGTCGGGGATCTCGCCCCGGACGTGGAGCTGGTCGAAGCGACGCTCGGCGTCCACGGCCCCTTCGGCGCCATGGAAGCGCTCCACAACCCGGCGGGCGAGCTCACGCTTCGCCTCACCGGGATGGCGTGAGGGATCGAGCCGAGCGGCGAGCAGGAGTCGGTAGTAGTCCTCCATGGCTTGATCGGGAACGCTCATCAGCTTCCCGAACACGTCCTGGGGCGAATCGGTCACTCCTACGTAATTGTCCGCCGTCTTGCTCATTCGGCGCACCCCGTCGGTGCCCGGAAGGATCGGCAGTGTGAGGATCGACTGCTGCGGTTGGTCGAAGGCCGCCTGGACGTCGCGTCCGAACAGCAGGTTGAATTTCTGGTCGCTGCCGCCGATCTCGACGTCGGCCTCGATCGCGACCGAGTCGTAGCCCTGAAGCACCGGATACAACAGCTCGAGCATCGAGATCGGCTGGGCCTCTTCCATCCTGCGGCTGAACTCATCGCGCTCCAGGAGGCGCGCGACGGTGAAGCGCCGCACCAGCCGGAACAGCTCGTCGCTGGGCATCGAGAGCCACTCGCTGTTGTGGCGCACCTCGGTTTGCTTCGGATCGAGGATCTTGAACGCCTGCTCCGAGAAGGTGCGCGCATTCGCGTCGATCTCGTCATCGGTCAACACGGGGCGCTCCGCCGAGCGCCCGCTCGGGTCACCGATCCGCGCCGTGTAGTCGCCGATGATCAGCACCACGGTGTGGCCGGCGTCCTGAAACGCTCGAAGCTTGTCGAGCACGACCACGTGGCCGAGGTGGATGTCGGGAGCGGTGGGGTCGATCCCGAGCTTGACTCGTAGCGGCTTGCCGGCGGCCACCTGCTCGGCCAGTCGACCCTCAGGCAAGGCCTCTATCGCGCCCTCAAGGAGGCGCCCGGCCTCCGCGGCAGGCGGCGAATCCGTCACCGGCCCAATGCTAGACTGACGCGCTCGCTCGGCGGGAGTCGCCTTTCCGTCCGCCTTTTCTTGGGCGTTCACCGGCTGGGCCGCGTGCCTGCGCCCAGCCGCCACCGAGCGCGTTCTGCAACATGGTCGCGATCCCAGCGAGACCAGATGGCTCCGAAGCTTAGGCTTCCGGGGCGCCGCTCCCGCGGGAGCGGGCGCGGCGACGGCTCGCCGCCCGGCGACCCTACGGCGAAACAGGCGAGCTCGAACGGCGGGTCAAACGGATCGCCCCCGCCCACCGCGGGGTCCCCATCGGGCGCGAGCCCACGCGGGGAGCAGAACTCGGGGGGACGCCCCAAGCTCAAGAAGCTTCGGTTTGCGCTGGTCTTTCTGGGCCTCGTGCTACTCGCCTTCGTCTCCTGGATCTTCGGGATCATGATGGCCGTCGCCAGCGACCTCCCCCAGCTGGAGGATCGGGCCCAGTTCGCGGACGCACAGAACTCGGTCGTCAACGACATCAACGGCAAGCGGATCACGACCCTGACCAACAACGAGGGCCGGATCCTGATCAACTCGGGCGACATCGCGCCGGTCATGAAGGAAGCCACGGTCGCGATCGAGGACCAGCGCTTCTATGAGCATCGCGGGGTCGACTTCCAGGGCATCGGCCGGGCGGTCGTCCAGGACATCCTCCACACCGGGGCGACCCAGGGAGGCTCGACGATCACCGAGCAGTTCGTCAAGAACGCGCTCCGGGCCCAGAGCAGTCGAACCGTGTTCCAGAAGCTTCGCGAGGCCGCGCTCGCTTATCAGCTCGAGCGACACTGGGACAAGGACAAGATCCTCACCGAGTACTTGAACGAGATCTACTTCGGCGAGGGCGCATACGGGATCGAGGAGGCAGCGAAGACCTACTTCGGGTGGAATCACCCCGGCTGCGGAGCGCCACAGGACCGCTGCGCGTCCCAGCTACTTCCCTGGGAGGCGGCGACGCTGTCGGGCCTGATCGCGAACCCGAGCGGCTACGACCCACGGATCAATCCGAAGGACTCCGAGGCGCGGCGCAACCAGGTGCTCCAGAACATGGCCGATCAGGGCTACATAACCCAGCCCGAGTACGAGCAGTACGCACGCGTGTCAATGCCGCGCGCGTCCCAGCTCGAGGCTCCGGTCGAGGAGTCCAAGGCCCCTTACTTCACGTCCTGGCTTCGCCAGCAGCTGGTCGACAAGTACGGCGCCGGAGAGGCGTTCGGGGGCGGCCTCCAGGTCACCTCCACCCTCGACCTCGGCCTGCAGGACGAGGTGCAGCGGATCGCGGATGAGCGCACCGCCGGCGTCGGGTTGAACTCCGCGGTCGTGGTACTGAACAACACCACGGGGGGCGTCATGGCGATGGTCGGCGGGACCGACTACCAGAACCAGCCGTTCAATCTGGCCACCCAGGGCCATCGTCAACCCGGCTCGTCGTTCAAGCCGTTCACGCTCGTGACCGCGCTCGAGCAGGGTGATTCGCCCGACCAGACGTTCACGTCAGCCCCGCAGGAGATCCCCTTCAAGGCCAAGGTCCAGAAGAAGGGCGGCGGGAGCAAGGTCGTGCCGGAGGTCTTCCCCGTCCACAACTACGGGGACGAGTACATGGGCACCGCTTCGATCGCGACCGCGACCACCTACTCGGACAACTCGGTCTACTCGCAGCTGGGTGCCGCGGTCGGACCCTCCAACGTGGCTCAGACCGCCTACAGGATGGGTATCCAGACGAGTCTCGCCACTCCGGATGTCGACTACTCGATCGGGGGCCACCCGTTCGCTCCGTACAACCCGGCCTTGATCCTCGGCGGGCTGCGCACCGGCGTCAGCCCGCTCGAGATGGCCCATGCCTACCTGACCCTGGCTCACAACGGCCAGATCGTGAGCGGCACGATGGCCGACTCCTCCGAGGGACCGATCGGGATCCAGAAGGTCCAGGACACGGACGGAAACCTGGTCGAGACCAACGACGGAGGCCCCGGTCAGGACAAGGTCGAGACCAAGCAGGTCGTGGCGCCCGACGTCGCGGCCACCGCGCGGACGATCCTGCACAGCGTGGTCACCTCCGGGACAGGCCAAAATGCCGACACCGGTGACCCGGCCGAGTGGGGAAAGACCGGCACCACAGAGAACAACGGCGACGCCTGGTTCGTGGGCTCAAACCAGGAGGTCACGGTCGCCATCTGGGTCGGCCACGCCGACTCCGTGAAGCCGATGCTGACCGAGTACGGCGGCTCGCCGGTCGACGGAGGGACGATCCCGGCGCTGATCTTCAACGAGATCATCCATGCCTACGACGACCTGAAGGCCTCCAAGAAGGCCACCAATGGGTCGAGCGAGTCGACCACCTCGACGACCCCGACGACGATCGCCCCAGTTCCGACGACGGCCGCCCCCGCCCCTTCGGCGACCCCGGCCCCGCAGTCCGCGGCCCCGGCGCAGCAGCCGGCTCAGCAAGCGCCCCAGCAGGCGCCCGCCCCGAGTAACCCGGCGCCCTCGGGTGGCGGGTCGCCCTCCGGCGGCTCCCCGGGCACCGGCGGCGTCTCGGGATAGGCGCCGGCGCTCAGCCCGGGGGTCGCGACAGGTAGGTGCTGTCGGCGGCGCAGAAGCGCCACGGCAGCTCCACTCCCCGGCTGATCCCGACTCGGGGACCCGCCTCAATGCTCGCCCGAGGCTTCTCGGGGTCGGGGCCGCGAAGGTCGAACGGGCCGTCGATCGCCGGGGCGCGATTCAGCTCCAGTCCGATTCCGAGCGCCTGGGCCAGCTTGCCCGGGCCCGAGCACAGGTCCCGCCGCCGGTCTCGTCCGCGGCGCTCGCCCATCCGGTCGATCCCCCAGCGCGGTTCCAGAGCACGGATAAGGACCGCGGCCGCGTCACCCTCGGGCTCGCAGACGAAGTTCAGGCAGGCGTGGATTCCGTAGGAGCGATAGACGTACGCCCGCCCGGGGGGACCGAAGAGCGGCGCGGTGCGCTCGGTCAATCCGACGTGGGCGTGGCAGGCCGGGTCGTCGCGCTCGTAGCTCTCGGTTTCGACGATCACGCCCCCGACGCCGTCGACCGACAGCGAGCAGCCGATCAGGTCCCGCGCGACCGCATGCACCGAGCGGTCGAAGAACTCCACCTCGAGCCGAGCGCCGTGCTCAATCGCCGCACCGATCAAGTCAGATCCGGCTCGCTCCACTCGGCGAGCGCCGCCGCCGCCTGCGCGAGCTGCTCGGCGACCCGCGCCGAGGCGGTGCCCCCAAGAGATGACTTCGACTCGAGCCACCGTTGAGGCGCAAGGGCCTCGTAGTAGGCGTCGTCGAGCAGCTCGGAGTGGCGGCGTAGGTCCTCGGGCGTCAGCTCGGAGAGCACCTGTCCCCGCTCCAGGGATTCGCGCACCAGCCCCCCGACGACGCCGTGCGCCTCTCTGAACGGCATCCCCTTCGACACCAGCAGGTCGGCGACGTCGGTCGCGGCGAGGAGCTGATCGCCCGACGCGTCGGCCAGGCGCTCCCGGTCGAAGCTGATCCCGCCCAGCATGCGCTCCGCCGCCTCGAGGCAGAGCTCCAGGTTGTCCACCGCGTCGAACAGCGCCTCCTTGTCCTCCTGGAGGTCCTTTGAGTACGCGAGCGGCAAACCATGCATGACGCCGAGCATGGTCAGAAGGCCCGAGGAGATGCGGGGGGCCTTGGCCCGCAGGAGCTCGGCTGCATCGGGATTCTTCTTCTGCGGCATGATGCTCGAGCCGGACGAGAAGTCCTCCGCGACCTCGCAGAAGCCGAACTCCTCGCTTGACCAGAGGACGATCTCCGAGCCGAGCCGCGAGAGATGCATCGCGCAGATCGCCGACGCGGAGAGGTGGTCGAGCACGAAGTCACGGTTCGAAACGGCGTCGATCGAGTTCGGCGTCAGCGAGTCGAAGCCCAGCTCGCGCGCGACGGCATCCCGGTCGAGATCCCAGTTCAGCCCGGCGAGCGCCCCCGAGCCGAGCGGGAGCGCCCCGGCGGCGCCCCGCGCCGCGGCGAACCGGCGCGCGTCGCGCTCGAACATCCAGAAGTAGGCGAGAAGGTGGTGTCCGAGGTACACGGGCTGGGCTCGCTGGAGATGGGTGTACCCGGGCATCGGCCAATCGGCATGGCGCTCGGCGAGCTCGAGGAGCCGCTCCATCAGCCGCGCCGATCAGCCGCCCGCGCCAGCCCGGCGTGGTCGCGCACGTAGAGGGCGACGTCGGTCGCCACCTGGTCGTTTCGCGAGCGGCCGGTGTGCAGCTTGCCGCCGAGCGGGCCGATCGACCTCGGTCAGGCGTCGCTCGATCGCCATGTGGATGTCCTCGTCGTCGTCCTCGAACGGGAACGAGCCGTCCTCGACCTCGTCCGCGACGGTCGTCGAGGCCACCGTCGATCCGATCGCAGCTCATCCGCGTCGAGGACCCCGGCCGCATGCAGGGCCCGCGCGTGCGCCCTCGACTGCTCGAGGTCGTACGGGCGCGAGACGCCGATCGAAGCCGATCGAGGCGTTCAGCCGCTGGAACAGCGGATCGGGCGAGTCGCGAAAGCGCGACACGCGGCCCAGTCTATGAACCGGGTAGGCTGGCGCGCCGGTGAGCGCGCGACGCCGAAAGCAGAGCTCGATCGCGGACGCGATCCCGGCCGCGCGCGGACCAGACACGCGTGAGATTCCTGGTCACCGGAGCGACCGGCAAGGTGGGCCACGCGGTCGCCCGCCGGCTGGCCGACCGGGGCGACGAGGTCGTCGCGCTGGTCCGAAACGTGGCCAAGGCACGCGAGCTGCTCCCGGCCGGGCGTCGAGCTCGCCGGCGGCGACGTCACCGACCCGGAGTCGGTGCGGCGGGCGATGGAGGGCGCGGACGGCGTCTTCAACTGCATGGGCCTGTTCGAGCAGTGGTTTCCCGACCCGGGGATCTTCGAGCGCGTCAACGCCGAGGGGGCCGCGCAACGTGATCGCGGCCGCGCGCGAGGCGGGCGTGCAGGCGAGCCGTTCACACCTCCACCTTCGACGTCTTCCACGCCGGACCAGGGGGCACCGTGTCGGAGGCGGCCGTCGCCGACTATCCGAAGGGCACGGCGTACGAGCGCTCCAAGCAGCACGCCGAGGAGCTCGTTCTGGCTGAGGCAGCGGCCGGGATCGAGGTCGTGATCGTCAACCCCTCCTCGGTCTACGGGCCCGGGCCCTGGCAGGGCGCGGGGCTGGACCGGGCCTTTCGCGACGCGATCCGCCGGCGCCTGCCGGGCGTCCCGCCCGGCGGGCATGACGCTCGTCCACGTCGACGACGTGGCCGCCGGCCAGCTCGCCGCGTTCGAGCGCGGCGAGCCCGGAGAGCGCTACATCCTCGCCGACGGCTACGCGACCATGCGCGAGCTCGCTCTCGGTCGCGGTCGACGAGGCCGGGCGCGGATGGGTGCCGCCGACCATGCCGGTCCCGCTGGCCCGGGGGCTGGCCGCCGGCGGCGAGGCGCTGTCGCGCGTCATCCGCCGTCCACCGCTCCTGGGCTCCGGCCAGCTCACCTTCCTCCTCTGGCAGGCGCGCGCCGACAGCTCGAGGGCGCGATCCGAGCTCGGGGTCGAGTTCACGCCGCTGGGAGGAGGGCATCCGGCGCACCGTGCGCTGGATGGTCGAGACCGGCCGGATCTGACCGGCCGCCCGGTCGCCAAGCGCTCTCAGGCGGAGGACAGGCCGAGCGCTCGGGCCAGCGCCGCGCAGACCCGCTCCACCTGCTGCTCGCCCATCGCGCCGAAGAACGGCAGCGCGAGCAGGCGCGTCGAGGCGTCCTCGGCGACCGGGAACTGTCCCTCGCCGAAGCCGAACCGCTCGCGGTAGTGCGGCAGCAGGTGGATGCACGGCATGTAGGCCTTGGCCTCGATGCCCCGCTCGCCGAGCTCCGCGACCAACGCGTCACGATCGGTGCCCGTCGGGGAGCAGGACGCGGGTAGACGAACCAGCTGCGCCGCTCGAGCCCCGGTCGCCGCACGGCAGCACCAGGCCCTCGGGGTCGCCCTCGCCCGCCGGCGCAGCGCCCATCGCCTCCGAGGCGCTCCGCGTACAGCGCGGCCACCCGGGCGCGGTCCGCCGAGCAGCTCGTCGGCGCGCTCGAGCTGCGCGACCCCGATCGCCGCCTGGAGGTCGGTGAGCCGGTAGTTGAAGCCCAGCCGCTCGTGGGAGACCCAGCCCATGTCCTGCGCCCGTCCCTGGTTGCGCTCGCTGCGAAGGCGCTCCGCGACCTCGGGCGAGGACGGGCACGATCACGCCGCCCTCGCCCGTGGTCAGCTGCTTGTTGGCGTAGAAGGCGAAGGTGGCCAGGTTGCCGCGGGCGCCGACCCTGCACGCCCTCGGCGTCGACGGCGCCGGCGGCCTCGCACGCGTCCTCGAGCAGTCCCGAGGCCTCGCTCGGCCGCGATCCGCTCGAGCTCCGGCATGGCCGCGGGGTACCCGAAGATGTCCACCGGGCAGGATTCCCGACGTCCGCTCGCGTGACCGCCGCGCCGGCCGCCGCCGGATCGAGGTTCAGCGTCACCGGGTCGATGTCGCAGAACACGGGCGTCGCGCCCTCGTACAGCAGGCAGTTCGCCGAGGCGACGAAGCTGAACGGGCTCGTCACCACCTCGTCGCCGGCGCCCCAGCCGAGTGCCCGGACCCCGAGGTGGAGCGCCGCGGTGCCCGACGAGACGGCGACCGCGTCGTCGACGCCGAGCCAGTCCGCGAAATCGGCGCTCGAAGCGCTCCAGCACCGGGCCCAGCGAGAGCCGTCCCGAGCGCATCACCTCGAGCACCAGCTCCTCCTCGCGCGCGCCCGAGGTCGGGGCGCGCGAGGGGAAGGACCCGTACTGCCCGCCGGCTCCTCCGCTCCCGCTCGAGTCCGGGCCGCGACCACGTCGCGCGGCGTTCGGCTCCGCTCCCGCGCCGGGCCGGCGGCGTCCGCGGAGGACGCTGGGCTGGAAGGCGTACTCGAGCGAGTCGACGAGCGCCTCCCACGAGGCCTCGATGATGTTCTCCGAGACGCCGATCGAGCCCCAGCTCGTCGTGGCCGTCCGAGGAGTCGAGGAGCACCCGGGTGACGGCGCCGGTCCCGTGGTTGGTGTCCATGATCCTCACCTTGTAGTCGACCAGCTCGATGTCGGCCAGGTGGGGATGGAGCTCGGTGATCGCCTCGCGCAGCGCCCGGTCGAGCGCGTTGACCGGGCCGTTGCCCTCCGCGGTCCGGACGTAGCGGTTGCCGCCGACCCAGATCTTGATCGTCGCCTCGGTCTCGACCTTGCCGTCGGCGCGCTTCTCGGTGATCACCCGGAAGCCCTCGAGGCGGAAGAGCGGCTCGTACGTCCCCCGCCTCGCGCCGCAGCAGGAGCTCGAACGAGGCGTCGGCCGCCTCGTAGTGGTAGCCGCGGTGCTCGCGCTCCTTGAGTCGGTCGACCGCGCGCTGCGCGGCGTCGGCGTCGAGCGTCGATCCCGGCGCCCTCGGCGCGGCTCAGCACGGACCCGCGGCCCGGACAGCTCGGAGATCAGGACCTCGCGGCTGTTGCCGACCAGCTCCGGGTCGAGATGTGCTCGAAGGTGCGCGCGTCGGCCTTCACCCCGGCGACGTGCATGCCGCCCTTGTGGGCGAAGGCGTTGCGGCCGACGTAGGGCCGGTCGGGATCCGGCGTCAGGTTGCACAGCTCGTCGACGAAGTGCGACGTCTCGGTGAGGCGCCGAAGCCGCTCGGCCGGCACGCACTCGTAGCCCATCTTGAGCTGCAGCGCGGGCAGGATCGAGACCAGGTTCGCGTTGCCGGTCCGCTCGCCGTAGCCGTTCATCGTCCCCTGGACGAGCCTCGCGCCGGCCTCGACCGCGGCGAGCGAGTTCGCGACCGCGCACTCGCCGTCGTTGTGCGTGTGGATCCCGACCGCGGCCTCGTCGCCGAGCGCCTCGACCACCGCGGCCGTCGCCTCGGCGACCTGCGGCGGCAGGCTCGAGCCGTTCGTGTCGCAGAGGGTGACGTTCTCGGCCCCGGCCGCGACCGCCGCCCGCAGGCACTCGAGCGCGTAGGCCGCGATCGTCGCGCCAGGCGTCGAAGAAGTGCTCGGCGTCGTAGACGACGCGCTTGCCGCGCGGCGCGCAGGAAGCAGACCGAGTCGGTGATCATCCCGAGGTTCTCCTCGGGCGTCACCTTGGTGACCTTGTCGAGGTGGAGCGACCAGGTCTTGCCGACCAGCGTGCAGACCGGCGCGAAGCACTCCGGCGAGCTCCGCTCAGCGCCGGATCGTCCTCGGCCGCGATGCCCCGGCGACGGGTCATCCCGAAGGCGCAGACCTTCGCCGTTCTCCAGCTCGACCTCGGCGAGCAGGCGAAAGAGCTCGGCCTCCTTGGGGTTCGAGCTCGGAAAGCCGGCCTCGACGTAGTGGACGCCGAGCCGGTCGAGAGCCTGGACGATGCGGACCTTCTCGGCGGCGGAGAGCGACATTCCCTGGCCCTGCATGCCGTCGCGCAAGGTCGTGTCGTAGAGCTTCACCTGTGTCAAATCGATGCCTTTCTGGTTCGAGGGGCGGGCGAGGGCCGTGAGGCCCGGTGCTGGCGCGGCGAGCCGCGCGGCCGCGAGCCGCTAGGCGGCTGCGGCGCCGCTAATTCGCCCGATTGCCTCGAACAGAGACGCGCACGATCAGGAAGTGACTTTACTCGGTTGCTCCACGATGTCCAGCCACTCGAGGTACTCCTGAGCCCGCCCGTGCAGGGCGTCCTCGTACTTGGCCTGCGAGCACCCGGGTGATCTCGCCCGGCTCGCCGAGGTCGTGGTCGTCGATCTGGCGCACGGGGACCAGCTCGGCGGCGGTCCCGACCAGGAACGCCTCCTCGGCGACGTAGAGCTCGGAGCGAGACGATGTCCCGCTCGACCACCGTGTAGCCGAGGTCCTCGGCGATCTGGATCACCGACTTGCGGCTGATCCCGTCGAGGATCGAGGCCGTGTGGCCCGGGCGTCACGAGCTCGCCGTCTCGGACCAGGAAGACGTTCTCGCCCGAGCCCTCGCACACGACGCCGCTCTGGTCGAGCAGGATCGCCTCGTCGTAGCCCGCCTTCGCGGCCTCGGTCTTGGCGAGGATCGAGTTCAGGTACTGCCCGGAGGCCTTCGCGTGCGGGATCAGGCTGTCGGGCGAGATCCGCCGCCACGACGAGACCTTGGCGCGGATCCCGTCGCGCTTCCCCTCCTCGCCCAGGTAGGCGCCCCAGGGCCAGACCGCGACGATCACGTCCACCGGTGCCGTCGGCGCGTAGAGCCCCATCTCGCCATAGCCGCGGAAGGCGATCGGCCGGATGTAGCAGCTGTCGAGGCCGTTGCGGCGGATCACCTCATGGGTCGCCTCGCGCAGCTCGTCGAGCGAGTACGGCAGGTCGAGGTAGTAGAGGTCGGCCGACTTCTGGAGCCGCTCGAGGTGATCGCGGTGGCGGAAGATCGCCGGGCCGCGGTCGGTCTCGTAGGCGCGCACCCCCTCGAAGACGCCGGTGCCGTAGTGGAGGCCGTGGCTGAGGACGTGGACCTTGGCGTCGTCCCAGGGGACGAGATCGCCGTTCATCCAGATCCACTCAGACTTCTCCACCGTTTCCTCCTGTCGGCGACCGACCTCGGGGCCGCCGGTCGCTTGCGAGGTCGGGAGAGTATGCCGGAATAGCCGCCGCCCGCCAAGCGGCTGCTCAGGCGTCGAGCGCCTCGATCACCGCGTGCGGTCATCTCCTCGGTTCCGACCTCGATCTGCTCCGGCACTCCAGGCGCCGCCGGACCGTGGTGCCGTCGCTCGCCAGGTCGGGCGTTCGCAGGCCGCGCTCCGAGAGCCGAGTCGACCGCCGCCTCGATCGCGCTCGCCTCCTCGGCCCGGTCGAGACCGTGGCGAAGCATCATCGCCGCCGACAGGAAGGTCGCGAGCGGGTTGGCGATGCCCTGGCCGGCGATGTCCGGCGCCGATCCGTGGACGGGCTCGAACAGGCCCGGGCCGGTGTCGCCGAGGCTCGCCGACGGGAGCATCCCGAGCGAGCCGGTCAGCATCGCCGACTCGTCGCTGAGGATGTCGCCGAACATGTTCTCGGTCAGCAGGACGTCGAAATGGGCGGGGTTCGACACGAGCTGCATCGCCGCGTTGTCGACCAGCATGTGGTCCAGCTCGACCTCGGGATACTCGCGCGGCCACCCGCGTCGACCGTCTCACGCCACAGCCGAGAGGTCTCGAGCACGTTGGCCTTGTCGACCGAGGTCACGCGCGGGCCTCGCTCGCGCCGCTCGGCGCGCCGCCGCGCGGCGTCGAAGCCGACCCGCGCGATGCGCTCGATCTCGGCGACCGAGTACTCGCAGGTGTCGTGGGCCGCGGTCGCCATCGCGCCCGCTGTCCCCGAAGTAGATGCCGCCGGTCAGCTCGCGCACGACGAGCAGGTCCGTGCCCTCGATCCGCTCGGCGCGCAGCGGACTCGCCTCGACGAGCGCCGGGCTCGGGCGCACCGGGCGAAGGTTCGCGTACAGGCCCAGGCCCTTCCGGAGCCCGAGCAGCCCCTGCTCGGGGCGCGGAGCGGCACGGGTCGGTGGTGTCCCACTTCGGACCGCCCGACCGCGCCGAGCAGGACGGCGTCCGCGTCGACGGCACGCCTCCAGCACCTCGTCGGTGAGCGCCGTCCCCGTGGGCGTCGATCGAGGCGCCGCCGACCAGGTGCTCCGAGAACTCGAACTCGCCGAGGCGCTCGAGCAGCCGCCGCGTCGCGCGCGACGATCTCGGGGCCGATGCCGTCGCCCGGGCAGCAGGACGATCCGCGTCGCGGTCACGGGCGCCTGCGCCGAGATGTTGAGCCGCACGTAGTCGAGCGTCAGGGGCCGCGGAACGACCTCGAGCACCGCGTCCAGGTAGGGAGCCCGGAGGTCCTCCGGGCAGTCGGTCCAGGTGCGCGCCGAGACAGACGGTCTCGAGGAAGCCGCGCGGGCTCTCGCGGCTGCACGGGCCGCATCCTCGAGCCAGCATCGCACGCGATCGAATCCGGCGTCCGTGAGGCGGATCTCCGTGTCGCCGGGGGAGGCGAAGTTCCACGTGTTCGTGACCCCGCGAAGGTACGGCGCGAAGCGCTCGTCGCCGTTCACGCTCTCGATCGAGTTCAGGAAGTCCTCGATGTTGCCGATCCCGCCGCACTGAGCCTCCATGCGGCCGCCCGGGCCGAAGCGCCGCGTGCAGGCGCTCGAACAGGCGCCGGTGATCGAGGATCCAGTGAAAGGTCGCGGTCGGAGAACACCACGTCCACCGGCTCGGGCAGCTAGAGGTCGAGCAGGTCGGAGACGATCAGGTCGGAGACGATCACTCGGTGTCACCCGCAAGCGACTCGCGCGCCTTGGCGATCATCGACGGCGAGGCGTCGACCCCGATCACCCGACCCCGCGGCACCCGCTCGACCAGCAAGCGGGTCACCCGCCCGCTTCCGCACCCCGCGTCGAGCACCGTCTCGTCGCCGGTCAGCTCGAGCCGGTCGATCACCCCGCGCGCCCACTCCTCCTGCGGCGTGGCGACCCGGTCGTAGGTCGACGGCGTCCCAGTCGCGGGGCTCGGCGGTCGCTCACAGGGAGGTGGTCACCGGGCCGCGGTCGGCGCCGCCGCCGGCCTCGAAGGCCGCGATCGCTTCCTCACTGGAGAGTGTCAGGCCGATGTCGTCGAGCCCGTGGACGGAGGCGATGCTTGACCTCCTCGTCGATCTCGAACTCGACCACGCCGCTCGGCGAAGGTCACCGTCTGGTCGTCGACGTCGATCCGCGCCTCCCCCGCTTCGGCGACCGCTCGACAATGCTCGCTCGTCGAGGATCACCGGCAGGAGCCCGACCTTGGTGCAGTTGACGTAGAAGATGTCGGCGAACGATGGCGCGACGATCGCCTCGAAGCCGAAGTCCTGGAGCGCCCAGACGGCGTGCTCGCGAGACGAGCCCGAGCCGAAGTTCCGCCCGGCGACCAGGATCGGGTTCGGCTCGAGCTCGATCTCGCCCGAGCGAATCCAGTCGTAGAACAGGAACTCGCCGAAGCCGGTTCGCTCGACCCGCTTCAGGAACTGCTTCGGGATGATCTGGTCCGTGTCGACGTCGGCCCGGTCGAGCACCGACACCTTCCCCTCGATCACGTCCACGGGCCTCATTGCCACTCCCTGATGTCCACGAAGCGGCCCTCGATCGCCGCGGCCGCGGCCATCTTCGGGCTGACCAGGTGGGTGCGCCCCCCCTTGCCCTGGCGGCCCTCGAAGTTGCGGTTCGAGGTCGAGGCGCAGCGCTCACCCTCGGCGAGGATGTCGGGGTTCATCCCCAGGCACATCGAGCAGCCCGCGGTTCGCCACTCGAATCCGGCGGATCGGAAGACCTCGTCCAGCCCCTCGTCCTCGGCCGCCGCCTTGACCTGCTGCGAGCCCGGGACGACCATCGCCCGCACGGACTCGGCCGACCCGCCTTCCGGCGACCATCGCGGCCGCCTCGCGCAGATCCTGGATCCGGGAGTTCGTGCAGGAGCCGATGAACACGCGATCGAGCGCGATCTCGCGCATCGGCGTGCCCGGCTCGAGCGCCATGTAGGCGAGCGCGCGCTCCGCCGTCTCGCGGTCGGCGGGGCCCTCGCCCCAGCTCGGCGGGATCGGGCACCGCGTCGGTCACCTCGGACGACCATCCCGGGGGTCGTGCCCCAGGTCACCATCGGCGAGATCGCGGCGGCGTCGATCTCCACCTCGGCATCGAACTCGGGCGCCGTCGTCGGTGGGCAGCGCCGCCACTCGGCGACTGCCGCGTCGAAGTCCTTCGGCGCGCCCGGGCGGCCCTCGACCCACTCGAAGGTCGTCTCGTCGGGGGCGATCATGCCGGCGCGGCCCCCGCCCTCGATCGTCATGTTGCAGATCGTCATCCGGTTCTCCATCGAGAGCCCGGCGATCGTCTCCCCGGCGTACTCGACGGCATGGCCGACCATGCCGCCGACGCCGAGCCGCCCGATCGTCGCGAGGATCAGGTCCTTCGCGGTCACCCCGTGGCCGAGCTCCCCCGAGTAGTTGATCCGCATCGTCTTCGGGCGCCTCTGGACCAGGCACTGAGTGGCGAGCACGTGCTCGACCTCCGAGGTCCCGATCCCGAGGGCGAGTGCGCCGAAAGCCCCGTGGGTGGACGTATGGCTGTCGCCGCAGACGATCACCAGCCCCGGCTGGGTGATCCCGAGCTCGGGCCCGATCACGTGCACGATGCCCTGGCGGTCCGAGCCCAGCGAGTAGATCGGGATGTCGAACTCGGCGCAATTTCGCTCCAGCGTCTCGACCTGGACCCGCGACAGCTCGTCGGCGATCAGGCGCGCGGCCGGGGTGCCGTCGGTCGGCACGTTGTGGTCGGCCGTGGCGACCGTCTTGTCGGGCCGGCGAACCCGCCGGCCCTCGAGGCGCAGCCCGTCGAACGCCTGCGGCGAGGTCACCTCGTGGACCAGGTGAAGGTCCACGTAGATCAGTCCCTCGGCGACCTCGTGCGCCTCCCAGATCTTGTCGAACATGGTCTTCGGCGCCACGTCAGCTCCTCCTCAGGCCGGCGGCCACCACGGCCAGCAGCTCCGCGGTTTCGTCGCCGTGGTTCTCGAAGTCGGTGCGCCAGGTCGGCGTCGAAGGTGACGCTGTCGCCGGTGCCGCAGGTCGTGGCCCTCGCCATCGATCACCAAGGTCACCGCGCCCTCGAGCACCACCGCGGTCTCACGGCTCCCCGGCTCGTGCAGCGGCGGATCGCCGGGCCCGCCCGTGGTCGCGCCCGCGTCGAGTCGATGGCGTGAGACGTCCGCGCGCTGCCCCGGCAGCGGCGGGGTCAGCTCCTCGACCGCATGGCCGGCGCGGCGGCGGGCTTCGACCCTCGTCGCGCCGCACGATCGACCACGTGTCCGGCCTCGTCGAGCCGCAGGAGCTGGGACAGGCTGAGCTCGAGGCCGGCGGCGATCCGCGTGGCGACGGCGAGCGTGGGGCTGGTCTCGCCACGCTCCACCTGCGAGAGCATCGGCGCCGAGACGCCGCTTCGCTCGGCGAGGTCACGCAGCGACAGGCCCATCGCCTCGCGCAGCGCCCGGACCCGGGCCCCGACCTCGGCGCCGCGGCCGATCTCCGCACCCCGCTCGTCGGCTTTGATCGCCACGCTCACGCCTTGTACGTTATCACGTACGTTTGTCTGACAGCTGCGCTACGACGGCCGGAGCCCGCTCAGCGGGTCTGGCCCTGGGGCCGAATCAGGATCTCGTTGACGGCCACCCGCTCAGGCTGGCCGACCGCGTAGAGGATCGCGTCGGCGATGTCCTCGGCGGTCAACACCTCGCCGATTTGGTCGCGCATCTTGTCGATCGTCTGGACCACCATGGGGTTTCGGTTGTGATCCTGGAGCTCGGTGCCGACGAACCCGGGCTCGACGCACGTGACGCGAACGCCCGAATCCGACATGACGGCTTCTTGACGAAGCGATTCCGAGAAGGCGACCACCCCGAACTTGGTCATGTTGTAGACGCCGCTGCCGAAGCTGGCGATTCGTCCGGCGACCGAGGAGAGGTTCACCACGTCCCCTCCCCCGCCCTCCCTCATGATCGGAAGTGCGGCGTGGGTGCAGTACAGGAGCCCGAGCAGGTTGACGTCGATCATCGTCCGCCACTCGTCGGTGTCGGCGGCCTCGACCGGCCCCAGGAGCATCACCCCGGCGTTGTTGACCAGGATGTCGATCCCACCCATCCGCTCAGCCGCCTGATCGACGAACCCGCGCGCGGCCGCCTCGTCGCCGACGTCGACCTCGAACGCGCTCGCGGCGCCACCCTCGCCGGCGATTTGCTCGGCCAGGGCGTCGACCCGGTCCTTGCGGCGGGCGCCGAGCGCGACGGCCGCGCCCTCACGCGCCATCGCCAGCCCGGTCGCCTCGCCGATCCCCGAGGATGCGCCGGTGATCACCGCCTTGCGTCCGTCGAGCTTTCCGGGCATGGGGCCAGTCTATGACTCGCCCGGGCTCGTGGTCCGCTAGGGCCCGGGCGTCGCAGGCTCGGAGGCTGCCTCGGCGGCTACCCCCTCGGCCTCGCGCATCGCCGCGCCCTCGAGGGCGTTCGAGAGCGCCCGGACGTAGGCGCGGGCGGAGGCCTCGAGAATGTCCGTCGCGACCCCCTGGCCGCTCGCCAGCCGTCCGTGGGCTCGGAGCATCACGGTCACCTCGCCGAGCGCATCCTCGCCTTCGGTCACTGCCGAGACCGTGTAGGAGCGGAGATCCGACTCGGTCTTCGTGGCGGCGCGGATCGCCACGAAGATCGCGTCGACCGGGCCGTCGCCGGTGGCCTCGCCGACCACCGTCTCGCCCGATGGGTCGCCCAGCGTGACCTTGGCCGTCGGCTCGCGGTCGGATCCCGCCTGGACCTCGAAGGACTCGAGGGTCGTACCGCTCGGCTGACTCGCGCATCTCCTCGGAGACGATCGCCTCGAGATCGAGCGCGGTGATCTGCTTCTTCTTGTCGGCGATCTCCTTGAACCGCGAGAACGCCTGGTTGAGCGCGTTGCCCTCGACCTTGAAGCCGAGCTGCTCCAGCGCGTCGCGAAGCGCGTGGCGGCCCGAATGCTTGCCGAGCACGATCGAGTTCGACTCCAGGCCGACGTCGCGTGCATCCATGATCTCGTACGTCGTTCGCTCCTTCAACACGCCGTCCTGGTGGATACCGGACTCGTGGGCGAACGCGTTTCGACCCACCACCGCCTTGTTCGGCTGCACCGCGTAGCCGGTGAACCGAGCGACCATCCGGCTGGTCCGGGCGAGCTCGCGGGTGTCGAGGCCCGTGTCGAGGCCGTGGGCGTCGCTGCGGGTTCGCAGCAGCATCACGATCTCCTCGAGCGAGCAGTTGCCCGCTCGCTCGCCGATTCCGTTCACCGCGCACTCCACCTGGCGCGCGCCGGCCAGCACGCCGGCGTAGGAGTTCGCGACGGCGAGCCCGAGGTCGTCATGGCAGTGAACCGAAGTGCGAACGTCGCGGAGCTCGGGCACCAGCTCGTAGAGGCGCTCGAAGTACTCGCGGTATTCCTCCGGCGTCGTGTAACCGACCGTGTCGGGGATGTTGACCACGGTGGCACCCTCGGCGACGGCGATCGCGCACACCTCGGCGGTGAACTCGATATCCGCCCGGGTCGCGTCCATGGGCGAGAACTCGACGTCGTCGCAGTAGGAGCGGGCCAGCGTTACAGCCGCCCGGGCCTGCCCCTTGACGTCATCGCGAGTCGTCTGGAGCTGATGCTCGATGTGGATGTCCGAGGTGGAGATGAAGGTGTGGATCCGAGGCTGGGCCGCATCCCTGATCGCCCCCCACGCCGCATCGATGTCGGCCTTGTGCGTACGGGCCAACCCGCAGATCACCGGTCCCTCGACCCCGCGAGCGATCGCCTGCACCGCCTCGAAGTCGCCAGGTGAGGTGATCGGGAAGCCCGCCTCGATCACGTCGACGCCCAGCCGCGCCAGCTGATGAGCGATCTCGACCTTCTCCTGCGTGTTCAGCGAGATGCCGGGCGACTGCTCGCCGTCCCTCAGGGTCGTGTCGAAGATGTGGACCCGGTTTCGGTCCGATGACGATACGCGGCCGTTCATTGGCCTTTCCTCCTTCTCGGTGAGACTCAGATGACCTTGTACTCGCGGCTCTCGCGCCGCCCAGCGCTAATCCCCCCGAGGGGGGAGGAGAAGGAGGAGGTTGCTGGTGGTGCGGCGGATCATCGAGTGAAGGGACTCTAGCGCACGCGCGGAACCCCACCGGTGAGGCACGTCGTGGACGCCGCCCGGATCCAGGCCAGAGCCGTAGTCAAGGAGCCGCTCAGCCGGCGGCGGACTGACCGGCGGCGTCCGGCTGAGCCGCAGAATCGTCGCTCACGGAATCGCCGAACCTCGCCCGCGCTCGGGCATTCTGGCCCTCGCGATAGAAGACCCGGGCCCACAGGGAGCGCGGCTTGCCGAGGCGGAAGGCGCCCACCAGCCCGACCGGCAGGATGAACAGGCCGACGACCGCCAGCCCGAACTTCTCCTTCGCCAGGTTGACCAGCGCGACGACGATCGCAAGAAGCCCGAAGGCGCCCACGATCGCGAACACCACGTCCTCGACCTCGGTCGCGACTTCGACCCACGCCGTATAGCCGACCAGCACGATCCCGGTGAAAGTCGCCGCGACGATCACCGCGTCGATCGACTTACGGCCCTGCTCTGACCAGTAGACGTCCTTGAGGTCGAGCCAGAGAGCGAACTCGTCCAGGGCCAGCCCCGTTCCGATCCCGAACAGCACGGCGATGATCTCCTGCCAGGGAGAAGGAGGGGCGATCGTCACCCCAACGTAGCCGGTCACCATGATCGTCACGATCCCCCAGACGAGGTGGTGGATGTGGGTGCCGCCGACGGTCACGTTGCCGGGCCACCAGCTGACCTGGGCGCGGATCATGTGGGCGCTCGTCCGGATGAACCCGAAGGTGATCAGGAAGGCGACGAAGAAGAGGAACTCCGGCTGGCGCCCGGTGTCCACGATCGCCCGGTCGTAGACGCTCCCGACGCTCGCGATCACGAGGGGCACGAGCACCGTCGCAGGGTAGCCGTGCGCCCGGTCGGCCGCCGCGGCTAAGGGACCAGGACGACCTTTCCGACGTTTCGCCGTTCCTCGATGAAGCGGTGGGCTTCAGGAGCGCGATCGAACGGAAACGCCTCCGCGACCACCGGCTTGAATGCGCCCTTGGCGAGCCCGTCGAGCAGCGGATCGATCACCCGGCGGAAGTTCCCCTCTCGGTCCCACCAGTGGAGCATGTTGAGGCCGAAAACCCCCTTGTTCTCGTTCATGATCGCCAGGCTCTTCCACCACGGCATGGTCGCCAACGGCATCCTCACCAGGCTGCGAAGCGCGGCTCCGATGTCGCGCTTGCCGGTTCCCGTCTGGACCTCGGAGAGCCCGTACATGATCAACCTGCCACCGGGACGCAGCACGCGGTAGTCACTGCGAAACGACGTCGGCCCGAGCGCGTCCATGATCACGTCGACGCCCTCGCCATCGGTGATCCGCATCACCTCGGCGGCGAAGTCCTGGGTTCGGTAGTCGATCGTGTGCGCAACGCCCTGCTCCCGGATCGCATCGTGCTTGGAGCCGGACGCCGTGCCGAAGATCTCGGCGCCGATCCCCCGTGATATCTGCGTTGCCGAGATCCCGACCCCGCCGGCGGCCGCATGGATCAGCACCCGCTCATCCTGCTTGAGGCCGCCCATGATGACCAGCGCCGCGTAGGCGGTCGCGTAGTTGATCGGGAACGCCGCCCCCTCCTCGAACGAGACCTTCTTGGGAAGCGGAAGCGCATCTGCTTCGGGGACCGTGACCATCTCGGCCTGGCCCCTGAACCGGGTGCCGGCGAACACGCGGTCCCCGACCTTGTGGGTCTTCACCCCATCGCCGATCGACTCGACCTCGCCGGCGACCTCGTACCCGATCACGCAAGGAACCTTCGGGGCGTCGGGGTACAGCCCGAGCCGCGCCAGGGTGTCGGCGAAGTTGATGCCCGCCGCCTTGACGGCGATCCGAACCTCGCCCGGGCCAACAGGCGGGTCAGGACGCTCCTGGACCTGAAGCACCTCGGGAGGCCCATGCCGAGTAATCACCACCGCACGCACGCCCCGACCCTACACCCGTAACCGGCGACGAAGTCGCCGAGGCGCGCTCCGCTGCCGCCGGCGACAGGGCCTGTTGCCGGGCGGCAGCGTAGGCGCGACGGTGAGCGAGCCGCTCGCGGGTCAGAGGTCTACCGACCGGGCCGCGTGGAAGCCCTCGAGCTCGAGGATCCCGGCGAGCACCTGGTCCGGAACAGGAGCGTCGGTGGTCAACGCAAGGACGGCGTCGCCGCGCGATGCCCCCGCGCCGACGGCGGCCGAGACGATGTTGACGCCGTGCTCGCCGAAGATCGTCCCGATCCGCCCGATCATCCCTGGCCTGTCCTCGTAGCGGAACACCACGATGTGCTCGGCGAACGGCATGTAGAAGCTCTCGCCCCAGACCCTGACCAGATGAGGCAGGTTGCGCGGCCCGACCGACGTGCCCGCCACCTCAACCGATTCGCCGCCCGACTCGAGGCGCACGGTTACGAGCTCCGTGAACTCGTCCGACAGACCCTCCTTGACCTCGGTGAGCTCGATGCCCCGCTCCTCGGCCAGCGCCGGGGCGTTGACCAGGTTGACCTGCTCCTCGGTATGGCCCGACAGGATCCCGACCAGCACCGCGATCCCGAGCAGGCGAGTGTCGTGCTCGGCAATCCGGCCCCGGAATCCGGCGGTGATTCGATCGATGGACCCGTTGCCGAGGCTCTGGGCGAGCCTGCCGAGCTTCTCGCAGAGGGGGACGAACGGCGCCAGCGCCTCCATCTCCTCAGGCCTGACGGCGGCGATGTTCACCGCATTGGTGACCACCCCACCCAACAACGCCCGGCGGACCTGGTCGGCGGTGATCGTCCCGGCGCGGTCCTGGGCCTCGGCCGTCGACGCTCCCAGATGCGGGGTGACGACGATGTTCGGCAGCTTGAACAGGCGGTGCTCCGTGAACGGCTCCTCGGGGAACACGTCAAGTGCGACGCCGCCCACCTTTCCCGACTCGAGGCCATCCGCAACCGCATCGAGATCCACGAGCTCGCCGCGGGCGCAGTTGACGATCCGCACCCCGTCCTTCATCTCGGCGATCGCCTCGGAGTCGATCCAGCCGATCGTGTCGGGCGTCTTCGGCAGGTGGATGGTCAGGATATCGGCGCGCCCGTAGAGGTCATCGGACGTTTCGGCGCGCTCCACGCCCAGCTCGCGGAAGCGCTCCGCGGCTACGAACTTGTCGAAGCCGATCACCTCCATCTCGAATGACTGCGCCCGCTTGGCGACGAGCTGGCCGATTCGGCCGAATCCGATCACCCCGAGCGTCTTGCCGTAGAGCTCGTTGCCCGCAAACCGCGAGCGGGCCCACTCGCCATCGACGAGCGAGGAGTGTGCCTGGGGGATGTTGCGGCAGAGCGCCAGCGCGAGGGCGATGGTGTGCTCGGCGGCGGCCACCGAGTTCGACTCCGGGGCGTTTACCACCACCACCCCGCGCTTGGTCGCCGCCCCCACGTCGACGTTGTCGACTCCGGTGCCCGCCCGGCCGATGACCTTGAGCCGCGAGCCGCGCTCGATCAGGTCGCCGGTCAGCTTGGTCGCCGATCGGATCACGATCCCGTCGAACTCCCCGATCCGTTCGCGGAGCTCATCATCCGACATCTCGAGCCCCAACTCGACGTCAAGGTCAGCACGCAGGAGCTCGACGCCGGAATCGGCGATCCTCTCCTTGACCAGGACCTTCGGCTTGGGGTCAGCCACTGATCGGCGCCGGCATCTCTCCGGCCTCAGCGAACACGAGCTGGGCCGCGCCCGCGCCGGCACCGGGCTCCGACTCGTGGCCAAGATCGCGAAGCGCCATCTCGAGCGCCGTGAGGGCGATCACGATGTCGAAGGCTCCGTAGTACCCGCAATGGGCGATCCGGGCGATCCTGCCCTTCAGGTGTCCCTGGCCGCCGGCGATCGTGACCCCGTAGCGATCTCGCATCAGCTTCGGCACCCTTGCCCCGTCGATCTCATCGGGGAGACGGGCGACCGTGACCACGTTGGCGTTCTCGTCATCGACCCCGAATCGCTCCAGCCCGATCGCCTCGATCCCGGCCCGCGCGGCCCGGGCGAGCAATGCGTGGCGCGCGAACGCCCGCTCCAGGCCTTCGTCGAACAGAAGGCCCAGGGCCACGTCGAGCGCCCGAAACAGGGTCACGGCCGGCGTGAAGGCCGAGTTCGGCGGCTCCTCCCGCTGGCCGGCTGCGGTGCGCTCCCAGTCCAGGTAGTAGCGGCGACCAGGGCTCTCGGCTGCACGCGCCAGGGCGCGCTCGGATACCGATGCGAAACCGAGCCCGGGGGGGCACATGAGCGACTTCTGCGACCCCGAGATCACCACGTCCACCCCCCACTCGTCCTGAGGAAGGTCGACCGCGCCGAGCCCGGACACCGCGTCCACGCAGAGCATCGAGCCATGCTGAGTCGCGACCTCGTTCAGCGTCCTGATGTCGTTGACGACCCCGGTGGAGGTCTCCGATTGGGTCACGAACACAGCTCTCGCGGGGGTGGCAAGCCCTGCGAGTCCCTCCTCGAGACGAGTGGGATCGACCTTCTCACCCCACTCGAAGTCGAGATCGACGGTGTGAGCGCCGTACGCCTCGCAGAGCTCGGACCAGCGCTGCCCGAACTTGCCGCACGAGGCAACCACGGCGGGCTCGCCGGGGACCACCAGGTTGGCGACCGCGGACTCCATGGCCCCGGTCCCCGTGGCGGCAAAGCACAGAACGTCGTTGCTGGTCTGGAACACGAGCGGCAGGCGCTCCAGGACCCGGGCATAGATCTCGACGAAGGCGGGTGCCCGGTGATACAGGATCGGCTCGCCCATCACCGCCGAGACGCTGGGCGGCAACGGGGTCGGTCCCGCGGTCAACATGTACTGCTTGCCGAAGATTTCGGGGGGGTCGGCCATCTCGATCAGGATAGGGAGGGCGGCGGAAGATACATCCGAATAGCATCCGCGGCATGAGTGACGGGATCGTCGAGGGCGAGGGTTATGCGGTCGGCCACATCGACCAGATGGGTGACGAATACGGGTTCCGGAAGATCCGCCGCTCCCTCGGGGTGACGGCGTTCGGGATCAACGCGATCTGCATGCCGCCGGGATACGAGACCGGCCGCCACTTTCACCGCGAGCAGGAGGAGCTCTACTTCCTGCACCAAGGGGAGATCGAGATCGAGTTCGACGACGGCGAGCCCCATCGACTCGAGCCGGGAGGCGCCGCTCGTGTCTCCCCGGCAACCGTTCGCCGAGTCCGCAACGTCGGCGAGGGCGATGCGGTCTACGTGGTGATCGGCGGCAAGGACGGGTACGTGGGGCGTGATGGCCAGGCCCCGGAGGGCGAGACCGGCCGCGCCGGCCCCTCCGCTCCCCCGGGCGCCTGAGCGGGCGCCCGATGAAGTCGCACACCGTCTACAAGACGTTCGAGGTTCCCGAGCGCCGGGCCTTCGTCCGGATCACGGAGGACGTCCAGACCGCAGTCGACGAGGCGGGGATCGCCGAAGGGATGGCGCTCGTCTCGGCGATGCACATCACCGCGGGCGTCTGGGTCAACGACGACGAGCCGGGACTCCACGAGGACACCCTCGAGTGGCTCGACAAGGTGGCGCCACCGAGCTGGCAGGAGCCCGCCAACGATGTCGCCCGCGAGCTCTCGCCCGATCCCGGCGACTACCGCCACCACGCCGGCGGCGAGGACAACGGCGACGCCCACCTCAAGAACCTCCTCGTCCATCACCAAGCGATCATCCCGGTCACCGACGGCCGGCTCGACCTCGGACCGTGGCAGCAGGTCTTCTACACCGAGTTCGACGGCCGCCGCTCCAAGCGGCTGATCATCAAGATCCTCGGCGAATAGGGTCGCCGAGCGCTCAGATGCCGCGCCCCAGCGCGGGGCGCGTCTACTCCCAGGCGAAGGCTGGGTATTTGGTCGTCAGCCAGTACAGGTAGGCGTTGGCCTTCGCCTGCCAGCGCATCGCGATCACCACGATGTCGAACATCCCCTCCGGGTACTTCTTCGCGAACAGGATCGTGAAGAAGGCGAAGAAGACGAGGATCTCCGCGAGGTAGAAGATGATGTACGCGACGATGAAGTAGGGGATGATCAGAAGCCAGGCGACCAGAGGCCTCCACCGGGCCGTCCCCTCCTCCGGATACTCGATCTCGAACTGGGCCGGGTAGTCGGGATCGTCGTCGAGGGTGAACGGCGGATAGCGATCGGTCATCAGCAGGAGGTACGACTGGACCCTCCATGCCCATCGGTGGACGCCGACCATGAAGTCGAACATCCCGCGCGGGTAGCGGCCGGTGAAGAGCACCGCGAAGAACGAGATGAAGGTCACGAACAGCGCGACGATCCCGAGCACGATCAGGACGAGGTAGTGGGGAATCAGCGAGGAACCACTTGACCAGCGGCAGACAGCGGCTGTACTCACTCCTGATGCTCGACGTCGACCTGCAGCGGGTAGTCGCCGGGGCCGCCGCCACGGGCGGAGGCGGCGGAGGTGGAGGCGCCGGAGGCTGGGCCCCGCCCGGGCCCACGGGTGTCTCAGGAGCTCCGGGAGTCTCAGGCGTCTCGGTCATCTTTCCTCCGTTCGGGTGGCTTCGCGCCAACTGGGGAGCGGACGAGCGTGCTCCCCGAAAGCGCGCGCGATCATCTCACGGCGATCGGCGGACGCCAAGAAACTTTCGTCCAGCTGGGCGCGGACGCTGCAAACGGCGCGCCCAGGGCCGCCGTTCAGCCGCCCGATTCGATCCAGGGCATCATCGAGCGCAGGTCCTTTCCGACCTTCTCGACCTGGTGGTCCGCCGCCTCGGCGCGCATCCGCTGGAAGTTCTCGGCCCCGGCGCGGTTCTCGGCGATCCATTCGCGGGCGAACTCGCCGGACTGGATGTCGGCGAGGATCTGGCGCATGGCCTGTCGCGTCTCGTCGCTGATCACGCGCTTGCCGCGCGTCATGTCGCCGTACTCGGCGGTGTTGGAGATCGAATCGCGCATGCCCTGAATCCCCTTCTCGTACATCAGGTCGACGATCAGCTTCAGCTCGTGCAGGCACTCGAAGTACGCCAGCCGAGGGTCGTATCCCCCCTCCACAAGCGTCTCGAAGCCGGCGCGGGCCAGCTCGGTGAGACCTCCGCACAGCACCGCCTGCTCGCCGAACAGGTCGGTCTCGGTCTCGTCCTTGAAGGTCGTCTCGATCACCCCGGCGCGGGTCCCCCCGATCCCCTTCGCGTAGGCGAGCACGAGGTCGCGGGCGTTGCCGGTCGCGTCCTGATGGATGCGCGATCAGGCAGGGCACGCCACGGCCCTCGGCGAACTGGCGGCGCACCAGGTGCCCGGGGCCCTTCGGGGCGACCATGCCCACATCGACCCCCAGAGGCGCGGCTGATCTGGTCGAAGTGGATCGAGAAGCCGTGCGCGAACAGGAGCAGGTTCCCGGGGGCGATCCCGTCGCCGATCTCCGACTCCCAGACCTCGGCCTGCGTCTCGTCCGGCAGCAGGATCATCACGACGTCGCCGCGACTCGCCGCCTCGCCGACGTCGAGCACGGTCAGCCCTTCACCCTCCGCCTCGGCTCGGCTCGCCGATCCCGGGTCGAAGGCCGACCACCACCTCGCAGCCCGAGTCCCTCAGGTTGAGCGCATGCGCGTGGCCCTGCGAGCCGTAGCCGAGGATCGCGATCGTCTTGCCCTCGAGCAGCGAGAGGTCGGCGTCGTCGTCGTAGAAGATTCCTTCGTCGCTCATTCGCGAGCACTCTACGATGCCGGCCGCTTCACGTACCACTCGGTGAACTCGCGGCAGCTGCCCTCGGCGTCGAAGCGCATCACGAAGCAGTTGTCGTAAACCTCGATCGACCGGGCCGCCCGGCTCCCGAGTGTAGGTGCTGGTGCCAGTCGCCACCGACGAGGTCGCCGTCGACCGCGACCGGCGCGTACGAGGCGTCGTAGGTGCCCGGCTCGTCTCGCGAGGAGGCGCCTTCGTGTGCGCCCCCTCCCCGAGCCACGACTCGACCACGGCGTCGCGACCCACGATCGGGCTCGTCGGACGGGTGGTAGCGGTAGCGCACGTCGTCGCTGAACAGCGCGGCGATCTGCTCGCGGTCATACGACTTCCACGCCTCGACGTAGGCGTCGAGCCATCGGTCGACGTCCGACGCTCCATCTCCTCACCTCCTCCCTTCCGCTCACCGAAGCTCGCGGCGCAGCAGCTTGCCCGAGGCCGTCCGCGGCAGCTCGGAGACGAACTCGAACCGCTTCGGGACCTTGTAGCCGGCCAGGAGCCGCCGCGCAATGGTCGCCGAAGCCCCTCCGCGTCCTCGGCGACCCCGTCGCGCAGCACCACCACCGCCACCACCGCCTCCTGCCACTCCGGATCGGCGCGACCGACACCGCCGCGTCGGCGACGTCGGGGTGGCGCAGCAGCACCTCCTCGACCTCGGCGGGCTGGACGTTCTCGCCCCCGGAGACGATCATGTCGCCGAGCCGGTCCTCGACGTACAGGAAGCCCTCGTCGTCGATCCTTCCGACGTCGCCGGTGTGCAGCCAGCCGTCCTCGTCGGCGCACCCCGGCGCCACGACAGGGCCCTGGACCAGGATCTCGCCGTCCTGGATCCGCAGGTGGGTCGTGAGCAGCGGACGGCCCGCCGAGCCGAGCTTTCGCCGCGCGTCCTCGAGCGGCGAGCGTCGTCACCTGCGAGGCGGCCTCCGTCAGACCGTACGTCTGGACCACCCTCGCGCCCCGCGCGATCGCCTCCTCGAGCACCTCCAGCGGCACGGGCCCTCCGCCGATCAGGATCGCCCGCGGAGCCGAGAGGTCGACGCCCGCGTCGAGCAGACGCGAGAGCTGCGTGGTGACCAAGGAGACGAGCGTGACGCCCTGGCGCTCGAGCGCGTCGGCCACTCGAGCCGGGTCGAAGCCGTCGTGGACGATCGCGCCGGTGCCGTAGATCACCGAGCGCATGACGATCTGAGGCCGGCGACGTGATGGAGCGGCAGGCAGCAGAGCCAGCGATCACCGGGATCGACGCCGAGGTTGAAGGCCGAGCCAACCGCGCTCCAGAGGTGGTTGCCGTACGTGAGCCCGATCGGTCGCGCAGGCGCCCGGAGGTGCCGCTGGTCAGGATCCGGCAGTGGACGGCGTCGAGGTCGTGCTCGCCGAGGAGCGGCAGATCGGCCTCGGTCATCGTCAGATGGTCCTCCGCCCAGGACGAGCGTCGGCTTGAGCACGATCGAGCTCGGCGGTGAGCTCGGCCGACGCGAGGTCCGGGTTGAGTGGGTGGGCGACCGCGCCGAGCTTCATCAGGGCATGCAGCAAGCACGACGTACTCCGCCCCCGGGCGCTTGACCAGTGCGACCGTGGCGCCTCCGCGCGAACCCCCCTCGCGGCCAGCCGTCGCGCCGCGCGTCGTCGCCTCGGCCTCGAGTTCCGCGTAGCTCAGCTCGGTGCTCGCCGGCGATCAGCGCCGGTCGGTCGGGCCCGGTCTCGGCGCGCTGCGCGAGCCAGTTGTCGAGGATCATCGTCGCTCCCCCGTCGACGGCCATCGCAGGGATAATCCCGAACGTGCCGACTCGCCACAAGGACGCCCCCTCCGAGGACGGCCTCTACGCGCCGATCGACATGGCGCTCGGCCGGTGAGTTCGAGGACATCCTCTACGAGCGGGCCGACGGGATCGCCAAGATCACGATCAACCGGCCGGAGGTCCGAAACGCGTTTCGCCCCCAGACCCTGGCGGAGCTTCGCGACGCGTTCGGGCGCGCACGAGACGACCTCGAGGTCTCGGTGATCGTCTTCACCGGGGCCGGCGACGAGGCGTTCTGCTCCGGCGGCGACCAGCGGATCCGCGGCGACGACGGCTACATCGGCGACGACCGAGGTGGCGCAGAGCGGCGTCGGACGCCTCGACGTCGGCGACCTTCACGTCCAGATCCGTCGCACCCCGAAGCCCGTGGTGGCGATGGTCGCCGGCTTCGCGGTCGGCGGCGGCCACATCCTGCACCTGGTCTGCGACCTGACGATCGCCGCCGACAACGCCCGCTTCGGTCAGACCGGCCCGCGGGTCGGGAGCTTCGACGGCGGGTTCGGCGCCGGGCTCCTGGCCCGAAACGTCGGCGTCAAGCGGGCCAAGGAGATCTGGTTCCTGTGCCGCCTCTACGACGCCGACGAGGCGCTCGAGATGGGGCTCGTGAACGCGGTCGTGCCGCTCGCCGAGCTCGAGCGCGAGACGGTTGCCTGGTGCCGGGAGATGTCGAGCCTCTCCCCCCTGGCGCTGCGTCTCCTGAAGGCGAGCTTCAACGCCGACGAGGACGGGCTGTCCGGGCCTCCAGCAGCTCTCCCACGACGCGACGCTCCTCTTCTACATGACCGAGGAGGGCCAGGAAGGCCGCAACGCCTACGTCGAGGGCCGCCGCCCCGACTTCTCGAAGTTCCCGAAGCGTCCGTAGCGGGTGGGTAACTTCCGAATCTGGCTGATGGCCGCGCGGCCGCGGACCCTGCCGGCGGCGATCGCACCGGTGATCGTCGGCACGGCGGCCGCCGTCCAGGTGAGCGACCACCTGCGCGTCGGCGCATTCGTCGCCGCTCTCATCGGCAGCATCTTCATCCAGATCGGCACCAATCTCTCCAACGACTACTCGGACGCCAAGCGTGGCGCCGACACCGCCGACCGGCTCGGCCCCGTCCGGGTCACCTCGTCGGGCTTGGTCGCACCGCGTCGCGTTCTCGTCGCCACCTGGGTCGCCTTCGGCGTCGCCGTGCTCGCCGGCATCTACCTCGCTGCCGTCGCGGGGGTCGTGATCCTGATCGTCGGCGCAGCCTCGATCCTCGCCGGAGTCCTCTACACGGGAGGTCCGCGGCCCTACGGCTACGAGGGCCTCGGTGAGCTGTTCGTCTTCCTGTTCTTCGGCCTGGTCGCGGTCAATGGCTCCTACTACGTGCAGCTCGAGCGACTCGACTGGCTGCCTTTCGGCCTCTCGCTGGCGGTCGGGTTCCTCGCCACCGCGATCCTGGTGGTCAACAACGTCCGCGACCTCGACACCGACCAGCGGGCGGGAAAGCGCACCCTCGCCGTCCGGATCGGCCGACGACCGAACGCGTCGCTTCTATGCCGCCTTGGTCGCCGCGGCCTTCGTGGCGGTGCCCGTCACCCTGATTGCCGCCGACGGCCCGGCCTGGGGACTTCTGGCGCTGGGCGCAGCACCGCTTGCCCGACGCCCGCTCGCAGCGGTGATGACACGTACAGATGGCCCGTCGCTGAACGCCGCCCTGGCCGGCACGGGCGCGCTGCTCGCCGCCTTCAGCGTGCTGCTGTCGGCCGGGCTCCTGATCGCCGCCTGAGATCGATGCTGATCACGCACGCGGACCTGACGCCGTACGCCCTGCCGTTCAGGAACAGCTACGTCACCGCCCGCGGACGGCTCGAGCGTCGCGAGATGGTGCTCGTGGAGCTGCGAACGAAGGAGGGCGGGTGCGGAGTCGGCGAGGCGGTTCCGATGTCGCTGCGGGGCGGGACCGCCCTTCGCGAGATCGTGCGAGAGCTCCGCGAATTCTGCGCAACGCGCCTCGTCGGCCTCGCCATCGGGCCCGATGGCGTCGATGCGGCACCTCTCCTGGCCGGTCTGTCGGGGCCGGCGAGCGCAGCCGTCGAGATGGCGTTGATCGATCTCGCGTCGAAGCACGCGGACGTTCCCGCGTGGCAGGTGCTCGGCGCTGAGGAGGCGGAGCCGATCGAGTGCAATGCGACGCTGGCGGCCGGACGGCCCGACGCCGTCGCCAGGGACGCGTCCGCCTGGCTCGAGGACGGCTTTCGGACCTTCAAGCTGAAGGTCGGGGTCCCGGGCGATGCGGCTCAGGTGGAGGCTGTGCGGGAGGTGGTGGGCGCAGAATCGAGGATCCGGATCGACGCCAACGGCGTCTGGTCGCCGACCGAGGCCATCAGCCGCCTGGCCGAGATGGAGCCCGACCGCCTCGAGCTGGTGGAGCAGCCGTCGCACGACCTCAGGGACCTCGCCGCTGTTCGCGCGCAAGACCCGGCTCGAGATCGCCGCAGACGAAAGCGTCGCCGGTCCCGACGACGCGCGGCGCGCGGTCGAGCTCGGGGCCTGCACGCTCGCGACCGTGAAGCTCGCCAAGACCGGCGGGATCGGGCCGGCGCGCGAGGTCGCGAGGCACCTTCCCGTCTACCTGTCGAGTGCCCTCGACGGCCCGGTCGGGATCGCCGCCGCAGCCCACGCGCTGCAGGCGATCCGAAGCGATGGCCGGCTGGCTTCGCTCGCGCATGGCCTCGCGACCCAGCTCCTGTTCGACGACACGATCGCCTCGGCGGGATGCGAGGTTCGCGAGGGCCACCTGCACCTGCCCGACCGGCCGGGCCTGGGCGTGGAGATCGATCCCGTCGCTCTGGCGCGCCATCGCCTATAGCGACACCAGCTCAACCCCCGCCGCGCGACCAGCGTCGACGAGTACGGTTCGCGCCGGTGGACCCGGCCAATCGCAACACGGCGCTGGCCTCGGCGATGGTCGAGGAGCTGGCGCGCTGCGGGCTGCGCCACGCGGCGCTCGCGCCCGGGTCGCGGTCGACACCCCTGGCGCTGGCCCTGTGGCGCCAGCCGGCGATCGAGGTCACGGTCATCGTCGACGAGCGCTCGGCCGGCTTCTTCGCGCTCGGCGCCGCCCAGGCCACCGGCCGCCCCGCCGCGGTGCTGTGCACGTCGGGGACCGCTGCCGCCAACCTCCACCCCGCCGTCTGCGAGGCCGACGAAGCCGGCGGTGCCGCTTGTGGTCTTGACCGCCGACCGCCCGCCCGAGCTGCGCGGGATCGGCGCCGGTCAGACGATCGACCAGCTGAAGCTATACGGGACGGCGCCGCGCTGGTTCTGCGAGCTCGGCACGCACGACGCCGACGACGCCGGCCTGATCCACTTCCGCTCGGTCGCCTGCCGCGCCTACGCGATTGCCCGGGGCGAGTCCCGGCCGGGCCCGGTGCACCTCAACGTCCCGTTTCGGGACCCGCTCGGCCCGGAGCATCGCCCCGACGACGTCACCGCCACCTCGCCACCGGCGCTCGAGGGCCGCGGCGAGCGGCCGTTGGTCGCCGTCGCCTCCGAACCGCCGCTCGCCTCCGACGCGCTGCTCGAGGAGATTGCCGAGCGGATCGCCAGCTCGCCCGAGGGCCTGATCGTCTGCGGCCGCCAGCTCGATCCGCAACTCGCCTCCCCGGTCGCTGCCCTCGCAGCCGGCTCCGGCTATCCGATCCTCGCGGAGCCGATTTCCCAGCTGCGGCTCGGTTCGCACGACCGCGACCTCGTCGTGTGGCCCTACGACTGGATCGCGCGCGCTCGGCCGCTCGGGCTCGAGCCCGAGCTCGTGGTCCGGTTCGGAGACATGCCGACCAGCAAGTCGCTTCGCGGCTGGCTCGCCTCGATTCCCGGCCTGCGCCAGGTGATCGTGGACTCGACGTTTGGCTGGAACGAGCCCTCGAGCACCGCCGAGACCGTGATTCGCGCCGAGGCGCGCTCGGTCGCCTCCGGGCTCGCAACCCGCCTCGACTGCGCGGACGGGGAGTGGCGCCGGGCGTGGCTCGATGCGGGCCGTCTGGCCGCTGAGGCGATCGAAGCGGAGATGGCGACGGTCGAAGGGCCGACCGAGCCGGCCGTCCACGTGGAGCTCGCCCGCCTCTATCGGGACGGGGACCTCGTCTACACGGCATCCTCGATGCCGATTCGCGACCAGGAGGGGTTCGTCCCCTCGGGCGATGCGTCGGTGACCTTCCTCTGCAACCGGGGCGCGAACGGAATCGACGGGCTGATCTCGTCCGGCATCGGGGCGGCGGCGGCGCTGGCAAGGCCGACCTGGGTGATCACCGGTGACCTCGGGCTCTATCACGACATGAACGGGCTCGCCGCGCTGCGGGGCGTCGAACCGCCGGTGCGGATCGTCGTCCTCAACAACGACGGCGGCGGGATCTTCGAGTTCCTGCCGCAGGCCGATCAGATCGAACGCGACGAGTTCGAGGCGCTCCTCGGGACGCCTCTGGGCATCGACCCGGCGAGGGTCGCCGAGCTCCACGGGCTGCCTCACGCGCGGATCACCGACCTCGGAGAACTCGAAGCGGCCGCCGAGCGGACCGGCCTGATCGAGATACCGGTCGACCGGCGGCGAAACGTCGATCTCCATCGGCGCATGGCCGAGCGGGTGGCCGAGGCGCTGGGCGCGTTCCGCGGCGCCTAGACAGACAACCGACCAAAGGAGGACCCAGATGGCGTCCACGTTCGAGACAGAGCGCGAGGGTCGAGTGCTTACGGTCAGGTTCGACAACCCGCCGCTCAACTTCATGGACCGGGTGATGGTCGCCGAGCTCGACCACCTCCTGAATGACCTCGAGGGCGAGCGGTCGATTGGCTCCGTCGTCCTGACTGGAAAGCCGCAGGGCATGTTCATCACCCACTACGACGTCGAGGAGATCCTCGCGGGCTCCGAAGGGGTCGGGCGAAGCATGTCCGCCGGGGTCGCCGGCGCCTCCCTGCAGACCGTCCACGGCGTCGCGCGACTCCCCGGCGCGCGTGCGGCCCTAGGGCGAACGCCGCCTCGGGCCTCCTCGAGCTGAAGCGGATGCACGACGTCTTGACCCGCATGCAGCGCATGGACAAGGTCTTCATCGCGTCGATCAACGGCCCGGCGCTGGGCGGCGCTTGCGAGATCTCGCTGGCCTGCGACCTGCGCTACATGGCGCCGAGGCCGAGATGATCGGGCTACCCGAGATGACGCTCGGCTTCTGCCCCGGCGGCGGCGGCACCCAGCGCCTCTCGCAGCTCCTCGGGGCGTCGCGGGCGCTCGAGATGATCCTCGAGGGCCGACCGCTGAGCCCGACCGAGGCGCGGGAGCTCGGCCTCGTGCACCGGGTGGTTGCCAGAGCGCGACCTCGCAACCGAGTCCCGGGCGACGGCCGAGCGGCTGGCCCGGCGCGCGCCCCTCTCGATCGAGGCCGCCAAGCGCGCGGTCCTCGACGGAGCCACGAAGCCGATCGACCAGGGGCTCGCCGACGAGCGGAAGTGGTTCATGGCCACCGTCTCCCAACCCGCCGCGCGGCGCGCGATGCGGGCCTATGTCGAGCGCCTGCGCGCGGCTGGCCCGCCCTGGGCGAACGCCGAAGAGCGGTCGATGTGGCAGGACGGCACCGCGGTGGACCTGGTCAGCGAGGGCTGAGCGCCTACCCGGCGAGGAGGGGCAGCGTCGCTTCGAGCTTCACCTCGGTCTCGGCGAGCTCGGCGGCCGGGTCGGAGTCGGCGACGATCCCGTCGCCGGCATACAGGTGGGCCGTGCGGTCGCGCAGGAGGGCGGAGCGGATCGCGACGCAGAACTCGCCGTCCTCAGCGGCGTCCATCCAGCCCACCGGCCCCGCGTACCAGCCGCGGTCGAGCCCCTCGAGCTCGGTGATCACCTCGAGCGCCCGATCGCGAGGCTCGCCGCCGACGGCCGGCGTCGGATGCAGGATGCCGGCCAGCTCGACCGCCGAGCGAGGCTCCGAGAGCTGAGCGTGGATCGGGGTCGCCAGGTGCTGGATGTTCGCCACCTTGACCAGCCCTGGCTCGGGCGCCGCCTCGACCCACACCGAGTGCGGCCGAAGCGACCGCTCGATCCGGCGCACCACGATCTCGTGCTCGCGCCGGTCCTTGGCCGAGCGCAGGAGCTGCTCGCCGAGGTGGTCGTCCACCGACGGATCGGCGCTTCGCCTGGTCGAGCCGGCGAGCGCGACCGTGGTGGCGCCGGCCCCGCTGCGACGCACCAGGAGCTCCGGGCTGGCCGCCAGGAACGCGGCCTCGGGCGAGCCGCAGCAGAAGCAAAAGCAGGAGGGGAACTGCTCGCGCAGCGCCCCGTACAGCGCCGCGGCGTCGTGCGCCCGCGGGGCGTCGACGACGACCTCGCGGGCGAGCACGACCTTGTCGAGCTCACCGGCGCGAATCCGCTCCACGGCGCGCGCGACCGAGCGCTCAAAGCGCTCCGGGGGGCGACGCGCTCGCGATCCGGACCTCGCCGGTGGGATGTGGATCCGCCGAGCGGCAGCGGATCATCGCGCAGGGCGCCGAGCCGCGCTCGCAGGCGGGCCAAGGTCGCCTCTCGATCGACCCCGGGACCCGCGAACGCGCAGAGCGTCAGGTGCGTGTCGCCCGGCCGACCTGTGGACGATCAGCTCCGGCATGACGAGGAGAGCCGGGGGAAACGAGGACCACTGCGGGTCTCGACCCGCCCTCTACGGCGAACGAGAATCCGCCCACCCATACGGGTCCGGCTCCCGGGGGCAGGCCGGCGGTTCTCGGCGAGCCGCCCGCGGCTCACCCGCGCAGCACGCCGCCACCGCGTCTCCGAAACCGCCCCTGGCCCCGCGAGACGACCTCGTGGGCGACTCCCGAGCGCCGCGATCGCGAACCCGTCGCGGTCCGGCTGCTCCCAGCAGAACCACCTGTCACCGGCAAGACGTGAGGCGAACACCGCCGCGCTCGGATCCGCCAGCTCACACCGGCACCGTCACGCTGACCAACCGCCGCCTCTCCCCGGCCTCGGCAAGCAGCGCCTCGAGGGACGCGAGTGCCTCGTCCGCACTAGCGACGAAACGGCCGTTCATGCCTGTGGACCTGCCGCCACGCCTGAACCCTAACCCGGCGGCGGCGGAGCAATCCGAGCAAGCTCGGATCACCGGTCGCCTTCGGCTCCCTGGCGAGCAGCCGCCGGAGTTGTTGTTCCCTATTGGTCTGGGCGAGACCGCGAGATCGCGACTTCGCCGGTCCGCGCCATCTCGATCAGCCCATGGGGGCGGACCATCCGCTCGAACGCGTCGATCTTCTCGTTCGAGCCCGGTGACCTCGATGGTCAGCGTGCGGCGGGACACGTCGACGATCTTCGCCCTGAAGATCTCCGCGAAGTGCATGATCTCGGCGCGGCTCTCCACCGACGCCTGGACCCGGAACAGCGCCATCTCCCTGGAGATCGTCTGGTCCGGCTCCATGTCGCGGATCTTGAGGACGTTGACCAGCTTGTGGAGCTGCTTGGTGACCTGGTCGATGGGGTGGACCGCCCCGTCCAGGGTGAGCGTGATCCGGGAGACGTCAGGATCGTCGGTCGGGCCGACGGCGAGCGTGTCGATGTTGAATCCGCGGCGGCTGAACAGGCCGGCGATCCGCGCCAGGACGCCCGGCCTGTTCTCGACCAGCAGCGACAGGACGTGCTTTCGGCCGGTCAGTGCGCGCGAGCGCCTCGAGGTCCTCGAGCTTGACCAGCTCCGGAGTTCCGGCTTCCATCTCGCAGCCTCGGAGCGTCAGCCCACCATGTCCCGGGCGGCCGCCCCCGCCGGGATCATCGGATAGCAGTTCTCGGTCTTCGAGACCTGAACGTCGAGCAGTACCGGGCCGTCGGCCTCGAGGGTCGCGCGCATCGCGTCCTTGAGCTCGCCCTTGTCCGCGCAGCGCATGCCGGTCCACCCGAAGGCCTCGGCCAGCTTCACCCAGTCGGGGCTGTCGCCCATCTCCACCGACGAGTAGCGCCCGTCCCAGAACAGCTCCTGCCACTGGCGAACCATGCCGAAGTGGCCGTTGTTCATCAGGAACACCTTCACCGGGATGTCGTGGGCGGCGGCGGTTGCGAACTCCTGGCAGACCATCACGAGGCTGCCGTCACCGGCCAGGCAGACGACCGTCGCGTCCGGGCGCGCGACCTTGGCGCCGATCGCCGCCGGGAGCCCGAAGCCCATCGTGCCGAGGCCGCCCGAGTTGATCCACTGGCGCGGTCTGGAGAAGTGGTAGTACTGCGCCGCCCACATCTGGTGCTGGCCCACGTCCGAGGTGATGATCGCCTCGCCCTCCGTCGCCTCGTACATCGCCTCGATCATGAACTGGGGCTTGATCTCGGAGTCGCTTGAGTCCTCGTAGCCGAGCGGGTACTCCGTCTGCCAGGCGCGAAGCTGCTTCCACCAGTCGTCGAGCCGCGCCGAGTCCGCCTTCAGCGCCCGGTACTCGCGGGTCAGCTTCGCGAGCACATCCTTGGCGTCGCCGACGATCGGGATGTGGGCGGGGACGTTCTTGGAGATCTCCGCGGGGTCGATGTCGACGTGGACGAACTTGGCCCGCGGCGCGAACTCCGAGAGCTTGCCGGTGATCCGATCGTCGAAGCGGGCGCCGATCGCGAGGATCAGGTCGGCGTTGTCCATCGCGTAGTTGGCCGTCCGGGTGCCGTGCATGCCGAGCATCCCGAGCCACTGGTCGTGCGGCGCCGGAAAGGCGCCGAGCCCCATCACCGTCAGCGTGACCGGGAACTTGTCCGCGGTGGCGAACTCGATCAGCTCCTGGCGACGCGTTGGCGTTGATGACCCCTCCGCCGGCGTAGATCACCGGCCGGCTGGGCGTTGGCGATCGCCTTCGCGGCAAGGCGGATCTGCTTGATGTTTCCCTCCGTGGGCGGCTTGTAGCCGGGCAGCTTCGGGCGGCCCCTCGACCGGCTCGTACTCGATGTCGGCGCGGGAGAGGTCCTGCGGGACGTCGACCAGCACCGGGCCCGGGCGACCCGTCGAGGCGATGTGGAATGCGGCGTGGATGTACTCGGGAATCTGGCGCGGATCGGTGACCAGGAAGGAGTGCTTGACGATCGGCAGCGTGATCCCGGTGACGTCCGCCTCCTGGAAGCCATCCGTGCCGATCAGGTCCGTTCGCACCTGGCCGGTGATGAACACGGTCGGAACCGAGTCCAGCATCGCGTCGGTGATCGCGGTGACCAGATTCGTCGCGCCGGGTCCCGAGGTCGCGAAGGCGACCCCCACCCGGCCCGAGGCCTTCGCGTAGCCCTCGGCGGCGTGTCCGGCGCCCTGCTCGTGGCGCGCCTGGATGTGCGTGAAGTCGGCGTCGTAGATCGCGTCGTAGGTCGGCAGGTTGGCGCCGCCGGGGATGCCGAAGACGTGCTCGACCCCCTCGGCCTTCAGTGCTTCACACAATGCATCGGCGGCCCGCATGGGCAAAGATTGTAGGGCCGAGAAAATAACTCCGCCGAAAGCCTCGGCCTGCGGCCTGCGTTTTCGGCGGGCTAGGGCTTGTTGCCGTGCGGCAGGCCGTAAGCGCCTGCACCGCGACTTCGTCGCTAGCCCGAGCGCGTGGTTATCGCGGGCGGGGGGCTCGCAAGGCCGCGACCTCGGGCACCTCGAGCTCGCCCGGCATCCATCGGGTCTTGGGCAGGATCGCCCGCTCGATCACCCGGTCCTTGTGACGCTCGATCACCTCGAGCATCGAGCGGACGAGCTCCTCGCCGAGGTGATGCGGCTCGAGACCCAGATCGAGCAGCTTCGTGTTGACCGCCTTGTAGTAGTGCTGCTCGAGCTCGACCCGGGGATTCGGGTAGCGGCGCACCTCGACCTTGTAGCCGACCTCGTCGGCGCTTCTGGCCACCAGCTCGGCCAGCTCGGCGACGCTGAACTGCTCGGTGAACTGGTTGAAGACGCGGTACTCCCCGAGCTCCGGGGGGTTCTCGACCGCGAGCTCGACGCAGCGGAGCGTGTCCCGGATGTTCAGGAAGCCACGGGTCTGGCCGCCCTCGCCGTACACGGTGAGCGGATGGCCGATCACCGCCTGGACGCAGAAGCGGTTCAGGACGGTGCCGAACACCTCGTCGTAGTCGAACCGCGTCGCCAGGCGCTCGTCGCGGGTCGTCTCGTCGGTCTGGACCCCGTACACGACGCCCTGGTTCAGGTCGGTCGAGCGCAGGCCCCAGATCCGGCAGGCGAAGTGGATGTTGTGCGAGTCGTGGACCTTGGAGAGGTGGTACAGGGAGCCGGGCATCTTCGGGAACGGCAGCGTGTCCTTTCGACCCTTGTGCTCGATCTCGATGAACCCCTCCTCGATGTCGATGTTCGGGGTCCCGTATTCGCCCATCGTCCCGAGCTTGACCAGATGGCAGTCCGGCACCTTGTCGCGAATCCCGAACAGCAGGTTGAGCGTCCCGAGCACGTTGGTCCGCTGGGTCTCGAGGGCGTGCTTTCGCGAGCTCATCGAGAACGGCGCCGAGGGCTGCTCCCCGTAGTGCACGATCGCCTCCGGCGCCGTGTCGGTGAGCACCGCGTCCATGAACTCGGCGTCCTCGATGCTCCCCACGAAGCTCTGGATCTCGTGCCCCGAGACGTCGCGCCAGGCGTCGATCGCGCTCGGCCAGGGGGCGGATCGGGATCAGCGAGTCGGTCGAATGCTGGACATGCCAGCGACGGCGAGAGAAGTTGTCCACGACGGAAACCTCGTGTCCGCGCGCCGAGAAGCGCATCGCGGTCGGCCAACCGAGGTATCCGTCACCCCCGAGGATCAGGATCCGCATGACCGGGCGAGGGTAGCGGACCGATCCCCCATCTATTCTCTTGCGGCCGTGGATTTCGCGATCTTGCAGGCGAATCTCCTCCCTCCCGAAGCTGACCGCGATCCGCGTGGTTGGCCTGGGCCTGGCGGCGTTGATCGCGGGATTCGCGATCTGGCGCCGCCGCTCGCTTCGAAACGTCGACGTCCTGATCCTGTTGACGATCGCGCTCGGTCTGGCGATCGTCTCCGGGACCGAGCTGCTCGACGCGATCCTCGGCGCGTTCTCGTTCAAGCGCTCCAACGGGACCCGGATCGTCGGCGTCGCCGTGTTCGCGATCCTGATCCTGTTCGGCTTGGTGGTGCGCGCCCTCGCCCAGGGCTCGAGGATCACCCGCGAGCTGTCCGAGGTGCTCGAGGGACTGGCCTGGGAGCAGTTCCGGGTCGCCGGCCACCCCGAGCAGTTCCGCGACAGGATCGGAGTGCTGGTCCCCGCCTACAACGAGGCCGAGAGCATCGACTGGGTGCTCGATCGAATCCCGGATCGGGTCTGCGGGGTCGAGACCACGGTCCTGGTGGTCGACGACGGCTCGCGCGACGCAACCGGCGACGTCGCCGCCGCAGCACGGCGCGGTCGTAGCGCGACACGTGATCAACCGCGGAGGCGGCGCCGCGCTTCGGACCGGGTACCGACTCATCGCTGATTCTCGGGCGACGATCGTGGTCACGCTCGACGCGGACGGACAGCACCTGCCGTCCGAGATGGAGCGCCTGGTCGACCCGGTCCTGGAGGGCGAGGTGGCCGTCGCCCACGGCTCGCGGGTGCTCGGAGACGCCGAGCCCAACCACCATGCGCGCGAGCTCGGGATCGTGTTCTTCAACCGGATGGTCTCGCTGATCACCCGGACCAAGGTCAGCGACTGCTCGAACGGCTACCGGGCGGTGAGAGTCGATGTGCTGCCGCAGTTGGTCCTGCGCCAGGAGCAGTTCCACACCTCGGAGTTCCTGATCGAGGCGATCAAGCGCGGCATCCCCGCCAAGGAGATTCCCGTCACCGTGGCCCGCCGCCGTCACGGCCACTCCAAGAAGCCCGCGGTCGTCCGCTACGGCACTCGGCTTCGCGAACGCGATCGTCCGGACCTGGCTGCGCTAACGCGTAGCCAACCACTCCGCCGGAAGCCTCGCCTTCGGCTGCGTTTCCGGCGGGCTAGGGCCTGTTACGGGGGCAGGTCGTACTCGCCCTTACCGCGACTTCGTCGCCAGCGCACACGCGTGGCCGCTCCCTACCCAGCCTGCTCTGGCCCGGCCGTCCCCGGATGCCGAACCTCGGAGGGGTCGGGCAGGTAGAGATCGGTGCCGCAGCGGTTGCAGACCTGGACGTAGAGCTTGTGGACCTTGCCGCAGCGCGGACAGCGGCGCTCGGGCTCCTCGGTCTCCGGCCGGTAGAGGATCACGGCGATCAGGCCCAGAGCGGGAGCACGCCGCCGATCAGCAGCCAGATGAAGAACGAGCTCCCCTTTCCCCGGCCGATGATGCCGGTGGCGAGTCCGAACGAGACCGCGAGGATCAGGTAGGGCACAGGCTCATTGTCGCGCCTCGGCGACCGATGCGGGGAGCTACTCGAGCGGGCGGTGGGTGCCGCCGCGCGCGTACTCCTCGGCTCGCAGGGGCCGTGGGTGGCCGATCGAGCCCACCTCGGCGACGTCGCGCCGAAACGGGCAGGCTCACCGTCCAGTCGACTACCGCCCGGACCTTCCGCGCCAGGCCCGGGATCCTGCTCATGTGGTAGGTGCGGGCCATCCACCAGGCGACGAACCCGCGGAACTTCTTGGGGCCGAGCCGACCGACGGCCTTGTGGCGCCCGAGGTTGACGAACGCCACCCGCGCCCGATAGCGGAACGGGCGAGCCGTGCCGATCCCGAGCTCGGCGGCAATGTTGCGCGCCACCAGCGGGCCCTCGCGCACAGCGTGCTGCGCGGTCGGCGGACAGGCTGCCCCGTCCTTGGCTCGGGGGTCCGGTACAGCGGCGCAGTCGCCGACCGCCCACACCCCCTCCATCCCTTCGACCCGCAGGTAGGAGTCCACCCTGACGCGCCCGGTCTGATCGAGTGGGAGGCTCAGCGAGCGCAGGCTCGGGTGCGCGATCACGCCCGTCGTCCAGACGATGGTTCGCGTCGGGATCGACTCGCCGGTCGACAGCCGCACGCGGTCCTCACCCGCCTCCTCGATCCGGGTCCCGAGGCGAATGTCTATCCCCCGTGCCCGCAGGGCCGTCGTTGCATAGTCGGCGAGGTCGGCGTCGATCTCGGGCAGCACCCGGTCTTGAGCCTCGACCAGGATCCAGCGCATTCCGTGAAGCCGCGCGCGCGGGTATCGCTCGATCGCGTCGACCGCGAAGTCCTGAAGCTCGGCGAGCGCCTCGAGGCCTGCGTACCCACCACCGACGAATACGTAGGTCAGGAGCTCCTCGCGGCGCGCCGGATGCTCGCTGGCGTTTGCGGCCTCGAGCGTCTCGATCACGTGGTTTCGAAGCCAGATCGCGTCGGCGAGGCTCTTGAACCCGACGGCGTGCCTGTCGAGGCCGGGAACGGGAAGCAGCCGCGACACCGAACCGAGGGCGAGCAGCAGCTGGTCGTAGCGCAGCTCGGAGACCTCGTCCTCGTGGCTCGTCAGCTGAACGGTGCGGGCCGCGGGGTCATGCCCCGTCACGGCGCCGAGCCGCAGGTAGGTCCGCTTCAGGATGTCGCGAAGCGGCGTCACCACGTGGCGCGGCTCGAGTGTCCCGGCCGCCGCCTCGGGAAGGAACGGCGTGTAGAGGAGGAAGTTGACGTCGTTGACGAGCACCAGACGGGCGGCCTGTCGCGGAATCAGACGCTCGAGCTTGCGGGCCGCCGATGCCCCTGCGAACCCGCCACCGACGATCACGACGTTCCAGGCCACGGGCTCAGTATGACACCTTGTAACAGTCTGTTACAAGGGTGTTTGAGCGGCCCTGGATCAGGCCAGGTCGAGGCGCTCACCGATGAGGCGCAATCGTGCACCCGTCATGCGACCCCCAGCCTCGCCTTGATCAAGCGGACGATGTCTCCACCATCGGCTCGGCCCTGCGTCTCGCGCATCACGGCGCCTACGATCGGGCCGATCGCCTTCTCGTTGCCGTCCTTGACCTTCTCGGCAGCGACCGGCTCGGCCTCGATCGCCCGCTTGACGATCTCCTCGAGCTCGCCTGAGTCCGATACCGCCGCGAGGCCGCGATCGGCGACCAAAGCCTCGGGGTCGTGGGCAGACGAGCCCGGATCGACGAGTGCCCCGAGCACCTCGCGGCCGCTCGCGTGGGTGATCCGCTTCTCGACCACCATCCGCGCCACGGCGACCAAATGGGCCGGTTCGACCGCTCGACCGTCCGGGTCGAACTGACGCTGGGCGGCGGCGAGCTCGCCGGTCACCCAGTTCGCGAGGACCCCCGGCTCGATCCCGTCCCCGGCCTCGAGGACGCCGTCGAAGTACGAACCGAGCTCGGCGTCGAAGGCGAGCTGGCGGGCGGCCTCCTCGGGGAGGCCGAGGTCCGCCTCGTAGCGCCGCTGCCTGTGCTCGGGAAGCTCGGGGAGCCCCTCGCGAGCCTCGCCCAGCATCTCCTCCGTCGGCACCAGCGGCACGAGGTCCGGCTCCGGGAGGTACCTGTAGTCGTGCGCGTACTCCTTCGAGCGCAGGGGGGTCAGCGACCCGTCGCGCGGATCGAAGTGAACGGTCTCCTGGATGATCTCCTCGCCCGCGTCGAGCGCGGCGGCCTGGCGCCTGAGCTCGGCCTCCACCCCGCGCTCGAGGAACCGGAAGCTGTTCATGTTCTTGAGCTCGGTCTTGACACCGAGCTCGGACTCGCCGGGCTGCCGGACCGAAACGTTGGCGTCGCAGCGCAGGCTGCCCTCCTCCATGTTGACGTCCGAAACGCCGAGCTGCTTGACCGTCGTACGCAGCAGCTGAGCCCACTCGCGCGCCTCTGCGGGGCTGCGGAGGTCGGGTTCGGTGACGATCTCGACCAGCGGCGTCCCCGCCCGGTTGAAGTCCACCAGGGAGGCCGCCGAGCCGTGGATCCGGCCCGACTGCCCGACGTGGATCATCTTTGCGGCGTCCTCCTCGAGATGGACGCGGTGGATCCGAATGCCTCCCAGCCTGCCCGCGGTGGCGAGCGGGACGTCGTACTGGCTGATCTGGTAGCCCTTGGGGTTGTCTGGGTAGAAGTAGTTCTTGCGGTGAAAGATCGACCGTGGGGACACATCGCAGCCGAGGGCAAGAGCGATCTGGAGCCCATACTGGACCGCCCGCTCGTTGACGACCGGAAGCGTTCCGGGGTGCGCGAGGCAGACGGGGCAGGTGTGGGTGTTCGGCTGATCGCCGAACGAGAGCGCGCATCCGCAGAACATCTTCGTCCGGGTGCTGAGCTGCACATGGATCTCGAGCCCGATCACGGGCTCGTACGCGGTCACCTCGTTCACGCCGCAGTTCCCTGCGGCCTGGCTTTGAACCCGATCCCCGCCTCGATCGCGTGAGCGGCGTCGAGCAGCGCTGACTCCGAGAACGCGGGCCCGGCGATCTGCAGGCCGACCGGAAGCTCGGGGCCGCCGTCGTCGGGCGCCGCGAGCCCGGCCGGAATCGAGATCGCGGGGACTCCGGCGAGCGACATCGGCACGGTGCAGTAGTCGGACAGATACATCGCCAGTGGGTCGTCGGCTCGCGCGCCGAGCTTGAAGGCGACGGTCGGCGAGGTCGGGGTGAGAAGGTAGTCGAACCGCTCGAAGGCCCGTGTGAAGTCCTCGACGATCCTGGTCCTGACGCGCTGGGCACGGCCGTAGTAGGCGTCGTAATAGCCCGACGACAGCGCGTAGGTGCCGAGCATGATCCGCCGCTTCACCTCGGCGCCGAATCCCTGCTCGCGGGTCCGTTCGTACATGGCGACGAGGTCGCCGTTTCCTTCCGCGCGGAGGCCGAACCGGACGCCGTCGTAGCGGGCGAGGTTCGCCGATGCCTCCGCGGGCGCGAGCACGTAATAGGCCGAGAGGCCCTGATCGGCGTGGGGAAGCTCGCACTCGTCGACCGCTCCCCCGAGCTCGCGGATCACGGCAAGCGCCTCGTCAAACGCCGCGGCGACAGCCTTCTCGATGCCCTCGGCATCCGTTGAGAGCTCACGGGGGACGCCGAAGCGAAGGCCCGAGAGGTCGGTTCGCGTGGGGACGTCCACCCCGCCCTCGATCCCGACCGAGGTCGAGTCGCAGTCGTCGCGGCCCTGCATCGCCTGGAGCAGCAGGGCGGCGTCTACGACGTCGCGGGTCAGCGTTCCGCACTGGTCAAGCGAGGAGGCGAAGGCGATCATGCCGTGGCGTGAGATCGCGCCGTAGGTCGGCTTCAGGCCGACGATGCCGCATAACGAGGCGGGCTGGCGGATCGACCCCCCCGTATCGGTCCCGATGGCTCCGGGGGCAAGGCGTCCGGCTACCGCAGCTGCCGAACCGCCGGAGGAGCCGCCCGGCACCCGGTCGGTGTCCCACGGGTTGAGCGCGGGCCCGTAGGCGGAGTTCTCGTTCGAGGAGCCCATCCCGAACTCGTCCATGTTCGTCTTGCCGAGCACCTGCACACCGGCGCGCTGGAGCCGTTCGACGGCGGTCGCCGTGTAGGGCGGCCGGTATCCCTCGAGGATTCGCGAGCCCGCCGTGGTCGGGATGTTCTCGGTGCAGAACAGGTCCTTGATCGCGATCGGCACTCCCGCGAGCGGCGCTGCATCGACGGGCGTCGGGTCGGCGCCGGGCTCACCTCGCCAAAGGAACGCGTTCAGGCGATCACCTGCCGACGCCGCCGCGTAGGCTCCGGCGTATTCCTCGCCGCCCAGCTCACCGGCGGCGATTCGCGCCGCCGCCTGACCGATCGTCAGCTCCAGCAGGTCGCTCATCGAGGCACCTATCTCAGGCCTGCGGGGACGGGACCCGGAACGCGCCTTCAGCGGGATCTGGGGCACCGGCGAGGATCCGCTCGCGCTCGGCGCTTGGCCGCGGCTGGTCGGGACGAAGCACGTTGCTCAAAGAAACCACGTGCGACGTGGGGGCGACCCCGTCGAGGTCGAGCTGGTTCATGCGCTCGACGTGCTCGAGGATCACCGAAAGCTCCGTCGACATCCGGCCGATCTCCTCCTCGGTGAGCTCGAGGCGGGCCAGCCGCGCGACGTGGAGAACCTGATCGCGATCGATCACGCGCGTGATTCTAGGTACCGGGGGCGGTTAGGATCACCGCCCGTGAGCGCCGAGCGATTCGTCGTCCTCAACCTCCGCCTGCTCGCGGCGAGCTTCGCGGTCGTCGGCATCCTGTTCATTGCGGTCCCGAACGGGGTGCTCGACGTGATCAGCGACCTGGGCGACGACCTCGGCAGCTTCGTCCCGGCGCCGGAGACGGTCGAGAAGCTGTGGCTGGCGCTGGCCTTCGCCTACATGGTCGTGATCACCGGGATCTGCCTGGTCGTCCAGACGGACGTGCCCCGCTACCGGCCGCTGCTGCTCGTTCTGGCTGCGGGAAAGACGGCCTCGTCGCTCGCGGCCCTCGGCTTCTACGTGTTCGACTCCCACGTCTTCATCTACCTGTTGAACTTTCTGGTCGACGGCTTCCTGATCGGGGTGGCGCTTCTCCTGTGGTCGATGTCGGGCCGGGTCGGGGCGCCCGCGGCGCCTTCCTGAAGGGCCCGCCCGGGGCTCGATGCCGCCGCGCTTCGGGCCTCGCGAACCGGCAAACCCGTCCTCGGGAAGGCCGAGATGCGGATCCTGCGGGCGTTCGTCGAGGCGATGGCGCCGGGATTCGGGCCGCTGCCTCCGGCGGCCGGGCCTGAGCGAAAAGGAAGCTCGCCTCACCGTGACGCGGTCGAGATCGCGGAGCCGCTCAACCGCTACATGGCGGACCTGCCGGCGCGCAACACCAGGCAGATCCGGCTCGCGCTCAAGGTGCTCGAATTGCTGCCCTTCCCGTGGCGGTTCAGCCACGCGAGCCTCGACTCCCGGCAGGACTTCCTACGGCGACTCGAGCGCTCCAGCATCCCGTTCGCCGGCGACCTGCTGCTGTTGCTCAAGGTCGTCGCGGGTCTCGGGTACGGCAATGACTCGCGGGTCCGCGCCGCGGTCGGCTACGAGATGCGCTGCGAGAGCTCGAATGGACGGGCCGAGGCCGAACGGACGACCGCCGGGTTAGGTGACGTGGTGCCTCCGCCGGGAGGTGAAGAGTGCGACGTGGCGATCATCGGGTCGGGCGCCGGCGGCGCTGTGACAGCGGCGGTGCTGGCGGAGGCCGGCCTGGAGGTCGTCGTGCTCGAGGCCGGCCCGTGCATGGACCACCGAAGCTATCCGGAGGAGCCGCTCGCGGCGCTGTCGGCCCTTTACCGCGACGGGGGCCTGACGATCGCCGAAGGCCGCCCGGCGATCCCCACCCCGGTCGGGCGCGCCGTCGGAGGCACGACCGTGATCAACTCCGGCACCTGCTTTCGGGCCCCCGACCGGGTGCTGGCCGGATGGCGCTCCGAACACGGGATCGATTGGGCCGGCGAGCTCGAGGGCCACTACGCCGAGGCCGAGGAGATGCTCGACGTGCGCGCCGTCGACCCCGAGCGGATGGGACGAAACGGACAGCTCCTGCTCGAGGGAGCCGAGGCACTCGGCGTCAGTCACGAGCCCCTGAGCCGAAACGCAGGCCGCTGCGACCAGTGCAGCTCCTGCCCCGCGGGTTGCCGGCTCGACGCGAAGCGGGCCATGCACGTCTCCTACCTGCCGCGAGCCGTGGCGGCCGGGGCCCGGATCCGGGCCGACACCGAGGCCCACGGCATCGTCTGGGAGCAGGGCCGAGCAGCGGGAGTCGACTGCGTGTCGAGCGCCCGTGCAGAGCCGAGCCCGTACCGGCTTCGAGCCCGCCGGGCGGTGGTGCTCGCGGGAGGTGCGTTTGGAACCCCCGAGCTCCTGCTCAGGTCGGGGTTCGCATCGCAGAGCGGCCAACTCGGCCGCAATCTGAGGATCCACCCCGCCTGCTGGGTCGGCGCGCGCTTCGCGGAGCAGGTTCGTGGTTGGGACGGCGTGATGCAGAGCTATGCCGTCAACGAATGGGAGGACCAAGGCATCCTGCATGGAGGCGACCTTCACCCCGCTCGCGTTCGGAGCCCAGTGGCTGCCCGGGACCGGAGTCGAACATCAGGAGAGGGTGCTCGCCTACGACCGCATCGCCTCGACGGGCGTTCATCTGTCGGATCGCTCAAGCGGCCGCGTGGGCCTCGCCCGCGACGGGTCGCTGCGGGTGACCTACGGCCTGACTCGCGAGGACGGCGATCGCCTCGTCTTCGGGATCGCGCGCGCGGCAGAGCTCTTCTACGCCGCCGGAGCATCGGAGGTCTATCCGCAGATCGCCGGGATCCCGATCATCGCCCGGACCCGGATCCCTGAGCTCGAGTCCTCGCCGCCGAAGGCCTCGGCGCTCCGGCTCGAGGCCTTTCACCCGATGGGAACCGCGCGGATGGACGGCGACTCCGGGGCGGGCGTGGTCGGCACCGACGGTGCGGTCCATGGAGCACGGGACCTCTACGTCGCCGACGGCAGCCTCCTGCCGAGCTCGATCGGCGTCAACCCGATGATGACCATCATCGCGATGGCCTCCCGCGTCGCCCACGGACTGGCGGAGCGGCTGAGCTAGGAACGTACGACGGCCGCCCGAAGGCGGCCGTCGTCCAGACTCTGCCTTTCCGGGAGCGCTCCTACGCGCTCGGGGGAGGGTTCGAGGGTGGCGGACTCGACGGTGGGGGATTCGAGGGTGGAGGGTTCGAGGGTGTAGCAGGTGGGGGCGGAGCGCCGGTGCCGGCGTCGCCACCACCGCCGACGCGTCCAGCCTCGTCGCTGAATGAGGTGCCTTCCTCCTGCATCGCCTGCCATCCGCCGTAGGCGACCGCGGCCGCTGCGATCAGCCCCAGGAACACACCGAACTTGCGACTGGCATCGGCGGGGGGATCGAGGATCCGGTAGAGGACCAGGACGGTGGAAAGCGCCCCGAGCGCGGCAACGACGGCGCTCGCTGCAACCGGCAGGCCGACCTCGGCCTCGCTCATCGCCAGCACGGCCAGGCCGACCGCTGCAATCACCGTGACCATCAGGACGATGTCGATGAAGTCGAACGACTGCCATGCGTTGAATGTCGTGTCGACTCCGGCGCTGTTGGCGGCTGCCGTAAATGCGTTATCTGGCGCGCCGAACCAACTCAAGAACATGATGATGAAGAGGGCGATCCCGGCAATGCCGGCGATCTTTTCGCCCTGACTGAGTCTGGTGAAGTCCATTGACCCTCCTCTGGTGGGGTGACTTCGGGTTTCGGGGTCACATTCAGCGCTTGTGGATGACTTCCTGCCGCGATTCGGTGTAAATCGGGCGCCCGATCCCGCTCTCTCAAGCCGTTCGTGCGCCCCGCAGGCTAGCCCGCGGAACCGTGGGACAGGACGGATATCGACACATGCGCCGGCTTGCTCAAGCGCGCCTGTTTCGGGCCGCCACAGCGTGTTGGCGAGCAGCATCGCGATCGTCATCGGGCCTACCCCGCCGGGCACGGGGGTGATCGCCCCCGCGATCTCGGCCACGGCCGCGAAGTCGACGTCCCCGACCAGTCCGTCCTCGGTCCGGTTCATGCCGACATCGATCACGGCCGCACCCGGCTTCACCCACTCGGCACGCACCAGGCGGGGCGAGCCCACGGCGGCGACCAGGATGTCCGCCCGCCGGCAGGTTTCGGCGAGATCGGCCGTACGGGAGTGGCAGACGGTGACCGTGGCGTCGGCGTTCAGGAGCAGGCTCGCCAGCGGCCTGCCGACCAGGATCGAGCGTCCGATCACGACGGCCTCGGCACTCCGCGTCTCGACTCCCGCGCTGGCGAGCAGCTCCATGACGCCCTGTGGCGTGCAGGAGACGAGGCCAGGGCGCCCTTGGGCGAGCCGTCCGGCGCTCCCGGCGGTCAGGCCGTCCACGTCCTTGTCGGGATCGATCGATGAGATCACGGCGTCCTGGGCGATCTGCTCGGGGAGCGGGACCTGAACCAGGATTCCGTCGACCTCGTCGTCAGCGTTGAGCTCGCCGATCAGGCCGAGCAGCTCGTCCTGCGTGATCGAGGCGTCGAGGCCGTGGTGGACGGAGCGCATCCCGACCTCCTCGGTGCTCTTACGCTTGTTGGCGATGTAGATCTGGGAGGCGGGGTCGTCCCCGACCAGCACGGTCGCGAGGCCCGGCACGCGGCCGGACTGGGCGTCCGCGAACTCCTCGACCTGACGGGCGACCCTCGCGCGGACCTCCGCCGCAACTGCCTTGCCGTCGATCACCCGCGCGGGCAACCGGCTATCCAACCTTTCGAAGCGGCGCGTAGTCGGCCATCAGCTTGCGCTCGGTTGGGTCTCCGGCGAACCGGACGACGAGCAGGTTGCCCGCCTCGATACCGGTCACCACCCCCTCACCGAAGCTCGCGTGGACCACGTCGTCGCCGACCGCGAAGTCGAGGGGGGTGGCGTGCGGCTGACGACGCTCGGGAGCTCCCGTTCCCATCCCGCCGAGCCCGCCCCCGGGCCAGCCCGTCGGCGAAGCCGAGGTCCGGCGGTCGACGTACTGCTCCGGGATCTCGGAGAGGAATCGCGACGGGAGGTTGTAGCCCCGCCCGCCGTGCAGGGTTCGCCGCCGGGCGAAGCACATGCACAGGCGCTGGCGCGCTCTGGTGACGCCCACGTAACAGAGGCGCCGCTCCTCCTCGAGGTTTCCCTCCTCGAGTGAGCGCATGTGAGGGAAGACCCCTTCCTCACATCCGATCATGAACACCGCCTCATACTCAAGGCCCTTCGCGTTGTGGAGGGTCATCAGCGTGCAGAGGCTCTCGCCCTCCGCGAGTGAGTCCTGGTCGGTGTACAGGGAGATCTGTGCGAGGAACTCCTCCAGGGGGCGGACATCGCTCTCGCCTTCGACCTCGCGGTTGGCATCGAACTCGGCCGCCACCCCAATCAGCTCCTCGAGGTTCTCCGCTCGCCCCTCGGCCTCGATCGTGCGCTCGGCCGCCAGGGCCTCGAGGTAGCCGCTCTCGGTCAGCGTCGCCCTGAGCAGCTCCGCCACCGATGCATCGGCGTCCGCGCGCTGCCGAAGGCCGGTCATCAGGTCGGCGAACCTCCTCACCGCACGAACCGCCGCCTGGCCGAGGCCAGGCGCCCGCTCCGGCTCGGAGAAGACCTCCGAGATGTCCAAGCCGGTCGTGTTGGCCTGCGAGAGAAGGCGTGCCTGCGTCGTGTCGCCGATCCCACGGCGCGGCGAGTTGACGACCCGGGCGAACGACATGCCATCGGCCGGGTTGGCGATCAGGCTGAGATAGGCGACCGCGTCCTTGATCTCGGCCCGCTCATAGAACTTGGTCCCCCCGATGACCTGGTACGGGATCTCGAATCGGACCAGCATGTCCTCGAGCACCCGGCTTTGCGCGTTGACGCGGTAGAAGACGGCGATCTCTTCGCGCGACAGACCCTCCTCGCCGGATAGCCGCTGGATCTCAGACGCGACGAAGCGCGCCTCGCCGTGCTCGTCGTCGAACTCCGCGAGGACGACCGGGTCGCCCCGCCCCGCGTCCGTCCACAGGCGCTTCGGCTTCTGGTCTCGATTGTGGGAGATGATCCCGTTCGCCGCGTCGAGGATCGTCTGTGTCGAGCGGTAGTTCTGCTCGAGCTTGACCGCCGTCGTGCCCTCGAAGTCGCGCTCGAACTCCAGGATGTTTCGGATGTCGGCGTTCCTGAACGAATAGATCGACTGGAAGTCGTCGCCGACGACGAACAGGTTGCCGTGCTCCTCCGCGAGGAGCTGGAGCAGGCGGTATTGGGCGCGATTGGTGTCCTGGTACTCGTCGACCAGCACCCAGCGAAACGCGCGGCGGTAGCGCTCGCGCACGTCCTCGAACAGCTCCAGCAGATTGACCGTGCGGACCAGCAGGTCATCGAAGTCCATCGCGTTGGCCTCGAGCATGCGACGCTCGTACAGGCCATACACCTCGGCCACGGTCTGCTCGAAGTCGGTACGGGCGACCTCTTGGACCGCCACCTCGGCATCCGCCGGGTCCGGGGGTGGCGCCGCGTAGCCCTCCGCATCGAGCAACTGGTTCTTGGCCCGCGAGATCTGGGCGCGTACTGCCCGAGGCGGGTAGCGCTTCGGGTCGATCCCCAGCTCCTCGGCGCATCGCTTGACCATCCGCAGGGAGTCGGCTTCGTCATAGATCGTGAAGGCGCGCTTGTAGCCGAGGCGGGGAGCCTCGGTGCGAAGGATCCGGGCGCAGGCCGAGTGGAAGGTCATCACCCACATGACCCGCGAGACACCCCCCACCAGTCGCTCGACCCGCTCCCGCATCTCGCCCGCTGCCTTGTTCGTGAAGGTGATCGCGAGGATCTCCGAGGGGAGCGCCCGGCCGGTCGCGAGCAGGTAGGCGATCCGGTGGGTGAGAACGCGCGTCTTTCCCGAGCCCGCGCCGGCGAGCACCAGCAGCGGGCCCTCGCCGTGGGTGACCGCCTGGCGCTGCGGAGGATTGAGGTCGGCGAGCAGCCGCTCGACCTGGGTGGAGCCGGCGCTTACCGGTCTGAGCTCGGTCTCGGGACCCATCGGGCGAGCATAGCTACGGTCACGGCGCGCTCATGGGCATCAACGGGAGGGCGCTCGCGGGCCCGCGCGTCAGCCGCCGGCCGACGACGGCGCGGATCCTCGGTCGAGCCGCCGAACCTCGGCCTCTGCGGGCTTGCCGTCGAGCTCGGCCACCCGCCGTTCGAGCTCGCCAATCCGATCCGCCAGGCCCTCGATCGCCTCCGCTACCGGGTCGGGCAGGTGGATCCAGTCGGCGTCGGGGCCCTCCACCTTTCTCCCGTCGACCTTGACCGGGTGCCCCGGGTTCCCGACCACCGTGGAGTTGGCCGGCACGTCCTGGATCACGACCGTGTTGGCGCCGACCTTTGCGCAGTGGCCCACCGTGATCGGGCCGAGCAGCTTCGCGCCTGACCCGATGGTCACCCCGTCCTCGACGGTCGGATGACGCTTGCCGCGTGCGAAGCCGGTCCCGCCCAGGGTCACCCCCTGATAGAGCGTCACGCGGTCGCCGATCTCGGCCGTCTCCCCCACCACCACACCCGAGCCGTGGTCGATGAAGAAGTCCTCTCCGATCCTGGCCGCTGGATGGATCTCGACCCCGGTCACGGCACGACTCGCATAGGAGAGCGCCATCGGCGCGACCGGCACACCCGCCTCGTGCAGGGCGTGCGCGACCCGGTAGGCGAGGATGGCCTGAACGCCGCCCCAGTTGCTCAGGATCTCGAGACTTCCCACCCCTCGGGCGGCGGGGTCACGCTCGCGCGCCGAGGCGAGATCGGCCCTGACCTCCCGCGTAATCCGCTTCAGTGTGTCCAACCCGGGCATGGCCAAAGCGTAGGGGCTAGTTCATTCGGGGGCGAAGAACGGCAGCGACATATAGCGCTCCCCGGAGTCGGGGACGATCACCACGACCCTTTTCCCTTCGAGTGCCGGCCGGGCGGCCATCTCGATCGCCGCCTCGATCGCCGCGCCCGCCGATATCCCGACCAGCAGCCCCTCGCGCTGCGCCGCCTCGCGCGCCCGGGCGAGCGCCGTCTCGTCATCCACGCCGATCACCTCGTCGATCACCGATCGGTCGAGCACTCCGGGCACGAAGCCGGCACCGATCCCTTGAATCTTGTGAGGTCCCGGCAAGCCGCCGGAGAGGACGGCCGAAGCCGCGGGCTCAACGGCCACCACTCGCACCGACGGACGGCGCTCCTTGAGGCGCTGGCCGACACCGGTGATCGTGCCACCCGTGCCCACCCCACACACCAGGCAGTCGACCTGGCCATCCAGGTCGCGCCAGATCTCCTCGGCGGTGGTACGACGATGGACCTCGGGGTTTGCCGGGTTGTTGAACTGCTGAGGCATGAAGCCGCCGCGGTCGGCCACGATCCGCTCGGCGAGCTCCACGGCCTCGTTCATCCCTCCGAGCGAAGGCGTCTCGTGAACCTCGGCGCCGTAGGTGCGAAGCAGCGAGACGCGCTCGCGGGTCATCCCCTCGGGCAGCGTGAGCACGAGCTCGTAGCCGCGCGCCGCGCAGACCATCGCCAGGGCAATTCCGGTGTTCCCGCTCGTTGGCTCGACCACGACCGAGGCTCCGGGCTCGATCAGGCCGTCGCGCTCGGCGGCGTCGATCATCGCCACCCCGATCCGGTCCTTGACTGAGCCGCCGGGGCTCAGGTACTCGAGCTTGGCGACGACCTCCGCGCCCAGCCCCTCGCCGATCCGCGACAGGACGACCAGCGGCGTGTCGCCAACGGTGCTCGACGCCTCTCGCGCCACCCGCGCGATCTTCTGCTGCGTGGTCGTTTCGGCGTCCACCTCGAGCCCAAGGTATAGGTCGATCCGCGCCATCGCGCACACCGACGCCCACTCGCGACTCGTTTGCTCCGCCTCCGTCGCGGCAAGGACGGGCGGCCGCGCCAGCGGCGACGCCACGCGGCCTAGTCCTGAGGACCGGCTGCCTTCAGAGCCTCGTCGCGATCGACGAAGATCCTGATCCGCCTGATCCTGCCGCCCGCGACGTCGTAGACGTTTCCCGTATCGATGGCTGTCGGGATCCCGCTCGTCCGGCCGATGGCGGTCACTCGCATGAAGGCCAGAACTCGACTGGCGCCGACCGGGGACAGGTGCTCGATCTCGATCGTAAAGTCGGAGCTGATGTCGGCGAAGAGTCGCCCGATCCCCTCGGCTCCCTTGTATACGCCCGCGATCCCGTCCAGCGGCGTCGTCAGCTCGACGTCGTCGGTGCAGCAGGCGAGGTATGCGTCCAGATCGTGCTCGTTGACCGCTGCGACGGCGCGCTCGACGATCTCCAGGTTCTGCTGCGACACGGCGGGCAGTATGGCCGCTTGGCCGACCCCGAGCAGGTCAGCCGCGCCACCGGCGCCGCAGCGCCCGGCTCGTGAGCTCGGCGAGCGTGACGCCTGCGAGCGCCCCGGCGATCACGTCGCCGGGATAATGGACGCCGGTGTGGACCCGCGAGTAGGCGACCGCGACCGCGAGGGCGCGCAACGGGATCGCGGCGCCCGGGGAAACGTCGCCGACCCCAGTGGCGAACGCGAACGCCGCCGCGCTGTGCCCCGAGGGGAACGAGCGCGAGACCGGCATCGGCACCCGTCGGGATCCGGGCACGGCGTGCTCGACCGGATCCGGGCGCCGGCGCCTCGCCGCCAGCTTCAGGGCGGCATTGACGAACACCGAGGTCACGCCGAGCGAGGCGAGCCCCGTGACCGCCGCCCGCCGGCCCGCCGGCCCGCCGGCGAGCGCGAGCGCGCCGGCGCACCCGAGCGAGAGCTTCGAGTGGTCGGCGGCGCGCGTCAGGCCGGCGAGGCCCCGATCGAGAGCCGGGGTCGGCGTTTCGGCGATCGCGGCGTAGACCGCCACGTCGAGCCGCTCGGCGTCGGCGAGCCAATCCCGCCATCTCCCGCGCGAAGGGCCGGCGTCCCGCGTGTGATCCTGGTCAGACGGCCCCATCGAGCAGCGATCCTATGACCCCGGACCCTTCGGCCTGAGTCGAAGGGTCTGCGTGTCTAGGGCAACCCGACCGCGAGATACTGCGTGGACGATGTCGCAGGAGAACGTGGAGATCGTCCGCGCCGCCATGGAGGCCTGGAACCGAGGTGATTGGGACGAGACCTTGAAGCACACCGCGCCGGATTTCGTCCTCGACAACTCGATGAACTCGGGGGACTGGCGCGGGGTCCATCGAGGGGCGGATGACGTCAAGCGGGCGTGGGGACTGTTGACCGAGGCGTGGCAGAGTGTCCGCATCGAGGTCAGCGAGTTCATCGAGGCCGACGAAGGCGTCGTGGTGACGCGCCAGAAGGCCCACTTCGTCGGACGCGACGGCATCGAGCTGCCAGGTCCCACGCGCTCCGGTTGGCTGTGGAAGCTCCGCGCTGGAAAGATCGTCTTCGTCGCCACCTACAACGATCTCGACGAAGCCCTCGAAGCCGCCGGGCTGCGGGAATAGCGCCAGCACCATCACCTGCGCCCCTTCGCCACCTGGCATGGGGAGCAGAGCCACCGGTCCGGCTGATCGACCGCCAGCCAGGCCCATGGGAACCCCGACTTGGCTTGTTTAAAGGGGTTCCGGCGCCCTCGAGATCAGATGTAGTACATCCCGCCGCCCGCCTCGTCGGACTCGCGGCGGGCGATGTCGGCGATCGTGGTGGAGCGAAAGACGTCGCGGAGCGCCTCGACGCCCTCCGCCCAGATCCCGCCCGCCTCCTTTCCCTCCTGTCCGAGTCTTCCGTCGAGCGACTGCACCACCTCGAGCACGTCGATCTCCTCGGCCGGTCGGGCGAGCGTGTAGCCCCCCTTGACGCCGCGGTGGCTCTGGAGCAGGCCGTCGCGGCGCAGAGTCGTGAAGAGCTGCTCCAGGAACTGCACCGGCATGCGGCGGCGCTCGGCGATCTGCGCGATCGGGACCGGTCGCTCGCCCGAGCGCGCCAGCTCGGCGAGCGCGACCACCGCGTAGCGTGACTTCGAGGTGACGGAGATCATCGCCTCGCCTGTTGTACCGAACCGGGCGGCGTGGGAAAAGGCTCGCTCTTTCCGCGCCCGGCGGCAACGGGCCCGGCCCACGACGCTAGGATGCTGCGCGGGCCGGCTCGGACTGAATCCAGTTGTCGTGCACCGGGGCGCACGAGAGTGCATCACACCGGGGAAAACCACGTCCGGAGTAAGAGAGTGAGCGAGGACCTTCGCTGCCTGGTCATAGACGCGCAACCGACGATGCGCCTCGGTGTGCGCGAGGCGCTCGCGAACCGTTACGAGGTCGAGGAGGCCGCGGACGGCAGCGGCGCGCTCGAGCTCCTGACGTCGGTCGGTCGACTTCGACGTGGCGGTCGTCGATCTGGGTCGGGGAAACGGCAACGGCACGCAGGAGCTCCGCGGTACCGGCGCGATCCGCGCACTCAGGAAGGCACAACCCAGCCTCGGCATCGTGGCCCACGGCCCGCACTCACAAAAGCACGCCGCAACCGAGGCGATCAAGGCCGGCGCAACCGCCTACGTCGTCAAGAGCTCGCCGGTCGAGGCGCTCAACGAGGCGGTGGACGCCGCGGCCGAGTCGGAGAGCTTCGTCGACCCGGCCGCCAGCGAGCGGTCCCGCGGCCGCCCCGCGTTGACCCGCCGCCAGCGCGAGATCCTGCAGCTCTATGCCGACGGGGAGTCCACCGCGCGCGTGGCCCAACAGCTCGGGCTGAGCGCCGAGACGATCCGCACCCACACGAAGGCGACCCTCGCCCGCCTCGGGGCCCGCGACCGCGCTCACGCCGTCGCCATCGCCCTGCGCTCATCCCTGATCGAGTAGGACACAACTTCGGCGACTCCGAAGAGTCGCCGGTGTTATACTTAGATCCAGCCGCGGTCGCGGGCGATCAGCACCGCCTGAGCGCGATCCACCGCGCCGATCTTGCGGTAGACGTTGTGCAGGTGAGTTCGGATCGTGCTGACCGACAGCGAGAGCTCGTGGGCGATCTGCTTGTACACCTTGCCCTCGGCCAGACCCCGGAGGGCGTCGATCTCGCGGGCCGACAGCGGACAGGGGTCTGAGGGGCGCCGCCGCGGGGCGCTCGCGTGAGGGAACTCGTAGAGGAGCGGCGCGACCCGCTCGCGCCCGAGCCCCAGATTTGCCGCGGCGTCCATCATCGCCTCGGGGGGAGCCGGGTCACCGCTTGCGTAATGGACCACGAGGTCGGCCAACCGGATCGCCGCAGCATGGCCCTCAGCCTGCGGCGAGTGATGCCGCTCGATCGCAAGCGCCACGCTGGACGGAAGGCCCCATCGCCGGACCAGGACGGCACCGACCAGCGCATGGTCGATGCCCAGCTCGCGCCGCTCCCGGCGAACCCGCTCCTCGGGGGTCGCATCATGGTCATCGAGCTCGAATTCGCCATAGAGCTGCGCGAGCACGTGGCGGCCGACATCGTGAAGGAGGGCAGCGACTGCGAGCTCGTCGCGGTCGGGCAAGCGAGCGATCTCGCCGATTAGATCGGCTGCGTGACGGGTCGAGACCGCGTGGCGTCGAAAGCGTTCCTGGCGATCGGCCCAAATGCTCGGCGCCTCGAACGGATCGTAGGTCTCCATCGACTCTCCGATCACCCGCAATCCAGCCGGGCTCAGGGATTCGATCGCCTGGCGAACGCCACCGTCTGCGACCAGGGACTCGCCGTCGCCCGCAGCACGCAGCACCGCGACGGTCAGGCCCGCGTCCGACTCGATCGCGTCGGCAAGCTCACCGGATGGCGACCCGTTGCCGTCGCACGCCTCCAGAGGCGCCGCCGCGACTCGGCGAGCACCGGCATGACCGAGACGGCCTCGAAGGCATCCGCGAGGCGGCGTCCACCCTTGCCCACTTTCTTCTCGGCACTCGACGCCGCCTTGGAGGGACGACCGTTCGTCTTCTCCTTGGGCGCTGACGGTCCGCCTTGACGGCGCGCTGGGTCCGCTTTCGGGCACGTGGCTTGGTCGCGAGGGGGCTCAAGAGAGGTCCTATCCGTCTACTTGATCGGCATGAGCCGCCCGTGGATTTAGCGCGGCGCCGTAAATCGGTCGCCGATCGGCGGCGGCGGCGCCCCGCGGAGCCCTCAGCCGGCGAGCTCGAGCGGCCGCGTCCTCGATGCGTCGAAGCGCGTCGTCGCGACCCAGGACGGCGACCGATTCGAAGATCCCGGGCGAGATCGTGGTCCCGGTGATCGCGACCCGAATCGGCTGGTAAACCGCCTTCGGCTTGCAGCCCCGTCCGCTCCACGACGGCCGACAGCGCCGCCTCGACGGCAGCGGCGTCGAATCCGTCCGACGGAACCGCCCGGAGCGCCTCGAGCGCCTCGGCGAGGATTCGCGCCGCGTCGGGCGTCATGACCTTGTCCCAGGCCGCTTGATCGCGCTCCGGCTCGGTGAACAGAAAGCCGGATCAGCGGCCAGACCTCGCCCAGCGTCTGCGCCTTGTCCTGCACGATGCGACAGGCCTCCGCTCGGCGCTCGGCCGACGCGCCACAGAAAGCGCTCGGCGTCCGAGGGAGAGACGCGCCGAAGGTGGCTCACGCAGGCGGCGCTCATACTCGGCCACCGTCAGCGCCCGCATGTAGCGGCCGTTCATCCAGCGGAGCTTTCGCTGGTCGAAGATCGCTGCCGAGCGGCCGACCCGCTCGATCGAGAACCGCTCGATCAGCTCGTCAGTCGACAGGATCGTCGTGTCGTCATCGGTTCCCCAGCCGAGCAGCGCGAGGTAGTTGCGGACGGCCGCCGGCAGATAGCCGACCCGCGTCGAGCTCCTGCACCGACGCGGCGTCGTTCGCGCTTGGACAGCTTTCGCCCGTCGGGTCCGTGGAGGAGCGGGAGGTGGGCGTAGCGAGGCGGGCGTCGCCCCCAGCGCACCGAGCACGAGCAGCTGCTTTGGCGTGTTGGACAGATGGTCATCCCCGCGCACGACGTCGGTGATCTCGGTCTCCGCGTCGTCCACCGCAACGGCGAGGTTGTAGAGCGGTGTCCCGTCCCCTCGCGCGATCACGAAGTCGTCCTGGGTTCGATTCTCGAATCGCACCTCGCCATGAATCAGATCCTCGACCACGGTGGCGCCCTCGTCGGGAACGCGGAGTCGGATCGCCGCGCCGGGCTCGGGGCGAGGCTCGCCGCGATACCCGACCCCCTTGTTCGCCTCCTTCCATGCTCGTACGTCGGCGGCCGTCGCCGGGTCGTGGTAGGCGTGCCCGCCTTCGAGCAGCTCGGCCAGGCGCGCGGCGTGGCGCTCACGGCGCTCGAACTGGCTGACTGGACCAACGTCCCAGTCGATCTCGAGCCAACCCAGCGCCTCGAGGATCAGATCAACGTTCTCGGTGGTCGAGCGCTCGCGGTCGGTGTCCTCGATCCGCAGAACGAGCTCGCCGCCGGAGCCCCTTGCCAGGAGCCAGTTGTAGAGCGCAGTGCGAGCGCCCCCGATGTGAAGCGCCCCAGTCGGCGAAGGGGCAAAGCGGAATCGGGTCGGCGAGGAGGAGCTCACGTGGCAGGCTGGCGCATACTGATCCGCGCGCGCATGTTTCCACAGCGCTCCGCGGCTCGACCGGCGCTACGCGGCCCGACGGCGCGGCCCGCGGCTACAGTGCCGGATCGCTGCGCAGGACTCGAGAGGGAACCCCGAATGCTGATCGGCGCTCATGTGTCCACGGCAGGCGGCTTGGACAAAGCCGTCGAGCGGGGAGCCGAGCTCGAATGCGACGCGATCCAGATCTTCCACCAGAGCCCGCGGATGTGGCGGCCGACCGCGTACGACGAACCGGGACTTCGAGGCCGCTCGCGAGGCGATCGGAGGCCTCGCGAGTCGAGTCGGTCGTGATCCACGCCGTGTACCTGATCAACTGCGCGACGAAGGACGCCGACATCCGCCGCAAGTCGCTGGCCTCGCTCGAGCAGGCCCTCGCGGTCGGCGACGGGATCGGCGCGGACGGCGTCGTGCTCCACGCGGGAGCGCGCAAGGGAGAGCCGTACGCGCCCTCGGTCAAGCGGGCCGGCAAGGTGATCCGCGAGGCGCTCGCACGCACCGACGGCTGTCGGCTGCTGCTCGAGAACACGGCCGGCACCCAGGGACCGCTCGGCCGAGACTTCGACGAGCTCGCCGACCTGATCGACGCGGCCGGGGCCGGCGAGCGCCTGGGCGCCTGCCTCGACTGCTGCCACCTGCTGGCCGCCGGGTTCGAGATCCGCACCGCGGAGTCGCTGACCGCGGTGGTCGACGAGCTGGACGCACGGGTGGGGCTGGAGCGGCTGCGCTGCGTCCACGTCAACGACTCCAAGGTCCCGCTCGGCGCGAACCGCGATCGCCACGCCAACCTCGGCCAGGGCGAGCTCGGGCGTCGGGGCATCCGGGTGTTCCTCTCCGAACCCCGGTTCGAGAGCCTGCCGGCCCTGATCGAGACCGGCGGCCCGGAGGGCAAGGGCCCGGATCGAAACGACGTCAGGCTCGCGAGGCGCCTGCGCCGCGAAGGGCTGCGCAGCCGCTCGTCGGGACCGGAGGAGGCGAGGCTCCGGCGGAGTTATTCAGGTCAGAGCGTCGCGGAGGTCGAAGGCGGCCTCTCGCCAGCCCTCGGCGTCGAAGAAGCCCGGGTTGACGCACTCGTGCTCGGGGCCGCCGCGCTCGTAGGCCGGCTCGACGCGGAACTGGCATTGAGGAAGCGGCTCGCCGGTCATCTTGACGCCGCCGTAGCCGCCGCTCTGCTCTGCGGCCTCGAACATCGCGACGTCGATCTCGGCGCGGAACACCTTTCGCATGCATCCCATGTAGCGGCCGCCGCCGTAGCGGATCGATGTAGCTGTAGAGGTAGCGGCAGCGAAGCTCCAGGCAGCTTCGGGGCTCGACCAGTCGATCGCAGAAGGTGCGGCACTGCCGGCACTCGCCGACCGCGGCACCCTGCTCTCCTGCTGGCTTGGTGAGCGGCATGTTGAAAGTCTAGACCCGCTCAGGCCGCTAACGCACGCGGGCCGAGCAGCTGGTCGATCTCGGCGCGCAGGGCGGCGGACGGGGTGACGCAGTAGTCGTCGCCGAAGCGAAGCCGCCTGGTTCCCTCGCGCGTCTCCATCTCGAGCAGCACGTCGCAGTCGCCCGGGAAGGACTCGAACAGCGACTTCAGCTCGTCGACGAGCCGTGGCCCGAACTCGGCGGCGCGAACCCGCAGCACGATCCGCTCCGGCTCGCGCGCCTTGGCCTTGGCTCGCGCCGCCGCCACCTCGTCCTCGCCGGGCTCGAACGCCTCCGCTTCCGCCACCACCAGGCTCATCTCGCCCGCGCCCCTTGTGGTCGACCCGGCCGCGAACCAGGATCACCCGATCGAGCTCGATCTGCTCGGCGGCCTGCGCCGGCCGCGTCGCGCACGAACAGCTCGACCCTTCCCTCGAGATCGTCGAGCGTCGCGAACATGACGTAGGCCCCGCTTCGCGTCCGCACGCGCTTGCATTCGCTCACGATCCCGCCGACGCTCACCCAGGAGCCATCCTCCTTGGCACCGACCTCCGGCAGCGGGCAGTCGACTCGCTCCCGAAGCGCCTCGCGCACCTCGCCCAACGGGTGGGCGGACAGGAAAGTCCCCAAGGTGTCCTTCTCGAGCCGCAGGAGCTCGCGCTGGTCGAACTCGTCGTCGGGGATCGTCGGCCGGTGCGTCCGCGAACCCTCCGCGGGGCCTGCGTTTCCGTCTCGCTCGCCGGCTCGCCGCCCAGGTCGAAGATCGAGCCCTGGCCCCGGCGGGCGTCCTCCTGGGACTTCGAGGCGCTCGCCTGGGCCGCCGACAGCACCTCGAGCATCCCCTTCCGGGCGGCGCCCGTCGAGTCGAGCGCGCCGCACTTGATCAGGCACTCGACCGCGCGCTTGTTGACGGCGCGAGCGTCGACCCGCTCGCAGAAGTCCCAGATTGAGGAGAAGGGACCGCCCCGCTCGCGCGCCGCGATGATCGTCTCGACGGCGGAATGCCCGACGTTCTTGACCGCGTCGAGCCCGAACCGGATCGACTTGCCGCTGACCACGAAGCCGTGGTCGGAGGAGTTGACGTCCGGGCGGCAGAACGTCGATCCCCATCGCCTCGCAGCGGTTGACGAAGAACGGCACCTTGTCCTTGGTCGACATCACCGAGGAGATCACCGCCGCCATGTACTCGGCGGGGTAGTTCGCCTTCAGGTAGGCGGTCCGGTAGGAGATCAGCGCGTAGCAGGCGGCGTGGGACTTGTTGAAGGAGTAGTCGGCCGCCGCCGTCATCAGCGACCAGAGGTCGCGGGCGACCTTGGTCTGGGTGCCCGAGCGCGCGCATCCGCTGATGAACTTGTCCTCCATCGTCGCCATCAGGTCGCGCTTCTTCTTGCCGACCGCCTTGCGCAGGTCGTCGGCCTCGGCAGGGCTGAAGCCGCCGATCTGCTTTGAGATCTCCATCAGCTGCTCCTGGTAGATGCAGCAGCCGTAGGTCGCCTCGGTGATCGACCGGAGGCGCTCGTCCGCGTAGCGAACCGAGGTTGGGTCTCGCTTGCCGCTCGCGTAGTCGTCGATGTAGCGCATCGCGCCGGGCCGGTAGAGGGCGCCGAGCGCGACGATGTCATTGAACTCGCTCGGTCGCACCTTGCGCATCGCGTCGCGCATCCCGTCCGACTCGAACTGGAAGACCCCGACCGAATCGCCGCGCGAGAGCATCTCGAAGGTCGGCGCGTCGTCGAGGGGAATCGCCTCGATGTCGATCTCGACCTCCCGCGAGCGCTCGATGATCTCGATCGCGTCCTCGATCACATCGAGGTTCCGCAACCCGAGGAAGTCCATCTTCAGCAGGCCCATCTCCTCGATCGGGCCCATCGAGTACTGGGTGACGACCTTGTAGGAGCGCGCGGGCTTGCCGTTCGCGCCGCGCTCGGCGGGGGCCGAGCGGTCCTCGGCGAGCTGCAGGGGGACGATCTCCTGCAGCGGACGGTCGGCGATCACCACCGCGGCGGCGTGGATCGAGTTGTTTCGTACGATCCCCTCGAGGCCCTGGGCGACGTCGAGGATGCGCCGCGCATCGGCGTCGGCGTCGTAGGTGCGCTTCAGCTCCTCGCCGTCCTTGAGGCAGTCCTCAAAGCTTGGGTTTCGCCCCAGAACCGGCTCCGGGATCTGCTTGGCGATGCGATCGCCCGTCGCGTAGTCGAAGCCGAGGACCCGCGCCGCGTCGCGGGTCGCGGCCCTCGGGGCCATCTTGCCGAAGGTGATGATCTGCGCGACGGACTCGCGCCCGTACTTCTCGGCGACGTAGCGGATCACCCGCTCGCGCCCGCGAACCGAGAAATCGATGTCGATGTCGGGCATCGACTTTCGCGCCGGGTTGAGGAAGCGCTCGAAGAGCAGTCCGTTGGCGAGCGGGTCGAGGTCGGTGATGTTGAGGCAGTAGGCGACGATCGAGCCCGCCGCCGAGCCTCGTCCGGGTCCGACGGCGATCCCGTTGTCCTTCGCGAACTTGACGAAGTCCCAGACGATCAGGAAGTAGGACTCGAAGCCCATATCGCCGATCACGCCGAGCTCGAACTCGAGCCTCTCGATCGCCTCGGCCGGCGGCGGGTCTCCGTAGAGGCGGCGGAGTCCCTCGGTGGCGAGGCGCCGAAGCAGCGCGCCCGGGTCCTCGCCGTCCTGGGCAGGGAACCGCGGGAGTAGGAGTTGGTCGAGCTCGACCTCGACCTCGCAGCGTTCGGCGATCTCGAGCGTCGTCTCGACCGACCCGGGCCAACGGGAGAACGACTCCTCCATCTCAGCCGGGCTCTTGAGGAAGAACTCGTTGGTGTCGAACCGAAGCTTGGGCTGCTCGATCGTCGACTTCGTCTGCACGCAGAGCAGCGCGGCGTGGTTCGAGTAGTCCTCCCGGCGCAGGTAATGGACGTCCGCGGTCGCGACCAGCGGACGGCCGAGCTCGCCGGCGACCCGGACGATTCCCTCGTTGGCCTTGTCCTGCTCGGCGAGCCCGTTCGACTGCACCTCGAAGTAGACGTTGTCCGTGCCGAAGATCCCGATCAGGTCGTCGATGTGGGCCCGCGCGTCGTCCGGGCGGGCCGAGATCAGCCGCTGGCAGAACCTCGACTGCAGGCACCCGGTCAGCGCGATCACCCCTTCGGAGTGGCGGTCGAGCAGCTCGGAGTCCACGCTGGGCTTGCCGCGCGCGAAGCCCTCCAGGAATCCCTGCGAGGTCATCTGGACGAGGTTGCGAAATCCCGCGTCCGAGGCCGCCAGCAGCGTGAGATGGTTGCGCTCGCCGGGCCGCTCGGCGCGGCGGTCGTCGACCAGATAGGCCTCAAGCCCCAGAATCGGCTTGATGCCGTTCTTGTGGCACGCCTTGTAGTGCTCGACGGCGCCGTTCATCACCCCGTGATCGGTCAGCCCGAGCGCGGGCATCCCGAGCTCTGCCGCGCGCGCCGCTAGCGGCCCGATCTTGCAGGCGCCGTCCAGCAGCGAGTACTCGCTGTGGACGTGGAGGTGGACCACCTGGGCTCGTCGCCATCGTCGGCTGATCATGTCAACCAGCCCAGATGCCACCGGCCTGCGATTTCGCACCGTGCGAGGTTTTGCGCTGCCGGATATTCGGGCCGACGATGTTCCCGCCGAGGGCTCTGCCCGGACCACTAAGCTGCCCGCTCCATGAAGGCTCTGGTCACCGGAGGGGCGGGCTTCATCGGCTCTCACCTGGTCGACGCGCTGGTCCAGCGCGGCGACGATGTAGTGGTGATCGACGACCTTTCCACCGGGCGCCGGGAGAACCTCGACCAAGCCGCCGCCCAGGGCGCCGACCTGGTCGAGCTCGACATCCGAGATGCGGCGGCGGTCTCGGACGTATTCGACGAGCGCCGCCCCGAGCTGATCTTCCACCTGGCCGCCCAGATCGACGTGCGGCGCTCGGTCGCCGACCCGATCTACGACCTGAACGTCAACGTCGCCGGCACCCTCAACCTCCTGGAGGCGGCCCGAAACACCGCCGCCCAGCGCTTCCTGCTCGCGTCCACCGGCGGCGCCGTCTACGGCGAGGGCGCCGGGCTCGACCTCCCCCTGGACGAGACGGCCGTCTGCCGCCCGGACGCGCCGTACGGGCAGAGCAAGTTCGCGGCCGAGGGCTACGTCTCCCTGTACGGCCGCCTGCACGGCCTTTCGGCGACCGCGCTGCGCCTGGGCAACGTCTACGGGCCGCGGCAAGACCCGCTCGGCGAGGCCGGAGTGGTGGCGATCTACTGCGGCGCGCTGCTCGGCGACGGCACACCACGGGTGTTCGGTGATGGCCACCAGACCCGCGATTACATCTACGTCCTCGACGTCGTCGAGGCGTTCCTGGACGCCGCGAAGGCCGAGGCTGCGGGGACCTACAACGTCGGCACCGGGGTCGAGACCAGCGTGCTCGAGCTCGGAGAGCAAATCGCCGCGGTACTTGACAAGCCGTTCGAGCCGGAGATGGCCCCACCGCGCCCGGGTGAGGTACAGCAAATCGCGATCGACAGCGGCAAGGCGGCCGCAGATCTCGGGTGGCGAGCCCGCACCTCCCTGTCGGAGGGCCTTCGGGCGACCGCCGACTCGTTCGCCGCGGCCTAGCCGGCCTCACCCGAGGGCGGGTCGCGGGGCTCGGCCACGAGGCCCAGGATCCGGCGCTCCGCATCCGAGATCCGCCGGGCCGCCTCGGCCTCGGCCCGCGCCGCTTCGGTGATCCGCGGTTCCCAATCGGCGACGCGGTCCATCGCCGCCGCCGCTTGGGTCATCCGCTCCTCGGTCCGGGCCACCCGCTCGTAGAGTCCCCGCACTCGGGTCTCAGCCTCGCCCACCTCGACGATCGAGCGCTCCACCCCCGACAGCGCCTGCTCGACGCGTCCCATCGTTGCCTCGGCCTGACGCTCGGTTGCCTCCAGGACGTCGCTCGCCCCGGAGCTGAATCCGAGCGCCCTCGACTCGGCCTCCCTGATCGAGCCGAGCGCCCGGTCGACCGCCTGCGGTAACGCGCTCGCGCTCCCCGCGCGCGTCGGCGCCCGCGCGCGCGGATCGCGCCGCGACCTCGTCGAGCCGCGACTGGGCCGCCCCGAATCTCGTCCCGATCTCGGCCGCGAGGTGCTCTATCGCCCGCTCCATGCGGCGCTCGAGCTCCGCTCGGAGCTGGCCCTGCTCGACGCCGAGCCGGACCATGGCATCGTCGACCCGCTCGGCGGCGACCTTGCCGAGTCGCTCCTCGGCGGCTCCGAGCGCGACCTGCTCGGCGTGCTCGAGGCGTTCCACTGCCTCGCGGAGCGCGTCGGCGATCGAAGTCCGAGCGGCCGAGACGCTCTGGCGCAGGCGATCATCGGCCTCATGCGGCCCCTCACCTGGCTCGAACGGCTCATGCGCCGCTGTCGTCCACCATGTCCAGATGCTCCTAAACGCATCGGTCTGACCCGGGGATCCGCGCCCGGCCACGGTCTCCGCCCGTCCGGGCCGTTAGCTTGACGGCGGTGGACGTAGCTGTCGAAGCCTCCGGTGGCGAATCCACCCCGCGGTCCGAGCGCTTCGAGCTGGCCGCCCTCGTGCCGCTGATCGCGCTGACCGCCGTGTGGTGCTGGTGGGCCGCCAAGTCCGGCGCCTACTTCGGGACCGTGCTGTTGCCCGGAACGGTCGCCCTCTGCGCGACCCTCGCGGTTGGCGCCTGGATCGGGCCGTGGCGCGGCAACCTGCGCGCCTCACCCGTCGTGATCGTCGCGCTCACCGCCCCGATCGCGCTCGGAGGGTGGGCAGCGCTGTCGGCCTTATGGAGCCCTGCGCCCGACCTGGCGATCGCCGACGGGCAGCGGATCCTCGCCTACGCGGTGGCCTTCGTGCTCGGCCTGTGGCTCTGCGATCTGCTCGGCGATCGCATGCACCTCGCGCTCGTCCCGCTCGCGGTCGCCGGGGCGTTCGCCGGTTTGATCGCGGTCATCGGCATGCATTCAGCGGAGCATCCGGGGCGCTACCTGGAGACCGACGGCACGCTGGAGTACCCGCTCGGCTACCGAAACGCCAACGCGGCCTTCTTCCTGATCGCCTTCTGGCCGGCGCTGGGGCTCGCTGCACGACGCGGCGGCATGTGGCTCGGGCGAGGCGGGGCGCTCGCCGCCGCGACCCTCTGCCTCGCGATGGGGATGTTGAGCCAGAGTCGGGGCTCGATGATCGCCGGAGCCGCGGCCCTTTGCGTCTACGTCGCCTTCTCGAGCGACCGCGCCCGCCGCGTCGCATGGCTCGCCCTGGCCGCGCTCCCCGCCCTGATCGTCCTGCCGCCCCTCACCGACCTGTATCACGAAGCGAACAGCGGAACGCCGATCCACGCCCTTGGCGGCGAGCTTCGCAGCGCCGCCAACGCCGCCGCGCTGGGTGCCGCCGTCGCACTGGTGATCGGCGCGGCGGTCGCGCTCGCCGAGGGCCGCCTGGGGTGGTCGGCGCGGGCGGAAAAAATGGCTGACCGCGCGGCGATCATCGGCTTGGTGGTCGCGCTGCTCGGCGGCTCGATCGTTTTCGTCGCCAAGGTCGGCGACCCGATCCACTGGATCAGCCAGAAGGCGTCTCAGTTTCAAGCCGGAGAGGCGAGCCAGCCGGTCGGCCGAAACAGCCGGTTCACGTTCAACGCCCGCACCGGTCGCGGCGAGCTGTGGCGGATCGCGCTGGTCGACTTCGGGCATCACCCGCTGCTCGGCGACGGCGCGGGCGGCTACCGATACACGTACCTGAAGGAGCGTCGACCGGATGCACCGCCGGCCGTCAACGACGCCCACAGCTTCGAGCTGGAGAACCTCGCCGAGCTCGGGATCGTCGGCTTCCTGTTGCTCGCCGCGGCGATCGCCACGGCGGCGACGGGGGCGATTCGGGCCCGCCGTCAGAGCCCCGAGGCCGCGTGGCTCTCGGCCATCGCGCTGACCGCGGGCACCTACTGGGTGTTCCACTCCTCGCTCGACTGGTTCTGGCCATATCCGGCCGTCACCGCTCCGGTCTTCGCGCTGCTCGGCTCGGCCTGCGCGCCGTGCGTGCGAGCGCGGGCGGCTTCGGTCGTGGCCGCCCCCCAAGCCCGGCATGGTCGCGTCCGCCTGGCGATCGCCGCCGGGGCGATCGTGCTCGCGGCAGTGTCGTCGCGCCGTTCCTCTCCGAGCGCTACACGAGCGACGCCTATGCGGTCTGGAGGGCCGATCCCTCACGCGCCTATCGCGACCTCGACCGCGCACGCTCGCTCAACCCACTGAGCGTCGACCCCATCCTGGCCGAGGGAGCGATCGCCCGCGCGAACGGCGATCGCCGGCGGGCCATCGCGGCGTTCGACGACGCGATCGCCAAGCGACCCGAGGAGTGGGTGTCCTACTACTTCCTGGCGCTCCTTCACGAGCGCCGTTCGCCGGGCCTGGCGCGCCGCGAGCTGGCGAAGGCGCGCGACCGAGATCCCTTGAACGGCCAGATCGCCGCGCTCCAGGGCCAGCTCCGCCGCGACCGCGACTAGCCGACGCCGACCGGCGATCCGGTCAGGACAGCTCGATCATCCCGCCCTGGAGCGCCAGGGCAACCGCCTGTGCGCGGGTGCGTGCGCCGAGCTTTGCCTTCGCGTTTCGAACGTGGGTCTGGACGGTGGCGGGCGAGAGCTCGAGGAGTCCCGCGATCTGCTCGTCGGTCGCGCCGGCGGCGAGCAGGGCCAGCACCTCGCGCTCGCGCGAGGTGGGGCCCCCACGGGTGAAGCGCGGAACGTGGTTCGCGGTCGCCTTGCGGGTCGGACTCCTGGGCGCCCTCGGGCTCCTCGATCTGGGCGCCGCCGCCCGAGAGGATGAGGAGATGGCGACCCGGCAGGACGTTGGCGGTCACCGTGATGTGCACCTCCTCGGTCGCTGCCGCCTGCGAGCTGAGCTCGAAGGGACCCGCGTGGCCGCCTCCCTCCCGGAAGGCGCGCCACACGTGGTCAACCCTCGAGCGCATCCCTGCTGCGAGAAAGTCATCGAAGGTCCGCCCGATGACCGCGCGGCGCGGCAGCCCGAGCAGGCGACACGCGGCCAGGTTGGCCTCGAGGCACCGGCGATCATCGTCCACCACCACGATCGCAAGCTGTGCCGGGACCCCGCCCATCGCCGCTGCGCCGCTTGGACCCACGACCCGCCTAGTCACTGGTCTCGCCGACAAGGAACCTCTTTTCCGGCGCCCGCAGCGCCCGATGAGCGTCGCGACCCGCTTCGAACAGGGTCTCGACGATGATCAGCCAGTCGGCGAGCACCGACCGGCGCTTGACATAGAAAAGGTCGTGGCAGAGCTTCCACGCCGTGCCCAGCTCGGAGCCGGCGTAACCGCACCGAAGCTGGGCCCAGCCGGTGATCCCGGGCTTGACGAGATGGCGTCGCGTGTAGTGCGGGAAGCGTCGCTCGAGCTCGGTGACGATCTCGGGCCGCTCGGGCCGGGGACCGACCAGCGTCATCTCCCCCCGGAGCACGTTCCAGAGCTGCGGAAGCTCGTCGAGGTGGGTCCTGCGAAGCAGCCTTGCCGATACGGGTCACGCGAGCGTCGTTCGGCGAGCACCACTGCGGGCCCGCGGCCTCGGCGTCGGTGACCATCGTCCGAAGCTTGAGCACCTTGAACGACCGCCCGCCCTCGCCGATCCGTCGCTGGCGGAAGAGCACCGGGCCGGAGTCGGAGAGCTTGATCGCGATCGCCAGTACGCCGAGCAGCGGCAGCGCGAAGATCGCCGTCGGAAGAGCGATCGCGAGGTCCGAGCACCGCTTCGACAGCGGCGAGGTGGGCCGGAACCGCGGATGCATGATGTAGCGGAACCAGGCCGAGTCGATCGTCCCGAGCGGGACGTGGCCGAGCAGCTCCTCGTACAGCTGGCTGGCCTCCATCATCCTCACCGGGCAGGTCGAGACAGGCGTCGGCGATCAGGGCGCACGGATCGGAGCCCCGTCGGCGCCGCCGCGCTGCTCGCCGGTCTCCTCCCGGGCCCAGACGAGCAGCTCGATCCTCCGCGCGATCACCGCCGCGCGAACCCCGTCGAGCGTGCCGAGGCACTCGAGCTCGCCCGAGTGCGCGGCAGGCGCGGCGGCGCCGAACCATCCGATTACCTCGTACCCCCGAATCCCGGCCGCCTCCAACTCGGCTGCGAGGTCGGATGCGAACCCGGCCGATCCGATCACGGCCACCCGCGCCGGACGCCCTTCCTGGAAATGCATCGTCACCCATGCCCCGAGGGCCAATACGAGCCAGGCACCGATGACCGACGGCTCAAGGGATCCCAGAGCCACGTGGTCACCGGCGCCCAACTCGAGCACCAAGAGCAAGCGCCGCGCCGAGAACCGGCGCCACCAGCGCGAGGGTGATTCGTGCCGCAGGCATCAGGTCGAGCGGCAGTGCGACACCGCTCGACCAGCTGCAGCGCGACCAGCATCGTGGCCGCCATCAGGAGGCCGTAGCCGCCGCGCCGAGGTGCAGATAGGTGATCAGGCCCGCCGCCACCGCCGGCATCACCTTCAGCGCGATCAGGTCGAGCAGGCGCTGGGCCTCCAGGGCGCGCATCACCGGTGCGGGCCCGGCGGGCGGCGAGAGCTCGTTGATCTCGGCGCTCGATGCCGTTGGTGGTGGGCATTTCTGCTCTTCGTCGCCGGCGTCTTAGTGGTTGTCGCTCAGCCTCGGACTACGAGGAGGAGTGCCTGGCCGGGTCGGAGAGGCGCCGAAGGGCGAAGCCGGCGCCGAGCAGCGCAACGGCCGCGAGCGCGAGGACCCCAACGTCGAGGCCCGTGAACGGCAGGCTGCCGATCGTGCTCCGGCTCGGGGCCGACGGGCCGCTACCGGTCGAGCCGCCACCGCCGGTGGCCGCGATCTGATGGTTCTTCGGCACGTACTGAGCATCTGTGGGCGAGGAAGCCATGGCCGCCGACGGGGCCGCGAGCGCGACCACGAGGAGTCCGGCAGCCAGCCACGCTGCGGGCCGACGTGTAAAGAACGAGACAAAGTGCCGATTAATCATTGAGATGATTGCTCCTGCCGCAGTTCAACGGCTGATTTGCCACACGACCCTGTCGCTCCGGGTGAATCGAACCCGGATACGACCGGGTCGAGTGGCCGGGTCGACCTGAACGTCGATCGACCCAACTGGTTTTCGGGACGAGGCCACTGTGGCTGACCACTAGCGAAAGTCAAGGATTCGTGGGTGGGAATACCCGAAAATCGTTGGTGCATTACCGCAATGCGGGTAGTGCTAGCCACTCGCTACCGGATAAGCTCACCGTCGAGCGAGCCGCGACAGTCAGAACCTTGAACGAGAACCAGAAGCGATCCACTCGCGGCCGCGAGGGTCCTCCCGGAGTGGCATCCGAAGATCACGATGCGCGGGCCCCGGTCGGGCGCCGGGTCGCTGGTGCGCCCCTGTCGACGCGTGAGCGCGAGATCCTCGGGATGCTGGCCGGAGGAGTGAGCGGCGCCCAGATCGCCGAGACCCTGGTGCTCTCTCCCGAGACGGTCCGCACGCACATCCGCAACGCGATGGCGAAGCTCGGCGCTTCGAGCCGTGCCCAGGCGGTGGCCCTGGCCGTCAAGCGCCACGAAATCGAGCCGCATGCCGAGCTCAGTGACTCCCAGGGGTCGCAGGACGCCCCTGCTCCGCCCCCGACCGTCGGCCCCCGGGCCCGCGCCCGCGCCGCTCTCGCGGCCGGCGAGTCGGATGCGATGCTCGGCAGCGCTGCTCAGCGGGCTGGTCTCGCTCTACGACGTCGAGGGCGGGATGATCTTCCTGGCCGACGAGGACGGCCTGTCGATGCGCCGCGCAGCCGCGATGGACGAGGACGGCGAGCCCGAGAGCGTGCACGCTCCCGAGCGCATCGCGGTCGGCGAAGGCGCCCTGGGACGCGCGGCGCTCGAGCGCCGCGCTCAGCTCGTCCACGGCTCGGGTTCGAGCGCCACACAATCGGGCAGAACGTCGATCTGCGCGCCGATGGTCACCGCGGGCAAGCTCGTCGGGCGTGATCTGCCTGACCACCCGTCCGAGCCGCCTGACCGGACGCGCCGAACTGCTCCTGCTGCAGGCCTTCTCCAACCGGGTCGGCGAGATCCTGGTGGTCTCCAGCTCCGACGAGGGGCCGCTCAAGGATTCGCTGGAGCGCTTCCGAAGCGCCTGGTCGGCCGGCGGCGGCTGAGAGCCGGCGGCGCGGCGCCTAGTCCATCGGCTGGGCCAGCGCCTCGACCGCGCCCTCGACCGTGGCGTCCATCGGGCGCGACCTCCTCGATGTCGCACAGGTCGAGCACCCGTCGCATCGGGCGCCGCCGGCGGCACCACCAGCCGGAGGCGCTGGCGGTGGGTGCGCAGCCGACGGGCGAGGTCGAACAGCAGCTCGATCCCCGAGCTGTCGAGGTAGGCGGCGTGGGAGAGGTCGAGGACCAGTCCGGCGCTGTCGTTGGTCAGCCGGCGGGCGAGAGCGGCCCGAAGCTGCTCCGAGTTGACGCTCTCGATCTCCCCGTCGATGCGGCCAACGAGCACGCTCCCGACCTCGTCGAAGCTGAGTTGGGCGAGAGGATCCCTCATCATCCCGCCGCCTCGCGAAGCCGTCGGCTCATGGTCACGGTCGTGCCCTCCGATGCCCGGCTCGACGTCGTCTCGTCCATCAGCTCGCGCATCAGCGGGAGGCCGCGACCGCGGCTCTCCTCGCCCGGGGGACGCCAGCTGCCGCTGTCTGAGACCACGATCTTGATCTGAGGACCGTCGCGACTCGGCCTCGACCTCGAACGGCGAGTCGGAGACTGGCCGAGTGGGCGTGGGCGACGGCGTTGGCGCACGCCTCGCCGCTGGCGACCAGCATCTCGTAGACCTCGGCCTCGCTCGCCCCGGCCAGGCGCAGCCACTGCGAAAGCGCGCGCCGCATCGAGGCCAGCGACGACGGCTTCGCGGGCAGCGCCAACGAAAGGGTCTCTCCCGGGGGGCGCCAGCTGGATGGCCAGCAGGGCGAGGTCGTCGCGAAAGCCGGCCCGCGAATCGACCGTGGCGAGCAGGGACCGGCACAGTCCCTCGGGCTCGCGCGGACAGCTCTCGGCGGTGGCGCGAAGGCCCTCGAGCCCCTCGCCCAACGGCAGCTCCGGACCCTCGACCAGCCCATCCGTGTACAGGAGCACGGTCGACCAGGGGTCGAGAGTCGCGATGCTCTCGGCGTAGGAAGGGAACCGGTTGACTCCGAGCGGGCTCCCCGCCGGAGCCTCGGCGAAGACCGGCTTGCCCTCCGGGTCGCAGGATGAGCGGCGGCGGGTGACCGGCGGTCGCGACGTGGAGGGTCGAGGCGTCCGGGTCGACGATCGCGTACAGCAGGGTGACCATCCCGCCCTGCTCACCCTCCAGCACGAAGCTGTTCATCCGCTCGAGCACCAACTCGGGGCGGAGCGCCTCGAGGGCGTAGGCACGGAGGGCGCTCTGCAGATGGGCCATCCGAGCCGCCGCCTCGACCCCCCGCCCGACCACGTCGCCGATCGCGATCCCGACCTTGCCGCCGCGCAACGGGATCGTGTCGTACCAGTCGCCGCCGATCCGCGTCTCGGCGCTCCCGGGCCGGTAGCGTGCGGCGACCCGGAGCCCCGGGATCGGCGGGATCTCGGGAAGCAGGCTCCGCTGGAGAGTCTCGGCCACCTGTCGCTCGATCTCGACGCCGTGCGCGGCCCTCTTCAGCGCATCGATCGTCGCCCCGAGGATCGCGTCGCCCTCGGCAGGCTCATTCAACTCGTCTTGGGAAGCAGCGCGCTCGGGGGCCGTTCCCTCTGCCTCGGGATCAACCATCGTCGTAGCGGGCGAGTGTACTCGCGGCGGTGGCGACTGCGACGTAGGCTAGGTTGCGCGAGTGGAACGGGCGACACCAGGCAGGATGGCCGACCCGGAGTGGCCGGTGGATGAGCTCGCGAAGGCCTGGCTGGTCGGGGTCATCGAGCGCACACCGCTCGACCGGGTCGGCGAAGTGAACCTGGAGCTGCTCGCCGGCGAGGCGATCCCCCTGATCACCCGCATCCTCGGCGACCTGGATCCATCCCCGGCGGGAAACGGCCCGGGCTCCGAGCACCCGGAGCGATACCTCCGCGAGCTCGGCCGGCTGCGGCGAGGCGACCGGGCCTCGGCCGAGGTTCCTCGCGACCTTGCGGTCCTTCAGTCGGTGCTGCTGGGATCGCTTGGGCGCGACGCCTTCGGCGCGCGGCCCGCCGACCTCGCCCGCTCCGCTCAGCGGCTGGCCGAGATCTTCGGCTCGGTCCAGGGCGCGCTGACCGAGGGCCTGGTCAGGGATCGGTCCCGAGCAGCCGGCGGGACCGAGCCCACCGCGCACACGGATCGCGACCAGCTGGACGAGTGGCTGAGAGTGATGCTCGCCGAGTACCGGCGCTACGGTCATCCATTCGCGTTGGCGCTTGCCAGGGTCGAGGGCCTCGAGCCGATCGTCGAGGCGCACGGGCGTGAGTCGGGCGAGGTCATGCTGACCGCCATCGCCAGGGTGATCCAGAGTCAGATCCGAATCGCAGACCGCGCCTTTCGCAAGGCTGAGGACGAGTTCTGGGTGCTCGCTCCGAGCGTCGACGCGGGACGACTTCGCTCGATGGCCGAGCGCCTCGTGCGGGTGGTCGAAGCCTCGCAGTCACCCGACCGCCCCCGGATCGCGATCCGGGTCGGAGTCTCGGCCTGTCCAGAGCACGGGCATGACGCGGCCGATCTCCTCGTCGCCGCCGAAAGCGCGGCGCATGGCGCCTCCGAGAGCTCGGTGGAGATCGCCGGGCCGACGGGCTCGGGCTGGGCCGAGGAAGCCGACGATACCTATAAAGAGCTCAGATAAACGAGGGTTGATGCGCCTTTCTTAGGCGTCGTTGCGCAACCTTTGCAGACCTGAAACGGCCTCTCGTCCGATCCAGGCGTCAAACGGTCCAGAACTGGAAGCCGGGCTCAAGTTTCGCCCGCTTCAGGCCGAGACGCATAAGCAGGATCAACCAATGGAAGGACGAACGAGACTTCTGAACGTGGGCCAGGCGGCGACCTATCTAGGGGTCAGCGCTGCCTCGCTGCGCAAATGGTCGAATCAGGGGCTGGTTCCCGTTTATAGGACGCCGGGTGGCCAGCGCCGCTTCTCCACCGACGACCTAGACGAGTTCATGCGCTCCATGCGACAGACCTCCGCCGACCGACGCGCCACGGGAACCCGTGGCTGACGACCGGGCCATGGCGGGGCGGCCGAGCCGACGCGCGATCGCCATCGAAGTAGCCGCCCTGGTCCTGGCGATGGGGGTGGCGGTGTGGCGCAACTGGGCCGGCGACACGGACTGGAACCTGTCGCTGTTCGGCCTGCTTCTCGCGCTCTCGATGGCCGGGGACGTGCTGGCGCTGTCAACGTCGTCGAGATCGCTGAAGGTCTCGTCGAGCTTCCTGGCGATCGTGACCGCGGTCGTCTTCCTCGGCGAGGCCCCCGCGGCGGTGATCGGGGTCGTGACGATCCTCGCCGGCTGGCTTCGCTTCCGGTATCCGCGCGAGGACCTGCTGATCAACCTGGTCACCTACGCGTGGTTCCCGCTGCTCTCGGGGATGGCCTTCTACGCCGTGCTGCACGCGACCCAGACGACCCAGCAGGACGACCTCTTCTACCTCCTGGTCTTCGGGCTGATCGTGGTCGCGAACCTGATCGACTTCCTGCTGATCGCCGGCTACTCGTGCTACGTCGAAGGCGGCAGCCTCGCGACGAAGGTGCGCCGCGGGCTCGTCCCGGTGCTCCCGTCCGAGCTCGCCTCGGCTGTGCTGGCGGTCGGGATCGCGTACCTGTACATCGAGATCGGCCTCGCGACGGTCGCTCTGTTCGCGATCGTCCTCGTCACCTTCCAGTACCTGATCGGCGCCCTGCTGATCTCTCAGCAGCGCGCCGACGAACTGGAGTTGAAGGCCAAGCAGCTGGCCGGGTTCCAGGTCGCCCTGCTCGGCGCCCTGCTGCGAACGCTCGACCTGCGAGACCGGATGACCGCCCGACACAGCGCCGCGGTGGCGCGCTACTCGCGCGAGATCGCCGCGGCATCCGGGCTCTCCGGAGGCCGAGCAGGAGTTGGTCCACACCGCCGGACTGCTCCACGACATCGGCAAGTTCGTTCTTCCCGACCGGATCCTCAAGGGCGACGTCGAGCTGACCGAGACCGACTGGGAGGAGATCAAGAAGCACCCCTATGAGGGCGCGCGGATCGTCTCGCAGATCGACGGCTACCAGCCGGTCGGCGAGATCGTGATCGCCCACCACGAGCGAATCGACGGCCTCGGCTACCCGCGAGGCGTGCAGGGCGACGACATCCCGGTCCTCGCGCGGATCATCGCGGTCGCCGACACATACGACGTGCTCACGGCGCGTGACTCCTACCGCGAGCCCGTCAGCTCCTTCGAGGCGATCACCGAGCTTCGTCGCGTCTCGGGCACGCAGCTCGACGGACGCTTCGTCGAGATCCTCTCCGACGTCCTCGCCGACAAGGGCTTCTCATACCGCCACGGCGAGGATGCGGACTTCGAAGCGGAGTTGGCGCTCGACAAGCGGATCCACGAGTACGTGACCGCCGGCACCACCGCCGGGCCGCGCCTGCCGATCTGATCGCCGGCCTCGGCGATCCCGGGCTGGGACGCCCGGCGCCGCACCTTTGCGGGGCTCACAAAAAAAGAAGAGAACCCCGCCGGCCGAATGTCGGCCGTCACGGGGTCCTCAACGAATTCAGTGTGCGTCTCTAGCTAATTAGCCTCGGCGCCAGCCCATGGGGGGCCTCCTAGTCCTTCTCGGGAACCCTGATTCGAGAGGCAGCCTACACGAACTCCGCAAAACTTGCAAATAGCGCGCAATCGGCCGCCAAAGTTGGGTAATGATATGCATGTCGGGCCGACGGCATGCCGAGTGGCGGCTTGCGAGATACTCGGGCGATGTCCCAGGACAACGTGGAGGTGGTCAAGCGAGCGCACCCCGACGGCGTGGATCTGGTGCAGCTGTTCCGGGACTTCACAGCCCCAGACGCCCCGGGCACGGGAATCGACCTGACGGCCTATGAAAGCGAGTGCCAGGTCGCGTTCAATTCGAGGCGCACCGCTGCCCTGGGACCGCCGTCCTCCTCCGGCCTTCTCGGGCTCGCGGAAGGGTGGCGCGATTGGCTTGAGCCCTGGGAGACCTACTACATCGAGGTCGAGGAGTTCATCGATGGGGGCGATGAGATCGTCTCCCTCGCCCGGGTGCGCGCCCAGAGTGCACGTGGCGGAGTCCCCGTCGAGCACACTCCTGCTGCCGTGTGGTCCGTGCGAGCGGGCAAGGTCGCTGGGGTCCAGTTCTACTTGGAGCGCGACGAGGCTCTCGAAGCCGCCGGGCTGCGGGAGTAGGCTCGCCGCCTAGGCGACTTCAAAGCGGGCCATCCGCATGGCGCAGCTTGTGGGCGGAGCGGCCTTGCGGGGGGGTGGCGTAGCGGCTTCTACGCGAGCGCCTACTGAGCGCAGACCCAGGCGCCGGGCCCGGAGTCCGCCCAGATCTGCGACGGCGATCCGGCTCTGCTCCTGCGGTGACGCGTCCTGAGGCGCGCCACTTCCGCCGTAGAGGCTGCCAGGTCGAGGGCAGGATCTGGTAGGCGCCGCCGGCCCCGGACGACGGAGTTGACGGCATTGAAGTTTCCGCCGGACTCGCACATCACGATCGCCTGCGGGATCGCCCAGTTGCCGACCCAGCTCGAGACGGTCTGCTGAGCCTGAGGCGGCCGCGGCCTGCTGGCTCTCCTGCGCCTGCGCCTGCTGCAGCTGAGTCACCTGCTGCTCCCAGCCCGAGACCTGCGAGCGGAGGCTCGACGCAGCCGCCGCCTCCGCTGACGCGCCTGCTCGAGCTGGGCGGCCTGCGCCTCGGCGTTGGCCCGCACCGAGGCGATCTGGTCGCGCGCCGTGGCGACCCGCTGGTTGAACGCGACCTGCTGCGGCCTTCGCCTCGCGCACCTGGGCCAGCTCGACCGCGACCTCGTTGCGGAGCTTTCGCACCTGGGCGGCGAGCGATGCGTCCGCGTCCTCGATCCGCCCCACGAGCTCCGCGCGGTTCGCGAGGTCGTCGAAGCCCTTGGCGCTCAGCAGCAGCTCGGTCACGTCGGGCGCGTCGCCCTGGTAGATCGGCCACGAGGCGCGCCGACGAGCGTCTTCAGCGCCCGCGCAGCTGCGCGCGGGTCTTGCGCGAGGTGGACCTGCGTCTGCGCGACCCGCGTCTCGAGCTGGCGGCGCGCTGCTCGCCCTGCGCGAGCACGCCCGGAGAGCTGGGCCTCGCGCTGCGGCGGCCGCCACGGCCTGCTGGTGCGCGGCCGCGACCTGGGCGGCCTTCGCGTCGACGTCGGCCGCGAGGCTCTGGGCCTGCGACTGGGCCGAGGTGATCTGCGAGTTCAGGTCGCTGATGCTCTGGGCCCCGGCATCGTCGACGCCGACAGGACGAGCCACCACGACAGCGGAGGTAGGGCGGCGAGCAGCGCGCGCGACGCACGCCCGATGGCCTGCCCGGGACGACTGCGGAGCGAGCGCGATTGTCGATCTTCGACTCCATCCTTCTGATGCCTACGGGGTTAGCTGTCGGGCTCGCGCCGAAGGACTGGCGCTACGTGGCGGATGCCGCGATTCGCCCCCGGGGCTGTCGGCGCCTGATTCGGCGCCTCACCCCAGTGGTTCCCCCGCTCCTCCGGGATGGTGACCCGAAGAACTCGGCGGTCAAGGCGCGCGGCATCCTAGCGAATCGTTAGCGAAGTCGTGAGTCCCAGCGCGACGCGGAGGCCCCGTTGCACGGGATCTTGCGCTGCGCTCAGCCCTCGGGGGCTCGCGGGTCATCGCCACGTAGCCGGCGATGCCGCGGCGGCGATTCCGGCCGCGGCGGCGATCCGGATCTGGCGCCGGTAGCGGATCAGGATCCAGCGCAGATAGAGCCGTCCGATCAGCTTGTAGATGCCTCGATGTCACTCGTCCTCTCCCTCTCTCCCCGCCTCGCGTGCGCGGGCCCGGATCTGGTGGGCCATCCGGCTCTGGAGCGTGAACAGCTCGATGAACCCGGGGCTCGCGGCCTGGCTGAACTCGCCCCCCGACTCGCCGAACGAGGTCAGCGAGCGATCGTATAGCGCGTGCGGCGAGCTGCGAGCGACCGGCGTCGCCGAGCCCTTGTAGAGCCGCACGGTGACCTCCCCGGTGACCAGCTCGTTGGCCGAGTCCATGTAGGCGTCGAGGTCGAGGCGGAGCGGCTCGTGCCACAGGCCCGCGTAGCACAGGTAGGCCCACTTGTCCTCGAGTGCCCGCTTGAAGTTGTTCTGGTGGATCGTCGAGACGAGCTGCTCGAGCTCGCGATGCGCCGCCAGGACGATCGCCGCCGCCGGGACCTCGTAAACGTCCCTGATCTTCAGGCCGACCACCGGTCCTCGAGCTGGTCCACGATCCCGACCCCATGCCGCCTGCCGAGCTCGCCGGCGCGCTCGATCAGCTCCACGAGCTCGAGCCGCGTCCCCGTCGAGGGCAGCACGGGACAGCCCCGCTCGAAGCCGACCCGGATCGAGCTCGGGCTCATCCGGCGCCTCGGTGGGACGGGTCACCAGCTGGAACACGTCATCCGGCGCCGGCTGCGCCAGGTCCTCGATCACGCCGCCCTCCGAGGAGCGCCCCCAGAGGTTGTCGTCGATCGAGTAGGGCGGCGCCTCCGTCCCCCCCTTGACCGGGATGCCGTGCTCGCGGGCGTAGGCGATCTCCTCCTCGCGGCCCATCCGCCACTCGCGAACCGGCGCGATCACCTTGAGCTCCGGATCGAGCGTCGAGACCGTCGCCTCGATCCGCACCTGGTCGTTGCCCTTCCCGGTGCAGCCGTGGGCGACCGTGTCGCAGCCGGTGGCGCGCGCGTGCTCGACCGCCAGCTTCGCGATCAGCGGCCGCCCGAGCGCGGTGAACAGCGGATAGCCCGCCGCCGTACAGGGCGTTGGCCTTGATCGCCGGCAGCACGTAGTCGTGCGCGAACTCCTCGCGGGCGTCCGGCAGGACCGCGTCGACGACGCCCGAGGTCGCGCGCCTTGCCGACGACCACGTCCCAGTCCTCGCCGGGCTGCCCGAGGTCGACCGTCAGCGTCACCACCTCGGCGTCGTAGCGCTCCTGGATCCAGCGCAGCATCACCGAGGTGTCGAGGCCGCCCGAGTAGAGCAGCAGCACGCGGCCGACCTCGATCTGGGTCGGCCTCGATACGACGCGTCCGCTGTGTCGGCCGGTCGGTCATCGGGGTCGCGAAGTCTCGCATGCGGCGGGGGAGCGCAGAAGCCTGGTGCGACCAGGGCGTCCGCCATCATCCCGGCATGAACCGCGCTGCTGCACATCGTCTCGGTCGCGCTGATCACCGCCGGCCTGGTGATCCTCGCCGACGTGGCGACCACGCTCGCCTGGCGGGAGCCGGTCTCGAGCGTCTACGGCTCGATCCAGCAGCACCAGGCGGCGAGCCAGCTCGCCGACCTCGAGCGAACCTTCCCGAGCCCCGCTGACCTGCGACGGGCTGATCGAGGTCGAACGGCAACCGCAGCGGAAGGTCGGGCTGCTCGCCGACCTGTTCGCCAAGCAGGGTCCACACCGGCGAGGCGATCGGGCGAATCGTCATCCCGAGCATCGACCTGAACGTGATCGCGTTCAGGGCACCGACACGGCGAGCCTGCAGAAGGGGCCGGGCCACTACCCGGACACCCCGTTTCCGGGCCAGCGGGGAACAACGGCCTTCGCCGGTCACCGCACCACCTACCTGGCGCCTTTTCGTCACCTCGACGGCCTCGGCGCCGGCGATCCGCATCGAGGTCGAGATGCCGTACGCGACCTTCTCCTACCGGGTCCAGAGCACCCGGGTCGTCTCGCCGTCCGACCTAGGGATCGTGCACCGGGTCGGCTATGACCGACTGGTGCTGACCGCCTGCCACCCGCTGTACTCGGCCTCGCGAGCGGATCGTGGCCTTCGCGAGACTCGAGCGAGGTCCGGGCGGATCTTCGCCGGCCGGGCGCCTCGGCATCCCTGGCCTCGGAGGCCGGATCAGCGCAGATCGGGTCCGCGGCGCGGTCTCAGGGCCGCGCGCCGAGCAGCTCGTCGACGATCGGCTCGGGTCGGCGATCCCGAGCTCTGCGCGAAGCGCGTGCTCGATCTCGTCGCGAGAGCTGCCTGCGACGGCCATCTGAGCGGCGCGAAGCAGCGCGTGCCTCGCGGCCGGGGGGCTTGGCGCCGGACGAGCGCCGGGTCTCGGACGCGACGCTCTGCGGCGGGCCGGGAGGCTCGAGGGCGGCTCGGCGGGCTGCGGTGCGCGCTCCGGTGCCGGAGGGTCGGGCGGCGGTGCGGGGGACGCCTCCGGAGCACTGTTCGGCGGCGTGGCGGCGCATCCTCGGGACCGCCGTTGGGCGCCGGCGCCCGGTCGGTGCGCCCGCTGAACTCGGGCGGAACGCGGCGAAGAACGCTCGGAGATCTCACTCGAGCTCGCCGATCATCGTCTCGGTCAGCTCGCGCAGCCGGTCCTCCTGGCGGGTCAGCAACTCGGCCAGGCCGCGCAGGTCGGCGCTCCACTGATCATCACCTTGCTCAGCCTCTCGACGCCGGCCCTCGACGTAACGCGTCCGCCTCGGCCTCGGCCTCGGCGATGATCTCCGGCGGCCACCTGCTCGGCGCCGTTGACGATCTCGTCCACCCGTTCGGCGGCCGCGTCGACGACGCGCTTCAGCTCCGAGCCGGAGCTCTCGCGCGCCGAACCGCGGCTGCGGCCCGCCCTCCGTCTGCTCCGGGCCGGGCACGGTCTGCTGTGAACGGTTGAAGATTGCCACGATCCCCAGAATCAACGGGTGGCGAGCGATTCTACTCGCGGGTCGCAAGCCGGATTGCGAGTCTCGCCTACCTGCGGCGGGGAGCCGACATCTATTTGGAACGCACCGTAAACGGGGCGCGCGGGGCCTCGCCTACTGTCACAATCACCCGCGCACGAGGAGCTTTGGCGCAGCGGGAATCACAGCGAGGCACAGGCACGCCGACCACGGACTGGCTACAGCCACCCGCCCAGGAGAAGGGCCTGGCGAGCTACGTGCGGACGCTGCGCGAGCGCGCTGTGGCTGATCGTGCTCGCCGTGGTGATCACGACCGGGGCAGCGGTCCTCTACGTCGCGACGGCCACCAAGACCTACGAATCCGAGGCGGACATGCTGGTCACGCCGGTGCCGCCGCAGAGCGACCTGCTGATCAGCCTCGGGCTGATCTCACAGTCCGCCGACCCGGTGCGCGAGATCGAGACGTCGCCCGCCTTACCGACACCAACGAGGTCGCGGCGATGGCCCAGAAGCGCCTCGACGGGATTCCGGAGGCCGACGGCACCACCCAGGACGCTTCTCGGTCACGTCAGCGCCGAGCCGGTGGCCGACTGCAACATCGTCGCGGTGACCGCCACCGCGTCGACCCCCGAAAGACGCCGCCAGGATCGCGAACGTCTTCGTCGACTCGACGATCGCCTACCGGACCGCTCAGCTTCACGACCGGGTCGCCATCGCCGAGCAAGGGACTCAACGCGCCAGTTGAACGACCGCACCGCCGACTCGTCGCAGCATCGAGAGCCAGCTCTCCCAGCTGAAGCGACTCGCAGTCGAGCCCGGATCCAACCGTTCAGGCCGCGACCACCGCGGTCCCGCCCAGCTCGCCGTCGTCACCGAAGCCGGTGCTCAGCATCGCGGGCGGCCTGCTCGTCGGACTGGTGCTCGGGATCGGCGGCGCGTTCGCCTACCAGGCGCTCGACCCGCGGCTCAGTCGCGAGGAGCAGCTTCGGGCCACGATTCAGGCTGCCGATCCTGGCGCGGATCCCGAAGGAGTCCCGCGCTCAGCGAAACGCCCCGATCTCTCCCGACAGCCTGTCGCCGGGCGCGATCGAGGCCTACGGGCGCTTCGCGCCTCGCTCGGGCCGGGTCGGAGCGGCGACGGGCGGGTCCCGCGCGGTCCTGATCACGAGCCCCTCCGCGTCCGAGGGCAAGACGACCACGGCGATCAACCTCGCCGCATCGCTCAGCCTGGCGGGGCGAAAGGTGATCCTGATCGACGGCGACCTGCGAAAGCCCGAGATCGGGCCGTCGCTCGGCGTCCGAGAGCTCCACGGGGCCTGGTCGCGTGCTGCTCGGAGAGGCGAGCCTCGATGACGCGCTCGTCTCATCGCCCGAGCTCGGCCCCGACCTGAAGCTGCTGCTCGCCGAGCAGACCGCGCCATGGACCTCCGAGATCTTCTCGCTGCCGACCACCCAGCCGCTGATCGACGAGGCGAAGTCGCGCGCCGACTTCGTGATCATCGACTCCTCACCGCTCAGCGAGGTGATCGACGCGCTGCCGCTGGCCGCCGCGGTCGATCACGTGCTGATCGTCGTGCGGCTCGGCAGGACGCGGATCGGGCAGCTAACGCAACTCGGCGAGCTGATGGCCGAGAACGAGGATCAGGCCCGTCGGGCTTCGCGGTCGTCAGCGCCCCGCGGCCCGCCAGAGTCCGACTACCACGAGTACGCCGGGCGGCCCAGGATCGTGCGCTCGGAGGACGGCCGGGTGCCCAAGCCGCAACCCGCGCCCGCGGCGGCGCCACCGGGCCGCGCCGCGACCCGGCGCGACCCAGTAGGGACTCGCCGAGGAGGGGCCGTTGGCCGCCGTCCGACTGGACATCGAGCGGTCCTGCTGGCGCTCGCGTTCGCAGCCGTGTGCCTCGCATTTCGGCGTGCTCGTCGGGCCATCGACCCCGCGCTCGCGATCGGTGGGGCGCTCGCAATCGGCTTCTTCGATCCTCGCGATCAGCGACCTCACCGCCGGGCTGATCGTCTTTGCGCTGCTCGCGTTCTTCGCGCTGACCCCGGGGGCGATCGGGTCGTTGATCAGCGCCCAGGCCGCGAGCCTCGTGCTCGCCCTCTCGTGGCTGGCGCGGGTCGCCACCCGAGACACCCCGCTCGAGCCTGTTCTGGTCGCGCCACCCGGCGATCACCTGGCTCGCGGTCGCCTTCCTCGCCTGGGTGGCGCTGAGCTCGCTGTGGGCCGAGAACTCCGAGCGACACGTTCGCGGTCCTGGTCCAGTACGGGCTCGACGCGCTGCTCTTCGTGATCGTGTTCGAGGCAGTGCGCGCACCCGCCCACGCGAAGGGGCTCCTGGCCGCGCTGGTCGCCGGCGGGGCGATCGCCGCGGCCTACGGGATCGTCGCGGCGCCGAACCTATCCGAGCCTTGCCTCGGAAGCCCGACCGCCGCGTCCGAGCCTCGATCGCCTCCGGGGGACGATCGCCGACCCGAACCTGCTCGCGGCCGTGCTGGTCGTCGCGTTGGTCCTGGCGCTCGCCCTGGCCGCCGTCACCCGCTCACCGGCCCGTCGACTGCTCCTGATCGGCGCCGCCAGCCTGGCGCTTCTGAGCGTCTTCCTGACCGCATCCCGCGGGCGGCGTGGTGGGGCTGATCGCGGCGATGGTGACCGCAATCGTGCTGGCTCGCGGGCGCCGGTGGCGCGGCGATCGGCGGGATCGCTGGCGATCGTCGCGGCGAGCGTCGTCTACATCGGCCTTTTCGATCCCGGCGTGGCCCAGCGATACTCGACCTCAGACGGGGGCAACGGGCGCACGGACATCTGGAAGGTCGGCTGGAGGATGGTCGAGGCGACACCCGGTGCGCGGGGTCGGCGCCGGCAACTTCAGGGACGTCGTCGGGCCACTACGTGCTCACCGAGCCGGGCGCGATCACGGACAGCGACCAGATCATCGACGAGCCCCACTTCGCCCACAACGTCTACCTGGAGATGCTGGCGGAGCTGGGGATCGTGGGATTGGCCCTGTTCGGCGCCCTGGTCGGCGCGGCGATCGGCACGGGCGTACGGGCGGCCCGCAGGTTCGCGCGCGCCGGCGACGCGAGCATGGAGCTCCTGAGCCAGCGCCGTGGTCGTGGCGCTGGTCTCGCTCCTGGCGATGGACTTCTTCCTCTCCGACCAGTTCAGCAAGCAGCTGTGGCTGCTCTTGGCGCTCTGTCCCGCCCTGCTCGCGATTGCGGCCGAGCGAGCCGGTACCGGCCGCGTCCGAGGAGCGCCGGCCGGGCGCCGCGCTTGCCGGCGCTCGCGCCCCGCTCCTAACGCGTCAGGCCCCGCAGGAACTCGGCCACCCGGCCCACCTCGGCGCTCGGCCGTCCTGGCGCGACGTACTGCGTGTCCGGCCTCGATCAGCCGCCTGCCGCAGCCCCGGGTCGGAGGCGATCGCCTCGAGCTCGCGCGGCGGCGCCGGGATCGCCCGGGGGGACGAGCCGCGCGGCCTCGCCGACCGCCTCGCGGATCCCGCCCGACGTCGGTCGCGACCACCGGCACCCCGGCGGCGAACGCCTCGATCAGGACCTGTGGCAGGCCCTCGGTCCACGAGGTGTGAAGCAGCGCGTGGCTCGAGCGATAGAGCTCGATGAGCCGCGGGCCGTATGGGACGTATCCCGGGCAGCTCCGCCCGCTCGGCGACGCCCAGCTCGCGCAGGCGCTCGGCGAGCGCAGCACGAAGCGAGCCGTCCCCGCAGACGATCAGGCGCCACGGCCGACCGTCGTCGACGAGTCGGCTCGAAAGACGTCGGCGATCAGCAGCGGGTTCTTCTCGGCGTCGAGCCGTCCCGACGCTGATCAGCCGCAGCTCGCCGTCGTAGGAGCGCGCGGTCGCCGCCTCGGGCGCGACCACGTCGCGCTCGTCGACCAGCGACACCGTGATCTCGAGCAGGTCGCGCGCGCTCCGGTAGCGGCGAGCGAGCTCCGGGCCGACGACGATCACGCCGAGCGCCGGCGCCAGGAGGCGAAACGAGGCCTCGAGGAGCCGAGAGCGGCGGCGATCATCAGCCGGCGGCCCGGATCGCCGGTTGCGCACGTAGGCCGGCAGGTCCTGGCGAACCCCGAGCACCACCCGCCTTCCGCGCAGCGGCGGCGAGCAGCGCGAACGACGATCGCCAGCGGATGCGGGCCGAGCAGCCAGACGACGTCCACCTCTCCGAGCGCCCGCCAGAAGCGAAGCAGCGAGCGTCCGGCCGCCCGGGCGACCGAGAGCGGATTGGCGAGGCTCTCGTAGTACGGCAGGCCGACGAACTCGGCCCCGTTCCCCGCAGGCGTACGGCGTCAGCTCGGCCGACGGGCTCATCCGGCCGATCAGGACCAGGCGCTCGAAGCTGCGTCCCGAGAGCCGGGCGGCGAACAGCGCGAACGACACCTCGGCGCTGAGCCGTCCCGGTCCTCGACGTGGTAGGAGTAGTCCGCCGTAGAAGAGGAGCCGCAACGCCTCAGCCCCCCGCGACGCCGCGTAGAGCTCCTCGTAGAGCTCGCCGATCGGTCGAGCGGTGACGTCCAGATCGAACTCCGCGCGCCGCCGCCGTCGCCCGCGCCGGCCCATCTCGGCGGCGCGTGCCGGATCGCGGAGCAGCTCGCGCGACCGCCGCGGCGATCGCCTCGGGATCGCCCGGCGGCACCAGCACGCCCTCCACCCCGTCGGCGATCATGTCCGGGTATCCCCCCCACCCGGGTCGCCACGACCGGCAGCTCGGCCTCCATGTACTCCATCACCGAGAGCGGGCTTCCCTCCCAGTCGGACGAGCAGACCGCGACGTCGAGCGCCGCAGGAAGTCGGGGATGTCGCCGCGGCCCGCCGAGCAGCGTCACGATCTCCTCCCAGATCCAGCTCGGTCGATCAAGGCCTCGATCGCGCTCGCGGTCCGGGCCCTCGCCGGCGATCAGCACCCGCAGGTCCGGGAAATCGTCGAGCAGCGCAGCGCGCCGCGCGCACCAGGACGTCGAGCGCCTTCTCGGGCCGCAGGGTGCACGCGGTCCCGATCACCGGGCGCCCGTCCGCGATCCCCAGCTCCGCGCTGACGTCGGCACGCGGGACGCCGCCGGCGGCGTCGCGATCCCGAGCGGGACGAAGCGGACCTGCTCGGGATCGATCCCCTCGAGCTCGATCATCGCCTGGCGGGTCTGGCGCGAGACGGCGAGGAACGCGTCGGCGCGGGTCGCGATCACGTGCCGGTCGAGAACGCGGCGCAGCGGCTGGCCCTCGAAGGACCAGTTGTGCTCATGGGCGATCACGACCGGCGTACCGGCCATCCTGCCCAGGATGGACGCCCAGAGATTGGACCCGAACTGATGGCTGTGCAGGACGTCGATCCGCTCGGAGCGCAGCAGCGAGACCAGCGGGCGCCCATGCCCAGAAGCCGAGCCGCGGATCCCCGCCTCGATGCCGACGATTCGCACCCCGGCCTCGCGAAGGGCCTTCACCCGCGGCGCGATCAGCGGATCCGCCTCCTCGCTGAGGCGTCCAGCGGCTGACGCACAGAGTGCGCTCGAACCGGTCCGGGTCGAGCCGCGTCACCACCTCGGTCGCGATCCTCTCGGCCCCCCCGTGATCCCCAACTGGTCGATCAGGGTCACGACACGCAGCTTTCGCCCCTTGTCGGCCGAGCCCCCATCTAGGCTCTAGTTTCCCGAAAGTGGGGGTCATGAAGACGCGACGTTCCCGGCCCGATCACGTCTGATCCCGTGGTGACGGATGACTGAGCCACCCGCCGAGAGCCTCACGAGTCGCGTGCTTCGAGGGCGTCGGACTGGCCGGCTCGGGCTACGCGCTGACGCAGGTCATCACCCTCGCGACCTACCTGGTGCTCGCCCGCCTCACGACCCCGCTGGCCTTCGGCCAGTACGCGGAGGCGGCGGTGCTGGTCGGCGTCGGCCTGCTGTTCACCGAGTCGGGCATGCTCGCCGCCCTGATCCAGCGCCGCGAGCGGATCGACGAGGCCGCGAACACGGCGCTGCATCTCGACCCTGGCGAGCGGCGTCGCCGTCAGCCTGCTGGCGCTCGCGGCCGCACCGCTGATCGGCCTCTTCTTCGGCAGCGACACGGTGGGCGCGGTGGCGGCCGCGATCTCCGGGCAGCTCTTCCTGCGCTCGGCGACGGTGGTCCCGAACGCGATGCTGGAGCGCGAGCTCGCCTTCCTGCGCCGCACCGTGGTCGAGCCCCTGGCGGCGGTCGCCTTCGCCGCCGCGGCGATCGTCGCGATGGCCAACGGGATGGGCGTCTGGGGGCTCGTGATCGGCAACTACGTCCAGATCGGCGTCGACGCGGCGCTCACCTGGGCGCTGGCGCGCTGGCGCCCCAGGCCGCGCCTCGCCTCGCTCGGCGATGTGGCGCGAGCTGGTCCGCTTCGGCCGGCACGTGATCGCCGCCGGGCATCGTGCAGCGGGTCGGCGAGCAGGCCGATCGAGTGCTGGTCGGGCGCTTCGTCAGCACCGTCGGCGCTGGGCCAGTACCAGTACGCGCTTCGCCTCGCGATGGCGCCGTTCGAAGCGACGCTCGCCGTCGCCTCACATGTCCTGTTTCCGGCCTTCGCCCGGATCTCGCACGACCGCGAGCGGCTCAGCTCCGCCTATCCTGCGCTCGCTTCGCTGGGTGATGGTGGCCGTCGATGCCCGCCTCCCTGATCCTCTTCCCGCTCGGCGAGCCGCTCACCGTGGTCCTGTTCGGCGAGGTCTGGCGGCCGGCCGGCCACGCGCTGATGGCGATGTGCCTGTTCGCGGCCGGCAACTCGCTGCTCTCGATCTGCCTCGAGGGCGCGAAGGCGTACGGGCGGCCCGCCGTCCTGGCGCGGGTCCACCTGTTCATGATGGTGGTCACGGTCGCGGCGATGGTGGCCCTGCTGCCGCTCGGGCTCGAACGGCGTCGCGGCCGGCCTCTCCGTGGGCGCCGTCGCGGGCGGCGATCTACGCGGCGTTCTCCTTCTCCCGGATCGTCTCGCTGCCCGTGAGGCAGGATCTGGGCCCAGGTCTGGGCGCCGGCCGCCGGCCGCGGTGCTGATGGCGGCGCGCGCTCTACCCGATCGAGCACCTGGTCCTCCAGGCCAGCACCCGCGGTGTCGTCGCCGGCCTGGCCCTGCTCGCGCGCTCGAGGGCGTGCTCGGCGGCCGCGCTCTACGTGGCGGCCCTCTCGCTCCTGGCGCCGGCGACCGGGGCGGCGATCGTCAGACTGCCGCGCGATGCTCGCTCGAGCGCCCGCGGCCGCGCGAGGCCCGGTCGCGCCGGACGACGGGACGCCGGGGCGGCCGAGCGCTCGATCGGACGGGCGAGGATGCCTGACCCGACGCACACCGTGATCGTCCCCGCCTACAACGCGGCGGAGACGGTCGAGCCAGGCGATCCGCTCGGTGCGGGCCCAGACCGACCCGAGCTTCGAGGTGATCGCGGTCGACGACGGTTCCACCGACGCGACGCCGGAGCTGCTGGCAGCGGCTCGCCGAGCGAGGACTCGCGGATCCGCGTGATCCGCCAGCAGAACGCCGGGCCGAGCGCGGCGCGAAACGCGGCGATCGGGCGGGCCTCCGGGACGCCTATCTGACCTTCCTCGACAGCGACGACCTGCTGATGCCCGCCTACCTGGAGACGATGGAGGAGACGCTGGGAGCGGACGCCGAGATCGGCCTCGCCCACGCGCGGGCCTGGGTGCTGGACGAGGCCGTGGGCGGCGGCGGGTCAGGCGCGCGGTCTGGCCGCCGGCCGGATACGTGACCGGGCTCCGACGATGACCCCGCCGACCCCGTGGTCGCGCTGGCGGCCGGGCAACTACGTCGGCGCGGTGCAGACCGCGCGGCGCGAGCGCGGTCGAGCGGGCCGGCGGCCTCGACGACGAGCCTCGACCAGGCCGAGGACTACGACCTCTGGCTGCGGATCGCGATCGCGGGCTTCCGCATCGTCTCCGCGCCGGGACCGCTGGTCGTCGTCCGAAACCGCGCGGGCTCGCTCTCCAAGGACGAGCTCGAGCTGGCCCGCGGCGTGCGGGCGGTCTGCGAGCGCATGCTCTCGGTCTACGACGTCTCCGACGAGGCGCGGGCCGCCGCCGGCCGACCAGCTCGCAGCGAGCCGAGCGGGAGATCGACCTGCTGACCGGCAGAGCCCCGGTCCGCGGGGCGCGCTGCGGCGGATGCGACTCGCGCTCGGGACGAGCCAAGCGCCGCCTGCTCGCCGGACGGCTCTGGTACCCGGAGCCCCCGCCGGAGGTCGCCGAGGCCTTCCCGGAGCTGGTCGCGCGGCGCGATCGCGCCTGACGAGCCGCGCCTACGAGGCGCCGGAGTTCCGCCACGGACCCGGCGTTCCTCCGCTGTCGCCGGTCGTCGTGGTCGTCGTCGTGGTGCTCGTGGTCGCCGTGGTCGTGGTCGTCGTCGTGGAGGTGGTGGTCGGGGGCGGTGGCTGGGTGGTGGTCGTCGTCGGGGTGATCGTGGAGGCTGGCGTCGACGTGGTCGTCGTCGTGCCGTCCCCGTTGTCGTCGGAGGCGACCACGGCGAGCGCGACGCCGAGGCCGATCACGACGGCGACCAGCACCGCGATCGCCCACTTCACGCCCCGGCTCATCCCGCCCTGCGGCGGCTCGCCGCCGGGCGGCCGCGCCGGCGCTCTCGGGCTGAGCCCATGTGGCGGGTCGGATCCTCGTGCATCAGCGGGCGAGTCTAGCCCCCGCTCAGGCGGCTCCGCTCGGCTCCGCGCGAGCGCCTGCGGGCCAGCAGGAAGATCGCGCGGAGCGGCGAGACCGAAGCGGCCCGCGCCCGACCAGGAACCCGAAGCCCCAGCTCAGGTGCATGGTCGCCAGGACCACCGGCAGCGAGCACGCGTCGCGGATCCCGGCGCCGAAGCCGCGAGGCCGCGGTCGCAAGCAGCGCGCGCGGCGTAGGCCGCCAGTCCCGCTCGCGCCAGCCGGCCGAGCCGGCGCCTTCGGCAGGAGCGCCGGCACGAGCGTGAGCGCCAGCGCCGGCGGAAGCAGATGCGAGCGCCGCATGCTCTCCGGGTGCGCGTGGCAGGTCTTCGCCCGGTAGTTCCCGTAGCGCCAGTACTGGCGGGCGAGCGCCCGGAGGCTGTCGCGCGGAACGTAGAGCGCCGCCATCTCCGGGATGCAGACGATCCGCCCGCCGGCCTCCCGAATGCGGGCCGCGAGCTCGCCGTCCTCGTTGATCGGCCAATCCTGGTCCCAGCCGCCATGGCGCAGCAGGGTCTCCCGGCGCCAGACGCCCGTGTAGCCGGCGTCGACCTCGATCTCGTGCGTCGCGCGTTGCGAAACGCCGCGCCGCCGATTCCGAGCCGGGTCCCGAGCGCGAGCGCGATCCGGCGAGACCACTTGCCGCTCCCGTGCGGGAGCTGCGGCCCGCTCACCCAATCGACGTCGCCGCGGCGTAGCCGCTCCACGCCGCGGGCCAGATAGTCGGGCGGGTACAGCGTGTGGGCGTCCATCCGCGCCACGAACTCGCCCGCGCGCGTGGCGAAGCCCGATGTTGAGCGCAAACGGGATCCCGCGCTGCGGGTTGTCGAGAACCGTGATTCGCGGGTCCTCGGCGGCGAGGCCCTCCAGCAGCGATCGCGGGTCGCGTCGTCGGAGCGCCCGTCCATGAACAGGAACTCGACGTCCTGCGTCGAGGCGCTGCGCCTGCAGGCACCTCGACGGTCTCGACGATGTGCGCCTCCTCGTTGAGGGTCGGCGTCAGGACGCTGACCCCGACCTCGGGGCGCGCGTCGACCTGATCGCCCTCCTGAATCGCCACCGCGAACCGAACCGTAGCGGCGAGGCCGCCAACGGAGCGCTCAGCCGCCACCCTTGGGTTTGGTGCCGCCGGGCTGCGGCGGTCCTGGGCCGGTGGTGACCGTCGTCGTCGAGGTGGTGGTCGACGTGTCGGTGATCGTCTTGGTGGTCTTGGTGATCGTGGTGGTGATCGTCGGGATCGTGGTGATCACTCGTGGTCGTGGTCGGCTTGAGCGTGCTGACGCTGGTCGTCGTCGTGCGGGTCACGGTCTTCTTCGCGGGCCCGGAGGCGACGATCACCGCGACCGCGACGCCGAGGCCGAGGGCCAGCGCCGCCGCGAGATCAGCGCCATCCTCAGCCGCCGGTCGGGCCGCGGGCTCGTCATCGGGGGGTGTCGGCCGGGACGCGGAGCGCGTCGACCCTGCCTGCTCGGCGAGCACGCGCCGTGGGTCAGGCGGCGGGGGTGGGCCCTCAGTCGAGGACACGAGCCATGATCTCCGGCGCCGCGTCGACGCTCGTCGGAGCCGATCGTCAGGGGTGGCAGGAACCGAGCATGTCGGGGCCCGGGACGTTGATCACGAGCCCTTCGGCGAGCGCGCGGTCGGCGGCACTCCGGCGGCGTCGAGGCCCTCCGCCAGGGTGACGCCGACCATCAGGCCGCGGCCGCGAACCTCGACGACGCCGTCCAGACGCCTCGAGTCGCTCCATGAAGGCGGCCGCCCAGCTCGCGCGTCCGCCGCAGGAGCTCCGCGTCGTCGATCACGTCGATCGCCGCGAGCGCCGCTGGCGGCGGCGATCGGCGCGCCCCCGAAGGTCGAGCCATGGTCGCCGCGCTCGAGCACGTCGCCGAGCTCCGGCGATCGGTCACGCAGGCGCCGACGCGGGAGCCCGCCGCCGAGCGCCTTCGCCGCGGTGATCACGTCGGGACGGACCGGGAGCTGCTCGTAGGCCCACAGCGACCCGGTTCGGCCCATTCCCGGTCTGGATCTCGTCGAAGATCAGCAGCGCGCCCGACTCGTCGCAGGCCTCGCGCGCCGCGATCAGGACGTCGTCGCCGATCACAGAAGACGCCCGCCTCGCCCTGGATCGGCTCGACCAGGACCGCGGCGGTCCGCCCGCCGACCGCCGCTCGCGGAGCGTCTGGGGATCGTCGCGGGGCACCGCGACGTAGCCCGCCGGCAGTGGGCCGAAGAGATCGTCGCGCGCGAGCCTCGGCGTCGCCGCCAGCGTGCCGAGCGTGCGCCCGTGGAACGCGCCGTCGAGGACGACGATCTCCGGAGTCGCGATCCCACGCGCGTGGGCGTGCTTTCGGACCAGCTTGATCGCGCACTCGTTGGCCTCGGCGCCCGAGTTGCACAGGAACACGCTGCCCGCCGAGGCTCGACTCGGCGAGCCGCTCGCAGAGACGCATCGCCGGCTCCGTGTAGTAGAGGTTCGAGACGCCCGCCAGTCGCGCGGCCTGCTCGCGTGATCGCGGCCACGATCCGCGGATGGCAGTGGCCGGCGTTGTGGACCGAAAGCCCGGCGAAGAAGTCGAGGTACTCACTGCCCGTCCGAGTCCCAGAGCCGGCCCCCTCCCCCCGCACGAACTCCACCGGCGCCCGCGCGTACGTCGGCATCGCGTACCGCTCCTCGAGCGCCTGCAGCTCGGCGAGCGCTCATGGGAGCACCGGAACGGCGCCCGTGGAGAGTTCGGTAGGCGCGGTCCAGAACCCTGATGTCGCGGGACCTGCGAACGGTTGCCTGACGGAGTCAGGCGGGCCTGAACGCGGCTCGATGGCCGGACGTCGAAGCGCGACGAAGTCGCGGTTCGAGTGGTTCAACTGCCGCCCGGTCGGCCGCAGCCCGACGACACCGGAGGTGTAGCCGAGGGTGTCGGCGGAGTTATTCACGGAATCACCATGGTCCCGATTCCGGCGTCCGTGAACAGCTCGAGCAGCAGCGATGCGGCTCCGAGCCGTCGATGATGTGGGCCGAGGAGACGCCGCCGCGGATCGCCTCGACGCAGGCGCCCGAGCTTCGGGCGCATGCCGCCGCCACGCCGGTCGAGGGCCTCGGCGACCTCGTCCACCTCGGCGCGCGAGACGAGCGAGCCCGGATCGTCCGGATCGCGAGCCAGCCGGCGATGTCGGTCAGGAAGATCGCCTTGTAGGCGCGCAGCGCCGCCGCGACCTTGCCGGCGGCGGTGTCCGCGTTGACGTTGTAGGAGTTGCCCTCGCGGTCGGTTCCGGCCGAGGCGACGACCGGGATGTAGTCCTCGGCGATGTGGTTCAGGACGTCGACGTCCACCCGCTCGACGTCGCCGACCATCCCGACCCGCTCGGCGTCGGGGTGGGGCCGGATCTCGAACAGCGCGCCGTCCTCGCCGGACAGCCCGACGGACGGTTGCCCGTGCCGGTTCAGCCGGCTGACGATGTCCGCGTTGACCTTGCCGAGCAAGACCATCTTCGCGACCTCGACCGTCGCCGGGTCGGAGACGCGAACTCCCTCGACGAACTGCACCTCCATCCCGAGTCGCTCCATGTAGGTCGTGATCTCCGGGCCTCCGCCGTGGACGATGACCGGGTTCAGCCCGACGTACTTGAGCAGCACCACGTCGGTGGCGAACGCCTCGCGCAGGGCCTCGTCGCGCATCGCGGCGCCTCCGTACTTGATCACCACCGTCCGGCCATGGAACTCCCGGATGTAGGGGAGCGCCTCGAGCAGCGTCTCGACCCTGGGGTTGACGCCGAGTGGGGCCGGACTCATGACGTGTACTCCGCGTTGATCCGCACGTATTCGTAGTTCAGGTCGCTGAAGAAGAGGTGGGCGCCCGCCCCGCCTCGGCCGAGCGTGACGGCGATCTCGGCCTCGGCACCATCACCGGCGAGGTCCGCGGCGTCTATCCGGTCCGGGCCCAGCTCTCCTATCTCCTCCCCCGCGAGCGCCTGGCCCGCGGCCTGCGAGATCCGGCCCCAGTTGGGGTCCCGTCCGAGCAGGGACGTCTTGACGAGCGGCGAGTTTCCGATCGCCCGGGCCACCCGCTCGGCCTCGCGGTGGCCCGCCGCGTCGCGGACCTCGACCCGGCACACGCGCGTCGCGCCCTCGCCGTCGGCGACGACCTCGAGCGCGAGCTGCAGCAAGACCGCCTCGAGAAGCCCGACGGGAAGCGGCCGTCCGGTCGCGCCCGTCGCTTGCAGCAGGACCGTGTCGTTGGTGCTCATCTGGCCGTCGACGGTGATCCGCTCGAACGACGCGGAGACGGCGGAGCGCAGGGTCGCGTCGGGGTCGTCGAGGAGGGCGTCCGTCTGCACGAAGCAGAGCATGGTGGCGAAGCCCGGCTCGATCATTCCCGCCCCCTTGGCCTGGGCGGAGACGGTCACTCCCCGACAGCTCACCGTGCACTGCTTCGGTGCGCGGTCGGTCGTCATGATCGCGCGGGCGAACTGCTCGCCGCCGGCCGCCGACAGCGTCGAACACGCCTTCGGGATCCCGTCGAGCACGGCCGAGACCGGCAGCGGCACCCCGATCGTCCCGGTCTCAGCGATCGCGACCCGGCGCGGCGGGACGCCCAGCTCGGCGGCGGCGCGCGCCTGCATCGAGAGCGCGTCCTCGATTCCCCGGGCGCCGGTTGCGGCGTTCGCGTTCCCGGAGTTGACGACCACCGCCCGAACCGAGCCGCCGTCGCAGTGGTCGCGACAGATCCGGATCGGGGCGGCGGCCGAGGCGTTTTGGGTCAGCAGGAGGGCCGAGACGACGGCCTCGTCATCGCAGGCCATCACCCCGACGTCGGTCTCTCCCGAGCCCTTGAGGCCGCACGCCACCGCGCCGGCGCGGAAGCCGGGCGTCAGGTCGGCGGGGTCGAGTTGCTTGGCACCCTCGGGCCGCGCCACCCAGCGCGAGCGAAAGAACTCGCCGGTCGGCGCGGGGAACAACGGCCGCTCGCGCGACGGGGGCTCACTCACGAGATCCCCTCCCCCTCCGGCAACCCGAGCATCAGGTTCAGATTCTGGATCGCCTGCGAGGCCGCCCCCTTCCAGAGGTTGTCGATCGCCGCGAAGGCGAGAACCCGGCCGTGCTCTTCGGTGGTCACGTAGATGTGGCACTGGTTGGTGTCGCGGACGTCACGCAGCCCCGGGGCGCGGTCGCGCAACGTGACGAAGGGCTCGTCGGCGTATCGCTCCCTGTAGAGGGCGGTCAGCGCCTCCTTGCCGATCGGCTCGGCGGTGCTCACGAAGGCGGTGACAAGCTCCCCCTGGTCGAGCGGCAGTAGATGCGGAACGAAGGTGACCGGCGCCTCGCTGCCGAGCGCCGCCAGCTCCTGCTCGATCTCCGGGCGGTGGCGATGGCCCTCGGTCCTGTATGCGAAGGCGTTCTCGTCCATGTTCACGTAGTGCATCGCGTCGCCGCCGCCCCGTCCGGCGCCGGACACCCCCTGCTTGGCGTCGACCAGCGCCTCGGTGATCAGGCCGCGTTCGGCCAGGGGTGCGAGAGCCAGCAAGGTCGCGGTCGGGTAACAGCCCGGCGTCGCAGCCAGCTCGGCATCCCGGAGCTGGTCTCGGTAGAGCTCTGTGAGCCCGTAGACCGCTTGTCCGAACAGGTCGGGTGCGCCGTGATCCCCGTACCAGCGCGTGTAGGTATCCATGTCGCGCAGCCGGAAGTCGGCGGAGAGGTCCACCACCCGCACACCCCGCGAGCGAAGGGCCTGGACCACGGGGGCGGCCGCGCCGTGGGGGTAGGCGATCAGAGCCGCATCCACGTCGGGCGGCGAGGCGAGATCGAGCTCGGAGAGCGTCAGCGGCACCCGGTAGCGCGGGTAGAGCTCGGAGAGCGGAGTCCCGACGTCGCTGCGGGAGCTGATCGCGGTCAGCTCGAGGCTCGGGTGCTCCCACACGAGCTGGGCGGTGAGGGCGCCGGCAAAGCCCGATGCCCCCGCCACGAGAACCCTCCGATCAGCCACGAAGCACCCCCCCGATCTCCGCGAGCGCCGCCTCGATCGCCAGCCGAGGCTCGGCCACGTCGGCGTCGGTGAGGGTGCGATCGGCCGCCCTGAACTCGAGCCGCAGGGCGAGGCTCTTGCGCCCCTCTCCCACTTGCTGGCCGCGGTAGACGTCGAACACCTCGGCGCTCTGAAGGAGCTCTCCGCCGCCATCCAGGACGGCCTGGCGAACCCTTGCCGCAGGCACCGCCTGATCGACGACGATCGCCAGGTCCTGGTGGAGGGCCGGAAAGGTGGTCACGTCCTCGTAGCGCTCCAGGCCGAGCGACGATCCGCCGATCAGCTCGGCGAGCTGGATCTGGAAGCCGACCGCGGCGTCGAGGTCCCACTCCCGGCAGACGAGCGGATGGACCTCGCCGAGCCACCCGGCCTCGAGGCCGCCGAGCTCGACCGCGGCCGAGCGCCCCGGGTGCAGGAACGGCATCTCCCTCGGCAGGACGTCGACCGTCGTTCCGAGCTGTGAGCCGAGCGCCTCGAGAACGCCCTTCAGGGTGAAGAAGTCCGCGGGCCGCGCCGGGTCGTCCCAGCTCGAGGCGACCAGTGGGCCGACCGCCAGCGCCGCGATGCATTGCGGCTCGAACGCAGGCGGAGCACGGCGGCCGACGAACTCGCCACCGACCACTCCTCCCGCCTCCGAGCTGCCGCTCGCCAGGTAGGCGCGGCCGGACTCACATAGCGCCACGCGCTCGGCGCCCCTGGCGAGGTTGTGCCGCGCAGCGTCCAGCAACGAGCCGAGAAGCGTCGTCCGGAGCTCGGAGTGCTCGATCGAGAGCGGGTTCGAGACCCGGATCGGCTTGTGCCGGGGATCGTCCGGGGCAAATCGCATGCGGCGCGGCAGGTCCGGGTCGACGAGGCTGAGGCTGACCACGGCGTCGAACCCGAGGTCGCGCAGGACGTCCTCGGCCCGGCGGCGGAGGCCCTGCTCGCGGGTCAGTCGCCCGCCCTGGCCGCGTGCCTGCGGCAGCGTCGCGGGCAGGTGCTCGTCATAGCCGTGGATGCGGCCGACCTCCTCGACCAGGTCGACCTCGCGGCTGACGTCGTAGTGGCGATCGAACGGAACCTCGGCCACCAGATCCTCGCCGTCGCCTGCGACCCCGAATCCCAGCCGCTCGAGGTAGGTGGCACACTCTTCGCGCTCCACCGGCATCCCCAGCAGCGCCTCGGTCCGCGAGGCGCGCAGCCGCACGCGCCGGGCGGGCGGGACATCGCCCGCCTCGTCGATCGTGCCGGGAGCCATCCTCGCCCCGCACAGCTCGACGATCAGCTTCGAGGCGACCCGCTGGGCGCGAATCGTCAGCTCGGGATGGAGCTGCTTCTCGAATCGGTTCGAGGCCTCGGATCGGAGGCCGAGGCGGCGTGATGTCCGAAGGATGTTGACGCCGTCCCAACAAGCGACCTCGAGCAGCACGCTCCTCGTCGAGGTGGACACCTCCGAAGCCTGTCCGCCCATGATCCCGGCGATCCCGGAGGGTCCGTCGCGGTCGCAGACCAGGACTGACTCGGAGTCGAAGCTCCGCTCCACCCCGTCGAGGGTGGTCATGGTCTCGCCGTCGCGCGCGGTGCGGACCATCAGCTCGCCGCCTGGCACGCGATCGAGGTCGAAGGCATGCAACGGCTGGGCGGTGAGAAGCATCACGTAGTTGGTGATGTCGACCAGGTTGTTGATCGGCCGCTGACCGGCCGCCGTCAGCCGGGCCCTGAGCCACGGCGGTGATGGCCCGATCGTCACTTCGGTGAACACGCGTGCGGTGAACCGCGGGCAGAGCTCCGGCACCTCGACCTCGACCGAGGCGAGGTCGGATGCGACGTCGGCGCCGGTGGCCTCGGCGTCGTCCCTCCACGGCGGGTCGGACAGCGGTGCGCCGGTGATCGCATGCACCTCACGAGCAACGCCGTACACGCCCAGGCAGTCGACGCGGTTCGAGTTGACCTCCAATTCGAGGACCGACTCGCCGATCGGCAAGATCTCCGCCAACGGAGTCCCGGGCGCAAGTCGTGCCGCGGACCCCGCGCCCCCCGGAGTCGAAGACGAGGAGGCTGCGGGCATTTGCTCCAGGACCATGATCCCATCGGCGTCGTCGCCCAGCTCGAGCTCGGACTCGGAGAGGATCATCCCGTCGGAGACCACGCCGCGAAGCTTCGCGCGGGCGAGCTTCTCCCCCCGGGCATCACCGCGCCCGGAAGCGCGACCGCCACCAGCTGCCCAGCCGCGACATTCGGCGCCCCGCAGACGATCGTCCTGGTCGCCTCGCCGGTCGCGACCTCGCAGACGCTCAGCCGATCGGCATCCGGGTGGCGCTCGACCGATACCACCGTGCCCACCACGAACCCATCCACCGACGGGGGGCCCAGGCGCGCGATCCGCTCGACCTCGGTGGTTCGCAACGCGATCAGATCGCCGAGCTCCTCGACCGAGAGATCGGGGTCGCAGTGCTCGCGCAGCCAGCTCTCGGGCACCTTCATCGGAACTGCTCCAGCACCCGGACATCGTTCTCGAAGAACTTGCGCAGGTCAGGGACCCCGTGCTTGAGCATCGCGATCCGCTCGATTCCCATCCCGAACGCGAATCCCTGGATCACCTCGGGGTCGTAAGCATCGTCCCCAACGAACCCGAAGACGTTCGGGTCGACCATCCCGGCCCCGAGGATCTCGATCCAGCCGGTGCCCTTGCACAGGGGGTCGCGCGATCCGTCACCCAGGGTGCCCGTTCCGGCGCACCGAAAGCACGACACGTCGACCTCGATACTCGGTTCGGTGAAGGGGAAGAACCCGGGGCGAAAGCGCGTTTCGCGCTCCGGGCCGAAAAGCGCCCGGGCGAGCTCGTCGAGGGTTCCCTTGAGATCGGCCAGGGTGATCCCCTCCCCCACCGCGAGACCCTCGACCTGGTGGAAGATCGGGCTGTGGGTGGCGTCGAACGGGTCACTTCGATAGCAGCGGCCCGGCACGATGATGAAGACCGGCGGCTCGAGCGTCTCCATCGCGCGGACCTGCATCGGCGAGGTGTGGGTTCTCAGCACCACGTCCTCGGGACCGGGCGGAAGGCTGTCGGCGTCCACCGACTCCCCGGGCGCCGACGGCGCCGCCGTGAGCGTGAATGCGGGGTCCAGGCTCCCGGGGTCGACGTAGAACGTGTCCTGAGCCATCCGCGCCGCGTGGCCCGGCGGGTGGTTGAGGGCCGTGAAGTTGTAGTAGTCGAGCTCCACCTCGGGACCCTCCATCACCCTGTAGCCGAGTCCCACGAAGACGTCCTCTATCTCGCGGATGGTCCGCAGCAGCAGGTTTCGCGATCCGCTTGGAGCGGTCGGCGTCCCGGGAAGGGTGACGTCGATCGCCTCGGCGGCGAGCCCCCGCTCGAGCTCGGATGCGGCGAGCTCCGCACCCCTCGATTCCAAGAGGCCCTCGAGCGCCTGGCGCACCTGGTTCGCCGCCGACCCGACCGGCCCGCGCTCGGCGGGCGAGAGCTCGCCGATCCCGCGGAGAATCCCGGTCAGCTCCGCCTTTCGACCGAGGTAGCGCACCCTGAGCTCCTCGATCGCCGCCGCGTCGGGGGCCGCGGCGATCGCGGCCTCCGCTTCGCGGCGCAGCTCGGTCAGGGTTCCCCGGACGTCAGGCACGGTCGGCCATCCTAGTTCCCAGCTCGTACAGCGCCACCGCGGCCGTCATCGCGACGTTCAGCGACTCCGGGCCGCCGGGCCGCATCGGGATCCTCGCCCGGGCGTCGAAGCCGGTCGAGCCACCAGCCGACAGGCCCGTGCGCTCGGCGCCGAGGCAGATCAGGACCGGAGGCTCGAGCGCGAGCTCGGAGAGATCGGCGTCGGCCCCGGCCTCGAGCGCGACCTTGGTCGCATCGAGGTCGGCGAGGCCGGCCCTGGCCGGCGGGCACGGAAAGATCGAGCCCATGCTGGCTCGGACCGCCTTCGGGGAGTGAGGGTCGGCGCATCCCGGCCCGAGAATCACCGGGCCGTCACCAAGGCCGTGGGCGGCGCGAATGATCGTCCCGACGTTGCCCGGGTCGCCTACACCGTCAAGGAACACGGACAGGCGTCCGCCCGGGCCCGCCCAGCGCTGCGGGTAAACCCCGATCGCGCGGGTGCCCGAGCCCAGGGAACTGACCGCGTCGAGCAGCACGGGCTCCACGTCGCGCCCCGCCACCAGGGTCATCTCGGGCTCGACCCCGGCGGCCGCCGCGGCCTCCAGGAGGTCCTCGCCCTCGGCGATGAACAGGCCGCTGCGCTCGCGCTCGCGACGGGCGTGCAGCCTGCGGATCAGCTTCAGCTTGGCGTTTTGGGGGGAGGTGATCATCGTTTGCGTCCAGGAAGGCGAAAAAAAGGGCGGTCCACGCTGTGGGCCGCCCGGGAGTCTTGAGTGTCTGCCGTCCGCTCTACGCCGCGGTGGCCTCCCGGGCTAGCTCGGCGAATCGGCGAAATGCCTCGGGATCGTGCACAGCGATGTCGGCGAGCATCTTTCGGTTCACCTCGACCCCGGCCCGGTCGAGGCCGTGAATGAGCTCGGAGTAGCTGATCCCCTCGCGGCGTGCCGCCGCGTTGATGCGAACGATCCACAGGCGCCTGAACTCCCGCTTTCTGGCGCGCCGATCGCGATAGGCGTAACTGCCCGAGCGCATCACCTGCTCGTTGGCGAGGCGATAGCTGGAGTGCTTGCGTCCGAAGTAGCCCTTGGCCTGCTTCAGGACCTTCTTCTTGCGGCGCTTTCGCGCCACCGCGTTGGTCGTCCGGCTCATGCCCCGCCCTAGCCCTTTCCGGCGAGGAGCGTCCGGACCCGCTTTTGGTCCGCGGGGGCGACCTCGGTCGGCATCGCCATCCGGCGCTTTCGCTTCGGCGACTTCTTCTCGAGGATGTGGCTCGAGTACGCGCGCCGGCCGCGAAGCTTGCCGGCGCCGCTCTTGCGGAACCGCTTCTTGGTGCCCGAATGGGTCTTCATCTTCGGCATCGGACGCGCTATTGAAGCAGACGACCTGAACATCTTGCGGATGCCTGCGGCATCCTCACATGCTGCTTTCGGGGCTAGGGCCCCTGATCTAATCCTTGCGGGCGCCTACGGCGCCCTAACACGCCTGTTTCGGAGCTAAAAGCTCCTCACCAAATATCTGTGGTCAGGCGGCCGGGCGCTCGGCGTCGGTCCCCTTGATGCGGACCGGCGCGAGCAGCATGCTCATGTTGCGGCCCTCCTGAAGCGGCTCCTGCTCGATCGTCGCCAGATCCTCGATGTCGTCGTAGAGGCGCTGCAGGAGCGCCCGGCCGCGCTCGGGATGGGCCTGCTCGCGACCCCGGAACATGATCGTCACCTTGACCTTGTCGTGGTTTCGCAGGAAGCGCTCCACGTGGCCCTTCTTGGTCTCGTAGTCGTGGGTGGCGATCTTCGGCCTCAGCTTGATCTCGCGTACGTTGATCTGCTGCTGGTGCTTACGCGCCGCCTTGGCCTTCTGCTCCTGTTCGTACTTGTACTTCGAGTAGTCGAGCAGCCGGGCGACCGGCGGTCGGGCGTCGGGAGCCACCTCGACCAGGTCGAGGTCGCGCTCTGACGCCAGGGCGAGAGCCTTGTCGGTAGCGACGATTCCGACCTGGTTTCCCTCCTCGTCGATCAGCCTGACCTCCGAGACGCGGATCCGCTCGTTGATCCGCGTCGGGTCACGCTCAGGAGGCGACCGGTCGAAGCGCGGGTTCGCCACTAGAAGTTTGTGAAGGGCGTCAAGCTAGCGAGGCTCAGACGGGATCGGACGGACGAGACGGACGTGAAGCAGCAGCACGGGCGCTAGTGGCGGCGCGTGGTGCGGGTCCCCTTCATCGGCGAGGAGTATAGAGGCGCCGCGGGCCGACTGTGGAGTTCGTCACGCGGGTATGCGAGCGACGCATCGCCCTAACCTGGAGGCCGATGCTGGCGCTGGCCCTCCTGACCGCGGCCCTGCTCGCCCACGCGCCCCTCGGGACAATCCACGCTCGGTGCGAGGTGAGCGACCATCTCGGCGCCTTCGGGGTGGGCAACTGGCCCTCGGCGTGCTGGCGTCCCTACTCGAGCCGCAGCCCGTTCAACGAGCCGATCGAGGGCAGGCCGTCCCCGAGCCCACGCTCTGGGGCGATCGTGCGCCATCTGCTCGCCGGGGCGCCGGTCAGCTCGCTGGTGGCCGGCGACCCCAGCCGCGGGGGCAGCCCGACCTACTACTCGCGGCCCGGTGACCCGACCTACCGCCTGCGTTGCGCCAAGCCCTGGGGACGGTGCGAGATCGAGGGCATGCGGGTCCCGATCCCCGGCGCCGCACAGCCGACCGGCGGCCCGGCGAGTCCGGGCGACAACCACGACGCCCACATGACGATCATCGATCCGGCGACCGGCTGGGAATACGACCTGTGGCACGTGACCCGAAAGGCCCCCGATGGCGGCAGGCTCGACTTCGGCTGGGGCGGGCGGACGAGGATCGACGGGAGAGGCCTCGGCTCGGGGGGCGTCGCGGCAGGATTCGGCAACCTGGCCGGGCTGATTCGCGCCCCCGAGCTGATCCGCGGCAGGATCGACCACGCGCTCACCATGGCCGTACCGTGCGTCCGAGGGAGGGCCACCTATCCGGCGAAGGGCCAGGCGCTTTCGTGTGCCGCCGCCGGGCTGCCGGCGCGCGCCGCACCCCACCTCGGATCGCACTTCCAGCTTCGGGTCAGCCGCTCCGAGCTTGACCGCATGCCGGGCTGGAAACGCGCCATCGCCACGGCGCTGAAGCGCTACGGCGCCTATGTCAACGACACCACGGGCAACCCCGACTGGTGGGGCTTCAGCTTCGAGGGGCCGGCCACGTACACGAGCTTCGGCCGTTCGGATCCGCTCGCCCGCCTCGGGCGAAGGCTCGGCCTCGCCCCGACGAGCTACGCCCACGACGGACACCACTCCAATCCCGGCTACTGGTTCAACCTCAACTCGGGCATCCCGTGGCGCGGAATGCGGGTGCTTCGTCCCTGTATCTCGCGAGGGGGCCTGCTAGGCAGCGGGGCCCTCGCCGGCGATCAGAGTCGCGAGGTCGCTGATCGAGATCTGGCCGAGATCGCCGTCGGCGTGGGAGCGAACCGACGCCTCGCCGCCCTCCTGCTCGCGATCGCCGACCACGACCATGTACGGGAGCTTCGCGACCTCGGCGTCGTGGATCTTCTTGCCGACCGACTCCGATCGACCATCGACCCTGCACCGGACCCCGGCCTCGGCCAACCGCTCGGCCACCGCGGAGGCATACTCGAGATGTCGATCGGAGACCGGCAGGACCACCGCCTGGGTGGGCGCCAGCCAGACCGGGAAGCGCCCCGCATGGTGCTCGATCAGGATGCCGACGAAGCGCTCCATCGAGCCGAGCAGAGCTCGGTGGATGATGACCGGCGTGTGCTCGGCGTTGTCGGCGCCCTGATAGGTGAGATCGAATCGCTCCGGCATCTGGAAGTCGAGCTGGCAGGTGCCGCACTGCCACGAGCGGCCGAGCGCGTCGGTGATGTGGAAGTCGATCTTCGGCCCGTAGAAGGTGCCCTCCCCGGGGCTGACGTCGTAGTCGCGGCCCTGGCGCTCGAGCGCCTCGCGCAGGGCGCCCTCGGCGTGATCCCACTGCTCGTCCGTCCCGATGTGCCTGTCGGGTCGAGTCGACAGCTCGACCCGCACCTGGTCGAACCCGAAGCTCGCATAGAGCTCGTCGATCGCCCGGCAGATCGAGTCCACCTCGTCGGTGATCTGATCGGGCTGGCAGAAGACGTGGGCGTCGTCCTGGGTGAAGGCGCGGACCCGCAACAGGCCGTGCAGGACGCCCTCGCGCTCGTTGCGTGAAACGAGTCCGAACTCGGCGAGGCGAAGCGGCAGGTCGCGATAGGAACGGCGCTCGGACGCATAGACGAGACAGGCGCCGGGGCAATTCATCGGCTTCACCGCGTAGCGGCGTTCCTCGGCGCCGGCCCCTTCGGCTGCCTCGATGAAGAACATCTCCTCGCGGTAGTTGTCCCAGTGCCCGGAGCGTCGCCACAGCTCCTCGGTCGAGGACCTGGGGGGTCTTGATCTCCTGATAGCCGCGCCGCGTGAGCTGATCGCGGACCTGGTCCTCGACGAGGCGCAGAAGCACCGTCCCCTGCGGCAGCCAGAAGGGCATCCCGGGCGACTCCGGCCTGAGCGTGAACAGCCCGAGCTCGGGGCCCAGGCGGCGGTGATCGCGTGCCCGCGCCTGCTCGAGGCGCTCGAGGTGGAGCTCGAGGTCGGCGGAGCTGAAGAACGCCGTCCCGTAGATCCGGGTCAGCATCTGCCTCGACTCGTCGCCGCGCCAGTAGGCGCCCGCGACCGAGCTCAGCTTGAAGGCTCGGATCCGGCCCGTCGACGGCCCGTGCGGGCCCGCGGCACAGGTCGACGAAGGGACCGTTTCGGTACAGCGACACGGTCTCGACGCCCTGGTCTCGGACCAGATCCTCGATCAGCTCGACCTTGTACGGCTGCTCGGAGGCGCGAAACCGCGCGATCGCCTCGTCGGCGCTGAGCTCCGTTCGCTCGAAGGGCTCGTCGGCCTTGACGTGCGCCGCCATCCGCTCCTCGATCCGCTCGAGATCGTCCTGCGAGGGACGAACGCCGTCCGGGAACTCGAAGTCGTAGTAGAAGCCGTCGTCGATCGGGGGGCCGATCGAGACCTTGGTGCCGGGCCACAGGTCGATGACCGCGGTCGCCAGCACGTGGGCGGCGTCGTGGCGAACCAGCCACAGGGCGCTCGGATCGTCGGCGTCGGGCGTGACGACCTCGATCCGCGCGCCGTCGGCGAGCGGCGCCGAGAGATCGCGCACCTCCCCGTCCACCCTGACCGCGAGGGCGTCACGCGCCAGCCGCGGCCCGATCGCCGCGGCCGCGTCGGCGCCCGTTGCGCCGGCATCGAGCTCGAGCGCGGACCCATCTGGGAGCGTCACGGTCATCGGCGGCCATGCTACCCACGGTGCCCGGGCGCGTCCCCGCGCATCGCTCGCGCCCGCTCTTCGTCACCCGCGACCGAACAGCTACGATCGCGCCGTGAGCGACTATCAGGTAAAGAACCTCCGCGAGGTCGAGGATTCGGCTGTCCGGGGAGGCCTCTCGGACACCCAGGAGGCCCGCTTCGCGGGCGCCGACCTGGGCGCCGAGACGACCGGAGTCGCCTACCACGTTGTCCACCCCGGCAAGCGACAGGCGTTCGGGCACCGCCATGAGGAGGCGGAGGAGGTCAACGTTGTCCTGTCCGGCGGGGGGCGCGTCTGCCTCGACGACCAGGTGATCGAGATCGGTCCGATGGATGCGATTCGGATCTCCCCCAAGGTCACGAGGGCGTTCGAGGCGGGGCCCGACGGGCTCGAGTACCTGGTGTTCGGCCCCCATTATTCCGACGACGGCGAGCTGGTCCCCGGCTTCTGGGCCGACTGAACTAGCCGGTGTCGAGGTCGGCGCGAGCGCCGACCGAGATCAGCGGGCACGGGCCTCGACCGGCGGGTGCAGGCCGCGTCTCCCACACGAAGTAGGGGCCGGCCCGCCGTGCCAGCCGAAGGTCCGCGAACGGCGGCGTGGTCGAGCCCTGGGTGATCACGTGTGCGACTCCGTCGGGAGGCGCAGTCCGCGTCGGCGGGCCCTGCGAGTGCGACGCAGACCCGGCCGCCCCGGAGCTCCCAGACGAGGTAGTCGCGGCCGTGCTCGTCGGCCAGCATCCGCTCGTCGGCGCGAGGACGAGAGTCGAGCCGTGCCCCAGCCGGCCCCGGAGCTCGGTCAGCGCGGGCGTGTAGGTCGCCGGGCCGACCGGCCCGTTGGCGAGTGCCAGCAGGCTCGATCCGATCGCCGCCCCGAAGAAGGCGAACGCCAGCGTCGCGCGGAGCATCGCTTCTGGTGCCGGGCCAGCGCGCCCACGACCCCGCCGCGGCGCCGCGCGATCGCCCCCCGAACGCCCCCGAGGTCCACGAGGAGCTGCTCCGCTGATCAGGGCTCGCGCCGAGATCAGCATCGCCAGCGGCGCGGCGATCACGATCGACTTCGCGGCCTGGTACGGGGTCCCCGCGAAATGCGCGTAGGCGAACAGCGCGGCCGCCACCGCGAGGGCCGCCGGGACGGCCCGCTCACGGCGCCGAATCCACCAGGCGAGCCCGTAGCGCGAGGGCCGAGGAGGCCGAGCAGCTCGCCGAGGTAGAAGCCCGCCGCAGGCACGGCGCCGTCCCCGGGATCGAGGCGGAAGTCGCCGGAGGGCCAGATCCCGAGCGCCTCGAGCGGCGAGATCGGGTTGAAGAGGTTGCCGAGGCCCGGGACCGGACGGGGTCGAAGGTCTCGAAGCTCGCGAAGTCGATCATCCTGCCGAGCTCGGGGGCCGAGGCGACGCAGACCGCCGCGAGCGCCACCCCCGCCGCGGGCGCCGAGCGCCGAGCGAGCGCGGCGGCCGCCCCCTGCCGGCAGCTCCTCGCCGTGATCGCGAGCTCGATCGCCGCCCAGAGCGCGGCGGCGCCGACCAGCCACAGCGAGGCCCGGGAAGCTGTACGCGTAGACGGCTCCGACCGCCAGGGCCGCCAGCGGGACGGCCGACAGCTGGCCGCGGAGCCCCGCCGCGCCCACCAGCGCCCCGCGCCCGAGCTCGTGCAGCCCGACCGCGAACGCGAGCACGAACAGCGCCTCGATCGTCTCCTTGAAGGCCCCCTGGATCAGGTACGAGGCCGCCATGTACGGAAGCGCGACCAAGACGGCGCATGCCGCCCGACGCCACGGGGCGAGTCCGCCGAGGAGAGCCAGCGGCGCGAGTGAGGCACAGACAGCCGTCGCCAGCCATGCAGGCCGTCGAAGCCGTGGACGAGGCCGCAGCCCGGTCAGCTTCGAGGCCGCGACGACGAGCGCGTGCGGGCCGAGCGGGTAGCCCTGGCTCAGCAGCCTGCCTCCGTCGCCGTGCGACGAGCGCGTCGGCCGCGAACAGGTGCTGCGACATGTCCGGGTTGAGCCCGGTGCCGAGAATCCCGAACCGGCCCTCGACGATGAACGGGATCGAGGCCGCGAGCACGGTCGCCACCGCGGCCGCGACGCCCGGTCCGAGACCCTCGCGCGGCCACGACCGTCGCCACGCCACGCAGGCGAGCGACGCGAGCGCACAAGGCGCCGATCGCCGCCACCGAGGCAGGACGCGTGTCCCGGGAAGCCTGACCGTGCCCCAGGCGACCGCGATCAGGATCGCGAGCCCGACCGCCGGGGCGAGCCAGGACCACCGGCGCCGCGCCGCAGAGCGCGAACAGGCCTGCCCGACGACGCACGAGGCGGCGAGCACGACCACGAGCGACCCGTACGTGCCCAGCATCGGCGGCGAGCTTAGTGGTCGTCGCGGCAGCGTCCCGCCGCCGCGGCGGCGGGGCGGCTGCGCCGCGCGCGCGCCTCGCTATCCGGCGCGGGGGCGTCCTGCGGGCTCGCGAAGGCGATCAGCGCCTGGCGATCGACCTTGCCCCGTCGCGGTGCGGGCCAGGGACTCGTGGACGAAGACCCGCTGGGGGACCTTGTGATCCTCCAGCTGCTCGGCGCAAAGCCGGCGAAGCTCCCCGTCGTCGAGAGTGTGGCCCGGGCGAGGGCGCGACGTGGGCGTGGACGGCCTGGCCGAGCAGGCGATCCGGAACGCCGACCACCGCCGCCTCCTGCACCCCCTCGGCGGCATGCAGGACCTCCTCGATCTCGCGCGGGTACACCTTCTCGCCCCGGCACTTGATCAGGTCGTCGGTGCGGCCCACCCAGTGCAGAAAGCCCTCATCGTCGCGGCGGAACAGATCCCCCGTCGCGATCACCGGCTCCCACGGCCAGCGACCGGGCCGCATGCGCTCCGCCGTCCGCTCCGGGTCGCGCCAGTAGCCCTGCATGACGTGCGGTCCCCGGACCATCAGCTCTCCGACCTCGTCCGACCTCGGCGGGCTTGCCGTCGGCGCCCTCGATCCAGGCATCCGTCCCCGGGATCGCGATCCCCGACGAGGTCGGGCGGGCGTCGAGCTGGTCGGGCGGCAGGTAGGAGACGCGAATGCACTCCGTGAGCCCGTACATCAGGTAGAGCTTGGCGCTCGGGAAGGTGCGCCGGACGGCGTCGACGGTCGCCACCGGCATCGAGGCGCCGGCGTTGGTCAGGAAGCGCAGCTCCGGCAGCTCGCGATCGGCGAGTCCTCGCAGCGAGGTCAGCACCTGGAAGATCGTCGGCACCCCCGGCAGGCCGGTGATCCGATGCTCCTCGAGCGCCTGCACGACCCGCCCCGGGAAGGCGATCCCGGCCTCGAGCGCGAGCGTCGCGCCCACCCGGACGCAGGCTCAGGAGCTGCGAGAGGCCGTAGCCGAAGGAGAGCTGCATCACGCACAGCACCCGGTCGGCGGCGGTCATCTCCAGGTAGTCGACGATCGACCCGGTGACGAAGGAGAGGTTGCGGTGGGTGAGCGTGACTCCCTTGGGACCGCCGGTCGAGCCCGACGTGTACATGACGGCGGCGAGGTCGGTCTCGAGCGGCCGCGGAGGCGCGGCTCCGTCGCTCGCCGCGAGCTCGGCGACGTCGGAGACCACCGGGATCCCGCCGGCGCGCGCTGCGGCGGCCCGGGCCAGGTCGGCGCGCTCGGAGTCGCAGACGATCGCCGCCGGCTCGGTGTCGGCCAGCACGTAGTCGAGGCGGTCGCCCTTGAGTCGTCGGGTTGAGCGGAGCGAGCGCCGCTCCCGCGCGCCAGCGTTCCCTCGATCGCGACCGCCGCGTCGATCTCGTTGGGCAGCAGCACCGCCACCCGGTCGCCGCGCCGAACCCCGAGCTCGGCGAGCCCCGCCGCGAACCCGCCGGCGAGGCGATCGAGCTCCCCGTAGCCGACCTCGCGATCGCCGGCGATCACCGCCACCCGGTCGGGGTCGCGCTCGGCGGCGAAGCTCAGGTCATCGACGATCGTGCGGATGCTCACGCCGCGGCACGCTTGCGCTCGACGAAGCCGGTGATCGCGTCGATCGAGCCGAAGTTCTCCTCGGTGATCTCGACGTCGTCGATCGCGATCCGCGTAGCGCGACTGCACCTCCTCGACCAGCTCCACGAACCCGAGCGAGTCGATGATCCCGAGCGCCAGGAAGTCGTCGCCGTCCGCCAGCTCGACGTCGGGGCGCAGGTAGAGGAAGTTCTCCTCGATGAACCCCCGCATCTCCGTCCGGATGTCGCTGTCTCGCCGTTGGTCATGCGGCCTCCCCCGCCGAGCTCGGCGCGGAGCGGTCGATTCTTACATGTGGCTCCGAGCGGTCTCGGCCGGATAGGCGCCGGCGCCGCGCTCCGCAGAACTCCTCGTGCCAGAGCTGCGTCGAGAGGATCCCGACCAGCGCCATCCCCTCGCGGATCCCGGTCGCCCGGCCGGCTCGGCACCGCTGAAGCAGGCCGGCGACGCGTCCCGGCGTCCCAGATCGCGGTCTTCGCGCAGCGCCGCGGGCGACAGCGACTCCTCGACCCACTCGGGCGCCTCGGGCCCGAAGAACGGGACGACCTCCGGCGCCCGGTAGGGCTGCTTGGGGCGCGCCACGATCTCCTCGGGGAGCAGGTCGGCGGCGAGCTCGCGCAGGGCGACCTTGTCGCGCAGCCCGTCGAGCTTGCGCTCCGGCGGGCAGCCCGGCCGAGTAGTGCGAAGACCCGGTGGTCGAGGAACGGGAACCGCCCCTCGACCCCGTGCGCCATCGCGACCCGGTCGCCCTGCGGCGGCGAGCAGGTAGGGCTCGAGCAGGGTGGCGACCTCGAGCCAGGCGGCGCGCTCGAGCGTGCTCCAGTCGTCGAACGCCGGCCGGCAGCTCGTCGCGGAGCCGGCTCGAGCGACGCCGTCTCGCCGATCTCGGCCGCGACCTCCGGGCGGTAGAACGCCTTGACCGTGGCGGTCGCCGCGGCCCGGGTCAGGTGCGAGCCGAGCGGATCGTCGGGCGACCCGGTCTCGAGCAGGAAGCGGGTGAAGGCGGGGCCGCGGCGCGCGCCGCCGCCGCCGAGGTAGGGATAGAACTCCTCGAGCATCGCCTGCGCCCGTTCGGGCTCGTGTCCGGTTCAGCTCTCGGACCACGACCTCCTTGAACAGGTCGTAGCCCCAGAACAGCTCGTCGGCGCCCTCGCCGGTGATCACCACGGTGAGGTCGTTGGCGCGCACCTGCTCGGCGAGCAGGTAGAGCGGCACCGGCGCGGTCCGCACCAGCGGCGTCTCCGTGTGGCGCAAGCACGGCCGGGAGCGCCCGGGCGATCTCCGCCGGGCCCGGCCTCGACCACGTGGTGGCTGGGTGCCGAGCGCCCGGGCGACCGCCTCCTGGTGGGCCGCGCTCGTCGTAGCGCGGGTCCTTGAACGCGATCGAGAAGGTGCGAAGCTCGCCGCCCTTCTCGATCTGGGCGAGCGCGCTGATCAGGCTCGAGTCGAGGCCCCCGGACAGGTATGCGCCCACCGGCACGTCAGCGCGGAGGCGCAGCCGCACGCTGTCGCCGAGCAGCTCGCGCAGGTCGGCGTTCGGCGCGGTCCGCCGACCCCGTACTCGGGCGCCCACCACCTCCGCTGCTCGACGATCCGCCCGCGCTCCCAGACGAGCAGGCCGCCCGGGTGGCAGCTGCTCGACGCCCGACGAAGGCGGTGCGCGGCGGCCGCGGGCCCCAGAGCGTGAACACGTCGTCGATGCCAGCGAGATCGGGTCGGGCGCTGCACCTCGCCGGAGGCGAACAGCGCCTTGGCCTCGGACCCGAAGACGAGCGTGCCGTCACCGAGCAGCGCGTAGTGCAGCGGGCGCACGCCGAAGCGGTCGCGAACCAGCGTGAGCCGCCGCCGAGCGGGCTGCCACCAGGCGAACGCGAACTGGCCGTTGAAGCGGTCGAGCGCGGCGAGGCCCTCGCGCTCGAGCAGCCGCAGCACCACCTCGGTGTCGCTGGTGGTCTCGAACGACTCGCCGCCGCGCCGCGAGCTCGTCCCGGAGCTCGATGTGGTTGTAGACCTCGCCGTTGTAGACGAGCAGGTCGCCGTCGTCACCCGGAGTCGAGCGGCTGCCATCCGCACGGGCAGGTCGACGATCGCCAGCCGGGTCGAGACCAGGCCCGGCGCCCGGCGTCGAGCGCGAGCCCGTAGCCGTCGGGCCCGCGATGGCGGATCGCCCGCGCCATGCGGAGCAGCGCCGCCTCGGCGACCGGTTGCCCGCCCTGGGGCCGCACGATGCCGGCGATCCCGCACATGGTCAGTCGGTGGGATCGACGAGCACCGCGGGCGCGTGGAGGTACTCGGTGGCGACGCGCTTTCGCTCGATCTCGCGGTAGGCGGCCTCGACCTCGTCCGCCTCGAGGCCGACCCGCGCGGCGAGGTCCGCCGGCGCGACGTCCGTTGTCGTGCCCCCACAGCAGCAGGTCCATCTGCTCGTACGGGTGGCCGAAGTAGAACTCCTCCTGGGTCTGCGGGAGGCTGAACGTGTCGGTCGTCGGATAGCGCGTGGCGACCGACTCCGGCAGCCCGAGCTCGCGGGCGAGCGCGTAGACCTGGCCCTTGTACAGGCCGGCGATCGGCTTCACGTCCGCGAGCCCGTCACCGCCCTTGACGAAGAACCCCTGGTCGTACTCGAGCAGGTTCGGCGTCCCGGCCACCGCGTAGGAGAGCCGGTCGGCCCAGGTGTACTCGAGGAGCTTCCGAGTTCGCTGCTTCATGTTCGACGCGGCGAGCAGCTCGCGGTAGGCGTCCGGCGGCATGCGCCGCTGCTCCTCGGTCCCGTCCGGGCGCTCGACGACCAGCGAGAAGACGATCACGCCCCCGGTCGGCTGCGAGCGCACCAGCTTGTGTCGCCAGCTGGGCTCGTACTCGGGGAAGACCCGGCGAATCGCCTCGTCGCGGCGGCGGTAGCAGCCGAGCGCCTCGAGCGCGTCGGTGATCGGCTCCTCGACCGTCGCGCGCGCCGAGCGAGTTGGCCAGCTCGAGGCCGATGTCGGAGGACTCGCTCGCCGCGTCCCGCTCGGGAAGACGCAGGCACAGCACGTGCTCCGGGCCCGAGGGCCCGGACGCAGATCCCGGCGACGACGCCGGAGTCGACGCCGCCGGAGACGGCGACGACGGCCCCGCCCCGACCGAGCTCGCGAACGGCCTGCGCCGTCCGCTCGGCGAGCCGGTCGAGGCAGGCGGCCGGATCGAACGACTCGTCGGGTCCGTGTGGAGCTAGCTTCGTCATCGCGATCGGCTGCAGGATCGCATTCGAGGTAACGCTGGCCTCCTCCGGGTCTGACGCGGTGTGGCGATAGTTTGGTCGCATGACGGACATCCGGCCATTCGAGCGGGCCGACCTGCAAGGCGGTGCTCGCCCTTCTGGAGGCCCGCCTGCCCTGGTGGACGCACGACGAGTCCTTCCTGGACCGCAAACCCTAATCGACTCCCCGTGGGCCGACCCGGACCTCCCGTCGCTCGTGGCAGTCGACGACGAAGGCGAGCATCCTCGGGATTCATCGGCGCCCAGGTGCGACGGCTGCGAGCTCGACGACCGCGAGCTGCGCGGGATCTGCTGCGCACATCTGGTCGTGTCCGCCGATCGCCGCGCGGGTCCGGCCGGCGCGCTCCTGCTGCGCCGGCTGCTCTCCGGCGACCAGGACCTCACCTGGACCGACAGCCCGACGGAGCGCCGTGGTGCGAATCTGGCGGGCCTTCGGCGGGCACCTGGACCATCCACGCTCCTGCGACTGGATGCTGGTGCTGAGGCCGTTTCGCTGGGCCCGCGGCGTCGCTGGCCGCGAAGACGCGGCGACGTCCCGGTGCGCGAGGTCGCTGCCGGTGGCCGCGCTTCCGATCCAGGCCTCGGGAGGCCGGTTCGTCCCGCGGGCGTTTCCCGAGCCTCCCCGCCCGACGTGCAGCGGCGAGGACGCCGCCGCGGCCAGCGATCGTCGAGCACCTCCCGCGCCATGACCCGGGGGTTCCGCCTCCGCGTCGACTACGACCAGCCCTACCTGGACCAGCTCTTCACCCAGGTCGAGGCCGTCGATGGGGCCGCTGGTCCATCGCCTCGTTCGCCGCGACGGGGACCCGATCGGCTGGTACGCGTACCTGTCGCGTCCGGGTGGCGCCAGCCGGGTGCTCCACGTCTGCGCCCCCGAGGCCGAGGTCGAGGCGGTGGTGGGCGAGCTCGCGGAGCACGCCCGGGAGCAGCGGCAGCGCCGCGCTCACCGGGCGCCTCGAGCCCCACCTCGAGGGCCCGCTTCGCCGGCGCCTGGCGGTGATCGGCTTCGCGCGCCAGCCCGTGATCCACGTCCGCGACCCGCGAGGTCCACGCCCTGCTCGCCACGAGCTCCTCGCTGCTCACCCACCTCGACGGCGAGTGGTACGTGACCTGAGCGCGCCGCGAGCTCGAGCCGTCGATCGAGCTCGAGTCGCCAGACGGATCGTCCGCGAACCATTCCCGCGGCACGCTACGCGCATAGGCTGGTCACGACGGAAGGTCCGACGCCCGGTGAGAGCATCGTCGAGATGACTGCCCCGAACACCGAGGACGGCGCCCCGATCTGGCTCGTCCTCCCCACCTACAACGAGGCCGTCGAACCTCGAGGCGATCGTCGCGCGCGGTTCGCGAGCGCCTCGAACCGCCGCAGCCACCTGCTCGTCGTCGACGACTCCTCGCCCGACGGCACGGGCCAGATCGCGGACCGGCTGGCCGCCGAGCACTCGGACGTCTCGGTCCTCCACCGAGCCGCGCAAGGAGGGCCTCGGCCCGGCCTACGTCGCAGGCTTTCGCGAGGCGCTGGCGGGCGGCGCGCGGCTCGTCGGCCAGATGGACGCCGACTTCTCCCACGACCCCGCCGACCTTCCCCGGCTGGTCGCCGCGTCAGAGGACGCGGATCTCGTGCTCGGCTCCCGCTACGTGCGACGGCGGCGGGGTCGAGGAATGGGGTCCGCTCCGCCGGATGATCAGCCGCGGCGGGTGCGCCTACGCCCGAGCGGTGCTCGGGGTCGGCGTGCACGACCTCACCGGCGGCTTCAAGGTCGTTTCGCCGCGAGGTCCTCGAGGCGATCGACCTGGGCTCGATCTCCGCCTTCGGCTACGCCTTCCAGGTCGAGACCACGTACCGGGCGATCCGCGCCGGCTTCCGGGTGGTCGAGCTGCCGATCGTCTTTCGCGACCGCCGGGTCGGCGAGTCCAAGATGACGCAGGCGCATCGTCCTCGAGGCGGCGTGGCGCGTGCCGGCGATGCGGCCTGCCCGACCGTCAGCGCGGCTGCCCCTCGCCGGCGCGCTGAGCCTAGTTCCAGGCGAACGTCCAGAGCTTGTTGCCGACGAAGTTGACCGGCGTCGCGACCGCGATCGCGATCGCCTGCGACGGGGATGTCCGGCGCCCCGAGGACGTCGACCAGCAGCGCCAGCACCGCGAGGTTGACCGCCAGGCCGCCGAGGCTGACCGCGAAGAAGCGCGTCGCCTGAAAGCCGGCGTGACCGCCCTCCGCCGACTCCCTGAAGGTCCAGACTCGATTCCACAGGAAGTTGTTGGAGACGGCGACGCAGAACGCCAGGACCGCCGCGAGCGATGTGCTGGACGTCGAGCGTCAGCGTCAGGACGGCGAACACCGCCAGGTTGACGACGTAGCCCGACCGCACCGACGACGCCGAACTGGAAGAGCTGGGCCCAGTTGGCCGGTCGACGAGCGCCGAGGTGGATCCGGCGGATCAGGCTCCAGGTCCAGTCGGCCTGGCGCTGCCACGCGCCCCTGGCCTGCCCGGGCGCCTCGGAGCTCGCCATCAGGGAGCCGGGTGCGACGCTGGTGATCCGTCCGTCGGGCCCGGGTCGCAGCTGGGGGCCCCTGCGGCATCCGGAAAGTATATGAATCGCGGACCGTGAATCCAGTCCGGACCGCCGCTGCGAGGCCCGATCGGCCGTCCTCGGGCCAACCGCCGCGCACCGCTCGGCGTCGTCGTCGCGGGCGTCGGTGTCGATGCTCGCCTTCCTCGCCGCGACCAACCATTGGTACGGGTGGGACCAGGGAATCCGGGCCACCAACGCGCTGGACACGCAGACCTACGCGCAGCATCGCAGCCGCGGCCCCCGGGTTCCCGCACATCGACATCGGGTCGGCGTTCACGGAGCGGTTCGCCGTTCCCGTGGGTGCTGGGCTCGGCCGGCGAGCTCTTCGGCGGTCGGGCCCCACACTCCCTTTCGGGTCATGTTCGCGCTGTTCGTGATCGTGACGCTCGGGCGTGATGGTCGACATCTGCCGGCGGCTCGGTCTGGGCGCCTCCGCGAGCCTGCTCTGCGTCGGGCTGTTCGCGCTCAACCCCTACGTCTTCCGCGGCGACGCGATCGCCCCGGGGCCGGTCGACGAGGCCTTCGTGCATCGGGATCGCGATCGTCCTCTGGGGGCTGGTGGCGGTTCGATTCGCCGGCGTTCTCGCCGGATCGGTCGTCGCGATCCTGGGTCGCCAGAGCGCCCTGCTCGCCGTCCCGGCGGCGGCGGTGTGGCTCTACGTCGGGGACGGCTGGCGGGCCAGCGCCCACCCGCGAGCGCGCCCTTCGGCGCTCCTGCCGATCGCGCGTGGTGCTGATCCTCTACGGGGCGATCAAGCTCTCGATCACCTCGTTCACCTACAGCTTCGCCCCCAGCATCCCGAGCGACACCGTGATCCCGGTGATCGGCCATCCGGGGAGCGCCTCGGCGCTGCGCGACCCACCTGGCGCGAATCGCCGCTCCGCTCGTGCTCTGGTGCGGGGCGGTCGCGGGCGTGTTCGTCGGCCTGCGCGCTCGCCGGCGCGCGCATCCGGCCGCCGGTCGAGTTCTGGTGCGCGCGTCCTGATCGGCGCCTCGATCATCGTCCAGCCGCTCGATCATCAGTCCGCACTTCCCGGGCTTCGAGGCCAACGAGCAGCGCCTGACGGCGCTCGGGCTCTTCCCCCTCTGCGTAGCGCTCGCCTACCTGCTTCGCGATGCGGCGAGCGTCGCTGCGAGACGCGCCGGCCTGGGCGGTCGTGATCGGGCGGCGCTCGCGCTCTTGGCGGCCTCTCTCCACGACAAGTTCACGGTCGTCGGCCCGCACAGCAACGGACAGTTCGTCGCGCTCGAGCTGCTCGCCGCGGTCGTCCTGGGCGGCGTCGCTCGCGGCCGTGATCGGGGCTCGGCAGCGGGCGCCCGCGATGGCGACGAGCCGGCGCGAGCCCGGGCACGGCGTGATCTCGCACTGGGCCTCGGCGCCCGTCCCGCCGTCCAAATCCGACCGGACGGACCCGGAATGGAGAGCATCACAGGCAGAAGGCCGCTCTACGGCGTGCTCGGCCGCGGCCTCGAAGCGGCCGGACCGACACGGCCTCGCCCTGGGCCTCGCGGTGCTCGCCGCGATGGCCGCGCTCGACGCATCCTCGGCACGCCCGGTGCGTGCTGGTCGGACTGTTCGTCTCTCGCGCCGTTCATCCCGGCGGTCCTGGGAGGCGTCCTCGCGACCGTCGTGGTCGGCGGCCTGCGCGGTGATCGTCGGGTTCGTCAGCCCGCTCTGGGACTCCGGCTTCGGGGATGCCGAGTACTGGATCACGGCGGCCGGTCTGGTGCTCGGCGGTGCGTTCGCGATCGTCGCGGCCCGCGCCAGGAGCCGCGCCCGGATCAGCTCGCGGCGATTCGCCCTGCTGGACGCGGTCGGCGCCATCGCCGACGGCTCGCTTCCGCTTGGCTCAGACGCTCGACCGCGTCGTGGAGCTGATCGTCCCCGTGGCCGCCGACATCTGCATGATCGACGCGATCCGCGACGGCCGGATCGTCAGGGCGGCGGTCCGGGCCGCCGGCCGGGCGGACGCCGGCGGCGGTCGAGGCGCGGATCCGGGAGCGCGAGCCCTCGGTGCCGGCGCGCTTCGTCGACTGGCGAGCGCGCCTGGATGCAGATCCCGCACTTCCGCGAGCGCGGATGGACGCCGAGGACGTGCGCCGGATCGCTCACGACCCCGACGACCTCGGGTTCCTGCAGTCGCTCGGCCTGCGCTCGTGGATCGTGGCCACGATGAGCGCCCGCGGTCGGAGCCTCGGCACCCTGACCATGATCACCGCGTGGTCGAGGCGGCGCTACAGCGCCGACGACGTGGGCTTCGCCCAGAGCCTCGCGCACCGGATCGGCCTCGCGCTGGACAACGCCGGGCTGTTCTCGGACCTCGAGAGCGTCGAGCGGCGCCTCGACGCCGTGATGTCGATGCTCGACGAGGCGGTGGTCGTCCACGACGCCACACGGTGAGCTCGTCTACGTGAACGATGCCGCGGTGACGCTGGCTGGGCTTCGCCGAGCCCCGAGGAGGCGCTCGCGACGCCACAGGCCGAGCTGCTGGAGCGCGTGCGCGTGTGGTCCGAGAACGGCGCGCGTCTGGACGCGGAGCGAGATCGCGAGCGGCCTACGCGGTCGCCATCGGGCCGTGGCGAGGGATGGTCCGGATCGACTCGGACGGGCTGGCGGGGGAACGCTGGGCCTCAGTGGCCTGGGCGCCGATCGACGGCCCGGACGGCCGCACCCTCTACGCGGTCACGACGGTCGAGGACGTGACCGAGCTGAAGCGATCCGAGTTCGCCCAGCAGCTGCTCGGCCGGACGGGCGAGCTGCTGGCGTCGTCGATCGACTACCGCGAGACGCTGCAGGCCGTGGTCCGGCTCGCCGTTCCCGAGTTCGCGGATTGGTGCTCGGTCAACATCCCCGACCGCGACGGGCTCGTCGAGCGGGTCGCGATCGCCCACACCGACCCGGAGCGAATCGCCCCGTGGTCCAGGATCTGCGCGAGCGGCACCCGATCCGCGTCGACGACGGGAGCCCGCTCGCCGAGGTGATTCGCACCGGGACGCCGCGCCTGATCGCCGAGCCGTCCCGGACCCCGAAGGCGACCGAGATGCGCCGAGGGCGATCGAGCCCGGCTGATCCGCGGCGATCGGCATCGGGCTCCGCGATCGCGGTCCCGATGACCGCGGGCGCGAAGGTCGTCGGGGTGCTCGTGTTCGCCAACGAGCCGGGCTCGCGTCGCTTCGACGAGGGCGACCTCGAGATCGCGCTCGAGATCGCGCGCCGGGCCTGGCTCGCCGATCGAGAACGCGCGGCTCGCGGGCGAGCACGCCGAGGTGGCACGCGTCCTTCAGCGGGGGCTACTGCCGCCGGACCTACCCCGGTCTGCGTGGCTTCGAGGTCGCGACCATGTACCGGCCCGCGGGCGAGGTCAACGAGGTCGGGGGCGACTTCTACGATGCGTTCGAGATCGACGGCGGCTGGATGGTGGCGATCGGCGACGTGATGGGCCGCGGGCGCCGCCGCAGCCTCGCTGACCGGGCTCGCACGCCACACGATCCGCACCGCCGGCCGCCTGACCGGCAGATCCGCGGCTGGCGGCGAGCCTCGTCGACGAGAGCCTCAAGCGTGAGTCCCGAGCTGTCTGCTGTGCAGCGCGATCATCCTCGTGCTGCCCAGACACCGATCGAGGAGCCGGCGCGGATCTCGATCCTGGTCGCCGGGCATCCCCCGCCCCTGCTCGTCGCGCGCCGGGACGATCGAGCGGTCGCGCTCCAGGGCCCGCTGCTCGGGGCGCCGGACGAGCACGACTGGGAGCTGTCCACGCTGGAGCTGCGCGGTCGGCGACCAGCTGATCCTCTACACGGACGGCGTGACCGAGGCCCGCGGCACCGGACGAACGCTTCGGCGAGGAGCGACTGCGCGACAGCCTGTCGTCGGCCGGCCGGTCCCCGCGCCGCGGTGGCGCGCGGTCGAATCCGCCCTCGACTCGTTCATCGCGGGCGAGCCCGAGGACGACGCGGCGGTGCTGGCGATCATGCGATCGAGGGCCCAGCGGCCCGGGTCGCGAAAGCCGGTGAGAGTGCCGAGGAGGCAATCGCGACCGATCAGCGAAAGCTGGGGTGGTTTCGGCGCCCCGTGAAGGGGTATTCCGTTCACTAGATGGCCCCGGCCCCCGCGACCCTTCTGGACACCTGAACCTGGAGCCCCCATCGCATGAGACTGACCCCGACCAAGCTCGCCGACGCCGGAGTTCCGGCTCATCGCTGCCGGCGCGCCGCGGCCAACGTCGCGATCGTTCGCCAGGCGACGACCGGGGCGCTCTGGGCGTGCTCGAACTCGGCGAGACGCGCGCTGCTCGACATCAACGCCGCGGTAAGCGAGGCGTGCAACAACGTCGTCGTCCATGCCTACCCGGACGCCGACGGCCCGATGGAGGTCGAGCTGTGCGATCGGTGCCGACCGGACGTCGAGGTGATCGTCACGGACCACGGGGTCGGCATTCACCCCGAACAAGCCGGACCCGGAGCTCGAGCTCCAGGGCCTCGGCCTGTCCCTGATCCAGACGCTCACCGACATGGGTCGAGTTTCTCGGCGGAGTCGGCGACGGGAACCACGGTGCGGATGGGCTTCAGCCTGGACGGCGCCCGATCACCCGCGGCCGATGACGAGCCGCGAAACGGCGATGGCCGGGTGGATCCACCCCGCCGGGAGAGGTCACGGTCGCGGTTTCGGCGGGCCCGCTGGCGGCGCCGGTGCTGGGCCGCGTCATCGCGATGCTCGCAGCCCGGGTCGGCTTCTCGCTCGAGGGCGTCTGCGAGGCTCAGCTCGTCACCGACTCGCTCGCCGCGCACGCGCCGGCGTGCCTCGATCGGCGAGCAGGGTCCAGCTCGGCATCGACGCTCCGATCGCGAGCTCGTGGTCAGCGTTGGGCCGCTCGACGATGGTGGCGCCGAGCGGATCCTGGCCTTCGTCCGGCAGGGTGACCTGCCGCCGGTGCTCGAGCGACTGACCCGCGAGCGCCGCGTGGAGACGCTACGAGGGAGGAGAGCTCCTCCGCCTGAGCCTCGTCAACCCCGACTGAGCGGGGCGAGCCCTCAGCGGTGTCCGGATCGTCGACGAGCTCGAGGCGCTGATCGAGCTGGGTGACGCTGAACGCCCGGTCGACGGCGGCTGCGCCCCGGACGATCACCAGCCGGCCGCCACCCTCCCGCGCGCGCTCGTCGCGGCGATCAAGGCGCGAAGCCCGGTCGAGTCGATGAACGTCGACCCTCCGCAGGTCGAGCACACCGTCTCGGCCGCGTCCGCCTCGAACGCCGGCCAGCTCCTCGTCGAGGCTGCGGCGCGTTGACGAGTCGAGCTCGCCGGCGAGCGAGATGCGCAACCCGTCAGAGCGCTCCTGCGTCTTGATCTCGAGTGGTGGCATCGCTGGGGCCACGATACAGGCGGTGTCGCGATCAGCCGATCATGCCCCGACGGAAGCGCTACTCGGCGCGGCCAGCCCCGCGGGGCGGGGACTCGGGCCCCTCTCCTCCCTGCACCGCCGCGAGCAGCTTGCGGAGCGCCTTTCGCATGATCCTCGAGACCTGCATCTGGGATACGCCGACGCGGCGGCCGATCTCGTACTGAGTTCAGGTCGTCCTCGAAGCGGAGCATCAGCACGAGTGCGCTCGCGCTCGTCGAGCGGCGCCTCCGCCGCGGCGAGCTTGGCCTCGACCGCGTCGTAGCCGGAGCTCGCCCTCCCCCACCGACTCCACGAGCGGCGCGGTGTCGGCATCGGCTCGGCCCGCCGGGAGCGTCGAGCGACAGGGTGCGTCGTGCCTCGTCGGCCTGAAGGGCCTCGGAGACCTCCTCCTCGGAGAGGTCGAGGCGGGACGCGATCGCGGAGACGGTGGGCGTGTTTCCGCCTTCGTCGGAGAGCTCACGGATCGCCCCGGAAACCGCCATCGCTCGCTCCTGGAGCCCGCGAGGAAGCCGGACGTCCGAGACGCGGTCGCGGAAGTGTCGACGAAGCTCGCCCAGGATCGTCGGCGCCGCGTAGGCGACGAAGTTCTCGCCCCGCGCCGGGTCGAAGCCGTCGAGCGCCTTGACCAGTCCGAGGCTCGCGACCTGGAACAGGTCGTCGAGCTGCTCGGACGTTCCCCGGTAGCGGAGCGCCAGCGAGCGGGCCAGCGGCAGAAATCGCTCCGAGAGCTCCGCCTTCAGCTCGGGGTCGTGGGTCTCGGCGTAGCGGCGCAGGAGCCGATCTTCGTCAGGACCCGGAGTGTGGCGGGTTGCTCGCGTCATGGACATGGAATAGCCCGGGACCTTGCCTCCACGCGGTGGGCGAATGTCACTTGGCACGGCGTCCGGGCGTCTTGCTTCTTCCGGCGGCCCGGTCGTCGCTCGATGACTCAGGCGAGCTCGGCTGTGCAAGCCGAGCCCCGGTCAACAGTAGCGAACGCCCCGCGGTGATCAGCCGGGCGGGCGGACTGCCGCGATCGCCTCGTCCAGGGTCTCGAATACCGGGATTGTCCGGTCGATCGCGGTCAACTCGAGGAGCTTTCGCACCTCGCCGGGCGAGCTCACCAGGGCGACCCGTCCCGCGCCCGCTCCGCCCGCGGCCCGCTCCATGCAGGAGCGTCGCGAGACCCGGTCGAGTCGATGAACCCGCACTCGGTCAGGTCGATCACGATCGGGCCGTCCACCGTGCCCTCGGAATCGGCGAGCAGGTCGCGCAGATCGGGGCTGGTCGCGATGTCGAGCTCCCCCACCACGCCGACCACCCTGACCCCGCCAGAGGTTCCCGTCGTGAGTTGGAGATCGTGCCCGCTCAAATTGGCCTTCCGTAACCGAGACTGGTCTTCCGTAACCGAGGAGTGGGCGCTACTGGGCTCGAACCAGTGACCTCCAGCTTGTCGAGCTGGCGCTCTCCCAACTGAGCTAAGCGCCCCGGATGCTCTAGTTATAGCTCGGCCCTGCCGCGCGCGCCGCCGCCGCGGCGCGCCCGCAACGCGCCCTCGCTAATGTCTGGTCGCGCAGGGGAAGTGCATGGGATGAAGGGACAGGCATCAATCGCGCCACCGTGGGGTCGGCTGGGGGTCGGCTTGCTCACCGTGCTGGTCGTGCTCGCCAGCCTGACCATGGCCGGGATCGTGTTTGGCAAGCCGAAGCTGACGGTGGTCACGGACCGGCGCGGCGACGGCGGCGGCACCAACCAGAGCCTCGGGCGCTGCGACATCATCAGGGCGACCTCGAAGCTCGCCAAGCACGGCCGAGTGCGCCACACGGTGACGATGGTCGGCCCGGTCGGGGCCACGTTCAACGCCCCGGCCGTCTTCATCACGAAGCACCGGGTCCGGGGCTCGATCGGACTCAACCCACTGGTGCTGGTCCCGGGCCAGCGCGGCGTCAGGACCCACTTCTCAGGCGATCGACGCACGGTCGTCTACTACCTCAAGCGGCGAACCGTCAAGAACGCGGTCCATCGCTCTGACAAGTACTTCTGGTTGGCAGATCAGGTGAACTGCCAACCGCACGACGACATGGCTCCGAACCACGGCTCTGTCTCCCAGTCGCTGAAGCCCCGCCACCACCGCTGATCCAGCGCCCGGCCGAGCGAGTCTGCGAGCAAACCCTCACATTGTCCGTCTCGGCAGGGTCCCGGGGGAGTCATGCTCCCAACCGGAGAAACGCAGCAAACGTGCATCATCCTGACCAATCGCCCGATCGAAAGACCCGGCGTAACATTCGCGCCGTTTAGTGTTAAGTTGACGTAAGCCGCTGTCGATGGAAGCGGTGAAGACTTAAGGACCGACGGGCCAGCGGCTGCATCGCTGGCGGCACGTCCTTCGGAAGCCAGGGCCCCTTCACAGGGGCCCTTTTCCGTTCAGGCGCCGCCGGCCTCGACCACGAACGCCACCTGGTCGACATAACACCAAGACCAGTCCTCCCCCGGTTCGAGCGAGCTCACGATCGCGTGGCTGCTCGCGGCGGCGTGCTTGGACGCGTGCTGATTCGGGGAGGAGTCGCAGCAGGCCACGTGCCCGCAGGTTCGGCAGACACGCAGATGCACCCATCGCCCTCCGACCTTGAGGCAGTCCTCGCATCCGGCGACCTCGGTGGGAGGATCGAGCCGGATCTGGTCGAGGTGCGAGCAGGTGGCCATCACGACTGATCGTAGCCACCGGCGCTCGGTCGGCGGGGCCAAGGGGGCATTCCCCACGCCTGGTCGGTCCCTAATGCGTCATTTCCAGGGCAGTTGACCCGTTGTTCGGGTGCACGGGAGCCGGCGGGCGCAGGGAACCCGTATGCCCGCCGGTCTCCCGTCACTGTCCGGGATCAACGAGGGCGAACCCCCAGCAGCTCGCAGCCGTCCTCCCGGGTCCAGTAGGCATCGGGCGCGCGCCGCACGAATTGACCACTCCGGGCCGTTAGTAGACAGGAGGCAGGGGGGTGGCGAGCGGGGCGCAGCGCACCGGCCTCGCTCGCTTCCACCCCTCCCCGTATTTCGATGCGGTCCGCCGTCCGGACGGCAACGGCAATCCGATCCAGCGCGTGAACATCGTGTGTGGCTTGACAGTCGCGTCGCCTGCCGCGCGAGATACTGGGCGGGCAATGTCGCAGGAGAACGTGGAGATCGTGCGCCGCATCTACGACGAGGGGCTGATCGACAAAGATCCTGAATGGCTCCTCGAACTGGCCACTCCGGATATCGAATACGTCAATCCGCCGCACGCGGTCGAACGGGGCGTACGCCATGGACCCGATGAGGTGGTACGCGCGATGCGCGCTTTCGCTGAGGTCTGGGAGAAGTCCCGCCATGAACTCCACGAACTCTTCGACTGTGGGGACATCGTGGTTGCCGCCGTGAGCTGGCATACCCGCAGCCGAGGAAGCGAAGCCGACCTTGTGCAGGAGGAAGCCCACAGCTGGAGCCTTCGGAAGGGCCGAATCGCCCGGTTCGAGTGGGGTCGGGATCTCGGAAGCGCCCTCGATTCCGCGGGGCTGCGGGGGTAGGCCGCTCACCTCACGCCTCCCATCTCATGAATACGAAGTGTCCGGAGGCGCCGCTCGGCGCTCATCTGGAAACGCGCTACCCCGAACTCGACCCCCCCTCTTGAACCTCGACCCAGGTTGATGCGTATGCCCGGACGTCATGACCATGGCCCGATCTGGGCCTTGCAAGAGAGGTGTTCCTATGCGCAGATTCGCGGTTGCGGCAATTCTTGCCGTAGCGATCGCTGCCTTTGGCGCTACGGGCGCGAGCGCGGCTCGTAACCCGAGCGGCACGGGCCAGCCCGGCGCCGAGTGCGGCGCAGCCGGAGCCACGAGCCAGCCGGCTGGTTTTGGCACGTCTGGCTTCGCGAACGCTGAAGCCCACTACGCCGGCAGCGATGGCACGCCGTCGGCGGCTCACGGTAGTTCGCATGCGGTCTCCCAGTACGACGTCGCCTGCTTTCAGGTGACGAGCAACCACTCCGGAGGCTGAGCGACGAGCGGCGGGGCCGGGTCCGTGGCGGGCTCGGCCCACTCCGCCGTTCCGTCGTCCAATCCGACCTAGCGCGAGCTACTCACGCCCGGGCGTTCACCACCCTGGGCGGCGATCCGCTGAGTTTCAACGGCCGAGGGTCTCCTCCGCGCAGCACGTATCGCTTCGCGTTCAGCCACGACAGGTGGCGCACCACCCTCGGGGCCTTCCACGCGCCCCACCAAGCGCAGCCCGATCTGCAGGCAAAAGCGGTGAATCATCAAGAGTCGAGGAAGGTCCTCTTCTTTTGGCGCTGCGAGCACCCTCACCGGAGCTGAGCGTCCCGATTCGTACGGCCCAGGCGGTCTTACGGGCAGAACAGATCGCCAGGGCGGCGACTGGCCCTTGAAGCCGCCGGCTGCGGAAGTAGCCCATCGCTGACTAAAAGTCAGCGCGTCTCGTCTTTGGGACGGCGGCCTCACGTAACCACCTGATCTCTGTAGCCTCGAACGAGATTCGCCTTGCAACTCGAGCGAAGGGAGAACTCAGAATGAGCCAGGATGAAAAGACGTACGAGGGGCAGTGCTACTGCGGCGCCGTCACGATTGAGGTCACAGGCGATCCGGAGGGCGCCGGCTACTGCCATTGCGCCGCCTGTCGGAGCTGGTCCGCCGGCCCGGTCAACGCATTCACGCTCTGGAAGCCCGAGGCCGTCGAGGTCACCCAGGGAGAAGACCAAATTGGCGAGTACAACAAGAACGAGCGGAGCTATCGGCAGTGGTGCAAGGTCTGCGGCGGCCATCTGCTGACCCGGCACCCGCAGTGGGGTTTGGTCGACGTCTACGCGGCGACGATCCCTGATTTTCCGTTTGCACCCGGGGTGCACGTCAACTACGAGTCGACTGTGCTGCGCATGAAGGATGGCCTCCCCAAGCTCAAGGACTTCCCCGAGGAGTTGGGCGGTTCCGGCGAGGCGCTTGCCGAGTAGCAAACGCGTCCGGCCGGGGATTTCGTGAGACTCCGCGTTCGGGGGGCGGCTCGAGATCGACGAGGTCATGGATCGGCTCTCCGACGCCGCCCTCGGCGAGTTCTTTGATCCGAAGCTGGAATGGGTCGCGTCTCGCAGGGCATCCTGGCCGCAGCACCTACCGGGACTTCGACGGCTTCCACCACTTCGCCGGTGCTGGGTCAGCAGTACAGAGCTACTTCATCAGGTCATGGTTTCAGGGACGGGCAGCTCGGGTACGGGCGGGACCGGAGGGGCGGCCTTACCGCCCGTGGCAGAGGACCGGTGACCAGTTCGCCTTTGCCGATGGGGCGCAGGACGAGGGGGCCGTCCCCTCCTTTTACCCCGGCCGGCCTGGGACTTCTGCGGGTTCTGATCGGGGAAGTCTGGTGTTCCGGTTTCAGCTAATCGCCGCCTGGGTACAGATGGGGGCGGAGGGGCGACCCCGCGTGTAGTGCCGTTGAGGGACGCCTACCCGCGAACCCTTGGTCGTCCCTCCATTTTTGATGCCGGGTACTCGTCTGGCTCTTGGCGACCTCGTCGGTCCTTGCCCGTCTCACCGCGTCATCGTTCCGGATCTTTTCGGATCCTCTGGGGATGAGTCGTGCCTGGCCACGCACGTCTCGGCCCTCGGATTTGGCTTAGCGGTGCTGGGCGGGGGCCTTGTGCGTCACGTTCTCCTCCGACATCGCCTACTCCCGAGAGTCCGGCGGCTTGGAGGGCCTCGGCCCAAGTGGCAAATACCTGAACGCGGACGATCAGGCCGTCGTTGACCGTGTGAACCCACGCCGCCTCGCCTTCGACCGCAACACCGCTCTCGCGTCCCACTCCGCCGATCTTGCCGAGGATGAGCACCCGATCATCGATGGCGTCCATCCGCTCGACGCTGACCGCAACATCCTCCCATGCGGCTCGGAAGTCACCCCAGAACTCAGTCCAGCCCTCTCGCCCGCGATAGACCCGCTGGGTATCCATGAAGCGACCCGAGGGATGCATCTCGAACTCGGGAGCGAGGGTTTCGAGGACGCCATCCAGGTTCCCACCGCTGAATGCATCGATGCTGCGCCGCGCGATCTCCACGTTCTCCTGCGACATCGCCCGCGCAGTATCTCGATACTCGCGCAGCTCGGCGGCTTCGGGGGCCATCTCGTGCTCGGGGAGGTCACAGGGACACAGCCGTGCACCTCCGCTGAGCAGGTTTTCTCAACGCCCAGTCAGTGCGGCGTCAACCGAAGGAGAGGGAGACTCATCCGCCTGCACCGCGTCCAAGAGCCTGCGAAGCGCTTTGCGCATGATCCTCGAGACCTGCATCTGCGAAACGCCCACTTGCCGGCCGATCTCGCGCTGAGTGAGATCCTCTTCAAAACGTAGCCGGAGGACGGTCCGCTCCTGGTCATCGAGCGGCACCTCGGCTACGGCCAGCTGCGCCTCCACTCGGTCAAAACCGCGTTCGCTTCCGGTTTCTGCGACCGATTCGATAAGCGGAGGCGAGTCGGGCTCAGACCGGTCGGTCGGAGAATCCAGCGACCAGGTGTGCCTGGCCTCATCAGCCGCCAGGGCCTCCGCGACCTCCTCCTCCGAGAGACCGAGACGAGAGCAGATTTCGCTCACGGTGGGCGTTCGCCCCTGCTCCTCTGCCAGTGTGCCGGCCGCGTTGGACACGGCCATCACTCTCTCCTGAAGACCACGCGAGAGATGGACATCCCAGACTCGGTCCCTGAAGTGGCGACGGAGCTCGCCGAGGATGGTGGGCGCCGCGTAGGCGGGGAACGGAACGCCTCGGGTCGGGTCAAAGCCGTCCAAAGCTTTGACCAGTCCGAGACTTGCGACCTGCATCAGGTCATCGAGCTCCTCTGACCTATCGCGATATCGAAGCGCCAGCGATTGCGCGAGGGGGAGGAGACGGCGGCAGAGTTCCTCCCGCAGTGCCGGTTCGTGGCTCTGCGCGTAGCGACGCAGAAGCAGATCCTCCTCGGTCAACGAAAGCCGAGACGAATCCCTCGTCGCCTCATGCCCATGCTGCGCTTGCTCGTCCCGTCTGACCGGCCGTGCATCTAGCTTCGTCAGAAATCAAGGCGCTACCTCCTGGCGTAAGGGGTGGATCTGACCAGAAGCCCCAGGCGCTCGTCCGCAAACAGCGGCCTAGCGCCCAGTTCACCCATTGGTTCATGAGGCCCTCCGTCGCTCAAGTGGCGCCGAGAAGTTCCCATGGCGCCGCAGTATAGCAATAGCCCTTGCGGTAATGGGGCTTGCTGTAATAGCCCTTGCCGTAAGAGCGGTTGCCGTAAGAGCCACTGCCGCAATGCCCCTTGCTAAGCTGTTGAAGGAATGGCTGCCGACCCGTTCGACAAGGCCCTGCAGGACTTAGAGCGCACCTTGGCGGCCAATGCTCAACGTATGGCCCAGATAAAGCGGAGGATCGCTGAGATCCGGCGTCAGCGCTCAGGTGGGCGGTCCTACAGGGAGATAGTCGAAGCGACGAAGGGCGATCTCAGCGTCCAGCTGATCACCGAGGTAACCCAGACACTCGACGAGTTCGGCGCCCGTGTCCGCAGGGCAGAGGCGCTGGCGCTGTACGGCGAGGGAATGACGATGGAGGAAATCGCCGAGAAGTTCGGCGTCACGCGTCAGCGCGTATCGGCGCTCCTGCGAGATGCTGGCGGAGAGGCTTCCGGCGATGGCGGTCGCGCTCACCCACCTACGAGCGGCAGATCGAGGGCACGGCGAGGCTAGCTTCCGGTCGGGACGACCTCCACGGATGTTGCCCTTCCTCCATTCATCGTAGACGGCCCGAACGGCGTCGACGTTCTCCTCCGGCATCGCCTATTCCGAAAGGCCGGCGGCTTCGAGAGCTCAGAATTGGAGGACGGTGCTTCCCTCGGCGATCTGCGGCGCATCGAGCGGCGCGGTGCCGTTCTCCTCGATCCACCGGGCTGCACGCTTCGACGACTCATCGGTGCCCGCCTTGTCCTCACAGACCGTCACGGTTCTACCGCCGTCCTCGGTGCGGAAGGCTGCGTAGGTGACGAAGCCGGGCACGCCGCTGATCAGTTCCTTCACATCCTCCTCGCGCTGCCCAAGGAGATCGAACAGCTCCGACGCACCCTGGCCGGAGTAGCTCCGAATGACCACGTACATGACGCCTCTCTTTCTCTAGCAGTCCGCTCCGCCGACCATATCCCACGTCTCACGATGCTCGCCCGCGTTCAGCGATCGAACGTCCGGCGCAGGACCTCGCTAGTTTGCGACCGCTGGTGAAGTCGCGCGTACCGGGGCCCTAGGCGCTGACGAAGGCGTATGCCTCGTACATCTGCGGCGGGTCGGTGATGCCGACCTCTGCGAGGATCGGGCCAAGCTTCTCGCCGAACGCCTCGGCGGCGTCCTCCGACTCCCAAACGTCGACCACGCGGAACCCGTTCGGGCCCTCCCCAGCGCTGTGCACCAGGATCCCCTCAACGGGCCAGTCGGAAATCGCCGCCATCTTGGTCTTCCCGCCGGTGAGCTTCCCGACTGTCTCTTCGTATCTCTCCCGGGTGACAGTCGGGCCCTCGTGGACCAGAATGATCGCCATGCGCTAACCCCTCCAATCGTGGCCTGTGGATTCGCTCAACCTACACCGTTGCCCCGGCCCCAGACGAACGGTCAACCTTCAAGATGCGCAATCGCCACCGGCAAAAGGTGCGCGATTGGAGGTTGCCCCCCTCCCCGACGCGAGATACTGCGTAAGCGATGTCGCAGGAGAACGTCGAAGTCGTGAGACAGGTCGTTGAAGCCTTCAACCGGCGGGACCTGGCAGCCATGACCCAGAGATTCGATCCCGAGATCGAATGGGAGCCCGCGGGTCCTGCCGCCGTGGAACGCCCCGTGTACCGAGGCCGTGACGACGTCTCCAGCGGGTTCGCTGCGGCGTGGGAGGCTTGGGAGGTGTTTCGCATCGAGGAAAACCAGCTTCGCGATCTGGAGGACTCGATTGTGTGGCTGGGGCACGCCCAACTGAAGGGAGGCACCAGCCACGTTTCGCTCGACCAAGAGTTCGCCGTCCACTTCCTGGTGCGCGACCGCAAGATCGTCCGCATTCGCGGCTTCCTTGGGTGGCAAGAGGCCCTCGAAGCCGCCGGGCTCTCGGAGTAGGCGATGTCGGAGGAGAACGTCGCCGCTGTGCAGGCCGCCTTGAACGCGTTCGCGCGAGATGGGCTCGACGGGTTCGCCGAGTTCTGGACGGATGACATCGACCACCGTGCGGTCGAGCGTGCGTTGGACGACCGTGGCCCGATTCACGGGATGGCCGAGATGCGCGCTTACCTTCAGGACTGGTTCGACACGTTCGACGACTTCAGGGCTGAGCCGGTGGAGTTGTTCGATGCGGGAGAGGATCGGGTCGTGGCGGTCCTGCGGATCAAGGGACGGGCCAGGCTGAGCGGCGTCGAGAGAGACCTCACTTACGCCGCCGTCTACACGCTCCGGGACGGGAAGATCATCCGGGGCCGCGAGTACTGGACCCGCGACGAAGCCCTCGAGGCCGTCGGGCTGCGGGAGTAGGCGATGTCGGAGGAGAATGTGGAGATCGTGCGGCGGCTTTACGCGGCTGCCGCCCGACGGGATAACGAGGCGGTCTATGCGCTCTATGACCCCGACATCGTGTGGGATGCGTCCCGGACCGAGCGCGGCGGGATGGCCGGTCGAGTTGTCCGTGGGCATGTTGCTCTTAAGAACTGGCTCCGCGAGTGGTACGCAGCTTGGGAGAACATCCAAGACGAGCTTGAGGAATTGATCGATGCTGACCATGAGGTCATTTCGGTCATGACGCAGCGCGGAAGCGGACGCGGAAGCGGAGTCGAGGTCGCGGATCGCCTCGCAACCATCTGGACGATCTGCGACGGCCGGATCATCCGGGCGACATGGTTCCCGACCCGCACACAAGGTCTCCAAGCCGCCGGGCTGTCGGAGTAGGCGCTCGCGTTACCGGGAACGGGACCGGTTAAGGCCGGCGCTCTTTGGCGGTCAGATTGCGTCTGAGGCGGGTACAAGTAGATACGTGGCTCTGCGGGGCCAGCCACTCCCCTCCCCCGCTAGATCGCCGCGTAGTCGAATGGAAGAGGGGTCCTCCGGAATCGAGAAGCGAAGGAGGGTGATGCTCGAGTGGTGGTCATGCCTCGAGGTCTATGGCTTGGTCTTCCTTTCGTGCCTAGCCCTGCCTGTCCCCCTGCTCACCGAGCAGGCGGACATCAGCCGGCGTACAGCGCAGCACCATGCGCTAAGGGGGGGAGCTGGGCCGCCAGGCGTGTGGGCACTGGATCGGAGCTGGTGCCCGTATCGGAGTTTCTCCCTGGCCCAGCTCGGGTAGCGGTAGCTCGAGGGCCAGCCACACCGCGCAGCGTTCCGGCCTTGTACCTGCGCGAGGTAGGGGGCGAGGGCTGGCCCTCTCGTTTTACATCGTCTCGGTCTGCGGCTTGTGATGGCAGGGAGACGGTTGGGCTACGCCGCTTGCGGGGCTGTCTCCTAGGTTTCAGGGACAGGCGGCTCGGGTACAGGCGGGACCGGAGGGGCGGCCTTGCCGCCCGTGGCAGAGGACCGGTGATCACTCGCCTTTGCCGATGGGGCGCAGGACGGACAAGGGGGCCGTCCCCTCCTCTTATCTCGGCCAGGGCCTGGGGGCTTCTGCGGGTCTAGTCCTTCGCTTGCCTAGCCACGAGGCCACGCTATAAGGTCGCGGCGAGGAGGCTGGCAATGGGTGTGCGTCGCCTAATGCCCGCCCGTCCTCTCTCAATGTGCACAACCCCGCGGCGCCCGCTGCCCCTCCCGTTCACAAGGTGGCAGCCCGATCGTCTCGAGCGCCGCCCTCCAAAACGGCACGGTGCGGTCGGTGACCTCCTGGAGCGCGACCACGTCGGGCTCGCGCCCGGCAAGGGCGGCGGCCTGCTCGGCCAGCCGCGAGCTGCGCCGAGCCACGTTCCAGCACACGATGCGCACCAATCGAGCCTACGCGCCCTCCTGCCCGCAGAGGGCACTTTGCAGACGTTTGCGGCTCGCTCCTGCCTTCGCGTGAAAGGAACAGTGCGAGGCTCGCATGGCGAAGCCACCGCCGTCTCTCCTAGCCGATGGGGATCGGGCCGAACAAAATAATTCGAAGGCGACGCCCTCTCCCGCTCGCATTTCTCAAGCCCCTTCGGATGTTTCGGGGGCGCCTTCCCGGGTAGTCATGTGATGGTGAGCAAGAAATGATTATCGGAGCGATCGTCGCCATCTGCTTGGTGTTGCTCGTGCTCGGGTTCCTCCTCCCGCGTCTCTCGCGCCACCCGCAGCGAGGAGTGGATCGGGGCCTCGGCGCTGGCCAACGCGCGGGAGCGAAGGCGCCCGGCCCCCTCGGTCGGCTCCTTCAGAAGCCATTCAGCACATCGCAGAGAGCCGCCGACAAGAGCGCCGGTGCGGGTCGGCGGGGTCGCTCGAAGCTACCGCTCTGACCACGGCGTCTATGACGCCCCGCCCTCGACGCCTTCACCCAGCGTCGCGGGCCGTTCTGCTGGCCTTCGGCTTGGTCGTCCTGGGGCTCCTCTTCGAGCAGTTGGTCACCTTGCTCGTGGCGATCCTGATCACCATCTTGATCGCGATACCCCTTGGCTCGGTAGCGACCAAGCTTGAGCGGCTTCGGATCCCTCGCGCCCTGGGTGCACTAATCGGGCTCCTGATCGGGCTAGGGGTGCTCGGGGGCATCCTCGCGCTCGTCATCCCTGCATTCGTCGATCAAGTTCGGAATTTCGCGGAGCAAGCCCCCGCGACCGTTGATTCACTCAAGGCGAAGATCGCCCACGTCAGTGGCAACAAGCCCAGCGACGTCGGCGTTCAAATCAAGCACTTCATCAACGGCTACACCAACGATCCCGCTCGGCTGGTCGGCCCAGTGGCGACAATCGGGAAGAGCATCGTGACGGCGCTCGCCGCTCTGCTCCTGATCCTGATCACCGCCTACTACATTGCGGTTCGACCTCAGCCGTTGGTTGATGGTGCGCTACGCGTGTTTCCCCCGGATCGCCGTCAGCGAGCGCTCGAGGTGATGGAGCGGCTGCGGGAATCGTGGATCGGCTGGATGCAGGGAATCCTGGTCGGGATGCTCGTCAATGGTCTCTTGCTGTGGTTGGGACTTTCGCTGATCGGGCTCGACTTCGCGATCCTCTTTGCGGTCTTCTCCTCGATCCTGATCCTGATCCCCTATTTCGGCACCCCGCTGGGCGCGATCCCTCCTGTCCTCTATGGGTTGTCTCAATCGCCCGGGAAGGCCCTCGTCGTCTTGGCGATCTACGTAGGTGTCCACGCCATTGAGAGCTACGTGACGATCCCGCTGGTGATGGCCAACCGCGTCAGGCTCCAACCCGCCATGGTCGCGATCGGAGTCATCTTGATTGGCGAGGTCTTCGGCTTCATCGGCCTATTCGTCGCCGTGCCCATACTCTCGCTGGTCGTGATTCTGGTTGACGAGCTGTGGGTCAAACCGCTCGAGGAACGCCGCGGCATCGCGCCGGCTTCCGATGGCGAACTGGTCGAGGCGGTCTCGGGAGAAGTTCGTGGCCGCCCAGCTGAAATGCAACCCGCCGAAATAGGCCGCCCCGGCTGACAAAGGTCGCCCGGCCAGAAACGCCGGGCATTTGAGCGGGGTGCCTTTCCCGGCGGCCCAACGCCCGACGGATTTGAAGTGATGGCGTTGATGCGAGTCAAGCCGTGAAGCGCATGGTCCGACTCCACGTTCTCCTGCGACATCGCCTACTCCGAGAGCCCGGCGGCTTGGAAGGCCGGAGCCTAGCCGTCGCCGAGCGCGACCACCGACAGCTCGGTGTTCTTCACCGCTATCTGCCCAGACTCTTCGCGGCATTCGAAAAAGATCTCGTAGCCGCCCTTGGGGAGGACGCCAGTGACGCTGTTCATCGCGATGTTGCCCGGCCACGACTCGACGCCTCTCGCCCCGAACTTGCGGTTGCCCAGGGTCGTGCGATTGCCCACCGCGAACTCGCATTCGCCAGAGTTGCGGTTGCTGGTCATTGGTCCATACCACTCTCCGGAGCCCACCAGCAGCAGGCGCTGTGGACGCGGGACGTTGAAGGAGGCCGTTGTGCACTCCTCGAAGTCGGGGCCCTTTGCGCAGACGGCGGCGGGGCTACCGTCGTCGACCTGGCGGGCGCTGCGCACCCGGACGCCCAGGTCCGCTTGGTGCAGGGTTCCGTTCTTGACATCGGCGCCATTGACCGCGTTGTCCGCCACGTCGGGAGCCTTCACCTGGGCACCCGGTCCCAGGTCGTCGGACTGGACGGTGTCATGACCGCTCAGGGCGGCGGCGGTCCCTCCGCCGAGCGCCACGAACAAGGCGATGGCAGAGGCGACATTGGCGAACGTCAGATGCTTGCGGATGCGCCGCATGGTTCCTCCCTTGCTCGACTGCGCGGTGGTGATCCTAGATCGGATTCAGCGCCGCGTCCAGGCGGTGGGAATGGTCCCATTACCTGGTTTGTCCTGCGAAATCGCCCCCGCAGTATCTCGCGTCGGCCCAACGGCTCGAAGAAGCGAGCGCCTCACTCCTTCGAAGCCGCTCGCTCCCTCCCGGTCCCCCTGGCACGGAGGAGGCAATCTCGGGGGGCGGGGCGCCCCCCCTAGGGATGTGTCTTCGTGCCTCTAGGCGGTCCGTTACGCCGACCATACGCCCGACCCTGAGACCGTGCAAGGGTTGCTACCGGGTTCCAGTAGCGGCTAGCGGTATCAGGGAGATGGGGGGAGGCCTGAAGTGGGCGCCCTACTCCCGCAGCCCGGCGGCTTCGAGGGCTTCTGTTTACGGCCCTGGAGCCAGCCAGGTCATCGAAAACTCGGGGGTGATCTGCTGCGCGAGGCCGTTGGCGGCGACCGGCAGGTTGCCGCCGCTGGTCTGAAGCACTTGGACCTCGACGTAGTCGCCTGCCGCCAGAAGAACCTGCGTGGTGAAGTTTTCGTCGTCGTCGCCGGCCAGCTCCTGACTGCGGGCGATCAACGTGGAGCCGTTCTTCACCACTCCCGCGAAGCGACTCCCAGCGCCCGCGGAACCTCCCCAGGTGAACTGTGCCGTAACCGCGTAGATGCCCGTCACCGGTGCGGTGAGCCGCGAGTTGTTGGTCGCGTTGTCGTGGACGCCCGTCGCGTCGTAGCGCTCCTGATCGAAGGCCAGGCTCGTGTTCAGGCTGTCCGGGATGCTCTGAGCGCTGGTGCGCGTGACGCGTGCCGCTGGGATCGCGTGCGAGAGCTCGCCGGTTCCGAGCGAGCCATTGGTTACCTCGCTGCTTCCAACGGAGTTGGCACGGAGATCGGGCGCAGTCAGGCCGCCGCTGGACAGGGTGTCGTTGCGCACGTCGGCGCTGAAGACCTGGTTGTCCACGAGGTCGTCGGAGAAGACGGTGTTCGAGCCATTCAAGGCCACGGCGGTGCCGCCGCCGAGCAAAAAGAAGAGGCACAACGTCGAGATGACGTTGGCGTAGGTCAGCTGGGAACGAAGCCACGGACGCATTGGACCCTCCTTGGTGGACGAGACGAGCAGAGGCCGAACACGTCGGCGAGTCGGTTATGGCTTGTCGGCGAGTCCGGCTATCGCGGAGGCATCAGCCTCTCACCGGTAGGAGGACGAGTCAACTACTCCCGCAGCCCGGCGGCTTCGAGGGCCTGATCCTCGCGCATGAAGATCCGCATCTCGACGATCTTCTCGTTCCGGACGGTGAAAACGAAGGCGATCTGCATCTCCACCTGAATCCCGCTCTGCTTGCCGCGGCCGTGCGTCTGGGTGGTGACGAATACGCGGCTGCCTCGGTCGGCTGTCCGGAGGATCTCTATGCGATAGTCGTCCCACTGCTCCGGCCAGATGCTGAAGGCCTCCAGGACCCCGCTATGGCCGTGCTGTTGCGGCGAGGCATCCGGCAACTCCGGCGGCTGCGTGATGACGATGCTCTCGTCGCAGAGGCGCAACACGGCCTCTATGTCGCCTCGGCCGAAGGCGTCAAAAGCGCCGCGCACGATCTCCACGTTCTCCTGCGACATCGCCTACTCCGAAAGCCCGGCGGCTTCGAGGGCTTCGGCTCGCTCTTGGAACATCCGAATGCGAGTGATCTGCCCCTTCTCGACCGTCCACACCAACGTGCTCCTCGCAATCACTTCGATCCCCTGGCGCCCCCGAAAATGGCCGGTGTTCGAGGCCACGACCGCGGAGCCCGCATCCGTGAAGCCGTGCGTTTCATTCTGGACATCCTCAAACGTCGACCAGAGCTCGTTCCAGAAGGCCTCAAGCTCGGCGCGACCGCGATAGACACCCTTGAGCGGCCCCCGGGCACGCGACCAGTCGATTTCCGCGCCGGGGCCAAACGGGGCCAACCACGCCGTCAGGTCGCGCCGGTTCCATGTCTTGATGTGGCGCTGCACGATCTCAACGTTCTCCTGCGACATCGCCCCGGATCAGCCACCTCGATGCAGATGCACGCAGGTCCGCAGCCCGAAGTGGGTGTCGTAGCTTGGCGGGTTCGGAAAGATCAAGCGGACATGCGAGAAACGGCGACCGCCGCATCGCTCGACGGGCCTGCTGAGCTTGACCCTGACGCGTCGGCGATGCCCTGCCGCGTTCGTTGAGCCCAGCCCGAAGGCACGCCGGGAGCGCCACTTCCAATGGAAGTCCCTGAGCCGGACCGCATGTCCATGGGTGCCGTCGAGGATGCACCATCGAGGAGCGACCCTGTAGTCGCGGTGAAGATCATGAGCGAGCGACGCGCAAACCACCGTGGGGCGGCTTCCAGCCGTTGAGGAAGTCACGAACGAGACGGCCAAGACTGCGGCGACTAGGACTGCGATACCGAGCGTGCGGCCTCTCATCGGCATCACCCTAACCGCAGCCCGGTGGGATCAAGCCATCTTGGATTCGATCCACGTTCTCCCGCGACATCGCCTACTCCGACAGCCCGGCGGCTTCTAGGGCCTCCTCCTTGCTTCCGTACTGCTCGATCCGCACGAGTCTCCCGTTGCGGATCCAGTTCGCCCACCCCTCCGTGACCTCAAGTTCCACGCCGCTGTTCGCCCGGAGGTGTTCGTGAAGCACCACCACGACCGTGTCGCCACTCTCGATCACCTCGACGATCTCCAGCAGCATCTGGTTCCACACCCCGCGGAGAGACTCGACGCCCTCCCGAAGCCCTTTGAGTCCGTGGCGAGTGATGTGCGCCGGACCGTCAGGCCGCATCGTCCATATGAGTTCGGGGTCGTAGAGGTCCCAGTTGGGCTCCCCCGTCTCGTTGAGGTGGTTGACGGCCCGACGAACGATCTCCACGTTCTCCTGCGACATCGCCCGCGCAGTATCTCGCTACTCCCGCAGCCCGGCGGCTTCGAGGGCGTCCTCCGGCTCCCGATACGACTGGAAGTGAATGATCTTTCCGCCTCGGAAAGCCCAGACGTAGGCCAGGGGCCCCTCGAACTCGATGCCGCTTTGCCGAGCCTTCGACCGCGTTCGGTGGATCGACACCAGGCAATCGTCGGCGTCGACGATTCGCTCCAACTCGACCAGCAGCCACTCGAAGGGTTCGATCCAGCGTCGTGCCGCTCGGACGATCCCCTCATGGCCGGTGTATGCCTCGCCGATGTGGTCGGGCAGGTTTTCGTCCTCATAGACGACATGCGGGTCGAAAAGAGACATGTCGAAGACTGCCCCACGCTGCCACGCTTCCGGCGTCCATGGCTCACGGCCCCACGTCTCCAAGAAGGCGCGAAGGTTCTCCACGTTCTCCTGCGACATTCGCCTACTCCTTAAGCCCGGCGGCTTCGAGGGCGAAAGCCCTATCCGGGTACTCGAACGAGTAGAAGACTCTGCCGTCGCGCACCTTCCAGTGTGGGTAGACCCGCAGGTTGACATCGACTCCGCTTCCCTTGCCGCGTCCTGTGAGCTGGAGCGTGCCTACGACGTTCTCGCCCGCGCCTCTCAGGTCCTCGACAGCGATGGAGTGCCCCTCCCAGGTGTCAAGCCAGCGTTGGCGGATTCCCTTCGCCCCGTCGATCCCTCGCGCTGGAGTGTGACCGTCTTCGATCGGATACCACACGAGGTCGGGGTCGAGGGTCTGGAGGAAGGCCTCCTCGTCATCGCCCCCAAAGGCTTCAACGGATCTCCGCACGATCTCGACGTTCTCCTGCGACATCGCCCGCGCAGTATCTCGCGAGTGGCTGCTCAATCCCGCAGCCCGGCGTCTTCGAGGGCTTCTGCGCCCAGCCTTACACTGGCACCGTGAGGCCGATTCGGGCAGGTCTGGTTGTGGGCGTAGCAATGGCTCTCTTGATACTCACGACCCCGGCTACCGCCTCGGCGACCTTTCCGGGAAGAAACGGCTTGATCGCCTATAACGGATCGCTAGGCGACATCGACGACAGCCCCGCGGAGATCTTCACGATCTCGCCGCGGGGTGGCGAGCCCACCCAGCTGACGGACAACTCCGTCAATGACTTCATGCCTTCCTGGTCGGCCGACGGACGGAAGATCATCTTCGTGCGCTGGGGGGGAAACGCCACCCCGATCCGCAATGCGGGGGTGTGGGCGATGAATGCCGACGGCTCACATCAACATTTCATCTTTCACACTCGCTCAAGGCTGGCCTGGCCACATTTCTCGCCGGGCGGTCGCGAGATCGCGGTCGCGGAGGCCCACTCGCTTGCGACGGTTCGCACCGACGGCTCCCATTTTCACCGACTGCTGTACGCCTACATCGTGGGACTCGGCTACTCACCCAATGGCGGGCGGATCGTCTTCTCGGGGGTTCCGAGGGGAAACCACGGCGAGGTCAGCATCTGGACCGTTCGTCGCGACGGATCGGGCCTGCGCCGGCTAACGCATCCCCGTGGCGACGCCGCCGACGAGAGTCCCGACTGGAGTCCCGACGGACGCCATATCGTCTTTGCTCATTGCGGCCTCGATAGCGATCGGGGCTGCGTGGGGAATGAGTTCATCTATTCGATGCGCCCGGACGGGTCCCACAAGCGCCGCCTCCATCGGGGTTTCAGCGCCCTGTCCAACTCACCGACCGGCGAACGAATCGCGGTTTCGGTTGGGGAGGGGTACTACTTCGACTGGTTCTGCCAAGACATCTACACGATCAAGCACAACGGCTCCGGCAGGCGGTTCCTCACCCACAACTGCGCGGACTATCACCACACTGGCACTGGCGGCTACGCCGGGTCGCCGAGCTGGCAGCCAATCCCCAGCGGCTAGGCGTCTGCCTCAGCAGCTCTCCTGCGACATCGCCTACTCCGACAGCCCGGCGGCTTCGAGGGCCTGCCCGCGATCCGTATAGACCGCGCTCCGGGCCACCTTGCCCTCGCGCAGCGTCATCAGGACCCAAAACCGCTGTTCGACCGGGACTCCGCCGCCCAGCCCGCGCACCTTTATCCAACCGGTTATCAGCACCCGCTTCTCATCGAGAGCCCTGGCGTCCGCGACGCTCGATTCCCATTCTTCGCCGAACATCTCGCTCCAACTGCCGAGCCACTCGCGGAAGCCCTCCGCGCCGCGGTAGCCGCCCCCCTCCACCAACGACTGCACCGTGAACATCTCGTGGTCAGGGTGAGCGAGCGCGTTCAGGGTCTTGAAGTCCGGCGTCGGCCTGCGCCACGCGGCGTCACAAGCTCTCCGCGCGATCTCCACGTTCTCCTGCGACATCGCCTACTCCCGCAGCCCGGCGGCTTCGAGGGCCTCGTCGCGCTCCCGGTAGAAGCAGAGGTTCGCGATAGCCCCGTCGCGAAACGTCCAGACATACGCCGCGCGAGCTTGCACTTCGATCCCTTCGCGACCGCGGAAGTTGTTGGTAAACGGCGTCACTACGTGGTCGCCCGCTTCGATGAACTGGTCCACTTCGTACCGATAGGTCTCCCACGGCGCGTGGAACTCTTCAAAGGCCTGCCGAACCTGATCGAGGCCCCTCACGCCATGCACCGGACCGACCGCTCTCGAAGCGTCGAACTCGAAATCGGGAGCCGCGTCTTTGAGCGCGCGGTCCCAGTCCCTACGATTGATGGCCTCGACGACAGCGCGCACGATCTCCACGTTCTCCTGCGACATCGCCCGCGCAGTATCTCGCTACCGGCGGGTGACCTTGTCGCAGGCGGCTTCGACTTCCGACTGCTGGTTGGTCACGACCACGTCAAAGCCCCTGCCGCAGAAGATGCGGTTGCGGCCCTTGAGGTCGCGGATGCGGTCATCGCCGTCACGCGCGACAATCTCATCGTCGCCGCGGTTCCCGGCCATGTGGTCATCGCCCATCCCGGCGTCGACGATGTCGTCGCCGCGGCCCCCTTTCATCTCGTCGGCGTTCGGCCCGCCGAGGACCCGGTCGTGCTTCTCCCCGCCGTCGAGGTAGTTCGTGCCCTCTCCACCGCTGAGGAGGTCTTTGCCGCGGTTACCCAGGAGGCGGTCCGCCGCAGCGTTCGCGTGGAGTTTGTCGTTGCCCTTGCCGCCATGAAGGACGTCGCGACCCTTGCCGCCGTTGAGGTAGTCGTTACGCGCCTGTCCGTCAAGACAGTCGCCACCCGCCCATCCGTCCAAGACGTCGCCCGCCCCACCGCCGCGCAGGATGTCTCGTTTCTGCGTTCCTCGGAGGTGGTTGTGCGCCCGGTGCCCTTGCAGGGCTTTCCCACTCGCCTTGCAGCCATGCGGATACTGGTTAGGCGGAATCGTGGTGACGGCGGCGTGGGCCGTCGCTGCCGCGAAGGTCATCACGACTGCTATGGCGGTGATCAGGTGCCTCGTCATCGCCCTAGAACTATCCCGCGTGTCGTCCTCGAAAGGGCTATCCCCAGGGGTAGATCGGCGACACCTGCGCTACTGCGACATCGCCTATCTCGCGAGCCACCCTCGGACGCGATTCGCGCCCGAGACTCCGCTCAGGCGAGTAGGGCGGTACCTCCTTGCTCGCGCCGCCGGCCAAATCCCGCGTACCCCCCTCCCCGGCGGGTACGAGGGCACCCGCGAAAGTCATCGACGAGCAACCGCCGGGGGCGACAACCCTCTCGGACGGAAAGAACGTCTACATCGCCTCCTCCGGCGGCGGCGTCGCGCGGTTGGACCGCAACATATCCACCGGTGCTCTCACCCAGCCCGCCGGGGCAGCCGGCTGCATCACCGACGATGGATCCGGGCTGTGTGCCGTCGGCCACGCGATGGGCTCCGCGTATGGCTTGGCCGTGAGCCCGGACGGAAAGAACATCTACGTCGCCTTCGCCTACCGCCCCTCGCCCAACTCGGACAACATCGCCGTATTCGTGCGCCTCAAGCGCAATACGAGCACCGGGGCGATCACGGAGCCCGCCGGGGCAGCCGGCTGCATCAGCGAGGATGGAACCGGGCCTTGCGCCGACGGCCACGGGATGGACTTCCTGAATGGCGTGGCCGTGAGCCCGGACGGAAAGAGTGTCGATGTCGCCTCGGCCGTGGGCAATGCTCTGGTGCGAATCCGGCGCAACGCGACCACCGGGGCGATCAGCCAGCCCGCCGGGACCGCCGGCTGCATCAGCGAGGACGGGTCCGGCCCGTGTTCAGATGGCCGTGGGCTCTCGGCCCAACGGACGTGGCCTTGAGTCCAGACGGAAATAGCGTGTACGTCGCCTCGGGAGGCAGCGACGCCGTGGCACGCTTCAACCGAGCGCCCTGATAAGGGCGCGGGTGGGACGTTCGGGATGCGAACGTTCAGGTGGGGTTGTCGACAGCGCCAGACCCTCGAAGCCGCCGGGTTAAGGGAGTAGCGAGACACTGCGCGGCCAACGTGCGGATGGCTGATGACCGAGTCGAGAGCCAGCGCACGCCGTGCGTAAGGGAGTTGCCCCGCCCGTCCTGATGTGAGAGGGTCGCCTCGCGTGAAAAGAGCAGCTTTGATCATCGCCTTGCTTGTCGCTTCTATGGCCCTTGTCGCGGGCGCCAGCTCGCACTCGTCGCATCGCTCCGTGGTCCTCGGCTCGAGGCACTACGCGCAGCCTTATGGATCTGGCTGGGGAAAGCGGCGCCGCGCAAGATCTCCAACGGCGGCGCCGCCAGCGGCGTGGTGAGAAGGATTCATTGGCATCGCTGGGGACATCGAAGAGCGATAGGCAACGGCCGCATCGCCCTGTACAAGCCGAATGGCGGCTATTACCGACATCTCGCGGGCATCAAACTCAAGGCCTACAAGCGCGGCCACTGCCCGCACAGCAGTCAACTCGCCTACAAGTGGCTCAAAATCAAGATCCCCAAGAAGCCGGGTGGGCCCCTGGGGCATCGGCGAAGCTGGAGCGGGCACAAGAACATCTGTCACTCGCCCTACTGATCCATGCCTCGCGTCCCCCTTCGCCTGAATCTGATCGCCATCGCCCTGCTGTGTACCGCGGCGGTGGCGGCGACGGCAACGGGTGCGGCGCCCGTGATGCATGCCCATAGAACGACGACCTACGCTCCCAAGGACTGCACCAAGCCCCAGGTCGAGCCTCGTCGCATCGTCTTTGCATGCGCGGACGCTGGCCTCTACGTCAACCACCTTCGCTGGACGAAGTGGAGGCACCGGCGAGCAAAGGGCAAGGGCGTCTTGCACGAACGGTCCTGCGATCCCTACTGCCTGGGGAGCCCCTTTAAGGATTATCCCGTCCGAATCCGCTTGCGGAAGGTACGACGCAGGTTCTGCGGCGGGGAGCGCGTGCCCCTGTTCCGCAAGGCGATCTTGAGCTTCCCGCACAAGACTCCACCCGACGCGCACCGCGTGCGCAAGAACCCGCTCTATTGCAGCGCCTAGGCCGAATGAAACGCCTCGTGATCATCTGCGCCTTCGGGCTTGCGTTCTCGGTTGTGGCCGTCGTCGGCGCGCAGGGCCACACTTCCTCCCGATACTGCGGATCCTTGCGTGCGCACTACCGCGACCATGGAACTCGCCAGTACGTTCAGGCCAGCCACATCCGGGCGCGTGGCCTCCGTTGCGGATACTCGCGTCGGGTCGCCCGCAGATGGGCGCAGCGTGCTCACAGGCAGTACAACCCCCGCCACGTAGCTGGCGCGCGCTGTCGCTACGTCCGAATTGGCAGTGACGTCGGAACCACGTATTGCCGCACGGGAAGGCACCACAAGCTTAGGTTTGATGCCTACGACTCAAGCCCGTTCCACTAGGGAAAGGAGGCCCATCGACGATGAAACGACGGCTGAAGCCTTGGATTGGAGTTGTTGCCGTGGGCCTGACGCTTGGTCTCGCCGCCATACCAGTCACCGGCGCGGGGGCCTCGACCACCACCCACCCCTGTCCCGGCGCCATCGTGCATGGCTCCTATAGCCACATCGAGGCGACCCGGATGCGTTGCCGTGCGGCGAAGCATGCGCTCCATCACGCTCGGACGCATTTCATCTTCCACCATCGACGACTTCAGACCATCGTTCACATTCGCGGCTACCACTGCGTCTACATCGGCAACGTCAACTACCGGCCTCGCTGGCGGTGCGGGCGAAACTTCGCGCCTCGTCACCACTACTTCAGGTTCGCGATCAGTCGGATTTAGGACGGCTTCGGCCGGGATCGGTCCCTCCCGGGCTCCTTCCGCGAGATACTGCGCGGGCGATGTCGCAGGAGAACGTCGAGGTCGTGAGGCGCGCGGTCGAAGCGTGGAACCGGCGCGACCTGACGACGTTGTTGGCCTTGTTTAGCTCCGACGCGGAGATTGATTGGTCGCGTGCCCGAGGACCGCTCAAGGGTGTCTATCGGGGTCATAGTGAGCTCGAGGCCTTCTGGGACGAGTTCTGGTCGACGTTTGAGGATGTCCAAATCGAGACATACGGCTGGGCAGAGGCGGGTTCCGAGGTCGTGTACTCGAATACCTCCCACAGTCGGGGGCGCCACGGGAATCGAAGTGATTGCGAGGAGCACGCTCGTGAGCACGGTCAAGGACGGCCAGGTCATTCGCCTTCGGATGTTCCAAGAGCGAGCCGAGGCGCTCGAAGCGATCGGGCTTTCGGGAGTAGGCGACGCTTATGCGCGGCGGGTGTCTGCTTCGCCGTTCTGCGTGACGAGTCGCACACACCGGCCTTGGCCCGCGGAATAGGGTCGGCGTGAATCATGGTGGTCGCCGGATTCGCCGACCAGCCCTAACGGACTAGCCGACGTCGCTTGGCCTCCGCCTCAATCGGGCTCCCAAGGGAGGTACGACATGCGAAAGAAGTTCGCCGTTGGCGTTTGTGTAGCTGCGGTCGCAGCTTTGACCGCAAGCCCCGCGTTCGCCGGTGAGGTCACCGGCAACGGCAAGCTGAAGGAGGTGCACGGCAATTCCCCGTGCGCGTTCTCGGGGCAAGAGGACCTGCAGTTCTTCACAGACGACAGCGACACCACGCCGCTGCCAGACCCGACGAAGGGTGATCCGTCGCACTCGCAGAATTGGGGACACGTCAAGCAAGCCACCGGCATTACCGGCGGCGCGAATAACGTCGCGGCGGAGATCCCGGAGCTTGGGGGCTGCAACGCCCGCGATTTCGGGATGAAGTAGCCCTCAGCCACCGGAAGAAGCATCGGGCAGGGGCTTCGGCCCCTGCCCGATGCTTCCCTCGCCGGCTCCGAGATAGGCCCGCTTCGACGATTGGTCTCTGTTGGGGGCCAGGCGGTTTTTGGCGCCCGACCTCTGGTCACTGTGCCCTAGTGTGCCGCGCAAAAACACCGAGACCGGCGGCGCCAACGCGAGATACTGCGCGGGCGACGCCGCAGGGGTTGACTCGCCACATTTCCGGTGAGAGGCTGGCCTTTCCGGTGGTTGCCGGATACGCCGACCTGCCCTGAGGGACTCGCCGACGCACCTGGCCTCCGCCTTACACGGCTCAACGGGAGGTTCCGATGCGCAGCGGCTCCGTTCCCATCTGACCTACGCGAACGTGATGGTGACGCTGCTCGCGTTCATCGTCCTCGGCGGCACCGCCGTTGCCGCCACGGGAGGCAACTTCATTCTCGGCAAGTCGAACTCGGCCTCGACCGCGACACAGCTTTCCTCGGCGGCCGGGAATGCCTTCAAGGTGAGCGACACAAACGGGGGGACCGGCGTATACGCATCGGGCGGCAACCACAGCAAGAACACCGCCGCCGTGCACGGCCAAAGCGGCGCGGGCAACGCCGTAGAGGGTTTCTCGACCGCGAACCCTGCCTCGGGCGTCTACGGCCAGGACAACAACGCCAACAGCTACGGCGTCGCGGGCCACTCCGACAACGGCGTCGCCGTCGTGGGCGACAGCTCGAACGGTTGGGCGATGCAGGCGCTCGGCAACGCGACCCAGACCCGAACCGGCGGCGGCTTCGTGAAGGCGATGGCGTTCGTCGATCCCCAGGACACCCAGGCGATCCGATCCAGCAGTGCTTCAACTCCCAGCGTCCGCCGAGCCAGGCGACGAGCGGAAACTGCGGCATCACATTCAGCGGTACGCCCGGCGAATACTCGGTTCGACTTCGGCTTCCAGGTGAGCGACCGCTTCGTCTCGGTGACGGCGGGGCCCTTCCAACCCAACCGCATCATGTCCGCGTCTGGGACAAATACCCACGTCGTGGTGCATGCGTTCGTCCCGTCGGTCTCGGATTTCGCAGAGACCAATTTCTACATCTTCGTGTACTGAACCCAGGGAGCCATCATCGACGACACGGCGACGGATCGCCCGCGAGATACTGCGTGGGCGATGTCGCAGGAGAACGTGGAGGTAGTGCGGAAGGGGCTCGCCCTCTATAACCGGCGCGACTTCGAGGCCCTGCAGGCGCTGAACCATCCGGATGTGGAGTTGGATTGGTCGGCGTCCCGTGCGCCGTACGCGGGCGTCTACCGGGGGTGGCCCGAGGTCTTGCGCTTCTACAAGAATGTCTTTGCCGAGGTCTTCCAGGAAAACGTAATTGAGCCGGAGCGCTTCATCGAGTCCGGCGATTCGGTGATCGTCCCTAACACCGGCCAGGTTCGAGGCCGGGATGGCATCCATGCGGTCGCGCGAAGCGCCTTCGTCTTCGAGGTTCGCGGCGGTCGCATCGCCCGAATCCAGCTCTATCAGGAGATGCGCGAGGCCCTCGAAGCTTTCGGACTCTCGGAGTAGGCGATGTCGCAGGAGAACGTGGAGATCGTGCGGCGAGCCTTCGAGGTCAACAACTCGCTCGGCAGGACCGAGCCTGAGTTTGTCGACCCGGAGGAGATAGCGCCCGACTTCTGGGCGCATCTGGCCCCCGACGTTGAGCTGCGGGAGCGCACCGAGCTGCCCGACGCGAAGACGTATCGAGGGCGCGACGAGGTGAAGGAATTCTGGCGCAAGACCCAGGAGGTCTTCGCGGAAGTTCGCTGGGAGCCGCGGGAGTTCACCGACCTCGGGCACGTTGTGGTGGTGCTCACGAAGGTAGTTGCAACTGGGCGCGGCAGCGATGTGAGCACCGAGATGGAAGAGACGGACGTGTTCTGGTTTCGGGACGGCCAGATCGTGCGCCTTCAAGGATTCGCGACCAAAGAGCAAGCCCTCGAAGCCGCCGGGCTTCAGGAGTAGGCAAGACGCGCGAAGTTCATGGGTCGGCTTCACGCGACCTCCTCGGCCACCGGGATCGGCCCCCAAACAAGTAATACGTGGGCAAGCCGAACCAGTGCTCCTTGTCGCGCTTTGCGGAAGCGCAGCTAGGTCCGGGCCTCGACCCTCTCGAGGTTCTCGATGATCTCCCGGCCGTACTTGTTGAAGATCCGGTTGCCGATCAGCCGAAACGCGATCCCGAAGATGCGGCCTCGGGCATTCGGCCTGAACTCGCGGATCCAAGTCATCTCGACGCGGCTGCCGCCGTCGCTTGGGGTCGCCGCTATCTCCCAGCTGCTCCCAGGGACCGCGTAGACGTTCGACTCCGTTACGGTCGCCGTCACGGAGTCCGGCCGCGACCAGTCGTAGTTGCAGCGCTCCCAGTTGTCGCCGATGCCAGCTGAGGTGCCCTCGGTCACATCGGCGGAGGTCTCGCCTTCGGCGTGGACCTCGAGCTTGGGGACGGAGACCGCGGGGAAGATTTCCGCGCGTCGCTCCGTGAAGTCGCGCGCGGCGTAGACGACGCGATCCGGCGCGATGGCAGTCTCGCAAATCACACGAATCGTTGTCACAGGCGATCCTTTCAGAGCGGGGTTGCGATCGGAACTTAGTCCTCGGCGGGTCGGCTCCGTTTCATCAATGCACGGCGAGGTCCCGCCATTGAGGCGGTTCCCGCAAGTCGCGCAAAGGAGGAGTGCGCCCGGACGGACCGGGAACGGAGCAGCGCGCCACCGGCATCGGGACAATGGGCGGCGGTGGAAAGACGCGCGAGTCGAGAAGAACTCGTTGCCGGTCTGATTCGCGTCGGCGAACTGGAGCTGACCGGCCAGGATGAAGCGGAGGTCGACGCGTACTTCGCCCCCGACTTCGTCTTCCATGGCCCAGACGGCGCGGAACTCGACTACGAAGGTCTGAAAGCCTTCTTCGCATCAGTGCGAGCCGCGTTCGATGACCTGACCATCAGTCGCGGCGTCATCGTCGTTGAAGGCGACTACATCGCGTGTCAGACGACGATCAGCGGGATTTTCGTCCGTGAATTCACGCACTCACCGGTCGGCCCGCTCCCCCCGAACGGCAACCGGGTCGTGTTCGAGCTGATCAACATCTTCCGCTACGACCACCGAGGGCGACTCGCCGAGGAATGGGTGCAGACGGACAACCGAAGCCGACTGCGTCAGTTGGGCGCCGAAGGACGGTGAATGGCCTCGTACTGACTTGCGTGTTTGAGAGCGTGCTGCGAACCGACTCCTCTTGCTTAGGATGACGAGTGGCGGCTGGTCGTCGCGCAAAGCAGGAGCCGTCGCACTTCCTAAAGGTCCGTCTCGGGCGGCGCAAAGATCACCAAGAGCTCGAGGTCCTCGGCGATGTCGACGAAACGGTGCTCGGCGAGCTTGGTTACGAAGGCGATCGACCCGGGCTCTACCGCCTGTCGCTTCCCCTCGACTTCGAGCTCAGCACGCCCCGCGAGCACGTAGTAGATCTCGTCCTCGGCGTGCGGCGTCTGATGATCGGTTTCCCCCGCGGAGAGGCGGTAGACGCCTGCGCTGAACATCCCCGCGCGCAGGAACTCCCGCCACTGATCGCCTGCGGCGCGTGCCGCCTCGACGATCTGGTCGAGCTCAACGGTCACGTGGTGCGGCTCGGGCATCGGCGGATGGTATGTCGGCTAGTCGGGACGATGTCGACGACGGGCGCTGCACCTTTCGCGTGAAAGGAGCAGTGCGAAGGCTCGCGTGTGCGAGCTACCGCCGTCTCTCCTAGCCAATGGGGATCGGGCCAAACAAATAACACGAGGGCGACCCGCTGCTCCTTGTCGCGCATTGCGGGTGCGGCTGCAAGGGCGGCACTGGCTCCTGCTCTTCGTCCAAAGCGACGATTTCGCTTGCGAGGTAGATCCTCGCCCCCGTCAGGGGCGAAGCAGGACCGCTCCGTTAGCGCCGCCCCCGGTTGCTGCCGCAAGGGCCGCGGCGGCCTCCTCGAGCGGAAACGTCTCCGCGACCGAGACCTCGAGCTTCCCGGCCGCGAGCAGCTCGGCGAGCTCGCCGAGCGCGCGGCCGTCGGGCTGCACGATCACCGACGAGATCTCGATGCCCCGCTGCTCCTCCGGTGGGTCCTGAGTGATCGTCGCAAGGCGACCGCCGTCGCGCACGGTGCCGATCGCGACGGCTGAGCCGTCAGGCACGGCGTTCGCGACGGCGGTCATGCCCAACCCGCCGCCAATCGCGCGCGCCTGCTCCGGCCAGTCGGGGTCGTGATAGTCGAGCACGTGAGCCGCTCCGAGCCGGCACAGGCGCTCATGGCTGGCCGGTCCTGCGGTCGCGATCACCTGGGCGCCGCGCGCCGCGGCCAGGCCAACGTGCAGCGTGCCAGTCACCCCGCTCCCACCATTGACGAGGACCAGGTCGTCAGGGCGCACCGCCAGGGCTCCGTCGATCACCTGCGTGGCGGTCAGGGCGGGAACGGGGAACGCTGCAGCGGCCTCCCACGAGAGGGCGGCAGGCTTTCGCGCGAGCACCGTCGCCGAGGCGATCAGCAGGGGCGCCCAGGTTCCCTGATCCCGCAGCGGAAGGGGGTGGCTAAGCACCTCATCGCCCGGATCCCAGTCCTCGACGGAATCTCCGATCGCCGTGATAGTCCCGGCGGCCTCAACGCCGAGCGCCATCGGAGGGCCCCGGCCGACGTCCCACTGGCCCGTCCGGACGAACTCCTCCCAGTTGCCGACGCCCGCGGCCCGGATTTCGATCAGGACCTCGTCGTCCGCGAGGGGGCGCGGATCTGGGAGGTCGATCCGCCCGACAGCGCCGCCGAACTCGCTGATACCGGCGGCCCGCATCAAAGAGGCACTGTCTGAGCGTGGGCCGGCTCGGCGATGAAGGGCCGGCGGATGAAATCTTCGAGACTCTCCTCCGACATCGCCCGCCCAGTATCTCACCGGACACTGCTGCTTTCCGTGCGAAGCGGCACTCCAGCTGTCTGACATAACGACTGCTGCTTCCGCGTGAAGGCGGAAGCGCCCGGGCGAAGCTAGTCGTTGCTCCCTACCAGAATCGGGCCGAACAATGAATACGTCGTCAAGCCGAGCCAGTACTCCTTACCGCGCCAAAGAGCAGCAACCAGATCAGCCCGCATGGCTGCCGCTCCTGGTCCGACGCAGGCGGCTTATCGAACCAGGGCTGCCTGCTGCCCGGGCGGCAATGCGCAACTTAGCCCGCTGCGAGACGAGCCAACAACTCCTCGCGGGGCGGCCCCGGGGGTCCGGGCGGGCCCAGCGCCTGCAGGAGCGTCTCAATCCGATCATGGAGCGCATCGTCCTCGTCGAAGACGGCGGTACGGTCGAGTAGGCCGATGCGACGGATGGTCCGCCGCAGAACGAGGTCGTCGTGCGGTGCCGCGGCCAAGGCGCCCACGAAAGAGAACAGCGGGTACGAGCCGTCGCGGCGGCCGATCTCAAGTGGCTCGCCCCTCCAGCGCAAGGACCGCGCCTCGTCCGTGGCGCAGACGAGTGCGTATCGCTCGCGAGCCTCCGGGCCGGCGTTGGCCCGATAGCGCTCGGCGATCGCGTCCACGTCCGGTGCCTCGGCGGCAGCCTCGGCGAGCGCCTGCGCCTGGGCGAGGGCGAGTGACAGGCCGTACGCGAAGGCCGGGTCGCTGTGGCAGAAGCCATCGCCGACGGAGACGACCCCGGAAACGCCGGGGTCGCCGGTCCGGTCCACGTTCATTAGCCCGCCCATCGGCATGACGTCGGTGATCGGCCGGCCGTAGTCGGCCGAGGTCATGACGTCGAGCGGCGTGATCGCAGCGCAGGCGGCCTCCCAGGCTCGTTGGTGGCGCAGCACGCGCAACTCGCGGTCGGCCCCGGGGGCGAGGAGGATCACGGCGAACGTGCGGTTGTCGCCACGGAAGGTGTTGAAGCCCATGTAGCCGAGGTCGCCGCGCGGGTTCAGGATCGGCGCGTCGATGTGCTCGACGCCCTCGGCGAGTTCGAAGTAGCGGCAGTAGTAGATGGCTCCTGAATCGGTCGGCTCGCCAGCCGCCCGCGGCCAGCTCGGCGGGCAGCGGTAGCGGCCGAGGGCGTCGACGACGGCGTCCCCGCGCACCGGTTCGGCGCTATCCACCGCGACCCCCGTGGCACGCCGCGCTCCGTCTTTGCTCGTGAGCAGCGCGGTCACCTGGACGCCGGCGCGGATCTCGACCGCTGGCTCGGCGGCGGCGGCTCGCCGCAGCGCCCATTCAATGACGGGTCGCCGGACCCACAGGTAGACGAGGTCCTCGTCGCCGGGCTGGCGCGGCCCGTGGAGCTTCAGCGCTAGATCCTGCGGATCAGCCCCCGCCTCCAAGAGCGCGTCGAGGACGTCCGGGGCCCAATTCGCGAGCAACCGCCGGCCGCGGGGGAGGAAGGCGTGAGGTTGAAGGTAGTGAGGGATTCCGCGGCGCTCGACCTCGAAGGCAGCCTCGGGCGGTCCGCCCGGATTGACGAGATCCCGCTCGAGCAGCACCGCCTCGTGGCCCGCCCGCGCGAGGGCCAGCGAAGCGGCGATTCCGGCGATACCGCCTCCGGCGACGACGAACTTCACTCGCCCAAGCTATCCGGACACTGGAACGTCGGCAAGCGCTGCGGCATAGGACTGCGCTGGCGTTCGCTTTCCGGTGGAGGCAGCAGCGACGGCGAAGCTAGTCGTTGCTGCCGAGCGGAATCGCGGCAAAAAAATAACGCGTCGGCAAGCCGTTCCACTACCCCGAGATCGCCGCCAGGATTCGCGCCCCGGGAACGTCTACGACCTCGTCGGCGGCAAGATCGAGCGCATCCAAAGCTTCGTTGACCGCGCCAAGGCCCTCGAAGCCGCCGGGCTGCGGGAGTAGGACCTGCCCCCCGGTCACTCGTCCGCCACGATGCGGTCCAGCGCGTCATCGATCGTCGGCTCGTCCTCGTCTTTGAGAGCCCGCACGAGCGCGATCGCGGCGGTGACCTTCCCGGCGCGGGCCTGCTCTGACAGCAGGGCCAGAACCTCTTGCCGGTCGGCGATGCCCTCTGGCGGCGGCTGGCGCAGGAGGGTCCGCAGATAGACCGCGCGGGCGATTCGGGGCGGCCGGGCTTCGTCCAGGCGTGCGAGCTCGGCGTCTGTCAGGCGGACCATGACCTCGTTTCGGCGTCGTGCGTCATTCATGAGTTACTCCCTCGCGATTCCCTCGTGGGTGTGGGGCCTGCCGCTCGGCGGTGCGCAGGTTCGCGAACCGCACTGACCACCCTCCCCCCGCCCTCGTCCCCCAGTAATCCCCCAGTCGTCCGACCGGATACAACCGGACCCAACCGGAATTGGGCGGGTCGAGCGAAATCGGGGTTTGCGGCTCCGTAGAGCCGAAACCGCTTGTTCAAGCGAGAGGCGCCTGCCGGAATCGAACCGGCGTAAACGGCTTTGCAGGCCGCTGCGTAACCACTCCGCCAAGGCGCCTTGGCGGCTAGCGTAGCGGGCGCTCGAGAGGTCCCGGGGGCGCCGCTTGCGGCCCGTGTAAGGTCGCGGGGTGGGCAGGGTCGAGCAGAAGGAGGCTGGCGGAATCGCCTACCGCGAGGCGGTTCCCGACGGGAAAGCGAATCCCGTCCCGGCGCTCTGTCTGCACGGCTTTCCCGAGACCTCCTACATGTGGCGAAGGGTGCTCACCGCGCTTGCCGACTCGGGGTCCCGGGCGCTGGCCCCGGACCTGCCTGGGTTTGGCGACTCGCCGGCTGATCGGCCCGGAACCTGGGAGCGTCACACGAGGGCTGTGGAGAGATTTCGCCGCGAGCTCGGGCTCGAGCGGGTCTCGTTGATCGTCCACGACTGGGGCGGCCTGATCGGGCTCCGGTGGGCGTGCGAGCACCCCGAGGCGATCGCCGCTCTGGTCATCTCCAGCAGCGGCTTCTTTCCCGACGGCAAGTGGCACGGCATGGCACGGGCGCTGCGCACCGCGGGGGAGGGCGAGCGAATGGTCGCCACCATGAACCGCGACGGATTCACGCAGATGCTCGCCGCCGTCTCGACAGGGATCGACGCCACCGCTGCGGCGGAGTACTGGAAGACATTCGAGACCGAGGACGGGCGCCAGGGTGTCCTGGACCTCTACCGATCAGGTGATTTCTCGAAGATCGCGCGCTATGACGGCAGGCTTGCTGAGCTCGGTGCGCCCGTCCTGATCCTCTGGGGCGAGCACGACCTATTCGCGCCGCTCGGCGGCGCCTATCGGTTCAAGCAGGAGATCCCCGACGCCAAGCTCGTGGTTCTGAAGGGAGCCGGGCACTTCGTCTATGCCGACGAACCCGAGCGCTGCGCCACCGAGATCGTCGAGTTCCTGGACGCAGGCGCCGTCTGAGCGACCGCGCGCGGTCCAGCGCCCCACTGCATCGATGAAGCTCCGTTCGCCTCGCGTGCGATAGTTACGTTCTGTGCGTAACCCCATGAGCAGTGATTGCCACGCGCATCCGAGTCACCCCCATGGCCCCGGCTGAGCCTGGCCGCCTCGATTCCGACCCGATGCCGCGGGTCGGGCCATGCAGCGCGTGGCCCGAGGACGGCCGCCCGGTACGCGAGATCCTCGATCGGGTCGGCGACAAGTGGTCGCTGCTGGTGATCGGGATGCTCGCCGAGCGCCCGATGCGGTTCAGCGAGTTGCTGCGAAACGTCGACGGCATCTCACAGCGGATGTTGACCCTGACCGTCCGCCACCTGGAGCGTGATGGCCTGGTGACCCGCACGGCCTACGCCGAGGTGCCACCCCGGGTCGAGTACGCGCTCACCGAGCTCGGCACGACGCTCCTCGAGCCCGCCCTGGCGCTCGCCGGATGGGTGAGCTCCAACCACCTCGTGATCGCCGAGAATCGCGCCGCTTTCGATGCGTCCCAGAAGCCGCGAGCCGTCGGCGGGGGCTGAGCGCTTCGCAGGTCGATGCCGCCGGCTAGGGCGAGGCGCGTGGGCGACCTCAGTCCGGGTACTCGTCCTTGCGCCAGGCGCGGGGCTCCTCAGAGGTCCCCTTCGGCGTGCGGTCGAGCAGGAACGAGTTATAGGGGGCGACAAACGGGTCGGGCGCCATCACCGTGTAGGTGTGGTAAACGGTCCCGTTTTCGCGCGCGAAGGCGATCCAGCCCGGGCCCTCGCGGAGGCCATCCTTGAGCTCGGCACCCACCTGGCCCGACCAGTCCCGCAGCCAGTCTGGCGGATTGTCGATCATCTCCTTGACCTCGGGGACCCGCTCCGCCTGTTCCTCCGTCATCGCGAGCCCGAAGTCGAACGGGAAATCGCTCTCATAGGTCGACACATAGGGGAACTGCCAGCCCATCCGCTCCTTGTAGGCGGCGAGCCGGTTGATCGGCGCGCGCGAGAAGCAGATCAGCGTCACGTCGCGGTGGTTCAAATGCACCAGGGCGCCATCGAGCCCGTCCGCGAGGTTGGAGCAGCCCGGACAGGCCCCGATCTCATAGTCGGGGCCGAACATGACGTTGTAGGCGAGGAGCTGTGAGCGGCCGTCGAAGAGCTCGGGGAGAGTCTTCTTGCCGTCCTCGGTGTCAAAGCTGTATTCCTTCTCGACCGGAACCCACGGGAGCGCCAGGCGCTGCTTCTTGATCTCCTCGTTTCGCTCCGCATTCTCGGCCTCAAGCTTGGCGAGTGCATCCCTGGCCGCCTGCCATTCCTCGCGGGTTCCAATCTCGTGCTCGGGCATTGTCATCTCCTCCGATTGCGCTTACGCCTCGTCCGGCGCGAATGGCCCTTGGCCCGCACGCTACCGGGGTCCATCAACTAAGACGGCCGACGAGGGTGAAACTCATCGCCAGGTACCCCCGGTGCTGCTGCTCCGGCATCCGGTCGAGCATCAAGTGGAAGCGGCGCGCCTACTCCGAAAGCCCGGCTGCTTCGAGGGCTTTCACCTGGTCAAAGACGATCAGGCGTGAGCTACGACCTCGCGCACCTCGATGTTCTTGATCGTGACCGCGTCACTAACCAGCGACGGGACCCTCTCGCTCATCGTCTTGGCGGCGTCTTCCGACTCGAAGACGACCATGCTCAATCCTCCGTCGTCCCCTCGGGTCCAGTACCCCGCTACGAACCCTGGAGCCTGCGATACGCCGGGTACAACGTTGTCGCGCAATTGGCTCGTGGCGGCCTCTCGGTCGTTGATCGTGACCGTGACTACGACTGCGTGCATGGGTGTCTCCTTCTGTCGTTGCTGGCGGGGACTCTATCCGGGAGCCGGCGAGACGATCGTCTTGACGGGCGAGGCGTTTGGGTCACTGCCGGGTCACGGTCGGGCCGGGCCAAGGCCGGACTTGGGCTTGCGATGGGAAGCGGCTTCCACCCGAGCGCCCCGACCCCCGCGCGGACCTCTAATCAGTCCACAGAGCGCGAGGGTCGACCCCTGCCCCGGAAGCCCCACTTCGCGTCACCTCTGAACATAAAGACGAGCGCGCCGACCACAGCGCCGGCGATCACGAGCCCAGCTACATCCCTAGCGGTCTGCACAAACGCCGAGTGGTGGGCGGGATGTTGAGTCTCGGAGACGGGCCGACTGACATCCACGATCCAGACCGCGATGCCGAAGAGGACGAAGCCGATGAGGGCCAACAACAGCACGAGGGCGATCATCGCTGAGAGCACGGGGCGGCGTTCCAGCATGGCGCGAGCCTATCTGTAATGGCGTGGGCAATCGTTGACGGCACCCTGCAAGGGCGCTGCCAGCGTGTCGAGAGCGACTCATCGGTCCCGGCCGAGGAGCCTGCCGCCGATGACGATCCGCGCGGCGGCGCCTGACCGCAGGGCGAGCGCCGGTCAGACGCCGCAGACCCGGGAAATCACACGCGGCGCCTCGTTCCAGAGCCTCAGACCGGCTCTGAGCGCCTCGCAATCCGGGTGGGCCACCAAGCGTTCGAACACGCGGCGAGCCGGGTCCTGAGCTTTCTACCCTTGGGGCGCCCGGTTGAGGCGGGCCACGGCCCAGCTGATATACGAGGCGACGTAGACGCTCTTTCCCTCCGGGCTCACCGCCACGGAGTACGGGCCACGGAGCCCGTGGCCGTCGGCGCACGGCCCCGACCCGTCCTCGCTGATGCAGCCGGCGGTGCCGGCGGGCTGGCTGATCGCCCCGGTCGTGGTGTTGCGTTTCAGGCGCGCCACGGCGCTGGCTGTAGGTGAGGCCGAGGCGACATAGACACTCTTCCCGTCCGGGCTCACCGCCACCCCGATCGGGCTGAGAAGCCCGTGGCCGTCGGCGCACGGCCCCGACCCCGTCCTCGCTGATGCAGCCGGCGGTGCCGGCGGGCTGGGTGAGCGCCCCGGTGGTCGGGTTGCGGTTGAGGCGCGCCACCGCGTTGCTGTCGATCGAGGGGACGTAGACGCTCTTCCCGTCCGCACTCACTTCCACCCCGTTCGGGCTGACGAGCCCGTGGCCGTCGGCGCACGGTCCCGCCCCCGTCTCGCTGATGCAGCCGACGGTCCCGGCGGGCTGGGTGAGCGCCCCGGTGGTCGGGTTGCGGTTGAGTCGCGCCACGGCGTCGTGGAGCGAGGCCACGTAGACGCTCTTCCCGTCCGCGCTCACCGCCACCCCGGAGGGGTTACGGAGCCCGTGGCCGTCGGCGCACGGCCCTGACCCGTCCTCGCTGATGCAGCCCGCGGTGCCGGCGGGCTGGGTGAGCGCCCCGGTGGTCGGGTTGCGGTTGAGTCGCGCCACCGCGTTGCCAGAGAACGAGGCGACGTAGACGCTCTTCCCGTCCGCGCTCACCGTGACCTTCTCCGGGCCATTGAGCGCATGGCCGTCGGCGCAGGGCTCGCCCCACCCCGGTTCGCCGATGCAGCCGGCCGTCCCGGCGGGCTGGCTGAGCGCCCCGGTGGTCGGGTTGCGGTTGAGGCGCACCACGGCTTGGCTGTACCACGAGGCGACGTAGACGCTCTTTCCGTCCGGGCTCACGGCCACCCCCCGCGGGCTGTCGAGCCCGTGGCCGTCGGCGCACGGTCCTGACCCGTCCTCGCTGATGCAGCCGGCGGTGCCGGCGGGCTGGGTGATCGCCCCGGTCGTGGTGTTGCGCTTCAGGTGCGCCACCGCGTCGCTGCCGGCCGAGGCGACGTAGACGCTCTTTCCATCCGGGCTCACCGCCACGGAGTACGGGCTACGGAGGCCGTGGCCGTCGGCGCACGGCCCCGACCCGTCCTCGCTGATGCAGCCGGCGGTGCCGGCGGGCTGGGTGAGGTCGCCGGTCACCGCGAGCGCGCCCGCGGTGAGGAGAAGCAGCACGAAGCCAGCCAGCAAGAGTGCGGCAGTCTGGCGACGCGCGAGCGAAGCCAAGGTGCCCAGGCCACCCCTCGTGCGTGAGCCGGTCGTATGCTTTTTGGAGGGAACCGATGCGCGCAACGTCGCCTTTCTTGGCCTCGATTCTAAAACGGCCCGGTTTCGTATCGCGATCAAGGAAAGCCCTCCTGTGGTTTGCGACTTCAGTGCCGGGCATCGGTCTGGCCGGCCGCCTGCCTCGACCCGCACTCTATATCATTGCGATTCGGAATGATCGATGGCATGCATTGGTTTGGGACGCGCCGGCACTGTGCATATCGCGCGGGAAGCCCGGTGACCCCCGCCTGGCGGTCGGATAGAAATCAGGGATGAGCGCCGAGGACAACCTATTCGCGCCCTGGCGATCGATCATCCGCTGGATGCCCGCATTCCTGATCCGTAGGGACTGCGGATTCGATGTGCGCCCAGTCGAGCGTCAGGAGAAGCGGCTGAAGTGTTGAAGACCCCCGTCATTCGGCTAGTCCGTGCGCTTTCGGGGATCGCCTGCTACCAGCCGCGCTACCACTTTCGGCCCTGTCCAAGCTGAAGGCACGCAGTAGCCGCTCCCTCGCCCCGTCCTCAGATGGATGCCCGTAACGCTCCATGACAAGAGCTCCTCCGTCCCTATGCCCTAGCTGGATCGAGACCGCGAAGTGGTCGAGGCCGAGCTCGAGCAACTGTGTGGCACAGAAGTGGCGCAGGTCGTGCCAACGCGTTCGGGGCAAGCCCGCAGCCGCCCTGACAGCCCGCCAGGCGTAGTGGTGCGAGCCCTGTACGAGTGGATTTCCGCGCGGGCTGTGGAAGATGTAGGGGTCGGGACGCCGCGGGATGCCATCCAAGACGCGAGCTGGTGGCAGATAGGCAATCGTCCTCTCTCGTCCGTTCTTTGGTGGCCCGAGGCTCCCGTCCCGCCGACGAGCGCGGCGGATCTGGATCACCTCGTCCTCGACGTCGTCCCACTGGAGAGCCTGGAGCTCGCCCGCCCGGACACCAGCCCAGGCCGAGAATTGGATCATCGCCCTGAACTCCGGCCCGTACCCGCCGAGGACCGTGCAGGCCTCGATCAGCGCCCGATAATCGTCCATCGTGGGCGGGGTGATCGCACCGCGACGATCAGACGCCGAGCAGCCGAAGCCCGGAGAACGGATTGGACTCTATGAGCCCGAGGTTGCGGGCGTCCTCATACAGGATCCCGATCACGCGCGAGATCCCCCGCGGAACCGTCAGCGCCCAAGCCCGAGCCGAGAGCCGCTCAACCTCGCCGAGAGGCGTCGGCCCGAAATGCTCGGCGAACCGCTTCGCTGCCTCGCTGTAGCTTCGCCTCGTCGACGCAGCCGGCCGCGGCCACTCCTCGAGCCACCGCTCGGCGAAGCTGGCGCAGGTCTCCTCTGTGCGGCGGGCCTGGAGCCGGTCGCGGTATCGGCGCTCGGCCTCCTGAGCCTGGCGCTTGGTTCTCCACGGCCCGCCCGGTGTCCACCGTTGACGGCCCTCGTACTGGAACTTCGAAACCCACCTCTCGCCGCGCTTGATCGCGCTCATGCGCTTACCTCCGGTCGCAGTGGAATGACCTCGGCTCCGCCCGGGGCGCTGCGTGACCGCCGGCCCCGGAGGAAAGCCTCCGCCTCGGATCGCCTGTAGCGATTCTGACCGCCAACCCGCATCGCGGGCAGGTGCAGGCGCTCAATCGTCCTGATCGAGACCTTGAGCTCGACGGCGAGCTCGCGCTTGGTAAGCCATGGCTCGCTCATGCCGCAAGCGCCTCCATGCGCACGCCTGAGCGTCTGCCCCACGCTGTCTGACGGCCTGCCGCCCCGTATTTACCCTCCCGCACCAGGCGATAGATAACTGCGCCTGAGGCAGGCTCGCCCGGATCGCCAATCTCGCACGTCCCGATCACCTCGACAAGCTCGGCCTCGTCGGGAAAGACGCAGGGCCTCAAGCTTTCGCCCGAGCCCTCGTGATGAGCGTCGAAGGCCTCCAGCGAGGTGAAGCGAGCGCCGCAGCGCCGACAATGGCAGCGGCAGAACACGGTCATGCGACCGCCCCCGGCTGCGAGCGGTGGTGAACGGCTAGCTGGGGATGTTCACCTAGGGGGTCATCCCCCCCGGCTTCGTGAGGGTCATCGCCGCCGGAGGATGGCCCAGCGCGGGAATCGGCTCCGCGCCGACTCCCCTTGCTTCTCTCGTTGCACGACGGACGCCGCTCGCGGCCTCGCGGGCCTCGCGGGGGGCCGGTCACAAAGGTCTTGGTGCGGAGCTTCGCGGGCTGGTTGAAACGCTGGAAGAAGGCGGCCTGGCGGCGCTCATCGGCGCTCGCGGTGCCCCTCGCCACGGCTATCGGCGCGTCAGTGATCTCCATCGCGTGCTCGGCTGCGTCGTCAATCGCGGCCTCGACCTTTGAGTTCTCCGGGTCATGGCCAGCGTCTAGGAGCGTTTGTGCCGCGTACTGGCACGCCCCCTCACGGCGGGCAGCGACAGCCTCGAACTCGTCGGCGCAGTCGGCATAATCGACGCCGGGACACCCCGCGCGGAAGAACTTGAGCGCAGCTGCAAACGCTAGTTCAAAGAGGTCCATCTCGAGATTTCAATCGAGCGGGTCATTGTTGGCTGCGAGGCTAGCAGCGCCCCCGGATTCGGCTGATTCCGCCCCGGCTGAACCCCTGAACGCGACGACGCCCCGAGAGGGGCGCCGCCCAGAACATGCGAGGAAACCCGCTCAAAGGAAACCTCATGCTTCGTCACGCAGTCTACCCACCGACTAGGCACCGCCTCACCGTCGTCCACGGACACCAAGTTGCCAACGGCGTTGGAAACTTCAGGAGGTTGAATCCGCCTAGGCCGCGGGGGGCAGCACCATCGGCGCCGGACGTGCCAGCGGCCTGTTGCCCCGATCCGCAGGCTGATAGCCCTCGCAGTCCAGCTAGACAGGGGAAACCCCCTCAGATTGGCTGGCCTCGCCTACGGGTCGATCACCGGACCCTCCGCACACGTCTCGCCCAGGGGATTGTTCTCGTTGTAGTGCTGCGTGGCCGTTCCCTTGTTGCCGGGGTCAATGGCCCTGGCATCCACTCGCTTCGCCAGGTATGACCCGTCGCCCACGACGGTGCACGTGTCCTCAACGTAGGGATCGTGGCGGGATGTGGTGGTGGGGACTGCCAGGGCCGTCGAGGCGCTCGCCAAAGTCAATCCTGCAGCTAGGACAACGACCCGTGCCTTCCGCGCCAGGAAGCGCGGACGCGTAACCGTCTGTTCCATGGAGTCCTCCCTCGCTCACGCGGGAGGCATGCGGGTCCGAGCCGTCCGACTATCGGAAAAGGTAGGGGAAGAATCAGAGCCCGAGTCGCTCCCCGCTATCGGTGCCGAGGACCGAGCATAGTTCGCTCTCGCGCCTTGTGCAAGTGACACGACCGCCGTCCTCAGGACGCGCATCTCGACCATCTCGTCTCGGGTCATCACTTGCCCCTCAGGATGCGCTCAAGCTCGTCGTCAATGTTGGGCTCGGACTCGTTCCGCAGCGCCCGTTCGAGCGCAATCGCGGCCGCGACCTTGCCAGCGCGGGCCTGCTCTGACAGGAGGGCGAGGATCTCTTGCCGGTCGGCTATGTCCTTTTCGGTTGGCGGCTCACGCAGCAGGGTTCGTAGGTAGACCGCTCGCGCGGTCCCGGTCCTTCTTTCGTCGAGCCGTTCAAGCTCAGAATCGGAGAGGCGAACGGTGACCTCGTGTCGGCGTCGTGCGTCATTCATGGGAGGCACTCCTTTCGATTTCTTGGTGCGCGTGCGGTCTGCCGCTCGGCGGTCCCACAGATGCGCCCCGCGTCTCGCCTGACCCTCCCCCTTGCGGAAGCTCGACGGGCCCGGTCCTCCGAGATGCGATTCGTCCAGGTCCGGATCATCCATTTCCCTTTCGGTCTTTCGGCGTCGATTGTCTTGTTGTGGTGGTCAAGTTGCCGCTCAGACCCGTCCCCGTTCGAACCTGAGGAGTTGGGCGTTGGGTCGTGCGCAAATCTCTCAACCGCCCCTCAGCTCGCGAGCAGAGCGCATCGCCTACAACGAGGCTTGGGCTCGGGAACTCAACAGGCGCAAGGCACAGGGGATGGAACCGAGACATCCGGTGGCCGGTTTCCAGTGTGAGTGCTGGCAAGCGAGCTGCAACGAGCGCATCCTGCTCTCGGGCCGGGAGTGGGAGGAGGTTCGCTCGCAGTCGAACCGCTTTGCGGTGGCGCCGGGACACGTCGCCCCCGACGTCGAGGACGTGGTCAAAGAGAGCCCGCATTATTGGCTCGTCGACAAGTACGGCGAAACGGGAAGGATCGCCGAGAACCTGAGATAGGCGTGCCGTCATTACATAATCCGCTTTCCGGCGAGGTCGGTACTGCCTTAGCCGACACGAGATACTGCGCGGGCGGTCTCGCAGGAGAACGGGAAAGCTGGCAGCAGGCGCTACGCGCTCGCCGACCGCGCTGGGGCCCTCCCCCCGCCGGTGCCCTTAGTCGGCCAGCACCCTTCGCTGATGGTGGGCCGATCGCCGACCGTCGGTGTTGCGGTAAGACCATGCCCACATCCACAGAGCCGACTTGTCCTCCTCTGATGCGGAAAGGTGGCTGATCCGCTGCTCGATCAACTCGAAGGGCGTGCCCTCGCGAGTCCAGCGCGCCACCGTGTCTCGAATACCAGCCATTGGCGATGCCTCCTCGGTCGGTCTGTCCGCGCCCCCTTTGTACCCCTTCTCGTGCCCGGGCCACGGCGAGCCCCGAAGCTAAACGAGCTAGTCCTAATTCTGGGTTAAGAGCGCCGCCCTCTCAACGAAAAGACCATGGTGGCAGTGGGCGCTCGCACCGACCGCGCTGGCGAGCCCCCGTCTTCGCGAGATACTGCGAGGCGATGTCACAGGAGAACGTGGAAAGCCTTCGCGAGGCCTACGAGCTGGTCAACGACGAGTTCGACGCCTTGAAGCGGGGCGAACTTGACGCCCTCCTTGCCTTCTTCGATCCCGACGTGGTGATCGAGTATGTCGATGCGCCCGACCCGGAACGATACGAGGGGCATGAGGGGGTCCGTAAGTGGTTTCACGACTCCTTTGGCGCCAGGGATTCGGTCTCCATGGAGGCCGAGGAGTTCATCGAGGTGGGCGACTGGACCGTGGTCCAAGCTCCGAGGGCAGGCGCGAGGGGAGAAAAGCGGTGCAGAGTTGGAGGGTCGGCTGACCGCCACCCATCGATTCCGGGACGGGAGGATCGTGCACGACCGCGTGTACTTGGATCGGGATCAGGCCCTCGAAGCCGCCGGGCTTTCGGAGTAGGCGATGTCGCAGGAGAACGTGGCGCCGCCTCAATCGTCCTCTACGGACAACCAAGTTTTACCCGTAGGGAAGTAACGCGGGTGGGTACCCCGTCAGCGGTACGTCTTCCTCGCCCCCATCGTGGCTGCCGCCATTGACCTGGCGCAGACGACGGTAGAGGCGTTCATCGGCTGGACGCCGGGGCGACGCGAGATTGTGTCGCGTGCCCTGTTCATGAGCGCGTATCTCGGCGGCCAGGACCTGGAGGCGGCGTAGCGCCCGGTCATCCGCACGCGCGATATCCATGACGGCTCCTACTGACATGAGGAGCCTCCTTCCTGACGACGGTCCGGTCCTCCTCCGCCAGTTCGGCTGACGCGACCGTTCCGTGGTGCCAAAAAGGCTAAAGCACCCTGGCCGGAGATTCAGTCGCGCGTCCGCTCTTCACGCAAATTTAACCGTTGGGTCGAGCCCCAAGGTCAGAATTCCGACTGCCGAGGTTGCTGCGGCCCCTCAGCAGTTGGCGTGGGCGGATTTGAGGACCGGGCGTAGCTCGATGGAGCGTCCTCCGTGAGCGCATGGGAGCCGTGGTGTTCACGGCGCCAGGCCAGCGCGAGATACTGCGCGGGCGATGTCGAAGACAAGGTGTCGCCGGTCTACACCTTGGGTAGTGCCCCCGGCGACGGCAGGTGCGATCGTTGTCGGACGATGACGACACGCCTGATCCTCGCCGCAGCGGTCGTGATGGCCTTCGCCGCCGCGACCGCCTACGCCACCGTTCACGTCATCCCGCCGGACCACTACCCACCGACCTGTGAGCCAGATGGCCTGGCCCTTCAGGGGGATGCAGCCGACGACGAAATGGACGGGACGCCTCAGCGCGACCTGTTTCGCGGCGGGCGCGGGATGGACACGATCCGAGGAGCTGGCGCGTCTGATTGCCTCTTCGGGCAGCTGGGCTTCGACAACATCGACGGTGGTCCGGCAGCGGACAGGATCTTCGGCGGCCGAGGGCCGGACACGCTCCGCGGAGGCGAGGGCGATGACGTGGTCACCGCCAATCGCGAGGACGACGGGATCATCGGCGGTCAAGGCCGGGATCTCCTCCATGGAAATAGGGGCCCCGATGACCTCAGGGGAAACCAAGGCCGCGATTGGCTCTACGGCGATCGAGGCAGCGACATGCTCAGGGGTTACGCCAGCGGTGACTACATCGCCGGAGATACGGGCCAGGACATGATCCGTGACCTTCACGGGCGCAATCGGATCGTCTGTGGCCAGGGCTTCGACAGGGTTCTCACCAACGAGCAGTCGGTGGTCGCCGCGAGCTGCGAGAGGGTGCGTCGCCGGTAGCGAGATACTGCGCGGGCGATGTCGCAGACCGACATTGAAAACCTGAAGGCAGGCTTCGAGGCCTATAACGCCGGTGACTTCGAGAGGTTGCTCGACCTCTGGGATGAAGACATCGAAGTCGTGCCGCTCGGCGGCGGCGAGGGCTTGCGGGGAAGGGACGCGGTTAGAGGCTGGCTCGCCCCCGACGTAATCGACCAGCGCGGTGAGCCAATCGAGTTTCGGGATTACGGGGGGCGCGTGCTCGCCACGTGCGACTGGCACATCCACGGGAGGGGGAGCGGCGTGGACGTTGACACCAGGGTCTACCTCCTCTTCACAATGCGAGCGGGCGTGGTTGCCCGCATGGAGGGCTTTGGCGACGAACAACTGGCCCTCGAAGCCGCCGGACTCTCGGAGTAGGCGATGTCGCAGGAGAACGTGGAGATCGTCCGTCGGGCCTATGAGGCTCTCGGTCGAGGAGACCTCGAGCTGGCCCTTGAGGCGTGCGACCCTCAGATCGAGTGCCGACTGCCCGAGGGAGGCATCAACGCGGGCACGCTTCGTGGCCACGACAGCCTTCGAACGCTGTTGGAGGGTTATCTCGACTCTTTCGAGGACTATCGGGCCGAGCCCGACCGGTTCCTCGAAGCTGATGACCGAGTTGTCGTGTTTCTGCGGATCACTGGCCGAGGACGGGGTAGTGGTCTGGACTTTGAAGATCGACTCGCCCACCTCTGGACGATTCGTGATGGCAAGGCGATCCGGCTGGAAATCTTTCCTCGCGGCGAAGGGGCCCTCGAAGCCGCCGGACTCTCGGAGTAGGCGATGTCGCAGGAGAACGTGGAGATGGTGCGGCGTGACCTCCTCGCCCGCGACACGAGGGATTGGTCCGGCCTCGCCGAAATCTGGCATCCGGAGATAGAACTCGAGGTCACGGCGGGGGCGGGCACCTATCAGGGAATTGGTGAGATCACGCGGTTTTACGACTCGTTTTCCGATCTGTTTTCCGACTATCGAGTCGAAGCCGAGGAGATCATCGACACCGGAGATCGAGTGGTGACGGTGGAACGACTTTCCGGCCGAGGCCTCAAAGGAAGTGATGCCGGAGCATGGGTTCACGACAGACTCTTCCGCGTCATGAGCTTCGAGGCGGGAAGGATCCGGCGGGTGAAGGAGTATCCGAGCCGCGAGCAAGCCCTCGAAGCCGCCGGGCTGCGGGAGTAGGGGCGCCTCGCCCGCCGAGGACGCGCGCCGGCAGAAGCACGCGCGACCTTGGCCGATGTCCTCCGTCAGATGGGCGAGGAACGCGCCGCTAGGGCACTGAGCCTGACCCGGGCCGCCAACCCCCTGACGCAGCAACGCCCGCCACCGTGTGAATCAGGGGAGGCAGCGAGCGTTGCCTTGCGTTGTGCATGAGGAGGCAGGCCAGCATCGGATTCGTGCCAAGCCCTTCCGCCACGATCCTATACCGGACGCATCGCAGGAGGCAGGGAAGGCATAAGCCCAGGTGCCAGGCGCGGACACCGTCTCAAGTCCCGCAGTTCTCCAGCTAAAAAGAAGAAGGGACGACCCCGAGTGTGCTGAGCGCGGGTCGGAGCGACAGCTAGTGACCCCCCCGCGCTGGATGGGGCCGCCCCTCTCTCCCGGTACAAGTGGCCCACGTACCCAACCTGGCTGGTGCCCAAACAGAGCTGGACGGATTGGCTGCGCTGAGAAGCCCGCACAAGGCCCGCAGCCGCCCACTTAAGAAGGGACGGCCCAGGGATGACAAGGCCGCGCGCACCGTCGAGTACTTCGACAAGGACCAAGTCCTCGAAGCCGCCGGGCTTTCGGAGTAGCGGGATACTGCGCGGGCGATGTCGCAGGAGAACGTGGAGTTGGTCCGACGGGGAATCGAGAGCGTCGATGCCTTCTGGGCGATGCTCGATGAGTATGTGGTCTGGGACCTGCGGAAGTGGCCGGCCCTGGACAGCGTCGTCGTGGTCGGGCGGGATGCGGTCATACAGGCTTCCCGCCGCTACTGGGGCACCTGGGAGGACTACCGCATGGATATTGAGGAGGTTCTCGACGCGGGTCAGAGCGTCGTCGTCATTTTTCGCGAGCAAGGCCGCGGAAAAAGCAGTGGCGTCCCCGTCGCTCAGCAGCACCCGCAACTGTGGACCTTCCGCGATGGGCTGATCATCCGCTGGGAATCGTTCCGCACGAGAGCACAAGCCCTCAAAGCCGCCGGACTCTCGGAGTAGGCGATGTCGCAGGAGAACGTGGAGAGTTTCAAGCGCGCAGTCATTGCGTACGAGCGCCGCGACCTGGAAGCGATGATGGAGGAATGCGACCCTGACATCGAGTGGCATTCGGCGGCTACGACCGCCCTCGGAGGAGTTGCGAGGGTGTACCGGGGACGCGCGGGCATGCGCGACTTGTTCCGAGACCACGACGAGGCCTTCACCGAGATCCACATCGAGTACTCGGAGATTCGGGACCTTGGCGACCAGATCGTCGGAATCGGCCACTTTCGCATCCGCGGGACAGCAAGTGGGGCGGAAGTCGAGTCGCCCCTCAGCACGCTGACTGAGATGAAGAACGGCAAGGCGATTCGCGTTAGGACTTACCTCCACCCGACGGAAGCCCTCGAAGCCGTCGGGCTTTCGGAGTAGGCGATGTCGCAGGAGAACGTAGAGGTGGTTCATCGGGCAGTTCGACCCCTGTCCTGATTTGGTCGCGCGCTATCGGGTAAACGCATAGATGAGGCGCGGCGTATCTCGTGCGTCCGGCGATGAGCGGGATCCCGCAGCGAGCTGCGACAAGAAGGTTGCGGTGCACGCGGCCAGGGATTGGGCCGCGCCTCACCTTCATGGCTTCCTGATGCCGGACCACCTTGCGAGATACTGCGCGGGCGATGTCGCAGGAGAACGTCGATGTGGTGGGGCGCAATGTCGAAGCGTGGAACCGGCGCGACCTTGGGACGTGGTTGGCCACGTTTCGCTCCGACGCGGAAATTGACTGGTCGCGTGCCCGAGGGCCGTTCAAGGGTGTCTATCGCGGTTCCGGCGAGCATGAAGCCTTCTGGGGCGTGTTCTGGTCGACGTTTGAGGATGTCCAACTCGAGAACTACGACTGGGTTGAAACGGGCTCCGAGGTCGTGTTCTCGCAAACCGCCCACATGCGGGGGCGCCAGGGGATCGAGGTGGTCGCGAGGAGCACGCAAGTGTTCACACTCGAGAACGGGCAGATCACTTGCCTTCGGGTGTTCCAAGAGCGAGCGGAAGCCCTCGAAGCCGCCGGGCTTTCGGAGTAGGCGATGTCGCAGGAGAACGTGGAGATCGTGCGTCAGGTTTATGGCGCTCTGGCCAGTCGTGACTGGGATGCGGTCTTCAGCGACACGCACCCAGACTTCGCCATCGAGACGCGGCTCCAGGGCTCCCATCGGGGTCGAGATGCGGCCCAGCGGTTCATCGAGGATCAGATCGACACCCTTGAGGGCTGGACCGCCGAACCGGAAGAGTTCTTCGACGGCGAGGATCAGGTAGTGGTCTCGGTCAAGCTTCGTGCCCAGCCCAAAGGCAGCAGCGCCGCGATTGAGGTCAAGAACGGCCACCTGTGGACCGTCCAAGACGGCTCGATCTTGCTGCTGTCCACCTTCCCGAAGCCGGGCGAAGCCCTCGAAGCCGCCGGGCTTTCGGAGTAGGCGATGTCGCAGCAGAACGTGGAGATCGTGCGCCGCGGTTACGAGCGGTGGCAGGAACTTGGGGCGCCCGACTATGAGTTTCTCGATCCCGAGATCGAATGGCACGGGCCGCGCGAGTTTCCTGACCTGGCCGAGCCGCACTTCGGCCACGATGGCGTGGCGCGATATCTCGCCAAAGTCAACGAAGCCTTCGACGATTACCGGATGGTCCCGGAGGAGTTCATCGACGCGGGCGACGATCAGGTGCTGGTCTTCTCGCGCGAGGGAGGGCGCGGCAAGGGCAGCGGAGCGCCGGTTCAGACCAACCCGACCGCCCACCTTTGGACACTCCGCGACGGCAAGGCGATCCGCATGCAGAGCTACTGGGAGCGCGACGAAGCCCTCGAAGCCGCCGGGCTGGGGGAGTAGCGAGATACTGCCCGGGCGACGTCGCATGAGAGCGTCGAACTCGTCAGACGCTACCCGAGACGTTTGAGCGCCGTCCGAATCTCCTTCTGGCTCTCCTTGTCCAGGACCGGCTCGTTCTCGAGCCACAGCACGAAGGCGTGAACCCAGAGCAGGCGCACGTCGATCTCGAGCTCGTCCGCATAGGCCATCAGCACCTCCTCGGGGCGCTTCGGCCAGGCTGCGCCGTCCTCAAATCGCGCAATCGTCGCCTGGTTGACCTTGATCGCGGCCGCGATCTCGACCTGGACGACCTCCCCCTCCTCGCGCGCCTGTCGACAGGCTCGACCCAACCAGGGGAGGAAGGGACGGGGAATCTCCTCGGCCGCCATGCCCGGAGTTCTATCCGACCCGCATGACCGGCAAGCCAGGCGGATCGGTCGCGGCCACAGGATATGCGTTGCACATCATTATCCCGAACGTAGACACGCACTCATCCATTTCTAGTCAGGATGGTATAGGGTGTGACGTTAGATAGTTAGACGGGTGCTGAACGGCCTTACCTAACGGTCCAGTTCTTGCCCCAGCCAATCTGCTTGGCCTCCGCCTGACTCGCCCTACGGCCCGGGAGGTCATCAGATGCGCCGCAAGCCTCGTTCGCTCGCCCACCTCGACCCGAAGGCTTCGCCAGGCCCAGTTCGCTTGCTCCCCACCGGCACCGCCGCCTTGGCTGTGCTTACGGCGCTCGTCCTCTCGGCCCTCGCCCTCGCCTCTCGCGCCGATGCCGCCGTCTCGGCCAGCGTCTCGGGCTCAACCCTCACGGTCACCGCCGGTGCCGGGACCACGGACAACCTGGCGATCGTCCGTTCTGCCTCTACCTCGGCCGTGTACGTACAGGACTACCCCCGCGCAGAAGAGCAGATCTTCCGGAACGGCCTCGCGGTCGACTCCGGCCACGTCTACTGGGCGAATCAGGGCGGCACGATCGGCACGATCGGTCGCGCCAACCTCGACGGGACCGGCGTAAACCAGAGCTTCATCAACACCACCGTCGCCAGCGGAGGGTTCCTAGGCACCGGCATCGCGGTTGACTCCTCCCACGTCTACTGGACGAATTCCGCCTCGATCGGCCGCGCAAACCTAAACGGCACCGGCGCCAACCAGTGGTTCATCTCCGGTGCCAGCCGCCCGGACGCCGTCGCGGTCGACTCCGGCCACGTCTACTGGGCGAACTACGGCACGAACTCGATCGGCCGCGCCAACCTCAACGGGACCGGGGTGAACCAGAGTTTCATCACCGGCACCGGCAGCCCGACAGCCATCGCGGTCGACTCCGGCCACCTCTACTGGGCGAACGGCTGTATCGGTCGCGCCAACCTAAACGGCACCGGCGCCAACCAGTGCTTTATCGGCGCCAACTATGCACACGGCGTCGCCGTCGACTCCGGCCACGTCTACTGGACGGACTTCGGCACGAACGAGATCGGCCGCGCCAACCTCGACGGCACCGGGGTGAACGAGAGCTTTATCGCCAACACAGCCAGCCTCCTGTCGGGCGTCACGGTCGACTCCGGCCACCTCTACTGGGCGAACGGCGGTACGGGCACGATCGCCCGCGCCAACCTCGACGGCACCGCCATCGACCTGGGCTTCATCGACCCCCCAGATGGGTACACGGGCTCCGTCGTCAACCCTGGTGCTGGATGCAGCAACGGAACCGCCAGCAACTACGTCGCGCTCTGCAAGGCAAAAGGGGGGATCACCCAGATCAACGTCTCGAGCGGCGATCGGGCCGACCGGGTGGAGAACATTGAGACCGGGATCCCAAGCTCGCTTAATGGCGGCGCGGGCGGCGACAGGCTGATCGGCGAAGGGTCCGCCGCGGACACCCTGACCGGGGGACCGGGCGTCGACGTCCTGAACGGGAGGGGCGGAAGCGACCTACTCTCGGCCCGCGACCTTCGCTCCGACGCGACGATCGACTGCGGTGGCGGGACCGACAAGGCCGACCTTGACCTGCTGCCCAAGGACCCGGGCTCCAGGGTCCTCGGCTGCGAGACCAAGACGCGGCACTAGGGCTTTAGGGCGGGTGACCAACTCACGGGTGAAGCCGCCGGGTTGCGGGAGTAGGTGACGCCTATGCGCGGCGGGTCTCTGCTTCGCCGTCCTGCGTGACGAGCGCACACACCGGCCTCGGCCAGCGGACTAGGGTCGGCGTCAGCAATCTAGTTTCCATCGTCGAAGCAAGCCTCCCACAAGCAGCTTTGGCAGTTGGTTCTCTCTCCAGAGGCGCTGGATTTGCGGGCGAGCGGGTGTCTTCGGGATAGGCGCCCGTTTCGCACGCCTTGCCCCTCGCGGCGTCCATTGGCGCAGCCGCTCGCGAGATACTGCGCGAGCGATGTCGCAGGAGAACGTGGAGATTGCGCGGGCGGCGCTCAACGCATTTGCCCAACTGGATGAGGGCCTCATCGATCCGCAGCGAATGGAGGAGTTCACCTCGCCGGATGCGATCACGACCTTCTCGGGCTTCGAGGGCTTCTTGGGGAAACAGACCACGCTTCGCGGCGGTGATGAGTTCCTCAAGCTCCGCGCCGCCTGGATGGAGCCGTATGACGAGTTCAGCTACGAGCCGGTGAGGATCATCGACGCGGGAGGGAATCGGGTCGTGGTCACCCTTTACCAACGCGGCAAGCCGCATGGCAGCGACTCGTGGGTCGAGATGGAATACGGCATGGTCTATACGGTCGAGGAGGGGTTGATTACGCGGGCTGACTTCTACGCAACTCCCGACCAAACCCTCGAAGCCGCCGGGCTGCGGGATTAGGCTAGCGCGATGGCCACGTACTGGGTCGCCTTCGATGGCAAGTGGCAGGGGAGGTTCCAAGATCAGGCCGATGCACTCCAATGGGCGCGAGAGGTGGGCGAGACTGGCCGGTTCGTCCATGTCGCCTCCTATAGCGGTGGCCGTCTAATGCGTTGGATTAAGACCCCGAAGCTGGTTGCGGTCTTTCCGGAGACTCAGGCCGAAGAGGGAAGGCGACTCTGGGATAAGCGATTCAAAGTTGGTATATGACCCGCTCGGCAGTGTTGCTGCGTAGGCAGTTGGCTTGGTGGTGCCGTTGTCAACCATCTCTCTAAACCGAACGCTCGTCCTCTCGAAGCCGCCGGGCTGCGGGAATAAGACCTGCCCCCGGTCACTCGTCCCCCAGGATGCGGTTCAGCGCGTCATCAATCGTCGGTTCATCCTCGTCTTTGAGCGCCCGCACGAGCGCGACCGCGGCCGCGACCTTGCCGGCGCGGGCCTGCTCTGACAGCAGGGCCAGAACCTCTTGCCGGTCGGCAATGCCCTTGTCGGTTGGGGGCTCGCGCAGCAGGGAGCGCACGGCGCGTGAGAGGCCGCCCCGATGCTCGTCCAGGCGGGTGAGCTCGGTGTCGTTCAGGCGAACCATGACCTCGTGCTGGCGTCGTGCTTCGTTCATGAGTTACTCCCTTGCGATTTCCTCGTGGGTGTGGGGTCTGCCGCTCGGCGGTCTGCGAGGCCGGCGGTTGTTGCTGTGACCCTCCCTACCGGGGTGAGCTTCCCGTGTTTCCGCTTCCCGTTCTTCCTCTCCCATTTCTGCGCCAGGCGGTATCGAAGCCCTTTGGCATCGGCGCACGGTTTGCAGAGGATCTCGCGGGGCTCGTATCGGTAGACGCACTCGGCGCCCTTGCGAAGCGACCTCCCGCACTCGTTGCAGCAAGCCGATCGCGAGACGACCGTCAGGTAGTGGCGATCCGCGTAGTTCTCTCGCTGGTGGGCTCGAGTGTTGGCGGTCGCGATCTTCCGGCGTCTCTTCTTCTCTCTGGTCTTGAAGCTCATGCGTTCTCCAGGGATGGGGTAGCTGCCCTTACCGGGCACTTGACGACGACTTGTGCTCGCACCGGCCGCAGAGCGGTGGACGACTCCGCTCGCATCTCCGTTCCCAGACGGTCCAGCTCGGGTATCGCGCTTAGAGCACTAGCTCGGCGTCGTCCGAATCCGGCTGGGCCGCGGCGGCTCATCAGCTGAACTGCCTGTTCAATCCGCCTGCCGGTCCAGGGCACCCACGGGGCTTGCGCGGCCGGGAGCGAGTTAGCTCGGGCTACCGGGCGTTCGCGGCTACTCGACGGCGCCTCCGGGTGGTAGCAACGGCGCTGCCACCAAGCCCCCTGCTACCGGTCGGCTACCAGTCCGGGTGCTGAGGGGAAGATCTAGGCGTGGACGCCCGAGGCCGTCCCGGGAGTGCGCGGAACCCTGAACACCCCATCGCCAAGCGGGGTTGGCGGGATCTGACGCGAACTGGCGGAGATCCTGATCACAAGCGGCTGATGGGATTCGAACCCACGACCTTCTGCATGGCAAGCAGACGCTCTAGCCAACTGAGCTACAGCCGCGCTCAGCCGTAGTTATAGCTGTCGGCAAGCCCGTCCCGGCGGGGAGGGCCGAGGCATTGGCGCGCTTCGTGCGGTATGCGCCCGAAAAGCGCCACCCATCGGGATTGGTCCGGTCCTGTCCATCAGACGTCGCCGTCTAGCTCGTCGTTGACGAGTTGGTCGGCACGCTCGTTCGCCTCACGGCGAACGTGGCGGATCGTCCAGTCGTCGAAGCCGGCCAGCGCTTTGCGAACCCGACTGTGGAGCCCGCGAAGATTGGCGTCCTTGACCCGGTATTCGCCCCGAACCTGACGGACGATCAGCTCGGAGTCGCCGACCAACTCCACCTCTGTGGCGCCGAGCGCCTGGGCGCGCTCGATCCCCAAGAGCAGCGCCCGGTACTCGGCGACGTTGTTGGTCGCCCGGCCGATCGACTCCGAGCGCTCCTCGACCAGCTCTCCCTCGGGATCAGCCACCAGGACCGCGATCGCCGCCGGTCCGGGGTTTCCGCGCGCCCCGCCGTCGACGTGGACGACCAGCCGACGTGCGCTCAAGCTTCTCCGGCTGACGCCTGGCCGCGATCCGAGCTTTGAAGCCGAAGCCCTCCGTCCTCGCCCACCGCCGCGTTCCATGTCCGGGTGTGCTCGGCGAGCTCGGAGAGCTCATCGCCCTTCGCGATCTCGCGGACCATCCCGTGATCGGACTCATCGTCCTCGCCGTTCACCTCCCACTGATACCAGGAGAGCTCCCACGCCACCGTGATCACGGCGAGCTGGCGCCCGGGGTCGGGCACGACGGCGGCCCGCGGCTCGCCCAACGACCGGATCAGCCCGCCCACCTTGCGCCGATCCTCGCTCGAGTTGAAGCGCTCGACGGCGCCGCGCATGATTGCCTCGGGGCCGCGGCGCGGCCGCGGCGCCGCTTGCCGGGCAGGCGGGGGCGCGGGCGCGGCCTTGGGGCGGCGCTTGGTCTCCTGGCGCGGCCTCGCGCCGGGCTCGGGCTCTGAATCAACCACAGGCGCCGGTCCGGACTTCGACGGCGCCTGGCGCGCGGCGCTCTGGCGCCGGGTCGCTTCGGTGGGCTCGTCGGGCTCAGCGAGCTCGCGCTCCAGCGTCCCGGCGGCAGAGCCCGGGCCGGCCCCGGCCGCGCGATCATCGGGGTCCGCCGGCCCCCGGGAGGAACGCACCCCCGCGCGTGCCCGTGACGCGGCCCGCCCGAGGCGGTCCCTCAGAGCCTGGCCGCGGCGGGCGCGATTGGGCGGCTGGCGGGCGATCTCCAGGTACTGCTCGGCCGGGATCCACCCGGATGCCTCGGCGCGCTGGCGGCACAACACGCAGACGCTGTGGCGCTGGCCCTGCGGCGTGACGTACTCGTGGACCTGCTCGCCCTTCAGGATCGTGCGCGAGCAGACATCGCAGGCGGAGTTGTCCGACACGGCCCCAAAGTAGCAACGCGCTCGCGGCGAGCGCGGGAGGCCCCTTGCCGGCGGCCGGGCTCAAGCGGCCTTGTCGGCCCCGTCACTTCGCGCCTCGGCGATCACCTTCTGGGCGATCTGGCCGGGCACCTCCTCGTAGCGCTCGAACTGCATCGTGTAGTCCCCTCGGCCGCCCGTGATCGCGCGCAGATCGGGCGCGTAGTCGAGCACCTCGGACATCGGCAGCTCGGCCTTGATCTCGGTCAACGTGCCCTTCGGCTCCACGCCCAGCGGGCGGCCGCGCCGCGAGTTGAGGTCACCCACCACGTCGCCGACGCTCTCCTCGGGGACCGCGATCGCCATCTGGACGATCGGCTCGAGCAGATACGGATCGGCGTCGGCCACGGCCTGCTTGAACGCCATCGACCCGGCGATCTTGAACGCCATCTCCGACGAGTCCACAGAGTGGTGCTGGCCGTCGAACAGGCGCACCCGGACGTCCTTCACGGGGTATCCCGCCAGGACGCCCTGCTCCATCGCCTCGGCGATTCCCTTCTCGACGGCGGGGATGAACCCGGTCGGGATGACGCCGCCCTTGATCGCGTTGACGAACTCAAAGCCGGCACCAGAACCGGCCGGCTCGATCTCGATCTGGCAGTCGCCGAACTGACCCCGGCCGCCGGTCTGCTTCTTGTAGCGACCGTGCGCCTTGGCGGGCTTTCGGATCGTCTCCAGGTAAGGAACCCGCGGCGGATGGAGCTCTATCTCGGCGCCGTAGCGGCGCTTCATCCTCTCGGTGATCACCTCGACGTGGATCTGGGTCAGCCCCGCAATGATCTGCTCGCCGGTCTGCGGGTCCCTGTGAACGTCGAGGGTGGGGTCTTCCTCGACCAGGCGCCGAAGTGCCGTCGCGGCCTTCTCCTCATCGCCCTTCGACTTCGGCTCGAAGGCGAACGCCATCACCGGCGCCGGCAGGTCGAGGGGCGGGAACGAGACCTCGGCATCCTTGGCCGCCAGCACATCCCCGGCTCGGGTCTCGCGAAGCTTGGCGACCGCGCCAATGTCACCGGGTCCGAGCTCGTCCAGCGAATCGGTCTCCTTGCCGCGTGGCACCGAGAGCTGGCCGATCCGCTCCTTGGCGCCGCGGGTGACGTTGACGACGTGCGAGTCGGAGCGCAGGACGCCTGCGTGGACCCGCAGCATGTTGATTCGCCCCGTGTAGGGATCGGCGGTGGTCTTGAAGACGTAGGCGATCGGCTCGGCGTCCTCCGATGGCTCGATCTCGATCTCGTTGCCGTCGCCGTCGAGAGCCCGAACCGCACCGCGCATCGCAGGCGACGGTACGTCCTCGACCAGCGCCTCGAGCAGCCGGTTGGTGCCAAGGTTCTTGGTGGCGACGCCGCAGGTGACCGGGAAGAGCTGCCCTTGGGTGACGCCCTTCTTCAGCGCCGTGACGATTTCCTCGTGCGAGATCTCCTCGCCCTCGAGGTAGCGCTCCATCAGCTCGTCGGAGTTCTCGGCGACCTCGTCCATCAGCTTCTCGCGGTACTCCTCGGCCTGTGCCCTCAGGTCCTCTGGGATCTCGATCTCGCGCGAGCTCCCCCTTCCCTCCCCCTCGTACTCGAACGCCGTCATATCGATCAGGTCGATCACGCCCCGCACCTCATGCTCGGAGCCAATCGGAATCTCGGTCGCCACCGCGTGAGGGCCGAATGCGCCCTTCAGCGACTCGAGCGTGCGAAAGAAGTCCCCCCGCTCGCGGTCGAGCATGTTGACGAACACCAGCCGAGCCAGCCCCTCCTCTGCGGCGCGTCCCCAAAGGCGCTCGGTGTGCACCTCGACGCCCATCACCGCGTTGATCACGACCACGGCGGCGTCGACGACCCGCAGGGCGCCGAGGGTGTCGGCGATGAAGCTCGAGTCCCCCGGGGTGTCGATCAGGTTGATCTTTCGGCCGTCGTACTCGAACGAGGCGACGCCGGCACCGATCGACATCTCGCGTTCCTGCTCATCGGGCTCGAAGTCGAAAACGGTCGAGCCGTCCGTGACGCGCCCGAGGCGGTTGACGACCCCGGCCTCGAAGAGGAGCGCCTCGGCGAGGCTCGTCTTGCCGCTCCCCCGATGCCCGATCAGGGCGACGTTGCGAATCCGGTCGGCCGGCTTATGGGCCACCGCAGCAATATATGCCAGGGCACCCGAGCCGTCAGGGAAGGCTGCCCGCGAACCGCGAGCGCAGCCCGAGGACGGCCTTGGTATGGAGCTGGGAGACCCGCGACTCGGTGACGCCGAGCACCTCGCCGATCTCGCGAAGCGTCAGGTTCTCGTAGTAGTACAGCGCCACCACCAGCCGCTCTCGCTCGGGCAGCGACTCGATCGCGTCGGCGAGGCGGTCCTTGACCTCCGATGCCTGCGCCTCGGTCTCGGGGTCGACGGCGTGCGGGTCGGTGATCGTGTCAAGCACCGAGATCTGGCCGCCACTCCCCTCGGGGTCGGCGAAGGTCCAGAGGTCGTCGAGCGCCAGCACCGAGGAGTTGGCGATCTCGAGCAGGGCATCCTGGAACTCACCGACCGTCATTTCGAGCTGCTCGGCCATCTCCTCGTCGGTTGGCGCGCGCTGAAGCTTCGCCTCGAGCTTGGCATGAGCACGCTCGACGTCGCGCGCCCTGGCGCGCACCGACCTCGGTACCCAGTCGAGCGAGCGGAGCTCGTCGATGATCGCCCCCTTCACCCGAGCGACCGCAAAGGTCTCGAACTTGATCTCCCGCTCGAGGTCGAACCGCTCGATCGCGCCGATCAGGCCGAGCAGCCCGTACGAGATCAGATCCCCCTCCTCGACGTGTGACGGCAGGCCCGAAGCCATGCGCCCGGCGATGAACTTGACGAGCGGCGAGTAGGCGACCACGAGGCGCTCGCGCGCGCGCTCGTCCCCCTGCTCCTTGTAGCGGCGCCAAAGGTCCTGGAGTTCGACGGCTTTGACGTTGGTGTCCATGTTGGTCGGAAAAGTTATCCGCCGCGGCTCAGGCGCGCGGATGTGAGCGAGCGTACTCGCGGCGCAGGCGTTGCGGCTCCACCCTGGTGTAGACCTGCGTGGTCGAGACGCTCGCGTGGCCGAGCAGCTCCTGGATTGAGCGCAGGTCCGCCCCTCCCTCGAGCAGATGGGTCGCGAAGGAGTGCCTCAGGGTGTGGGGCGAGACGTGTCCGGCCACGGCCGCCTCCCGCACCCAGCGCTCGAGACGGCGCCGTACGTCGGAGGGCGACAGCCGCCTACCTCGGCGCGACACGAAGAGCGCCGCCTCCCGCGGGTTCGACGCAAGCGCCGGTCGTGCTCTCTCCAGATAGCGCTCGAGGGCGCGCTGCGCCGGCTCGCCCATCGGCACGACCCGCGTCTTGGAGCCCTTGCCGACCACCCGGAGCGCCTCGGAATCGAAGTCCGGAGAGTCGAGGTCGAGGTTGACGGCCTCCTCGGCCCGGAGACCGCAGGCATAGACAAGCTCCAAGAGCGCCCGGTCGCGGAGCTCGAGCGGCGATGAGGCGGGAATCCGCTCCAAGAGACCCGCCACCTGATCGGGTGAGAGTACGCGCGGCAGCCGGGTACCGCGCTTCGGGCTCGGAAGGAGCTCGCCGGGGTTGTGCGCAGCCTTTTCGGCCCGCACGAGGTGATCGTGGAGGCTCCGGACCGCAGCGAGCTTTCGGGCGACCGTGGACGGCGCCAGTCCCCGCTCCGACAATGCCGCCGCATAGGCACGTAGGTCGCGGTACGCGAGCTCGCCGGGCTCTCTCCGGCGCGCGGTCGCCCACGAGGCGAGCTCGGAGAGGTCGGCGGCGTAGGCGCGCAGGGTGTGCCGCGATGCCCCGCGCGTCCGAAGCTCGCGCTCGAAGCCGACCATTGCGGCGTCCCACGCCGGGCTGATCTCGTCCGGGGCTCGGCTCATGAAGCCTCGTTCGCCGACCACGGACCGCGACCTGCGCATGCAGGCACTCTGGCGACCCACAGACGGTCAGTTGCCGATGTAGATCGGCGTGCCCAGGGGAACCTGCGGATAGAGCTCCTCGACGTCGGGGATCGCCATCCGAACGCACCCGTGAGATGCGGCCGTCCCCAGCGAGGAGGTCTCGTCGGTCCCGTGGATCCCGGCGCCCGCGTAGAAGCCCATCCAGCGAGCCTTGATCGGGTCGTCGGGACCGGGAGGGATCACCTGGCCCGCGAGGTCGCCTGCCCAAGGAGAGTCGGGCACGTGCCAAGACGGGTTGACCTGCTTGTCGTCGATCGTGTACTCCCCTGCGGGGGTCTCGAGGCCGGCCTGGCCGACCGCGATCGTGTAAGTCTTCGCGACCTTCAGGTTCTTCCACAGCCGAAGCTGGAAGGCGCCCCGGTCGATGGTCAGGAACACCGGGTACCTCTGAGCCAGGTCGGCGGTCGTGATCTCGGGCTTCAGCCGCTTGATCGCCGGCGAGACGGTTCGATGCTTCGGACTGTCGATCGCGGCGCGAAGGCGCGAGCGAAGGGTCCCGGTGAGGACCGTCACTCCGTCCCGGCCCGCGACCGGATTGAGGGACGTCGGGGTGGGAGCCACCGACGCGTCCTGCGGCGCCCGGTCGATCTGCTTTGAGATCTCGTCCACGAAACCGTCGAGCGCGTCGGCGGAGTAGCTGATCTGAGGCGCGATCTCGCGATCGACGGTGCCGCCGGTCGCGTAGCGCCAAACCCGGGTCGGAAATCCGCCCGAGCGGCTGGCCGAGAGCGCCTCGTCGACCATGCCGTTGATATCGGCGCGCAGCTGGAGGCGATCGGGGCTGAGCACGTACTTCTTGCCGTCGAAGGTGACGGTCACCGGCTTGTCGAGCGGGTCGACAAGCTTCGCGTTGATGCGATGCCGGGCCTGGTCGGCCGACAGCCCACCGACCGCCACCCCCCCGACTCGGACGCCCTCGGTGATCTTGTCCGAGTTGGCGCGGTCGAGCGCATACGCCGCGGCCGCTGTGACCAACAGCAACCCCACGACGGCAGCAAGAGCTATCTGAGCCCTTCGTCCCACGAGACAACACTCAGTTTAGGCAGGAAGCGGTGCTATTCCTGCTTTTTTGTGCCTCGCAACCGGCCTTGCGCGACCTCGTCGCCTACCCGTCGACCGAGGTCAGATCCCGAGCGGCTCGCGGTCCGCGGCGACACCCCCGCGCTCTCCGGGTTGGTCTCGGCGGACGTGAGGGCTCCATCGCAGGAACTCCTCGACCTCCCGCTCGTACTTGTAGGTGTGCTCGGCCCCGCGCATGACGGGCGCCAACCGCTGGTGCTCGCCAAGCCGCAGGGCGGCCTCGCGAGTCGTGTAGCCATAGTGGAACCCGGTCGCCTTGAAGAGCCGGTTGTCCACCCCCCGCCCGAACCGCAGCTGGTTGATCGCCTCGTCAGGGATCTTGAACCCGAGCTGGCGAAGCGAACCGGTGATCAGTCCGGTTCCCCACGGGGGCAGAACCGGCAACGCGCGCTTGCCGAGCAGGCCGATGATCTCCGACAGCGCCAGCACCCCGTCGGCGGCCACGTTGTAGACGCCCGGCGCCCGGTGAAACGCGGCGTGCTCGAGCGCGTGGACCACGTCGTCCTCATGGACGAACTGAAGTCGCGGATCGAAGCCGAGCATCATCGGCACCGCCGGGAGGCCCGAACATCCGGGTGAAGGCCGTGTCGACGTCCGGGCCGAGAACGTTGGCGCAGCGGAGCACGGTGACGGTGACATGGGGATTTCGCTGCGCGAAGTCGCTGACCGTCTCCTCCGCCTCGATCATGTCGCGCTCCAGGCCGGTTCGCGGAGGATGCGGTCGCGCCATCGCCTCGGTGAAGAAGGCGGGGTCGTCCTGCTCACACCCGTAGTAATGAGTGGAGCCCTTGAACACGAACCTCCGCACCGGCGAATCGGGGCCCGTGCAGGCCGCGAGGATGTTGAGCGTCCCGATCACGTTGTTCTCATGGGCGAGGCGCGGAGCCGCCATCAGCGAGTTGACGACCAGCCGCGTGTCGATCACGGTGTCGATCTCGGCAGCCCGCACGATCCGCGCCAGCAGCGAGTGCTGGTTCGTCACCTTGACGAACTCGGTGCGCTCGAGCTCCCTGGTCGGGGCGCTCTCGTCCACCCCGATGATCGCCTCGATCTGCTCGAAGCTCTCGAGCGCCTGGGCGAGGCGCCCGCCCCAGTAGGTGGATAGGCCCGTAACCAGAACCCTTCGGGTCTCCTCGTCCAGCGGGAGGGCGGCGGGTCCCTCGGCGAGCTCGGGCCGGGGGCTTCGTCATCCCATCCATACGGACCGCCTCCGGGCGAGCATCTCGTGGAGGTTCTCCTGGATCTGCGCGCGGATCTCCTGAGCCAGCGTCTGGACGAGCGCCTTGTCCTCAGCCGCTTCGACGCCTCCGAGCGAAACGGTGTCGATCGGCTCCAGGAACCGGATCCTGAACTTCGCGGGCAGGTACCCGAGCATCCCGAGCGGCCCGAGCCAGGGGAAGGTCGGCGTGATCGGGAAGTAGAGCAAGCCGGTCAGGCGCTTCAGGACATCGACCTGCCCGAAAACCGGCATCGCCTCCTCGGCGCCGACGACACAGGTGGGGACGAGCTGCGCCTCAGCCCGCATCGCGGCCTCGACGAACCCGCCGCGCCCGAAGCGCCGCAACCGGTATCGGTCCCGGTAGAGCTTCTCGGTGCCCTTTCTACCCTCCGGGAAGACCAGCACCAGCTGGCGCTCGTCGAACAGCAGGCGATGCACGTTGGCCGGGTGCGCCGCGACACCGCCGATCTTCGGGATCAGCATCGAGAAGCCTGGAAAGCCCTTGAAGAAGTGCTCGACGGTCAGATACAGGGGCCGTGGATTCGGATGCTCCTCGCGGATCGCCTTGGCGATCATCGCCGCGTCGGGAGGGAGTGCGCCGGCGTGATTGGAGACGATCAGCGCGCCTCGATCATCGGGCACGTTGTCGATGCCTTCGACCTCGACCCTGAACCAGTAGCGATAGAAGAACTCCACCAGGGTTCGGTCCATCAGCCCCTCGATCCGCTCCGAGCGGCCCCAGTCGTTGAGCATTCGCTCCGGCTCGATCGCGGGGAGCAGGTCGCGCATCTCCTCCGCCGAGCGTTGAGCAGGCGCCTGCGCGGCCCCGTCGTCGGGGGGTGGGGCGCTCAGTGGAGTCCGCTGCTCGTCTGCCATCGGCGCGTCATTCTCGCAGCCCGGGACGCGCCGCCCGACCGAACACTATGTTTCGGTGCGATGCGGTCCAAGGACCAGGTACGCCGTGCCGTGTGGCGCGCGATGGATCGCGAGGGCGTGTCGCGATTTCCGGGCGCCGAGGGGCGAATCCCCAACTTCGCCGGCGCCAAGCTTGCCGCGCAGAAGCTCGCCGACCACCGTCTTTGGGAGCCGGCGCAGGTGATCAAGGCCAACCCCGACTCGCCGCAGACACATGCCCGCCGTCTCGCCCTCGAGCAGGGAAAGAAGATCGTCATGGCGGTCCCGCGGCTTCGCGACCAGCACCCGTTCCGGCTCCTGGACCCGAAGCGGTTGACCAAGGCGCAAGTTCGCGAGGCCGCGACGATCAAGGGAGCGCTAAGGCACGGGAAGGTCGTCGCGCTCGAGGAGATTCCGGAGATCGACTTCGTGCTCTGCGGATCGGTCGCGGTGAACCTGAGCGGGGGCCGCCTCGGCAAGGGGGGCGGGTTCTCGGACCTCGAGTACGGGCTGCTGATCGAAGAGGGCAAGATCGGCGACCAAACGCAGGTTGCGACCACCGTTCATCCGATTCAGATCCTCCGCGAGCACCTGATGCTCACCGACCACGACCTGCCGGTCGACCTGATCGCCACCCCCCGTGCCGCGATCGAGGTCGAGCGAGTCTTCAAGCGGCCCCGAGGCATCCTCTGGGACCACCTCCAGCCCCCCCAGATCCACGAGATCCCGATCCTCGAGCGGATGGGGTACGCGTGAGGCTCCTGCGACATCGCCCCCCGAGGACGTGCTGGAAGCGAGTGCCCTAACCTCGCCTTGTGGACCTAGGGGGAGAACTGAAGCTATGAAGCGAGCCCTGATAGCGATCGCCGTGGCGATCACGCTTGCACTGCCGAGTACCGCGAACGCGTTCTTCAGCGAGTTCTACAGCGGGCCGGTCGGAAACGGGGTGAATAACGCGGGTGTCGAATTCAAAGCCCACTTCCACAACAAGCGCGCCTTCCGGAACGGCAAACGCCCGAGCAAGGTGGTCAACTTCCACTGGTTCAACGTCCCGATCGCGGGGACGGCTTGCTTCGACTCGCTCACCGACAACGGCTTCGACATGCACGTCAACGACCGGAGGAAGTTCCACGGCAACTTCGCCGTCCCCCAGACCAACCGCACAGCGAGGGTCACCGGCAAGTTCAAGCATCACAACAGGAAGGTCGTCGGCACCCTGCGCCTAAAGGGCTCGTTCTCAGGCGGTTGCGCGAACGCCGACAGCGGCACCCTGAACTGGGTCGCCCACCACGGCGGCAGCGACTAGCTGACGCGTCCACACCCACTCTCCGGGGCAGGCGGCCACCTCGAACAAAGCTTTGAACTTGACGCTTCCCGGTCCCGAGGCATCCTCTGGGGACCACCTCCAGTGAGTGACGGCAGTCCCGGTACATGACCTGTGCGAGCCCGTCTTCTTCCAGGCAGTGTCGGCGCGGCCTGGAACGGCCTTCGCGTAGAAGGGCAGGGACATCCCCCTGGCGTGATTCGATCGCCCGGTGTCGGGTAAATGCATGGATGAGGCGCGGCGATCCCGTGCGTCCGGCGGCGAGTGGGATCCCGCAGCGAGCCGCGACACGAACGTTGCGGTGCACGCGGCCAGGGTGGGCCGCGCCTCAGCTTCCTCCGCGTCGAGCAGTTCTGGTCAGCTCGGGCTTGGCCTCGGGACTCGCCTAAACGCAGGCGCTGGCGAGATACGCGCGGGCGATGTCGCCCCAGCTCGGGGGATTGGGGCCGCCTGTCAGAACGCCCTAATCAGCAGGTTCAGAAGGATGGTGAGCGCGACCGAAAGCACGATCGACCAGATGAGGCAACCGGGCATGAATCGAACCTGGGTGCGTTCTCCAGATCGCTTCCAGATCAGGAACATCGCTCACCGGCAGCGCGTGTCGGTTTGAGCTCCCAGTTAGGCCCGGAAGCCCTGGACCTTCAAGTCTTCTTTACCGCCTCGTCCGCCGTCTCGCTCACGGTCTGGACGGAGCCCGCCACCCGGCTCATGCGCTGGCCGAAATGATCGGCGCGCTTTGCTGCGTCGCTGACGGCCCCGGTGATCTTTCGGGCGTCCGTCTTGAAGCCGTTTCGCTTAGGCATCGGAACGCCAAGAACCTTGCGCCGTTTCCGAGAGCGCGTTGTGACCACGGCTGCGGCCGCCGCTCCAGCGAGTGCCACTCCAGAGGCGAGCAGAGGGCCCTTTGCCTTGCGAGCACCCGTCGTGATCTTGCTGGCGGCACCCTGGGCACCACTCGTCACGGCATCCTTCGCCGAGTCGGCAGTCCCCTTCACGGAGTCGGCGACTCCGTTCGACGATGCCTGAGAACGAGACCCGCGGCTCGCCTGCGTCTTGGTGCGAGACCGACCCCGTCTGAGCACTCGCTCTAGTGCGAGCCGAGCCGTTAGACCGACCGTTCGTCTTTGCACGCGACGACCGGGAAGACTTCGCTCTTGGCGAGCCAGATTTCCTTGACCGGCTGGTACTGGATCTTGTTTGGGCCATTCCTCACCCTCCTCGTTGTCAGAGTCCCTTCGACGGGGCTCCTCTACCCGCTCAACCCATTTTTCAAACAGGTAGGGAAGGGATCGCTGAGCGAACCTGGTTGAACCGGGACCGCGGCCGCGGCGCTGCTTGCGCGTTTCGGCGGATTTTGAAAGGCTCGCACCGTCGTGCGACGACTGAGTGCATTCGCCGTGGTCATCGCGGCACTTTGTGCGTTGAGCGTGCCGGCTGCGGCGCAGCGCGCTTACAGGTCGTGCGGCCACGTTGCCGGCGCCTACGGCATCCGAGCTTACGACGTCTCGTGCGACAAAGCGCGATCGGTGGCCAGGAGAGCCGAACCATTGGCGCGGCCGGTACCAAGATGCCCCCGCCACTGGACCTATGGGCTCTCTCAGAGGACGGGACGGATCACATGCTCGCGACCGCCCAAGCTCGTGACGTTCTACTTGAGGCCCCGCCATTGACCGGCGAGCCCTAAGCGCCAGTTCCCCGCTGTGCGAGACTTCCGGCTCTGACGGCAGGCGCGACATGAGAGCCCCGGTCGGCACGCGTTGGACCCTCGCGGTCGCGGCGATCGCGATCCTCATCGCGACCGCCGCCGGGTGCGGCGGGGACAGCAACCCGAACGGAAATCCGCCGCTCAGCAAGCGGACCTTCCTGTTCATGGGCAACGCGATCTGCCGGCAGGGGAACGGGGAACTGAACGCCGCCGAGCACAAGAAGCTCCCAGGCGGCAAGCCAAGCGAGGCCGATGTGGAGGCCTTCGTCAACTCGTACTTCGCACCGATCATCCAAAAGCAGATCGACGACATCCGCGTCGTCGGACTTCCCCAGGGCAGCGAGGACGAGGTCAGCCAGATCCTCGATATGGCCCAGGAGGATCTAGACAAGGTGAAGAGCGACCCGTCGCTCCTGGTGGGGAATATCGACCCGTTTGCGAGCTTCAAGCAGCTGGCCCACCCATACGGGCTGACGAAGTGCGCGCCGGGATAGATCCACGCGAAGGGGCGGCTCCGGACCCCTCGGCGATCAGCCATCTGCTGGAGGAGTTCCTGCCGTTCGCACCCGGCGCCGGGCCGCTGCCGGATCCGACCCCCTCCGAGGGCCCCGACCCGTACGGAAACCCAGACCCCCGATGGCTACAGATCGACTGGCGCACCCACCTGCGCCGGGTGAGCGTCTCGATGGCCGGCGAAACGACCCTCGACCAACTGGCGTCGGCCGATCACGACCATCCGACGGTCGTCAACTACGTCGACCTCTCCCCCGCCGCCGGCGAGGGGCGGGGCACGATCGTCTTCGTTCACGGGCTGTCCGGCTCATGGCAGAACTGGCTCGAGAACCTCCCCCACTTCGCGCGCACTCATCGGGTGGTCGCGCTCGACCTGCCCGGCTTCGGCCACAGCCCGCTGCCCACCTGGAGGATCTCGATCGAGAGCTACGGGCGGCTCGTTCACCGGTTCTGCGACGCGGTCGGGATCGGTAGGTGCGCGTTCGTGGGCAACTCGATGGGCGGCTTCATCTCAGCCGAGGCCGCGGTCGCCCAGCCGGACCGGTTCGAGAAGCTGGTGCTCGTCTCGGCGGCGGGCGTCACGAGCGCCCGGCTTCGGCGCCGGCCGGCCGAGACCGCCGCCCGGATGGCGACCGGAGCGGCCCCGCTTCTGGTGCGCCTGCAGGAGCGCGGGATGCGGCGGCCCCGATTGCGCCAGGCGAGCTTCAAGGGGCTCTGCGAGCACCCCGAGAAGCTGCGAACCGAGCTGCTGCTCGAGCAGTTCCACAATGGCACCGGGAGGCCGGGGTTCCTGCCGGCTGTCCAGGGGCTCATCGGGTACGACATCCTCGAGCAACTCGACGACGTCGAGGTGCCGACCCTGATCGTATGGGGGCGAAACGACCACGTCGTCCCCGCCCAGGACGCGATTCAGTACGGACAGCACCTGCAGAACTCGCGGACCGTGATCTTCGCCGACACCGGGCACCTCCCCCAGCTCGAGCGCCCGGTTCGGTTCAACCGCGTGGTCGAAACCTTCCTCGACGAGCAGGGCTAGCTCGTCACGGCCCCCTCGGACGCCGAGCCGACGCTTCGCGCGTACTTGGCCATCACGCCACTTCGGTAGCTCGGTTCAGGGACCGTATAGGCGGCAATCCGCTCGGCGATCTGCGCATCGGAGAGGTCGACCCGGACCTCGCGGGCATCGATATCGATCGTCACCACGTCGCCGTCTCGAAGGGCCGAGATCGGCCCTCCCTTCGCCGCCTCGGGGGCGAGATGGCCGATCATCAAGCCCCTCGTCGCGCCCGAGAAGCGCCCATCGGTCAGCAGGGCGACCTCCTCGCCGAGGCCCTCCCCGACGATCGCCGCCGTCACCTGGAGCATCTCGCGCATTCCCGGGCCCCCCGCCGGGCCCTCGTTTCGGATCACGATCACATCGTCGGGCTGGATCAGCTGGTCCTTGACCGCCCGAAAGCAGTCCTCCTCGGACTCGAATACCCGCGCCGGGCCCGTCTGGCCGCGGCGCTCGGTCCCTGCGAGCTTCACGACCGAGCCGTCCGGCGCCAGGTTGCCCCGCAGAATCGCCAGACCCCCCTGGGCCTTCAGCGGCTCCGACAGCGGGCGCACGACCTCTTGGCCCGGCGCCTCGGTCGCGGCGGCGGCCTCCTCGCCGATCGTGCGACCGCTCACTGTGATCGCGTCGTCGTGCAGGAGGCCGGCCTCGGAGAGGCGCGAGAGGAGCAGCGGAACGCCGCCGGCCCGGTACAGGTCGGTGGCCACGAAGCGCCCGCCCGGCTTCAGGTCGGCGAGCAGAGGCGTTCGCTCCGAGATCACCTCGAAGTCGTCAATCGAAAGCTCGATTCCCGCTTCGCGGGCGACCGCGAGGAGATGGAGAACGCCGTTGGTGGAGCCGCCGGACGCGCTCACGCATGCGATCGCATTCTCGAGCGACTCCCGGGTGATCACACGGCTCGGGCGAAGGTCGTCAGCCAGCACGCGCATCACCAACTCGCCGATCTTCTCGGCGACCGTCGCCTTGTCGTCGTCCTCTGCGGGGACCATCGCGGAGCCGCCCGGCGAGATCCCGAGCGCCTCGAACGCACAGGCCATCGTGTTGGCGGTGAACTGGCCACCACAGGCGCCGGCACCGGGGCTTGCGACGTCCTCCAATGACTTGAGGTCCTCGTCGGTCATCTCACCCGCGGCGTGGGCGCCGATCGCCTCGAACAGGTCGACGATCGTCACGTCCCTGTCGTGCCAGCGCCCGGGCGCGATCGATCCCCCGTAGAGCATCACCGCCGGGATGTCGAGGCGCGCGAGCGCCATCACCGCGCCGGGGATCGTCTTGTCGCACGCCGACAGCGCCACCACCGCGTCGAACTGGTAGCCGCGTACCGCAAGCTCGATCGAATCGGCGATCACCTCGCGGCTCACCAGGGAGGTCTTCATCCCCTTGGTGCCCATCGTGATCCCATCCGAGATCGCGATCGTGTTGAACTCCATCGGCGTCCCGCCCGCGGCCCGGACGCCCTCCTTGATGTGCTCGGCGAGCCCACGCAGGTGGTAGTTGCAGGGCATCGCCTCGATCCAGGTATTGGCAATCCCGACGGTCGGGCGGCTGAGCGCGGCGTCATCAAACCCGATGCCCTTCATGTAGGCGCGCGCCGCGGCCCGGTCGGGACCGTCGAAGACCGCGCTCGAACGCGGCCGGGGCAGGCTCACGCGACGGCCCCGATCCGGCGCGAGCGCCAATCGCGAAGCCGCGCCAGGTCGCGCCGCACCTGCGCCGGATCAAGCTGGCGCCCGGGGACGTGCATGTTCGCTACCGAGATCAGCTCACGCTCCCCGGCGCGCAGCGACAGCCATTTCGCCAGCACGTCGTCCGCGTCCGGAAGCCGCTCGCCGAGCGACCCCGCCGAACGATCCGGAAAGCCCACGCAGTACTCGTTCAGGAGCTCGCCGGTATCGGTGTCGTAGGCGACGATCGGCCGGTGTGGATACAGCAGGTACCCGTAGCCGTCGCTGCCCGACCCCTCGACCGCGATGAACCCGAGCTCCGAGTACATCGCGTGGTCGGTGGCCGAGACGATCGAGCGCAGGAGCTCGCGGGCACGCGCCTCGGCGCGACGCTCGCGGCCCGGGTCATAAGGCGGCGGAGCTGGATCGGCCAGACGCTGGTCGATTCGCCGGCGCACGGCACGGGCCAGGCCCGGCCCGAAGCCGACGACGGACAATGCGGCGACCACGATGGCCGATGTGACGACGACGAGCGTCAACCGCCGGCGGCCGGTGGAAAGAACACGACCCGGTCGGCCCCTTTCGGGACCTCGGCGAAGTCGCGGACCATGGTCGCCTCGTGCCGCGGCCCCTCCGAGGTCGGGACGGCGGCCCACATCCCGAGCTCCAGCTGGCGGCGAAACTCCTCCACCAGGCGCTCTTCGTCCTCCGCGACCTCGGGGTCTCCCTCCGCGAGCAGCAGGTCGCCGTAGCCGGGCTTCATGCGGACGAGCTTCACGACCCAGATTATGCCAGCGGGCCCGCGGAGCTCGGCTCCCTCAGGCGGGGCGAGCCCCGGGCGAGCGTGTGCCGGCGGCCAGCCCGAACACATCGACCGGGCCGGGTCCCGCGCCGAGCCCGTGCAGGCCGTTGCCGACCGCCTCGGCCGCGATCTCGCGCGCCCACCTGGCTGCCTCGGCGAGCTCGGTGCCTCGGGCGAGGTAGGCGGCTAGCGCCGACGAATGGGTGCAGCCCGACCCGTGCGAGGCCCCATCGCCGTAGCGTGGGCCGTCGATTCGAAGCATCCCGGAGCCGTCGAACAGCAGATCGGCGCCGTCCTCGGCGTGGCCTCCGGTCACGATCACGGCCTGCGGCCCGAGCGCCTGGATCGCTACGGCGAGCTGCTCAGCGCCCGCGCGCTGACCCAGGCCCGAGAGCTCCCGCGCCTCGGGCAGGTTGGGGGTGGCCACCGTGGCTCGCGGCAGGATCGACTCGATCAGGGCCGCCTTCGCGTTCGGATCGAGCAGGACCGCACCGCTTTGGGAGAGCATCACGGGATCCACGACGACCGGCACGTCACCGACCAGGTCGAGCGCCCGGACCACGGCTTCGATCGTGGGCTCGTCGCCGAGCATGCCGATCTTGACCGCGTCGACCCCCAGATCGTCTGCGACCGCCCGCACCTGGGCGACGATCATCTGGGCGGAAACGGAAGAGACCATCTCGACACCGATCGTGTTCTGGGCGGTGAGCGCCGTGATCGCCGTGGTCCCGTGGACGCCGCACCTCGCGAATGCCTTCAGGTCGGCCTGGATGCCCGCGCCCCCGCCAGAGTCCGAGCCGGCGATCGACAGGCACGTTCTTTCGCGGCGTCCTTCGCTCACGCATCCAGCGTAGTGGGGTGCCCACGGTCGACATCGGGAGCGGTCAGGGTGGTTCTGGTGTATCGGCCGTCCGGGTCGACCCGGACGTAGCCGAGCAGCTCCAACCGGCTGAGCGCGACCGCTGCCTCGCCCGCCGCCATCCCCGATCCGGTCGCCACCGCGTCCGGGCTTCGGCTCCCCTCCTCGACCAGCTCGACGACTTCTCCCAGGGCGGGCTCGAGGGCGGGGCCGACCCGCCTGACATGGGTTGCCCCGACGCCCAGCAGGTGATCGAGGACGTCCTGGGCATCGCGAATCGGTACTCCCCCGTCGGCCAGAAGGTCGTTGGCTCCCAGCGACGATCGCGAGGTCACCGGACCAGGGACCGCCCCCACGATGCGGCCCAGGCCCAGCGCGTGGCGCGCCGTGACCAGCGACCCCGACGGCCTCGCGGCCTCAACGACCACCGTGATCGCCGCGAGCGCGGCCATGATCCGATTACGCACCGGAAACGACCACTTCGCCGGCGGGCGACCCGGTGGCGTCTCGGAGAGGATCGCCCCCCTCGCGACGATCTCGCGATAGAGCGACCGATGGCCGCTCGGATAGATGACGTCAGGCCCGCCGCCGAGGACTGCGATCGTCGACCCGCCGGCGACCAGCGCCCCGCGATGGGCGGCACCGTCGATCCCCCTCGCCATCCCGCTGACGACCACGAGACCGGCGCCGGCCACGAGCCGGCCGAGCCGCTCGGCGACCTCGATGCCATATGAGCTGGCCCGGCGCGAGCCCACGATCGTCACCGTGTGGCGCAGCTCGAGGCCGCTGACGAGACCTCGATCGCCGCACCCGAAGAGGCGTCCGGGTGCGTCGTCTCCCAGATCGAGAAGGGGGCTCGGATAGCCCGGATCGCCTCTTCCGATCGTCCAGATCGGGATCGTCACCGGCTCACCCGTTGCCACGGCGGCGCAGTGTCAGGGCCTCGGTCAGGTGGTCGGCGCAGATCGATTCCGAGCCCTCGAGGTCGGCGATCGTCCTGGAGAGCCGCAGCACTCGGTCATGTCCGCGGCCGCTCAGGCCAAGCCTCGCATGCCCGTCGGCGAGCACGGCCCGGGCCCTTCCGTCGAGGCGGCATGCCACACGCAACTCGGCGAGCCCCATGTCCCCGTTACATCGCCCCGGCCCCATTCGCCGCTCCTGGCGCTCTCGGGCCGCTGTGACCCGTTCGCGGACCCGCGCCGACGCTTCGGGTGGCGGCGCAGCCATGTCCTCGGCGCTCGGGCGCTCGACCGAGATCGCGATGTCGATCCGATCCGCCAGAGCCCCGCTCAGCTTCGCGCGGTATCGGTGAACGGAGGCCGGCTGGCATTCGCACTCGCCGGACTGCTCGCCGCGGCCGCAGGGACACGGGTTGGAGGCCGCGACGAGCGTGAACCGGCAGGGAAGCTCAACCGCATGCCCCGCCCGTACGATCGTCACCTCGCCCTCCTCCAGGGGCTGTCGCAGCGCCTCGAGCGCCTGGCGCGAGAACTCTCCCAGCTCATCGAGGAACAGCACGCCGCGATGGGCGAGGGTCGCCTCTCCGGCTCGAGGCGGCGAGCCTCCCCCCACCAGCCCGGCCGCCGAGATCGTGTGATGGGGGGCCCGAAACGGGCGGGCCGCTGGTGGGGTGCCCCGTGGAGGGCGACCGCATGCGCTCGCGATCCTCAACACTTCGAGCGCTTCGACGCGGTTGAGAGCGGGCAGGATCGACGGCAACCTGCGGGCGGCGAGCGACTTGCCGGCGCCGGGCGGGCCGATGATCAGGACGCTGTGCCCGCCTGCCGCCGCGACCTCGAGCGCGTGACTGAGGTAGGGCTGTCCTCGGATGTCGGCGAGATCGGGGAGCTCGGAGGCCCGATCCTCGGCGGGCCAATCCGGGACCTCGGGCGGGGCCGGCTCGCGCTCGGTGCCGATCGTCGCGACCTCGGAGAGTCGTTCGAGCGGGATCACCCGGCCGCCGGCGAGCGTCGCCTCGGCGCCGTTGGCGGCCGGCACCGCGATCGCGTCCGCGTCCGAGTGGCGAGCCGCCTCGGCCATCGCCAGCGCTCCGGGGATCGGCCGGATCGACCCGTCAAGCGCCAGCTCGCCGGCAAGAGCGAGCCGATCGAGCTGCGCGGGATCGAGCTGTCCCGAGGCGCCGAGCAGGGCCGCCGCTATCGCAAGATCGAAGGCCGGCCCCGCCTTTCGCAGATCGGCCGGCGCCAGGTTCGCAGTGATCCGCTGCTGCGGATATTCGAATCCCGAGTTGACCAGAGCGGCCCGGACCCGCTCCCGGGATTCACGAACTGCCGCGTCGGGCAGGCCGACGAGCGAGAAGACGGGCAAGCCCCGGCCGACGTGGACCTCGACCTGGACCGCGCGGGCTTCGACGCCCACGAGCGCGAATGTCCGGGCGGCCGCGAGCACGGATTGAGGCTAGGAACTGATGGTGCGCGCGTCGCGCGCCAGATGTCTCGGATCTGTGCTCTGGGCGCAGCCTGCGCGAGTCAGGCATGAAATAGCCCCGCAGGACCCGGTTGAAACTGGCGCGGACTGGCGCATTCGGTACCGGTCTGGCGGCGCGAGCGCGCTCCTGGGCCTGTTCGCGCTGAGCCGTGAGGTAACTACTGGTCCATGCTGCATGGCGCCGCTAGCCGGGAAAGGTCAACGTTCAAGCTCCCAAGTCTGCCTAGGTCTCGTGCCTGACTTAGAGGTGGACGGGCGCCGATCGCTGGCGCATCCTCTTGGCACCTCTGAATGTTTGCCTGGGTCGAGTACGGGGTATCCGAGGGCCTCGGCACCTATCGGTTCTTTTGCCAATCCGGCTTGATTTCGCACGAAAGGCAAGGATGTCTGTTGTAGGAATTCTCATAGTGATCCTCCTGATCCTCCTCGTGATCTATCTGGCACGACGGATTGTCTGATGTCGGCAATTGCGATCGTCGCGATCGGCGTTGCCGCGCTGATCGTTGTAGCTCTTGCGGCGGTGTATATGAGGCGCCGCGCCGAGCGGCTACGGGTCCTTCGCGAGCGACGGGCTTCAGAGGCCGCAGGTCATCGTCAAGAGGGAGACGCCCATATAGCTAGGGCTCAAGAACTGAGGCCCGAAGCCGAAGCCCTGCGCCGGGAAGCCACGGACCGTGCCGCCTTGGCGAAAGAGGAGGCCGCCAGGGCCGAGGAGCTGGACAGGCGCGCCAGGCGAACGGAGCAGCAGATTTCCCGCGAAGGGCAGAGCGCCGACCGACACGACCAGAAGGCGGCCGAGCTAGAGCAAGAGCTTTAGTCCGAGCAACCGGCGGAGAGGAGAATCCCATAGCTCGAGAGCTCCATGGCGGCGAGGGCCGGAGAGACGCATTGCGCCTTCTCCCGGCTTGACCAATGCGGTTCTCGGTCGCGCTGCTCGCGGCGGTCGCAGCCTCGATTCTCGCTCTGGGAGCTCCTTCGGCCGCGCTCGCCCACGAGGAGGCCACGAGCACCGTCCAGGGTCACGTCGAGGAGGATTCCGTTGCCCACAGTCCCGCCGAGGAACGACGGCTCGGGCGGCGCACCCGGGCGGCCACCGCGGCGGACGCCGAGGCGGCGGCAGCGGCGGTGACGGGCGACGAGCACCAGGTCGGCCAGTGGGGGCCAGTCGTGGACTGGCCGGTGGTGGCCGTCCACGCGGCGCTGCTCGAGAACGGGAAGGTGCTCGCCTACGACTCGGCCGCCGACAACGGAGCCGATACCTCCGATACCTACCCGCGCCACACCCGCGCCACGGTGTGGGACCCCGCCACCGGCACGCAGACGCCGGTGTGGGTGACCACGGGGTACAACATCTTCTGCAGCGGCCTCGCCCACCTCATGGACGGGTCCCTGTTCGTCGCCGGCGGGAACGGGGACGCCCCACGCGAGGGCATCGTCCAGACGCACATCTTCGACTCGGACACGAATACGTGGAGCCTTGGGCCGAACATGGCGGAGGGCCGCTGGTACCCGAGCGTCACGCCTCTGGGCAACGGGGAGATGCTGATCACAGAGGGCGGGCCCGACACGCCGGAGGTGCGCAAGACCGACGGCGCCCTGCGCACCCTCAACACGGCCTCGCTCAACCTCCCGCTCTACCCGTGGATCGACGTGGCGCCCGATGGCCGCGCCTTCTACTCGGGCCCCGGCCCCGCGCTGCGGAGCCTCGACACAGCCGGAGGGGGGTCGTGGCAAAGCTTCAGCCAGCGCGACACCCTGAACCGCGACTACGGCAGCCACGCGCTCTATGACGTGGGAAAGATCCTCGTCGCCGGCGGAGGGTCCTCGAGCAACGATGCCCGTGTCATCGACCTGAACGGGACGACGCCGCAGGTATCGACCACGGCGCCGATGGCGAACGGCCGCCGGCAACACAACCTCACCGTGCTGGCGGACGGCACCGTGCTCGCCACCGGCGGTAATTCCTCCGGGGCGCCGCTCGTGGACCTGGACAACGGCGTGTACCCGGCGGAGCTCTGGAACCCCGCCACTGGGCAGTGGAAGACGCTCGCAGCGATGCAGGTCACCCGCCAATACCACTCCACGGCCCTCCTCCTTCCCGACGGGCGCGTGCTGTCCGCAGGGGGCGGCATCTGCGGCACTTGCGACCAGGCGGGCTACCTGGCGAAGAACGCCGAGGTTTTCTCGCCCCCCTACCTGTTCAAGAAGGACGGATCAGGCGAGCTCGCCCCACGGCCCGAGATCACCTCCGCCCCCGACGAGATGACCTACAACGCATCGTCTGCGATCTCGGTCTCAAACGCGGCCTCCGTCAGCAAGGTGGCGCTGGTCCGGCTGGGCGCGGTGACGCACTCGGTGAACATGGAGCAGCGCTACGTACCGCTCTCGTTCACGGCCAACGGCGGAACGGTCAACGCAACCGCCCCGGCCAACGCCAACGTCGCGCCGCCGGGCATCTACATGCTCTTCGTGATCGGCGGGGACGGCGTGCCCTCCGTGGCGAGGATGGTGCGGGTTCGCAATCAGTGGACCACGACGATAGACAGCGCCCCAAACGCTCAGACCAACGACCCGACCCCGACCTTCAGCTTCTCCTCCCAGGCCGGGGACGAGCTTTGAGTGCAAGCTCGACTCGGGCTCCTATACCCCCTGCAGCTCGCCGAAGACAACGCCCTACGTCGCGATGGCTCCCATACGTTCTCCGTCCGCGCCAAAGACTCGGCGGGGAACGTCGACCCGACGCCGGCCTCGCGCACCTTCACCGTCAAGACCGCCGCGGTCAGTGTCTCTGGGTCGACCCTCGTGGTCACGGCGGCGACGGGGGCGAGGGACAACCTGGCGATCACCCGTCCCTCCGCCTCGACCCTCCGGGTGACGGATCTCGCCGGCGGCGTCTACACCGGATCCGGCGTCCACGCGGGGCCCGGGTGCGCCCGAAGCGGCGGCTCCACCGCGAACTGCGATGCGGCCGGGATCACGCTGGCCCAGGGCTCGTCGGGGGATCAACCCGACAAGGTGGTCAACTCGACCACGATCCGAAGCTCCCTCAACGGGGGGCCGGCGATGACGCGCTCCGGGCGGTTCCGCCAACGACACGCTTACCGGAGGAACGGGAATCGACTCGATGAAGGGGATGAACGGAACCGATCTGCTTCAGGCCCACGATTTGGCCTCCGATCAGACGATCAACTGCGATGGCGGCGCCCCGGGACCGCCGACAACGCCGATCTTGACCTCCTCCCCAGGGATCCCAACACCGCGTCACCAACTGCGAGACCAAGACGCGGCACTAAGCTGGGTTTCACGCCCCGCGCGACGAATGTTGGCTGGCTTGGTGTCCCGATGAACGAGCCCGGCAACGTGACCGCATCGACGGCCCAGCACATTCGCCAGGCCCTGTGGCTGGAGCGGGCCACCTTGCGCAATCATCCAGAGGGAACTTCCGAGACCGAAATTCTGGATGGATATGAACGGCGGTTCCGACTCGGGCCGGTCCATCCCTGCCCCGGCCTCGTTGCGCCAAAGCCCTCCTGCCTCGAACGACGTCGTCCGCGAAGCGGCGGTCAAGCGGGGTATCCGAGCAACAGGCCGATCGGACACAGCCCGGTTGGAAGCTCAGGGCGAGGCAGGTCGCGAGCCATGACGCCTTCGGTCAGGCTCGGCCCTGGAAGCTCGAGCCGGCGAATGAATTGGCTTGCTCCACGAGCTAGCGCCGTCCGGGTTTCTTCCGCGCCTTGGACGGCCCGGACGGCGCGTTCGGTGAGTGCCCTACTACTCGCACTCGCGCAGCCCAGCGGCTTCGAGGGCTTCCTTCCAGGCGCATTCTGGGCATTCTCCGGCGGGTCGTGAAAACGGCTGTCGATCGCGCGTGCTGCTTACCGAGGGCAACAAAGGGGCAAAACTCAGTCTTCCTCGACGTCGAGGTAGGCTTGGGCGATGATTCGAGCCCTCGCTTGCCAACGCACGGTTACCGTCTCGTAGGTCACCCCAGCTGCACCTCGTCCGGCAGGTTCTCCCGCTCGACCCGCAACGAGTGGACCTCATCCGGAATCCCCTCGAACCACACCCGTGTCGATGGCACGGCATCGAAGCGGAGGCTGCGCATCCGCACCGAGGTGCTGACGTCGATATCGGCGTGCTCGTCGTCGGGCAGTCCGCGGGTGCCTGAAACGCACATCAGTCTGCCTTCGCCCGCTGTACGTCTCGAATCGTGATCCGCCCTTCGGCGCCGCTGCCTTCAACGTCGGTCAGATCTACTCCCAGCTCCTCGGCGCGCTGCAGCGCGGCCGGGGTCGCATGGTGCTTCGTCGCGCGCTTCTCGCGACGCCGATCGCCAATCTCCATCACCTTGTGCGTGGCGGCAAGCCCGAGGTCACGTGCTTCATCGCTGGCTGCCGCGCCGAGCTCCTTGGCAACCGTCTTGGCAACCTGCTTAGCGAGCAGAGGCGCCGTGATTCCATCGCCACCCGCAGCACCACCACCCTGGCCACCTTGACCTCCTGAACCCCCCCCGGGCCCAGCCCCACCTACAAGCGCCCCGACGCCACCAACCTCGCCCAGGGCCTGGCCAGCCCCTTGGCCCGCACCGCGCCCAATCTCACCCACCGCTTGCCCGGCCCCCTGTCCGACATCGCCGAGAGCTCGGCCGGCGCCTTGCCCGACGCCCTCACCGACGTCGCCGACGCCCTTGCCGGCTCCCTGACCGACCGCCTGAACCGCGCCACCGGCGCCCTTGCCGACATCCTTGACAGCACCGCCTGCTCCCTGGCCCACGTCCTCGACGGCGTGGCCGGCACCCGAACCGAGCTGCTCGACAGTACGCCCAGGCTCTCCACCAGCTTTCGGGTTGCGGTCGAGCGTCGTGAGGACGCGATCGATGATGGCTGTGACGTGATCCAAGCGGACCCTCAGTAGGGCCTGGGCCTCGACGCCTTTGATGCCAAGCTCGACCTTGCCCAACTCGGCGTGGACTCCAACGCTGAGGCGCACGAGGTCGAGCACCTCAGCGTCGCAACGACACGGCGCACGTCCAGTCGTCCGCTCGAAATGAAGTTCATCGACGTTGACGACCGGGATATCGAGCAGGACGTCAGGCTCGTCGCTATCGCTGATTGATCCCGGGGTGAAGGAGGGTGTAATCCTTGTATTCGCGTTCTGGAACGGTCCCGTCCGGCATGTTCTGTGCTGCCTTGTCGTGCGGCCGCGCCGATGGGCGGCGCCGGCTGCCTCGCGAGGTGGCGCTTCCGCTCTTGGAAGCACGCCTTCTACTGCTGCGGCTGGAGCCGTTGCTACGCGCGCCTGATGATCTCCTGCTGATCCGCCGCTTGGACGAGGGCGAGGAGGAAGCGCCGTTCCTTGATCCGGTCCGTCTCGACCCTGAACGCGAGGACTTCGCACCCTGGTTTGCCATTCACCTACCCCCGTTTAGCTCGTTCGCCGCTGTTTGGCACCCATACCCGACTCTGCGGCTCGAAAACCTGGGAAGAGGCCGGGGGGGAACCCCCCGACTGGGATGGGGACCAAGTCTGGGCCGGACCTCTCCCCTCTCAGTCTTCGTCTACGTCAAACGGGCTCAGCACGACCGCGTCCGGCCGCCCAGAATTGCTCGTGGAGCTCCCGCGCCCGCTCACGGAAGTGCGGGGCGAATCGGTCGGGCAGCGTCCTCGGCACGGGCGCACGGATCACCCGACCGAGAAGCATCTCGCGATCGTCGGTCTCGATCGCTTCATGGCACTTGGCGCAGGCACGCCAGTCACGCGAATCCGCGGCATAGCGCCAACGGGCGGCGGGTTTCGACAGAAATCGCAGTGCACCGCGCCAACCGTATTGATCACCCGCTGATGCTCCTCCGATAGATCCCCAGCACTACCCCGCGGCCCGGCGGCTTCGGGGGCAGCTCTGGCTCTGTACGAGATGACAACTCGGCCATGTTTGCATGGGCGCACCGCGGGTAGATGGCCGCAATCGGAGACATGGCGTCCAGGGGAAGGAGACGGGAAATGAAACGAGCACTCATCGCGGCCAGCGCGATTGCCGCCCTGTTGGGCTTCGCAGTCACCGCCTACGCCGCTACGCACGTGATTCCCCCGAGCCACTACAACCAACGATGCCACCCGAACGGCAAGGCTCTTCAAGGGAACGGCGCCGCCGACACGATGATCGGTACCCCTCGGCGAGACCTACTGCGCGGAGGCGGCGGCGCTGACTCGATAGCCGGGCGGGGCGCTCACGACTGCCTCTTCGGCAACCGGGGTGCCGACGCGATTCGCGGGGGCGCAGGCAAGGACCGGATCAAGGGCGGCGGGGGCAAGGACCGGATCAAGGGCAACCGCGGCAACGACCGGATCAACGGCAACCGAGGCAACGACCGGATCCTCAGGCCGTCGAGGTGACGACCGGATCAAGGGCCGCAAAGGTAACGACGTCATCCACGGTCACAAGGGTGACGACCGGATCAAGGCGGGCCCGGGCGACGACACCATCGTCGACCTTCGCAACCACAATCGGATCCTCTGTGGAAGCGGGTCCGACACGGTCGTGACCAACCCGCAGTCGGTCGTCAAGGGGTGTGAGGACGTAACCCGCAGCTAGCGGTTGGGGATTCGAACGGTTGAGGATTCGCCCCGCTACGGATGGCGGGGCGAATCCACCCTTCGGCCGCTTGGGCCAGTCGCCGAGTGCGCCGACGAGCGATCGCAATCGCCTACTCCCGCACCCCGGCGGCTTCGAGGGCTTCATCTCGATCCATGTAGCCCTGGATGCGGACCACACGCCCGTCACGCACCTCGTAGACCATCGCGGTGTCGGTTTCCGTCTCCACCCCGCTCCCCTTCCCGCGCCGAAACTCGTGCAGGAGCACGACGACGCAGTCGCCCGCGTCGATGAGCTCCTCCGCGTCCAGTCGGCGCTCATGCCAGGCCTCGCGGTCCTCGCTCGAAGAAATCCCTGACCGGCTCGGGGCCACGCCAGACGCTGCCTTCGGTGAGCCCACCGACCGTGCCATGAAGCTCAATGTCCGGCGCGAGCTGCCGCATCGCCTCTTCCCACCTCGCTGTCTCGGATGGCGTCCTCAACGATGCGGCGCACGACCTCCACGTTCTCCTGCGACATCGCCTACTCCGAAAGCCCGGCGGCTCCGAGGGCGTCGGCCCGGCTCGTGAAACCAGGCGTACCGCGTAACCTTGCCGTCGCGGAGCGTCCACAGGGCCGACTCACGGCCTTCCACCTCGACCCCGCTACCTCGCCCAATTGCGCGATAGCGCAGCACCACCGCCACCTGGTCTCCGACCACTTTGAACGCCTCCGGCTCGGCCTGCCAGGTCTCCCACCCCTCGAAGACCTTCTCGACGGCGCTGCTGAACGCAGCCCGGCCACATCGGGTTCCCGGTTCCACGGCCCCAGCGGGATTGACGTACTCGACCTCGGGGTCCGTAAGCTCGACGGTCCCGGGTCGTTCCGCGCCCACGCGCCATAGAAGCGCCGCACGATCTCCACGTTCTCCTCCGACATCGCTCGCGCAGTATCTCGCTACTCCCGCAGCCCGGCGGCTTCGAGGGCTTCCTCGCGCCTGGGGAAGACTGGCCAGGCGAGCGAGCTTCCCTTCGCGCAGTGTCCACAGATGGCCAATCCGGTTCTCGACGAACGCGCTGCTGTCTGTGGGCCGCATCCGCACACGCAAGAACACGGCGACCTGGTCGCCTCGCTCGAAGAGCTCTTCCGGCTCAATGACCACTTCGTCAAAGGGAGCGAACAGGTCCTCGAAGAACCGCCTCGCTGTTTCCGCGCCGCGATAGGTCCCCGGGTTCACGGCACGGGCGGCCGTCTGGAGTTCGAAGTCGGGGTCCGCCAACCGGGCCGCAGCATCCCCGTCGCCTCGGTTGAATGCGTCGTAAGCGGCCCGAAGCGTCTCCACGTTCTCCCGCGACATCGTCTACTCCGAGAGCCCGGCGGCTTGGAGGGCCTTGTCGCGGGTGCCGAACTCGACCATCCGGATGATCCTTCTGTCGCTCACGGTGTAGACCTGAAAGAAGCGCTGGTCGACCTCCATCCGACTTCCCGCTGTGCGTCCGACAGCGGATGACGCCGCCAGGACGTGTCTCCGGCCTGCGTGAATTCCTCCGCCTCGATGCGGTGCTCCTCCCACGGCTCGAGCCACTCCATCAGGCTGGTCGCGAGACCTTCAAGCCCGTGAAACGTGCCTTCTGTTGGCGACCATTCGACCGCCGGGTCAAAGAGGCCGAGAGCGGCTTCCCAATCCTGCTCCTCAATCGCGGTGAACGCAGTCGTCTCCTGCGACATCGCCCGCGCAGTATCTCGTGGCGCGAAGGGGGGTGCCGCGCTTACCCAGCGAGGTCGGACGGATTCATTCAACCCATCGCAGCGAACGGCGTAAGCCACCCCACTCGATCGCTCGCTGGACGGACGTCGACGAGCGTTGCGGGCGTTGGAGCTCGCCGCCGGCTCCGCGAGACAGGTTGGCGACACGGAGCAACGAGCGTAGGCCGGTCGAATCGATGAAGCGGACACCGCCAAGGTCGAGGATGACGTCTGGCGAGCCTCGTATTCGCCCCTCCCACCGCCCCTTCGAACTTCTGGGCAGTAGAGCGGCTGAGAGCCCCCCCGGCGCGGACGATGGTGGCGTTGCGGGCTCGCTCAACGTTGGTCGCGAGGGGTGCGTCCTCGCCAGTGACGCGTGAATGATCCATGGTTCCGTCCCTTCGGATCAGGGAACTGAGAAAGGCGAGACCCGCTATCCGCGGGCCTCCCTCAGCTCTCCAACGAGCTTGTCGGGGTCCTGTCAGGGGCCTGGTTCATCGAGCTACCGGAAAGCAGGTAGTCCAAGTGCGGCTGGGGGCTGTTGAGGCAGCTCGAGCATGCGGCGAATGATGTCGACGTCCTCCTGCGACATCCCCTACTCCGACAGCCCGGCGGCTTCGAGGGCGTCGGCTCGGTCGTTGTATTCGCTGATGCGGTAGAGCCTGCCGCCCCGCAACTCGTACACCCAGAAGCCGCGTTCGTCGATCTCGACTCCGCTCCCTTTGCCCCTCCCGCGGAAGCGCAGGGCGATAAATGCTCGGTCCTCCGCCGGTGCGGTCTCGACCTCCTCCACCTCCCCCGAGAACGTTTCCCACGCGTCAAGCCACCGCTCCGCATACTGGGTGACTGCCTCCGGGCACCGCGATGACGACTTGCTCCTCGACAGGCGTGTACTCCATCTCAGGGTCAAGCTCCGCGGAGAACGCGTCCCAGTCTCGCTTGCTGAGCGCGGCCCAGAGCCTCCTCACCGGCTCGCCGACTTCCACGTTCTCCTGCGACATCGGCTAGCCCAGCTTCTCGGCGACCTCTCCGGCCTCACCGTGCTTCTCGATCATCCAGGAAGTCGGGATGCCTCTCGACCACAGCCTCCGTCCTCGGCGACGTGCTCCGGTGCCACCGCGAAGCGGTTCGCTCGCGACCGGACTTCGCGCCATTCCCTTCCGGACAGCGGAAGGCGCTCTCGCAGTCGACCCGCCAGCACTCGCATCGGAAGCCCGCGGCCGCAGCGCCAGCCTCCATCCACCGAGCCTTTCGCTGGTTCAGATCACGGCACCAGGCCTCGTTGTGGCGATGCGCTCCTCACGCGATCCGAGCGGTGGCTCAGAATTCCAGGCGACCACCCTACTCCCGCGCCGGCGGCCTCGACCCGGTCGGCAGCGACACGAACGATGCGCCCCGTGTCTTGCCCACCTCCCGCGCCCCGGCGCCGAACCGACGTCTCGAACCCTTGCCGTCGAGCTCGCGGTAAGCCGGGCTTCGAGGAGCGTCCGCTGCTCATCGCGAACTCTGCCAACTGCCCGAGCTTGTAGTGGGGGCCATCCTTGCCGGCGATCGGACAGAGCAGCACATAGTTCCCCGCATCGAGCGACTCCGTCACCTCCGCGGTCACGGATTTCCCCGGTTCGGCGCCCGTGCCGCGAATGACCTCCGTGGCCGATCCCTTCTTTCCCTCCAGTCGCTCGTAAGCCTCGTCGACGGTGTAGCCCTCACCGAGCTTCGCGAAGACCAGCGCGTGCCCCTCCTGGCTGTCGTTCTCAGAGTCACCGACTTCGTCTCCGCGGTCGGCGTCGCCGAGACGTCCCACGCGTAGCCGTCCGCCGTGTCGGTGGTCGTGATCGTGACCTTCTCGGCCGAGGTCGCCTCATCGTCGTCGCCCCCGCAGGCGCCCGCGCCAAGCACCGGCGTCAGTGCGAGCGCGAACCCGACGAGGCGTGGCCAGCGGGTCTCGCGCGCGACTGGCGAGGTGACGTTGGCGAAGATCAGATGGCGACGGATACGGCGCATGGTTCCTCCCTAGGTTGGACGACGCGTGGTGACCCTACATCGGGCGGTGCCGCCATGTGGGGAGGTGCCCTACTCCCGCAGCCCGGCGGCTTTGAGGGCTCTGGTCGCGTCCACCCAATAGGGAACGCGCACGACCATGCCGTCGCGGAACTCCCCAGGCACCAGGCATCAGGCCAACGCATCTGCTCGATTACGATCGACAGGTGACGCAAGTCGACGGCGACACAGCGATCGCGGCCACCCAGGTGAGGAGCGCGTGTCGCGAGTCGAGGGGGTCCTCGAGCGTGCGGCGGTCTACTTCGAAGCTTGCCTCTGGGAGTCTGGGGGTAGCCCGCGGGCCCGGCTCTTACGATCGGGAATCGAGTCGTCGACCCTGCGCGCATTTCGGGTGGGCTATGCACCGGGGAACACGCGCGAGCTACTCGACGACCTGGCCAGATCGGGGTACTCGCCGGACGAGCTCATCTCGGCGGGGCTCGCGAGCCGCGTGGACGCCGTCACCTGCACGTCCGCTTTCACGCCCGGATCATGTTTCCGTTCGCAGGCGAAGACGGCCGAGTACGGGGTTTCGCTGGACTCGCCACGCACCTGGGGACCTCGTGGTCACTGTGGCTGACGTCTTCCGACCGGGATCACCTTACGACCGGAACCGCGATCTTCGGACTCCGCCAAGCGGCACCGGCGATCGCGAACACGAACCGGGTTCTGGTGGTTCGGGACTGCGTTCAGGTCTTGGCTCTCCATCAGGCGGGGCGCCGTGATGCGGTCGCTGTCCACGGTCCGATCACGCGAGCGCACCTCGCGCAGTTCGCCGCCAGGCTTGGCGGCGGCGATCCGCATCTCGCGCGGCGCGACGGCCGGGTGGGCGTTGTAGTTGCGGCCGCGGGCGCCGAGATCGACGACGACGCGTTCGCCCCGCGGACGACACCGGCCGGCCTCTCCCTGATCGACTCGCCTCGGCGAGCGGAGCGGCGCGAGCCCGTCGAGCCGAGCGCCACGCCGGAGCTCGACTACAAACCGCTGGCCACGCGAGCGATCGTGTACGTGGCGGGGGCGTTGATCGGCGTCGGGATTCCGATCAGCTTGCTGCTGGTCGCGGCACCCCATAACCGGGCGGCCCAGGGCTCGACGCCAACGCTGAATCTGATGATCATCGGCGTCGTGGTGGCTTATCTGCTGCTGGCGTTGACGGTCTCCCGAATCTCGGCGCGCGCCCGCGCACGGTCACTCACCCGGCGCATGCGGGAGCCGTGGGCGCGCGGCAGTGGCGAGTGGCAGCCGGCGGGCTGGACGTATCACCGGTTTGAGGAGATCCTCGTCGGTGCTGCCGTCGCGAGCGCGGTCACCTGCGTGGTCTTGCTGATGACGATCGGGGGCTTTCTCGGCTGATCGCCGGTGGCATCGGGCCCGCCTCTGCCGTCAAACGGGCTCAGCACGACCGCGTCCGGCCGCCCCGAATTGCTCGTGGAGCTCCCGCGCCCGCTCACGGAAGTGCGGGGCGAATCGGTCGGGCAGCGTCCTCGGCACGGGCGCACCGATCACCCGACCGAGAAGCATCTCGCGATCGTCGGTCTCGATCGCTTCATGGCACTTGGCGCAGGCCCGCCAGTCGCGCGAATCCGCGGCATAGCGCCAACGGGCGAGCGGGTTACGACAGAAATCGCAGTGCACCGCGCCAACCGTATTGATCACCCGCTGATGCTCCTCCGATGAATCCAGCACTACTCCCGCAGCCTGGCGGCCTCGAGGGCCTGCTCCTTCGTCCCAATACTCGCGGCCCCCTGCGACCTTCCCGTCGTGGAGCGTGTAGAGGGCGGCGTAGGTCAGATCGGTCTCGACGCCACTCAGCTTGGCGCGTCCGCTGATCCGCACGACCGCGATGACCCTGTCTTCTCCTGCGTCGATCAGTTCGACGGGCTCGCTCCTGAGGTCGTCGAACATGTCGAGCCAGTCCTGCATGTAGGCGCGCACGGCATCCTTGCCGTGGATCGGCCGCGTCATCGAGTGCACCCTCGACCGCCCGGTAGTCGATGTCGTCCGCCACGTACTCAAGCCAGGCGTCCAGGTCTCCACGGTTGAAGGCGGCAGCCGCGTCGCGGACGGTCTGGATGTTCTCCTGCGACATCGCCCGCGCAGTATCTCGCGGCGGCTGAGGCAGTGCCGACCTCGCCGGGAAGCGGATATTCAATGACGACGCGCACTTATCTCAGTTTCTCGGCGATCCTTTCGGTTTTGCCGTGCTTGTCGACGAGCCAATAATGCGGGCTCTCTTTGACCACGGCCTCGATGTCGGGGGCGACATGTCCCGGCGCCACCGCAAAGCGGTTCGACTGCGAGCGAACCTCCTCCCACTCCTGGCCCGAGAGCACGATGCGCCGCTCGTCGCAGTTCGCTTGCCAGCACTCACACCGGAAACCCGCCGCCGGATGCCTCCGTTCCATTTGCTCCGCCTTGCGCCTGTTGAGTTCGCGAGCCCAGGCCTCGTTGTAGGCGATGCGCTCTTGTCGCGAGCTGAGGGGCGGTTGAGAGATTTGCCGACGGGGCCAGAGCCCAACGCTCAACTCCTCAGGTTCGACCGAGGAGGGGACGGGTCTGAGCGGCAACTCGACACCCATACCAAGACAATCGACGCCGAAAGACTGAAAGGGAAACGGATGGTCCGGACCTGGACGAATCGCATGTCGGAGGACCGGGCCGGCGGCGAGCCCTGCCCCACAGGGGCGAGGAGGCAAGGATCGGAGTCGTGGTGGCCCAGAGATGGTCGCCTGGCTCAATAGCCGCCGGGGTAACTGACGGATAACTCGAAGCCGCCGGGCTCTTTGAGGTTGTCTCGGTCCGTGGCTTGTGGCGACCGTGCTCCAGGTTTCAGGGACAGGAAGCACGGGTATCAGCAGAGTCGAGGAGCGGCCCGACCTACGTGGCATACGCATCGCAGGTTCCGTTGTCGCTTACCCAGGGGACGGAGTGGGTCGCTCCTCTCTTTGCATCGGCCCAGTCTCGCGCTTCTACGTGGTCCTGCTTGCCCCGGTTTCAAGTAATCGCCGCCTGGGTACAGATGGGGATGGAGGGGCGACTCCGCGTGCAGCCTGTTCGTTGAGGAGCGCCTACCCGCGACCCCTGGTCGTCCCTCCAATCTTTGTGCCGCCGTAGTCGTCTGGCTGTTTAGGCGGTCTAGTCCGTCGCTTGCCTAGCCTCGGATCTGTGCTCTGGGCAACTTGAACACGCTGTTCTGCTCAGAGGGCCCGCCACCGCTCAGGCCCCGCTGCCCTCGCCCCGCTCAATGAGGACGTATCTCGCGTTGGGCTGCCCTACTCCTGCGCCCCGGCCGCTTCGAGGGCTCGCGTCGCTTTACCGATTTGCTCGCTTCTGCCTCTGGCTGCGAGCCACGAGCAACGGCGTGAAGACGGCTTGGTCGAACACGAAGCAGATCAGCAGCACGAGCCCTGGCACGACCGCACCCACGAGGAGGAGCGCCAACCCGGTCGGAACCAGCACGGTCCAGAACCAGAAGTACAGCTTCATACCGAGCGGGAGCGAGTTCAGCCATCGCCACATGCCCTTGATGCTACGCCGGGGAGTGTCTATCAGCGCCGCTTGCGTCACGGGCAATGGCTTGGGGTCGCTACTCCCGCGGCCCGGCGGCTTCGAGGGCCCTTGGCTCTGTCGACGCACACGGACTCCAAGCCGGACGACCTTGCCATCTTCGAGAGTGAAAACGTGGAAGAGGCACTCGAGACCTAGAACCTCTCATCCGTCCGCTGTTGCTGACGGCGATGCCACGCCGCTCCCTCGTCCCGTCGCGGGTCCGCATGGAACCGCGCGGCTGATAGTCAGGCGGTCGCGCGACTCGGGAACCGTGCGCGGCCTCCGTCAGGTCGAGCACGAAGTCCGCGAACACTCCGGAGAGAGCTCGCCGGTTTGATTGGACGCCTCGTAGCCGCGCTTGACGATCTCCACGTTCTCCTGCGACACCGCCGCGCAGTATCTCGCGCATCGTCGAGTAAGTGGCCGCGAGCCGAAGTGACGCGTCCTGGAGCGGTCGGGGCGACAGACGAGATCGTCCCGGCTCCCCCCCCGGCGCGTAACGCGGGCGAGAACTTGCCGTTCGGCGTCGTGGACGACCCCTGCCGGGTTGTTCGTCTTCGTCGGTTCCGAGAGGCCGTCGGGACCGGCGCGGACGTTGAAGACCTTGACCTTGCGCTGGACCTCGCAGAGCGTGCTTGCCGGAGGTCGACCCTGCCGTGGACACGGATCGGATGCAGCCAGCGTGACCTTGGAGTCGAACCGCTTGACGGTGCTAGCGGCGGCGAACGCCGTGATTGCCAGGACGGCGATCAGGGCGAGGGCCATCCCGCGCAGAGGCGTCGGCCCAGTCCCGCAGGGTCTTCTTCATGCGCTCACTATCTCGACGCCACAGGGTCTGCGTCAACCTTCGCGGTCAGGCGTCCAGCCACGGAGGCGTTGGCTTCCTAGAACCGGCGCTTGTGCCGGACCACGTACCTCTGGGAGCGCTCCCAGCCCATGCCCCGGGCCCAGCCGGGACCGTTTCCGCTCGTGTCGGCGGTGTCGAACCGCAGGCCGGCGATGGTCATGAACGCGTGACCGGAGTTGGCGTAGACGGAGATCCATTTCCCGTGGCCGTGGCGTCCCCAGCGTTCAAGGCTGGTCGGGGGCATCGCCTGCTTGATCAGGTGGCCGCCATGGAGGGCGTAGCTCACGGCGCTCGCACAGTCGTAGCACGGCGACCTCCAGCTCGAATAGCCGCCGCCGTTGCAATACCCATGCCGCTTGGCGATCTTGTTGGCGGCGGCGATCACGCGCTTGACGGCTCGCGGCGCGGATTCCGGCGCTATGGCGCGGCCGTGGCGGAGCTTTGCCTTGGAACCCTTGACGGTCGGCGCCGGCGTCCCCGTACCGCCGTTCCCCGCCGTTGCGGTGGCGCTCAGCACCGCGAAGGTCGCGAGCGAGGCGACAACCAGCGCACCGGCCAACCGGAGAGATGGCATTGCAAACGGGTTCGAGAACATCGATCGGACTCCTTCGTCGGCTCGCGGGCGGGTTGGCGGGTCGGCGCTGAGGGAGGCAGGGCTCCCATCCGAGTCGGGCGGCCTGGCTCCTGACCGCGGAGCCCGTGGCCCCTCGCTGCCGCAAGGGGAGGCTTCGTTCGACGCCCGAGCGCGCGAGGGTAGCGAACCCGGTCCGCGACCGCAAGGCGCCACCGTCACGGGCCTGGCGCGCAATGAGAGCGCAATCGGCGAGGAAGGCTCGACGATCGAAGCGCCCCCGTCGCACCTGGAGTGCCTACCTTCGAACGCGTGTCGATGGCCCGCCAGCGCCTCGGGCGCGCCGCGGAGGCGCTGGTCGCCGATGCGCTCGAGCGACGCGGGATGCGCGTCCTGGCGCGGAACCAGCGGACCTCCGAGGTCGCGCGGCGAGATCGACCTGATCGCGCTCGACGGCGCGGCGCTCGTCTTCGTCGAGGTCAAGGCCCGAAGGGTGGGCGCCTCCATCGGTCCCGAGCGGCCGGTCGATGGCGGTCGGGCCCCGCAAGCGCCACAAGCTCCGCTCGCTCGCGCTCGCATGGCTTCGCGACCACGACGGCTCGGTCCCGCACCACGCGTCGCTTCGCTTCGACGTGGTCGGCCTGCGCGTCGACGCCCGCGGGCGCGCGGTGGAGTGGGAGCACCTTCGCGGCGCGTTCTACGTGGCGCCTCAGCCTAGCCCAGCTCGAGCTGGGAGTAGGCGATCGACTGGAAGGAGCGGCGGTGAAGCGCGCGACGGCCCGTGCTCGATGATCGCCGCGCGGTGCTCCGGTGTCGAGTAGCCGACGTTGCCGGCGAATCCGAACTCCGGGATAGGCGGCGTCCACGCTGCGTCATATAGCGGTCACGGGTCACCTTGGCGACCACCGAGGCGGCGGCGATCGCGGCGCTGGTCGCGTCGCCGTCGACCACCGCCCGGTGGTCGACCGCGCAGGTCGGCACGGAGAACCCGTCCACGAGGCACACGGCCCCGGGCACGGCAGACGCGCTCCAGGCTCCGGGCCAGCGCCGCCAGGTTGGTCACGTGAAGGCCGCGGGCGTCGATCCCGCGGACGCAGCGGACGGTGACCGCCACCCTCTGCGGCGGCGCGCACCACGAGCGGGTAGAGCTCCTCGCGCTCCTCCGGCGAGCGCACCTTCGAGTCGTCGAGATGCGAGAGCGAGCGCCGATCCCGCAGGCTCGAGCGCTTCCGTAGTCGATCAACACCGCAGCCGCGACCAGCGGTCCGGCCAGCGACCCGCGCCCCGCCTCGTCGGCGCCGGCGACGAAGCGCGCCCCGAGCGAGCGGTCGAATCGAAACAGGCGCGCCGTGCGCGCGGCGGCGTGCTCGCGCCCGGCGCTCCGCCGCGCTGGGCGGCCTCCGGCGACGACTCGCGGAGCGGCTGTGCTGGCCCTCGCCACGGGCGCAATCATGACCGAGAGGCCGGGTGGACTCGCGGCCCAGCGCCGCTGGCGCGATTCCCGCGACGTGCGGGCCGGCTCTAAAGCAGCCCGATCCGGTCGGGCGGCCAGTAGGTGAAGAACGCCTCGCCGATGATCCAGCTCCGCGGCACCGGCCCCCAGAAGCGGCTGTCGTCGCTCGCGCCACGGTTGTCGCCCATCATGAAGTACATGTCGTCGGGGATCGTGATCGCCGTGCGGCAGGTTGCAGCCGTTGCCGCTGTCGCAGGGCTTGATGAAGTCCTCCTTGGCCTCGATGCCGTTGACCACCGGGTGGCCGTCGTGGATCGTCAGCCGATCGCCGGGTCCCGCCACGATCCGCTTGATGAAGTTGGTGTCAGAGGACTCCTTGACGTCGGCTGTGGACACGGCTCGCCGGAAGGCTGCTTCACGCCGCACTGCTCGCGGTCGGCTCCCACCGGCGGGTGAAACACGACGATGTCGCCGATCTCGGGATCGCGGAAGTGGTAGATCACGCGGTTGACGAGCACCCGCTGCCCCGGGTCCAGGGTGGGCTCCATCGAGCCCGACGGGATCTGGTACGGCTTGACGACGAAGGCCTGGATCAGCAGCGCCAGACCCGATCGCCAGCGCGACGATCACCACCAACTCGAGGAACGCCCCGCGCCCGGTCGTGGGCTTGGGGACCAGGTTTGTACGCCGAGAGATCAGGAGGATTCTCCGAACCCTTGGCCTTCGCCTCGGGCTCGGAGTCCTCGGATCCTCAGCCGAGTCTCCGGATTCCTCGGAGGCGCCACCGTCGGGCGGACTCTCCTCCGCGGCTTCGACCTCGGCCCCTTCCCCTGAAGGCGCCTCGGCCTCCGCCGCTTCACCTGCCGGGGCTTCCTCCGCCGCCCTCTCCTCTTCCCCTTCGCCTGCGCGGGGATCGACTCCGCCTCGCTCTGCGCCACGCCCTCGGAGTCGACCGCCTCGGTCTCGGGCTCGGCGATCACCAGGTCGTCCTCGATCCCCCAGCGCCGCTCGGCGACCCTGGCGCGCTTGCCCACCCGGCCCCGCAGGTAGTAGAGCTTCGCGCGTCGCACGTCGCCCTTGGCGATCACCTCGAGCCGCTCGATCTTGGGGGAGTGCACGGGAAGCGTCCGCTCCACGCCCGACCCCGAACGACTGCTTTCGCACCGTGAACGTCTCGCGAGCGGCGGCGCCGCGGCGGGCGATCACCACACCCTCGAAGACCTGCGTGCGCTTTCGACTGCCCTCGATCACCTGGAAGTGCACGCGCACGCGATCGCCCGGCGGAGAACCGCGGCACCCGCTTCAGCTGGCGCTGCTCGATGCTCTCGATGATCGTGCTCATGGGCTCTCGGTCGGGGGCGGACGCCTGGGCATCTGCCGCCCCCGGATTGGGCCGTACGGGGCTGGGCCGAAGAAAACGCGAGCCCGCGGGCCGCGCAGCCGGGGCATATTAGCGAACGGCTCTCAGCTCTCCCGGGCAGCGGCGGCCCGCTGACGGCTCTGCTCCAACCGCCATTCCCGAACGCGAGCGTGGTCGCCCGAGACGAGGACCTCCGGCACGTCCCAGCCCCGGTAGGACGCGGGACGGGTGTAGTGCGGATACTCGGGCGCCCCTCCGAGCGCCTCCGAGAACGACTCCTCCACGCGCGCTCTCGGCGTGCCCCAGGGCGCCGGGAAGCTTCCTGGATCACCGCGTCGATGACCACCATCGCCGCCAGCTCGCCCCCGGAGAGCACGTACGGCCCGACCGACACGGCGTCCGTGGCGAGGTGGTCGCGGACCCGCTCGTCGACCCCTTCGTATCGGCCGCAGAGGAGTGCGAGGTGCGGCTCCGCGGCGAGCTGCCGCGCCATCGAATCGTCGAACTGGCGGCCCGACGGGCGCGAGCAGGACGACTCGGCTCGGCTCCCTGCCGTCCGAGTACGCGGCGTTCAGGGCCGCATCCACGACGTCCACGCGCAGGACCATCCCGGCGCCGCCGCCGTACGGGGCGTCGTCGACCTGCCCGCCCCCGACGGGGTGCGTGTCGCGGTAGTTGAAGAACCGAAGCTCCGAGCCGCGCTCGAACGACGTTGTCGCACATGACGCTGTGACCCGAACCAGTCGAACCATTCGGGGAACAGCGTGAAGACGTCAATCTTCAATGAACTCGACCAGGACCCGCTTGTCCGAGCCGGTCGACGCGGCCTTCGCGACGGTGCGGATCGCGTTGGCCACCCGTCCGCCCTTGCCGATCAGCCGGCCGAGATCGTCGGGCCCCACCGTGACCTCGAGAACGAGGTCGCCGTTCTCCTCGACCTCCTCGACCTGGACGGAGTCCGGATCCTCCACCAGCGCCCGGGCGAGGAACTCAACCAGCTCCCGCATCAGGAGCCGGCGGTCTCGATGCCCTTGATCCGCAGCAGCCCGGCGACCGTCCGAGTCGGCAGGGCGCCGTGGACCAGCCAGTGGCGGGCGCGCTCGGTGTCGATCTCGATCGTGGACGGATCGGTCTGCGGGTTGTAGTGGCCGATCGTCTCGATCGTCCGGCCATCGCGCGGCGAGCGACGGTCGGCGACCACGATGCGCCAGATCGGGTTCTTGTTGGAACCCACCCTTCTGAGTCTGATTCGTACGGCCATCTGCGGTCGCGGAGGTTACAGGTCGGCTAGCGCAGGCCGAGCTGCTGCGGGTCGGGCATCTTTCCCTTGGCGAGCTGCGCCATCAGCTTGCGCATCTGGCCGAACTGCTTGACGAGCTGGTTGACGGCCTGCACGGTGGTCCCCGAGCCGCGCGCGATCCGCTTTCGCCTGGAGCCGTCGATGAGCTGTGGCCGCGCCCGCTCCTCCGGGGTCATCGAGAGGATGATCGCCTCGAGGCGATCGAGCTCGCGATCGTCGACGTCGGCCTGGCGCAGCTGCTTCACCGCCTTGCCCATCCCGGGCATCATCCCGAGCACGTTGCCGAGCGGACCCATGCGCCTCACCTGGCGCATCTGCTGGAGGAAGTCCTCGAGCGTGAACTCCTGCCGGCGGATCTTTCGCTCGAGGTCCTCGGCCTGTTTACTGGTCCGACACCTCCTCGGCCTTCTCGATCAGCGACATGACGTCGCCCATCCCGAGGATCCGGCCCGCCATCCGCTCCGGATGGAAGCGCTCGAGCTCGTCGAGCTTCTCGCCGACCGACGCGTAGAGGATCGGCTTGCCCGGTGACCGCCTTGACCGAGAGGGCGGCGCCGCCCCGGGCGTCGCCGTCGAGCTTGGTCAGCAGCACGCCGTCGAAATCGACCCGCTCGGCGAACGCCTGGGCGACGTTGACCGCGTCCTGGCCCGGTCATCGCGTCCAGGACCAAGAGGATGTCGTGGGGCTTGGTCCGCTTGCGGATCGCCGCCAGCTCGTCCATCAGCTCCTCGTCGATGTGGAGGCGGCCCGCCGTGTCCACGATCAGCACGTCGTCGCCGGCGGCCTTCGCCTGGCCGAGCGCCCACTCGGCGATCTCGGTGGGTCGCGCTCGGTTCCCTGCTCGTAGACGCTGGCGCCGGCCTGCCGGCCGACCGTGACGAGCTGATCGACCGCCGCGGGGCGCTGCGTGTCGCAGGCGGCCAGGGCGACGCTCTTCCCCTGCCCCGCGAGCAGCTTGGCGAGCTTCGCGCAGGCGGTCGTCTTGCCCGATCCCTGAAGGCCCGCCATCAGGATCACCGTCGGGCCCGAGCCCGCGAAGGCGAGGTCGCGGCTCGCGCCGCCCATCAGCTCGGCGAGCTCCTCGTTGACGATCTTGACCACCTGCTGGCCCGGGTTGAGGCTGTCGAGGACGCCCGCGCCGAGGCAGCGCTCACGCACCTGCGAGGTGAACGACTTGACGACCTTGAAGTTGACGTCCGCCTCGAGCAGGGCCAGGCGGATCTCCCGCATCGCGCGGTCGACGTCCGCCTCGGTCAGCTTGCCACGCGAGCGAACGCCGGAGAGCGTCTCCTGGAGGCGATCGGAGAGTTGGTCGAACATGGGTGCGTCCAGCTTACGCGCCCGCCGGCCGCGCCCGCTCAATCGAGCAGCGCGGCGGCGAACTCGCGGGCGTCGAACGGCCGCAGGTCCTCGAGCCCCTCGCCCACCCCGATCAGCTTCACGGGAAGCTCGAGCTCGGACGTGATCGCGAGCGCGATGCCGCCCTTCGCGGTCCCGTCGAGCTTGGTGAGGACGACACCGGTCAGGTCGACCGCCTCGGCGAACGCGCTGCGCCTGGCGCAGGCCGTTCTGCCCCGTGGTCGCATCGATCACGATCAGCGACTCGTGCGGCGCCCCGTCGAGCCGCTTCGCTGCCACCCGGCGCACCTTCGCCAGCTCGGCCATCAGGTTCGAGTGGGTGTGAAGGCGCCCCGCGGTGTCCGCGATCACCACGTCGATGCCGCGCGACTCCGCCGCGGCGATCGCGTCGAACACGACGGCTCCGGGGTCACCGCCCGGGCTGCCGCGAACGATCTCGACCCCGGCGCGCTCTGCCCACTGCTCGAGCTGCTCGATTGCGGCGGCGCGGTAGGTGTCGGCGGCCGCCACGATCACCGAGCGGCCGAGCTCGTCGGCGCACGTGCCAGGCGAGCTTTCCGATCGTGGTCGTCTTGCCGGTGCCGTTGACGCCGACGACCATGATCACCGCGGGGCGAGCCCTGAGGTCGATCCGCGCGTCGTCGCCGCCGGCGGCCTCGGCGAGGAGCTCCACGAGGCGCTCACGCACCGCGTCGGCGCCGCTGAGCGTCCCGCCCTCCACCTCCGCCTCGAGCCTCCCGACGACCTCCGCCGTCGTCCGCGCTCCGACGTCCGCGAGGATCAGCGCCTCCTCCATCCGCTCCCAGGCCTCGTCGTCGAGCTGGTCGAACAGGCTCGCGCCGAGCTCGGCCTGAGAGCGCTCGCGGCTCTTCGAGAGGCTCTGGCGAAGGCGCCGAAACAGGCCGCCGCCCGGCTCCGGTTCCGTGGGCTGATCGCCCGGATCGTCGGCCCTCGGGCGTCTTCGCCGCGGCTCACCGAGCTCGAATGCGTCGCGCCAGCTCCTCGCCATGGCGCGGGAGGTTACGAGGCCTCGAGTAGGCGAGCCTCGGCCTCGGCCGCCGTCTCGTCCGCGTGCGAGAGGCGTCGGGAGATCACCTTGGTGATCCCGCCCTCGCCCATGCTGACCCCGTACAGCACGTCCGCCGCGTCCATGGTCCGCTTCTGGTGGGTGACGATCACGAACTGGGCGCGGTCGGAGAACCGTCGGACGAGCTGGAGGAAGCGGTCGATGTTGGCGTCGTCGAGCGCCGCCTCGACCTCGTCGAGGATGTAGAAGGGCGACGGGCGCGCCAGGAAGACGGCGAACACGAAGGCGAGCGCGACCAGCGCCTTCTCGCCGCCCGAGAGCAACGAGAGCCGTCGGGTCGCCTTGCCGGCCGGGGTGACCTCGATCTCAACACCCGCCCGCCGACTCAATCACCACCCGCCGGATGCTCGTCTCCCGCCAGAACATCTTGCCCTCGCCTTCGGCTCGGGCCTTCTTCATCTGCTCCCGACTCCGCGGCGGCGGGGTTCGCCGGCAGGATCGTCACCCTGGGCGTCCTCGTCTTCGCCTCGCCGCCCAGCACCAGGCGGGGGCCGGCGTCCTTGACCAGGCGCAGGCGGCCTCGGCCGCCGGGGAAGAGGTGCTCGATCAGCTCCTCGAAGTTCCGCTGGGTCGCCTCGAGCGTCTCCTCGAAGGCGGAGCGGATCTTGCGGTCCGTGTCGCTGATCAGGCCGGTCGAGCTCGGCGAGCGCCGACTCGAGGTCCCTTCGCTGCTCCTCGAGCTCGCTCACGTGCTCGAGCGCCTCGGCGTACTCCTGCTCGGCGAGCGGGTTGACCGGGCCGAGCGCCTCGCGGCGACGGGCGAGGCGCTCGAGCTTTCGCTCGACCTCCTCCCGCTGCTCGGCGCCGATCGGCTCGGTCGGTCGGGCCAATCTCCCGACCGAGCTGGCTCGCGATCCGCTCGAGCTCGCCGACGACCTCGTCGCGTCGATCCCGCAGGTGCGTGGCCTTGACCTCCGCCTCGGTCACCGAGTCCCCGCCCGCAGCAGCTTCGCCTGCAGCTCGGCCTCGTCGCGCGAGCAGGCGCGAAGCTGGGCCGGGACGTCGTCCTCAGTCGCCGTCGGCGAGCATCTCGCGCCTCCAGCTCGCTCGAGCGCTCACCGACGGCGTCGCTGCGCCGCCGGCCGCGGCGAGCAGCGCGTCGAGCCGGCCGAGCAGCCTCCGTCGCGACGGCGATCCGGTCCTCGAGCGAGCCCTGGCGATGCTTCCCGAGCAGGGCCTCGATGCGCCGGGCGTCCCCGGCCGCGCGCTCGGCGGCGTCGCGGACCCGGGTCACCTCGGCCGGCCCGGATCGGTGCCTTCGGCTGCGGCGCGGGCGCGATCGAGCGCCGCGGTCGCGTCGCCGAGAGCCGATCCGATCGCGCTCGAGGCCGGCTGCCCAGCGGATCGTCCGGCATCGCCCTGGTCGGGCGCCTCGTTGGCCAGGGCGCCGAGCGCCGAGCGCGCGGCCGCTCCATCTCCGCCGCGAGCTCGGCGCGGCGGCCGAGAGCGCCTCGGCGCGAACGCTGAGCCGCTCGTGAGCCGCGCGGAGAGCGGTCAGCCGACCCCAGACGGTCGTCCGCTCGCGGTCGCGCTCGGCGAGGCGCTCCTCGATCTCGCTGCGGCGCTCGGTTGACCTCGGCCAGCTCGGCCTCGACCGCCGGCCGGGCTTCGCGCCCCTCGCCCGCGACCCGCTCGGCGTCCGTCGAGCTCGCTCGCGTGAGCGCGCAGCTCCTCGGCGAGAAGCCGCCGCCCGAAGCTCCGCCGAGTCAGCGCTCGAGGCGGGCGTGGATGTCGGCGGCCTGCGCCTGTCGCTTCAGCGGCCGCAGGCGGCTGCGGGCCTCGCGCTCGACGTCGAGGGCCCGATCGAGGTTGCTCCTGCGTGCGCTCGAGCTTCAGCTGAGCGCGGCGGCGGCGCTTGCGATGCTTGCCGAGGCCGGCGGCCTCCTCGACCAGCAGGCGGCGGTCGCGCGGCTTGGAGTGGACGATCTCGTCCACCCGCCCCTGGCTGATCACCGAGTGCATCTCGCGGCCGAGGTTCGCGTCAGCGAGCGTCTCGATCACGTCGACGAGCCGGCAACGCGCGCCGTTCAGCCGATACTCGCCGTCGCCGTTTCGGTCCAGGCGCCTGGCAATCGAAATCTCAGAGAAGCCCGCCGGATGCTCATCTCCGCCGGAACATCTTGCCCTCGGCTCCGCTCGGGCCTCCATCATCTGCTCCCGACTCCGCTTCGGCGGGGTCCGTGGTGGGCTCGTCGCTCGACAGGACGACCTCCACCTCCGCGTAGCGGCGCGGCGACTCGCCGTCGCCGCCGGTGAAGATCATGTCCTGCATGGTCTGCCCGCGCACCGCGAGCGGGCTCTGCTCGCCCAGGGCCCAGAGCACCGCGTCCGTGATGTTCGACTTCCCGCAGCCGTTCGGGCCGACGATCACGCTGACGCCCGGCGAAAAGACCAGACGGGTGCGCTCCGGGAAGGACTTGAAGCCCTTGATCGTGATCGAGCTCAGATGCATCGGTCGCTCCGCGGCCCGGTAGGCTCGCTGTCGAGTCGGACGGCTTTCGGTGTGTGTTGTTCGTCGGGCCCATCGCAGTGTCCTACCCCCGCCGACGCTCGAGAGCCTCGGCCGCGGCTGCCTGCTCGGCGGCCTTCTTGCTTCGCCCCTGGCCCCTGCCGATCACGGCGCGTCGACTCTCGCCGCCACCTCGAACCGTCGGTCGTGCGGAGGACCCGCCTCGCGGGTGACCTCGTAGGTCACGCGCGATCCCTCCCGCGCCAGCTGCTCCTGGAGCGCGGACTTGAAGTCCAGCTGGGTCTCCGAGGCGAGCTCGATCTCCTCCGCGAACGCGGCCACGGTCGCCTCGCTGGTCCGACTCGAATCCGTGGTGGAGGTAACAGGCGCCGATCATCGCCTCGCAGACCGACGCGAGGGCGCGCTCGGACGTGACCAGGGCGCTCGGGGGCGATCCCGCCCTCGAGGTCGCGTGGGCGCGGTCTCGCGAAGCATCTCGGGAAGGCCGAGCGTCTCCCCGACCTCGACGCAGGCACGGCCGCTGACCGCCTGGCCGTGGACCTTGGTCAGCCGGCCGATGTCGGCGCGCGGGAATCGTCGGAAGAGATGCTCCGCGACCGCCACGCCAAGCACCCCGTCCCCGAGGAAGGCAAGCCGCCCGTACGAGTCCGCGCGATGGTCGGTCCAGGAGGAATGGGTGACCGCGCGTCGCCGCAGGTCACCGGGCAGCCGACTCGATCAACTCGGCGAGCTCCGCCGGTCCCCGTTGCGCTCTGCGGCGCCCGGGAGCCGAGCCTTCGGATCCCACGCGCCATCGGCCGATCAGGTCGGGGCGCCGAGTCGCCCGGACACGAAGTCGACCGCCTGGCCGACCGTCTCGATCCGGGCCGCCTCTTCTTCGGAGACGCTGATCCCGTAGGTGTCCTCGAGCTCCATGACCAGCTCATAGAGGTCGAGCGAGTCGGCGTCGAGATCTTCGCGCAGGCGCGTCGACTCCTCGATCTCGGCCAAGGGCACCTCGAGCTCGGCGGACAGGTGGCCTCGCACCTTTGCCAGGACGTCCTCGCGATTCATGCCCTCGGCATTCATCGGCTCCTTCCTATCACGCCTCGCGGTCGCCGGGGCGGGCGCTCGTCGCGCATCGCGCCTCGGCTCATCCCTGACTCCTCGAGCAGATCGGACGTCCGCTCCACGGCCCGCTCCTCGACCGCCCGGGCGGCCAGACGGACCGCATTTGCGATCCCGTCGGGACCGGAGCTGCCGTGACCGACCACCGCCACCGCCCGCAACCCCAGGAGGATCGCCCCACCCGTCCCGTCGGGGTCCATCTGGCGGCGCAGGCCGCCGAGCGCGGGGCGCAGCAGAAGCCCACCGGCGGCCGCCCGGATGCCGGAGCGGGCGGCGTCGCGGACCGCGCCGGCGACCGCCCCCGCCGTTCCCTCGATCGTCTTCAGGACGACGTTCCCGGTGAACCCGTCGGTGACGACCACGTCGGCCCGGCCCGCCAAGAGGTCGCGTCCCTCGAGGTTGCCCTGGAAGTCGATTTCCGGTCCGCTCGCCGCGGTTAGGCGTGCGTGGGCCTCGATCACCTCGTTGCTCCCCTTCTTTGCCTCCTCGCCCACGGAAAGCAGAGCAACCCGGGGCTCGGCGACGCCGAGCACGGCCTTCGAGAATGCGGCGCCCAGAAAGGCGAACTGGACCAGGTCCACCGCCCGCGCCTCGGCATTGGCACCCACATCGAGCAGCAGCGTCGGGGGGCCGGACTCGCCGGGCACGACGAGCTGCACGGCGAGGGCAGGGCGGCGAACCCCCTGCATGCGACGAAGCGCGAACAACGCCGCCGTCATCGTCGCGCCGGTCGAGCCGGCGCTCGCGATCGCATCGGAGCGGCCCTCGGCGACGTCCCGCGCCGCCATCACCACCGAGGCGTCAGGTCGCGATCGAACCGCGGTAACCGGTTCGTCTGCGTTGCTGATCTCCTCGGTCGCCGGGACGAGCTCCACGCCGTCGAGCCGCCGCACTGGCGCCAGGGCCTCGGGGTCGCCGAAGACACGGATCCCGATCCCGTCACCCGCCGCCGCGCGTGCTCCGGCGATGATCGCCCGCGGCCCTCGCTCGGCGCCCCGCCCGTCGAGGGCGACGACCGTCACCCGGTGGCCGCCGCGGCGCCGACCACCTGAGCTACGACTCCTCGCCCCCCGCCGCCTCGGTCGGAGCGGCTTCGGCGATCTCGTGGTCGATCACCTCACGACCGGCATAGGTGCCACAGACCGGGCAGACCCGGTGCGGCAGGCGTGGACTGTGGCAGCGCGGGCAGCTGTTCAGACGCGGGGCGCTCACCTTGTGGGTCGCGCGGCGCTTGTCCCGTCGGGTCCGTGAGGTTCGTTTCTTCGGAACCGCCATCTGAAGCGGGCATGGTAGTGGACGACCCGTGGCACTCCGCAGCGAGCCTCGACCGCGCCCGTGGGGGACGAGTTCCGACGCGCTCGAGACACCGCTGGTAGCCTCGCCCGGCGGCCTCGCAGTCGCTCAGCGGGGCCACCTGCCCACGATCACCGACCGGGAGGATCAGATGGCCGCCACGCTCCTAGAGCTCTCTCAACAGGGAGACGTCGCCACGATCAGCGACGAATCGAAGCTGGATCGGATCCAGCTGCTGACGCCGCAACAGCTATACGAAGTCTGGGAACGCCAGCACTGGGCGACGCAGGACCTCGACTTCTCGCGTGACCGCGACGACTGGGCGGGCCTCAGCGACGAGGAGCGGGACTGGTTCGTGTGGGGCATGTCAGCGTTCTTCATCGGCGAGGAGCGCGTGACTACCCAGTTCTCCGGTCTGGTGATGGCTTATGAGGACGAGCAGGAGGAGGCCTTCCTGACCACCCAGCAGGTCGACGAGGCGCGTCACATGCAGTTCTTCGACCGCTTCTATCGCGAGGTGGCCGGCGTCGAGGACGCCGACATCGAGGCACGGCTGGCGCGGGTGCGTGAACACGTCAACGACTCCTTCGTCGAGCTGTTCGACAAGTCGCTGGTCGAAGCGGGCCGGACGCTGATCGCCGACCCGGCGAGCGTCGAGGCGAAGGTCGACTTCGTGACCCTCTACCACATGGTCATCGAGGGAACGCTCGCGTTGACCGGACAGTGGACGATCACCGACTACTGGGAGAAGACGGGCAGGATGCAGGGCTTCCTCGAGGGCTTCAAGAACGTGGCCCGCGACGAGCACCGCCATGTCGCCTACGGCACCTGGTACCTGAAGCAGGCCTGCCGCGACAACCCCGCGCTCGCCGACCGGGTCCGGGCCCGGCTCTCCGAGCACCTGCCGGTCGCCAGCCTGGTCCTGGTTCCGCCCGGAAAGGACCCCAACGACTGGGAGCTCCTCGGCTACACCTCAGAGCAGGTCAACAAGTTCGCCTTCACCGCCCTGACCAGGCGCCTCAAGGTGATCGGAATCTCCCTGACGGCCCCCGAACCCGCGCCCGCGTAGGGTTCTTACTTGAGCTCGCGAAGCCCCGCCCACCGGGGGTCGGGCGGTCGCTCGTGCCGGTGCGCGTCGGGGTGCGCGCCACTCAACCGCTCCCCGCAGACCGCGCAGAGACCGGGGCAGTCGGAGCTGCACAGGAGCTGGATCGGGAGCGCCAGACTGAGCGCATCGTGAGCCCACAATCCCAGTGCGAGCTCGTCGCCATCGATGTACGGGCTTCGGAGCTCCTCGTCGTCGGAGCCGGGCTGGTCGACCTCGCGGGCGTCGATCTCGATCGGGACATCCGCCTCTGCGAGGCAGCGCATGCACGGCCCCGCGACGTGCGCCGTGAACCGCATCCTGACCGCGAAACCGCCGGCGGTGCGGGAGAGGTCGAGGCGCGCGGGTACGGAGCCGTCGGCCACGACGTATCGTTGGCCCCCCAGCTCGAGCTGCCCGGGATCGGCCTCGATGTCGAGGCGGCGCCCCTCGCCCGGGCGAAGCGCAAAACGGGCAAGATCGAGACTGTGAAATCCCGCTGACACTCCTGCGTCGAGGTTAGCGAGGAGGCCAAACGCCGAGGAAGGCCGACCTGAGCGCACAATTCCACATGGACCCCGAGACCTACCTGGACGAGATCCGGGCTGAGGTGCCTCGTTACGACGAGCTCCAGGAGGCGACCATTGACGCGATCCCGTGGCCGCCGCGGCGAGTGCTGGAGCTCGGGGTGGGAACCGGCGAGACGGCTCGCCGCCTGCTCGAGCGCCACCCCGACGCCGAGGTGACAGGGCTCGACGCCCAGCCGGAGATGGTTTTTCGCGCCCGCGACCTTGGAATCGAGGTTCGCCTGGCCCGGATGGAGGACCCCCTGCCGGACGGGCCGTGGGACCTCGTCGTCTCGGTCCTCTCCGTGCACCACCTCGACGACGGGCAGAAGCGCGACCTGTTCCGGCGCGTGCGCGAGCAGTCGCGTTCGATCGTGATCGGCGACGTGGTGCTCGCCGAGGCTCAGGTCACTCCGCTCGAGCCGGGGGTCGACAAGCCCTCGATGGCGAAGGACATCGCCGAGTGGTCGTCGGGAGAGATCGTCTGGCAAGCCGACGACCTGGCCGTGATCCGCGCCGTCTACGAGTGAGCCCGCGCTCGGGGCGCGGGCTCTGAGGTGCCGCCGGAGTCGTTGGCGGACTCGCCTGTTGAGGCCAGGGTAGCGCGGCATACGATCCCGTTTCCAAAACGCGAGAGGAGCTCCATGCCGAAGCTGATCTACGAAAAGCGCGACCGCATTGCCTATCTGACGATCAACCGCCCCGAAGCCCGCAACGCGATCGACCCCGACGTCCACAGGCTGATGATCGACGCGTGGGCGGACTTCCGCGACGACGATTCGGCGGACGTCGCGATCCTGACCGGAGCCGGCGACGCGTTCTGCGCGGGCGCCGATCTGAAGACCTACATCCCACCGATCATCGCCGACGCAAGTCCGGGCGAGATTCGGAAGATCGTCGAGCTGGGCCTGAACGGCTTCACCCGCGGCATGCACCGGATCGGAAAGCCGATCATCGCGGCCGTCAACGGCTGGGCGCTGGCCGGCGGACTCGAGACTGCCCTCGCCTGCGATATTCGGGTCGCCTCTGAGCGGGCGATGTTCGGCTCCTTCGAGGCGCGCCGAGGCTTCCACCACGGGGACGGCGGCCTGGTGCGACTCGTCAACACCTGCGGGGTCGGGGTCGCGATGCAGATGCTGTTGACCGCCGAGCCGATCGACGCCGAGCGAGCGTTGGCCTGCAACATGGTCGCCAAGGTGGTGCCACATGAGCGGCTGATGGATGAGGCGGAGATGGTCGCCCGGCAGATCCTCCGAAACTCGCAGGCCGCCGTCCGCTCGGCGAAGCAGACGATCCTCGACGTGATCGGCCAGCCGCTCGACTTTCAGCTGCGCACCGAGGCCTGGAACGCCTACACCTGCGCGGACCCCGAGGAGACCAAGGCCCTCCTCGAGCGTTTCTACGAGAAGAGCGACGTCGGGCGGGCCGGAGCGCACGAGACGGGACTGTGAGGAAGGCGCTCGTAACCGGGGCGGCCGCCGGGATCGGCGCGGCGATCGCGGCGCGGCTCAGCCACGACGGCCTCGACGTCGCGACGCTCGATCGGGCGCCCGGCTGTGATCACATCGTCGACCTCGCCGTCGACCCGCTGCCGGAGCTCGGCGAGATCGACGTCTGCGTCTCGAACGCCGCGATCGTCGACACCATCGCCCCCGCCCATCAGATGACCGCAGAGCAATGGGACGCGGACATCGAGGTCAACCTGACGGGCGCGTTTCGCGTCGTGCAGGCCTGCCTGCCGCGGATGCGCGAGCGGGGCTGGGGGCGGGTCGTCGTGATCTCAAGCGCCGCGGCGCGAAGCGGGCTGCCGGGACAGGTCGCCTACTCGGCCTCGAAGGCCGGGCTGATCGGAATGGTGAAGACCCTGGCCGCGGAGAACGCGGGGCGCGGCATCACTGCCAACGCCGTGCTCCCCGGGATGGTCGCGACCGAACGGGTGAAGCGAATGCCCGCCGAGATCGTCGACCGGTTGCTGTCCATGCAGCCGACCGGCCGGATGGCCGAGCCCGCCGAAGTCGCCGCCCTGGTTGCCTTCCTGGCCTCGGAGGACGCCGGGTACATCACCGGCGAGACGATCGCGATAGACGGCGGCGGCTCGCTGAACACGCTCTCGCTGACCAGGGACACCCGCTGAAGGCGAAGGGGGCCGCTCAGTCGGCGTAGCCCGGACGGGCGATCTCGAGCTTGCGGCGGACGTGATCGCGCAGACGGGCGGCGACGGCTTGGAGATCGCCGTCCAGATCCCCGGCGCGAAGCCGTCGGGCGAGCTCGGCCTCCGATTCGCGCACCGCGTCGCGAAGCTCCACCCCGCCGGGCGGCGTCGCAGGGGGATCTGCCTCGAGCAGCTCGCCCATCAGGGCCAAATCGTCGTGGAGCGGCGCTTCGCCGGCCCGCAGCTCCCGGCCCAGGATGGCGCACAGGTTCGCCGCCACCAGGACCTGGAACCGCTCCTCTCGGGGCACCCACTCGCTGACCTCACTGGCCAGGAACTCGGCCACCGCGTCGAGCAGCTCGGGGGCATCCGGCCGGTCCTGGGTCATCGGAGCTCCGCGGACCCGGCCGCCCCCGGAGGCGGAGCTGAGGAGGCGGCCGGCATTAATTGAAGGAGATCCCACTCCGGCTCGCAGATCCGGCGACCGAGCGAGGCCAGCTCGTGGCCTCGGCGGCGGCCCGTGAGGTGGTCGTGCGACTGGCGGGCGCAGATCACCGCCCACTTGACGTTACCCAGCGCCTCCCACCACCGGACGCGCTCGGGCTCCAACGGTCGCCCCCCCGCCGCCCCGTAGGCGTCGAGGAGATCCGCCATGGCGCCGAGCCCGGCTACCGGACGATCGTCGTTGCCGAACCGCCATGACCGGATGCAGAGCCAGCCGACGTCCTCGCCGGGGTCCCCGACGTGGCACAGCTCCCAATCGATCACCGCCGCCAGGCCATCGTCGTGGACGATCAGGTTGCCGAGGCGAAAGTCGCCGTGGATCAGGGCCGAGCGCTCGACCGGGGGTGGGCGGTTGAGCCGCAGCCAGCGCAGGCCGACTTCCACCGCGGGCAGGGGCTCATCGATCCGGTCGAGCTCTCCCTCCCACAGCTCGCATGCCGCCAGGGCCGGGTCGTCGCCGGACCTCGCGACGCCAGCGAGGTCCTCGACGCCGATCGAGTGGATGCGGGCGAGTGCCGAGGCCAACTGGGCGACCAGCCGCCCGCGTGCGTGGGCGTAGCGATCACGACGCAGGATCCGCGGCGCCACCGACGTGCCGTCGACGTGCTCCATCAAGTAGCCGGCGCTTCCGAAGCGCCCGCCCTGGGGCTCGAAGCAAAGCGGCGCCGGGACCGGGACGCGCGCCGCCAAGGCGGCGCGAACGACGCCGAGCTCCACATCCAGGGGAGCGAACGACTGAGCGCCGGGCGGATCGCGCCGAAGCACCCACCGATGCAGCGGGGCCTCGATCAGGTAGGTCTCGCGCGACGCACCGCCTGGAATCCGCGCGATCCGAACCGGCCCCGGGTCGCTCCCCGTGGCGTCCGCCAGCGTTTCGCGGACGGCGCTCTCGTCCGGCCCCTCAGCCCCCATCCGACCGCTCCAACCCGTAGCGGTCGAAGTGCCGGGTCGGAATGTCGGCGGGGTTCTTGTACCAGTGCCAGACGCAGGGATCGTGGTCGAAGTCATCGGGCGGGTCGGACGGGTACACCGGGTATCCGATCCAGCGAATCGGCAGGACCTCGTTCATGAACGCGCAGTGGGTGCAGTACAGCGGGAAGCCCGAGCGGCCGTAGCTCCAGTCATGGGCCTCGTCGGTGACGCCCCACCCGTGCTCCCCGTAGCGGCCCAGGCGCCAGAGCCGCTGCCCGGATCCGCACGGGTTCATGGTGAAGGTGAGCTTCTCGTCGTCCTCTGCGATCTCGAACGATCCGGGCTTCGGGCCGACTCCGCTGGTCGAGTGCGCCCGCCAGGTGGCGGCGAGCGCCTTGGCCACCTCCCGGCGGTCGGACTCGGCGATCGTCTCCACGGGGCGACGCCAGCTCCGCTCCAAGCTCCATTGCCACGCCTCCTCGACCCCCTCGTCCCCGAGCTTGTCCTTGACGAACGAGATCAGCCCTGCGATCCCGTCCACCAGCAGGTCGTGCATGAACTGTGACTCGTGCTTCATCTCTTCGCAGAGCTCAATTGCCCGGTCGGTGTCGCCGCGCTCGAGCGCTTCGATCGCCCGCTGCATGGTCGGCTGGGCCATCTCGCCCAGCTCCTGCTCCGAAAACCACCGCTCACCCATGGTCATTCCTTCCGCTCGCCGTCGGCGCCTGAGCCTATCCCGGCTCGCGCCACATCAGCCATAGCGGCGGGCCGCTGCTCGGAAGATCGAGCTGTCCGGTCACCTCGAAGCCGATTCGCCGGTAGAGCTCGCGACTTCTGGTGCTGCTCGCCTCGAGGTAGGCCGGCGTTCGGTCTTTGTCCAGCGCGCCGAGGCCCGGCTCGAGCAATGCCGTCCCGAGGCCGCGGCCCTGACGCTCCGGGGCGACGCCCATCATCAGCAGGTAGCCGTGTGGGGGTTCCTTCGGATGGCGCGCCTCCATCCGCATCCGCGAGCGGAACGCGAGCGGAAGGCGCCGGCCGAAGACCCGGGTCATCGGCGCAAGCTCCCGAAGCGTCGTCGTGATGGGCACGCGCCACTCGTCGGGCGGCATCCAGATCGCCGCGCCCGAGAGGTCGTCGGTCGTCCAGGTCCGCGCGAGCGAGATCCCCGTTCCCCGGAGCTCCGTCTCGAAGAAGCCTCGGAGCCGATCCGTCCTGTCGCTTGGGTCCGGAAGCAGGTGGCTGAACCCCGGGTCGTCGTGAAAGGCCCGAGCGAGCGTGTCAGCCAGGTCAGGGACGTCGTCGGGCGTGGCCTTTCGAATCGTCGGCGGCACGGAAGTCGACACGAGGCGACCTTATCGGCGGGCGGTGGCCTTCGGGCGGGCGAAAGGCGCCCGCGACTAACCGACTTCGGCCGGCTCCTCCTCGCGTCCGGCGAGCCGGTCGCGACCGCGGCGGACCGCGGCGAGGAACTTCTCCAGGTTGACCTCGAGGGTCGAGAGGATCTCGTCGGCGTAGTCCTCAGCGCCCAGGCGGATCTGGCGCTCGGTCTCGCGAGCATCCTCGATGATCTCCTCGGCGGCGCGCTCTGCCTGCTTGTAGACCTCCTCCTCGGAGATCAGGCGGGACTGCTGATCGCGTGCCTCCTTGACCACTCGCTCGGCCTCGCGCTTCGCCTCGGCGAGCATCTCCTGGCGCTCCTTGACGATCCACCGAGCCTGCTTGATCTCCTCAGGGATCGTCGCCCGCATCTGATCCAGGAGGTCGTAGATCTCCTCACGGTCGACGCGCACCTGGTCGGTGAGCGGCACGGGCCGCGCGTTGTGAATCAGGTCGTCGAGCTTGTCGATTAGAACGAGAACGTCCATAAGAGTGCGGAAAGCTTACGCGGAGCAGCGAAAACCCGAGCCGACGGGCCTGATTTCGCCGTCAGAATGCAAGCTCCTGCCCACCTGAAGAACCCCTCCCCCGCCTCCTCGCCTCCCGCCACGACCACCCGGCCCTCGCCTACGGCTCGGGCATTTCCATGCTGCTACCGACTCCGGGGGCGGCGGGTTAGGGCTCGTTACGTGGCGGCAGGTCGTACTCGTTCCGACCGCGACTTCGTCGCCAGCCCAGGCCCCCATCATCGTTTCAAGCGGTCTCGAAGGGCTTCAGCGACGCCTCGGGGGACTAGGTCGGAGACGTCGCCGCCAAATGTCGCCATCTCCTTGACGCCGGTCGAGGAAAGGAAGCTGTAGTCGGGCGAGGCGATGATGTAGATCGACTCGATGTCCGGTGCCAGCTTGCGGTTCAACTGGTTCATCTCGAACTCGTACTCGAAGTCGGAGATCGCCCGCAGGCCCTTGACGATCGCCGTCGCTCCGAGCTCGCGGGCCAGATCGACGACGAGGATCGAGAAGATCTCGACCCTCACGTTGGCGAGCCCGTTGCGACCCACGGCGTCGTCGATGAAGGCCCTGCGCTCCTCGGCGCTGAACAGCGTCGATTCCTTTCGGGTGGGCTGGTTGACCACCCCGACCACGACCTCGTCGAACACGTTCGCGGCCCTGGAGATGATGTCGAGGTGGCCGTTGGTGACCGGGTCATAGGTACCCGGACATACGGCTGTCCGTCCATCGCTCATCCCGCCGCTCCCTCGTGGATCCGGATCGTGGTGTCGCCGTAGCGACGCTCGGTGAGCAGCGGCAGGCCGAGGCTGAGCGGCCGGCGGGTGGCGCTTTCCGTGATCAGGCGACCGCCCTCCGCAAGCCGGGCGCCGATGAGCGAATCGAGTTCCCCCTCAAGACGGTCGGCGAGTCTATAGGGCGGATCGCAGAAGATCAGGTCGAAGCGCCGCCGCGCGCGGCGCAGATACCGGATCGCGTCGCCTCGAACCACCTCGCAGCGGCCCGAGACCCCGAGCGCGCTGGCGTTTCGGCGCGCCAGCGAGGTCCGGCTGTCGACCAATGTGGCCCGTTCGGCTCCGCGCGAGAGCGCCTCGATCGCCAGCGCCCCGGTCCCGCAGAAGAGGTCCAGAACGGTGGCCCCCTCGACCCGGCCGAGAATCGAGAACACCGCCTCGCGGACGCGGTCGGCCGTGGGACGAACGGCCTCGGAGCTTCCAGGCGAGATCAGGCGTCTGCCCTTCAGTTCGCCGGCGACGATCCTCACGCCCTTATGCCCTCGTCGCCGAACCGGCGGCGGGCGACCTCGAGCATCGGCCCGAGCTCCGGTGCCGCCAGCGATCCGTAGCGGTCGCGAAGCGCGATCACCTCGCGGCGCGCCTCGGTCAAGAGGCCCAGGTCGTCGGGCAGGTCGGCCACCCGGAAGCGCGGCATTCCGTGCTGGCGGGTCCCGAGGATCTCACCCTCTCCGCGCAAGGCCAGGTCGATCTCAGCTAGCTTGAATCCGTCTCGCTCGGCGCCGATCGCGTCGAGGCGCCGCCGCGCGAGCTCGGAGCCAGAGTCTCCGAACAGGATGCACTGGGAGGCATGCTCGCCGCGCCCCACCCTGCCTCGCAATTGGTGGAGCTGGGAGAGCCCGAAACGCTCCGCGCCCTCGACCAGCATCACGGTCGCGTTCGCAACGTCGATGCCCACCTCGATCACGCTGGTGGCGACGAGCACCTGCGTGCGTCCCGACGCGAACCGCTCCATCGCGGCCTGCTTGCGCGCGGCCGGCAGCTGTCCGTGCAGGAGCCCAACCTCGAATTGAGCGAATTCGGAGCGTCTCAAGCGCTCCGCCTCCGCCTCCGCAGCCCTTGCCTCGAGCCCCTCCGACCCCCCGGATCGTCCCCCCTTGGGCCGGTGCTCGACCAGCGGACACACGACATAGGCCTGGCGCCCCTCGCGCAACCTGGCCCGGATGAACTCGTATGCGCCTGAGCGCTTCTCTTCCCCCACGACCCATGTGTCGACGGGCCGGCGCCCCGCCGGCAGCTCGCGCAGGACGCTCGCGTCGAGATCGCCGTAGGCGGTCAGCGAGAGGGTTCGCGGGATCGGCGTCGCAGTCATGTGGAGCGCGTGGGGCGCAGCTCCGTCCGGCCCCTTGGCGTCGAGCGCCGCCCGCTGGCCGACGCCGAACCGGTGCTGCTCGTCGACCACGCAGACGGCGAGTCGGCGAAACGCGATGTCGGGCTCGATCAGGGCGTGGGTCCCGACCACGATCGAGAGCTCGCCGGAATCGAGCCGGGCCAGTGCGTCGCGCCGCCGCGCCGCCGGCGTGGCGCTGGTCAACAGCGTGAACGGCACGGCCTGGTCGGCGAGCAGGCGGTCGAGCGTCGCGGCGTGCTGCTCGGCGAGGTTGATGTCGCGTTGCCGGAAGTAGGCCACTGGGTAGCGACCCGGCTCGTGCAGCAGCACGACGTCGTCGCTGTCGGCGACCCACTGGTCGCCGAGCCGCACCCGCATCCGGCGCCGTAACGGCTCAGCGAACAGCAGCCGCTGCGGTAGTGGCTGTGGTGTGAGAAAGTGCCCGACCGACCCGGTAGCCAGTGGGCCCTGTTGCCATGCCAAACCCATCGCTTTTGCCCTTCCTTCGTGAAATCGGTTGTGGTAGTTGCTATCCCAGGTTGCAGTGGCATCGCCGAGCGTTTGACGACGTCGCCGCGCTCGGCGGACAGCTGGAGATCTCAAGTCCCGCCGGCGAAGGCACGTCACTGCTCGTCCATATTCCGTTCGACGCGCCCCTTACCGTTCGGGCACATTGAGAACAGGCCGCCCAATCCCTCCGCCATCGTCCGATGGGCCAGAACGGCCTCGCGCAGCGTCCGGTGTAGGGCAGGCCGGCTATCATCGCCGTCTGTACCGCGGCCATGACCTCTCCGGCTTCGGCGCCGATCATCGTGAAGCCGAGTATGCGGTCGTCGTGCGCGGCCACTAGAGCCTTCATCGAATCCCTTTGTTTCACCAGTTGTTTGGGTGCGAAGCACCGCGCTCATCGGCAGTTTCGCGACGCGACCTCGATGCCCTGGCGTCGCGCCTCATTCTCGGTCAAGCCGACATGCGCCAACTGGGGGTCGGTGAACATGCAGTGCGGAACCAAGCGGTCGCCGGTGGTGCGGTTCCCGCCGGCGAGATTGTCACGCAGGATGCGGAAGTCGTCAAAGGACACGTGCGTGAATTGTGGTTGTCCAGAACAGCACTCACCAATTCCCCACACATTCGGCGCGCTGGTCTCCAAGCGCTCGTTGACGTCCAGGTAGCCACGATTGTCGAGCTTTACGCCGGCCACATCCGAACCGATGCCGGCCGTATTCGGAATGCGCCCGGTCGCGATCAGGATGTCGGTGCCTTCCACGGTCTGCTCACCTGCCGGCGTGCGGACAATGACGCTCACTTCGTTACCCGAGCGACCCCGCACAGCCAACGTCTCTGCCGCCTCGAGCACATCGATCCCCTCTTCGGTGAACATGTGCCGAACCGCGTCCGCGACGTCCTGGTCTTCCCGGGCGGCGACGTGCTGCCCATGTTGGACGATCGTCACGCGGCTGCCGAACCGGCGATACGCCTGGGCCAGTTCGAGCCCGACGTAGCCGCCGCCGAGCACGATGAGATGTGGTGGTACACAGTCGAGGTCGAGCGCCTCGATGTTGGTCAGCGGCCCGGCGGAATCCAGGCCGGGAACATCGGGAATCGCCGCATGAGTTCCCAGATTGAGGAAGACCTGATCGCCTACCAACACCCGGGTCCCGCCGTCGTTCAGGCGGACTTCCACCGTCCGCGGCGCCACGAAGTACCCGCTTCCCATGATGCAGCTCGGCCCCACTGCTCTCGTATTGCTTCAGGGTGCCCGCGATCATGTAGTCGACCATCGCACGCTTGCGCTGCCTGACTTTGACCATGTCAATCGGCACGAATCCATCACTCGTGCCGAGTATTTCGGCGTGATGCAGCAGATCGGCGACCTTCGCGCTCCAGATCTCGTTCTTGCTGGGCAGGCAATTGATGTTGGGACAGGAGCCGCCGATCCATCGGCGCTCGACCACCGCGACGCGTCGTCCCGACCGGGCCAGGTGCCAGGCCAGATACATGCCACCGTTTCCACCGCCCAGGATGAGGGCGTCGTACCGGTCTGTCTCGTCTATATCTGTTTCTCCGATCTTTTCCGACTTGACGGACAGGTGTCGCAGAGTTCTCGAAGCCGGACCGCTACGCGCGGTTCTAGTTATCGCCGGGAGGTGCGGTCGGCGCCGGCGGCGCCTTGACCGGGGGTGTGAACATGTTGCCGCCGGTGGGATTGATCGTCTTTTCGGTCGGCGGAGCGGGGGGAGCCGGCGGGGCGGGCGGTGGCGTCGTGGCGGTGGTCGTCGTGGTGGTCGTGGTGGTTGTCGGTGGGGGAGCCTCTTCGGCCTCACGACCGCATGCGGCGGTTAGACCGACCGTCGCGATGATAGCGACGCCACCGGCAATGACCGGCAGACGACGAGCCAAACGACCTGACCTCATGATGCAGTCCTATCTGTGACCTGTGGGAAGCCGATTCGCGACCAGCGGGCTTATGGTTTGGGTCGTGCACCCCAGTATGCATCCGTTCAGGTATCCGGACATTGCAGCTAGCACCCACCCGCCATGGACGTCAGCGGTAACGACACGGGCAGCCAGCGCTAGAGCGTTGACCCGTGGGTCGCGGTGTGCATATTCTCGGTTAATCATCCCAATGCGTGCTCGCGCCGGGAGGCACCCTGACGACGGCGTCAAGATCGGTGGACGTCGGCGCGACAGCTCTGTTGCCGGCCGCTCGCCTAACCGCAGGACAATCGGAGAAGTGGCGGCGACGGGTAACGCGTTGGACAGGAGCAACACAGTTCGTGGTAGTTGGCGCAGCACGTCGAGTAACTCGTCGAACTGCGCGCCCCGCCGGGAGAACGACGCCGCTGTCGACCACGAGCGAAAGCACCGTCGAGAGACGGAAACAGTATGACCACCTACCGCAACAATCGGAACATCGGGGAGATCGTGAGGCTCTCGACGATCGACACCATCGCAAGCCTTTTAGGCCGATACGGTCTCGTCATCGTCATCGGCTGGATCGGCGCGCTGAAGTTCGCCAATTTCGAGGCACACCAGATTCAGCCGCTGGTGGCCAACAGTCCCTTCATGGGTCGGCTGTATGGCATCTTCCCCGTCTACACGTTCTCGGCGCTGTTAGGCGTCTTCGAAGTCACCGCCGCGGTGTTGATTTCGATCAAACCGCTGTCCCCGAAACTCTCCATCGTTGGCAGCATGACCCTCTCGCCGAATGGCTGACGTTTCGCCGGCGCAGCGACCGTGAGACATATCGACATCTATTGTGGGCCGTGGCAAACCCCGCCTTCTATAGTCATCTGAAGGCGGTCGACGGCTCGGTAGGAGTGCAGGGACGGGAGGTATCCGTGGCTGCGCGACAAACCAGTCCAGAGCGGGTGGGTCTGTTCTCAGACGCTGTGTTCGCGGTGATCATCACAATCCTGGTTCTCGACCTCAAGCCGCCGAGCGCCGCTACCTTCAGTGCCCTGCTACCGCTGTGGCCCACGGGTCTCAGCTATGCGGTCAGCTACGTGTTCATCGCGATCGTCTGGGTCAATCACCATCACTTGTTCAGCTATGCGCAGGTGGCGACGCCACGGCTCGTGTGGTCGAACTTCGCGCATCTTTTCTCGGTGTCGCTGATCCCATTTACCACCGGGTGGATCGCCGATAGCAGGCTGGCCGCTGCGCCAGTGGCAATGTATGCCGCCATATTTGTTCTCGTTAACATCACCTATATCGCGCTCTGTTGGGAAGTGGTGGATCGACCCGATCGCGAGGACGTCTCGAGCGCATGCGCCGACCTGCTGCAATAGATCCGTTCGTAACGATCGGCGTGTTCGCGGCAGCGGCAGTGATTGCGCTCAGATGGCCGGTGGTAGCGACGGTGCTGATTTTGTTCATGCCTGATCGGCTATCTACCGGCCGGAAACATGCCCGCAGTCAAGAACGTTGGGCACTAGCCCAGCCGGCTTCCATTGAACGCGCGTTGCAGCCAACATCGCAGACTTGAATCATCTCGAAACCCGCAAAGCCAAGCCGGCCGGTGAACCGCCAAAGCGCCCGGTACAGATACGCCCGATGAGAGTGAATGCGTCTAGATCTTATTCGCTTCGCACCATCGACGGCAGCGGGTGTACGGGGAAGCTTGGGAGGGCCGACACGCGCCGCGGGACCAGGGTAGCCACAGGGACAAGTTGAGGCTGGTGCGGTCGAAAACCTTGTGCAGAGCCAGTTCCCGGCGGCAAGAGCCGTGCGAGTGATTCGCTGTGCTCGAGCGCGGCAAGTGATCGTGACGCGGGTGTCGGCGTCTTCGGTACCGTGCGCCTTCGCCGCCACGGTGACGATGCCGATCTGGTTTTCCTGCGGTTCCTCCTCAGGGCCTGAAATGCCATGCTTAGTCGGCGGACTCGGGCCGTCCGGAGCCGCGCTGTCAGAGATCGAGGACGACGCCGCTGCGTGGTCTGGCCACGCAGTCAGTACGGCGCCAGCCGGGGGCTCTTCCAGCGGTTGCTGACTGTAGGTGGTCGTACCTTCAATCACTGGCGTCAGACATGTATGGCAGACGCCGTTTCGGCATGCGTACCGGGTGGGCACGTCGCAGGCTTCGGCGAGTTCGAGGATGCTGTGGTAGTCGGGTGACCAGTTGACGGTAAGTCCGCTGCGGGCAAACGTGATTCGTGGCCCGATTCCTGGCATTCCTTCGGGTGGGTGTCGTCGCCTGGGTGGCGCGCCGACGACGCCGGGGTTGATGGGGGGTCGGGCGCCAAACATTTCGGTGTGAATGTGGGCAGGGTCGACTGCGGCTTCCGTTACGGCTTCCCGCATGGCGTCCATGAACGGACCCGGGCCGCACAGATACACCGTGGCGTCGGCCGGTAGACCTAGTGCGGCGATCGACTCGCGGTTGAGACGGCCGTGGACGATGAAACTATCTGCTCCGTCGCCGCCAGTGTAGAAGACATGTTGTTGAGAGCAGCCGGCAACGACTCGATCAAGGTCGTGACCTCGGCGGCGAAGGCGTGAGACTCAGCATTGTGTGTGGTGTGCAGCCACCAGATCTGACGGCGGCTCCGTGCTGCGGCCAGCGCGTGCACCATGGCCAGCACGGGCGTGGCGCCGATGCCCGCCGAGATCAGCACCACCGGACCGCTGGTGTCGACGAGGCAGAAGTCACCCGCGCGGGGCGGCGGCTTCGATGAGACTGACCCGGCTCTGATATGGGCGTGGAGCCATTGGCTTACCCGTCCATGATCTTCGCGTTTCACGCTGATGCGGTAGTGCCCCGCTGCGGGGTCGCCCGATAGTGAGTAGCTGCGCAGCGGCGCCGGTTCGCCGGCGTCGGGGATCCTGACGGTGAGGTACTGCCCGGGAAGCGGTGTGGGCAGCGCGGTGTGATCGTCGGCTTCGAGCTGGATGGACAGAACCGCCGGGCTTTCCGGGCGTGTTGCCATCACTCGCAGTGGCCGGAATCCGGTCCATCCGGGCTCGACTCCGACCGGGGGAGCCGTTGGCGCAACGCCGCTTTCGTGCGCGGCGAGCATGTCGTGGAAGGATTGCTGCCAGCCGGGGCTCAGCGCAGCCACGTCAACGATCTTGCGGAGCCGGTCG
>CAVOME010000006.1:0-370373 GCA_963696945.1 uncultured bacterium | reverse complement strand
TGTGGTCTGGTCATGCGGACCCGATGTATGCCTCGACTTCGAGCGGTTCCAGTTCTTCGTCGGGGATTGGTGCCTCGCGTGGACGCCAACTGGAGGGGTATGCCGTCGGTGCTTCGTCGCTCATTGCTGTTGCCCTTTCTAGCCGCGGGTACGGCGCCGACCCCGTATTCACGTACCTGGATCGCGAGCCGCGCCGACCACGGCTTTTCGTTGTGTCTGCCGGAAACATCCGAGACGTCACGGCTGCGGACGACCATCTCGCCCGGAGCGATCTCGAACCGGTTGAGGATCCCGCTCAATCGTGGAACGCACTCACCGTTGGCGCATACTCGGCGCACGACGACATGTCCGGTGCGCCAACGGGGTTCGCGGGTTATGTACCGATTGCACCGCGTGGCGAGCTCTCACCGGTCAGCCGCACGTCAGTAGTGTTCGAACGGAAGAAATGGCCGTTTAAGCCCTAGGTCGTCGCCGACGGCGGTAACGTCGCCGCTTCTCCAGATCGAACCGGGGTTGACACGCCCCCGAACCTGGCCTTGTTGACAACACGACTTCAGCGACCGGGTCAGGGATTCTTCACGACGACGCGCGACACCTCGGCAGCTGCGGCCCAGGTGGCGGCGATTGCAGCTGACATTCGCGCTGCCTACCCCGGCCTTCGGCCAGAGACAGTCCGCGCTCTCATCGTTCACTCGGCGCAGTGGACTGAAGCGATGTGTAGCCGCGTTGATGCTGAGGCGAACAAGACGCGCCGCGTAAGCCTTCTGCGCCGATACGGCATGGGCGTACCCGACGGTACGCGAGCACTGCGGAGCGCCACCGACGCGCTCACGCTCATCGCGGAGGCACGCATACACCCGTACGAGCGAGAAGCAGGGAGTCCAGGAAAAGTCCGCGAGATGAACCTGCATCAGCTCCCGTGGCCGACAGAAGAGCTGGAGTCGCTGGGTGAAGCGATGGTTCGGCTGCGCGTGACACTGTCGTACTTTGTCGAGCCAAATCCCTCCAGTCGAGGCTGGACCGGCAGATACGTCTATCCCTCCCACGGACTGAGGTTCGCGACGCGGAGACCGGAAGAAAGCGTGGAGACGTTTCGCCAACGGATCAACACTCGCGCACGCCGGCAAAATCCTTTGCGCAGTGCACGTCGGGTGCACGAAATGGGGGTGGGAAACTTCGAGTAGGGGGTTGCCGGATCATTTTTCAGCCGTCGCCGCCATCGCCTTTTGCCTGGTGCTTGCGGACCAGTGGCTGGGCGGCTCACACACCCGATGACGATGCTGAGATCGACAGCTGTGGGAGGTATCGGCGGCCACCGTTGCCTTACCATCGCTACCTGTATCCCTACCGGCAGTCGGTCAGCACCTGGGGTCCTAAAGGAGCTCTTGATCATGTCGCTTCCGGGTGGCCGGGGTTGTGGTCGTCGGCTTTGAGGTGAGCATGTGAGAGTTTGTTACCCGCGACACCGATGCTCTTGAGCGCCTCGATCAGCAGGGCGATGATGTCCGAGGCGACAAGTTTGTCGTATCCGTCTGGCAGCCCGTAGCCGTACAGTTCCCAACGGTATTTGTGATCTTCCAAACGAGGCCACAGCTCATCGATAACGGAAATCATCTACCAGCTCTGCTAATTCGGCGCGCAGACCGGCGTAGTCCTGCGGTTTGACGGGCTTATCCGAAGTATCGGATGATTCGTTCACGCGCGAATTACCTCCAGTTGGTCGGCGCGGTGTCGACATCTGCCCGCCGAGCATAGGGCGATTCGACGTGACCTGAGCACGACACAGCGCTTCCTGCACTCCTGCCGCCCAGTCCGTTACACACTCCGGCACGCTCGGCTAGGTCCGAGGACCCGACGACTGTATTCTCGGGTGCCCGCTTCGCCCGCGGCCTGGTGACAGCCGACCAATAGCTCCGCCTGCTCCTGCGGCGCAACACCGCGCTTGTCGCCTCAGATCTCGGTACGCGCGCTCGCCGCGGGCAACGTAGTAGAACGCACTGACCGTGAATCCTTTACGTTGGATCAAACCTCGTCACCACCCAGTTCGCCAATTCGCGCGCGGTCGCAGACCATTGCAGGGCCTTCCTGGAAGTGACCTGATCGCCGTCTCCGTGGGCGATCTTCTTCCTCGCCGACACTTGACGGAGTCAAGGTCAGCTGTCAGTCGCCGATCCACCGCACGACTCGTGGAGAGGCAACGCTGGCATGCGACCTCGCGTCAGCTCATCACCGGGACCGCGTTGTCGTCGTCACTTGGCGGTATCACATTCCTCGTGCGCGGATCGTTTTCAAGCAGTGCTTTCTCAAGCGAGCCTGGCGCAGTGATCATGCGGCCCGCGCCGCGGACCGCAGCCACACCATTAGATTAGAATCGGCGATTACCTTCAAGTTACCAATTCCTGGCGACAGCGAAGGCTCTCATTCAGGGCGACTGCTGATTTGGCGGCGCAGCAACAGTGCGGCGATGTCGATATCAATAGCTGCGACGAGGGAGCGTGGACTGGACGAATGGGGCGCCGGCTGCGCGAGACCGGTTTACAGGAGCATCCACTGATGGCAGCCGCCGCTGCGTAACTGCCGTAGTGCCGTATTCTAACCAGCGAGGCCATAGAGTGGCGTGGACCTACATGACTGTCGCCGGGCGTTCGGCTCCACTTCTCCGCCGGCATGTGCTTGCGCAGAAGTAACGTTGGATGAATCCCGACTCGCCAGCTTACGGCCTCTCCAACAGTCGGGGCTTGAGGAGAGTGTGTTGAAGGACAGTGATTTATCGGGGAACTGTGAGTAATCGTGCGATTGACAGTTCTCGGGATGGGGTATCTCGGCGCCACTCATGCGGCGTGTATGGCCGAACTCGGGCATGAAGTCCTTGGTGTTGAGGTACACGCGGACAAGCTTGCGAGGCTTGCAAAGGGCGAAGTTCCTTTCTACGAACCCGGATTAACGGAGCTGCTCAGAAAGCACATCGAATCGGGCCGCCTTAAGGTGACTGCCTCATACCCGGAAGCAGCCGACTGGGGTGACGTCTTCTTCATCGCAGTAGGAACCCCACAGAAAAAGGGTGGATACGGCGCGGATCTCCGCTATGTCGACGCAGTCATCGACGAGTTGGTTCCACTATTGACGCGGGATGCGGTCATCTTCGGAAAATCAACTGTTCCCGTCGGCACCGCACAGAGATTGGCCGAACGCGCTGACGAGCTGGCGAAGGACATTACTGTAGAGATCGCGTGGAACGCTGAGTTTCTTCGTGAAGGCTTCGCCATCGAGGACACGTTGCATCCCGACCGACTGGTATTGGGTCAGACGAAAGGCGGCAAAGCAGAGATTGTGGCGCGTGAAGTATACGCGAGGGTCCTGGCACAAGGTACACCCTTCGTCGTGACTGACACCGCAACATCTGAACTTGTAAAGGCTTCAGCTAACGCCTTTTTGGCCACCAAGATCTCTTTCATCAACGCGATCGCTGAGGTCTGCGCGGCGGCGGGAGCAGATGTGAAGGCCGTCGCGGACGCAATAGGCTATGACGCACGTATCGGACGAAAATACTTGAATCCAGGATTGGGCTTCGGTGGCGGCTGTCTATCGAAAGACATTCGGGCCTTCGTGGCGCGCGCCGGTGAAATCGGCGCGGCGGAAGCGTTAACGTTCCTGCGCGAGGTCGACATCGTCAATATGCGTCGGCGGACAAGGATGGTCGAGCTGACGCGAGAAGCCTGCAGCGGCTCACTGCTCGGAGCACGAGTCGCCGTTCTGGGAGCAGCCTTCAAGCCGGAATCCGATGACGTGCGGGACTCACCGGCATTGAACGTGGCTGGTCAGATCCAGCTCCAGGGCGCATCTGTAACGGTTTACGATCCGAAGGCAAACCAGAACGCACGAAGCCTTTTTCCAACGCTTAACTATGCCGACTCGGCGAGAGCCGCGTGTGACAAGGCGGACGTGCTTCTGGTATTAACCGAGTGGGACGAGTTCCTAAGAATAGACCCGCGGGTGATGGGTGAAGCTGTCAGGCGACGAGTGGTCATTGATGGCCGGATGTGCCTAGACAAGAGCAAGTGGCAAGAAGCCGGTTGGCAGTATTGGACGTGAATTGGGAAGGCGCTGACCGGGATTCGGCACCTTTGTCGCAACAACGACGGAGCGCCGCAGGATGCGAACGCGATGACACGAAACGCCTTCGAGTATGCCGAGTGGTGACTCTGGCGAGCGCCACAGGACAATACGGGGGACCGTACGACACGGCGAGACGGCAGGCGCGGCTGGCACGCCCGGGGAGTTACCCCGGGTCGGGGCGACCTCGCGGGCACCGCGCCAGCCCCCGACACAACCAACCTCCGATGGCGACGCGACCGCGTAACGGTGGGTGCCGCTACTGATCGTCGGTCCCGAAGTTGTCGGCGAGAAACCTGGGTACAGTGCTCCACTGCTGTGGGTCGAGATCCGCGAGATCCGTTGGGAGAGGCGTCCCAACGGGAGCGGTATGCAGAGTGACCGGTGTATCGACATTCGTCTCCGTGACGATCACATCGCTCACGCGGCTGCGGGCGCTCCACGTTGATACCTCCCCCGCGACAACCCTTACCGGCCACGACGAGGAAGCCCTCAACGAACAAGCCGCAACCACGCAACCGGGGAACGTCACCAACCGACCCGGGAAGATCAACGCGCCCGTTGACAGGCCCGGCCCTCATGGGTGGACCTTTGGATACCCCTCGCCCTGGTCCTGATGATCCTCACCGGGGCGATGCTCTACATGGCCTTCAAACGCCGCCGCTGGCTATAGGCACGGCACCCCTGGACCACCATCAGAGTCGAGTCATGCGGTCGCTTGAACGTGTACGTACTCGGGGGCCGCGGAATCGGGATTCGAGGGTGTGGTCGGGTTCACTTGCCGTGCGTTCACCCTGTCAAGTGGGTCGTTCCGCGTACCGTGAGCCGCCGGTAGACGTCGGCGTAATACGGGGCGATCCGCTCGTTGGTGAATTGCTCGGCGTATCTGCGCCCGAGTTCCGGGTCGGGAACCCCGCGACCGCGAAGGAGTTCGTCGATCGCGTGCGCCAGCTCTTCAGGCTTCTCGGGCTGGACGAGCACGCCGCGGCCCTCCCCCAGCGTCTCGGGCAGCCCCTCCACAGCAGTGCCGACGACCGGCACCCCCAGACCTAAGCCAAGGACGGCGCTCTGCGACCAGGCTTCCTCCCGGGACGGGACGACGTGCACGCTGGCGCCGGCCATATAAGAGCCCGGCGAGCGCACCAACCCGGCAGGAGCACCCGATCGGCCAGGCCGAGGGCGATCGACCGGGCAGTCAGGGATTCCCGCAACGGACCGTCGCCGACCAGCAGCGTCGCCGGAGGATCAGGAAGCATTGCCAGCGCCTCGAGCAGCACGTCGGGGCCCTTTGCCGGATGTAGGCGCCCGGCGAAGGTCACCCGCGGGCTGGGCAGCCCGGGCGGCGGTCGCGCATCGAACCCTTCGACAATCGACCGTCCCTCGAGCAGACGCTCGGCCGGGACGCCTAGCGAGTCGGCGAAGGTGCGCGCAGCGGGGCCGTGGGTGAAGAAGGCTGCAACGCGCGGAACGGCGGCGCGGGCCTCGGTGACGAAGTCGCCGTAAGGCCAGGTCACGGCGTTGTGTTCGGTCGCAACGAGCGGCAGCCCGTCGGGCGCGGCCACCGCTGCGGCCCACCAGGCGCCGAACATGTGGGCGTGGACGAGCTCGGCGTCTGCCAGACGGGCACGCAGCCATTCGGCGAAATCGGTCGACGGCACCCATTGTAGGTGCGCCTGCTGGGCGGAATGCCTCGGCGGGCACGTCGAAGGCGGCTGCGAGCGCGAGCCCTTCGGCGGTGGCGTCCCCCGCGTACAGGCGGGTGACGATCCCGTGGGACCGCAGGGCGACGGATAAACGCAGCGCGGAGAGCTGGGCTCCGCCCCGCTCGAGCACCCCGATCACCCGAACGACGTTGAGCCGCGACCCCGTCGAGGGCTGGTCAGCCATTGCCTGCGTCCGGGCCCTCGGCGAGCATCCTGGCCACCGCCACACCTCCACGCTCGGCGCCACTGTCGAAGCTACGACCGTCTCCCGGCGCAGAACCTCCTGCTCACCCGGGCGTTCGGCGTCGTCGAGGACGACGGTGGCTCCAGGAGCGAGGCGGTCTCCGAGGGCCGGCAGAGCGGGATAGCGGGCCAAACCGTGGCCAACGGCGTGAGCCGGTGGGCCGTCCACCACCAGCAGGTCGATGGGATCGCCCTGCAGGGCTTCGCGTAGTCCGTCGGCCAGGGCGGCCTCGTCGTACCAGCGCAGGCCGCGTTCGGCGCGGGGGTGCGGTGTTCAGGGCTGACCGAACGACCGTCAGGTGGTCCTCTACCTTCGCGGTCGAGCTGCTCGCCGACCCACTGCGCCCAGAAGTCGTCGTGCTCAACGACCGCCATCAGGAAGCCGCCGGGCAGTGCGCGCTGGGTCAGCAGACGGGCGGGACCGTGCTGATTCCGCTGCCCGAGCTCGACGATGCGGCGCCGGTCGTTCAGGACGATGTCGTTGCAGACGGTCACGAGCCCGGCCGGTCGCGAACAGCGCCGCGATCTCGCGCGCATGGCGCAGGAGCCCCGCGATGTAGGACTTCGCGGCGCCCGACAGATGATGCGGGTCGTCGGCGTCGAAGAACGCGTTCGACCCGTCCGAGAACAGCGACTGGTGAGTGTGCATCCCGGAGCCGTTCTCGCCGAACAGCGGCTTGGGCATGAAGGTCGCGTAGACGCCATGCTGGCTGGCGATCTCCTTGACCACGACCCGGTAGGTCATCGCGTTGTCCGACATCCGCAGTCCTTCGGCGTAGCGCATGTCGATCTCGTGCTGCGACGGGCCGACCTCGTGGTGCGTGTACTCGATCGGAATTCCCGACCGTCTTCAGCGCGTTGACGGTGTCGCGGCGCAGGTCCGAGGCGACGTCGAGCGTCGTCAGGTCGAAATAGCCGCCCTTGTCGAGGATCGTCGGCACCCCGTCCTCGCCGACCTCGTCGCTCCCGAAGTAGAAGAACTCGAGCTCCGGGCCGATGTTGTAGGTGTCGAAGCCCATCTCCTCCGCGCGGGCGAGGGCCCGGCGCATCACGAATCGCGGGTCGCCCTCGTACGGCTCGCCGCCGGGCTTCAGCACGTCGCAGAACACCCGCGCCACGTTCCCCTTGTCCCCGTTCGTCCGCCAGGGCAGCAACGTGTAGGTGTCAGGGTCGGGCATCGCGATCATGTCCGACTCCTCGATCCGGTTGAACCCCGTGATCGACGAGCCGTCGAATCCCATCCCCTCCGAGAGCGCTCCCTCGAGCTCCTCGCGACCGACCGAAAAGCTCTTCAGCTGGCCGTTGATGTCAGTGAACCAGAAGCGAATGAACTCGACCCCGTCCTCATCGACTCTCCGGAGGATGTCGTCGGGATCGGTGCGCGGCTTGGTGACCGTTGCCATCTGTCGCATGTCTCCTTTGTCTTCGGTTTGCTCAGGCGGGCATCTCCGCCCGGATGTGAGCTTGGGGGGCCGTCAGAGCCTCCTGCCCGTGCGGCTGCGGATCGCCTCCTCGACGGAAGTCACGAGATCTTCCCATCGCCGACGTCGCCGAACCCTTACCAGGGTAGGCACCCTCCTGCTCCGAGTCTCTAGACCATTGTCGAGAATTTCGCCGCGGGCCTTGTACCGGCTGGAGAACCGTCCGCCCCCGCTGGTCCCACGGCCCGGCGTTCGTGCGGGGGCGCTGCATGGCTGGAACGTCGCTTCGCCTGCCGGCTTCTCGCTAGGCGGAGACGCCCGCGCTCGTGGTCGCAGCCCGGATATCCAGCTCGCCGCCCTCCATTCCGAGCTCCACCAGCGCGGGATCGCCGCCCAGCTCTCCCCAGCGCCGCCGGGCCGACTCGCCCAGTCGATCGAGGAAGCCGTCGGTGTGAAGCGGATCGTGGTGGAAGAGCAGCACCCTGCCGGGCCTCGGCCCGGGACGCGAAGGTGAGCGCGTCGCCCATCCCCGAGTGGCCCCAGCCGACGTGCTCGGGGTACTCCTCGTCTGTGTACTGGCAGTCGTGGATCAGGAGGTCTGCGTCGCGGGCGAGCTCGTAGCCTGAGAGCCATTCGGGTTCGACGTCGGCCAGCGAGGTCCCGAGCACCGGCTCGTGGTCCGGGATGTAGCAGAGGGTCGTATCGCCCTCGGTGATCCTGAAGCCGAGCGTCGGGCCGCGGTGGTTGACCGCCTCGCAGACGATCGTCGCTGAGCCGATCCGCCACTCGCTGGGCGGCGTGTCGCGAAAAGAGACCGAGCAGGGGAGCTCGCGAACCTCGACCGGCGACAGGGGAGCCGAGATGTATCGGGCCACCCGCTCCTCGAGCAGTGCCTCCGGCGAGGCCGGCCCCCAGATCCTGATCTCCGCCTCGGCGCTAAAGCAGGGCGGGAAGAACATCAGCCCCTGGATGTGGTCCAGGTGGAGGTGGGTGAGCAGGATGTCGACCCGGGTCGAGGTCGCGAGGTTCAGGCCGAGGGCCCGGATTCCCGTCCCGGCGTCGAGCAGCAGTTGCTCGCCGCTGTCGAGCAGGACCTGCACCGAAGACGTGTTGCCGCCGTAGCGATTCATCTCCGGCCCCGGCGCCGGGACCGAGCCGCGCGCCCCCCAGACCCTCACCTTCATGGTCTCTCCTCACCTCGTCCGTCGTCGGTGGGCCAGAACAGGACCATCGCGCCTGATGACCCCTCCTCGGAGGCGACGATCGGAAACGCGCTCGACGCGATCTCGCGCTCCGCTCCCCCGGCGGAGCGGATGCGAAACACCGCGTGCGCAGGCCTGCCTTCGCGTACCGCCTGCGTGGTCGGCAGGTCGTCGAGCGCAACCGGCTCGCCGTCCTCGCCGAACGGCCCATGGGTGGAGATCCATTGCTGCGGGCTCATCCGGCCAACGTCCTCGAACGGGCGCCCCAGCAGGGCCCCCGCGGCCTCGTTGTAGAACACCAGGACCGCATCCTGATCGACGAGGAAGGCCGGCGTCGAGAGGCTCGTCAGCAGGTTGCGGGCCAGGATCAGCTCCAGGGGCTTCTGGGCGCGAGCCGCCATCAGGTCCATTGTCCCATCACTCAACGCCCGGACTGCGGCTCAGCAAAGGCTCGCCAGCTCCTCGAGCGATGCGTCGAGGCCGTCCGCGAGGCCCGCGATCCCGGGGACCGCCCCCGGGTCGGTGCAGAAGCCGAACCCCATCCGTCCCGCGAGCGAGACCGCCGAGGCGCGCAGGGCGTGCCGGTCGGCCGGCTCGGCGACCGAGTAGAGCTCGGTGACGTCGGCGCCGAGCACGCGCACCGGCAGGCGTGGGCCGGGCACGTTCGAGACGGAGAGGGCGAACTCACGCGGGCCCGAGGCGAGCTCGGAGGCGTAGCGATAGAGCGGCCGGATGTGCGAGAGCGTGTGAAAGAAGGAGTAGAGCTCAGCCGGGTCGTGCTCCGCCTTGCGAATCCGGGTCTCGGCGTTGATCGCCTCGAGGCGCCTGCGCGGGTCGGGCTCGGCGACCGGCAGGTCGCAGAACATGAAGGAGTCACGATTGCCGAGCTCCCCGGGTCGCTCGTCGCGGTGATGCATGCTGACCGGGACCTGGACCCGCATCCCCTCGATCGGCTCGTCGTGGGTCTCGAGCCAGCCGCGGATCGCCCCGGCGATCATCGCCAGGACCACGTCGTTGATCGTCACCCCGGGCCCCGCGGCGTGCTCGATCCGCTTCAGGTCCTCGAGCCGGCAGGCGGTGAAGGCGACCTCCCGTGCGGCGCCGATCGAGCGGTCGAACGCGGTGTCGGCGCCGAGCGGCCACAGCTCGCGGCGGATGGTGGCGGGAAGGGCGGCGATCTCGTGTCCTGCCCGCCGCCATCGAGCGGGCGAGATCACACCCCGCGCCCCGCCCGCCACCGCGCCGCCCAGTCCGCGCAGCCTGCTGGTGGCCCCGGCGGCGAGCAGGTGCGCCTTCCCGGGGGCGGGCCTCGGCGACCAGGGCGGGGGCGTCTCCGCGTCGTGGTCGGAATCGGCGTCCCATAGAAGCGCGGAGAGCATCCGCACCGCGGTTACTCCGTCGGCCAGACAGTGATGGATCCGGATCACGAGCGCCGTTTGCCCGTCGCCGTCGGGTCCGACCACGTCGATGCACCAGAGCGGCCCGGAGTGGTCGAGGCGCTCGGCCATCGTCTCTCCAGCGAATTCGATCAGCGCGGCGCGATCGGTCAGCGCGACCGGCGCGGCGCGCACGTGGGCGGCGATCTCGAAACCCTCGTCGTCAACCCAGACGGGGGTAGCGATTCCGAGCGGCGTGGGGGCCAGGCGCCGGCGCGCGCGCGGCAGGGCGCCGAGGCGAGACTCGACCCGCGCACGCAGTCGCTCCACGGTGACCGGGCGCTCGCCCGAGCCGGATTCGATCACGGCGATCTTCATCGTGTGGCCCGCGATCGCCGCGGACTCCAGGCGAAGGATGCGGGTGTCCTCGCCGCTCAGCCTCTCCATCGTCCCCCGTTTATCGCAGACGGCGGAGACGGGCGCGGCGGCGGGCTCGCGGACCGGCGTCCTTGCTCAGGGCGTGGATCGCGTCAGCTCGTCTGGGACGCGGGGCGCGGGGCGACCCCGGCGCCTGCGCTCGCCCCGCTCCTCAGCGGCGCAACGAAGGTCCGATCGCCGGCGCGAAGATCGATCGCGGTCGCGTCGCCGGGGTCGACGGCCGCGCTCAGGCTCGCCTGGTCGCTGTCGTAGACGTAGCGGAACGATCCGGCGGGGATTCGGGTTCCGTCCGAGCGGCGAAGCCAGACCGTGCAGAGGGTTCCGGGCCGGAAGCCGCGAACGCGAACCGTGACATCGCTCCCCCATGGCTTGGGTTCGATCACGGCCTGCGCCGAGGCGCCGTCGGGGAGCGATCGGAAGGCGATGGTGTGTGAATTCGGGGCGCTCGAGGACCCGCCCGTCAGCACGGCGATCGCCAGCGCGGCCGTCGCGACCGCGGTCGTGGCGCCCAGCGCCAGCCCCAGCCCGCGCCGCGCGCGTCTGCGGCGTGCGTCGCGGCGCTCTGCCGCGATCCGCCGGGCGATGCGGTCGCCGAGGCGCGCGGGCGGGGCCGGAGTCGGAGCGAGCCGATCGGGATCGGCTCGCGATAGGAGCGCTGCAACGGGGGTGAGCGCGTCAGCCTCGGCGCGACAGGCAGGGCAGCCCTCGAGATGGGCCTCGGTTGTGGCGCGCTCGCCGGGGTCGAGCTGGCCCAGCACCAGGGCCCCGATCCGCTCGCGCCAGTCACGGCAGCCGTCAGCCGTCATAGCCCATCTCCTCGAGCGTGTTCTTGAGCGCCCGCAGCCCGTAGTAGACGCGGCTCTTGATCGTTCCCTCGGGAACGCCGAGCTCGCCGGCGACCTCGGCATGGGAGCGGCCGCGGAGGTGCGTCTCGACCAGGACCCGGCGATGCTGCTCGCCGATTCGCCTCAGCGCTTCCTCCACCTGCCAGGTCAGCAGGATGTCCTCGAATGGCTCATGGCCTAGCTCCGGGAGCTCAGCGCCGACCTTGGGCCGCGCGGCGCGGGCTCGCGCCAGGTCGATGATCACGTTGCGAAGGATCGCGAACAGCCAGGTGCGAAGTGACCCGAGCTCGGGGTCGAACCGATCCCCGGCGCGCCAGGCCCGCAGGAACGTGTCCTGGACGGCGTCCTCGGCAAGCTCCGGATCCTCGAGCGAGCGCAGAGCGAACCCGTAGAGCTCGCCCGAATGCGCGGCATATGCCTTCCGGACGCCCGCCTCATGGGTCAGGAGGGCTTCACCCCCGCCGGAGCGATCTCGTTTCGATGTGATCACGGCTTACGTGATACCGCGATCCGGCGCGCCGGGTTCACCGTCGACCGCTGCCCAGGTCGCGAGTCGCGCCTGGCGGGCCCGGCGGAGGGAGCGACGGGCTGAACGACCACGACGACCTCGGGGCGTGCCCGAGGTCGGCGCCGGTCGCTAGCCGGTGTCCTGAGAAACCGCTCTAGAGCTTGCCGATCTTGAAGATCTTCGTGCCACAGTCAGGGCACGTGCCCTGGATCGCCGGGCGACCGTTCTTCATGGTCACCTGCTGGGGATCCTTGATCTCCACCTTCTTGCGTTCCTTCACGCAGTAGCCGGTTGGCATCTCAGGGGTCTCCTTTCAGGAACCTCGTGTGTGGGGGCCACCAGGCTGCGTTCGTTGACGCCTGGCCAGGCGACCTATTGCGACCGTAAAGCAATGATCGGACGCGTGCACGCGTCCTCGTGCGCATTGCCACAAAGCAGCGAGGGATGCAACGCTGCCCGGCCACGCGCGCGTGCTGCTTGGCGCGGCCCCCGTCGGTCGCCTACGGGCCCAGCCCGCCGCTCCCGCCCCCGGAGCCGAGCGGGTTGGGCGGAGTCGCTCCGGCGCCCCCGAATCCCGAGCCGCTCGAAGTACCGCCGGACGCCTGGCTTTGCAGCTGCCTGATGTCGTCCTGGACGACCCTCAGCTCGCGCTTGGAGGTCTGTTGGCCGGTGGTCAGCTTGGCGACCTCGCTCTCGAGCTGGGCGAGACGCTGGTCGAGGGACTTGACGCTGTCCTCGGCGGCCTGGGTGGCGGACTGCTGGACGCCCGAAACCTGGTCACGCAGCGCGTTGACGTCGTCCTTGGTCGCGGCGTCCTGCTTCAGCGAGAGCGTCAGGTAGAGCGCCGCGCCTGCGCCTGCCAGGGCGATCACGGCGAGCGCGAGGCCGATGTAGGTCCGGGTCCCGAGCTTGCGGTCAACCTGGGCGAGCCAGGCGCGGATGCCGGCGAGCGGATCCTCGCCGTCGGCGGCACCAACCGCGGTGCTCGCTCCGGTCGCGATGCCCGGCTGCGCGTCGGGCCCGGCGGCGGGCCGCGTCGCGTTTGGGGCCGGCGCCTGCGCGCCGCCCGGCTGTGGCGCCTGCGTCTGCGCATCGCCGGCGCTCGCAGCGGGTTGCCCGGCCGGGGCGGGTTGCGAGGCCGGCCCCGGAGTTCCGGCCGGACGCGGCGCCGCGGCCGACGGCGGTGCCTGGAGCGCCGTCGCTGAGGTGCCGTCGGGCTCCTGCTGCGGCGCCTGGGGCTTTCGGAACCTGATCCTTGGGCGAGTGGCCATGGTCAGGACTCGATCTCCCGCTCGGCGACCTCGCCATCGATCGGATCGAGCTCCAGCCCCTTCGCGACCCAGGCCTGAAGTCCCCCGTCGATGCTGTAGGCGTCGAAGCCCGCCTCCCGGAAGGCCTCAGCCGCCAGGGCGGACCGGTTTCCGGATCGACAGTAGAAGACGACCGGTCGATCTCTCTGGATCGATCTCGGCGGCGTCGGAGAGCTCGTTCATCTCGATCTGCTGCGCACCGGCGATTCTGCCGGCGTTCCACTCCTGCGGGCGGCGGACGTCTATCGCCTGTGCGCCGTCGCCGATCAGGGCCGCGGCGCGCTCCGCGGGGATCGCCGTCTCGATTGCGGCGTCCGATGCCACATCCTCAGCTTAGAGAGCCGGGCCGTCTGCACGCCGCTCCGGAGGGCGTGCTGGCCCCGTGCGCCCACGGCTCCTATCCTCTGCGGTCCGAATCCGACCGAAGGGAGACCGACGCCATGCCCGAAGCCGTGATCGTCGACGCCGCTCGCAGCCCGATCGGGCGCGCGTTCAAGGGATCTCTGGCCCAGCTTCGTCCCGAGGAGACCGCGGCGCACGTCGTGGACCGCCTGCTGGAGCGAAACCCCGATGTCTCTCCGGAGACGATCGAGGACGTCTATTGCGGCTGCGGCATGCCGCAGGGCCTGCAGGCGTTCAACGTGGCCCGGATCGTCTCCCTGCTCTCCGAGCAGCTCCCCCAGACGGTGACCGGAACGACGATCTCCCGCTACTGCGCCTCGTCGCTTGACGCGATCCGGCATGCGGCGAACGCGATCAAGGCGGGCGAGGGCGACGCCTACGTCGCCGCGGGGGTCGAGTTCGTCAGCCGCTTCAACGAGCGCACCGAGCCCGCCGGCGTCGACGATCGAAACCCCAACCTGATCGGCGAGAACGGCCAGCCGAACGCGTACATCGACATGGGCCTGACGGCGGTCAACGTCGCCAAGCGCTACGAGGTGAGCCGCGCCGACATGGACAAGTACGCCCAGCGCTCACAGGAGCTCGCGGTCGCGTCGCAGGAGGACGGGTTCTTCGATCGCGAGATCGTGCCCGTCGTCGATCAGGACGGCAACGAGCTGGTCAAGGACGACGGCCCGCGGCCCTCGTCGACCCTCGAGAAGCTCGCCGAGCTTCCGGAGGCCTTCGGCGAGGGTGGCGTCACGGCGGGCAACTCGTGTCCGCTCAACGACGGCGCCGCGGCGGTGCTGTTGACCTCGGACACCAAGGCTCGAGAGCTCGGCCTGACCCCCAAGGCGCGGATCATCAGCGCCGCCACCTGGGGCAATGAGCCCGAGTACATGGGGGTCGCCCCGATCGGCGCGATCAAGAAGGTTCTCGATCGGACGGGCATGTCGATCTCCGACATAGACGTCGTGGAGCTGAACGAGGCATTCGCCGCCCAGGTGATCCCGATCATGGCCGAGTCGGGCATCCCCCTTGAGAAGCTCAACACCCACGGCGGTGCGATCGCTCTCGGCCATCCGTTCGGGATGACCGGCGCGCGGATCATGACGACCCTGCTGAACGTCATGGAGACCGACGATCACTCGGTCGGGCTGGAGACGATGTGCGTCGCCGGCGGCCAGGGCGAGGCGATGATCGTCGAGCGCGTCTAGGGAACGACCGCCCTTCGAGGTTCTTCCGAGCTGATCGCAGCGCCCTTGGCGGGGCGCTCCGTCCCCGCTTCAGCGGCCGGGCCGTGAGCCACAATCCACGGCGATGCCTGATCCGAGGGCGAGCTCGCGACGGCCGAGCCCGGCGCTGGTGCAACGCCGTCGCCGCGCCGCGCTCGGGGGGGTCGCGGCGATCGCGCTCATCGCAGGCCTCACGATCGGCTCCTGCACCGGCGGCACGACACTCACCCACGAGCAGGAGCTCAAGGCCGAAAGGGCCGCCCAGCCGGTCCACTTCACGGTTTCGGTGAGCGGGGACCTGCTGATCCACTCGCCGCTTTGGGAGCGGGCGCTCCAGCTCGGCGGCGGCAGCCACTACGACTTCGCTCCGGAGCTGAAGGAGCTGAAGCCCTACGTCGCCGACGCCGATCTCGGGATCTGTCACGTCGAGACGCCGATGACGCCGGCCCCGCCGACCAGCTATCCGATCTTCAACACCCCGCCCGCGCTCGCGGATGGGATCGCGGCGACCGGATGGGACGTCTGCGACACGGCCTCCAATCACTCGGTGGACCAGGGCCAGACGGGCATTGACGACACCGGGAAGGCGCTCGAGCACGCACACGTCGCCCACACCGGCTCGTTCGCCTCGGCCGCCGGCCAGCGCAAGGTGACGATCGAGGACGTCGACGGCGTCAAGGTCGCGTTCCTCGCATTCACGACGGACACCAACGGCATCCCCGTCCCACATCCCTGGTCGGTGAACATCGCCAGCCCGGGCCGGATCCTCGACGACGCCAAGCGGGCTCGCCGGGCGGGCGCCGAGGCGGTGATCGTGAACGTCCATTGGGGCGGCGGGATCGTTCCCGAGTACCAGGAGCAACCCAGCTCCGGCCAGCTGGCGCTCGCCAAGAAGCTCACCGCTTCGCCGCTGATCACCGCCGTGGTCGGCCAGGGACCGCACGCGGTGCAGCCGATCGAGCGCCTCAACGACAAGTTCGTCGTCTTCAGCGAGGGCAATCTGATCTCCAATCAGAGCCCGGACTACGGGCTGCCGGCCTCGAGCCAGGACGGGATGGTCGTCCTGCTTGACTGCGTCGCCGACGCACAATCGGTGCTGGTGGAGAAGGTGCGCTACGTCCCCGTGTTCGTCAGCCACCCCGACTACGTGGTGCTCCCGATCGGCGATGCGCTCAGGCGGGGCGAGGGCGACACGACCTTGCTGCGTGACTCCTATCAGCGCACCGTGGACGTGGTCGGGAAGGGGCGCGGGATCGAGCCGGTCCCGCCCCGGCTGCCCGGCGGATAGGGGCGGCCGGACGAGCAATACGATCAGGGTGTGGCATTGTCGCTCGAGCCCCCTCTGAAGCCGCAGCTCGCGCTGTCGCGCAAGGAGCTGCCGACGGGAGAGGAGTGGATCTACGAGCCCAAGTTCGACGGATTCCGGGTGATCGCATTCGTCGACGGCGACGAGGTATATCTCCAGTCCCGTGGCGGCAAGCCGCTTCGGCGCTACTTCCCGGAGCTCGACCTTCCCGCGGGGCACTACGTCCTCGACGGGGAGCTCCTGATACTCGGGGCCGACGGCCATGAGCACTTCGACGCGCTCCAGAACCGGCTCCACCCGGCGGAGTCGCGGGTTCGAATGCTCGCCGAGGAAACCCCGTCGCTGATGCGGGCCTTCGACCTTCTTGCCGAGGGGTCAGGCGCCCTTCTCGACCAACCTTTTGCTGCCCGGCGAGAGCGCCTCGAGTCGCTGGTCGCCGGCTTCGGAGGGCGCCGCAGGTCCACTGCCGGCTCGATCGAGCTGACGCCCCTGAGGCGTACCCCGGCCAAGGCGGCGCCGTGGCTCGACGAGGGGGAGGGGGTGGTCGCCAAGCAACTCGATGCTCCCTACCGGCCCGGGGAGCGAAAGGGCATGGTCAAGGTGAAGCGCATCCGGACCGCCGAGTGCGTGGTGGTGGGCTGGCGCCCCGGCAAGGAAGAGGGAACCGTGGGCTCGCTGATCCTCGGCCTCTACGAGAACGGCAAGCTTCGGGTCGTCGGGCACACCTCGGGCTTTCGCGCGAAGGAGAAGCGCGAGCTGGTCTCCAAGCTGGCCCCGTACGAGACGGGCGAGCGAGGCTCCGGTGACCCGAGCCGGTGGGCCTCGGGTCGCGATCTCGAGTGGATCGAGCTTCGCCCGGAGCTGGTCGTGGAGGTGAGCTTCGACCACGTGAGCGACGGCCGGATCCGCCACGGCACGAAGGTCCTGCGATGGCGCGAGGACAAGGCCCCCGAGGAGTGCACCTTCGCCCAGCTGGCGAGCTGAGTTCGGTCGCCAAAGGTCAGTGAGCGAGACGTCTAGGTGGCCGGGACCTTGTAGGTCCAGCCGCTCCATGCGCTGAGCTTACGCTTGGCCCCGCGCCAGTTCTGCTCGATGTGCAAGTGGTCGGTGTGGTCGCTGCAGGAGGCTCCGCAGGGTCGCCACCCCTCGTGGTCGTGGGTGACGCTCCAGAGGTGCTCGTTGTAGATGATCACCTCGATTCCCCAGCGGCGTGCCATCGCGCGCGGCTTTCCGTGCGAGTCGTCCCTCAGGAAGTAGTTGATGATCCGGCGGGCTTCCCGGTGCTGCCTGGGGACGGCGGCGTTCAGCGCCCAGTCGAGCGCGCGGCCCTCCGCGTGGGTCGATAGATGGCTGCTTCCCGCCACGTTCCGGCAGTTGTAGATGCCCAGCGAGTGGCCGCGGAACCAGTGGTCGACGTAGCGGCGGAGGGAGACCGTGCCGGGCTGCGCCCTGCCCAGGCAGCGATCGCCCACCGGCGCGTAGCCGAGGCCCTCGGGGGATGGCGCCCCGCCGTGTACCGGCAGGTCGCGCGCGTCGACCTGAACGGGATGCTTCCCCGGCTTGACCGTGTGGGGCCGCGTCGAGGGCGCGGCGTGCGCAGCGCTCACGAGCGCGCACACCGCAGTCAACCCCAGCGTCAGCCCGAGTGTGGCGAGCTTCGGGGCCCGGCGTTCCGTCGTATGACTCCCTTTCTTGGCCACGGATGGAAGGATCGTGCCGTATTCGAGCAGGAGGAGTCCGATGGAGAAGCTGACGACGATCACCTACGAGGTCGATGGCCGGGTCGCCCGGATCACCCTCGACCGAGCCGAGCGCGGAAACGGGATCACGCTCGAGATGCCGCGCGAGCTCGCCGACTGCGTGGAGCGCGCGAACCTGGATCCGGAGGTGAGGGTGATCGCCTTGGCCGGGAACGGCCCGGGCTTCTGCGGCGGCTACGACCTGGTCGCCTCCGCCGAGGGCGAGGGGCTCGGCGCGAGCGACGCCCCACCGGGCTCTCCGCTCGATCACGCGGTCCAAGCGGCCAACCACGACCCAGGCCGCGCCTGGGACCCGGTGCTCGATTTCCAGATGATGTCGCGGAACGTTCAGGGGTTCATGAGCCTCTTCCATTCCGACAAGCCGGTGATCTGCAAGGTGCATGGGTTTTGCGTGGCCGGTGGCACCGACATGGCCCTCTGCTCCGACCTCCTGGTGGTCGAGGACCAGGCCAAGATCGGCTATCCGCCGGCCCGCGTCTGGGGGGTTCCGACCACCGCGCTCTGGGCTTGGAGGATCGGCCCGGCGCGGGCCAAGCGCCTGTTGCTGACCGGGGACTCGATCTCCGGGGCCGAGGCGGTCGAATGGGGCCTCGCCGCCGAGGCGCCGCCGGCCGCCGCTCTCCAGGAGCGGTTCGAAGCCCTGCTCGAGCGGGTCGCCAGGCTGCCGATCAGTCAGCTCGTGATGCACAAGCTGCTGATCAACCAGGCCCTCTACGCGCAGGGCCTTCAATCCACCCAGGTCCTCGGGACGTTCTTCGACGGGATCGCCCGTCACACCCCGGAGGGACACGAGTTCGCCCGCCAAGCCGCCGAGCGGGGCTGGCGCGAAGCGGTGCGCGACCGCGACGAGCCGTTCGGCGATGCCGGCCGCTCAACGTTCAGGGGCTGACCCTTTCTGCCTGGGATACTGCGCCCGCTTGCCCTCCGATCAGCCGAAGATCAGCGCCGACGCGATTCGAGGCCGGATCGAGGGCAGCTTCCCCGCCGACCTCGGGGTCGAGCCGCTTGAGGTGGGCGACGAGCGGACGACTGGGCGGATCGTCGTCGACCGGCGCCATCTGCACCCCGGGGGCCTCGTGCACGGCGGGGCCTGGGTCGCCCTCGCCGACTCTGTGGCCGCCTGGCAGACGTTTCGCCACCTTCCGCCGGGCCACGACTTCACGACCGCCGAGATGAAGTTGAACGTGTTCGCCGGCGCCGGTCCCGGGGACGAGCTCGTGGCCACCGCCGAGCATCTCCACGCGGGGCGCTCGACGCACGTGGTCGAGGTCAGGGTCCGCCGAGGGGAGCGACTCGTCGCGAACCTCCTGGTGACCCAGTTGGTGCTCGCGCCTCGCGGCGAATGACGGAGGGTGATCGGGTCAGGGGACCCGGTGGACCTCGAACAGGTTGGTACCCAGCTCCTGCTCGGGCAGCCCTGCGGTGACCCCGATCAGATCGCCGGCTCTCGCTACGCCGGTCCGTTTGGCGAGCACCGCGCAGTCATCGAGCAGGGTCCGCAGGCTGGTCCACTCGGTTGCCAGGGCGCTTTCGACGCCGAACAGGAGCCGTAGCCGCCGGATGGTCTCGATCCGCGGTGAGACCGCGAGCACCGGGACCCGGGGCCGATGCGCCGAGACCAGGCGCGCGGTCCGGCCGCTTCGGGTCGGGACGACCAAGGCGGCCAACCCGAGCGTGTAGGTCGATCCAACCGCCGCCCGGGCGACCGAGTTGGCCACGTCGGAGGCATCGGCGGTCACCCTGCTGAACACCCAGTCGCCGTAGGGGAGGTCGGGCTCGGTCTCGAGCGCGATCCGGTCCATCACCTCCACGGCGCGGACCGGATGGTCGCCGACCGCCGTCTCCTCGGAGAGCATCACGGCGTCGGTGCCCTGGTAGATCGCGCTCGCGACGTCGGTGACCTCGGCCCTTGTCGGGCGCGTCGAGGTGGTCATCGAGGCCAGCATCTGGGTCGCGGTGATCGACGGGCGCGAGTGGCTTCCGGCGAGTGCCAGGAGGCGTTTTTGAACGGTCGGCACCCGCTCGATCGGTAGCTCGATACCGAGGTCGCCGCGGGCCACCATGATCCCGCCCACGGCCGCGCGGATGATCGCCTCGGCGTTCTCGGCCGCCTGTGGCTTCTCGATCTTGGCGATCAGCGGGATGTCGGCGCCGGCGACTCGAACCCTTCGCTCGACCGCCTGGAGGTCCTCCGCGCGCCGGACGAACGACACCGCGAGCAGGTCGATGCCGTGCTCGACCGAGAAGTCGACCCAGTCGAGGTCGACGCGGCTCGCCGAGGGGAGCGGGACCTCGGTCCCGGGCATGTTGAGCCCCTGGTGAGAGGCGACGGCGCCGCCGACCTCGACCGCGCATCGGACCTCATCGGCCGTTGCCGCCAATACCCGGAGTCGAACTCGGCCGTCGGCTAGATAGACGTCATCGCCCACATGAACCGCCGCGGGGAGGCCGTCCCATGAGACGGTCAGGTGGTCGGCTGCGCCGATCCCCTCGCCGGTCGTCAGCGTCAGCTCCGACCCCTCGCGCAGGTCGACCACGCCCCCTTCGACCTCGTCGATTCGGAGCTTGGGTCCCGGGAGGTCGCCGAGCAGGCCGACCTCGCGGCCGGCGGCTTCCGAGGCCTTCCGTGCCATCGCGACGTTCTCAGCGTGCTCGTCGCGGGTGCCGTGTGAGTAGTTGAGGCGAAAGACGTCGGCACCCGCACGGATCAGCTCCGCCATCCGCTCCACCGATCGGGTGGCGGGGCCGATCGTGGCGACGATCTTGGTCCGGCGACCGACGCGGATGCCGCGGGCGTCGTCGGCTTCCATGATCAGACCCCCTGCTCTGCCGGGGCGCGGGCGCCATTGGTCGCCGACGGGTCCACGGGCTCGGTGGCCTCGCCGCCGCCCGGCGATTCCACCGGGGCCTCCAGGGCCTGGATGTACGGGAGCCGCCAGGCCGCCGCGGCGAGCACCAGTCCGACTGCGGTCGAGAGCAGGGACAGGAACCACTGCCCCGCAGAGAGCAGTTCGAGGTCGAAGAACTCCCGGACCGGCGCCGCCGCGAGCACCAGCGCGTAGAGGGCGCCGAGGCCGGCCACCATGGCGAGCATGTAGCTCTGGATGGTGATGTGCTCGCGCCCCGGGCCGCGCTCGAGCAGCAGGATGAAGCAGAGCCCGAGCACGATCAGGGTGGTGGTCGCGGCGGTGCGGCCCTCGGCCAGCGATCCGCCGAAGATCTGGTCGACCATGAAGAAGCAGAGCAGCGAACCGGCGGCGATCCCGGCCCCCGCGGGCACCGCGAAGGCCGCCAGCGCGCGGAGCAGGCGACCCCGGTAGAGGGGCCCCTCGCTGGGCGCGAGCGCGAGGACGAAGGACGGGATCCCGATGGTCAGCGTCGCGGCGACCGTGAGCTGGCGAGGGAGGAAGGGGAACGCGCCGCCGAAGATCGCCGTGAAGGCGATCAACAGCCCCGCGTAGACGGTCTTGGTCGCGTAGAGCCGAGCGAGGCGATGGATGTTGCGGGCGATCCGCCGACCCTCGGCGACGGCGCGCGGGAGCATCGAGAACTGGTCGCGCATCAGGACGATGTCGGCGATCCCCTTGGTGATCTGGCTGCCGGAGCCCATCGCGACCGCTAACCGGGCCCGCTTCAGGGCCGGGACGTCGTTGACGCCATCGCCGATCATCGCCGTGAAGCGCCCCCGATCGGCGAGCGCCCCGACCAGCGCCTTCTTCTGCTCGGGCGTGATCCGGCAGAAGATCGCGTTCTCCTCCGCGGCGTTCGCGAGGGCGGTTTCATCGTCCGGAAGGTCGGGCCCCTCGACCACGGGGGCGTCGGTCCGAACGCCGACTCCGTGCGCCACCGCCGTCACGGTCTGCCGGGCATCGCCCGAGATCAGCTTCAGGTCCACCCCCTGGCGGCGCAGGAACTCGATCGTCTCGGCGGCGTCGGGGCGAAGCTGCTCCTCGAGCACGACCAGGGCGCTCGGCTCGAGCTTCGGTGGGGGCTGGTTGGCCGGGTCGTCGGGCAGGCGCGCATCGCTGTGGCCGAACGCCACCACCCTCCGTCCAGCCGCGGTGTGCTGCTCGAGCGTCTGCTGGAGCCTCGGCGACAGCTCGAGCGCTCCCGCCTGGCTCAGCACGTCGGGCGCGCCGAGCACGTAGCTTCGGGCCGAGTGGCCGTCGCCGAGCGTCAGCCCGCTCCACTTCCACGCGGACGAGAACGGCACCTCGGCGACCACCCGCTGCGGCTCACCCGGATAGCGCTCGGCGATCGTCTCCAGGGTTCGGTTCCGCGATCCAGCCGAGTGCGAGAAGTGGGCGAGCGCCTCGTGGGCGACCGCAGGGCGGGCCTTGTCGGCCACCTCGACCGAGACCAGGTCGAGGGTGCCGTCGGTGAGCGTTCCGGTCTTGTCGACGCAGACCGTGTCGACCGCGGCCAGCGACTCGGTCGCGGCCATCTGCTGGACCAGGGTGTTCATCCGGGCGAGGCGAACCGCCGCGACCGCCAGGGTGACGCTCATCAGTAGCACCAGGCCCTCCGGGATCAGGGTCACGAGCCCCGCGGTCGCCGTCTGCGCGGCCTCGTGGAGGCCGACGCTTCGGATCGAGAAGGCGAGCAGCAGCAGCGCGGCGAGTGGGGCGAGCAGGATCGTGGTGGCCTTCAGCACCTGGTTGACCTCGAGCTGGAGCGGCGAGGGCGGATGTCGGAACGCGCGGGCCTCCCCGGCCACCTGCTCGGCATAGCTCTGCTCGCGCACCGCGTCGACCTCGTACTGGCCCGAGCCCACCAGGCAGAACGAGCTCGAGAGCACCCGGTCGCCCTCCTGTTTTCGGATCCCGTCCGACTCGCCGGTCAGCACCGACTCGTCCATGGTCAGTCCGCGTGACGCCACCACGACGCCGTCCGCAACGAGCTGGTCGCCCGGCTCGATGCTGACCAGGTCGCCCGGGACCACCTGATCGGACCGCAGCTCGACCGGCCGGCCATCGCGGATCGCGCTCGCCCGGGGGGCGACCATGAGCGCGAGCTGGTCGAGCGTCTCCTTGGCCTTCAGCTCCTGGCGGATTCCGATCGCCGAGTTGACGACCGCGACCAGCCCGAACAGCGCATCGGCGAACAGCCCGAGCGCCAGCATGAGGACGAAGAACCCGCCCAGGATGGCGTTGAACAGGGTCAGGACGTTGCCGGCGACGATGCTCGCCACAGACCTGCTCGAGGGCGGCTCGGGTGGCCCGAGCCGGGCCAGCCGACGCTCCGCCTCGGCGCTGCTCAGCCCGTGGGACTCGATCGCCGCATCCATCGTGACCATCTATAGCGGAGCGCCGGGGTGACCGCGCGGGCGCGGCGATAGCATCGACGGCGTCGAGTGTCCGCGGACGCATCCAACAGCGCCGAGGGGACTGCCGAGGCTCCGCAGGTGGAGTATCGGCGGGCGACGAAGCGGTATCCGGGTGCGGAGGAGCCCGCGCTGCGCGAGCTCGACCTGGAGGTGCCCAGCGGTGAGATCTGCGTCCTCGTCGGCCCCTCAGGGTCGGGCAAGACGACCGCGATGCGGATGGTCAACCGCATGGTCGAGATCACCGAGGGCGACGTCCTGGTGGGCGGCACGTCGATTCGGGATCGCTCGCGGGCGCAACTGCGACGGGAGATCGGCTACGTGATTCAGCAGATCGGCCTCTTTCCCCACCGCACCGTCGCCGACAACATCGCCACCGTGCCGCGTTTGGTCGGGTGGGATCGAGAACGAATCCAGGCTCGGGTCGAGGAGCTGCTCGGGCTGGTTCGGATCGATCCAGCGCTGCGCGACCGATACCCCGCGCAGCTCTCGGGCGGCCAGCAGCAGCGGGTGGGAGTGGCGCGCGCCCTGGCCGCCAACCCCGGCGTGATGTTGATGGACGAGCCGTTCGGAGCGGTCGACCCGATCAATCGCGAGAGCCTCCAGAACGAGTTCCTGCGTCTTCAGGCCGAGGTCCGAAAGACGATCCTGTTCGTGACCCACGACATCGACGAGGCGATCAAGATGGGGGACAGGATCGCCATTCTGCGCGAGGGAGGACGACTGGCCCAGTATGCGACGCCTGCCGAGCTCCTGATGGCGCCGGCGGACGATTTCGTGGAGGACTTCGTCGGGGCCGACCGGGCACTGAAGCGGCTGGCGTTGATGCGCGTCTCCGACATCGACCTCTGGCAGGCGCCCCTTGCACACGTGGGTCAGGCGACGTCGGAGGTGCGGGCGAAGCTTCCGGGCGCCGAGGTGCCATACGTCCTCGTGATCGATTCGGAGCGACGGCCGCTGGGCTGGCTCTCCGACGCCGACCTCTCGGCCGAGACCGTCCCGGCTCGTCCAGACGCGAGTCCTGATCCGGTGCTGGATCTCGACGACGTGATGCGCGATGCCCTCTCGGATCTGCTCCAGGCCGAGACCCGCTACGCCCCGGTGGTGGACGCCGAGGGACGCATCGCCGGCGTGCTCTCGGTCGAGATCATCTCCGAGTTCCTGACCTCGCCGGAGGCGCTGACGGAGGAGCATCCGGCCGCGGAGCGGCCGGTGGGTTGATGATCGAGCTCGCCGCCAAGGCGCCGGTCGTCGTAGCCGCGGGCAACGGCTGCGCTCCCGGCCTTCCCGCCGGCTTCTGCCACCACCACGCCGAGACCGGGTGCGTGGCCGGCAATGGGCTGTTCTGTGCCGGTTGGGCGGTGGACAATTTCGACCGCTACGTCGACCCGTTCTTCAGGCAACTCGAGATCGTGTTGATCTCGGTCGCGGTCGGCTTTGCGATCGCGCTCAGCCTCGCGTTGCTCTCACACCGTCACCGCGTATTGGTGCCGCCGGTATTGGGTTTCACGGGAGTCCTTTACACCGTGCCGAGCATCGCCTTCTTCTTCCTGCTCCTGCCGATCACCGGTTTCGGCCTCGATACAGCGGTGATCGCGCTCTCCGCCTACACGCTTCAGATCATCTTCCGCAACACGGTCGTCGGGCTCGCCAACGTGCCCGACGACGCGAGGGATGCGGGGCGGGGGATGGGAATGACCGAGCGGCAGCTGCTGTGGCGGGTCGAGGTGCCGCTGGCGGTGCCGGAGATCGTCGCCGGCCTGCGGATAGCGACCGTGTCCACGGTCGCTATCGCAACACTCGCCTTCCTGGCCGGCGCCGGCGGGCTCGGCCAGCCGCTTTACGCGCAGCTCGACTTCAAGACCAACATCATCATCGTGGGCGTCCTGGCGATCGGGATGGCGGTCGTGTTGGACGTGCTGTTGCTGCTGGGCCAGCGCTTCCTGATGCCCTGGCGGCGGGTGCAACGCTGAGATGACGATTCCTGTCGCGATCTTCAGCTCGTTCACCGGCGCCTTCGACTTCGTCCTCCACCAGCGCGACGCGGTCACCGGCGGAGGGGTCCAGGTGGGGGGACCGGAGTTCGTGTGGCACTTCGCCCGCACGCAGCTGGAGGTGACCGCGGTGGCGCTGGCGCTGGCGCTGGCGATCGCCGTGCCGATCGGTCTTGTCCTGGGGCACATGGGCAGGGGAGAGCTGTTCGCCATCGGCTTCGGCAACGCGGGCCGCGCGGTGCCTGAGATTGCCGTGATCTTCCTGCTGGCCGCCGTGATCGGCATCGGGCTCCGCAACGTCGCGATCGCGCTGACGATCCTCGGGCTGCCGCCGATCCTCACCAACACCTACGTGGCGATGCGTCAGGTCGACCCCGTCGCCGTTGACGCGGCAAAGGGAACCGGGATGAACGGCGTCCAGGTGATCGCCCGGGTCGAGCTGCCGCTGGCCGCGCCTACGATCATGAGCGGCGTCCGCACCTCGGCCATCAACATCTTCGCCACCGCGACGATCGCCTCGTTCGTCGGTCTTTCCACGCTCGGTGACCTCGTCACCGGGCGCAACGTGTATGGGGACGATGGCGTCGTCGCCGGGGCGATCGTGATCGCGTTGTTCGCCATGGCGATCGAGCTGACGCTCGCCGGAGTGCAACGGCTCGTGACGCCCCGCGGCCTCAAGCTGCAGCGGATGCGAGCTGGCGCATAGGATCCCCTCAGCCCACCAAGAGGGCGCATGGGTAGAGGACCAATCGATGCGGAGGGAGGCCCCCGCGATGAGCACGAGTAACTGGCTGCGAGCGCTGTTCGCTGTCCTGGCCACCACGGTGCTGGGGGTGGGTATCGCCGCGTGCGGGAGCGACAACAACGACGAGTCCTCGACCACGGCGAGCGCGGGGCTGATCCAGAAGAACCCCGACAACTCCGGAGTCAAGCTCACGGTGGGGTCGAAGAACTTCACCGAGGAATACATCCTCGGGCAGATCTATGCCCAGGGGCTGGAGGCCGCCGGCTACGACGTGAGCACCAAGCTCAACCTCGGCTCCGAGACGATCGCGCTGAAGGCGCTCAAGGACGGCGAGATCTCGGGCTATCCCGAGTACACGTCCACCGCCCTGGGCTCGTTCTTCCAGGTCCCCGCCAACAAGATCCCGTCCGACGCCCAGGAGGCGTACACCCAGGCGAAGGCCGACCTGGAGAAGGAGGGCCTGACCGCCTTCCCGCCGACCCCGTTCGCCGACTCGAATGCCGTCGGCACATTGACCAGCACGGCCGAGAAAGACGGGCTCACCACCATCTCGGACCTGAAGGGCAAGTCGCAGGACATGGTGCTGGCAGGCTCGCCCGAGTGTCGCGAGAGGATCGACTGCCTGGCGGGCCTCGAGAAGAACTACGGGCTCCAGTTCAAGCAGTTCACGCCGGTGGACATCGGCCTCCGCTACACCGTGCTCGACAAGGGTGACGCCGATCTGTCGATCGTGTTCACGAGCGACGCGCAGCTCGCCAATTCCGACAAGTACACGGTCCTCGAGGACGACAAGGGCCTGATCCCGGCCGGCAACGTGATCTTCATCACCAGCAAGAAGGTCGTCGATCAGGCCGGCCCGGACTTCGCCAAGGTGATCGGACAGGTCCAACAGAACCTGACGCTGCCGGTCATCCGGGAGCTGAACTCCCGGGTCGACATCGACAAGGAGGAGCCCGCCAAGGTCGCGCACGACTACCTGAAGTCGTCCGGGCTCGTCCAGTAGTCATGACGACACCGGTTTCATGGCGCTGAAGCTCGGGCTCAACCTCGGTTACTGGGGGATCGGACCGCGGGGCGAGGAGGCCCTGGAGGCCGTCCAGGCTGCCGAGCGCGCCGGATTCGACTCGGCGTGGGTGGCCGAGTCTTACGGCTCCGACGTAGTCAGCGTGCTGGCCTGGCTGGTGCCCCAAACGGAGAAGATCCAGCTCGGAGGGGCGATCATGCAGGTCCCGGCGCGTGCGCCGGCCGCGGCGGCGATGGCCGGCTGCACGATCGACGCGCTGTCGGGCGGACGGTTCCTATTCGGGTTCGGGCCGTCCGGGCCGCAGGTGTCCGAGGGCTGGTACGGCGTTCCTTATGCGAAGCCGTGGGGCCGGACCCGCGAGTACGTCGAGATCGTCCGCAAGGTGGTGGCGCGCGAGGATCGCCTCGAGCACAAGGGCGAGCATTTCGAGCTCCCGCTGCCGGATGGCGAGGGGAAGGCGCTGAAGCTCAACTTCCACCCGATCAGAGACCGGATCCCGATCTTCCTCGGTGCGATCGGGCGAAAGTCGGTCGAGCTGGCCGCCGAGATCGCCGACGGGTGGATCCCGATCTTCTCCTCGCCGGATGCCTTCGAGTCGACCTGGGGCGAGCACATCGAGGCGGGGCTCGCGAAGGGCGGGCGCCAGCGGTCAGACCTCGAGGTCTCGCCCACCGTTCAGGTTGCGATCGACGGCGACCTCGATGCGGCGCGCGCCGTCGTCCGGGCGGGGCTGCTCCTTTACCTGGGGGGAATGGGCAGCCGGAAGACCAACTTCTACGTCGACCTGACGCACCGCTTCGGGTTCGGCGAGGTCGCCGACGAGGTCCAGGGGCTGTACCTCGACGGCAAGCGCGAGGACGCCTACGCCGCGATCCCAGACGAGCTGGTCGATGCCACCTCGCTGGTCGGCGACGAGGCCCAGGTGGCGGATCGGATGCGCCGATACGAGGCCGCCGGCGTCGACCGGCTGATCGTCTCCCCGATCAGCTCCGAGCCCGACCAGCGCCTCCACACGATCGAGCGCATCGCCGCCCTCTCGCACTAGCGGCAACGCGCGGTTCAGGGGCTGGGTAGGGAATGTCCCACCACCGCCCCGCCCAGCTGAGTCGCGGCTCAGCGGAGCCGGCTCGCGTTGGGGCCATGCCGACGCCATCGCGAATCGCCGACATCTGAATTTGGCGCTCGTTCGCGATGGCTGTGGCTGGGACTGGGTAAGGCGGGCCCGGCGGACCAGGAAACCGCCCGCTCGAGCTAGCGACGAAGTCACGGTTCGAGCGAGTACGACCTGCCGCCCGGCAACGAGCCCAAACCCGCCGAAAACGTAGCCGCAGGCGAGGCTTTCGGCGGAGTCATTCCGGAGCCGAAGGCGAGCAGCCGCCGGAGTTATTCCCTCAGCTCGCTCACGGCCTCCTCGAACGCCGCGGTGTGGGCGTCGACCTGCTCCTCGGTCGTCGCGGGCGACATCAGGGCCATCATGTGGAACGGGGTCATGAGGACGCCGCGGTTCAGCATGTATAGATGCATGAGGCGGTCGAGCTCGGGGTCGAACGCCGCCGCCGCTTCGGCTCCGGTGCGCGGACGCTCCGGAGCGAACATGTACTCGGCCCGACAGCCGAGACGCGTGATCTGCCACGGGAGCCCGGCGGTGGCGATCGCCCGCTCGACTCCGTCCTCGAAGCGACGTGCCAGCGCGATCATGCGCTCGAAGGCCGGTTCGGTCAGGACCTCTGTCAGCGTTGCCCGGACCGCCGCCAGCGACAGCGCGTTGCCCGCCAGGGTTCCGCCCACTCCGCCCTCGTCGGCGGCGTCCCAGGGGGTCCGGTCGATCACCCGCTGCGCGACATCCTCGCTCATCCCATAGGCGCCGACTGGGATTCCCCCGGCGATCGGCTTGCCGATCGTCAGCAGGTCGGGCTCGAGGCCGTGCTCGGCCGTGTAGCCGCCGGGGCCACAGCACAGGGTGTGCGTTTCGTCGATGACCAGAAGCGCCCCATGCTCGGTGGTCAGCTCGCGGAGTCGGCGGTGAAAACCATCGTCGGGGAGGACGATGCCGACGTTGGTGAGCACCGGCTCCGTCAGGACGCATGCCACCTCGCCGGTGGCCAGCTCGCGCTCCAGCGCGTCGAGATCGTTGAACTCGATCACGCTCGAGGTCAGTGTGGGGTCGACGGGAGGGCCGACGCTGCCGATCCGCGGCACGACCACGCCGTCGCTGACCGTGACCAGGGCCTCGTCCACGCTGCCGTGGTAGCAGTGGTTGAAGACGAGGACCTTCGGCCGGCCGGTGATCTGGCGCGCGATCCGGATCACGAACCGGTTCGCGTCCGTCGCCGACACCGTGATCTGCCACCTGGCCAGCCCGAAGCGCCGGGCCAGCTCCTCCCCGACCGCCACCGAGTCCCGACTCGGAAGCATCGTGGTGATGCCGTTTCGGAGCTGCGCTGTCGCCGCCTCGACCGTGGCCGGCGGCGAATGTCCGGTCATCGCGCCGGTGTCCCCGAGGCACAGGTCCGCATAGGTGTTGCCGTCGAGATCGGTAGCCGATGCTCCGTTCGCCTCGGCGAGGAAGATCGGGAAGCCGCCCGGCCAGCGGGTCATCCAGTTCATCGGGACCCCCGAGAGCAGGGAGCGCTCGGCGCGCTGGTGGACCTCGCGCGAGGCCTCGTGGGCCGCATCGAAGCGGCGGAGCTCGCGCTCGTACAGCCGGGCAATGGTCTGGCGCTCGGGCGGAGCTTGCCGGCCTTCGACCCGGTGACCTGTCGGCGCGCCTGCCTCGTCGCTGGTCATTCCGTCTCCTCTCGCTCGGGGTTGATCGGTGGACTCGGACCGGTTCCCGGTTCGACGCCGGACGGGTCTCGTTGAATAGTCTCGCGCCTGTGAGGGTTGGTGTCCCCAGAGAGTCCCGGGAGGGCGAGCGCCGTGTGGCCTTGATCCCTGACAGCGTTCGCTCGCTGACCGAGCGCGAGCTCGAGGTGGTGATCGAGTCCGGGGCCGGCGAGGGCGCCGGGCACCCAGATGCCGAGTACTCAGAGGCCGGGGCGACGGTCGGGACATCCGAAGATGCCTGGGGGGCCGATGTGATCGCCAAGGTCGCGGTCCCGACCGCCGAGGAGATCGGCCGGATGCGCTCCGGACAGACCCTGATCGGGCACCTCGCGCCGCTCACCTCGGCCGAGACCAACCAGGCGCTGGCCGCCCAGGGCGTCACCTCGTTCGCCATGGAAGCGATTCCCCGGATCACGCGGGCGCAGGCGATGGACGCCCTCTCCTCGCAGGCCAACGTGACCGGCTACGCCGCCACCCTGCTCGCTGCGCGGGAGGCGGGTCGCTTCTTTCCGATGATGACCACCGCGGCAGGGACCGTGGCCCCTGCGAAGGTGATGATCCTCGGCGCCGGCGTCGCGGGCCTGCAGGCGATCGCCACCGCGAAGCGGCTCGGCGCAGTGGTGACGGGATTCGACATCCGCCGGGCCGCCTGGGAGCAGATCTCGAGCCTCGGGGGGCGGCCTCTGGAGTTGGACTTCATCCCCGATGCCGAGGCAGAGGGAGGGTACGCGCGCCCGCTCACCGAGGAGGAGAACGCGCAGGTTCGCGAGGCGCTGGCCGCCGCCGCCGCACGACAGGACGTGATCATCACCACGGCGCAGATTCCGGGCCGACCCGCGCCTCTTCTGATCACCGCCGACGCCGTGCGGGGGATGAAGCCCGGATCGGTGGTCGTCGACCTGGCGGGCGAGTCGGGGGGCAACTGCGAGCTGTCGGTGGCCGGCGAGACCGTGGTGGAGGACGGGGTCAAGGTGATCGCTCCGCTCGATCTCGCCAGCACCATGGCGACGCACGCGTCGCAGCTATACGCGAAGAACGTCGAGAACCTGCTCGGCCTCCTGGTTTCGGAGCGGTCGGAGCTGAACCTCGATTTCGACGACGAGATTGTCGCGGGGGCGTGCATCACCCACCAGGGCGAGATCCGCAGCGAGCGGGCCGCCGGAGCGGCCCCGTCGCCCGAGGCTCCCGGCCCGGCGGCGGCGAACCAGGCGCCGAGCGCCGAGAGCGAGGAGTGAGCGAATGAGCTTGATGACCGAGGTGACGATCTTCGTCCTCGCGGCCTTCGTCGGCTTCGAGGTGATCTCGAAGGTGCCGACCACCCTCCACACGCCGCTCATGTCTCAGACCAACGCGATCCACGGGATCATCATGCTCGGCGGCCTGATCGTGATCGGCACGGCCGATGGCACCCTCGACAAGGTGATCGGAACGATCGCGATCGCCTTCGGGACGATCAACATCGTCGGCGGCTTCATGGTCACCGATCGGATGCTCGGCATGTTCGTCCGGAAACCTAAGCCGGCCGCCTCCTCGTCTGCGACTCCGGGGGCGGCCGGGTCCGGCGAGGGCTCCTCGTCTGCGACTCCGGAAGCGTCCGGGTCCGATGAGGGACGGGGTGACGAGTGACGGTCCCGCTCGCGGCGTTCTCGCCGACGTCGGACTTCGTCACGGCGTGCTACATCGTGGCGTTCTCGCTGTTCATCTTCGGCGTCCGGCAGGGCACCCATCCGACCACCGCGCGGCGCGGCAACCTGATCGCCGCTGCCGGCATGGCGATCGCGATCGCGATCACCCTGTCGCTCGACGTGATCGGCAACGGGATCCTGATCCTGATCGGGATCTTGGTCGGGACGCTGGTCGGCGTGGTCGCGTCACGCCGGGTCCAGATGACTCAGATGCCCCAGATGGTCGCGCTGTACAACGGCGTGGGCGGCGGCGCGGCGGCGTTGATCGCCTGGGCCGAGTTCCGTCACCAGCTCGCGCTCGGGGGGGACATCCCGCTCGACGTACTGATCCCGATCCTGTTCTCGATGGTGGTGGGGTCGGTGTCGTTCTGGGGCTCGAACATCGCGTTCGGAAAGCTCCAGGAGATGATCTCCGGACGGCCGATCAGCTTCCCGGGACAGCACATCATCAACGGGATCCTGCTGGCCGGGATCCTGGCCGGATGCATCGTGCTGGGCGCCGACCACGCCTCGGGTCCATCGCAGACGCTGTTCGTCGGAGTCCTGATCGCCGCGGCGGTCCTCGGGGTGCTGTTCGTGCTCCCGATCGGCGGCGCGGACATGCCGGTCGTGATCTCGCTGTTGAACGCGTTCACCGGCCTCTCGGCGGCCGCCGCCGGGTTCGCGCTCGACAACGTGGTCCTGATCGTTGCCGGGACCCTGGTCGGCTCCTCCGGAACGATCCTCACGATCTCGATGAGCCAGGCGATGAATCGCTCGATCTCCAACCTCCTGTTCGCGGGCTTCGGCGCCGTTGCGACGGGAGCCGCCGCCGGGGGCGAGGAACGCCCCGTCACCTCGATCGGCGCCCAGGACGCGGCGATCAAGCTCGCCTATGCGGACTCGGTCGTGTTCGTGCCGGGCTACGGGATGGCCGTCGCCCAGGCCCAACACGCGGTCAAGGAGCTCGCCAACGAGCTCGAGAAGCACGGGGTCCGGGTCGCGTACGCGATCCACCCGGTGGCGGGCCGGATGCCCGGCCACATGAACGTCCTGCTCGCCGAGGCCGATGTGCCGTACGAGCAGCTAAAGGAGATGGACGAGATCAACCCGGAGATGCCGCAGACCGACGTCGCCGTTGTGATCGGCGCCAATGACGTCACCAACCCGGCGGCCAAGAACGACCCCGACAGCCCGATCTCCGGGATGCCGATCATCGAGGTGAACGAGGCCCACGAGGTGATCGTTATCAAGCGCTCGCTGAGCCCTGGGTTCGCCGGGATCGACAACGACCTCTTCTACGAGCCGAACACCTCGATGCTGTTCAGCGACGCCAAGCAGGCCGCCGCCGACATCGCGGTTCAGGTCGCCGAGCTGTAGATCCGGCGGCGCGCGTCACCGCTCGTCGCGATGGCGGCGGACCAGGGGGCCGACGTACCCGATCACTGCGCCGAGGATCGCGGCGATCAGGAGGGCGAAGATCAGCGGCGTGGTCGTGTCGATGAACAGGAACTTGACCTTCGACCTTCTGGGAGTTCTGGAGGATGAAGATGAGCGCCACCAGCACCGCGGCGCCCAGCGCCCAGTTCCTCCAGTTGCGCTCCTTGCGGCGCGGACCGCCGTGGGATGCGTCTGCCATTCCGGCGACTCTATCCGCAGCCTGACCCGCACGGGGCGCGACTCGGCACGGACCGGCCGAGGTGCCGATGCCGAACGCGCGAGACTCGCGCGCCGGCGCGGCCTAGGGTCGCCGCGTGGTTGCCAGGCGCGAGGCCGGAGAGCGGTCAGGGCACCGTCGAGTGGGTCGCGCTTCTGCTCGTCGTCTCGATCGCCAGCCTCGCGATCCTGACGGCCGTCGCGGGCCCCTTCGGAGCCCTGGGCCTCGTGCGGGCGATCTCGGCCCAGCTGCTCTGCGCCGCCGATCTGTCCTCCTCGTGCTCCGCGAACGGCGCGCTCGTCCGCGCCTACGGCTCCGAGATCGCCGCCACGGTGGCCGACAACGCGCCGGAGATCGACTACGAGGAGGGGATGACCGAGCTGCCTATCGACTTTCGCTCCTGTCGGTCCACGAGCTGTGGCAACGGTGCCCACGCCGGCTCGATCGAGGCCTCGGATCGCGGCGAGCCGGCCGCTGCCTTCGTGCACGTGGTCGACTGCCGTACTTCGAGGTCGCGTGCCGAGAACACGCCACAGGGATACGTTTGCTCGGGCGAGCGAGCGGGGAACCTCTACGTGCAGTACTGGCTCTACTACCCCGACTCCTCCACCTCGCCCTGGACCCATCTCCCGGGAAGGCCCGGCTTCCACGCCGACGATTGGGAGGGCTATCAGCTACGGATCGGGGTCGACGGGACCGACGCCCGTGCCACCTCGCATCAGGGCTACGCCTACCGCGGAGGCCCGACCAACTGGCCCTCGGATGCGGGGCTCGTCGGGTCCTCGGCCTGGGGGGATGCGACCGGGCGCCTCTACGTGTCGGGAGGCAGTCACGCCGGGCACGTGTACGAGCCGCGCTCCCTCTCGGTGGCTCGCGGCGCCAGGACGGCGGGGCGGGCGGGGGAGGCCCTGGCAGGGGAGATCGTCGACGGCCGCCGCCCGCCGCCCCGCACCCTCCGGGTCACCTTCACCTACCGTCGCCCGCCTTCGCGCTGGACTCCCGGCGGCGATCTGCGCCTGATCCCGACCGAGACTCTGGACGCGGGAGCGCGCCGGACCCGGTTCGCGATCACCCCGCCGTGGCGCAAGCCGGTCTTTTGGGATCCCGAGGACCAGGGAACGTGAGGGGGAGTGCGCCCGGCCTCGTCGGCCTGGAGGTCCCTACCTCGGCGGCATCCTCAGCGCGCCGTCGAGACGAATGGTCTCGCCGTTCAGCATCTGGTTCTCGACGATGTGGCGGGCCAGGGCCGCGAACTCCTCGGGACGGCCCAGCCGGCTCGGGAAGGGGATCTGCGCGCCGAGCTCGTGGCGCGCCTCCTCGGGGAGCGCCGCGAGCAGCGGGGTGTCGAAGGTGCCGGGGGCGATGGTCATCACCCGCACGCCGCGACTCGCCAGGTCGCGGGCGGCCGGCAGGGTCATCCCGACGATCCCGCCCTTGGACGCCGAGTAGGCGACCTGGCCGATCTGCCCGTCGAATGCGGCGATCGAGGCGGTGTTGATGCAGACCCCACGCTCTCCCTCGGAATCGGGCTCGTTGGCGACCATCGCGGCGGCCGCAAGCCGCAGAACGTTGAAGGTGCCGATCAGGTTGACCTTGATCACGTTGTGGAAGATCTCCAGATCGTGCGCTCCCTGCTTCCCCGCCGTCCTCTGGGCCCAGCCGATGCCCGCGCAGCAGACTGAGATCCGCAGGCCGCCCTCCGGCGCCGGCGGCGGCGTCGACGGCCGCCTGCACGGGCTCGGGCTCCATCACGTTCGCCTCGACGAAGCTGGCCCGCTCGCCAAGCTCGGTGGCGAGCGCCTCGCCCTTCTCCGGGTTGAGGTCGCAGATCACCACGTCGGCGCCCGCGCCATGGAGCGCCCGCGCCGTGGCCGCTCCCAGGCCCGACGCCCCACCGGCGACCAGCGTGCTGGCACCCTCGATGCGCATCGGCGCGGGAGCTTAGTCCAGCGCCCGCGATTTGCTGGAGAAGGCTGGTCGGGTCAGGGCCGGTAGGGTGTTTACATCCCCGCGCGCGTCCAGGTCAGCACCCCCCAGGAGATCGCCGAGCGGTTGGAGGAGGCGCGAGCGCGCACCCTCCAGCTCGTCGAGCCGCTCTCGGATGAGCAGCTCAACCGCGTCTACTCGCCGATCCTCAGCCCGCTCGCATGGGACCTCGGGCATATCGCCAACTTCGAGGAGCTGTGGCTGGTGCAGACCGTGGGACGGCTGGATCCGCTTCACGGCGAGCTGGGACGCTTCTACGACGCGATCGAGAATCCCCGCTCGACCCGAGGCGAGCTGCCGATCCTGCGCGGTGACGAGCTCCGCTCCTATCTCGACGAGGTGCGGGAGCGATCCCTCGAGGTGCTCGGCGGGGTCGACTTGGAGGGTTCCGACGACCCGCTGCTCGCCGATGCCTTCGTCTACGAGCTGCTCCTCGCCCATGAGCACCAGCACAACGAGACGATGCTCCAGCTCCTCCAGATGGTTGAGGGCTACGAGCCGCTCGAGGTCGAGCCGGCGGCCTCGGACCCGTCCCGCGACGGCCCGGACATGGTCATGGTCGAGGGCGGAGAGGTGGAGATCGGGGCTCCCCCCAGGGGCTTCGCCTACGACAACGAGCGCCCGCACCACCCAATCGACCTAGCCTCGTTTTGGATCGATCGAACCCCCGCTACGAACCGTGCGTATGCCGACTACGTGAGCGACACGGGCGCCGAGCCGCCGATGTATTGGGAGCCCGACGGCGGGGGCTGGTGGTTGCGGACGGCGATGGGACGCGAGACGCCGCTGGATCCTGACGAGCCGGTCGTCCACATCTCGTGGGACGACGCAGATGCGTTTGCGCGCTGGGCCGGCAAGCGACTGCCGACCGAGTTCGAGTGGGAGGCCGCCGCCCAGGGCGCCGATCCGGAGCGCGCGAACCTCGATCACCTCGCCTTCGGCGCGCCCGGGCCGGCACCGACGACGCCCCATCCGACTGCGGCGCGCTTCAGATGCTGGGCGACGTCTGGGAGTGGACCTCCTCGGACTTCACCGCCTATCCCGGGTTCAGGGCGTTCCCCTACCCCGAGTACTCCGAGGTCTTCTTCGGCGACACCTACAAGGTGCTGCGGGGCGGCGCTTGGGCGACCCGCCGCAACGTGATCCGCCTCAGCTTCCGAAACTGGGACCTCCCCGAGCGCCGGCAGATCTTCGCCGGCGTCCGCTGCGCGAAGAGCCCCTCATGAGCCCGCTCGAGAACACGATCGCGGAGCGGATAACGATCGACGTGCACCTCCCCCCGGGAGGCCCGCTTTCGGGGATGGCCGCGGACGTGCGCGCGGGTCTGACCAAGCCCTTCAAGGAGCTCTCCCCGCGCTACTTCTACGACGAGCGCGGCTCGGAGCTGTTCGAGGAGATCACGTGTCTCCCCGAGTACTACCCGACGCGTGCCGAGCGGGCGATCCTGGAGCGCCATTCTCCTCAGATCTGCGCCGCCGCCGGCAACCCGGCCACCTTGATCGAGCTCGGCTCGGGCTCGGCCAGCAAGACGCGCGTTCTGCTCGACGCGATGGAGGTGGCCGGTTGCCTAGAGGCCTACGCGCCGGTCGACATCTCCGAGCAGATCACACGCGAGGTGGCCGAGGCGGTCGCCTCGGAGTACGGGATCGTCGTCCACGGGCTCGTCTGTGACTTCGAGCGGGATCTGGAGCGGATGCCGCTCTCCGGCCCACGCGTGATCGCGCTGCTCGGGGGCACGATCGGGAACTTCGAGCCGGCGCAGCGTGCCAGCTTCCTGGCGCGCGTCGCCAACCTGCTGGGGCCCGACGATCACTTTCTGCTCGGCACCGACCTGGTCAAGGACGGTGGGCGCCTGGAGGCCGCATACAACGACTCATCCGGCGTCACCGCCGCGTTCAACAAGAACGTGCTCAGCGTGCTGAACCGCGAGCTCGATGCCGACTTCGACCTCGATAAGTTCGAGCACGTGGCCTTCTGGGACGCCGAAAACCTATGGGTCGACATTCGCCTTCGCTCGCTCGCCCGCCAGGTGATCGAGATCTCCGCGCTCGAGATGAGCGTCGCCTTTGGGCGTGGCGAGGAGATGCGGACCGAGATCTCGACCAAGTTCGCGCGCGAGGGGCTCGCCGGAATCTACGCCGAGGCGGGCCTCGAGCTGGCCGAGTGGTGGACCGACCCCGAAGGCCTCTTCGCGCTCAGCCTCGCCCGCCGCTCGGGCTAGCGACGAAGTCGCGGTAGGATCGCGTGGACCCTGCCGGGTCAGGTCGGGACCTAGCCCGCCGGCAACGTAGCCGAAGGCGAGGCTGCCGGCGGAGTTATTCCGGGGCCAGCGCCTCGATCATCTCCCCCAGCCGGTCCGGGGTCGTGATCGGCGTCAGGATCGGAAGCGTGATCCCTCCGTCCACGTAGGTGTCGAGGCGCTCGCGCATCTGATCGGGCGTCCCGAACACGAAGGTGTCCTCGATCACGTCCCAGGGCGCCGCGGCGACGGCTCCCTCGCGATCCTTGGCCTTCCATGCCGCGACCATCGGGTCGATCCGCTCGCCATAGCCCAGCCAGCGAAAGAAGGCCTCGTACACCGGGACGGTGATGTAGGAGGCGAACATGAACCGGGCCAGGGGCTCGACCTGCTCGCGCTCGCCGGGGAGGCAGAAGAATCGGCACAGGAGCTCGAATCCCTCGGCGGCGCCCGCCAGCTCGTCGCGGACCCGCGGCAGGCCGGCCAGCGGGAGGAAGTTGGTGAACGCGCCGGCGGCTCGCTCGACCGCCAGCCGCAGCATCTTTCCCCGCAGCGCCGCGAGCACGACCGGGACCGGCTCGGCCGGGGCCTTCTCGAGCTTGAACCCGGTCGAGGTCCGCTCGCCGGCGAACGCGGCGTCGAGGAAGTCGAGCGTGTCCGAGATCTTGGTCAGGGGCTTCGAGAACGGCATCTGATTCCAGCCCTCGACGATCCGGTCTGACGAAGCACCGAGCCCGAGCACGAACCTGCCGTCGCTCGCGTCCGACAGCGCGGCGGCCTGCTGTGCGAGGAGTGCCGGCCCCCGCGTGAACACGCCGACCACGCCGGTCCCGAGGCGGATCCGCTCGGTCCACGCGGCTGCGAGCGCCAGGGGCGTGAAGCCGTCGGGTCCCTGCGTCTCGCCGCTCCACAGGTCCGTGTATCCGGCCTGCTCGGCGCTTCGGACCAGCTCCATGTGGTCCCGCAGCGCCAGGTTCGGCAGCGGCAGCGTCAGGCCCCAGCGTCCCATCGACCGCGACCCTATCCGCTCCGGGTCGCGCGCGATCGGTTGCGCTTGGTTAAGCTCGCCGCGATGGACTTCTCGCGCCTCGATCGCAACAGGGTCCTGCTGGGAGGCATCGGCTCGATCGTCCTTGATCGTCAGCACGCTTTTCCTTCCCTGGTACTCGCTCGGGACGCATCTCCGACGCCCGGCAACCCGAGCTACGACCAGAGCGCCTGGATCTGCGGCTCGGGCGACTTCCAGCTGCACGGGCTTCGACACCTTCCCGATCATGCGCTGGTTCGTGCTCGCCGGAGCCCTCGCCCCGCTGATCCTCGGCTGGATCCTGATCCGCGGCCACAGGCTCTCCTGGGCGCCCGGCGAGCTGACCATGGTCGTCGGCTTCATCTTGATCGTGCTGATCGGCTACAACGGCCTGATCGACAAGCCCGGGACGGGCCCCAGGAGGTCGAGGTCAGCCTTGACCTATGGCTACTGGCTCGCGCTGGTCGGCTCGATCGCGATCGCCGCGACCGGATTCCTGCGCTCCCAGGTCGGCCAGAAACGGGAGCGAAAAGCCCCGGGACCGTCTGAGCGCGGTCGAGCTCACATGGCCGACGAGGCCCGAGAGCGTCATCTCGCAGGACGTGCGGGCCGGCACCAGGCCGGACCGAAACCTTGCCCTCGAGCTGGTCCGGGTGACCGAGGCTGCGGCGCTCGCGGCCGCCCGCTGGGTCGGGCGCGGAGAAAAGGAGGAGGCCGATCAGGCGGCGGTCGACGCTATGCGCCTGCTCCTCGACACGGTCCCGATGGACGGGCTGGTGATCATCGGCGAGGGCGAGAAGGACGAGGCGCCGATGCTCTACAACGGCGAGCGGATCGGCGACGGCAGCCCGCCCGAGGTCGATATCGCCGTCGACCCCTTGGAGGGCACCCGGCTGACGGCGCGCGGGATGCCCTCGGCCTTGGCGGTCATCGCGCTGGCCGAGCGGGGCACGATGTTCGACCCGGGCCCCTGCGTCTACATGGAGAAGCTCGCCGGGGGCCCCGACGTCGCGGACGTCCTCTCGCTGGACGAGCCCCTCCCGGACGTGATCCGCAAGGTCGCCGAGCGCAAGGGCTCCGCGGTGGGCGACATCACCGTGATCATGCTCGATCGCGACCGGCATGCCGATGCGATCGAGCAGGTTCGCGAGAGCGGTGCGCGGATCCGGTTCATCACCGACGGCGATGTCTCGGCCGCTCTATTCGCGGTTTCCCCGGGGACCGGGGTGGACCTGCTCTGGGGGATCGGCGGAACTCCCGAGGGGGTGCTTTCGGCGGCGGCGATCAAGTGCCTGGGCGGCCAGATACTGGGCAGGCTCTGGCCCCGTGACGACGCCGAGCGCAAGGCCGCGATCGAGGCGGGCTACGACCTCGACGAGGTGCTGGACGCCGATCGGCTGGTCACGGGCGACGACGTCTTCTTCGCGGCGACTGGAGTCACCGACGGCGACCTGCTCCAGGGGGTTCGAAACATGGACGACGGCCACGCGACCACCGAGTCGCTGGTCATGCGCTCGCGCTCGGGCACCGTCCGCACCGTCCAGGCGCGTCACGACCGGCCGAAGCTGCGCGAGGTGACCGGCGGCCTCTACGGCTGACCGCGCCCGGGCCCGGTTCGATCAGGACGGCGGGTCGGCGGACTTGAGCTCACCCGTGTCCCGCAGCTCGTAGCGCAGCGCGTTGATCACCGCCCCGGCCATCAGCGAGAGGCTGACCAGGTAGAACCAGACCAGCGCGATCAGTACGAAGCCGATCGTGCCCCCGACCTCGCCGACGCTCGACACGTTGGCCAGGTAGAACGGGTAGACGGCGTTCGCTACGCCAGTCGTGAAGGTGACGAACAGGGCCCCGGCCCAGACCCCGTGCCAGGGCACGTGGCCCTTGGGAACGGTGTAGAAGATCACGCAGCACAGCAGGAAGGTGCCGGTCAGCGCGGCCGCCAGGAGCACCCCGCTGGTCAGCCCGTTGATCGACGAGAGGCCGAGGGGGAGGTCCTGGGCGCCCGAGACGAGGACGCCCTCCAGGGCGGGGACCACCACACTGGCGGCCAGGAAGAGGGTGACGACGATCAGCATCACGAGGGCGAAGCGCTTCTGCTCGAGCCAGCCGCGACAGCGGACGTGGTAGATGCGGCAGAAGGAGGTGTCCATCGCTCCCCAGAACGAGGTCCCGATCCAAAGCGCGCCGATCGCGGCCGCGAGGCCGATCGTGGTCGAGCTGTCGCGGATGTGGTCGAGTGTGTTCTTGAGCGTGGTCAGCTCGACCGCCGGGAAGAGGCGCTGGAGGTCGTTGATCACGCTCTCCTCGACGCTGGGGCTCTGGAGGACCCGCCCGAACACGAACAGGACCAGGAGAGCGAACGGGAATACGGCCAGGAAGAGGTTGTACGCCACCATCGCGGCCAGCCCGGTGATGTTCTCCTCGTAGGCGCGACGCCAGAAGGCGGCCAGGTAGCGCCCGCCCCGTCGCAGGTCGTCGGAGCGGCGAACCCCGAGCCTCGACACGGTGGCGTCGCCGGCTCGGGAGCGAATACCGCTCACCCGGGCGGGGGCTTTCGAACCGCGTCGACGGCGCGGCTCAGGAGCCTCACGCCGAGGGTGGCCGCCTCGGCGGCGACGGTGATTCCGGCCCAGGCGAGATCCTCGACCCCTGGCGCCTCGCCCCGCTCCTCGCCGTCTTCGGGCCCCGGCGCAGGCGGTTGGCGGCGCGGGGGAGGGGCGGACGGGCCCGTGCGCGGGGTCGGTGGCCTCTCCGGTCGGACGGACGCCGCAGGCTTGGGTGGGGCGGCGGCCTTGGGAGGCGACGCCGGCCCTGCTCGCTTCGGCCCGCGGGCGGGCTTGCCGGAGTCGCGTCGCGGGCTTCGGACACCTGGCCTCGTGCTCGGGAGCTTTCCGAACAGCCCTCCCTCCTCGGAGCCGACGTTCGGCCGCTCCGGCTCAGTCATCAGCGCGTTCCTTGCTGGGAGGCATCAAGGCGTATTCCACCGGGTGCGCAGGATGTACATTCGCCGGCGCTTCCTCCGTAACACTTGGAGGGCGGCGGTGTTGTAGGCGGGGGGATCCGTTCATCGGGCCCTCGGCTGCCTGCGCAGGAATCCGCGGAATGGGTGGCATTTCTCGCCCAGAGGCGAAAAAACCGCTTGACTTCAGAAAATATAGCGATTACGATTCGAAGGGACGTTTGAACGTTCTCAGGATGGGAATGGAAACCCATGTGAGGCCTCATCGCGGATCCTTCCCCGGTCCGCTGTTTCCCCGAAATCGGGTCCGGGGCGACGCCCGCCGGTCGGCGGACGCAGGGGAAACCAAGCTGCCGCCCGCTATAACAAGACAGAGTCGGATACATCCCTGAAACCGTAAGCGAAGGAAGAACGAGAACCGAATGCTAGTCGCGGAGATTCAAGAGCTTGACGAGGTGAAGGGCCTGGTCGTCAAGGGCCAGGCGGACGGCGTGATCTCCTATGGCGAGGTCGCCACCGCGGTCTCCGAGGTCGACCTCGACGAGTCCGACATCGAGGAGCTCTACGCGCACCTCGAGCGCCAGGGAGTCGAGCTGGTCGAGGACGTCGATCCGGCCCAGGCCGCGAGCGCCCAGGACGCCGAGCCCGACAAGCGCGGCAAGCGCCGGAAGGCCACGGCCCTGGACCTGAAGCCGGACATGACGACCGATTCGCTGCAGCTCTTCCTCAAGGACATCGGCAAGGTCCGCCTGCTGACCGCCCAGGAGGAGGTCGAGTTGGCCAAGCGGATCGAGCGCGGCGACCTCGACGCGAAGCAGAAGATGGTGGAGTCCAACCTGCGCCTCGTCGTCTCGATCGCCAAGAACTACCGCAACCAGGGCCTGCCGTTCCTCGACCTGATCCAGGAGGGGACGCTGGGCCTGGTCCGCGCCGCCGAGAAATTCGACTACCGCAAGGGGTTCAAGTTCTCCACCTACGCGACCTGGTGGATCCGACAGGCGATCGCCCGCGCGCTCGCCGACAAGGCTCGCACGATCCGGATCCCGGTGCACGTGGTCGAGAAGCTGAACAAGATCGGCCGTGCGGAGCGCAAGCTCGTCACCGAGCTCGGTCGTGAGCCGACCCCCGACGAGATCGCCGAGATCACCGGTATCGATCCCGAGGAGGTCGACCAGATCAAGCGTTCGGCGCAGGCCCCGGTGTCGCTCGAGAAGCCGGTCGGTGACGAGGAGGAGTCCGAGTTCGGGCAGTTCATCGCCGACGAGAAGGCCGAGTCACCGTTCGACCGCGCAGCCGACCTGCTCACCAAGGAGGCGCTGCGCGAGGCACTCGAGAACCTCTCCTATCGGGAGCGGCGGGTGCTCGAGCTGCGTTACGGGCTCGGTGGAGAGCATCCGCGCACCCTGGACGAGGTCGGACGGACGTTCAACGTGACGCGCGAGCGGATCCGCCAGATCGAGAACCAGTCGTTGAAGAAGCTGCAGTCGCTGGCCGAGGCGCAGAAGCTGCGCGAAGTGGCCTAGGCGAGCGCGGGCGGGACGCCCCCGCTGGCGCCCGATGGGCGCCCTGCGCTCAGTTTCGCCCCGAGTCGGCCCCGACGGCGCCCAGCCGCCCCGCTCGATCGGCCCCACGGAAGACCAAAGACCAAGACCACGCAAAGACAGAAAGAGGATCCCATCACCACCACCACCAAGATCCCCACGGCGGAGTGGACCTGCGCCCGCTGTGAGATGACGAGCCGCTGGACCCTCGGGCTGAGTGACGCCGAGCTCCCCCCGAACTGGGCACGCGAGGGCGACGGCAGCTACTACTGCCTTGCCTGCCGCCGCGAGCGCGCGATCGAGGTGATGCTCGCCGAAACCAGCGAGGTCGGCGCCGAGGCCCGGGCAAAGCTTCGCTCCGCCGCCGTCGTCGAGTTCGAGATCAAGCGCGATCCCGAGCGCACCGAAGGCGAGATCGCCAAGGCGGCCAGCACGTCGGTCCTGGCGGTGCGGAAGGCACGCCAGCGGCTCGGCTCGCGCCGAACCGGGACCTAGCCCCCAGAGGGGGCGAGGCGACTCCGCTTCGCGCGCCCCGCCGCCTGGCGCGGCCCCGGGCCTGTCCAGACCGGTCGGCGACGGCTAAAGCGCACCGCCCGTGCTCCCGATAGCGGGAACGATGGGCTTCGACATCGATGCAGCTCTGCGCTACGTGGTCGAGCGCGAAGGCTCCGACCTGCACGTCAAGGTCGATTCGCCACCGATGGCCAGGATCCACGGGGACCTGCGCCCGATCGAGGGCGCCGATCCGGTGAGCAACACCGACGCCGATGCGGCACTCGAGCAGATCCTCTCCGACCGTGCGCTCCTGGAGTCGTTCGCAACCGAGGGCGAGGCGGACTTCTCCTACGAGATCGAAGGCGTTTCGCGGTTCCGGGTCAATGCCTTCCGCCAGCGAGGCTACGTGTCGATCGCCTGCCGGCCGATTCCCTACCAGGTGCGGACCATCGACGACCTCGGCCTGCCCGAGGTGATTCGCACGCTCGCCGAGCAGCCGCGCGGGATCGTTCTGCTGACCGGGACCACCGGCTCCGGCAAGTCCACGACCCTGGCGGCGATGATCGACCACATCAACTCGAGCCGGTCACGGCACGTTGTCACTCTCGAGGACCCGATCGAGTACCTGCATCGCGACAAGCGCTCGATCATCAACCAGCGCGAGGTCGGCTCGGACACGGCGAGCTTCGCGAGGGCGATGCGCAGGGTGCTGCGCCAAGATCCCGACGTGATCCTGATCGGCGAGATGCGCGATGAGGAGACGGTCCGAACCGCGCTCTCGGCGGCCGAGACCGGGCACCTGGTGATGTCCACGCTCCACACCCTGGACGCCTCCGAGACGATCAACCGGATCATCGACTTCTTTCCGCCCCATCTCCAGCAGCAGGCCAGGGTCATGCTCGCGGCGACCCTGCGGGGCGCGGTCTCGCAGCGCCTCGTCCCCCGAGCCGGCGGCGGCGGGCGGGTCGCGGTCTGTGAGGTGATGGCGGTCACCGGCCGGGTCCAGGACCTGATCATCAACCCGCAGGAGACCGGCCGGATCACCGAGGTGATCGCCGAGGGTGAGTACTACGGCATGCAGACCTTCGACCAGGCCCTGCTGAAGCACGTCGTGGCAGGCAACATCTCCGAGGAGACGGCATTCGAGGTCGCTTCGAGCGCCCACGACTTCAAGCTGATGCTCGCCGCGCAGGGTCAGCGGGCGAGCGGCATCGAGCAGGTGATCGGGGGAGACGACGACCCCGAGAAGCCACTTCAGTTCGTAAAGTCTTGAGCTATACTCGGCTTCGGCGGCTGGGGAGTCCGCCTATCGCGACTCCCGTCCTGCCCCAGAAGGTGATGACTGACAATCCCTGCCCAGTCGGTTGTTGCGCGGAGATCATCTCCGGCAAATGGACCCTCCTCGTGATCCGGGACCTGACTGACGGAAGCCGGCGCTTCTGCGAGCTGGAGAGATCGCTCGACGGGATCAGCCCCCGGACCCTCTCGCTGCGCCTGCGGGCGCTTGAGGATCAGGGGATAGTCGCCCGTCACACCTTCCCCGAGGTCCCGCCCCGGGTCGAGTACGCGCTGACCGAGAAGGGCAAGGCCTTGGTGCCGCTGATCGAGGACATGCGCACCTACGGGCGCCGCTGGCTCGTGGACACCGAGGACCGCCACGCCCCGCCGATCGCCGTAGCCTGACCAGACTGCAACTCGCTTTGCAGTGAAGGAGTGCCCGGCGTGCGGGCGAAGCGTGCCGGCATGCGGGATCTGGTCGTTCGCGAGGCCCTCAAGGAGATGTCCGCCGACGCCGCCGAGCGGCTTCGGGAGCTGGTCGCATCCGGGCGCCAGATCCCCTATGACGTCGAGGAGGCCGGGAGCGGCTCCGCGATGCCGCAGTACGTCCCGCTGACGGCCCGGTTCATCCGCGACAACGCCTCGGCGCTCAACGCACTCGATTCCTTCGGGTCCGGCTGCGCGGCCATCGAGTCCGCCGGACTCGCCGGACCGTACCTGGAGGAGATCGGAATCGCCGTGCCCTCCGAGGAGCGAGGGCGCGCCGAGCTCGCCGGGGTCGTGTTCCTGTGCCGGCTCTGGGACGGCTCCACCGACTTCTCCCTCGACGCGGATCGGCTGACGAGCGCGATCGCCGAGATCGAGGCGGCCGGCGAGGTGACCGAGGATGAGATCGAAGTAGTTGTCCAGATCCGCGGGTTGCACCTGCCGATCACGAGACTCGAGCTGGCGACCGCAACGATCGTCCGGGCCGACACCGTCGAGGTGCCCGCCGATGCGCGGGCCCTGGAGGGAGGCGGCGGCGCCGGCTGGGAGCCCGTCTTCCTCGCGGCGGCCCGGGTCAGCGCCGGCGAGCCGGACGCGGACGACGCCGAGGCGCGGCCGGACGCAGGCGCGCGGGCGGTCGAGGCCTTTCGCCAGCTGATCACCACCCTTCGCCTCTTCAAGGCCGGCAGCGTGGGTCTCGGGCCCTACGCGTGGACCCGCGCAGGCGCCAACCGATGGCGCCGGATCTCGACCGGGAGTGGCCGCGCGCGGCCGGGCGGTTACCGCCTTGCCGAGCAGGAGCTCACCGATCTCGTCGCGTTCTCGCGGACCCTCGCCTACCGCTCCGCGCTGGCCCGGCCGGTGAGCGGCCCGGCCGGCGCTCTTCCCCGGGCGACCTCGCGGTTCGAGGCGGGCCTGGAGCGGGGAGTGGCGCTCGAGGCGCTCAACGACTACCTGCTCACCCTGCGTTTCCTCCTCGAGGGCGGTGGGCCCGCCGGCCTCGACCTCTCGATCCGGGTCGCCGCGCTGTGCGCCGAGCCCGGGCAGCGCGGGCAGATCAAGGCGGTGATCGACCGTGCCCTGTCGCTCGAGCGCGAGCTGTGGAGTGGCGAGCCGGCCATCGGCCGCGATGATCTGCCGAGCGCCGCCGAGACGACCGCCACGGTGGAGGACCTGACCCGCGCGATCCTCGCCGACGCCGCGTGCGGCCACCTCGGGTCGGACCTGAGATCGACCGCGGATGAGATTCTGCTCGCCGACGGGCTTGCGATAGGCGAGGGCGGTGCCGAGGTGCGCGGCTCCGAGGAGGAGTGGGATGCGCCCCCCGAGCCCGAATCGGCGCCCCCCGAGCCCGAATCGGCGCCCCCCGAGCCCGAATCGGCGCCCCCCGAGCCCGAATCGGCGCCCCCCGAGCCGCCCCGGGTAGAGGCCCATATCGCGCAGACGCCTTCGGCCCCGCCCACCCATGAGCCGAACCCGCTCGACCAGCTCGAGTTCGCACGAGTTGAGCCCGAGGACGAGGCGCCCGCTCGGCGAGACGCTCAGCCGCCCCCGGTGAAGGTCCCCGAGCACGAGGGTCGAATCAGGATGGAGCCCCGTCCCCGGCCCGAGGAGCAGATCGTGTTCACGAACGCCCAGTCCCAAACCGACGAGCCGCCGACGGCGACCATGGAGGCCCTGTCGCGCGAGGCGGGGCGGGTCGCCGAGCTGCTCGACGAGCTTCCGGCTGAGCCGTCACCGCCCGAGCGCCACCCGACGAGCGACCGGGTGGCCTACCTCTTTCCGCGACCTGAGCCCACCGAGTGGAACGTGCGCGAGCTGAGCTACGACCGCCGTCGCCGCGCCCAGGTCTGAGCCTCCCTTCCTCCCGATCACCCAGGAACAGCTGTCCGATCCGGCGGTCCCTTCGGGGGCCGCCGGGTTCGGGCGTCTGGCTGGTCAGCGCGCCCCGCGCCTAGGCTGCCGGCTCCGTTTCGGCGATCGCGCTCCGCTCCCTGGCGCCCGCCGCGAACAGATACCGGTTGATCACCATCAGTCCCGCCAGGTCGTGGACGTCGTTGTCCAGGTATGGCACCTGGATCACTGACCGGGCTCGCATCTCGGCGGTCAGCCGCGTGATGTTTCGAGCGTCCCGCTCGGCGAGGCCGCGGTAGTCGCCAAAGCTCCGCAGGACCCGATCGGCGAGGTCGGGGTCGCCGATCGCCTGATTCAGATCCTTCGCGAGCCGCCCATCGTCCCCCGGCAGCTCGCTCTCGTAGTGGACCTTGTTGACGATCACCCCGCCGAATGGGAGCTTCGCCTCTACCAGCCTCCGATGGAAGTAGACGGCCTCGTCGATCGGCTCTCCCTGGGCCCCGCAGACGACCAGGAACGTCGTCTCGGGCCGCGCCAGCAGCTCGCTGACCCGCTTTGCCCGCTCGCGGAACCCTCCCACCATGCCGCTGAACGCCTGGAAGAACTCCGAGAGGTCCTCGAGCACCTCGACCCCCGTCACCCGGCGAAGGACGGAGAACATCATCGAAGTCCCGGCTCCGAACACCCGCATCCCGAACCCGGTCGGTCGCATGAATACCTGAAGCGCCCGGCCCTCGATGAACTGCATGAGGCGTCGCGGGGCCTCCAGGAAGTCGAGCGCGCTTTGGGTCGGAGGGGTGTCGAGGACCAGGAGGTCGTATCGGTCCTCGGCATAGAGCTCGAACAGCTTCTCCATCGCCATGTACTCCTGCGAGCCGGCCAGGGCCGCGGAGAGCTGCTGATAGACGCGGTTGGCCAGAATCCGGTCCCGGGTCTCCTCGTCGGGCGCGTGCCGGCGAACGAGCTCGTCGAAGGTCGCCTTCGCGTCGAGCATCATCGCCCAGAGCTCCCCGCCGTTGGTGTCGATGCCGGCGGCGGCGAACAGCTCCGGATCGACGCGGCGCTCCTCGTTTCCCAGCTCCGGCAGCCCGAGCGAGTCGGCGAGGCGTTTGGCGGGGTCGATGGTCAGGACCGCGACCTTCTTGCCGCGGGCGGCCATCCCGGCGGCGATCGCCGCCGAGCTGGTGGTCTTTCCGACCCCGCCCGACCCGGCGCATATGCAGACCCGCTTTCCCTCCAGTAGCTCGCCGACGCCCGCCATCAGTCGATCTCCCCGGCGAGCTCGCGGATCTCCTCGACCCCGACCTCGGGCTCGAAGAGGAATGGAAGGGTCCGAAGCGGGGCGTCGACCATCTCGGCCAGGCGCGCCAGCTGCTCGTGCTGAGCGCCGGCCCGCCGGCTCTCACCGAGCGCCACCCGGCAGGCGGCCCGTGCGCCGCCGTCGGTCTGCGAGGCGACCGACTCGAGCCGGTCGAGCTCGATCTTCGAGAAGCGCTCAGGGTAGAGCCCGTTCATGTACACGCGATCGACCGAAACGCCCACCTCCTCGGTAAGGGTCCTCTCCAGCGCGGCGGTCTCGTTGACCGGCATCTCCTCGGGAAGGGCGACGATCGCCACCCCGGTCTTTCGGTGGTTGACGAGGAAGGTCTCCAGCGCCTCGGCCTGGGCCTTGATCGGCCCGACCCGCGCGATGTTGGCGAAGGTGCGAGGAGTCTGGAGGAACGCGATGCCCTGTCCGGTCGCCGGCGCGTCGACGATCACGAGGTCGTATTCGTGGCCCCTCTTCACCTTGCGGTCGGGTTGGGCCACCTCCCAGATCTTCCCGATCGTGACCAGCTCGCGCAGGCCGGGCGTCGCGGCCGCCAGGTAGGTGAAGATCCGCGACCGAAACAGGATGTCGCGCATCGCCCGGACCCGGAGCTGGAGCAGCACGTACTCGCGCATCGCCTCGTCCGGGTCGATCGAGATCGCCCACAGGTTCTCGGACATCTCGACCTCGTGAAAGCCGACCTCGGCCCGATGGAATACCCGTGAGGTGTGCTCCTGGGAGGAGACCTCGCAGACGATCGTCCGGCGGCCCTCGGCGGCCGCGGACATGCCGAGCGCCAGTGCGACCGTCGACTTGCCGACCCCGCCCTTGCCGGTCACGATCACGAGGCGCTTGTCGAGTAGCTCGGGCACCGCGGTAACTAAACCAGCTACCCGCGAGCTGCGGTCGGCCGTGTGCCGAAAGGGCGATCCGGAGACCCGATCGCGGCCGGTAGTTCGATCCCATGGGAAGGAAACCCGCAAGCGCGTGCGAATAGTCGCGATCAAATGGGTCTCTTCAACCGCGCATCAAAGCCAGACTGGGCCACCGAGCTCGCCGAGCCGAACGGCAACGGCGTCGCCCCGGGCTCCGAGCCGCCGGCCGAGCTCGACGCTCCCGCCGCCGATTCACCCGCCGGCCAGCCGGCCGGCCCGACGGAGCCTCCGGCGGACGAGCCCGGCGTCGTCGAGAATCCGGCCGCCGAAGCCGTTGCCCCCGCCGCTGAGGCCGAGACCGCCGACGAGCCCGCCGCTGAGGCCGAGACCGCCGACGAGCCCGCCGCTGAGGCCGAGACCGCCGACGAGCCCGCCGCTGAGGCCGAGACCGCCGACGAGCCCGCCGCTGAGGCCGATGCCGGAGCCGAGGAGGCGGCGTCCCCGGAGTCCGCAGTCGCGATGGCGTCCGAGGATGAGGGACGGATCAGCGCCGACGAGGCGCTCTCGCCGTCGCGCCAGCCCGGCGACAGGCTTCCGGGAGCCAAGATCGGCGACGAGGTCGAGCGCCGTGTGAAGATCATCTCCTTCGCGAACCAGAAGGGCGGCGTCGCCAAGACCACGAGCACGCTCAACCTCGCGGTCGCGTTCGCCGAGTCCGGCCATCGCGTCCTGGCCATCGACCTCGACCCGCAGGGGAACCTGACCATGAGCCAGGGCATCGATCCCGACCAGGTCGAGACGAGCATGTACGACGTACTCGTCGATCACATCCCGATTCGCGAGGTGATCGCCGAGCGCGAGATCGACATCGCAGTCGCCTCGATCGACCTCGCCGGGGCCGAGATCGCGATGAGCATGCAGATCGGCCGCGAGCGCTCGCTCGAGAAGGCGCTTTCCGCCGTGGTCGACGATTACGACTTCATTTGCATCGACACGCCGCCCAGCCTCGGGCTGCTGACCGTCAACGCCTTGACGGCGTCCGACAAGGTGATCGTCCCCGTACAGTGCGAGTATCTCTCCATGCGGGGGCTGATCCAGCTTCAGAACACGCTCGAGATGATCCGTGAGAACCTGAACCCGAGAGTGCAGATCGAGGGCATCCTGCCAACCATGCTCGACTCGCGGACGGTCCACGCCAAGGAGGCGGTAGAGATTCTCGAGGAGAACTTCGGCGATCTGGTCTTCAAGTCGCGGATCCGCAAGGCGATCAAATTCGCCGAGGCGCCGGTTCGCGGTGCGAGCGTGCTCAAGTACGAGCCGAAGGGCAACGCCGCCAACTACTACCGGGAGCTGGCTCAGGAGGTCCTGGCACATGGCGCGTCGTAAGCGGGCCAGCATGCGCGAGGGGCCCCTGGCCGACCTCTTTCGCTCCACCTCCCGCGAGGGCGCCTCCAGCCCCGAGCCCGACGAGCCGCCGACCGAGCAGCAGCCCAGCGGCCGTCCCACCGACGACGGGCCCGAGGAGCTCGGCGATCGCGAGGACGCCTCTCAACCGGCGTTGCCCGAGCGACCTACTCCGGTCGCCCGCGAGTCGCAGTCCGAACCGCCGGACCCCGAGCGGGTCCGCGCCTATCGCGTCGAGGAGACCGCTCCGTCGCTGCCGGAGCCCAAGGAGCGGCTCAGCAAGATCTTCGCCGACGAGGCCCTGGACGTCGAGGGGCCCACCTACGGCCGCGACGAGCCCGGGCTCGGCGACTATCACGGCCCTCCGCGTCCCCACATGCCGGTGATTCGGGTGGTCGGAGTCGGCGGCGCCGGGGTCAACGCGATCAACCGGATGATCGAGGCACAGATCCCCGGGGTCGAGTTCATGGCCGTGAACACCGACCTCCAGTCGCTCCAGCAGTCCACCGCGGACGTCACCGTCCACCTGGGCAGTGGCGTGGCCAGGGGCCTCGGGACCGGCTCGAACCCCGAGCTCGGCTATCGCGCGGCATTCGAGGAGCAGGACAAGATCAAGCGCCTCCTGAAGGGCTCGGACATGGTCTTCGTGACCGCCGGTGTGGGCGGCGGCACCGGAACCGGTGCCGCTCCGGTGATCGCGCGCCTGGCGCGCGACGTCGGCGCTCTGACCGTCGGCATCGTCACCAAGCCGTTCAGCTTCGAGGGCACCCGGCGCGCCAAGCAGGCCGACGACGGGATCGAAGCCCTGAGCGCCGAGGTCGACACCCTGATCGTCGTCCCCAACGAGCGGCTGCTCTCCGTGCTGGCACGCGAGACGACCATGATCGAGGCCTTCCAGGTGGCCGACGACGTCCTGCGACAGGGCGTCCAGGGGATCTCGGAGCTGATCACGCTCCCGGGTTTGATCAACCTCGACTTCGCCGATGTCCGCACCACGATGCGCGACGCAGGCCAGGCGCTGCTGGGCATCGGGATGGGCACCGGCGAGACCCGGGCCGTCGCGGCGGCCGAGCGGGCCGTCTCCTCGCCCCTGCTCGAGACATCGGTGGACGGCGCGAGGTCGATCCTGCTCTCGATCACCGGCGGGCCGGATATGAGCCTGCTCGAGGTCTCGGACGCCGCCAAGGTCGTTCAGGAGGCGGCGCACCCGGACGCGAACATCATCTTCGGTGCGAACATCGACGACACCCTCGGCGATCAGGTCTGGGTGACGGTGATCGCGACCCGCTTCGACGGCCGCGGCCGTCGTGCCGACGGAAGCGCCTCCGCGGAGCTCCGCGCCGCGGGGACGACGACCGCGGCCGTCAGGCGCCCCCCGGACCGTCGCGCGGGCACCGCCCCGAATTTCGAGTCGCGGCCGAGGGATCTGTCCATCGACGTGCCCGAGTTCGTCCCCGGCCGCTAGGAACATCTCCGGCGGCATGCTCCGCTTACGCGTCCGCTGCCGCCGGGTTGGGGCACGTACGGGGCGGCAGGTTCACACGCACGCCCCGGGACTTCGTCCCTAGCACGGACGAATGAGCGCTCGCGGGGCGGTCGCTACGCTCGCTTCGCCGCTCGGCCTGCGTCCCCTGAGCCGCTCGGTTTTCGCCGCCCGTCCTCGTGGCCGTAGGCTGACCGCATGACCAGTCGGGGAGCAGTTGCTGCCGGGCATCCGCTGACGGCGGAGGCGGGGGCGGCGATCCTGCGCGAGGGGGGCAATGCGGTCGATGCGGCGGTGGGGGCGGTGCTCACGTCGTTCGTCACCGAGAGCCCGCTGACCGGGTTCGGGGCGGGGGGATTCATGCTCGTGCACGGACCCTCCGAGGATGCGCTGCTGGATTTCTTCGTCGAGGTCGGGGGGCGGACGATCGGGAACCGCCGCTCCGAGCTGATCCCGACTCCCGTCTATTTCAGCCCCGACGCGCCGCAGGTGTTCAACGTCGGCGCCGCCTCGTGCGGGGTCCCCGGCACCGCCGCGGGCCTGGCGCAGGCGCTCGATCGACACGGCACCCTGGCACTCGACGAGCTGGCTCGCGAGCCCGCCCGACTTGCCCGCGAGGGGGTCGAGCTGAACGCACAGCAGGCCTACATCCTGCGCATCCTCGAGCCGATCCTCACCGGCGAGCCCGAGAGCCGAGCCGTCTATGCGCCAGGCGGGCGGATCCTGGTCGAGGGCGAGGTGTTCAGGTTTCCCGAGCTCGGCGACGCGCTGGAGCGCTACGGGGCCGAGGGGCCGGGCCCCTTCTATCAGGGCGAGATCGCGAAGTGCCTGTCCGACTGGGTCGTGGATCGCGGTGGCACGCTTGGGACGGACGACCTCGCCGCCTACCGGCCGAGCCCCCGCAAGCCGGTCCGCGCCGGCTACCGCGGGCGGGAGGTGCTCACCAACCCCCCGCCGTCATCGGGCGGCGTCCTGATCGCCTTCGCGCTCGCCGTGCTCGAGCGGGCAGGGTCGTCGGACGTGGCGAGCATTGTCGCCGCGATGGAAGAGGCGCAGGTCGCCCGTACGGAGGAATTCCTGAATGGTCTATACGCGGACCGCTTCGCCGACGGTTTCCTGTCCGAGAATCGGATCGAGGGCGCCGCCGGAAGGGTCCGAGCCGGCATCCGCCCGGCCGACGCCGCGGGTGAGACGCCCACCGACCGGCTCGGCTCGACCACCCACATCACTGCCGTGGACGGGGACGGTGGCTGCGCCTCGGTGACCTGCTCGAACGGCACCGGGTCGGGCCTGATCGTCCCGGGCACCGGGGTGCACCTCAACAACATGCTCGGTGAGGAGGACTTGAACCCGCTGGGCTTCCACGTCACGCCTCCGGGAAGGCGGGTGCCGTCGATGATGTCTCCGACGATCGTCCTCGCGGGCGGCGAGCTGGAAGCGGGCCTCGGCAGCGGCGGCTCGAACCGGATTCGCTCCGCGGTGCTCCAGACGATCGTCCGCCTGATCGCCGAGGGCATGGGCGTCCAGGACGCCGTCGAAGCGCCCCGGGTGCACTTCGAGGCCGGCGCCGTCCAAGCCGAGCCCGGGATCGATCCCGCGGGGCTCGACGAGCTGGTTCGCCGCGGCTATGAGGTGGTCAACTGGGACCGGCCGAACCTCTTCTTCGGCGGCGTCCATGCGATCAGCCGCGATCCGAGAAGCGGCGCGGTTGACGGCGCAGGCGATCCCAGGCGGGGCGGCGCCGTCGCCCTCGCCTAAGCGACGACCACCTTGCCGTTCATCTTCGCGCGCTCGGCGATCTCGCGAGAGCCTGCGAGGGCTGCGAGCAGCGCCCGGAGGGCGTCGCCCAGCATCCGCATCCGCTCCGGCTCTGAGCGGAGCTCGAGCAGGGCCTGCTTGGTCTCGGGAGGCAGCTCGACCCGGGCGGCGATCCCGTACGCGTCGGCGTCGGCGAGCTCGTCCGGCCCGGAAGGGTCGCCGGCCACCCGCTCGACCAGTTCGGCGAAGGCCTCGCGAGTGTCGAGCGCAGCCTCCGCGTCGTCGTCCGCGGCGTCCTCGGCCGGGTCCAGGGCCTCGATCTCGCCCGCCGGGTATTCGGCCTCGAAGCGCTCGAGCACCCTGAACGGGCGCTCGCCGGCCACCACGATGTTCATCCGGCCGTCCTCGAAGTGCTCGAGCACCTCGGTGATCCGAGCCGTGCAGCCGATCCGGTGTGCATTGCCGTCGTCGTCGCGGAACACGATCCCGAACGGCTCGGAGGCTTCGAGGCAGTGGCCGACCATTCGCTTGTAGCGGTCCTCGAAGATGTGAAGAGGAAGAACTTCGCCCGGCAGGATGACCACCGGGAGCTCGAAGATCGGCAGCTCGACTCGTGCACCCGCCATACGCCCAATTCTAGGAGTAAGTCGCTTCCGGCTGGAAGAATCGGCGCGTGGCGATCGACTTCGAGGCCGAGGGGCTGCTGAAGGGCACGCGGGGGAGGGCTCGCGAGGCGCGGGCTGAGCTGCTCACAGAGCTGGTCGCGGATGGAGCGACATTGGACGAGCTGAAGCGAGCCGTCGATGAGGATCGCCTGGTGCTGCTACCGGTGGAGCGGCTCCTGGAGGGGGGTGGGCCTCGCTACACCAGCGGCGAGGTTGCCGAGCAGGTGGGAATCGACGTCGGGCTTCTGCGGTTCTTGCGCCGGGCCATCGGACTCCCGATGCCCGATCCCGACGAGGCAGGGTTCACCGAAGCGGATGTGGAGGCGGCCCGGCGGGTCAAGTCGATGGTAGACGCGGGTCTACCGGTCGATGAGATGCTGGAGGTGACTCGCGCCATGGGCGTGGCGATGTCCCAGGTCACGGCGGCGAGCCGCGGCCTGGTGGGCAGAGCGATGGTCCGGCTCGGGGACAGTGAGCTCGATGTCGCAAGACGCTACCTGGACGCGGCACAGGCCCTGCGCCCGCTGATGGGCCCGACTCTCGAGTACTTCTTCGACGTTCACCTCCGAGAACAGCTTCGAAACGATGCGTTCGGCGGCATGGAGCTGGCCGCCGGGCGCGCGGCCGGCTCGGAGGAGATCGCAGCCTGCTTCGCCGACCTGGTCGGCTTTACGCGCTTCGGCGATCGCCTCGACCCCGAGGACCTGGGGGCGCTGGTCGGACGATTGGGCGAGTTGGCGGGCGAGGTCGCAGTGACCCCGGTCCGCCTCGTCAAGATGATCGGGGATGCGGCGATGTTGGTCTCGTCCGATGTCGACGCGCTGATCGACGCCGCCATCTCGTTGGTGGGAGCGGCGGAGGCACGGGATCTTCCCCAGCTTCGCGCCGGCGTGGCTCATGGCGCGGCGGTTCCCCGAGCGGGCGACTGGTATGGGAGACCGGTGAACCTAGCGAGCCGGATCACCGCGATCGCCTACCCGGGGAGCGTGCTGGCCAGCGAGGCCGTCCACGACGCCGCTTCCGGCGGCTATCGCTGGTCGTTCGCCGGGTCTCGCAGGCTGAAGGGCATCGACGGCCAGGTCAAGCTCTACCGCGTCCGGCATGACGGACAGGATGCGGCGGGGGATCCGAGCTAGGCGGCGAGAGCCCACCACAGACCAAGGTGCAGCCCTACACCAGCTTCATCATCGTCGCTGTGATCGCGTTCCTGGCGCCGCTGATCCGGGGCCTGGCGCCGATGATCATCGTCCCCGCGATCGTGCTGGAGCTGATTGGGGGGATCATCGTCGGGCCCCACGGGATCGGGATCGCATCGTCCACGGAGCCAGTCGAGGTGTTCTCGACCGTCGGCCTCGCCTGCCTGCTTTTCCTCGCCGGCCGTGAGATCCAGGTCGATCGGCTGCGAGGTGCGCTTCTGACGACCTCGCTGGCCGGATTTGCGATCTCGTTCGCGCTCGCCTTCGGATGCGCTTCGATCCTGCACGCGGTGGGCCTGATCAAGACGCCGCTCCTGGTCGCGATCGTCTTCGTCGCCACCTCGCTCAGCATCATCATCGTGCCGCTCAAGGACGCCCACGAGACCGATAGCGACTGGGGCCAGCAGGTGATCGCGGCCGCCGCAGTCGCGGAGTTCGGTGCCGTGATCCTGCTCTCGTTCTTCTACTCCGGGGAGCGCGCCGGGCCCGGGACGGAGATCTTTCACCTCAGCCTGTTCGTCGTCCTCGCCGCCCTGCTCTTCTTCTCGTTGACCCGAGGCGCGCAGTTCAAGCGGCTGACCGGCGCGATCAAGCGTCTGGAGGGAACGAGCGCCCAGATCGGCGTTCGCGGTGACTTCGCGCTGATCGCGGTGGTGGCGGGGGTCGCGAGCCAGCTCGGCCTAGAGACGATCCTGGCGGCCTTCACGGTCGGGGTGATCAGGGGCATGACCTCGGGGCACGACGAGCTTCGCGAGGAGCGCCTCGACGCGGTCACCCTCGGCATCTTCATCCCATTCTTCTTCATCGACAGCGGTATGGACTTCAACCTCGGGGCCATGTTCGCGAGCTTCTCCTCGTTTATTCGCCTGCCGCTGTTCTTGGTCGCCGTGCTGATCGTCAGGGCGTTGCCGGCGCTGATCTACAGGTCGCGCTTCGCGACCCGCAGGACCGCCGCGGCGGGGCTGCTCCAAGCGACGTCGCTCTCGTTCATCGTCGTCGCGACCCAGATCGGGCTGATGCTCAACATCATGTATCCGGCGACTGCGACCGCGCTGGTCGGGGCCGGGCTGATCACGGTGATGGTCTTCCCGGCTCTCGCCTTCGCGCTGATCGGCGAGCGAGATTCCGGCGGACCGAGTGAAACGTCTGAGCTCGAGATCGGACTGAGACCAGACTGACCTCGGTGCGCTCCGGCAACCGGGCACCCGTGGTCTTCGTAAAGAGTTGACATTGCTCCTCCTCGTCCTATTCGCTCTGGTCGCCGGCGCCGGCACGGCGCTCTCGCCCTGTGTGCTTCCGGTGCTCCCGGCGGTCCTCGGGGCGGGGGTGACCGGCGGCAGGCGCCGGCCCCTCGGGGTCGTCTGCGGGCTCGCGCTTTCGTTCACCTTCGCCACCGTCGCCCTCGTCTACGTGATCGCCGCCCTGGGGCTGCCCAACGACCTGATCCGCAACCTGGCGATCGTCACCCTTGCGGTCTTCGGGGTCCTGCTCTTGGTGCGACCGCTGGGCGACCGGCTGGAGGCGTGGATTTCGCGGATCGTGCCGGCGCCGTCGCGGCGACGCGGCGAGGGGTTTTGGTCGGGGCTCGTGGTGGGGGCCAGCCTGGGATTCGTCTACGCGCCGTGCGCCGGCCCGATCCTCGCCGGCGTGATCACCGTCTCGGCGGCGCAGGACTTCACCTTCGGTCGGCTGGCGGTCGCTCTCGCGTATTCGCTGGGCTCGGCCCTGGTGCTCTACGCCCTGATCATCGGCGGGCGCCGGGCGACCGACCGACTGGGGGCCCATCGAGGCGCCGTCCAGGTTGCGATGGGTGCCGTTATGGTCGCCGTGGCCGCGGTGATGATCGCCAACCTCGACGTCCGGTTCGAAGGCGCGATCGCCCGCCACCTGCCCTCTGCTCTGGTCGATCCCGCCAGCCGGATCGAGCAGAGCTCGAGCGTCTCAAAACCGCTCGCCGGTCTGCGGGGCGACGGCAAGGTGTCCCACCAGGGCGGCGCTGCCGAGGCCGCCGCGGGGAAGAGGCTCCCGGTGCTGTTCAAAGCGCCTGAGTTCACCGACACCCAGCAGTGGTTCAACACGCCCGGTGACGAGCCGCTGAGCCTCGCGGGGCTGCGGGGAAGGGTCGTGCTGGTCGACTTCTGGACCTACACGTGCATCAACTGCATCCGGACCCTTCCGTACATCGAGGCCTGGTACCGCAAGTACCATCGCGACGGGTTCACCGTGGTCGGTGTCCACACGCCCGAGTTCCCGTTCGAGAAGGAGGCCTCGAACGTCCAGCACGCGATCGGGGACTTCGGCCTCACCTACCCCGTCGCCCAGGACAACGACTACGGCACCTGGACCGCCTACCACAACCAGTACTGGCCAGCCGACTACCTGATCGACGGCTCGGGCCGGGTGCGGCTGGTGCATTTCGGAGAGGGGTCCTACGAGGAGACCGAGCGGGCGATCCGGGGCCTGCTGGCCGAGTCGGGAAGCCGCGGGCTGGGCGCAATGGCGAAGGCGCGCACCGAGCGCCCTGATCCGCGCGCCACTCCGGAGTCCTACCTCGGCGCCGCCAAGGCCACCCGTTTCGCCAACGGCACCATCCTCTCCGGAACCCGGACCTTCGCCGCCGTGCCGGATGCGCGCCTGGGCCCGGATCAGCTCGCCTATGGGGGCCGATGGACGGTTGCCAACGACGAGGCCACCGCCGGGCATGACGCGAGTCTCGCGATCCGCTTCGCCGCCCGCCGGGTCTTCTGTGTCCTCGGATCGTCGCGACGCCCGCGCGCGATGCGGGTCCTGCTCGACGGTCGCCCGATTCCCGACCGACTGGCCGGGCCCGACGTGCACCGGGGCGTCGCGACGATCTCAAACCAGCGTCTCTATCGGCTGGTCGATCTGCCCCATCCCGAACGCCACGTCCTCACCCTCCGCCCCAAGTCGGGGATCGCCGGCTACGCCTTCACGTTCGGATAAGGCCGCCGGGCGCTCAGCACGAGGTTGTAGAACAGCGAGGCGGGAAGCCGTGGCTCGAGCAAAGCCGAGTCGACTCCCTGCAGGGCGATGTAGCTTCGGAAGGCGAACCGGCGCCAGCGCACGGGGACCTCGTCCGGCTCGGCGCTTCCCTCCAGCGTGCGGATGGCCCAGCCGTAGGCGTTCGCCAGCAGCTCCTCGCCCCGGATCCTGACCTGATCGAATCCCGCCTCTCGGAGCATCGCCGCCAGCCGTCCCGGCGCGAAGGCGTGGACGTCGACCTCGGGCTCCAGCTCGTGTCCGTCTCCGCGCTCGACGGGGCGGGGGCGAGCCGGAGAGGCTCCGACCAGCCGCCGCCAGAGCGGCGCAGCCAGCCGCGCCCCCTTCTTCGGGACGCCTGCCAGCAGGTCGCCGTAGCGTGAGGGCTCGCCGCAGAACATGATCGTCCCGCCGGGCCGCAGCACCCGCAGAAGCTCCTCGAAGCCGGTCTCGAGGTCGGGAAGGTGGTGGAGCACCGCGTGGCCCAGGGCGAGGTCGAAGCTTCGATCCTCGAAGGGCAGTCGCTCGGCGTCGGTGGACTCGGTGCGCACCGTGAGTCCGAGCCGCGCGGCGGTCGAGCGCAGCTCGGCCAGCATCCCGGGGGAGATGTCGGTCGCCACCAGGCGCTCGAACAGGCCGAGCTGCATCAGGTTGAGCGAGAAGTAGCCGGTCCCGGACCCGATCTCGAGCGCGTCGCCGAGCGAACGATCCGGCCACCCGCCGAGCGCCTTGCGCGCCTTTTCGCCCACCTGCGCCCTGCCGACGGACCCGAAGTCGATTCCCCACTTCGAGTCGTACTCGCAGGCCGCGGCGTCGTGGTAGCGGAGGTTGGCGTCCTTGACGCGGTCGGGGGCCGCGTTCGGGCTCGCCGGCATGCGCGGCACTCTAGATAATCGATTCATCGCCTATGAGCAGCACAACCAGCCGGACGGCGTTCCGCCCCTTGCGCTGACCGGAGAGCGCACCCTCCCCGACCTCCCGGAGGAGAACTACTGGTTCAGGCGTCACCTGGCCGTCTACGAATGGATCGCGCCGCGGGTGGCAGGCCGCCAGGTCGCCGACCTCGCCTGCGGCGAGGGGTACGGAGCCGACGTCCTCGCCGCCGGCGCGCGGGAGGTGATCGGAGTGGACGCCAATCCCGAGGCTCACGAGCACGCGCGGCTCCGCTACCGGCGGGCGCAACCTGCGCTTCGAGCGCGGCCTGGTGGAGGAGTTCCGAGGGCCGTGCGATGCGATCGTCTTCCTGCAGACGATCGAGCACGTACACGAGCCCGCGCGGCTCTTGGAGCGGTTCGCTCGGTCCGCGCCGACCTCCTACGTGACCACCCCCAATCGGCTCACCCTGGCGCCGCCCGGGGCTGAGAAGTCCGACAATCCCTGGCACCTTCGCGAGTACTCCCCCGACCAGTTCCGGGCCCTCTTGGAGCCCCGATTCGCGAGCGTCGAGGTGCTCGGGCTGTACCACGCGGGCAAGCTGCGAATCCACGAGCTGGCGCTTCGACTCGGATGGGACCGGGTGCACAGGGCGCTTCGGATCACGAAGCCGGTCTACGATCGATTCGTGCCGGCGATCGCGTCCTCCGACTTCGAGCTGCGCTCCGATCGCGACCTCGACCGCTCGCTCGATCTGCTCGCCGTCTGCCACCGGTGAGGACCGCGGAGGGCGAGCTCGGCGATCTGGCGATCGTCCTGCATTCCCACATGCCCTACGTCGAGGGATTCGGGACCTATCCGTTCGGCGAAGAGTGGCTGTTCGACGCGATCGCCCGCGCGTACCTCCCCGTCCTCGAGTGTGCCCGCGACCTGACCCTCACGGTCAGCCCGGTGCTCGCCGACCAGCTCGAGGCAGCGGGGACCGCCGACCGGGCCGCGGCGTTCGTGCGTCGCTTCCGCCTCGATGCGGCCCGCAGGGATGCAGCGCGCGCGCCGAGCGAGCTGCGCGACGCCGCCCGAGCCGAGGCGGAGCGCTACGCCTGGGCGCTCGAGCGGCTGCGCGCCCTCGACGGCGACCTGCTGGGCGCCTTCGGCGCCGCCGCGAGCGAGCGCGGCCTGGCGCTGGTGCCGTCCTCGGCCTCGCATGCGGTACTTCCCCTCGTTGCGACCACCGAGGGCCGCCGGCTCCAGATCGACGCGGCGCTTCGGTCCCACCGGAGGAGGTTCGGTGCGCCGATCGGCTTCTGGCTGCCCGAGTGCGCATATCGGCCCGGGCTCGAGCGGGCTCTGGCCGAGCGCAACCTCGGCTTCTTCTGCACCGATCAGAGCGCCTACGAGGATCCGCTCGAGGCCCTGGCCCCCGTGCGCTGCGAGGCCGGCGTGGTCGCCTTCACGATCGACTGGGAGACGGTTGAGCTGGTCTGGGGCGAGCGCGGGTATCCGTCCGATCCCGCATATGGCGAGTTCCACCGCGTCTCGCTCGAGGGGAGCCGGCTATGGGCGGTCGGTGGCGGGCCATACGACGCCGCCGCAGCGGCGGAGCGCGCCCAGCGCGACGCTGGCGCATTCGCCGACGCGGTCGCATCGCGCCTGGCCGCCTTTCGCGATCGGCGCGGCAGGCCGGGCCTGATCACGTTTGCGGTCGACACCGAGCTGCTCGGTCATTGGTGGGCGGAGGGCCCCCTATGGCTCGAGGCGGTCCTTCGCGACCTGCCTGCTCGCGGGGTGCACCTGGTCACTCTGCCGCAGGCGCTGGAGCGCCACCCGCCCGAGGAGCGCACCCTGCGCGCCTCGACCTGGGGAGAGGGCAAGGACCTCCGCACCTGGGACTCGCCCGAGGTCGCCGACCTCGCCTGGGCGGCGCGGCGGCTCGAGCTGCGCCTCGTCTCAGCGCTCGGCCACGGCGACCTAGAGCCTCGCGCAGCCGAGCGGGCCGCCCGCGAGCTCCTCGCCGTGCAGGCGAGCGACTGGGCTTTCCTCGATCGCCGCCGCCAGGCGGGCGACTACCCCTACCAGCGCTCGACGGCGCACGGCGAGGCGCTGCTCGAGACCCTGCACGGCTCGGGTCCGCGCGACTCAAGGCTCAGGGGCCTGGCCCCCGACCTCAGCGTGGCTCCGCTGCTCGAGCCCTGACCCGCCCCGCCATCCGGGCCCTCGTGCCGCCCCAGCCCGTAGACTCCCGGCGCCGCGTGCAGAGCATCCTCGTCCTCTCCTGGGAATATCCGCCCCTGATCGAAGGCGGGCTGGCCAGGCACGTCCGCAAGCTGGCCGAGGCCCTGGTGGAGCTCGGGGTCGAGGTCCACGTGCTGACTCGCGGGGGCGAGGAGTCGCCGCCCGAGGAGGTAGTCGGCGGGGTCCGGATCCACCGAGTCCGCGAGCCGACCCGACCGACCGATCTGGGCGAGTTCGTCGCCTGGGTCGAGCGGATGAACGCCGACATGCTCGCAGCGGGCGTCGAGCTTGGCGACAGCCACGAATTCGACCTGGTTCATGGCCACGACTGGCTGGTCGCGATGGCCTGCGACCACCTCGCTCGGCGTTTCGGGGCACCGCTCGTCACCACCATCCACGCCACCGAGCACGGACGCCACCAGGGCTGGGTCGACAAGCACCCGCAATCCCACATCCACGGCGTGGAGCGGTGGATCACGAATCGATCCGACCGGGTGATCACCTGCTCCTACTACATGCGCGAGCAGGTGGTCGACATCTTCGGGGCCCCCGATGAGCGGGTGGTCGTGATTCCGAACGGGATCGACCCGGGCGACCTCCAGCCCCACGACGCTCCAGAGCTGGAGCGGCTTCGCGGCGAGTTCGCGAAGCCCGACGAGCGGCTGGTTCTGCTCCTCGGGCGCCTCGTGTATGAGAAGGGCTTCCAGCTCGCCCTGGAGGCGATGCCGTCGCTGATCGAACGCCTGCCGAGCACGCGGTTTCTGGTCGCCGGCTCGGGCACCCACGAGCGCGAGCTGCGCCGCCAGGCGACCGAGCTCGGCCTGATGGAGCACGGCACGTTTCTCGGCTGGATCGGCGATGACGTGCTCCACTCGCTCTACCGGATCGCCGATGTGTGCGTCGTCCCGTCGATCTATGAGCCGTTCGGTCTCGTGGCGCTCGAGGCTATGGCCTCGGGCTGCCCATGCATCGTCGCCGACACCGGGGGCCTTCGCGAGGTGGTCCCTCACGAAGAGGCGGGGCTTCGCTTTCGTGCCCGTGACCCCGCCGCGCTGGGCGAGATGGTGGAGCGCCTCTTGACCGACTCCGAGCTTCGTGCGCGGCTGGTCGCCGAAGCCTCCGAGCACGTCCTTCGCTTCGACTGGGCCGACGTCGCCGAACGCACCGCCGTCGTCTACAACGAGCTCGAGCAGCCGGCCCGAGTCAGCCCGACCTAGACGAGCGCCGACTCTCGATCTCCTCGACGGGCTCGACCGGATCCGGCCAGCTGAGTGTGGTGGGTGCGTCGCGCCGTCTGATCAAGCGGGCCGGGATGCCGCCGACCACCGAGTTCGGCGGGACGTCCTGGGTCACCACGGCGTTCGTGCCGATCACCGAGTTGTCGCCGACCTTGACCCCGCGCAGGATGCAGGCGCCGTACCCGATCCATACGTTCGAGCCCACGTCGACATCGCGCTTGTAGATGCCCTGAAGGCGAATCGGCCGATCGACCTCGACGATGCCATGATCGAAGTCGATGAACATGGCCCGATCGGCGATCACGCACTGCTCGCCGATCCGCACATGCTGGTAGGCCGAGATGGTGCATTCCTGGCCCAGCACGGTCTTGTCGCCGATCAAGACCTCGCCCTCGTGGCAGCGGATCTTGGTTCCGTCGCCGATCCAGACGAGTCGCCCGAAGCGGACGGTGCCGCGCGGAGTGATCTGGATCTCGAGACGCCTCCCGAAGAAGACGAGCCCGTTCGTCTCCCAGCGCCAGCCGGCCCGGGTGAGCAGGCGCCGGCGGGCATACCGGAGCCCGAGTCGCGCGTACTTGGGGGTCAGCATCCGGTGTCGGGCCAGGAAGCGCACCAGTCGGATCACTAGGGGCCGGACTCTAGATGCGCGTTGCCGGGAAAGCCCGGCGGCCATCTAGACTCCTCGCCCAGTTGGCCGACGGTGCGAGATCCACGCAGGAATCGCTCGCTGAGCGTGTGGTCGCCGGCGACAAGCGCGGGCTGGCCCGGGCGATCAGCCTGGTCGAGAACCGCGATCCGGAGGGCGACCGGCTGGTCGCCGAGCTCTATTCCCGGACGGGCGAAGCCCGGATCGTCGGGTTGACCGGCCCTCCGGGGGTCGGCAAGAGCACCCTGATCGGCGCCCTCACGGCGGAGCTTCGGGCCGCGGGCAACGAGGTCGGGGTGCTGTCGATCGACCCCTCGAGCCCGTTCACTCAGGGGGCGATGCTCGGCGACCGGATCCGACTCGCCGACCACTTCCTCGACCCCGGCGTCTTCATTCGATCGATGGCGACCCGCGGCTCGCTCGGCGGGCTCGCGGAGGCGGCGCTTCAGGCGGCGCTCCTGATGGACGCGTCGGGCAAGGACGACGTGCTGCTGGAGACGGTGGGGGTCGGGCAGGGCGAGATCGACATCGTCGACCACGCCGACACCATCGTGCTCGCGCTGATGCCCGGCTCCGGCGACTCTGTTCAGGCGCTGAAGGCCGGCGTGATGGAGATTCCGGACGTGATCGTCGTCAACAAGGCTGAACACCCGTTGGCCGACACCATGGTCCGTGAGGTGCGCGGCGCGCTGGCGCTCGCGCCCCAGGGCTCGTGGAAGGTGCCGGTGATCCGCACCGAGGCGTTGAAGGGCGAGGGGATCGCCGAGCTCGTGGAGCGGATCGACGCCCATCGAGAGCACATCGTCGAGGACGGCACGTTGGTCGAGCGGCGGGCTCGAAACCTGCGCGCCGAGGTGCTCGGTATAGCCGCGGCGCGGCTTCGCCGTCGCCTCGACGACCGCGCCGCCAGCGATCCAGAGTGGGAGCGGCTATTGGACAGCGTGGTGCGTCGTGAAACCGACCCCGCCTCGGCAGCGCGCGAGCTGCTCGACAGGACCGACCTCGGCTGAGTGCCGGCGGCCCTAGAAGGCTCCGGCCGACCAGTCGAAGGGCGCTGGCCCCGTGCCCGCCGTGCCGGCGCCGTCGGCGGCGACGATCACGCGAGTGCGACGACCGCGGGCTCCCCGCTGCACCCTCACCTCGGACCACTGAGCGCAGGGCGCGAATGCATCGGCGAGCTGCAGCGCGAGGCGGGACGGCTCTCGTCTTCTAACGCTCGGCTTCCTCTCCATCGGTCCCCCTAGAGCAGGTTCCAGTGACCGAGTCGGACTGTACGCCCGTCGACGGCGGGAACCGTGCAACCAGCCGACGATCAACCCCCAAAATGGGGAATTCGGGGTCCGCGCCCGCCCCGGCGCAGAGCGGAGCGTCGTCGGTTGGCCCGCCGGAGCGCTCAGCAGCCGAGCTGGCGGGCGATCACCATCTGCTGGACCTCGTCGGTTCCCTCGCCGATCGTGAGGATCTTGGCGTCGCGATAGAAGCGGCAGACCGGGTACTCCTCGATGTAGCCGTACCCGCCGTGGATCTGGACCGCCTCTTCGGCGGCCCGGACTGCCAGCCGCCCGGTCGTCAGCTTGGCCTGCGCGGCGGTCAGCGTGAACGAATCGCCGCGGTCCTTCTCGAGCGCGGCCTTGTAGGTCAGAAGGCGCGCCGCCTCGATCTCCGCCGAGATGTCGGCGATCTTCATCTGGATCGCCTGGAACTTCGAGATCGGCTGGCCGAACGCACGGCGCTCCTTCGCGTAGGAGATCGCCTCGTCGAGCGCCCCCTGCGCCAGCCCGACCCCCATCGCGGCGACGCCTATCCGCCCTCCGTCGAGGATCTGGAGGAACTGCTTGAAGCCGTCCCCGCGGCGGCCGAGCAGGCTCGACTCGGGCACGCGGCAGTCGTCGAAGGCGAGCGGCCGGGTGTCGGACGCGTTCCAGCCCATCTTTCGGTACGGCTCTCCCGGCTCGTAGCCGGGCGTCCCGTTCGGCACGATGATGTTCGAGATCTCGCCGTCCCCGGTCCTGGCGGTGATCGTCACGCAACCCGAGATGTCGGTCCCCGCGTTGGTGATGAACTGCTTCGCGCCGTCGATCACCCACTCGCCGTCGTCGAGGCGGGCCCGCGTCCTGGTGGCGCCGGCATCGGATCCGGCCTCGGGCTCGGTCAGGCCGAAGGCCGCGAGCCGGCGGCCGGCGCACAGCTCGGGCAGCCACTCAGACTTCTGCTCGTCGGTGCCCCAGAGGTAAATCGGCATCGTCCCGAGCGACGTGTGGGCGGCCATCGTGATGCACACCGAGGAGTCGACGCGCGCCAGCTCCTCGACCGCGAGCGCGTAGGACAGCGTGTCGCGCCCCGCCTCCTCCGTACTCCTCTCCGGAATGGGATCCCCATCAGGCCGAGCTCCCCCAGCTTGGCGACGATCTCGTAGGGAAAGGCCTTGGTCGCGGTCCAGCTCGTAGGCCACCGGCGCGACCTCGGCCCGCGCGAAGTCGCGCACCGTGTCGCCGCAGCAGCCGCTGCTCGTCTGAGAGGTCGAAGTCCAAGCGGGCGAGATGCTAGCGCCTCTAGTGGCCGTCGCCGGCCAGATCGCCGGCCAGGGCGACCATCAGCCGGACCCCGAAGCCGGTCGGGCCGTTGCCGACGTAGGCGCGGTCGACGTCCCAGGCCGTCCCGGCGATGTCCAGATGGGCCCAGGGCGGCCGTCGACGAACTCCTCCAGGAACGATGCCGCATAGAGGGTCGATGCCTTTCGCTTCGCCGAGGCGTTGGTGAGGTCGGCGTACCGGCCGCGGGTCAAGTCCTTGTACTCCTCGTGGAGCGGCAGGCGCCACGAGAGCTCCCCGGTTCGCTCGGAGGCGGCACGCACGCGCTCGGCCCACGTGTCGTCGTTGGAGATCAACCCGGCGTAGGTCGAGCCGAGCGCGACCACGACCCCGCCGGTCAGGGTGGCGATATCGAGCACGCGGTCGGCCGCGAGCTCGCGCACGCAGTAGGTGAGCGCGTCGGCGAGGATCAGGCGGCCCTCGGCGTCGGTGTTGTTGACCTCGACCGTCCGCCCGTTCAGCTGCGTGATGATGTCGCCGGGCTTGGTCGCCGATCCGCCCGGCATGTTCTCGGTCGCCGGCACACAGGCGACGATCGAGATCGGAAGCGCCAAGCTCGGCGATCGCCGCGACCGACTCGAGGACCGCCGCCCCGCCGGACATGTCCATCTTCATCTCCTCCATCTTCGCCGCCGGCTTGATCGAGATGCCGCCGGTGTCGAAGGTCACCGCCTTGCCGACCAGGCCGAGCGTCTCGCCGCTCGCCCCGGGGCCCGAGTACCGAAGCGTGATCAGGCGCGGCTCCTCGGCGCTCCCCCTGGCCACCGCGACCAGCCCGCCCATACCGAGGCTCTCGATCTCGGCGCGATCGAGGGCCTCGGCGCTGACGCTGTCGTGGGCGGCGGCGATCTCGGCCGCGCGCTCGGCGAGATAGCCAGGGGTGACCACATTGGAGGGCAGGGCCTGGAGCTCGCGCGCGCGGTTCGCCGCCTCGGCCGAGATTCGGGCCTCCTCGACCGCGCCCTCGACCGTGACGGCCATCTCGCCGGCGGCGATCACCAAGCGCTCGAGGCCGGCGGGCGGTGGGTCTGCCGGGTCGCGTGTCTTGAACTGGTCAAATCGAAACGAGCCCATCACGACCCCGTCCACGATCGCCGCCGCGAGGGCCGGAGCGCCTTCGCCGCCCCGCGAGTCGGGCAGCATCCAGGCGAGGGACGCCGCGTCGTAGCGCGCGGCCTGCGCCACACTCATGGCCGCCGCGACCCGCATCCGCTCGGGATCGAAGTCGGCCTTGGGCCCGAGGCCGACCACCAGGACGCGGCGCTTCGGGTCGGGGCGAAGCAGGGTCAACTTCTTGAACGCCGCGCGGACGTCGCCGGCTCCCGTCGCCTCGGCGTAGGGCTTCGGGAGCTCTGCTCCCTCGAACAGCCCGACCGCCTCCAGATCGGCCTCGATCCCGTCCAGTGGCTCGGTGGTCACCTCCGCACGCACGGTCGGCGAGTCTAGATCCGAACGCCGCCGCGTGCGCGGAGCGCCTCGGATAAGCCGCGGCTGGCTAGGATTGGCTGGCGGAACCCCTGCGGCCCTCTCCGGCCGCCGACCTCGAAGAAAGGCTCAGGCTCAGATGTCGCAGTCAGTCGTCCTCGGCACCGCTCGCACCCCGTTCGGCAAGATGGGCGGGGCGCTTTCCTCGCTCGGCGCCACCGACCTCGGCGCCAATCGCGATCGAGGCCGCCCTCGAGCGCTCAGAGGTCGGGCCCGACCAGGTCGAGGCGGTGATCTACGGACAGGTCCTGCAGGCGGGCCAGGGACAGATCCCGTCGCGTCAGGCGCAGATCAAGGCGGGGATTCCGCGCGAGGTCCCGTCGGAGACCGTGAACAAGGTGTGCGCCTCGGGGATGCGGACGATCGGGCTCGCCGATCAGGCGATTCGCGCCGGCGACCTGGGGGTCGCGGTGACCGGGGGCATGGAGTCGATGAGCCAGGCGCCGTACCTGCTGCCAGGGGCGCGGTTCGGCTTTCGCATGGGCGACGTGCAGGCGATCGACTCGATGACCCACGACGGGCTCACGAACCCGTTCACCGGACAAGCAGATGATCAACGAGGCATCCGAGGTGTCAAACGAGCTCGAGATAACCCGGGTCGACATGGATCGGTTCGCCGCCCGCTCCCACCAGCGCGCCGCCGATGCGACCGACGAGGGGCGCCTCGCCGAGGAGATCGCGACCGTGACCGTGAAGCGCAAGAAGGAGGAGGTCGAGGTCGCCGCGGACGAGGCGATCCGGCCCGAGACCACGGTCGAGGTGCTCGCCAAGCTCCGAGCGGTCGGGGGCGACGACGCCACCCACACGGCCGGCAACGCGCCGGGCGTCAATGACGGCGCGGGCGCCGTCGTGGTGGCCTCGGAGGAGTGGGCGAAGCGGGAGGGCCGGACGCCGATCGCCCGGGTGCTCTCCTACGGCACCGTGGCCGACGATTTCGCCTACCTGGCCCGGACCCCCGCAAACGCCGCAAAGCAGGCGCTCGAGCGAATCGGCAAGTCACCCGCCGACGTCGACCTCTGGGAGATCAACGAGGCGTTTGCCTCGGTGGCGATCAACTCGGTGCGGATGCTCGAGATCGACGACGAGAACGTCAACGTGAACGGCGGCGCGATCGCCCTGGGGCATCCGATCGGCGCCTCGGGGGCTCGGATCGTCGGGGCCCTGATCCATGAGCTTCGCCGCCGCGGCGGAGGGCTCGGATGCGCCGCGATCTGCTCCGGCGGCGGCCAGGGCGACGCGATCGTGCTCGAGGTCAACGGGGCCTAGCTCACTCCGGCGCCTGGCGCCCGGCCGGGTCCTCGCCCGCGGCTGGCCTTGGCGCCTCGGTTAGCCTGGGCGCGTGACGAGGGCCGCCGCGTTCTTCGACCTCGACCGCACGCTGATGGCGGGGTCGAGCGGCATGCATTTCGCTCGCGCCGCCTACCGAGCTGGGATGGTCAGCCGTCCCTTGCTCGCCCGCTGGGGCCTCGAGCACGTTCGGTTTCGCCTCCGGGGATCGACCGACGAGCGCACCGCCCAGGTCCTCTCGCAGGTCAAGCAGCTTCTCGCCGGGGTTCCGGAGCGCGAGATCGCCCGCATGGGTCCGGACCTCCTGGCCGGCGTCCTGCCGCGTATCTACCCGCCGATGCTCGAGGAGGTGCGTGCCCATCAGGACGCAGGCCGCGCGACGTTCATCGTCTCGGCGGCGGGCAACTCCCTGGTCGAGATCCTCGCGATGGTGCTGGGCATGGACGGCGGGATCGGGACCAGCTACGAGGTCGACCCCGACGGCGTGCTGACCGGCAGAATCGTGGAGCCGTTCGTCTACGGGGAGGGAAAAGTCCAGGCGATGCGCGCCTTCGCCACCGACCACGAGATCGACCTCGGCTCCTCCTGGGCCTACTCCGACTCGGCATCCGATCTGCCGATGCTGCGCGCGGTCGGCAGCCCGGTGGCCGTAAACCCGGATCCCGAGCTGAACCGGATCGCCGAGTCCGAGGCGTGGCGCGTGATGCGCTTTGAGAAGCTCGGCAGACGGCTGACGATCGCCGGGGCGACCGTGGTCGCCGCCGCGGTCGGGGGGATGGGCACCATGCTCGCGCGCCGCCGGCCCGCCCCCCGCCGGGTTGTGTTCGGTCGCCGGCCCGGTCGCTGAGCGACCCGCCTGGCGCCATCTAGACTCCCCGCATGGCCGTGGAGCCCGGATCCAGGCGTCGCGCGCACGAGTGGATGAACGAGGTCTACGCGAAGCAGGCCGAGCGCGACGGCCCATTCGAGACGATCTCCGGGCAGCCGGTCAAGGCCCTTTACACCCAGGACGACCTGGCCGACTGGGACCCGGAGCGCGACCTCGGCTATCCCGGCGAGCACCCCTACACGAGGGGCGTTTACCCCTCGATGTATCGCGGCCGCCTCTGGACGATGCGCCAGTTTGCGGGCTTTGGGACGGCCGCTGAGACGAACGAGCGCTTTCGCTACCTGCTCGACCACGGCCAGACCGGGCTCTCCACCGCGTTCGACATGCCGACTCTGATGGGGCTCGACTCCGACCACGCTCGCTCGCTCGGCGAAGTCGGCGTCGAGGGTGTGGCGATCGACACCCTCGACGACATGATCGACCTGTTCGCCGGGATCCCGCTCGACAAGGTCACGACCTCGATGACGATCAACGCGCCGGCGGCGATCATCCTGGCCTTCTACGTGGCCGCCGCCGAGCAGGAGGGCATCCCTGCGAGCGCCCTCGGAGGCACCATCCAGACCGACATCCTGAAGGAGTACATCGCCCAGAAGGAGTGGTGCTTCCCGATCGACCCGGCGATGCGCCTGGTCACAGACATGGTCGAGTGGTGCGCCTCCGAGATGCCCCGCTGGCATCCGATCTCGATCTCCGGGTACCACATCCGCGAGGCGGGCTCCACTGCGCAGCAGGAGCTCGCGTTCACGCTCAAGGATGGCTTCACCTACGTCGAGCAGGCGATCGAGCGGGGTCTCGACGTGGACTCGTTCGCGCCCAGGCTGTCGTTCTTCTTCAACGCCCATCTCGACTTCTTCGAGGAGATCGCCAAGTACCGCGCCGCGCGCCGGATCTGGGCCCGCGAGATGCGCGACACCTACGGAGCGAAGCGCCCCGAGTCGCTTCGGATGCGTTTTCACACCCAGACCGCCGGCGTATCGCTGACCGCCCAGCAGCCGCTTCTGAACATCGTCCGCACCGCCATCGAGGCGCTCGCCGGCGTTCTCGGGGGCACCCAGTCGCTGCACACGAACTCCTACGACGAAGCGTTGGCCCTTCCCACGGAGGAGGCGGTCAGGATCGCGCTGCGGACCCAGCAGGTGATCGCCCACGAGACCGGGGTCACGAACGCCGTCGACCCGCTCGGCGGCTCATACCTGGTCGAGCGGCTGACCGACGAGATGGAGCGTTCGGCACATGAGTACTTCGCGAGGATCGACGAGCTCGGGGGGATGGTCGAGGCGATCAAGCGGGGGTTTCCTCAGCGCGAGATCGCCGACGCCTCGTTCCGCTTCCAGCAGGAGGTCGACTCAGGCGAACGGGTGGTCGTCGGCGTCAACCGCTACCAGCTGGCGGAGGATCCTGAGCCGGAGCTCCACCGCGCGGATCCGGCGATCGAGCGAAAACAGGCCGACCGCCTCTCGAAGACCCGAGCCGGGCGTGACTCGGCGGCCGTCGAGCGCCTGATGTCGGAGCTGAAGGAAGCCGCGACCACGGACCGGAACCTGATGCCCTGCCTGCTCGAGGCGGCCCGTGCGCGGGCCACGGAGGGCGAGATGATCGCCGCGCTGCAGGAGGTGTTCGGCAGCTACACCGAGCAGCCGGTGTTCTGATCGTGGCCATCCGGGGCCACTAAGCTCCCTCCGCATGGCAGACGCCCAGGACACCAGCGCCGGCGAGGGGAGAAAGATCCGCGTCGTGGTCGCCAAGCCGGGGCTGGATGGCCACGATCGAGGGGCCAAGATCATCGCCAGGGCGCTTCGGGACGCCGGGATGGAGGTCATCTACACGGGCCTTCACCAGACGCCCGAGCAGATCGCCGCGACCGTCGTCCAGGAGGACGCCGACGCGGTCGGGCTGTCGATCCTCTCCGGAGCCCACATGACGCTGGTGCCCAAGGTGGTCCAGTTGCTGCGCGAGGAGGGAGTCGAGGACGTGGTGGTCACGGTGGGGGGCACGATCCCGTCCGACGACGCTCCGGAGCTCAAGAAGCTGGGCGTAGCGGAGGTGTTCACACCCGGCGCCTCGACCGATGAGATCGTCGACTTCGTCCGAAGCGCGGTTGGCGAGCACCGCACGCTGGCCGCCCAGCCGTCCTGACGCCCGCGGGGTCTCCGATCCTCCGCGGCCACCGTGGCGGGGTCGTACAATCACCGTCCACAGCGTTTGACTGACCAGTCAATCGGGCGGCGAAACGTTAAGATCCCCCGCCGCTCGCCAAGCTAACGAGGCCGAAGGAGGCTCGAGCTTTGAAGATCTGCTGTCTCGTCAAGGAGGTTCCGGATGCCGCTGTTCAGAAGCGGATCGACTCTGGCACCAAGCGGCTCGACCGCTCGGGCGAGAAGAACCTCAACCCATTCGACACCCACGGGATCGAGGCCGCAATGCAGATCCGCGAGGGTGGCAAGGTCCCGGTCGAGGAGATCGTCTCCGTGACGATGGGACCCGAGTCGGCGGTCCGCGCCCTGCACAAGGCGGTCGCGCTTGGCGCCGACCGGTCGATTCACCTCACGGATGCCGCCCTCGCCGGCTCCGACGTCTGCGCTACCGGGTACGCGCTGGCCAAGGCTCTCGAGTCCGAGCAGCCCGACCTGGTGCTGCTCGGCCAGCAGTCCGACGACGGCGAGTGCTACACGATCGGCGCCGTGGTCGCCGACCATCTCAAGATGCCGTCCCTCACCCAGGTGATCAAGATCGAGATCTCCGACGGCAAGCTGATCTGCGAGCGCCAGGCCGAGTACGGCTATGACACGGTCGAGGTCACGCTCCCGGCGGTGATCTCGGTCGGCGACGCGATCAACGAGCCTCGCTACCCGAGCCTGAAGGCGATCATGGGGGCGAAGAAGAAGCCGCTCGAGACCTATGCGACTGCCGACGTCGGGATCGACGCCGGCGAGGTGGGCGAGGCCGGCTCGAAGACCCAGGTGCTGGCGATCAATCCGCCCCCCGAGAAGCAGGCCGGGGAGATCATCGAGGACGAAGACACCAACGAGACGGTCGAAAAGATCGTCGCATGGCTCGACGAAAGGAAGCTGCTCTGATGGCCGGCATACTCGTCTACGCCCTCCACGACGACGAGGGCAACTTCAACAAGAACTCGCTCGGCGCGATCTCCGAGGCGGCCAAGCTGGCCGGCGAGCTCGGCTCCGAGGCGGCCGTCGCCGTGGTCGGTGAAGTCGACGATGCGGCATGCGCCGGGCTCGGCGCATATGGAGCCGCCAAGGTCTTCAGGGCCAAGTCCTCGCCCGAGGGCCTCGCGCAGCCGATCGTCGACGTGATGGCCAAGGTGATCGCCGACCAGGGGTACTCCTACGCCCTCTTCGGCGGCGGGCTGCTCGGGTTCGAGATCGGTGCCGGCTTGACCGCCCGTCTGAATGCCGGGGTGACGATGGAGGTCACCCAGGTCAAGGTGTCCGATGGAAAGCTGGTCGCGGAGCGTCCGGTGCTTCAGGACTCGGCCGTGGTCGATGTCGGCTACGTGGGCGAGCCCGGGATCATCATCGGTCGCCTCAACGCATTCGACGTCGCCGAGCCGAGTGACGGGTCGGCTGAGGTGGTCGACGTCGACGTCGAGCTGTCGGAGTGGTCCACGAAGGCCAAGATGGTGAAGAGAGGCGAGCAGCGCGGCGCGGACGTCAACATCGAGGACGCCGAGATTCTGGTCGGCGGCGGCCGCGGGCTCGGCGAGGCCGACAACTTCAAGCTCGCCGAGGAGCTTGCAGGGGCGCTCGGAGGCGCCGTCGCAGCGACCCGTGCTGTCGTGGACGCGGGCTGGTACCCGTATGCCGCCCAGATCGGCCAGACGGGCAAGACCGTGGCGCCGAAGCTCTATCTGGCGGCCGGGATCTCCGGCGCGATCCAGCACAAGGTCGGCATGCAGAGTTCGGAGAACATCCTGGCGATCAACAAGGATCCCAACGCTCCGATCTTCGAGTTCTGCGACCTCGGAGTGGTCGGCGATCTGCACAAGATCGTCCCCAAGCTGACCGAGGCGGTCAAGGCGAAGAAGGGCGGTTGACCGACGCCTGCCCGGTGCGGCTCGCACCCGGACGAGCGCGGCGGCCCAGTGGTCAGTTGCAATCGGTGAACAGATGCCCGTAGCTCCAGCACAATTCCCGCCCCCCGTAAATCCGGCGGAGGAGTTCGTCACGGCGCCCACCGACCCCGAGGACGAGCGGATCGAAGTGGGCGTGGCGATCGTCGGCGGCGGGCCGGCCGGGCTCGCCTGCGCGATCAAGGTCATGCAGCTGCTCGAGCACGAGCCGGAGCTGACCGAGCGCCTCGGAGAGGTGCCTGTCGCCGTGATCGAGAAGGGCAAGGTGGCCGGCGCGCACCTGCTCTCGGGGGCGAACATGCGCCCCTCGGCGATGCTGGAGCTGTTCCCCGACCTCGACCCCTCCGATTGGCCCGTCTACGGCGAGGTGACCAAGGACGCCGTCTACCTGCTGACCTCGAAGCTCGCGATGCCGTTGAAGCCGCCCCCGCCGAACTTCCGAAACCACGGCAACTACGTGACCTCGATCGCCAAGCTGGGGCGGTTCCTGGGCGAGAAGGCCGAGGAAGCGGGCGTCTATCTGCTCTCCGAGACCGCGGCCGACAAGCTGCTGGTCTCCGACCGGATCGTCAGGGGCGTGCGCTCGGGCGACAAGGGTCGCGACCGCGAGGGCGAGCCACTTCCAAACTTCGAGCCGGGCTCAGACGTGGTCGCCAAGGCCACCGTGCTCGCCGAGGGCACCCAGGGGCACCTGACCGGAGCGGCGATCGACTACTTCGAGCTCGAGGGCCTTCAGCCGCAGCGCTGGGAGCTCGGGGTGAAGGAGGTCTGGCAGGTACCGAAGCCGCTCGACCGGGTGATCCACACCATGGGGTGGCCGCTGCGGAAGTCACCCAGGTACAACGAGTTCGGGGGCAGCTTCATCTACCCCATGGGTGAGGACAAGGTCTCGATCGGGCTGGTCGTCGGGCTCGACTACACGGACGCCACATTCTCGGTCCACGACGCGCTGCAGGAGCTCAAGACGCACCAGTTCGTGCGCAAGATCCTCGAGGGCGGAGAGCGCGTGGCCTGGGGCGCCAAGACGATCCCCTCCGGCGGCTACTGGGCGCTGCCGCGCAAGGTGGCCGTGCCGGGGATGGTGATGTGTGGCGACAACGCCGGGATGTGCAACGTCTCCGAGCTGAAGGGGATCCACTATGCGATGCACGCCGGGATGTACGCGGCGGAGGAGATCGTCGCGGCTTTGAAGCGGGACTCGGTCAACTTCGACGCCTATGACGAGCGAGTTCGCAACAGCGCGATCGCCGAGGACCTCTACCGGTGGCGAAACGTGCGCCAGTCGTTCTCGAAGGGCTTCTTCTTCGGCGGCGTGATCGCGAGTGCCGCCACGGTCACGGCCGGCCACTTCCCGCCGGGGCGCTGGAAGCAACACGAGGACTCCAGGGAGGAGATGACGATCGGGAAGGCCGCCGACGGCTACCCGAAGCCCGACAACAAGTACACCTTCGACAAGCTCTCATCGGTGTTCGCTTCGGGCAACGCGACCCGAGACGACGCCCCGAACCACATTCGCGTCCAGCGCGAGGTGCCGAGGGAGGTCGCGCAGGCCTGGGTCTCGATGTGCCCGGCGCAGGTCTACGAGATCCCGGAGGATCAGATCTCGGACGGGACGGAGACGGTGGACCTCAACATCACGCCTTCGAACTGCGTGCAGTGCGGCGCGATCACCGCAAAGGGGGGGCGCCTTACGCCCCCCGAGGGCGGCGACGGCCCCCTCTACCAAGAGACCTGACCCGCCGCGCGCGGGTCGGGCTCAGCCGGCCGGCGGTGCGCCCGCCGGGAGCCGGAGAGGAATCGGGCTCGGGTAGTCGGCGAAGAGTCGCATCGCGAGCTCGGCGCAGGGACGGCTTGCGACCGCGGTCTCGAGGTCGCCGAAGGCGAGGAGGGTCCGCACCGAGCTGGCGATCTGGCAGTCGGCCGCGTTCGGCTCCGGCCCGCCGATCGTCCCCTCCGCGATCAGCGCATCGACTCGATCGAGCGTCGATGGCAGATCGGCGAGGTCGGCATGGATCCGCTCATCCGTCGCGCCCACGGCGCGAGCGAAGCGACGGGCGACCGGTGCGTTGACGAACGCCGCCAGGCCCGGAAGCGGCATCCCCGAGCGCTCGGCGAGCCAGCGGCGAAGCTCGGGCTGTCGGACCGTCGCCCAGCGAAACAGCCGCCGGGGCACCGGCTGAAGAATCGCCTCGCCCCACGCCTCCGCGTCCTCCACCGCGCGCTTCGCGGCGGGGTCGGCCGGAAAGAGGCGGGGCTCGGGCCGGTAGCGGTCGAGGAAGCGCGAGATTCGCAGCGACGTCTGGACCCTGCGGCCGTCGATCCTGAGCGCGGGAACGGTGGCCCCCCGAAACCCCGCGGCCCGCAGGAAGATTGGATGGAGCCCCGGGAGCAGGCTGACCACCTCGTGGTCGATCCCCTTCAGCTCGAGCATCAAGCGGGCCGCGTGGGCGGGGTGTGAGGTCTCGAGCGAGTAGAGCCGGGGCTTCATCCGCTCCGAGCCGACCCGGAGGCTGTCCTTGGCGTCTCCGCCACGAAGGCCCTGATCGCCTCGGCGAGGCGCTCCGGCTGGTCCTCCGGGACGAACGTGAACGCGTCCTCGATCTCGACCAGTCGCGAGTCGGGGATGTCGGCGGCGAGTCGCTCGGCGAAGCGGAGCTTGAAGAAATGGTCCTCCGGGGCCCAGGCGATCAGTGTCGGTCGGTCGAAGGCGCGAAGTCGCTCGGCTGCCTCGATCGTCTGTCGATTCGAGATTCCGCGCAGGACCTTCAGCGCGTCCCGTCGCACGCCCCGGTCCGCGAGGAAGGGGGCCAGGTAGCCCCTGAGGGTCGCGTCGTCCATCGGGCGACGCTTGCTGAGCAGCCCGAACCCGAGGGGACCGCGCCGGATCGCGCCGATTCTTGCGCCTTGGATCAGGGCCGTGATGAGGCCAGGCACTCGCGCGGCGTACTGGAGCGGGCGGAACGCCGGCGGCAGAAAGTTCTCGTAGGCGTCGCACGGGGTCAGGACGAGTCGGCCCAAACGCTCGGCGTGGTGCGCGGCGACGATCTGGGAGATCGCACCTCCGGTGTCGTTACCGACCAGGGTCACGCCGTCGAGGTCCAGCGCGTCGAGGAAGTCCGCGACGACGCGGGCGACGCCGGGCGGCGAGAGGTCCGCGCCGGCCTCCATCGGGATTCGATGCGAGCCGAGCGGGAGGTCCGGCACGATGCACCGAAAGTCACCGCTGAGGGGCGGCGTCACCTTCCGCCACAGCGCGCCGTTCACGAGCAGGCCGTGCACGAAGACGAGCGGCTCGCCCGAGCCTGTGTCGCGATAGCGAATCGTGCCCTGGGCAAGGCGAACCTCCGCCTGGGATCGGTCGCTCGCGGGCATCGAAACCGGCACGTTACACGCGTCGACTCGGTGCTCTCGCCGCCGGCCTGGCAAGGGAGCGCCGCTAAGATCAGTGGCCATGAAGGCCGAGATCCACCCCGACTACGTGCTCGCGCACGTTCGCTGCTCGTGCGGGAACGAGTTCTACACCCGCTCCACGACGCCCGAGCTCCACGTCGAGATCTGCTCCGAGTGTCACCCCTTCTACACGGGCAAGCAGAAGCTGGTGGACACCGGCGGCCGGGTCGAGCGGTTCAAGCGCCGGGCCGCGCGCAGCAGAAGCTAGCGGGCCGCGCGGGCGTGGGCCAGCGTACGTGGGGGGGTTGATGGCGACTCCGCTCGCGCGGGCGAGCACGGCGGTCGAAGGGCTTCCTCGCGCCGCCGAGGACGGCGCCTCACCGCCCACCGCCGGTCCGCAGCTCGCCGACGCCCGGATGCCCGACGGGATGCCCGTCGCCAGTCGCGACGCCCCGGTCGGCGGCCAGGCGGTGCTCGAGGGGGTGATGATGCGCGGGGTCTCGACCTGGGCCGTCGCGGTCCGAAAGCCCGATGGCGAGATCGAGGTCAGCTCGGAGCCGCTCGTTTCGTGGGCCAAGCGCCACCGGCTCCTGCGTCTGCCCGTGATTCGCGGGGTGGTCGCGCTGGGAGAGTCGCTGCGGATCGGGTTTCGCGCCCTGGCGATCTCGGCCAACGCCCAGCTCGAGCCGGAGGACGGCGAGGAGCCCGAGCCGATCGGTGGATTCACGTGGGGGGTGACGATCGCCCTGTCGCTGGTCCTCGCGGTGGGCTTGTTCTTCGTGGTGCCGGTCGGGGCGACCAGCCTGATCAAGGACCAGCTCGGCTCCTCGCTTCTGTTCTGGCTCGTCGAGGGGATTCTCCGGACCGCGATCTTCATCGGCTATCTGGCGGCGATCAGCCGTCTCCACGATCTGCGCCGGGTGTTCGAGTACCACGGCGCGGAGCACAAGACGATCTCCTGCTACGAGGCGGGCGATCGCCTGACGCCAGAACGGGCGGCGGGCTACTCGCGTCTTCACCCCCGCTGCGGGACGAGCTTTCTGCTGGTCGTGATGGTGGTCGCGATCTTCGTCTTCGCCCCGCTCGGGCTGCCGGCCTGGTATTGGCTGGTCGCCTCGAGGATCCTCGGCATCCCGTTGATCGCCGGGCTCTCCTACGAGGTCATCAAGTGGGCGGGTCGAAACCGCCGCAAGCGCTGGGTTCGCGCCGTCATGTGGCCCGGGCTGATGCTCCAGAACTTGACCACCCGCGAGCCCGACTCCGAGCAGCTCGCGGTCGCGATCGAGGCCCTCGAGGCGGTGCTCGCCGTCGAGACTCCCGGCGAGTCCCCGGAGGCCGAGGCGATCGAAATCGTCGCCTGAGAAATAACTCCGGCGGCTGCTCGCCTTCGGCTCCGCTGCCGCCGGGTTCGGGCGCGTTACGGGGCGGCAGGACGTAGGCGCCTGCACCGCGACTTGCGTCGCTAGCTCGGGGCGGGCGGTGCCAGTGGGGCGCCGCCACCCTCTACCCAGCCGCGCCACACCCGTCGCGAACGACCGACAAACGATCGATGTCGGCGATTCGCGATGGGCCTGGAGCAGCTTGTGTGCCTCGACGAGGCGATCTCCGGCGACGTCGGGGCCGCTTTCCTACCCAGCCGTTGACCCCTCGGCTCCACCCAGCGTGACCCCCGACGGATCCGAGCGCGTCGTCAGGCGGGGGGTTGTATGGGCCGTTGCCGCCAATGCCTCGTGGCCCAACGGCTTCACCCGGGCCGTCACACTAGGGGTGTGATCGAGCAGCTTGTGACGCAGATCGAGGGCCGCTTCGCCGAGCTCGAAGGCCAGATGTCCGACCCCGAGGTGATCGCCGACCGCGAGCGTTACGCCGAGGTCGGCCGTGAGTACCGCGATCTCGAGCCCGCGTACCGCCTCGCGCGGCAGTACGCCCAGCTCAAGGACGACCTCGAGGGCGCCCAGGAGATGTTGGCCGAGGATGGCGACGATCCAGAGCTTCGAAAGCTGGTCGCCGATGCCCCCGGTCGGCTCGAGCAGCTCGGCGAGCAGGTCCGCATGGCGATGGTCGAGCGCGATCCCAACGACACCAAGAACGTGCTGGTGGAGATCCGGGCCGGAACCGGCGGCGACGAGGCTGCGCTGTTCGCCGGCGACCTTTTCAAGATGCTGACCCGCTACGCGGAGCAGCGAGGGTTCTCGACCGAGGTCCTGTCGCAGTCTCCTGCCGAGGTCGGAGGGTTCAAGGAGGTGACCTTCGCGATCAAGGGCGAAGGGGCCTACTCGGTGTTCAAGTTCGAGGGCGGAACGCACCGCGTTCAGCGGGTGCCGAAGACCGAGTCGCAGGGACGCCGCCACACCTCCACCGCGACGGTGGCGGTATTGCCCGAGGTCGCCGACGTGGAAGTCGAGGTCGACCCCGGCGACCTCCAGGTGGACGTCTACCGGTCCTCGGGGCCCGGCGGCCAATCGGTCAACACGACCGACTCGGCGGTGCGGATCACCCACAAGCCGACCGGGATCGTGGTCTCGATGCAGGATGAGAAGTCGCAGCTTCAAAACCGCGAGCGCGCGATGCGCGTCCTGCGGGCCCGCATCTACGAGGCGAAGCTCGCCGCACAGCGCGCCGAGATCGCCTCGGAGCGCCGCTCCCAGGTGGGCTCGGGAGAGCGCTCGGAGAAGATCCGCACCTACAACTTTCCGCAGAACCGCGTCACCGATCACCGGATCAACCTCACCGCTCACAACCTCGACGAGATCCTGAACGGCGAGCTCGGCGAGTTCACAGACGCGCTGGCCGCCGAGGAGAAGCGCGAGCTGCTCGCGGCCGAGACGACCGGAGCGGCGTCCTGATGGCGGCCCGGCCGGCCTCCGGGACCGTCCGCGAGGCGTTGGCGGCCGCCGCAGACGCGCTGGGTGCCGCGGGGGTCGAGACGCCGCGGCTTGACACCGAGCTGCTGTTGGCCGAGGCCACCGGATGGGACCGGGCGCGGTTGGCCGCCGAGCCCGACGCCGGGGTGGAGCCGGGCGCCGCTCGGCGCTTCGGCGAGATGGTGCGACGACGGGCTCGGCGCGAGCCGGTCGCCTACATCCTCGGCCGCAAGGGCTTTCGCGGCCTGGAGCTGGAGGTGGACGGCCGGGCGCTGATCCCCCGGCCCGAGACCGAGCTCCTGGTCGAGATAGCGCTCGAGCTCGAGCCGCGCAGGGCGCTCGACGTGGGCACCGGATCAGGCGCTGTGGCCCTCGCGGTCGCCGACGAGCTTCCCGAGTGCGAGGTCACGGCCACCGACACGTCGGGGTCCGCTCTCACCCTGGCGGGGCAGAACGCCGAGCGGCTCGGAATCGGGAGGCGGGTCCGGCTCGAACGTGGGACGGTGCCCGAGGGCGGCCCATTCGACCTCGTGTTGGCCAACCTCCCGTACGTGCGTGACGACGAGTGGGACGGCCTGGCTCCGGAGATCAACCGCTACGAGCCGCGCGAGGCGCTCGTGGCCGGCACCGACGGGGTGGAGGCAATCGCCTCGATCACGCCGGCGGCCACGGCAGCGCTCGCGCCGGCCGGCTCGCTCGCGCTCGAGGTCGGCGCGGACCAGGCCGGGTCCGTCGCCGAGCTGATGCTCGATCTGGGTTTCGGACAGGTCGAGGCGCGCCAGGATCTGGCCGGCATCCCGCGCGTGGTGCTCGGTCGCCTGGACGCCCCCTGATGGTCGTCTCGATCGAGCGCGACGGCGCGGCCGAGGCCCGCCGGGCGCTCGAACGCTGTGTAGCCGGGGGCGGGGTGGCGGTGTTTCCGGCTGACGGCCTCTACGGCCTCGCCTGCGACCCGTCCGACGCGGCGGCGATCGCGCGGATCCACGCGATCAAGGGCCGCGACGACGGTAAGCCCTCGGCTGTCATGTTCTTCTCGCCGCTGGCGATGCGTGAGCTGATCTCCACCGTGGGACCGCTCACCCGAGACGCGATCGCGGCGGCGCTTCCGGGGCCCGTGACGCTGGTGGTCGAGAATCCTGGCGGCCTCTACCCGCTCGCCTGCCGCGAGGACCGAGCGCAGCTGGGCGTCCGGCTGATCGACGGGCCCCTCGCCGGAGTGGCCCGGGCGATCTTTCAGACATCGGCCAATCGATCGGGTGAGGCGGCGGCGTCGCGCTTCGCCGATCTCGACCAACGGGTGATCGCCTCCGCCGACCTCGCACTCGATGGAGGCGACCTGACCGGGCTGCCCTCGACGGTCGTGGACTTGACTGCGATCGAGCGGGGGGAGAGCCGGTCGTCCTGCGTGAGGGAGCGCTCAGCGCGGTCCAAGCCCGACGGCTTCTCGAGCCAGATCGAGGCTCGTGAAGAACTCGAGCCCGAGCAGCTTCTCCCCTTCGACCGTGGCGAGCGCGATCGCGGGCTGCTCGGTCACGATCCCGCTCCTGCTCCCGCGGGCTCGGATAGCGAACTCGACGATCACCCGGCCGTCGCCGACGTCGTGGAAGCGCCCGGCATCAAGGCCCACGTAGTCCATCGCCTCGAGGAAGGACTCCCACCAGCGCCGCACCCCATCGGGGCCTCGGTAGAGATCGGGCTCGCTCGCCACCTCCTTCGTGGTGGTCATCTCGAACCGCTCATCGATCAGCGGCAGGGCGTCCTCATAGGTGTCCGAGTCGAGCAGCGAGAATGCCCGCTCGACCAGATTCAGGGCGCTCGAGGACACAGTCCCATTATCGTCCGGAGTCGCCCGGAAGCGATCTCTGACGGCGCTGCTATCGTCGCCAAAATGACGACCGAACTGCCCGAGGACTTTCAAACCGCCTCGCTCGCCGAGGTCGATCCTGCGATTGCGGAGGTGCTGCGTCGCGAGCTGCACCGCCAACAGAACACGCTCGAGATGATCGCCTCGGAGAACTTCGTGCCGCAGGCCGTGCTCGAGGCGGCGGGCTCGGTGTTGACCAACAAGTACGCCGAGGGCTATCCCGGACGACGCTATTACGGTGGGTGCGAGGAGGTCGACGTGGCCGAGCAGCTGGCGATCGATCGCGCCCGAGAGCTGTTCGGCGCCGAGCACATCAACGTCCAGCCCCATTCGGGAGCCCAGGCCAACAACGCCGCCTACATGGCGATGCTCGAGCCGGGCGACACGATCATGGGTATGGCGCTCGACCACGGGGGTCACCTGACGCACGGGATGAAGCTCAACGTCTCGGGCAAGCTCTACGAGGTCGTCGCCTACCACGTGCGCCGGGAGGATCTGCGGTGCGACATGGAGGAGGTCGAGCGGCTCGCCCACGAGCATCGACCGAAGGTGATCGTCGCCGGCTGGTCCGCATACCCCCGACAGCTCGACTTCGCGGCGTTCCGCGAGATCGCCGACGCGGTGGGGGCAAAGCTGATGGTCGACATGGCCCATTTCGCGGGCCTGGTCGCCGCAGGCGAGCACCCGAGCCCCGTGCCGTACGCCGACGTGGTCACCACCACGATCCACAAGACGCTGTGCGGCCCTCGCAGCGGGATGATCCTGTGCCGCGCCGATCTCGCCAAGGACATCGACCGCTCCGTCTTCCCGGGGCAGCAGGGCGGGCCGCTGATGCATGTGATCGCAGCGAAGGCGGTTGCCCTGCGCATTGCCGCCACGGAGCAGTTCAGGGAGCGCCAGCGCCAGACGATCGCCAACGCCAAGGCGTTCGCCGACGAGCTGATCGCGGGCGGGATCTCGGTATTGACGGACGGCACGGACGTTCACCTGGTCCTGGTCGACCTCGGGCCGACCGGGCTCGATGGCAAGGCCGCCGAGGACCGCCTCGAGGCGGTCGGGATCACCGTTAACCGCAATGCGATCCCGTTCGACGAGCGGCCGCCGATGAACCCCTCCGGGCTTCGGATCGGCACGCCCGCCCTGACCACCCGCGGGCTGCTCGAGGACGACATGCGCGAGATCGCCCAGGTGATCTGCATCGCCCTCTCGGACCGCTTCGACTCCGAGCGCGAGACGCTCTCCGAGCGCACCCGTGCCCTGATGGAGCGCCATCCGCTCTACCCGGAGCTCGAAGCCGCGACGGTCTAGGCGCGGCGCCCCTGCCCAGCCGCGTCGGCGCGATGCTCTGCCTTGGGCGCCGGGCGCCCGGCGGCGTGAATACGCTGGCGCGATGGGCCTCGAATTGAATTTGGAGCGCGTCAGGCTGGGCGAAGGCCCGACGCCCGTGCGAGAGCTGGCCCGCCTCGGCGCCGATGGTGGCCGCGCGCCGGTTTGGATCAAGGACGACGGCGCCTACAGCGCCTTCGGCGGAAACAAGGCGCGAAAGCTCGAGTGGCTCCTCGCCGATGCCCGGCGGCGCGACAAGCGCACCATCCTGACGGGCGGTGCCATCGGCACCAACCACGGGCTGGCCACGGCGCTGTTCGCGGCCCGGTTTGGGATGCGCACCGTGCTGATCCTCATTCCCCAGCCCGAGACACCCCATGTTCGCCGCCAGCTCGACCTGCTTCGACGAAGTGGAGCGGAGCTCCACCTCGCGTCCAGCGTGCTGCGGGCGCATCTGCTCGGGATCCGGCTGCTGGTTCGCCGCACCTCGCCGCCGCTCAACTTCCCGTACGTGCTTCGCCCCGGGGGATCGTCGCCGCTCGGCTGCGTGGGATACGTCGAGGCGGCGGCCGAGCTCGCCCAGCAGGTTCGGGCGGGCGATCTGCCGGCCCCCTCGCACATCGTGGTCGCGCTCGGCAGCGGGGGGACGGCCGCCGGCCTTGCGGCGGGACTGAAGCTCGCGGGGCTCGACTCGCGGCTCGTCTGCGTGCTCGTCAGCGACGTGATCAGGATCAACGGCGCCACGGTCGCCCGGCTGGCGCGTCGAACGCTTCGGCTCCTGAGCAGGCATGGCGCGGAGGTCGGCGGAGTCCGAGTCGCACCCGAGGAGGTCGGGGTCGTCACCGCCTGGCTCGGTGCCGGGTACGGGCACTCGACGCCAGAGGCCGAGACCGCGATCGAGCTGATGGCCGATCGCGAGGGAGTGACCCTGGAGCCCGTCTACACGGCAAAGGCGGCGGCCGCGCTGCTGGCCCTCAACCGGCGCGGGGCCTTCGGCGACGGCCCGGTGCTCTTCTGGCACACGTTCAGCCCGCCCGAGCCCCCAACCACCGACTCGGCCGCCCCCCCGGTCGCGGATGAGGAGCAGTCAGCCACCGACCCGGTGATCCCGGAGTCGTAGACGAGGAGATCACCGGAATGAATGTTTGGATCGACTGCACCGCGGCCGCTCACCCGCTCGTGATGCGGCCGATCGCCGAGCGGCTTGAGGCCGCCGGGCATCGAGTCAGCGTGACCGCTCGCGAATACGGCCAGACAGAGGGGGTCCTCGACCGGCTCGGGATTCCGTACGAGTCGGTGGGGAGCCACGCCGGGCGCTCGGTGACCCGCAAGGCCGGAGCGGTTGCGGGGCGAAGTCTGGCGCTCGGGCGCTGGGCCCGCCGGCGCGGCTTCGACCTGGCACTGGGGCACGGCTCGGTCGATCTGGGAGTGGTGTCGGGGCTGCTGCGGATCCCGTCGGTTCAGATGCAGGACTATGAGCACGCCGGACTTCAGCGCCAGATCGCCTTTCGCGCCGCCAGGCGGGTACTCGTCCCTGACTCGATCCCCGTCGAGGCGATGCGGCGCGCAGGCGCAGCGGCGCAAAAGCTCCGCCGCTATCCGGGCCTCAAGGAGGACTACTACCTGGCCGATTTCGCGCCGGACCCTGCGATCCTCGATCAGCTCGAGCTGGATCGCGACCGCATTCTGGTGGTGGTGCGCCCCTCGCCCGAGACCTCTGCCTACCACGCCGCCAACCCGCTCGAGAGCCTGATCTTGGAGCGGCTCGCGACGAGTCCGGGCGTACAGGTGGTGGTCATCCCGAGGACAGCGCGCCAGGCGCAGGTCGTCGGCGAGCTCAGGTCGCGCGAGCCGTACACATCCAGCCTCATCCTCCCGGAGCGGGCGATCGACGCCCAGAGCCTGATCGCCTTCGCCGACCTGGTGGTCAGCGCCGGCGGGACGATGAACCGCGAGGCGGTGGCCCTCGGGACCCCCGCCTACACCATCTTCAGCGGACGGATGGGCGCCGTGGACCGAACCCTGATCGCCGCCGGCCGCCTTCGACCGCTCGACGATCCCGAGCAGCTTGAGCTGCGAAAGCGCGACGCCCCGCCCGGGGTGCGGGACCCACGTGACCCCCAGCTGCTGGTCGACTGGATCCTGGAGGAGGTCGGGTAGTCTCGCCGCGGCCCGAGCACTCATGCAGGCGCCCGCCCAAATTCATGTGATGAGGAGCTTTAGCTCCGAAACACGCGTGTCAGGGCGCCGCAGGCGCCCGCAAGTAATTCATGTGATGAGGAGCTTTAGCTCCGAAACACGCGTGTCAGGGCGCCGCAGGCGCCCGCAAGTGGTTTCCTCCTGATGCTGGTCAACGGAAGACCGCCGAACGCGTTTGCCCTGCTCGCGTTCGCCGTCGCCGCGCTCTTGGCGTGGCTCCTGGTCCCTGCCGCCGAGCGGATCGCGCGCCGGATCGGCGCCATGGACGTACCCAACGAGCGCAGCCTCCACGACGTTCCCACCCCGAAGCTCGGAGGCCTCGCGATCCTGGTCGGGGTGCTGGTGTCGGGTCTCCTCTTCCTGCCCTGGGTGCCCCAGACGCGGGCGATCCTCGGAGGTGCCGCGGTGATCGCCGTGATCGGGGTGCTCGACGACGTCTTCGACCTCCCGGCCGGCGTGAAGCTCGTCGGTCAGGCGCTTGCGGCGACGATCCCCGTCTTCAACGGGGTCCAGGTGACCGACTTCACCTTGCCCTTCGTCGGCGGGATCGACCTCACGCATGTTTTCGTCCGCGATGTTCCCGTGCTCGGGAACGTGACCCTGGCGAAGGTTCTGACCGTGGTCGGGTTCGTGGCGATCATGAACGTGATCAACTTCATCGACGGGGTGGACGGCCTGGCCGCCGGCGTCTGCGCGATCTCGGCGGTCACCCTGTCGATCATCGCCCTGTCGCTCGACCGGCCGGGCGCCGCCGTGCTCGCCTCCCTGACCGGTGGGGCGTCACTCGGGTTCCTGCGCCACGGCTTTCCCCCGCGTCCAGCTTCATGGGCGACACCGGCTCGAACCTGCTCGGCTACCTGTTGGCCAGCGTCGCCGTGCTGGGCGCCCTGAAGACGAACGCGGTCGTCGCGCTGTTCTTTCCCCTTATCGTGCTGGCGGTTCCGATCCTCGATTCCGGCTTCGTGATCGCGAAGCGGATCAAGTACCGCCGGCCGATCTACGAGGCCGACCGCTGGCACTTCCACCACCGGCTGGCGAGCGTCGGCTTCTCGCAGCGCCAGACGCTCCTGTACCTGTACGGATGGGCTCTCGTCCTCGCCGGTCTCGCGCTGGCGCTTAGGTTCGTGCCTTACAGCGACAACCACGGCCACTTCGATGCCGCCTGGACCGCGGTGATGGTGGTCTGCGGCGTGGCAGCCGTGGTGGCCAGCGTGTACCTGCTCGTCGCGCTCGAGATCCTCAAGCTCCGCAACCTGAGGCGGCGCGCGGCCCCAGTGGCGAACGCCGAGACGATCGACGCCGGCGTCGCCCGGGAGCTCGAGACAGGGAGCTTCCCGGCGGTCGATCCGGAGACGGGAGAGTTCGAGACGATCGAGGGCGGCCCCGGCCCCTAGGAGCGCCGCACCTCGAAGCCGAGGCCCGCCCAGGCGCGAGCGGCGGCCGGCTCCGCCGCCGAGCGTGAGCCGGTTCGGATATATTCGCCCCCGCCGCCTAGCACCGGCCGGAGCCGGGCCTGCGCGGCTATCTGTTCCTTTGGAGTCAAATCCGATGTCCCGTCCCGATGCTGCAAACCCAGATGACCGAGAGTCCCCCAGGGAGGGCGGACGCTGCCACCGCCGGAACCCTGATCCTTGGGGCGATGATCGCCTGCGCGGCGGTTGGCTTCGGGGTGGGATCCCTCGTCGGCCTTGCGGTCCCGCTGGGGCTCGTCGGCTTGTTCGGGGGGCTCGGCGCGGGTCTTGCGCTTGTCTACGCTCGCTATAGAAGGCTCTAGCTCTGTCGGCGGCAGGGCTGGACCGTTCACACTGGCGCTTCGCTACGGGGACCTCGCGCTTCTTGTGCTCGCCCTGCCGCTCTTCGTGATCGCCGACTGGCCGATGCTCGGCTATGCGGTCGCCGCCGCTGCGTGGCTCGCCCAGCGCGGAATCGGGTTCGCCGCCGACCGTCGCGCCGCGCGGGCCCTGGCCGAGCGCCAGCGCAACACGGCGCTCGGCGTGATCGGCGCCTCGACCCTGGGGCGGGTCTGGCTGATCGCCCTGGCGGTCCTGCTGGTCGGCCTGCTCGGCGCCCGCGAGGACGGTCTCGCAGCGGCGCTCCTGTCGGGGGTCCTGATGACCGCCCACCTCGGCGGGCGGACCCTGGAGCGCGTCATGACGCCGGCCGAGGAGCGGCGATGAAGCCGCGTACGAAGGTTCTCCTCGGCCTCCTCGCCTACTTCGGGGTGGCGATCCTGTTCGTTGTGATCTTTGGCAACGCGGGCAAGAACGACGAGTTCAAGCCCCAGGACGAGTTCAAGCTCGAGTCGTGGCTCGGCATCAAGGTGGGCGGCATCGACTTCAGCATCAACCGGGCGGTCTTCTACCTGGCGCTGGCAAGCGCCCTGACGATCGCCGTCATGGTCTGGATCTCGCGGCGCATGGAGCAGAAGCCCAACCGCGTGCAGACCGCGATCGAGGTCGCTTATGACATGACCCGAACCAACATCACCGGCGGCAACCTCGAGCCGCGGATCGCGACCAGGTGGTTCCCCTTCCTCGCCACCCTGTTCTTCTTCCTCTGGTTCTCGAACGTGCTCGGCTATCTGCCGCTGCCTACGAACACCAGCGAGACGATCAACATCTTCGGCCTCGAGCTACCGACCTTCGCGATTTACGCCGCCACGGCCAACATCTCAGTGCCGCTGGCGCTCACCCTCGTCGTCTGGATCATCTACAACGTGGAGGGGATCCGCGCCAAAGGCTTCTTCCCCTACTTCAGGAGCTGGCTGCCGCCCGGCCTGGAGGACATGAACCCGGTCGGCAAGGGCCTGATCTTCGTGATCGAGGTGATCTCGCACTTCGTGCGCCTGATCTCCCTCTCGGTCCGGCTGTTCGCAAACATCCTCGCGGGGCACCTGCTGCTCTTGTTCATGGGCGGCGGGCTGGCCGTGCTGCTCGGCCTCGCCGCGCTTGGCGCCCTGACCTTTCCACTGGCCTTCCTGTTCTTCGTTTTGGAGCTTGGCCTGATCGCCACTTTGCAGGCGTTTATCTTCTCGATGCTCACCGCGATCTACATCGGTGGCGCGACCGCCGAAAGTCACTAAAAAGGAGCTCATCAATGGATCTGTTGCTTCCGATTGCCCAGGCCCAAGGAATCACCGACTCGGGCATCACGGATGCCGGCAAGGCGATCGCACTGGGAGTGGGCGCAGGCCTCGGGTCGATCGGGGCGGGGATCGGCATCGGCTTCATCTTCGGCAAGGAGATCGAGTCGGTGGCCCGGCAGCCGGAGATGAAGGACGACCTTCAGGCGATCCGATGGCTCGGATTCGCGCTTACTGAAGCGGTCGCCTTCTACACCTTCATCTTCGGGCTGATCGCCTTCTTCCTCTAGGCCTTGGCTGGGCTCGGCGACATAGTCGCGGTTGTGCCCCTCGCGGCCGAAGAGGGCGGCAGCTTCCTGGTCTCTCCCGCTCTCGGGTTGATGATCTGGACGCTGGCCCTGTTCGGGTTCACGATGTGGGTGTTGAGCAAGGTCGCCTTCCCCCGCATCCAGGAGGCGCTCGACAAGCGCGCTCAGGCGATCCGCGAAAACATCGAGGCGGCGGAGCGGCAGCGCCGCGAGGCCGACGAGCTCCTCAACGAGTACCGCGAGCGCCTCAAGGAGGCCCGCGAGCAGGCCGAGGACATCACCCAGCGGGCGCGCAAGGCCGCCGAGGCCGCGAAGGCCGAGGCGACCGAGGCGGGGCGCGAGAAGCGCGACCAGCTGGTCGAAGCCGCTCGTCGCGACATCGAGGCCGAGACTCGGCGCTCGCTGGAGCAGATCCGCTCCGAGGTCGCAGACCTCACCGTTCTGGCGACCGAGAAGGTGACCCGGAAGACCCTCGACGCCGACGACCAGCGACGCCTGGTGGAGGAGGCCCTCTCCGAGGTCGACTTCTCCGCCCTGGCGGGTAAGGAGGACGGCTGATGGAGGAGCTGGCGCGGGTCTACGCCGAGTCGCTCTTCCAGGTGGCACGCGACAGGGGAAAGCTGGAGGCGATTCGCGATCAGCTCGGCGCGTTCGCCGACGCGGTCGCCGAGAGCAGGGACCTGCAGGTCTTCCTGTTCAGCCCCTACTTCTCCTCAGCCGAGAAGCGCGACGGGATCCGCCGCGCCGTCACCGGGGCCGAGCCCGAGCTGGTCAACTTCCTGGAGCTGCTCGCCGAGAAGCACCGGATGCCGGTCATCTTTCGAATCAGAAGCCGGTTCGACGAGCTCTGGGCGCGGGAGAACAAGCAGCTCGAGGTGCGCCTCACGAGCGCGGTCGAGCTCGACCCGGCGGTGGTCGAGCGGGTCGGCGCCGAGATCGAGCGCCAGACCGATCGCAGGATCGAGCTGGAGACCGAGGTCGACCGCGAGATGCTCGGCGGCCTCGTGCTGCGAGTCGGCAACATGGTCGTGGACGCGAGTCTGCGCGGCAGGCTCGAGAAGCTGAGAAAGGAAGTCGCCCTGGCCACATAGATGTTCGTGAGGGGCTTTAGCCCCGAAAGCAGCATGTAAGGCCGCCGCAGGCGGCCGCAAGAGATTCAAGGAGCTAGACGAACGTGGAAATCAAGCCCGATGAGATTGCCAAGATCCTGCGCGAGCGGATCGAGGGCCTGGACACCGAGGGCGCCGAGCTCGCGGAGGTGGGAACGGTCCTCTCCGTGGCGGACGGGATCGCCCGGGTCCACGGCCTCGACAACTGCATGGCGCTCGAGATGCTCGAGCTCCCGCACGACGTCACGGGCCTGGCGCTGAATCTCGAGCAGGACAACGTCGGCGCGGTGCTGTTCGGCGACTGGGACAAGGTGGTCGAGGGCGACACCGTGAAGCGGACCGGAAAGCTCCTCGAGATCCCCGTGGGCGAGGCGCTCCTGGGTCGCATGGTCGACCCGCTGGGCCGCCCCCTGGACGATCGGGGCGAGATCCACACCGACCAGACCCGTCCGGCTGAGTTCAAGGCGCCGGGCGTGGTCCAGCGCCAGCCGGTCAACACCCCGGTCCAAACCGGGTTGAAGGCGATCGACGGGATGATCCCGGTCGGCCGAGGCCAGCGCGAGCTGATCATCGGAGATCGCCAGACGGGCAAGACCGCGATCGCGATCGACACGATCATCAACAACCGCGACAAGGACCTGATCTGCATCTACGTGGCGATCGGCCAGCGGATGTCGACCGTCGTCCAGGTGATGGAGACGCTCGAGGAGAACGGCGCGCTCGAGAACACGATCATCGTCGCCGCGCCCGCCAACGAGGCGGCGCCGATCAAGTACATGGCGCCGTACGCCGGTTGCGCGATGGGGGAGCACTTCCTCTACGACGGCAAGGACGCGCTGTGCATCTACGACGACCTCACCAAGCACGCCTACGCCTACCGCCAGATGTCGTTGCTCCTTCGTCGCCCGCCCGGTCGCGAGGCCTACCCCGGGGACGTCTTCTACCTGCACTCGCGGCTCCTGGAGCGCGCCGTGCGTCTGAACGACGACCTCGGCGGCGGGTCGCTGACCGCCCTGCCGATCATCGAAACGCAGGCCAACGACGTCTCTGCCTACATCCCGACCAACGTCATCTCGATCACCGACGGCCAGATCTTCCTCGAGTCGGACCTGTTCTACAGCGGTAACCGCCCGGCGATCAACGTCGGCATCTCGGTCTCGCGCGTCGGGGGCGATGCCCAGAGCAAGGCGATGAAGAAGGTCGCCGGCAAGCTTCGCCTCGACCTCTCGCAGTACCGCGACCTCGAGGCCTTCGCGCAGTTCGGCTCCGAGCTCGATCCCGAGACCCGCAAGTCGCTGGCCCGCGGTGAGCGGCTGGTCGAGATGCTGAATCAGAAGGAGCTCAATCCGCTCTCGGTCGGCGAGCAGGTCGCCTCGATCTACGCCGGCACCGGCGGGTATCTGGACCGGATCAAGACCGAGCGTGTCCACCAGTTCCTCGCGGACCTGCTGGCTCGGTTGAAGGCCGAGCACGCAGACCTGATGACCCGGATCGACGGGGGAGCGCTCTCCGACGAGGACGACGAGGAGCTGGGCAAGGCGATCGCGGAGATGATCGACGACTTCGGGCCCGACTTCGACGCCGAGGGTAACCCGCTCGCCGAGGGCGAGTCCGACCGCCTGGTCTCCGAGGAAGAGCGGTCCAAGCCCGGGCGCACTGCCCCCGAAGCGCCGGTCGGCGAGGGCGATGAGGCCGAGAAGGACGCCGAGGAGGTCCCCGCGTGAGACCGAGGAGGCACCGATAGCCACCCAGAAGGAAGTCAGGAACCGCATCTCCAGCGTCAAGAACATCCACAAGATCACTCGGGCGATGGAGATGGTCGCGGCCGCGCGCCTGCGGCGCGCCGAGCAGCGCATCGAGGCGATGCGTCCCTACGCGGAGGCGATTCGCAAGATGGCGCGCGACGTCTCCGAGGCCTCGGAGGGAGCGGCCGCGCGGGTGCCGATCCTGCAGCACCGCGAGCCGGAGGCCAAGATCGGTGTCCTGCTGGTCACCGGCGATCGCGGGCTGGCCGGCGCGTTCAACACGCAGATCATCCGCGAGGGCCTGAAGCTGAAGCGCGACTACGCGTCGGAGAGCGGGAACGTGACCTTCTCGGTGGTCGGCAGGCGCGGCAACTCGACCATGCAGTTTCGCGGCGAGGAGGTCGCCGGATCCTACGTGGGGTTCACCGAGCGGCCGGCGTTCGCCGACGCGCGGCGGATCTCGCGCGACCTGACGTCCGCGTTCACGGACGGCCACCTCGACCGGGTCGACCTGGTCTACAACCGCTACGTATCGCCGCTCACCCAGTACGTCCGCCGACACACGCTGCTGCCGCTCCGGGAGGCCGAGGTGTTCGGCGAGCGCCAGCCCGAAACCGAGGCGCAGGAAGGCGACCAGGCGCTCGAGGAGGCCGACCGTCGAGCCTCGTGGGTCTACGAGCCCGAGGCCGAGGATCTCCTGCCGATGCTTTTCGAGGAGTACGTGGACCTGTCCGTCTATCGAGCGCTGCTCGAGTCTGCCGCCTCGGAGCTCGGCGCGCGGATGACCGCGATGCGGAGCGCGTCCGAGAACGCGCAGGAGATGATCGCTGACTTGACGCTCGAGATGAACAGGGTCCGCCAGGCCGAGATCACTCAGGAGATCCTCGAAGTGGTCGGGGGGGCCGAGGCGCTTGGTTGACCGAGCACATGGCAGGAGCGGGGCGGTCCGTGGCCTGCGCCCCGTGGACCGCGCTCAACTGCTGAAGGAGACGAATGGCTGAACAGAACGGAAACGTCGGAAGGGTCGAGCAGGTCCTGGGAGTGGTGGTCGACGTCGTCTTCCCGGGCGAGCTGCCCGAGATCTACCACGCGCTCAAGATCCAGGTTCCCGAGGGAGACGGCCGCCGGGCCATCGACCTGGTCCTCGAGGTCCAGCAGCATTTGGGCGACGACCGCGTCAAGGCGGTCGCCATGGACGCCACCGACGGGCTCGAGCGGGGCGACCCGGTGATCGACACGGGCGGTCCGATCACCGTCCCGGTCGGCACTCAGACGCTCGGCCGGATCTTCAACCTGCTCGGCGAGCCGATCGACGAGGGCGAGCCGATCGAGGCCGAGGAGCGCTGGCCGATCCACCGCGCGGCGCCCGAGGCCGAGGACCTGACCCCGAGCCAGGAGATGCTCGAGACCGGGATCAAGGTCGTCGACCTGCTCGCCCCATACGCAAAGGGTGGGAAGGTCGGCCTGTTCGGCGGCGCCGGAGTCGGCAAGACCGTGATCATCATGGAGCTGATCCGCAGCATCGCCGACCAGCACGAGGGTCGCTCGGCGTTCTGCGGCGTCGGCGAGCGCACCCGCGAGGGCAACCAGCTCTACCTCGAGATGCAGGAGTCCGGGGTGATCGACAAGACGATGATGGTGTTCGGCCAGATGAACGAGCCGCCGGGCGCCCGCTTTCGAGTCGCGCTGTCAGGACTCACGATGGCCGAGTACTTCCGCGATGAGGGCGGCCAGGACGTGCTGCTGTTCATCGACAACATCTTCCGCTTCGTCCAGGCGGGCTCGGAGGTCTCGGCGCTGCTCGGCCGCATGCCCTCGGCGGTCGGCTATCAGCCCACCCTCGAGACCGAGATGGGCGAGCTCCAGGAGCGGATCACGTCGACCAAGCGCGGGTCCGTGACCTCGATCCAGGCGATCTACGTCCCCGCCGACGACCTCACGGACCCGGCGCCGGCCTCGGTGTTCGCGCACTTGAACGCCACCACGACGCTGTCGAGGGCGATCTCCGAGAAGGGGATCTACCCCGCCGTCGACCCACTCGACTCGACCTCCACGATCCTCAAGCCCGAGATCCTCGGCGAGGATCACTACAACACAGCGACCGAGGTCCAGGAGGTCCTCCAGCGCTACAAGGAGCTCCAGGACATCATCGCGATCCTCGGGATCGACGAGCTCTCCGACGAGGACAAGCTGGCCGTCGCCCGGGCTCGCAAGATCGAGCGCTTCCTCTCCCAGCCGTTCTTCGTCGCCGAGGTGTTCACCGGGCGCCCTGGCGTCTACGTGCCGGTCGATGAGACGGTGCGCGGATTCCGCGAGATCCTGGACGGCAAGCACGATGACCTCTCCGAGGGCGACTTCTACATGAAGGGGACGATCGACCAGGTGGTGGCCGACGCCCGTGGCCCGAATGGGTCGAACGGGGGCTGATCGGGGTTGGCCGACGCCAAGCACACGCTCGAGGCGCAGGTGCTGACGCCGGAGCGCGAGGTGTTCAGCGGCGAGCTGGTGCAGCTCTCGACCAGGACCACGCTGGGCGAGGTCGGGATCCTTGCCAGGCACGTTCCGATGGTCGCCCGCCTCGTGCCCACGGAGCTGCGCCTGCACGTCTCGGAGGGAGAGACGCAGCGCTTCGCCCAGGGCGAGGGCTGGCTCGAGGTGTTCGCGAACCGGGCACGCGTGCTGGTCGCCGAGGCGGTTCCGCCCGACGCGCTCGACCCCGCCGACCTCCGCCGCCGCCTCGAGGATGCCGAGCGCGAGCTGGGCGAAGCAGAGCCGGGCAGCGCGGCGCGCGATGCCGCCGATCGCGAGCGGCGACGGCTTGAGGCCTTCCTCGAGATAGCCGAAAACCGTTAGGTCGCGGATAATTGGAGGGGCGAACCGCGGAGGGCGGACCCGCGGAGCACCCGGGAGAGCACCCGCCCCTCGTCTGTCGTGTTCTGTGATGGAAGAGCGCACGCTGACCGAGAAGCTGATCGGCTACGACACCTCCACCGCCGAGGGCATCGGGCTCTGCGCCGGATTCATCAAGGGCTGGCTCGAGGCGCGTGACATCGTGGCGCGCCAGATCGGCGTCAGGGACCTGCCGGTCACGATCGCCGACGTGGGGCCCGAGGACGCTCCTCACACCGTGCTGCTGCACGGCCACGTCGACGTGGTTCCCGGGCGGCCCGAGCAGTTCGAGCCACGGCTCGACGGCGACCGCCTCTATGGACGAGGCGCCTACGACATGAAGGGGGCGCTCGCCTGCCTCCTGCTGGCGCTCGCCGACCTGCGCGCCCAGGACCGGGTCCGGGTGAGAATGGGAATCGTCCCCGACGAGGAGTCCGAGGAGGACGACGACAGGGCGGGAGACCGTCTCGTCAAGGCCGGCTTCCTGGGGGACTTCGCGATCACCGGCGAGCCGACCGACATGGACGTCGGAGTCGCCGCCAAGGGCGTGCTCGCAATGCGGATTCAGGTGTCGGGACGCGCGGCCCACGGCGCCACTCCCTGGCTCGGAGAGAACGCGATCCTCCGCGCACACCAGGTATTCCGCGAAATCGAGTCGCTACCTTTTGCGGGCCAGAGCTCGGAGCTATTCGACCGGCCGTCGATCAACCTCGGCCGGATTCTCGGCGGCGACGCCCTGAACAAGGTCCCAGACACCTGCTTCATCGACGTGGACGTCCGCTATCTGCCTGAGCAGGACCCGGCGGCGATCCTCGACGAGGTCGGCGGGCTGTCCGGTGCCCGCGTGATCTCGACCTTCTCGCGGCCGCCCGCCGTGGTCGACCCGGAGTCCGTCTACGTCCGGGCTCTCCAGGCGGCGGCCACGGAGCACAGCACCGGCCAGGCAAGAGGCGTCGTCGGCCGGGACGGCGCCTCGGACGCGGTCTCGTTCCTGCGGGCCGGCGTTCCGGCGGTTGAGTTCGGGCCCGTGGGCGACGGCCATCACGGCCCGGACGAATGGATCTCGATCTCGTCGCTTTCGGCCTATCGCCGCTCGATCGTCAACTTCGTCCACGAGCTCCCGAACGCCCTGGCCGCCGACGCCGCGCCCGACGGGGCCGGGGGTTGACCCCCGTGGACGGGACTGAGCGTCCGGACGGAACGGACGAGCCGAACGAGCGGGAGTCCGGGGCGCCGCCCGACGCCGATCGCGGGGCGGGCGAAGGCGACGGCGCGCCGCCCCAGCCGGCATCGAGCCCCCCGCCGTCGACGTGGGCGGGCAAGAAGGGGGGCGCCGCCGAGCCGGCCGATCGCGGCGAGAACGCACCCGAGCCCGACCCGCCCGACGAGGCCTCCGAGCGGCCCGCCCGAGCCCGACCGGCCCGCCGAGGCCTCCGACCGGCCCGCACCCGAGCCCGACCCCGTGGTCGAGGACACGGTCGAGGCGGACACCCCGGCCCTCGCGGACCGCGAGGCTGCCCGCGAGGCTGCGATGGAGGGGCTTCGGGCGAGAACCGCCGAGCACGCCGCCAAGCAGCGCGTCACGACGTCCCCCGAGGGTCCCGTCGCCCCGCAGCCGTCGGCCGGTCCGCCGGGCCCGCCGGCCAGATCCCCGATCCGCCGGTCGCGGCGCAGCCCGCGGGCGGAGAGCCACCGTCCGGCGGCGAGCCTCCGGCGGCGGAGACCAGGCCGAGGAGAGCCGTCGCCGCGCGGGATGTGGGCGCGGTTCGTCGCGGGATCGCTCCTGATCATGGTCTCGATGGCCACCGCCACCGCGGTCAGCCTGCTCGTCTACCTGACCGATCTCGCGAACGGCCTGGGCGGGCTCCATTCGGTTCGCAACCAGCTCGAGGTGGCCGACCCGGGCAAGCCCCAGACGATCCTCATCCTCGGGTTCGGACAAGCGTCCCAAGGGCCAGGAGATCGGGGCGCGGTCGGACACCACGCATCCTGCTCCGCGTCGCCGCCGACCAGATCACCGTCCTGTCGATCCCGCGTGACCTGAAGGTCAACATCCCCGGCCACGGGGTCGACAAGTTCAACGCCGCCTACAGCTACGGCGGGCCGAAGCTGACCCTGAAGGTGGTCAAGCAGCTCACCGGCCTCGACAACATCAACCACGTCGTCAACGTCGACTTCACGGGGTTCGCCGACGCCGTCAACTCGATCGGCTGCGTCTACGTCGACGTCGACCACCACTACTTCCACTCGAACGCGGGACTGGCGCCGATCGACCAGTACGCGGAGATCGACATCCCGGCCGGCTACCAGCGGATGTGCGGCCTGAACGCGCTCCAGTACGTCCGCTACCGCCACGACGACAACGACCTGGTGCGCTCGGCCCGCCAGCAGGACTTCCTTCGCGAGGCGCGCCAGGAGCTCCCGCCGGAGAAGCTGGTCGCCGACCGCAACGACCTGACCGGCATCCTCAAGAAGTACGTGACCTCGGACATCGAGGACCCGGTGACGCTGATCAGCCTCGGGAAGCTGTTCCTTGCCGCCCGCGGCGCCCCGGTCGTGCAGATCCACTTCCCGGCCAACCTCGGCGGGCCCGACCGCCTCGTACGTGACCGCCTCGCAGAGCGCGATCCGGGAGGCGGTGCAGCAGTTCGTGGGCGAGACGCCGTCTCCGCCGAGCACTCCCGAGCCCCCGGCGTCCTCCGGCGGCGGCTCGAAGCCCGGCAACGGCTCCAAGAACGACCACGCCGGCGCCGCAGCCGCCCCCGCTCCGCTGATCGACTCGACGGCCTCCGGCCAGCAGTACGCCGCGAAGCTCGCCGCCACGAAGACCAAGAGCGGCAAGCCGATGCTCGACTTCCCGGTCTACTACCCGACCAAGCTGGCGCCGGGCTCGACGATCACCGACGACTCACGCGCCTTCCCGATCGACGGGCCCGGCAGCGACGTCTACCACGGCTACAAGATGGTCGCCGAGATGCCGACCGACGGCTACACGGCCTATTACGGCGTCTCCGGCACCGACTGGAAGGATCCGCCGATCCTCGCAGAACCCCGACGAGACGAAGACGATCGACGGGCAGCGACTACCTGGAGTCGTGGGACGGCGACCAGCTGCGCCTCGTCGGGCTGGAAGACGGACAAGGCCTCCTACTGGATCGACAACACCCTGCTCAACGTGCTCACCCCGGGCCAGATGCTCGGGATCGCAGAGTCGATGCGCAGGTATACCGGCTGAGCGCGCGATCGCCGGTTCAGCCGCGATCATTGAGGTGACTGATGAGCGAGCAAAGACCAATCGGCGTGATCGGCGTGGGCTGGGTGGGCCTGGTGACCGCCGGCTGCTTCGCCGAGCTCGGCCAGCGAGGTCATCGCGATGGACATCGACGCCGCCAAGATCGACGCCCTGAGCCGCGGCGAGGTGCCGATCCACGAGCCCGGGCATCGAGGAGCTGCTCGAGCGCAACCGCGAGCGCCTGCGGTTCACCACCGAGATGGCCGAGGTGCTCGATCCGCGGCGCGGCTTCTCTTCTGCTGCGTGGACACGCCGCCGACCTACTCGGGCGACGCGGATCTCTCGCGGGTCGCAGGCGGTCGTCTCCCAGCTCTCGGGCGACGGCGAGCACGCGCTGGTCATGAAGAGCACCGTCCCGGCGGGCACCGGCAGCGGCGATCCGCCGCGACGACGCCGAGCCTCGCCTACGTCTCGTGCCCCGAGTTCCTCAAGGAGGGCTCGGCGGTGGAGGACTTCCTGCACCCGGACCGGGTGGTGATCGGCGCCGACCCGGGCGACGAGTGGGCCGCCGACGCAGGTCGAGGAGATCTACCGGCCCGCTCGGCGGGGAGATCGTCCGCACCGACGTCGCCTCCGCGGAGATGATCAAGCTCGCCGCGAACGCCTTCCTGGCGACCAAGATCTCGTTCATCAACGAGATCGCCAACGTCTGCGAGGAGGTCGGCGCCGACGTCACCGAGGTCGCGCGCGGCATGGGCCTCGACAAGCGCATCGGCTCGTCGTTCCTGCGCGCCGGGCATCGGGTTACGGAGGGTCCTGCTTCCCCAAGGACGTCAGCGCCCTGAAGCAGCTCGCCGGCAACACCGGCTACCACTTCCAGCTCCTGACCGCGGTGATCGAGGTCAACGAGCTGCAGAAGCGGCGGGTGATGAAGAAGCTCGAGAAGCACCTCGGGTCGCTGGTCGGCAAGCAGGTCGCGCTGCTCGGGCTCGCGTTCAAGCCGGACACCGACGACATGCGCGAGGCGTCCAGCCTGGTGCTCGCGGCGCGGCTCCACGGCGAGGGCGCGACCGTGCGCGGCTACGACCCGGTCGCCGGAGGCGCCGCGAGCGCGGAGCTCCTGCCGAGCATCGAGCTCTGCGACTCGGTCGAGAGCGCGCTCGGAGGGCGCCGACGCCGCGATCCTGGTCACCGAGTGGCCGGAGTTCGCCGAGCTCGACTGGGCCGCGCTCGCGAGACCGGATGGCGACCCCGCTGGTCATCGACGGGCGCAACTTCCTCGATCCCGAGCGCTTCGCGAGGCCGGCTTCGCCTACGAGGGCATCGGACGCCCCGACGGCGGGACGGCGAGTCGCAGAGCGATCAGGCCCGGACGCCGCGAGGGCGGCGGAGTCGCGACGCCGCGCTGATGCAGGCCCTGATCCTGGCGGGCGGCGAGGGGACCCGCCTGCGGCCGCTGACCCTGACCTCGGCCGAAGCCCGCCATGACCCTCGTCGATCGCCCGTTCATCGCCTACATGGTCGACTGGGTGCGCCGCCACGGCGATCACCGACGTCGTGATCGCGTGCGGCTTCGGAGCCGACGCCGTGCGGGAGGCGCTCGGGGACGATCGCGAGGCGGTGGACCCGCGATCACCTACGTCGAGGAGCCCGAGCCGCTCGGCACCGCCGGGCCGCTTCGCCTCGCCGCCGATCGAGGGACTGCTCGACGAGCGCTTCCTGGTCCTGAACGGCGACCTGCTCGACCGACCTCGACCTCGGGCGCCCTGCTCCGGCCCGCACGAGGAGCGCCGGGCTGTGGTCACCCTGGCGCTCCACTCGGTCGCCGACCCGACCTCGTACGGCCTCGTGCGGCGCGACGGCGGCCCGGCGGCGCCCGGGGCGAGACCCGGCCAGCGCCCGACGGCGAGGTGCTCGGTTCCTCGAGAAGCCCGACCCGGCCGAGATCGACACCGACGAGGTCAACGCCGGCGCCTACGTGGTCGAGCGCGAGCGTGGTCGACCTGATCCCGCGCGGGCGCATGTGCTCGATCGAGCGAGAGGTCTTTCCGCGCCTGGTCGGCCGACGGGTTGTACGGTCACAGGCTGGAGGGCTACTGGATGGACGTCGGCACCCCTGAGCGCTATCTCGAGGCGAGCTGGGACATCCTCGAGGGCGCGCGTGCGGACCGAGGTCGGCGATCGACTCGACGGCGACGGGCTCTCGGTGGCCGAGGGGGCGCGGGTCGACGCCGGGGCCAGCGTCGCAGCCGCCGGCGCTGCTCGATGCCGAGGTCTCGGTGGGGCCCGGCGCGGCGATCGGAGCCCGCGCCGTGATCGGCCGCGCGGCTCGGCGATCGGCGAGCGGGCGACGGTGTCGGGCTCGGTGCGTGCTCGGCGATTGCCGGATCGGGCCGGAGGCCGACGTCCGCGAGGCGATCCTGGCCCCGGCGTGGTCGTCGGTCGGAGGGGGCGCGGATCGGAGCCGGCTCGGTGGTCGGGCGAGGGGGCGCGGATCGAGGCCGGGGCGGAGATCGAGCCGGGGGCGCGGGTTGAGCCGGGGGCGGTGGCCGCGTGAGCGACGCCCTGGCCGACGTTCGCGCCGCCGACCCGTCGAACCAGCTCGACGACGTGCTCGCGCTCCCCGACCACCTGCGCGACGCGCTGTGGCGGGTCGAGTCGGCGAGGATCGAGCCGTTCGACGCGCCCGGCGGGCTGGTGGTCTGCGGCATGGGCGGCTCGGCGATCGGCGGCGACCTGGCCGCGGTCGCGTTCGGCAACCGGCTGAGCCGACCGCTGACCACCGAGCGCGGCTACGAGCTGCCCGTCGTGCATGCTCCCCGACCGCGCCGTGCTCTGCTCGAGCTACTCGGGCGACACCGAGGAGACGATCGCCTGCTACGAGGCGGCCGAGGCGCTCGGCGCGCGGCGGATCGTCGCCACCACCGGCGGAGAGCTCGCCGACGCCGCGCGGCGCGACGGCGTTCCGGTGATCGGGCTGCCGTCCGGGCTCCAGCCGCGAGCCGCGGTCGGCTACCTGTTCACCGCGGCCGCCGAGGTCGCCGCCCTGGTCGGGGCCGCGCCGGGGATCCGCACCGAGATCGACAGCTCGGCCGCTCACCTGCGGGAGGCCAGCGGCGCGCCTGGCCGAGCTGGCGGCCGAGCTGGCCGAGCGGCTGGAGGGCTCGATCCCGGTCATCTACGGCGCCGACCTGACCGTCCCGGTCGCCGCCGCTGGAAGACGCAGATCAACGAGAACGCCAAGCTGCCGGCGTTCGCCGCCGAGCTGCCCGAGGCCGACCACAACGAGATCGTCGGCTGGCAGGGCGCGCGGGAGGCGGGACGCCTCGAGCGCCGTCTTCCTCGAGCGACCGCGACCAGCACCCGCGCGTGCGGCAGCGGATCGACCTGACCGCGGACCTGGTCGAGCCCGACGCCGCCGCGGTGGTCCGGGTGGAGACCGAGGGCGAGAGCCGCACCGAGCGCCTGCTGTGGGCGGTGATGCTCGGCGACCTGCTCTCGCTCCAGCTCGCTGCCCGCCGGGGAGTCGATCCGGCTCCGATCGAGCCGATCGATCGGCTCAAGGATCGGCTCGGAGCGCCGTAGCCGGCGCCGGCATCGGCGCCGCGGCGACACAATGCGCGAGTATGGACACGCCCGCGCTCGAGACGCGAGACCTGACCAAGGTCTACGGCGAGGGGGAGACCGCCGTGCCGCGCGCTCGACGGCGTCGAGCATCGAGATCGGCCGGGGCGAGATGGTCGCGATCATGGGGCCGTCGGGCTCCGGGCAAGAGCACGCTGCTCCACCTGCTCGGCGCGCTCGACACCCCGAGCTCCGGCGAGATCCTGCTCGGCGGTGAGCGCTACGACGGGCTCGGCGACGGCGAGCTGACCCGGCTGCGGCGCGACAAGATCGGCTTCGTCTTCCAGTTCTTCAACCTGCTCGCCGTCGCTGTCCGCCGAGGAGAACGTGCTCCTGCCGGCGCTGATCGCGGGGCGGCGCGACGAGGCGACGCGCGAGCGCGCGCCGCGAGCTGCTCGAGCGCGTGGGGCTCGGCGCCAGCGGCGCGACCACCTGCCCGGCGGAGCTCTCGGGCGGCGAGCAGCAGCGCGTCTCGATCGCCCGGGCGCTGCTAACCGAGCCCGAGATCGTGCTCGCCGACGAGCCGACCGGCAACCTCGACACGCCGCTCCAGCCAGGAGGTGCTCGACCTGCTGCGGGAGTTGAACGAGGCCGAGGGCCAGACGCTGGTCATCGTCACCCACGATCCGGCCGCCGCGGCGATCGCCGGACGCGGGTCGTCTTCCTTCGCGACGGGCGGGTCGCCGGGCGAGGTCCGCGGGAGGCTCGACGGAGCGGGTGGTCGAGGCGCTCGCGCGAGCTGGACTCGCGCGGACGCGCCATGATGCGCAGCTTCGGCTCGCTCGCGTTCCGCCAGGTCCGCGCGCGGCGGCTGCGCTCGCTGCTGACCGCGGCCGGGATCGTGCTCGGCGTCGGGATGATCCTCGGCGTCCTGCTGCTGACGGTGACGATCCACCGGACGTTCACCGACCTGTTCGACTCGGTCTACGGGCGGACCGACCTGGTCGTCTCCGGCGTCGGCGGCGACTCGGTGCCGCACTCGACGCTGGCGATCGCGCGTCGCGACGCCGGACGTCGCCGAGGCGCAGGGCAACGTGACCGAGCGTCTTCACGCTCGTCGACCGCGCCGGCAGGGCCTCGACCGACGCCGAGCGCCGCAGGCTGAACGTCGCCGGCGAGGCGCCGCGCCGCCGCCGGGCTCTCGGACTCGCGCACGGTCGCCGGGCAGCGACCCGCGGCAGCGGCCTGGAGATCGACGCTCCAGAAGAGCTGGGCCGACGCGAACGGGATCGAGCTCGGCGACCGGGTGCGCCTCGCGACCCCCGTCGGGCGTGCGGAGCGCTGCGGGTCGTCGGCCTGTTCCAGTTCACCACCGGCCTCGACTTCGGCGGCCAGGGCTTCGCCCGGATGCCGCTCGCGCCCGGCGCGCCGGGTGATGGACAAGCCGCGGGCCTTCGACGAGATCGACGTGGTCGTGGACGGGGGCGACCGCGACGATCGCCAGGGTGCAGCGACGAGCTGCGCCGCGACCTGCCCGCGGGGGTCAAGGTCGCAGACGCCCGACGAACAAGAGCGCCGACGTCGAGCAGCAGCTTCAGGCCTTCAACGTGATCCTCTACTTCTTCGCCGCGATGGCCCTGTTCGTCGGCGGCTTCCTGATCTTCAACTCGTTCAACATGACCGTCTTCCAGCGCACGCGGGAGATCGGCATGCTGCGCACGCTCGGGCGCCGGGCGCTGGAGGATCACCGGGTCGGTGCTGCGCGAGGCGGCGCTGCTCGGCCTGCTCGGCGCGGTCCTCGGGCTGGGGCTCGGGGTCGCGCTGGCGCTCGGGCTGATCGGGCTGATGCGGGCGCTCGACTTCCCGGTCGGCGAGCTCGCGTTCTCCGGCTTCGCGCCGGTCGCCGCGGTCGCGACCGGGCTCATCACCGCGGTCCTCGGCGCCCTGTACCCGGCGCGCCGCGCGGGCCGGACGTCGCCGATCAGGGCGGTGCTCGGCACCGAGGGGCTGCGGGCGCGGCTGCGTCCGCGCCGGGCCGTGATCGGCGCGGTCCTGATCCCGCTCGGGCTCGGCGGGCGCCTTCTGGCTCGGCGCCGCCGACGAGACGACCACGCTCGTCGCCGCCGCCGGGATGCTCGGGACGATCGCGATCTTCTTCGGGATCGCGCTGGTCGCGCCGTTCGTGATCCGTCCGCTGGTCAGGGTGCTCTCGTGGCCGCTTCGGCGGCGTGTTCCCGGTCGAGGGGCGCCTCGCCGCCGACGCGGCCCGCTCCGATCCCGGGCGCACCGCCGCCACCGCGACCGCGCTGATGATCGGGCTCGCCCTGGTGGTGGCCGTCAACAGCCTCGGCTCGAGCTTCCTGAAGTCGATCTACGACGAGTTCGACCGCGACTTCGCCCGCGACCTGACCGTGCAGCCGCAGGGCTTCGCGCCCGGGCCAGGGGCCCCAGCAGACGATCGCCAACGGCCTGCGCAAGCGCCTGGCGCGCATCCCGCAGGCCGCGGTGGTGGCGCACGAGCGCTTCCTCTACACCCCCGACCTGCCGGGGCCGAAGGGGAAGAAGGGCTCGGACGGGCTGCTGCTCGCCTTCGACCCGCCGCAGTACGAGAAGGTCGACGAGACCGAGATCGAGGGCACCTCGCGCGGCGCAGGCCTTCCGCGCGCCTCGACGCGCGGCTGGGTGACGCTCGGCAAGGGCTGGGCCGACGAGACCGAGCTGGGGGTGGGCGACCCGATCACCCTCCACGGCTCGTCCGGGACCCGTCACACGCGCGTCGCCGGGATCGTCAAGACGGTCGTCTTCGGCGGCCAGACGGTCGGCATGTCACTGCGCACGATGCGCGACGGTCTACGGGGTGACGGCCGACTCGCGAGCTGGCCCTGAAGGCCACCTCGGCCGCCGGCGCGGCCGGTCCTGCGGCGCCGGGTGGAGCGCATCGTCAAGCGCCGACTACCCCAACCTCGCCGTGCTCTCGAACGACGAGCTGAAGTCGAAGGTCGAGGACCAGGTGAACCAGCAGTTCGGGATCTTCTACGCGATCGTCGGGGTGGCGATCTTCGCCAGCCTGTTCGGGATCGTCAACACGCTCACCATGTCGGTGATCGAGCGCACCCGCGAGATCGGCGTCCTGCGCGCGCTCGGCGCCTCGCGCTGGCAGGTCCGGCGCTCGATCGCCGACGAGAGCCTCGTGATCGGCCTGATCGGCGCCCTGCTCGGGATCGCCGTCGGCACCGGGCTCGGCTACGCCCTGCTGCAGGGGCTGTCGTCGGGCATCCCGGGGGTCGAGTACCGGCCGCCGCTCGCGACCATGGTCGTACGTCGGCATCGCGGGCGTCGTCCTCGGCCTGATCGCCTCGATCCTCCCGGCCCGGCGGGCGGCGCGCCTGGACGTGATCAGGGCGATCAGCTACGAGTAGGCGAGGCGATCGATCTGGTCGCTGATCGCGGCGATGATCTGCCTGACCCGGTGGGACTCGACGCTTCTCAGGTAGGCGTAGTAGTCCCTGCTCTGTCTCTTGCGATCCGGGCCCGGTGCCTGCGCCGCCGCTTGGGCCAGGTACTTCTTCAGGAAGCTCGCTTTCGCGGTTCGATCGCGGGATTCGAGCGCGTCCCTGGCTTCGGAGGTCACGTGTCGCTTCTTGGCCACGAGCAGGCGATGAAACCTGTGGCTCGAGACGTGGTGGATCGGTGCCTCAGCGAGTGGAGGAAGTGCCGCAGATCGACCGACCGCCGGATCCTTCCCGAGCGGCTGGCAGGTGCGGCTTGACCACCTTGGCCTGGCGGAGCGGCCTGCGCCGAGCCCGCCGCCAGGCAGCCGGCGAGGAGCGCTGCGGCGACGGATGACCGCGATGAGCGTTCGAGGCGCATCAGCGGGCCTCGCAGCTTTCCTTCGCAGTCGCCTGATGCGAGTCCTTGCCGGGCCCGCCGCTGCACCGGTCGCAAGCCGGTCCGGCGCGCAGGGCAGTCGCCGCCGGGGCCGCCGCCCAGCTCGTCGCGACCTCCTCCGACGGACCGTTCCGCCCGTCGGACGGCGTAGTCGTCGCCGTAGACCAGGTCCTCGCCGGCGAGCGGATGGAGCCGATCGTTGCCTCCGCCCTCGGCGATGTCCGCTTCGCGTGTAGCTGTCGCCGACCACGATGTCCCCGCCCGGGCCGGTGCTCATCTTGTCGTTGCCGCCGCCGATCGCGTGTCCTCGCGCGGCGAGTAGCTGTCGCCGACCACGAGGTCGCTTCCGGACGAGGCCTCGAAGTGGTCGTTGGCCCCACCCTGCGCGGTGCCGTCACCGATCACCGCGCTGTCGCCGATCACCGTGTCGTCGCCGTGCTGGGCGCGGATGAAGTCCCTGGCCGCCCCGGTGGCGTCGAAGGCCGAGTAGTTGTCGCCGACGATCGATGTCGCTGCCGAACTCGCCGTCGATCATGTCCTTGCCGACCCGTCCGGGACGCTGGCGTGTAGATCGGCGCGATCGCCGACGATCAGGTCGTCGGCGTAGCTGCCGTCGATGTAGTCGTTGCCCGGGCCGCCGATCAGCGTCGCCGGGTCGTCGTGCTTGAGGTCGCTCGGGTTGCTGCCGGCGAAGATGTAGTCGTTGCCGGCGCCCCCGTCGATCACGTCGCGCCCGCCGTTGCTGATGATCCATTCCTTGCCCTTGGTCCCCACGATCACGTCCCTGTGCCGGGTCCCCAGGATCACCCTGCGGTGACCCGGGGCGACGAAGCGCGTGTTGGGTCCCGACGATCGTCGCGCGGTGGCCGAGCACGGTCGGTCGCGGGTGGGCGACCGCGGGCGCCGCGAGGACGGCCGTCGCGGCGCAGGCCATGACTGCCGACAGCGCGGCGGCGCGGCGGAATCCTCGCGCGACGCGGCGAGTCGCCTGCCGTGATCGGCTTGCGGATGCGGGGCTATGTGGCGCGGCGACGGACCGCGGTTCGCCGTGCGGGGGCGCCGGCGAGGGACGCATACGAACCTCCAGAAGGCTGTGTCGTGGCACCCAGGGGGCGTTCGGAAAGCCTCGTCGAGCCACCAGTCCCTGGCGACCAACCGACCGTAGACTACCCCGCCGGCCGGGCGCCATCCGGCGCTGGGTAATCCTCCTTACTCGTCGGGCCGAGGGCGCCGGCGGGCGCGCTTTCGCTCCGCCGTCCGGCGCTTGGCGTCCAGGCGGCGCTCGCGCGCCGCCCGTCCGGGCCTGGTCCGTCGGCGCCGGCGCGGGACGGCGAGGCCCGCTGCGAGCTTCTCGCGCAGACGCTCGAGCGCCAGCTCGCGGTTGCGGGCCTGGCCGCGGGCGTCCTGGGCGACGGCGGTCACCCTGTCGCCGATCCGGCGCTGCAGCAGCGCCTTCTGCTGATCGGTGAGGGCGTCGGAGGCGCCGACGTCGAACACGGCCTCGACCCGAGACGCGGTCACGTTGGCGTGCTGGCCTCCGGGCCCCGAGGAGCGGCTTGCCCGGACCTCGACCTCGGCCAGCGGGATCGGCACCCCCGGGCCCACTGAGATCGGATCCTCCATCGGGTCACCGTAGCGACCGCGGGCAGTCGGCGCGTCCGTATCCTTCCCGGTCTCATCCCGACGGAAAGGATCAGCTTGGCAACCGCCGAGAAGAGCTACGACATCGCCGACATCGCGCTGGCCGACGAAGGTCAGCGAAGGATCGAATGGGCCGATCGCCAGATGCCGGTCCTGCGCTCGATCCGCGACCGCTTCGAGACCGAGCGGCCTCTCGACGGGGTGCGCATCGGCTGCTGCCTTCACGTCACCACCGAGACCGCCAACCTGGTCCGAACCCTGATCGCGGGCGGCGCCGAGGTCGCGCTGTGCGCCTCGAACCCGCTCTCGACCCAGGACGACGTGGCCGCGGCGCTGGTCGACCGTTACGGCGCTGGACGTCTACGCGATCAACGGCGAGGACAACGACAGCTACTACCGGCACATCCACGCGGTCGTCGACCGCCGGCCGCAGATCACCATGGACGACGGCGCCGACGTGGTGGGCATCCTCCATGGCGAGCGCTCCGACCAGCTCTCCGAGGTGCTCGGCGGCACCGAGGAGACCACCACCGGGGTGATCCGCCTTGAAGGCGCTGGAGCGTCAGGGGAAGCTCGGCTACCCGATCGTTGCGGTCAACGACGCGAAGACGAAGCACTTCTTCGACAACCGCTACGGCACCGGCCAGTCCACCCTGGATGGCGTGATCCGGGCCACCAACGTCCTGATCGCCGGGCTGCGCGTGGTGGTGATCGGCTACGGCTGGTGCGGCCGCGGCGTGGCGATGCGCGCCAAGGGCCACGGCGCTCACGTGATCGTCTGCGAGGTCGACCCGCTGCGGGCGCTCGAGGCGCTTGATGGACGGATACGAGGTGATGCCCGGGATAGAGGCTGCCCGGGTCGGTGACCTGTTCATCTCGGTGACCGGCAACCGCGACGCGATCGCCGGCGAGATGTTCGAGGTGATGAAGTCGGGCGCGATCGTCTGCAACTCGGGCCACTTCGACGTCGAGGTCAACAAGGGCGACCTCGACGCGATCACCGCCGAGAAGTTCAGGGCGCGTCCGTTCGTCGAGGGCCACCGCACCAAGGACGGTCGCGAGATCTTCGTGCTCGCCGACGGCCGGCTGGTGAACCTGGCCGCTGCCGAGGGACACCCCGCGTCGGTCATGGACATGAGCTTCGCCAACCAGGCGCTCGCGTCAGAGCACGTGGTTCGCGATCACTCGAAGCTCGAGAATCGCGTCTACCCGGTGCCGGACGAGATCGATCGCGAGATCGCTCGCCTCAAGCTGGCCTCGAGGGGGGTCAGCATCGACACGCTGACCGACATCCAGGAGGAGTACCTGGCCTCCTGGGACCAGGGAACTTGATCGCGGGCCGCGGGCCGCTGACCCGCAGCGACCGCGCCTCGCGGCGCTTTCCGCCGGCTGAGTGATGCGCGCCATGGTCATGGCGGCCGGCCTCGGCACGAGGCTGCGGCCGCTCACCTACGAGGTCCCGAAGCCGATGGTGCCGGTGGCCAACCGGCCGGTCATGGAGCACATCCTGAGGCTCCTGCGCGGCCACGGCACGGAGCAGGTGATCGCGAACCTGCATTGGTTTCCAGACACGATCCGCGATCATTTCGGCGACGGCTCCGCAGCTCGGAATCGAGCTCACCTACAGCCACGAGGAGGCCCTCTTGGGCACCGCCGGCGGCGTCCGGAACGTCTCCGGCTACTTCGGCTCCGACCCCTTCCTGGTGATGGCGGCCGACGCGCTCACCGACATCGACCTCGCGGCGCTGCGCGGCCGCCCACGATGCCAACGGAGGGATCGCGACGCTTGCCGTCAAGCGGGTGGCCAACGTGAGCGAGTTCGGGGTCGTGATCGCTGGATCGGACGGCCGGATCCAGGGCTTTCAGGAGAAGCCGGACCCGGCCGAGGCGCTCTCCGACCTCGCCAGCTGCATGATCTACGTGCTGAGCCCCGAGATCTTCGACTACTTTCCCGATCGTCCGGTGGTCGACTTCGCGCTCGACGTCTTTCCCGCCCTCCTGGACCACGACGTCCCGTTCCACGTCCACGCGATCGATGCGTACTGGAACGACGTGGGCTCGCTGCCCGAGTACCTGCAGGGCAACCTCGATGCACTCGAAGGGGTGGTCGAGGCCCGAGCTCGACGGGACATTGCTCGAGGCAAGCGGTGGCGAATCGGAGCTGGCGAGTGGTGATCCAGGGGTCGGCGGCCGGGTGCTGGCCGCCGACGGCTGCCGGCTCGACCCCGGCGCGCGCCTCGACGGGCCGCTCGTGATCGGCGCCGGCTCGCGTGATCGGCGAGGGCGCCCGGGTCAGGCGCTCGGTGCTGCTCCCCGGGTCCGAGGTGCCACCTGGGGCGATCGTCGCCGGGGCGGTGTACGGGCGGAGCGGCGGCCTCGCCTAAGCCGGTCGGGTCGAGATGCCGATATCAGGACCGTGGGGCCCGACGTCCCAGGCGGCGCAGGTCGAGGTGCGTCCAGTCCGACGCGCCGGCGTCAGCTTGTCCTGGCGGTCTCGGTGCTCGTGCTGGCGGGAGGCTTCGCCCTCCGTCTGGCGGTCGAGGATCCCAGCAACGGGGTGCTGGGCCTCTACGTCGTGCCGATCTGTCTCGTGGCGATCGAATTCGGCACCGCGCTCGGCATCGCGGTGGCGCTCCTCTCGTTCTGTCTCTTCGGCTCCTGGGTCCAGGTCGATCACGTCGATGTGAACGCGCTCGGCTATCTGAGCCGGGCACTGGTCTACTTCGGAACCGCCATCCTCGCGGGCGTCGGCGCGAGGCAGTTGAATGCCGCACGGCGCGCGGGAACGAGCGCCGCCGGCTGGCAGAGGACGATCCTCGAGACGACCAACGAGGCGTTCATCGCGGTCGACCGCGAGGGGCGAATCACGCAGTGGAACCCTGCCGCCGAGCGGGTCTTCGGCTGGACCGCCGCGGAGGCGATTGGCCGGCCGCTTGCCGACACCGTCGTCCCGCCGCGGATGCGGGCCGGGTACTGGCGGGGGCTTCAGCGCTTCTTGGAGACCGGGGAGGGGCCGATGCTCGGCAAGCGAGTCGAGATCTCGGCGGTCTGTCGCGACGGCAGCGAGATCCTGATCGAGCTCAGCCTGTGGGCGAGCGGCGATGGAGACGACTGGGCCGCGCACGGCTTGATGCACGACATCTCCGACCGCAAGCGCCTCGAGCGCCGCCTCGAGGAGAGCGCTCGCTACTTCGAGCTCTCCCACGACCTGGTCTCGACCGCGACCTTCGACGGCAGGTTCGAGCATCTCAATGGCCGTTGGGAGTCCACGCTGGGATGGACCCGCGACGAGCTGCGGTTGCGTCGCTTCGTCGAGCTCGTGCACCCCGACGACCGTGAAGCAACCGAGCGGGAGCTCGAGCGGCTCAAGGCCGGCGGCGAGTCGGTCGGACGTAACCGCTACCGCGCCAAGGACGGCAGCTGGCACTGGCTTGAGTGGTCGTGTGTCGGCAGCGTCGAGCAGGAGCGGATCTACGCGACCGCGCGCGACGTCACGGATCGCGTCGATGCCCAGGCCTCGACGCGGCGTCTCGGCGAGATCGTGGAGTCCTCTCGGGACGCGATCTACAGCTGCACGCTGGACGGAGAGATCACGAGCTGGAACACGAGTGCGGAGCGCCTGTTCGGCTACACGGCGTCGGAGGCGGTCGGGATGTCCGTGTCGGACCTCGTCCCTCCGGATCGACCCGACGACCCCGTCGCGGCGCTCGAGTGGACCGCTCGGGGCGATCTCGTGGTCGACAGCGAGACCGAGCTGCTCGGCAGGGATGGCCGCCGGCTGGAGGTAGCGATCACGGTCTCACCGATCACCGAGCCTGACGGGCGAATGGTCGGCGCCGCGACGACCGCGCGTGACATCTCGGACCGCAAGCGCACCTGGCGCTACCTGTCGGCCCAGTACCGCGCCACCAGGGTCCTCGCCGACGCCCCCGACCTCGACCAGATCGGGGCCAGGGTGCTGCCGATCATCTGCGACTCCGGGCGCTGGACGTGCGGCGCGTACTGGGCCGCCGACGAGGACGGTGGGAGGCTTCGGTGCGAGGCGACCTGGGTCGCCCCGCATCTGCGGGGTCCCGTGCTGCCGATCAGCGAGGGCGCCGATTGGCAGCCGCCCCCGGCGACTGGAGTGGACCCGCTCGGCGAGCCGGTGTGGGTGGGCAGGCTCGCACACGACTCCCCGGTTCCGTGGGCCCGGAACGCGACCCTCGGAAGCATGACGAGCGCTCTGTGGATGCCGATCCAGACCGGGGGCAGAAGGCACGGCGCATTCGAGCTATTCGCTCGTCATGAGCGACCCGAGGACAAGGAGCTTCTGAGCGTCCTGACCGCGATCGCAAGCCAGATTGGAAACTACGTGGATCGGAAGCGCGCCGAGGATGAGACCGAGCGCACCAAGAACGAGTTCCTCGGGCTCGTCTCGCACGAGCTCCGCACCCCGCTCACCTCGATCATCGGATACACGGAGCTTTTGGCCGAGACCGAGGGCGGGCGCCTCAGCGCTCATGGGGGCAAGTTCCTGGAGGTGATCCGGCGAAACGCTCGCCGCGAGCTGCGCCTTGTCGGGGACCTGCTGCTGCTGGTCCGGATCCAGACGGGCAGCTTCGTGATCGAGCCCGGGAAGGCCGACCTCCGCCAGATCATCGAGCAGGCGATCGAGGCGGCGAGGCCGACGGCCGAACGGCACGGTGTGGCGCTCCAGATGCGCGCCGACGCAGTCCCGGAGTGCGAGGCCGACGCGCACCGGCTCGGCCAGGTGGTCGACAACCTGCTCACCAACGCGATCAAGTTCTCGCCCGACGGGGGAGAGGTCGGCGTCCATCTCGGCCGCCACAACGGCTCCGCGACGATCGAGGTGACCGACACCGGGATGGGCATCCCCCCCGACGAGCGCGACCGCTTGTTCGAGCGGCTCTATCGCGCCAAAAGTGCTACGGCGATGCAGATTCCGGGCACCGGCCTCGGCCTGTCCATCGTCAAGGCGATCGTCGATGCCCACGGTGGCGCCGTGGAGGTCGACAGCGAGGAGGGCGTGGGCACGACCTTCAGGGTCGAGTTGCCGCTCCACCCGCACGCAGGAGATGCCGGACAGCCGCCGAAGGACGGGGCGTCGTGAGCGACACCGGCCGCAGCGACACCCTCGTCCTGATCGCGGATGACGACGCCGACGTCCTGGACCTCGTGCGCTACCGGCTCGACCAGGGCGGCTACAACACGATCACGGCGGTGAACGGCGCCGAGGCGCTCGAGCTCGCGCGCGAGCGGCTGCCGGACCTCTGCGTGCTCGACGTGATGATGCCGAAGATGAACGGGTTCGAGGTCGTGCAGGCTCTGCGCGAGGCCCGCCACACCGAGAGGATCCCGGTCCTGCTCTTGACCGCCACGGTTCAGGACCGCGACATCGCTCACGGCCTCGAGGTCGGCGCGAATGACTATCTGCGGAAGCCGTTCGACCCTCAGGAGCTCTCGGCCCGCGTCGAGGCTCTGATCGCTCGCTGAACCGGCGGCCTGTACCGTTCGCAGACGATGAGCGCCGCGCCGGCCGTGCAGTTGCTGTGGTGGCGGGGGTGCCCTTCGTGGGAGGAGGCGCTGGCGATGCTTCGCGAGGAGATGGTCGCGGTGGGGATCGATCCGCAGTCGATTGACGTACACGAGATTCGAACCGACGACGATGCGGAGCAGGAGCGGTTTGTAGGCTCGCCGACGATCCGCGTCGACGGTCGGGACATTCAGCCTCCCTCGGACGAGCCGATCGGGCTGACGTGCCGCATCTATCGGCTCCGCGATGGGCGGGTCTCACCGCTTCCGGGCCGCGACGACCTGCGCGAGACTCTGCGAAAGGCGATCCGAGGAGGCGACGAATGACCGCACGGGCGTCGGCGACCAAGGTGGGGCAACCGGCCCCCCCGCTGGAGCTTCCCGATACCGAAGGTGGGACACGATCGCTGCCGGCGGCCGGCGACGCGTCGGCGACCGTGGTCGTGTGGACGTGCAACCACTGCCCCTACGCGCTCGCCTGGCATGGCCGCCTGGCCGAGGTGGCGAGCGACTACGGCGAGCGCGGAGTCGCGTTCTTCGCCGTCAACTCCAACGACGCCGAGCGCTATCCCCGTGATTCGCTCGAAGCGATGCGCGAGCGGGCTCTTGAGGAGGATTGGCCCTTCCCGTATCTGCACGACGAGACCCAGCAGGCGGCCGTGGCCTGGGCCGCGCAGGTCACCCCCCACGTTTACGTCGTCGACGCCTCGGGCGTGATCCGCTACGAGGGGGCGCCGGACGCCGACCACATGGACCCGAGCCTCGACGCGGGCTGGCTGCGCGAGGCTCTCGACGCGGTGCTCGCCGGCGAGCGCCCGGCGCGGGCGGAGACCGAGCCCGTAGGGTGCTCGATCAAGTGGAAGCAGTGAGGTGACCGGCCGGCGGCGCGTTGTCCGCGTTCCCGCATCGTCTGCCAACCTGGGCCCGGGCTACGACGTATTCGCGGCCGCGATCTCGATCCACCTCGAGCTCGAGGTCGCGGAGGCGGGAGCATTCGCGGTTGACCCGGGTGGGCACTCGGTGCCGACCGATCGCTCGAACCTGTGCGTGCGCGCCTTCGAGGCGCTCCATCCTGCCGACGGCCTGCGTTTCGAGGTCCGCAGCGAGATCCCGCTCACGCGAGGCCTCGGCTCGTCGGCGGCGGCGATCGTAGCCGGGCTGATGGCCGCCGACCACCTGTTCGAGCTGGCCCTCGATCGTGAGGAGATCTACGCTCGCGCGATCGAGCTGGAGGGCCACCCGGACAACGTCGGAGCGGCTCTCTACGGGGGGTTCGTGGTCTGCCCGCCGGCGCTTGAGGGACGCACACCTCCGCCCCCGGTCAGGCTCGAGCCGCCGCAGGGCGTCGAGGGAGTGCTGGTCGTGCCGGAAGAGCAGGTGCCCACCGAGCAGGCGCGGGCCGCGATGCCGCCGAGCGTTCCGATCGCGGACGCGGTCGCCAACCTCGCGGCGGCGTCCGAGCTCGTGCTCGGGATCGAGCGCTCCGATCTCGCCCTGATCGCGCACGGCCTCGCCGATCGCCTCCATCAGCCCCATCGCGCCCATCTGTTTCCCCGCTCGATGGAGGTCCTCGAGCGCGCGCAGGAGATCGGGGCGATCGGGGCGACGGTGTCGGGCGCCGGTCCCTCGCTCCTCGTCTGGTGCTTCTGGCAGGACACCGGCAAGGTCATGGAGGCGCTTCGCCGCATGATCGGCGGCTGGGCGGAGGTTCGCCGGGCCCCGTTCAGCCCCCTGGGCGCCGACGTTCCCGAGCTGTAGCCCGTCGGCGGCCATGTTGCGGCGGGTGCGGGTCCGAATACCTTCGGCGTCGCGACGCTAGGCGAGCAGTCCGAGCTGGTGCAGGATCGAGACCGAGTCCGAGTAGACGTCCTTTCGCTTCACCAGGCCTCGATCGAACGGGATCACGTCGAGCCCGTCCCAGGCGATTCGCTTGCCGGTCGGCTCGGCGACCAGCTCTCCGCGGCGCATCTCGTTCACGTGGGTGGCCTCGGCGGTCCACTCTTGAACCACGAGGCCTTCCCGCACGTAGAGCCGCCGGGTGGTGAACGTCAGGTCGGGCCAGGTCTCGAAGATCGACCTGATGTGGGGGCGGACGGCGTCGCCCTCGGCGCGCTCTCCGGCGGTGTGGTTCTCGAACACCATGTCCGGCGCGTGCATCGAGATGATCGCCTCGAGATCCTGCTCGTTCCAGGCCTCGTTGTAGCGCCCGATCGCTTCCCCGAGGGTCTCCGCCGAGTCGGCTTCGCTCATCGCCGGAGCATGATCACAGGTCGTGCGGCACTTGCTTGCGCGAAACCGGCCGGGTGGAGCTCAGTCTGGGCAGGGGAGCGGCGTCACGAAGCCCCGGCGCCGGCCGGCGCCAGCTCGGCGCTCAGCTCGTCGAGCGGCTCGAGCATGTCCTGTCTGCCGAGCCGTCGGACGATCTCGCCGGCGAGCGACAGGTAATCGGCGCCTCGATCGGGCCGGTAGTCGAGGATCGGGACCGCTCGCTCGGCCGACTCCGCATAAGCGATCGATTGGCGGATCTGAGTTCGGAACAACTTGTCGCCGAACCGTTCCTGAAGCGCCTCGAGCGTGTGGCGGGCGTGGCGGGTGCGGGGGTTGACGATGTTGAGGCAGACGCCGAGCAGCTCGAGGTCGGGGTTGAGGCTGTCCTTGGCGAGGTCGACGACCTGGATCGCCTGCTCCATTCCCTGGAGCGAGAAGTACTGGGCCTCGGTGGAGAGGATCGCGTGCGTCGACGCGACCAGCGCGTTGACGGTCAGCAGGCCGAGGGTGGGGGGGCAATCGATCAGGATCAGGTCGCGGCTTCGCCGCAGATCGCGAAGCGCGTTTCTGAGCGTCACCTCGCGACCGATCTTGCCCGCCAGCACGAGCTCGGCCTCGGCGAGGCGGAGGTTGGCCGGGATCACGCGCCCGTGGACGGCGTCGGCGGCCCGCGCCTGGCCCTGGAGGACCTCGCCGAGGGTCGGCTCGGCGGTCGGATCTGTGTCGAAGTAGTCGGAGAGGTTTCCCTGCGGGTCGGCGTCGATCGCCAGGACGTCCAGGCCGAGCCTGCCGAAGACGTCGGTCAGCGAGCGCACCATGGTCGTCTTCCCGGTGCCGCCCTTTTGCGAAAGGACCGCGATCACCTCGGCCATCGGCGGGACTATATGGCGGCATGCCTTCGTATACTGCGCAGCACCCTTGTCCCCCAGTCGCACGCCCGCTCGAAGAAGGCGTGGATCCCGGGAGGTGAGCATGGCTGGCTCGCAGATCCGTTCGTCGTCCCCGCGTTTCCAACGGCCTCGCCTTTCCCCCGAGCGGGCCTACCGCCCGAGGGTCTCGCCGCCGAGCGTCGAGGATCGCGACGCGTGTGCCATCTACGCGTCGGTTCGAAAGGACGCGACGCCAAGCCGGGCGTCGGTCGAGTCCGCGCTTCTCAACCTCCGCAAGATGCTCCACAGGGCCGGGAACGTCGATGGCGAGGGTGACGGCTGCGGGATCCTCGTCGACATCCCGCGCAAGATCTGGACCGAGGAGGTCCGGGTCGGCGGCCACAACCCGGCGCTGGCTCTTGACCCTGCGTTCGCCGTCGCCCACCTGTTCATCGATCGCCGCGAGGACGTCGAGAAGGCGCGCCACGATGCCCGCGAGATCCTCGGTCGGGGCGGCTTCCGGATCCTCGCCGAGCGGCTGGGGGTCGTCGACTCACAGGCGCTCGGCGCGATCGCCCGCGAGGAGGAGCCGCATTTCTGGCAGATAGCCGGTGTGCTGCCCGACGCCCGGCGTCGAGCGCGGATCGCGTTCGACCTGATGCTCGCGCTCGAGTCCGAGCTCGGATGCCACGTCGCCTCCTTCTCGGCCACGACGTGCGTCTACAAGGTGATGGGAGCGCCGAAGGTCCTCGGCGAGTACTACCCGGATCTCCGCGACGAGCGGTTCGAGACGATCGGCTGCTTCGGGCACAACCGCTACTCGACCAACACATGGCCGTCGTTTCGGCGAGTCCAGCCGTTCACCGTCCTCGGCCACAACGGCGAGATCAACACGATCGAGCAGCTCCGCCAGGAGGGCCGCATGCTCGGCGTCCCCATCGACCCCGGATGCTCGGACTCCCAGGACCTGAACCGCGTCGTCGACACCATGGTCCGAGTCGAGGGGCTGTCGCTGGCCGAGGCGATGGAGATGGTGGTCCCGCCGGTCGTCGATGAGGTTCGCTCGCTGCCCACCGAGCTGCACGCCTTCTACTCGTACCTGCGCCAGGCGATGGGCCCGTTCGCGCAGGGGCCCGTGGCCTTGATCGCTCGCCACGACGACGAGTGCGTCTTCTCAGCCGACGCGCTCGGGCTGCGCCCACTCTGGAAGCTCGAGACGCCCGACGACTTCATCTTCAGCTCCGAGCCCGGCGTGATCGGGTGCGGCGACATGGTCTCCGAGCCCAAGCCGCTCGCCCCCGGCGAGAAGTTCATGGTCACGATCGACCGCGACAAGCGGACCTCGCGGCTCCACGAGCACTTCGAGATGCAGCGCGCGGTCGCCGAGCGATGGCTGGAGCGCACCAGGACGCCGCAGGGCGACGCCACGGGCGAGGGCGGGGCGATCAGCTCCAGAATGGCGCCGTACGATCGCGCGCTCGAGACCGGTGGGCCGCTTGAGGGGGCGGAGATCCCCGGCTACACCTCCGCGGGCCCCTCGGAGCCGGTCAAGGTCGTCGACCGGGTGCTGGCCGGGTTCGGCTGGCAGCGCGACGATGTGAAGCTGTGCCAGCAGATGGCGTCGAACGGCGCCGAGCCGATCGGCTCGCTGGGCTATGACGGGCCCCTCGCGTCGCTTTCACCGGAGCGCCAGAACCTCGCCGACTACTTCAAGGAGACGGTCGCGGTGGTGACCAATCCCGCGATCGATCGCGAGCGAGAGATCGAGCATTTCTCGACCCGCACCGTGTTCGGCCGCCGCCCCTCGATTCACGCGCCCGCGACGGACACCAAGACGATCGAGACCGCCTTCCCGGTTGTGCTCGGTGGCCACCACGACCTGGCGCCGCTCTCCGACTCCAACTACCGGCGGATAGCCCGCAAGCACAAGACGTACCTGCTCGAGGATCTCTGGGAGGAGTTTCGCGATCGGGCGGCTGCGATCGACATCGCGCTGCTCGAGTCCGAGACAACCCACGGGGCGATCGAGCGGATCAAGCAGGAGGCGGTCAAGCAGGTGCGCCAGGGGGCGGAGCTCGTGGTGCTCACCGACCGCACCGTCTACGACGGCGAGCGCCGTTACCTCGATCCCCATCTCGCCGTGTCGGCGGTCGACCAGGCCCTCAAGCAGCTCAAGGTGGGCGAGACGGGCGAGGAGAACCTGCGCCGCCGCTGCTCGATCGTCCTGCGCTCTGCGGCGGTCCGCAACGTCCACGACGTGGTCTTGGCGCTCGGCCTCGGGGCCGACGGCGTCTGCCCCTACGTGATGGTCGAGGTGATCTGCGTCGACGACTACGACACTGACGTCTCCAACCTCTGCGCGGCGCTTCGCAAGGGAATCGAGAAGGTGATCTCGACGATCGGGATCCACGAGGTCCGCGGCTACGCGCGCCAGTTCTCGTCGATCGGCGTGAAGCCCGAGCTCGCCGAGATCCTCCAGTGCGAGACCTTCTGCGGATCCGAGGACGGCGGGGTCGGCTACACGGACCTCGACATCGACACCGACCAGCGCTTCGGAATTCTGACCGGCGACCAGGAGGCCAAGCCGGCGAAGACGTTCAGGTTCTACCCGAAGGTCTACAAGGCGGCGATCGCGGCAGCGAACGGGACGTCGTCGTATGAGGACTACTCGGAGAAGGTCCGCGAGCTCGAGCGCCAGAGCCCGATCTCGATGCGCCACATCGTCGGTCTTCGATCCGATCGCGACTCGGTGGCGGCGCAGGACGTCGACGCCTCGATCGGCCACCACGACTACCCGATCGTGATCTCCTCGATGAGCTTCGGCTCGCAGTCGGAACCCGCCTTCCGCGCCTACGCGGAGGCCGCCAAGGCGATCAACATCCTCTGCGTCAACGGCGAGGGCGGCGAGATCCAGGACATGTATGGCGAGTACCGCAAGTGGCGGGGTCAGCAGGTGGCATCGGGCAGATTCGGCGTCTCGGCGGCGATGCTCAACTCCTCATACCTCGCCGAGATCAAGATCGGACAGGGGGCAAAGCCGGGCGAAGGCGGCCACCTGCCGGGCCGCAAGGTCTCCGAGAAGGTCGCCGAGGCGCGAAACGCGGCGCCCGGTACCGACCTGATCTCGCCCTCCAACAACCACGATCTCTACTCGATCGAGGATCTTGCCGAGCTGATCGACGAGCTGAAGACGGTGAACCCCGACCTCCGCGTCTCGGTCAAGGTCCCCGTGGTCCCGAACATCGGGACGATCGGGCTGGGAATCGCCAAGGCCGGCGCGGACATCATCACCCTGTCGGGGTTCGAGGGCGGCACCGGCGCCGCACGCCAGCACGCACTTCGCCACGTGGGCCTGCCGTCCGACATCGGCACCCGGGCCGTCCACCGCGCCCTGATGGAGGCCGGGATCCGAAACCGGGTTGAAATCTGGGCCGACGGCGGCTACCGCCACGCACACGACATCGTGAAGCTCCACTGCATGGGGGCGAACCGGGTTGCGTTCGGGACCCTGGCGATGGTCTCGCTGGGGTGCACGATCTGCCGTGGCTGTCAGCTCGACACCTGTCACGTCGGGATCGCCACTCAGATCGAGACTCTCGAGCAGGCCCAGGAGCACGGCCTGAAGAAGTTCACGCCGCAGAGCGTCCAGTCCGCAGCCGAGAGCTGTGCGCGCTTCTTCCAGGCGATGGGCGAGGAGGTCAAGCGCGTGGTCGGCGAGCTGGGGTACGAGCGCGCCCAGGACCTGGTTGGTCGATACGACCTCCTCGAGCAGCGCTCGCACGCCGACCGGCTCGACCTCGCTGAGCTGATCACCCCGCTCGAGGAGTTCCTCGACCTCGAGCCAATCGACCTGCCGGTCGCCGACGAGCCGGTCGAGGCCCGGGCCGAGGCGGGCCTGGTGCGGGCGCGGCCGATCCGGATGGAGCCCAAGGAGGCCTCGACCCGGATCGCGGGCCTTGCCGAGAAGGTGCTGGCCGGCGAGGTGGTTCGTGATCGGTTCCCGCGCTCAACCGACGCCCACGACCGGGTCCTCGGCACGGAGCTCGCGGGGGCCATCTCGCGCGCCCGCATCTACGAGGGAGCGCCGGACGGGGATCAGGGCGACGTGATGGCCGAGCTCAGCTTCAACGGCGGCTCGGTCGCCGGCCAGGGCCTGGGGGCCTTCAACGCCTGGGGCCTGGTCGTGCGGGTCGAGGGCGGAGCTCAGGACGGGGTCGGCAAGGGGATGCTCGGCGGCGCGATCTCGATCATGAAGGGTCGTGGCGCCGACGGCGCACGGGTGAATGGCTCGGTGGGGAAGTCGTTCGCCTATGGCGCCCAGCGCGGACGGCTGTTCGTCCAGGGATCGGCGGACTCGCGGTTCTGCATCCGCCTCTCGGGGGCGGACGTGGTGCTCGGGGGCGAGCCCGCTGAGCCGCTCGACGACACCCGCGGATGCATCGTCGATCGCGCCAACGCAAAGGGGTTCGCATTCGAGTACATGACCTCGGGCCGCGCCGTCGTGCTCGGCGACATCGGGCCCTGGGCCTGCGCCGGCATGACCGGGGGCCGCGTCTACGCTCGCGTCAACCCCGAGTGGAAGCTCGACCGCGAGGCGATCGAGCGCCGACTCGGCGAGGGCGCGAAGGTCGAGCTCGTCGAGCTCGATGACGAGGGCCAGCTCGACCTCGAGGAGCTGCTCGGCCACTACGCGGACGAGCTGCGGGCCACCGATCAGGATCCCGAGGCCGACCGGCTTCTCGCGCTGGCCCGCGGCGCCCGGGACAACTTCCTGATCATCGTCCCCCACAAGGTCCAGGCGGATCCGAACATCTCCACGGAGTAGGCCGAGAGCAGGGACCGTGACGGCGCGTACGATCAGCGCGGGCGTGCACAGGCCTCGGTGGCTGCGGCGAGCCTTGGCGCGGCGACGATCCGGCCTTCCGCGAACCGGGCGGATCTTCGGGATCGGACTGACCCGAACCGGGACCACGAGCCTGACGTCCGCGCTGGACATCCTCGGCTACCGGACCTTCCACTTCCCTGCCGACGACGCCACCCGCGAGCGGGTGATGACGCTGTTGGCCGACGACGGTCAGCGCTTGCGGCTACCGATCCTCGAACGGATCGACGTCCTCACCGACACGCCGGTCTCGGCCACCTTTGAGGCGCTCGACGCCGCCTACCCCGGCAGCAAGTTCATCCTCACGACCAGGGACACTCGATCTTGGCTCGAGTCGTGCGACCAGCTCTGGGCGAGTTGGGCGACGCCCTACCTGCTCGAGCATGGGGACGAGCCACTCGCGGCGTACATTCGCGCCATCCACGAGGACCTCTACGGTGGCGCAACCTTCGATCGGGCCCGTTTCTCGGCCGCGTTCGACGGCTATCACGAGCGGGTCCGCAGCCATTTCCGCGATCGGCCCGGTGACCTGCTCAGCATCGACATCTGCAGTGGCGAGGGCTGGGATCCCCTGTGTAGGTTCCTGAACCTGCCGCACCCCTCGGCGCGGTTTCCGTGGACCATCCACGCCGACGGGGACTGGCGGGATGCGCGCGACGAATGACGCGCTAGGGCTGGAGCACGTAGAGGCGGTAACGCCCGATCTCGAGCTCGTCACCATCCGCGAGCGGGCCCCACTCGACCTGCTCGCCGTTCACGAACAGGCCGTTGAGGCTGCGGTCATCGAGAGCGCGAAGCTCTTCCTCGGGGGTGCGAACGATCAGCGCGTGCCGACGCGAGACCGTAGCGTCGTCGAGGCAGATGTCGGCCGAGCCGCTCCGCCCGATCCGAGTCCAGCCAGCATGGAGCTCCACCACAGCCGGCTCTCCGTCCTCCTCGAACGCGACGTAGTGGGCGCCCGACTCGAGCTCGGCGCGCACGCCCTGGAGCCAGTCCGGGGGCGATGACGCCGCGGCGACCGCGTCCGCCGACATCGAAGACGACTCGAACATCGAGGCGCGGCGGAACCGGGACTCGTCGCAGGCCGGGCAACGGGGGACGTCGTCGCCGGCGGTCAGGGAAATCGAGTACCCACAACCCACGCAGACCAGAGATCCGACACCGGCGAACTCGCCGGTCTCACCCACCGCGGCTCTTCCGTCTACGACTGCGTCCATCCCGAAAATTGGTAATCCATCCCGAAAACTGGTGACAATTCTAACGAGGCGGCGAATGGCCGCGGTGGCCTCCCGGCCCAAAACGTTCGCAATTTGGACGGTTGCCGTCCCCTGCGCGTCAATAGAATCGCGCGCCGATGGGCCCGATCTCCGTCAAGCGGCCGATCGACGCGCCGCGGGAGCGTGTCTTCGACTTCCTGTGCGATCTCGCCAACCGCCCGTCGTTCACCGACCACTTCATCTCGCAGTACCGGCTCGAGCGGCTCGAGTCCCGCGGAGTGGGAGCGTCGGCGCGGATGCGGGTTGCCAGGCGTCACGTCTGGATGGACACCGCGATCGTCGAGGCGTCGAGCCCGCGACGGATCCTCGAGCAGGGGCGAAGCGGCCGGCTCGACCGAGTTCCCACCACGACCGGATGGGAGCTGATCGAGGGGCCCGCGGTGTCCGGCTGCGAGGTCACGCTCAGCTTCTGGACCCAGCCGACGGGTCGGCTGGACAGGCTTCGCGAGCACCTGGGGGCCGAGCGCTATTACCGCCGCCAGTGGACGACCGCGCTCGGCCGTCTCAAGGAGCTGATGGAGTCGGGTGGCGCGTCCGACCGTGTCGTGGTGGCGGGCGGCGACCGCGTCCCGGTGACATAGACTTTCGCCGCCATGGTGCGCGCCGCTGGCCCCAAAACGCGTCTTGGCGCCGTTGTGGCGCTGGTCGCTGCGCTCCTGGTCGGGCTGGCGCTCGCGGGCTGCGACACCGATCCGGAGGCGACCCTCAAGGTCGACGAGGGAGAGGGCATGCAGCTCGGCGACCTGCTCTACAACGTCCAGATCAGCCGGTTTCTGAACCCCAGCGACGACGAGGACAAGGCCTACCTCGTGGGCCAGCCGCCGCCGAAGAGGAACCAGTTCTACCTCGGCGTCTTCATGCAGATCCAGAATACGTCCGGGACCATCCAACAGGTCCCGACCGGGTTCCGGGTCACGGACACGGTGGGCAGCGAGTTCAAGCCCCTGGCGAGCAACAGCCTGTTCGCGCTCGACCTGGGAGGGAAGGTGCCCGCTGACGGCCAGCTCCCCGAGCCCGAGACCACCGCCGCAAATGGCCCGATCCAGGGCGCGATGGTGCTTTTCCTGGTCGACACCGCGGCGGTCGAGGATCGTCCTTTGGTCCTCGACATCCCGTCGTCGACCGGCGCGGTCGGCCACGTCGAGCTGGATATCTGAGCATAACTCCGCCGGGAGCCTCGCCTTCGGCTCCGTTCCCGGCGGGTTCGGGCACGTTACGTGGCGGCAGGCCGTAGGCGCCTGCCCCGGGACTTCGTCCCTAGCTCCAACGGGTGGCTCCTCTGGCTAGCCGAGGCCGGCGTCGAGGACCTGGCGGACGATCGGGGCGGCCACGGTGCCGCCGTCCCCGCTTGCGTTGACGATCATCGCCGCGGCGACGAGCTTCGGCTTGGCGGCCGGCGCGAAGCCCGTGAACCACGCGTCGACGTTCTGCTCGGGCTCCACTCCCGCTTCGGCCTGGCCAGGCTCGAGCGGCTTGGGACCCAGCTCGGCGGTCCCGGTCTTGCCGGCGACCTGGATGCCCGGCAGAGCGGCGGCGGTGCCCGTTCCCTCGGTCACGACGTGGATCATCAGCTCGCGCAGCATCGACGCGGTCTTCTTCGATGTCACCCGGACCGGCTCGGTGGATGGCTGCAGGGCGGCGTCACGGACCATGGACGTCGGGCTGCGGACGCCGCCGTTGGCGACGGTCTGGGCGACCGAGGCCATCTCGAGCGGGGTCGCCAGGACTTCGCCCTGGCCGATCGCGGTCACGGCCGAGGTCGACGTCACTGGCGATCGAGGTCGGGATCGTGCTCTGCGGAGGGCTCATGGCCTTCAGCGCCTGATCGTCGAACAGGCTCGGCGGCGAGTTGAAGCCGTAGCGCTCGGCCGCCCCGACCAGCCGCGTCGAGCCGACCTTCGGCCCGAGCGGGACGAACACGCTGTTGCACGACTCGGCGAACGCCTGCACGAAGCTTCCGCCGCATGCCTCGTTGTGCGCGTTGGCGATCTCGCGCCCCTCGACCACGGCCGAGGTCTGGATCGGGAACTGGTCGGTCAGCTTGACCGCCCCGGCGTCCAGCGCGGCGGTCGTCGTGATGATCTTGAACGTCGAGCCAGGGGGCTGGGGGCCGGACAGGGCGAGTCCGGCGATCGCCAACACCGTCCCATTCGTCGCGTCGAGGACCGCGACGCCACCGTAGGCTCCGCCAAGCGCCGTGGTCGCCGCCTGCTGGAGGTCTGGGTCGATCGTGGTGTGCACCGGTGTCCCGGGAACCGGCTTGGTGCTCGCCACCACGTTGCTCTTCGTCGCAGCCTCCGAACCCTGCGACGGGGCCGCCACGAGCTCTCCCCCGGGCCGTCCGGCGAGGCGACGGTTGAACGCCTGCTCGAGGCCGCTGGTGCCTGTCGGGGTGCCGGGCGGAAACCCGAGCATCACCTCGGCCTTGTTCTGCTGGGCGTTCGGAGACGAGACCGCCCCGACCGCGCCCTGGGCGGCTGCGCCGAGCGGCGAGGTCCGCGCCGTCGCCGGGCCCTCGGCGAGCGGAGTTCCGCCCCGGGCGATGATGGGAGCGCGCGTCGGGACCTCGGTGTGCCGGACCAGGCGCTCGTTCTCACCGAGGCCGGGAAAGACGAGATCGGGGCCCCAGGCGACCCGGTCGCCGTCGAGCGGCAGCTCGATCTGGCCGGTGATCTCGCCGAACGCGTGCGTGTCGAGCGTCACCGGCATCGAGGCCGCCGGCTGGCCGCCCGAGTCGGATTCCGATACCTCGCCGGTCGTCACCTTGGTCACGGTCGCGGTCGCCTGGGCCTTTCCGTACTGGTCGGTGAATGTGCTGAGCGGATAACGCCTCGCGGCGGAGGGCGAGAGCTCGGCATGCATGGCAGCGAAGTCCTGCTTCTCCCAGTCGTCCGCGAACCGCTGCGCGCCGGCCAGCTCGGCGCCTTGCCCGGCCGATACGGCGCCCGCGATGAACGCCGCGGTCGCCAGAGCCGCGACGGGCAGGGCGCGGGTAAGAAGGCGGCGGCGGCGGGCCGCGTCACGGTTGGCGGGGCTCAAACGGGTAGAAAGGTAGTCACTCGGTGAACTTCGTTGACGTCATCATCGTCGTATTCGCGGTCGCCTTCGCGGTGATCGGCTACGAGCGCGGCCTGATGGCCAGCGCGCTGCCGCTCGCGGGTTTCGTGGTTGGCGCGGTTCTCGGCGGACGCCTGGGCCCGGCGCTCCTTTCCGCCGGCGGCGAGTCTCGGTATGCGCCCGCGCTCACGGTCCTCTGCGGACTGTTCGTCGGAACCGTGCTCGCGATCGCCATGCGCGGGATCGCCGAGCTCATGAGAGCCCGCCTGGTCGGCCACCGAAGGGTCCTCGGACGCGTCGACGGCATTGGAGGCTCGTTGCTGCTGGCCGCGTTGGCTCTGGTGCTGGCCTGGGCCTTCGGCGCCGCGGCGCTGAACTCGTCGGGTCCGGGGTCCCGCGACCTGCGAGACGCGCTCCAGGGTTCGAGGATCCTCGCGGCGCTGAATGGCGCGCTGCCCCCGAGCGGCCCGATTCTCAACCTGCTCCGCCACGTCGACCCCACGGTTGCCGTTCGCGGACCGCAGGCGAACGTGCGCATGCCACGGTCAGCAATCGCCCGGGACCCAGACGTCGAACGGGCCGGCGACTCGGTCGTCAAGGTGCTCGGGACCGCCTGCGGGCTGGGAATCGAGGGCTCCGGCTGGACCGTCCACCCCGGCCTGGTGGTCACGAACGCTCACGTCGTCGCCGGGGAGCTCGACACGACGGTGACCACGCGCGCGGGGGTCTCGCATGACGCCACCGCCGTGCGCTATCAGCCCCACGACGATCTCGCCGTCCTGCGAGTCCCGGGACTGGACACCCGGCCGCTTCGGATCGCCTCTCGCGCCTCGAGCGGGGCCGCGGCGGCCGTGCTGGGCTACCCGGAGAACGGGCCTTTCACGATCACCCCGGCGCGGCTCGGTAGGACCGGCACCGCGATCAGCCAGGACTCCTACGGCCGGGGCCCGACCAAGCGTAGGATGACCCCGTTTCGCGGAAGCGTCAGGAGCGGCAACTCGGGCGGGCCCGTCGTGGACGGTGCGGGCCGGGTACTGGCCACGGTGTTCGCGGCCGAAGCACGCCGCTCGACTGGTGGTCTCGGGGTGCCGAACGCGGCGGTCCGCAGGGCTCTGGAGGGTCGACTCACCCCCGCGAGCACGGGTCCATGCGGGGTCTGATCGCGTTTTCGCCGTCACGCGCGAAAAGCCTATGTTGATTAATATCATCGAGAATTAGAATGGAAGCCACCCGGTCATACCTCGTCTGTGCGACCCCGCGGAGCGGGAGCACCCTCGTCTGCCAGGCGCTGCGCGAAACCGGGGTGGCCGGTCGCCCGGAGGAGTACTTCGAGGCGCTCCTTCATAGCGGCCGACCGCGCCAGCCGGCCGAGTACTTCGCCGGCGTCGACGACCGCTCGATACTCGACCATCTCGGGGAGCGCGGCGTCGGCGACGAGCCCCCGCCCCGGCATCCGCTCTGGAGCCGGACGGCGTACGACCGCTACCTGGAGTGGGCGTTCGAGGCCGGGACGACGCCCAACGGCATGTTTGGAGCGAAGCTCATGTGGGGGTACCTCGGCGACTTCGTGAGCCTGCTGCGAAACGTTCCTGAGCTCCGCGATCTCCCTTTGGCGGAGCTCCTGCCGGCAGTCTTTCCCGGCCTGACGTTCGTACGCGTCGTGCGGGCGAGCAAGGTACGCCAGGCGGTCTCGCTCTGGAAGGCCGTCCAGACCGCCACCTGGAAAGAGACCGAGGCTCCGCGCGACGCCTCTGGCGGGATCGAGGAGGACTCCCCGCCCTACAGGGAGTTTCTGCGCGTGCATCGGCCGCAGCTGCGGTTCCACTACCGCGCCATCAACCATCTGCTCGACCAGGTGCTGGCCGAGGAGGCCTCCTGGGATGCGTTCTTCGAACACGCGGGGATCAAGCCGGTCCTGATCCTGTACGAGAACTTCGCCGCGGATCCGCAGGCCAGCACCACCAACCTGCTTGACCGGCTGGGCTTGGAGGCCCCGCCCGACTTCAGCTCCGCTCCGCGGATGAAGAAGCAGTCCGACGGGCTCAACGACGACTGGGCGCGCCGCTACAGCGAGCTCAGGATCGGGACCGAGTTCGACCTCGTTCCGACCGTCACCGACCTGGATGTTCAGACGCCGGTCCCCGAAGGGGCCCGGCCCTGACGGTGGACGGGGGCGGGCCCCCGAACATTCTCTATATCCACTCGCACGACACGGGTCGCTACGTGCAGCCGTACGGCTACCAGGTGCCTACCCCCAACATCCAGCTGCTCGCCGACCAGGGCGTCCTGTTTCGGCAGGCTTTCTGCGCGGCCCCGACCTGCTCGGGCAGTCGCGCCTCGCTCCTCACCGGGCGCTACTGCCACAACAACGGGATGCTCGGCCTCGCCCACCGCGGCTGGGCGCTCGACGACTACGGCCAGCACTGGGTTCATCCACTGCGCTCGGCCGGGTACCACTCCGCCTTGATCGGCGAACAGCACGTTTCCCAGGACCCCGACGTGATCGGCTACGACGACGTGATCGAGGTCCAGAGCCACCATGCCGGGGACGTCGCTCCGATCGCCATCGAAGCGATCCGATCAGCGCCCGAGCCGTTCTTTCTCTCGGTCGGCTTCTTCGAGACGCATCGGAGCTTCGCGGCTCCCACCTCGGTGCGGGACAGCCTGTACTCGCTGCCGCCGCCCAACCTGCCCGACACCCCGCGGACCCGCCACGACATGGCCGCCTTCAAGGCCAGCGCTCGCTCGCTCGACCAGGGCATCGGCGCCGTTCTGAACGGGCTTCATGAGCACGGCCTGGCCGAGCGGACCCTGATCATCTGCACGACCGATCACGGGTTGGCGTTTCCGGCGGCCAAGGCGACCCTGTTCGATCGCGGTATCGGCGTTTTGCTCCTGATCCGCGGACCGGGCGGCTTCACCGGGGGAAAGGTCTTCGACGCGATGGTCAGCCACCTCGACATCTATCCGACGATCTGCGACCTCGCCGGGATCGACCAGCCGGCGTGGCTTCAGGGCGCGTCGCTGATGCCCCTGATCGATGGCCAGGTGGACGGCCTCCACGAGGCCGTGTTCGCCGAGATGACCTTTCACGCCGCCTATCAGCCGTTGCGAGCGGTTCGCACGGAGCGGTCCAAGTACATCCGCCGGTTCGACGATTACCCGCACCCCGTCCTCGCGAACTGCGACGACAGCGCCTCCAAGGAGGTGCTGATCGAGGCCGGCTGGGCCGATCAGCTCGTGCCCGAAGAGCAGCTCTTCGACCTCGTCCTCGACCCCAACGAGTCGAATGACCTCTCGGGCGATCCGGCGCGCGCCCGCGAGCTCGCCGCGATGCGGCGACGGCTCATCGATTGGATGGAGGAAACCGAGGACCCGCTGCTCGAAGGGCCGATTCCGGCACCTCCCGGCGCGGTTCTCAACGATCCCTCCCAGCGCTCGCCGAACGACCCCGTGAGGACCGTCGACGCGGCTCCGGCCTGACGCGCCTACGGCCTGCCGCCCGGTAACGCCCCGAACCCGGCGGCAGCGGAGCGCGAAGCCGAGCAGCCGCCGGAGTGTTCCCGTAGGGGTTACCACTCGCGGGGGTTTCCGGGCGGGATCCGGTCGCGGACCAGTTCCGCCTCGACCACCTCGACCGGGCGAGGCTCGGTCGTCTCACCAAACAGCTCGAGCTCGCCCGGGCCGAGCGACTCGAAAGCCGCCTGGACGGCCCGCTCGTATGAAGCCAGGATCACCGCGCCCGGCGGCGCGGTCGGGGCGAGGTTCTCGGCCTTGGCGGTGAAGGTGAACACTCGGTCCAAGGCTGGTGTTCCTTCGACACGGAGTGCCTCGCTCACCTCGACCCGGTCGTAGCGAACCTCCCGGAGCGCGAGGCGCTCGAGCTCGGTGCCCGAGACCTCGATCAGGGCGCCATTCGGGCCGTCGCCGGCCGAGGGCTCGACGTTGAGGCCGAGGCAGAAGGGGGGAGTCGTGCCGTCCCTGAGGGCGAACGTCTTCTCCGAGGCGAGGTTGTCTCGGGCCAGGGTCCAGGATCGCCGCCAGCCCGGGAGTCGAGCCCGGCCCACGGGCTCGACCACTCGCCCGAGCGTTCGTCCGGCGCTCGCCGCGCCGACCAGCGACCCGTACGCGAACACCGCGAGCCTCATCGAAGCCGCTGGCCGGTCGCCTCGGGCGGATGCGAGCACAGGCGGGCGCGCGCCGGGCAGTCCCAGCAGAGCGCCGCATGGGGCTTCTCGGTCACCTCGAAGCGTCCCTCGCGTATGCCGCCGATCAGCCCCTCGAGCTCGCGGCCCGAAGCCTCGAGTGCGACGCGATCGAGCTCCACCTCGACCGCCTCGCCGGGCCGCTCGAGGAACACGTAGGCGGTCCGCACGGCGGGCGCGCCCTGGGCGCCGGCCAGCGCATAGATCTGGCGCTGCACCCCGTAGCGGTCGACCACCTCGTCGAGGCCCTCCGAGCCGACCGAGTCGGTCTTGTAATCGACCACCAGCGGCACCTCGCCAGGGGAGTAGAGGTCGATCGTGCCGCGGACCACCGAGTCGCCGAGCCGCAGGATGAACGGCATCTCGGGGCGCGCCTTCCCGCGGGCGCGAAGCTCGGCGCAGAGGTCGGACTCGAGCCAGCCGTCGACCATCGCGCGGGCGCGATCGACTTCCGCGGGCCCTGCGTCGGGGACCTCCCGGCGAAGCACCTGCCGGCAGAGGGCTCCGTCCGGATGGTCCCACCCCTCGCGCGCGCTCCACTCGAGCAGGGAGTGAACCGCGTTGCCGAACCCGAACCGGTTCCTCGCCGGGGCTCGTTCGCCGTCGGCACCGAGATCCTCGCGGACGGGCAGGCCCACCACCCGCTCGCTGAAGAACCGGTAGCCGCACCGTCCATAGGTGGCGAGCGCCGAATAGGAGAGGTGCCGCGCGGCCGGCTCGGTCTCGGCTGTCGGCCGGCTGAGCGGTGGCGGCGCGAGGGGCTCACCGGCCTCGGCCCCCTCGAGCAGGGGCCCGCGCCGAAGAGCGTTGAAGGCCACCGGGTCAGGCCGGTTGAAGCGGATCTTCACTCGCCCCGGGCCAAAGCTCGCCGCGAGGCCGGGCCGCGGGGCCGGCGGCGAAAGCTCCACGGAGTGGTCCTCGTCGTCGGGTCCGATCGCCATCGCTCGCATCAACCTCTCCGTGATCGGCGTCGAGGCTGCCATCTCCTCGTCGCCCTTGGCGAGCCGGCGGGCCTGGAAGCAGCCGCTCAGGATCAGCCGCTTCTGAGCCCGGGTGGCGGCCACGTAGGCGAGGCGGCACGCCTCGGCGGCTTCGTCCTCGTCCGCCTCCTCGACCATCTCGTCATAGCCGAACACCCCTACGGCCGTCGTCCCGAGCCGCGCCAGCCGGATTCCGACTCGCGGCTGCTCCTGTGACGGGCGATCCTCGGGTGAGGCGGGTCGGTCGGCGATCGCCACCGGGGGCCGGCGGGCGCCGGCGAGCAACCCCCGGCCCAGGTCCGCGACCGCGACGACATCGAACTCGAGCCCCTTCGCCGCGTGCACGGTCATCACCCTGACGCCGTCGTGATCCTCGGCCTCGGTCGCAGCCTCTCCCTCGCGGTCGAGGGCGGCGCTGTCGGCGACGAAGTCGAGGAATCCCCTGATGTCCCGCCCCTCCGCCGCCTCATAGCCACGTGCGAGGCGCATCAGCTTGCGCAGGTTGGCGTAACGGCGCGTCCCGCGCTCCATGATCAGGGTCGCGAGGTCATAGTCGAATGCGGTCACGGCGCGCTGGATCAGCTCATCGAGGCCGATCAGGGGAGCTTCGGCCCGCAGCGACCCAAGGCGATCACAGAGCTCGCGAAGGCTCGCGGCATCGTCGGGGGGGATCGCCGCGAGCCGGCGCTCGGACTCGGGCTCCTCGGCGGGCTCGTCGCGTCCGAAGCGCCGCTCGATCACCGGCCACAGATGGCGGCCGGAGCCGGCGGCGCACCGAAGCAGCCACAAAGCGTCGGGCGCGACGCCGCAAAGCGGAGAGGCCAAGACGCCCAGCAGGCACTCGTCATCCAGCGGGTTGGCGATCGTTCCCACCAGGCGGATCACGTCATCGACCTGCTGCTGGGACCAGTAGCCGCGTCCTCCGACCACATAGGGGCGAAGTCCGGCTCGCTCGAGCTCCTCCTCGAACGCCGCGACGTGCGTGTAGGCCCGGATCAAGACGACGATGTCGCCCGCCGCGATGTCTTCCTCTTGGTCGTCGACCAGGCGACGAAGATCCGCCGCCAGGAAGCGCGCTTCGGCGACCCGGTCGGGGGCCGATGGGTAATCGCCGGGCAGGTTGATGTCGAGCTCCTCGTCGTCCCACTCGGACCCCGCGGGAGTCAGCAGCAGCTCGACCGGCGGGCCCTCGCCCGGCCCGCCGCCTGCCGGCTCTCTGCCCACGGTCAACTCCCGGAAGTCGCCGAGGATCGCCTCGCCGATTGCGTTCACCGCCGACACGACAGCCGGCGTTGAGCGGAAGTTCCCACCCAGGCGCATCACCTCGCCGGCGCGGTCGGGCAGGGCGGCAATCCGCTCGCGCTCGCCCCGGAACACCTCGAGATCGGCGTGACGAAACCCGTAGACGGACTGGAACTCATCGCCGACCAGAAAGGTCTTCGTCTCGGCCCCTCGCAGCAGCCGGACGAGCTCGAGCTGAAGGCGATTGGTGTCCTGGAACTCGTCCACCAGGATGTGGCGGAAGCGCTCGCGATAGGCCGCTGCGACGACCGGATGCTCGCTCAGGAGGCGACGCGCTTCGAGCTGGAGGTCCTCGAAATCGAGCCCCGAGCGCTCAGCTTTGAGCCGCCGGTAGTGCGCCGAGAACAGCTCGACGAGCTCGGCGATGTGCCGGTAGGAGGCACTTGCGTCGCGCTCGGCCAGCGCTGTTCGCGCCCGTCGCCACGCCTCCCTGTACGCGACGCACGCCGGGCCACTGAACGCCTTCGCGTTCGACGCCAGCTCGAGGACGGCGAGCTCGGGCTCGGTTGGCAGCCGGCGGCCGGGCTCGAGCGCCGCCGCCCCCGCGATGCGCTCAAGGTTCTTGGGCCCGCCGCCACCCCCCTCGGTCTCCGAATACGCCGCCTTGGCGGCACTGACCAGCGTGGCGAGCGCGTCGGTGGGGTCGGACTGTGGGGCCTCGGGGAGCGCCGGCGTCCGCCCCTGGCTTCGAAGCTCGGCGTGTGCGGTCAGCACCAGGCGGCGAAGCTCCGGGACCCGCATCGCCGCGACCAGGGTGGCCCGCTCGGCGTCGCCGTCGCCGAGCAGCTCCTCGAGGGCTTCGTCGAACGCCGCCGATGCCACTCGGTCGGCCTCGCCGGCGTCGAGGACGCGGAACCGGGGGTCGAGCCCCAGGGCGACGGGGTGGGCGGCAAGGATCCGTCTGCAGAAGCCGTGGATGGTCGAGATCCAGGCACGCTCGGAATCGCGCGCCAGGTCGCGCAGGCGCTCGGCGCGCTCCATCTGCCCCTCGGATCGGGCGCGTTCGGCCCTGCTCGCGAGCTGATCGCGGATCCGATGCCGAAGCTCACCGGCGGCGCGCTCGGTGAACGTGAACGCCAGGATCGAGTCCACCCCCGTCTCCGCCTCCTCGGCCGCCGCGCAGTAGCGCTCGACGAGGACCCGGGTCTTTCCGGTGCCCGCCCCCGCCTCCAGGAGGACGTCGCGGTCGCGGGCATCGATCGCCCGCAGCTGCTCGGGGGTGGGCGGCGGCGCCGCGGGCTCGACACGCGGTGAGGGCTCGGGCTGGGCGCCGAGCTCGAGCTGCTCCGGGGTCACGCGTCGTCCTCCTCGTCCTCGTCGGGTTCCTGGCGGACCGCGCGCTCGCGCCGGCAGATCGCCTGGAAGGTGCAGAAGGGGGGGCAGGTGTCGTCGATCGGATTCCGCCGGATCGAGCCGGCCCGCATCGACCCGACGATCTCCGAAGCCGTCTCGCGAGCGGCCCGGATGGCCTCGTGAAACTCCTCCTCGGAGAGCAGATCGTTGCTGAGCAGTCCCAGGCCGGCGAGGAGCCCGTCGGCCTCGTCGTCGAGAGCGATCCCGCGTGGCCGGTGGTCGCGGGTCGCCGCAAGGGGCTGGTAGACGCCGCCCAGCGGCCGCCGGTTCCACTGCTCCTCGAGGGCGAGGGCGTAGAGCTGGGGCTGAAGCTTTCCCTCCTTGGCGAGCTTTGCGGCGCTCGTCACCGTGCGCGAGACCTTGTAGTCGCGGATCAGGCCCTCGCGGCCCGAGGGCGAGAGGTCGACACGATCGATCTTGCCGTGAAGCTGAAACCCGTCCAGCCGCAGCGGCTCTCGATCGTCGTCGTCTCCTTCGCCGAAGCTCGCCTCCAAGAGCTCCGGATCCGGCTTGAGCGGAGAGTCGATCGCCGCCTCGCGCGCGAGGAAGCTCTCGATCAGGGCGATCATTCGCGCGCGGGCCGCGACTGCCCGGACGTCGTCGCCGCCCAGCCCCGCGCTGTCGGCGCCGGTCGCGACCAGCTCGCCCGCCCGCCGCTCCCAGGCCGCCAGGGTCTCGGGGCGGGGGACCGGTCCGCCGGCCGGAGGCTCTCGGTAGAGATCCTCGAGGACGCCGTGGATCACGGAGCCCTGGGTCAGCGCGTCGGGCTTCGGGTCGAGCTGCTCGGGCTGAAGCTCGTGCTGGACGAACCAGCGGTATGAGCACAGCGCGTACTCCTCGAGCGTCGAGGCGCCGAACAGCTGGCGCTCGACCAGCTCGCCGACGACGGCGGGTTCGACCAGCGGGCCCGGCTTTCGCTCCGCGACCCGCCGCGCCGCCCGAGCGAGCCGTCGATGGAGCTCGTCCGCGTCCCCCCGCCCGAGTCCCAGGCGCGCGACGATGGCTTCGGGAGCGATCGAGGGATCCGACGCGGCGAGCGAGCGTGCGAGCTCGTCGATGCTGGGAGCGTCGCTGATCCGGAAGGTCACTTCGCCGAGCGGGCGCCGCCGCACGAGGTGGCTCGGCGCGTCGGCATCGGGGTCGGGCGGAAGCCCGGCGAGCACCTCTCCCAGGTCGTCCAGAAACGGGGATGGCGCGACCGCTGCCCCGTCGTCGTCGCTTGCCCGCCAGCAGAGGTGAAGGCGCGTGGTCGGCCGCGACAGACAGACGTGGAACAGATACCGCTCCTCGTGATCGGCCTCGGCGCGCGCCGGCAGGCCGAGCACGCCGCGCTGCTCGTCCGACAGGAACGCATCGCCGGGGTCGTGGCGCGGGAACTCACCCTCCTGAAGTGACGCGACGAACAGGTGCTCGACCCGCTGGGCGCGGATCCGGTAGGGGCTCGTCACTCGTACATGTCCGTCGGTGGGTCCGCGCCAGAGCGGAATCTCGAGCGCCTCCAGGGCCTCGAGCGCCTCCGCTGCGGGGTCTTCGATCCCCGGCAGCTCCGCGAGGCTCTCGAGCGCCTCGGCGGCGAGCGCGCCCGCCCGGAGCTCGAGCCGTTGGGCCCGGACCGCGATCGATGCGCGGCGCTCCTGAGGCCGCTCGGCGATCCGCGTCGCGAACCGGGCCAGGGTCCGAAGCGTGCCGGGCGCGTCGCGCTGGCGCTCGAGATCCTCGAGCTCGAAGAGCTCACGGCCGGGCCACGAGTCGAGCGCCTCCGCGGCCGTTCGAAGGCCCCCGCGCTTCGCGGCTCGCTCGAGCCAGTCGGCGTCGTTCGGCCAGGCGACTCCCGGCGTCCGCACGAACGCGAGCACGTCCTCGGCGCGCTTGGAGGTCAGGGCGGCGCGAATCAGGGCGATCAGCCCGCGACCGGTCGCGGTGCGGTCCAGGGGCACGCTCGCCTCGACGGCGGCCGGGACGCCGTAGCGTGCGAGGACGGCGTCGTAAAGGGGGCCGTAGCGTTCGGGCACTCTGACCACGATCGCCACCTGGTCGGGAGCAACCCCGCCTGCGAGAAGGCGTGCCACCTCGGCTCCGATCTGCTCGGCCTGGGCATGCTCGCCCGCCGACTCCATGAGCGCCAGCCCGTCGTCGCGGGGCACCTGCGCCGCGCCGTCTCGAAGGAAGGCGCGCTCGAGCTCGAACAGGGTTCGGCTCCGGGTGTTCGCCGGGTCCGGCTCGAGCTCGGGCATCGCGAGCCTTCCGCCGCGCTCGATGAGCTCCTGGTAGAGCCGCGCCCTGGCCGTCAGCGCATCTCGGTCCTCGTAGCTGACCGCCACCGTCACCTCGACGCTCTGCGCAAGGGCGTCGAGGAGGCCGAGCTGCTCGACGGTCAAGTCGTCGAACCCGTACACGAACACGGGCCGCGCTCCACGCGTCCGGGTCGGCTCGAACGGCGTCGGTGGCACGAGCCGCTGCGAGATGGTCGTCTCCGTAGCCGAGCTCGTCGCGCGTTCGCTCATAGGCGGCGAACAGCGCCGCGATCTCGCGCAGGTGGCCGTCGCTGCGGTCGGCGCCCTCGACGGCGGCCGCGATCGCAGCCGAGTCGAGGCCCGCCGCCTGGATCTCGTCGATCAGGCGGGCGAGCGCGGGGCCGAACCCCCGATGCTCCGCCGAGTGGCCCAGCGTCCGAAGCCTCGTCGAGCGGGCGGCCGATCGCACCACGCACAGGCGCTGGGCATCCGACAGGACCGGCGGTAGAGAGGTTCCGGTCGCTCGGGCCACCTCCTCGAAGATCAGCCTGAAGGTCTGGACCGAGACGCCGAGGACGCCGGTCGCCTCCCCGGCGGCGTCGCCGAGCTCCCGCTCGAAGCGCGCCACGTCGTCGCCCGTCGGCACGACAGCACCGGGTCGCGCGTCGAGCGACGCCGCGCAGCCGCGTCGTGAATCCTCCCGGCGCGGCCGGAGTTCGGGGGCCCGACGATCAGCGAGAGCGCCATCCGTTCCAGCATAGGTCGCCTCACGGCGCGCGATCCTGACTGCCTGTCGGATCCGCTCGCGGTCCCTGTGGTTCCGTCGGACGCCGGGTCTATCTTCGCGCGCGTCATGTCGCTGTGCTTCATCGATCCCGCCGACGCGATCCGTGCGATCGCCGACTCGGTCGGCCGCGAGGCGCGCCGCCAGCTCCTCGGCGAGGCGGTCCGGGCGTGGGTGGACGAGATCCCCGACGACGAGCTCGAGGCCCACTACGCGCGGGCGATCGCCGAGCTCGACGAGCACGACATCTCGATGCTCGCCGCCTGGCACGCCTCGATGGACGTCGGCCACCCGGTGCCGAACCGCGACTTCCTGATGGGCGCCTTCACCGTCCCTGGGCCAGCACCGGCGCGAGGCGCTGAAGCTCGCCGCCGGCTTCCGCGGCGAGGAGGCGGTCGACCGCGGCGTCACCGAGGAGCGCGCGCTCGAGACGGTGCTCGACTGGCTCTCGCCGCCCCGCCTCATGGAGCTCGCCGTCGAGGCCGTCGAGCTCTACGTCTGGGACCGCGCCGGCTCCGACAACTAGCGCGCGCTCGCCGCAGCGCCGCCTCGATCTCCGGGATCGCCTGCTCGTTGGAGCGGAAGTGGACGGCCGCCATGCCGAGCTCGCGCGCGGCGGCGACGTTGTCCTCGACGTCGTCGACGAACAGGCACTCGGGCGGCGCCGATCGCCGTCGCCGATCCGCTCCAGGGTCAGCTCGTAGATCTCGGGCTCGGGCTTTCGAATCCCGACGAACGCCGAGTCGACGATCACCTCGAAGATCTCGTCGACCGGGAGCATCGCGCCGCCACAGCGGCTCCCACTCGCGAACGTTGTTGGTCAGGAGCGCCATCCGGTAGCCGCGGGCGCTCAGGTCGCGCATCAGCTCGATCATCGGCTCGTTCGGGTCGAGCGCGTCGAAGTAGATCTCGCTGAAGCGGTGGAGCTCGGGCTCGTGCCCGAGCTCGGCGGTCAGCTCCGTCGCGCAGCGCGGCGAGGAAGTCGGCCTCGGTGATCCGCCCCCGCTCGAGCTCGAACAGCGGGTGCTCGCCGTCGCGCTCGGCGATTCGCTGCATCGCTCCGCCCAGGCTCTCCGCCGAGATCCCGGTCTCGTCCTGGAAGGCCGTGAACGAGCCCAGCAGCGGCGTCGTCAGCACGCCGCCGAAGTCCGAGATCACCGCGCGGATCGCCACCGTCAGGCGCGGCCGCAGCAGCTCGTAGGCGCCCGCTCCCGCGGTCCCGTCGAGCCGAAACGACATCGCGGCGACCTCGCGGCGCACGCCGTCGCCGTCCACCTCGACCTCGACCTCGCCTCGCCGGTCGGCGGCGACGCGGAGCGGGGGCGAGTCAGGGTCGATCCACAGCTCCACGCCCGATCCGCCGCGGTAGGCCGTCGGCGTCGTACTCGGTCGACAGGAGCGCCTCGGTGCACGGTCGACCGGGCTCGCCTGCTCGGACTCGAGGCGGTGAGGCGACCTGAGTCGTGGTCGTGGCCTGGGCTCCCCTCGGCCGCAACGGCGGCGAGCGCGAGCGCGCGCCCGTCCTCGAACACGGCCGAGACGAGCAGCAGCGCCTCGGCGCGCTCCCAGTCGAGCTCGGCCTCGGCGCGCCAGGGCGAGCGGGCGCCTCGCCCGCCGCGCCGGCAGCGCGATCGGGCGTCGAGCGCTCGCGGTCCCAGGCCAGTCGCAGGGGCCACTCGCCGGCGTCGGGGCCTCGAGGATGATCGCCGCCGGCTCAGCGCTCGCCATTGCCGCTTCGGCCGCGGAAGCTCGCGCTCCGCTTCGGGGACCTCCTGGGCGGTCCCCTCGTAGTCGTAGTCGCGCGGTGGCGCTCGCGGCGGCGGGCGCCGACGCCGGGCGGCGCGACCGACTCCCCAGCCGACGGTTCCGACTGCGAAGGCGGCGCGACGCAGCGGCCAGCGGGCGACGATGCCGCGGAAGATCGCCCGGGACGGCGGGATCAGGAGCAGGAGCGCCGATCACGTCGGTGATGAAGCCGGGGGTGATCAGGAACGCGCCGCCGAGGATCACCATCGCCCCGTCGAAGCACCTCGCGGGCCGGGATCCGGCCCTCGCGCCAGCGCCTCGTTGAAGCGCGCGCCAGGCGGCGCGTCCCTGCGACCGCAAGCAGCGCCGCGCCGAGGAAGCTGTCGAGAATCAGCAGCGCGATCGTCGGCAGCACGCCGATCGCCTCGCCGACCTTGATGATCACGTAGATCTCGGCGATCGGCAGGACGATGAAGATCAAGACCAGGAGCAGGGCCACGAGACAAGCCTAGTCAGACCGCGTCGCTACGATGGGTTCATGGCGACTGAAGAAACCGCCACGGTCACGCAGGACGACGGTCTACGAGGCCCTCGAGGAGGTCATCGACCCCGAGCTGGGGCTCGACTTCGTCTCGCTCGGGCTGGTCTACGACGTCGAGATCCAGGGCGCCGACGTCTACGTCACCTTCACCCTCACCTATCCCGGCTGCCCGATCGGCCCCCAGGTCTCCGAGCAGGTCAAGGAGTTCGTGGGCGAGCTCGAGGGCGTCGAGGGCGTCTACCCGAAGATGGTCTTCGACCCGCCCTGGTCCCCGGACATGATGTCCGAGGACGCCAAGTTCGCGCTCGGGTTCTAGAGCCCACCATTCAGGCGTCAGGCGCGCGGGTCAGCGAGGAGCCCCTACTCCCGCAGCCCGGCGGTTCCGAGGGCTTTTCCCCGGCCCGCCGTCCCTCTCGACGCGGGATTCGTCCTACACGCGACCATGGGACCACCGACGAGTTGGAGTCGCCACGGGTCGACGAGGCGGTCAGGTGGCAGGCGGAGTTTCCTTGCGGATCCCGCAGGTACGCTGCCAAGGTGCAGCGCCGATGACGGATCAGCAAAGCGCCGCAAGCGGATCTCGACCGGCCGGTCACCGGTGGCTTCGACGAGGACGTCTCCCGAGGAGGCCATGAATTGCACCCCCGGCTTCGGTGATTCCGACCGCAGGACAAGACATCCCTCGCGTGCGGTGCCTGTTCCTCGACGATCACGGCGTGAAGCGTGTTTCAGGGCGAGGCGAGGGCCGAGCAGGCCCTCCAACACCCTGTCCGCCGCGGCACGCTCTTGGGGGCCGAGCGACGAAATCTTGCTTGGGTTCGGTGCAGGCGAGCTTGAGTAGATGCGGGTCCCCAGCAGGAAGTACTCTCCGGCGGTCGGAAGCTGTGGACTCGGACGAAAATTCCACTCAGCGTGCGACTTCACCCAAGGCTCCTCCAGCTCGAGCACGGAGAGCCGAGCGCCAACAACCGACGACGTCTCTCGGGCGTTTGAACCGTAGTGATCAAGGGCGATCAGGTTGGGGACAATCGATAAGCAGGCAGCCCCAGCGATGACCGCCAGCGCAATCCGATTGAGCCGGATGCCGCGGAGCGCTTCGAGAACGATCAAGATCAGCAACACCGCGCTCGGGTAGAGATATCGACTGTCATCCGCCACCGACCCGTTCCCGCGGGCAAGGGCAGCCACCATCCAAAACGCCAACAGCGCCGCAATGAGTGCCCAAAGGCGTGGCCGTTTCTTCGTCGACCCCTTTGACCAGACGGCTATCAGTGCACCGACGATGCATACGGCTACCGCCGCGCCGATCGCACCCTGAATGGCAATCGATGCGCCCTGTTCGCGGGCGATCTCGCTCGGGCCCGCAAGGTTGCCGAAAGTCATGGCGATCCCTTTGTACACGTACCCAACGGCAGCTCCGTGGTGTTGCGAGTGCTCGATGCCGGATCCCTGGCTCTCGCCACCCACGGAGTAGAACGCGTACCAGGCTGCATACAGCGCCGCGGGCACGGCAACCACCCAAAGGCGGCGACGCCGGGCTGGATCGAGCACCAGCTCGATCGCGGCCACCCCCACAAACAGCATCGCGACGCTGTGGCTCAGCAACCCGAGGACGAGCAGCGCACACGCCATGGCGTCACCCATGAGATCGCGCCGATCGAGAGCTAGAAGCGCGGCAACGCCGGCCGCCACGGGGACGACGAAGCTCAGGATGCCGATCGGCACCAGGAGCGCCGACCAGGCAGTCCCGAAGAACAAGATCGAAGCGGCAAAGGCGACTGCCGGCCAATCGCCCACACGCTTGCGCGCGTATGCAAACAGCAGGCCGGCGGTGATCAGCGTAAGGGGCATCGCCCCGTATCTGTAGGGGTGATAGTCGTCGAACCGCCCGATGTCGAAGAGGATGTGGAACACCGCCGTTGGAATGGCCATCAGGTGGCCGTTGTAGGGGGTCAGCAGGGCATCGGCGCTCCATCCCTGACGGTAAAAGGCAAAGCGGAACTGGTCGGTGCCATAGAAGGTCTGGCCGCGAGTGACGTAGAGCAGGTCGAGAAGTGAAGCGACCATCAACAGCACCAGCGCCGCAAGCGGTGCGTGCCGCCGCGCCATCGCCAAGCTGGATGAGCCCCTCTCGGCTGAGAACTCGCGGCCTATGCGATCCAACTCCGCGTCTGGGTCAGCCGGTGGGGTGAGGCGTTGTGGGCGGCGTTAGCCTGAGGATCGGCGCAACGGACGGTACGCCGGCGGAGTTGACCAGGAAGAGCATGTAATAGCCCGGCGGTGCGATGTTCACGTCCCGGGGGCGTTCACGCTGAGCTTGCCGCTGGAGGTGGCGTTGAACGTCGCCGGCACGTATTGCTGCTCCATGTTGTTCGAGTGGGTCACGGCCCCGAGCCTCACCAGCGCGACCTTCTTGATCTTGGGCGCGTTGGGCGTCGAGACGGTGAACTTGCCGCCCACCGCGACCCTCGCTGGCACCGACGTCACCCTCGGCCGGGTCGCGAGGGCTCCCGAGCCATCCTTCTTGAAGAGGTAAGGCGGGCTGAAGATCTCCGCGTTCTTCCCCAGATAGCCGACTTGGTCGCACGTGCCGCAGATCCCGCCGCCGGCCGACAGCACCCGACCGTCGGGGAGCAACAGCGCCGTCGAGTGATACTGGCGCGTCACCGCATGCTCGCCAGGGTCGTCCACCGGCCGTTCGCGGGATGCCAAAGCTCGGCCGGGTAGACGCCCGCATTGAGGTCGACCAGCGGAGCTCCCGAGGAGTTGCCACCGGTGACGAGCACCTGGCCGTTGGCCAGCACCGTCAGGTTGTTCTGCCGGCGGCCGTACGCCATCGAGCCGGTCGGCGTTACCGTTGGGGTTGAGCCGTTGATGTCGATCACATCTGCCGTGTTCGTCGAGGGCCCGCCGCCCGCGACCAGGATCTTTCCCACGTCGTACATCGCGTGGCCGCCATAGTCGCGGTTGATCGAGTCGCGGTTGCCGTAGGTCGTCCATGCACCGGTTCCGCTCGGGTCCAGCAAGCGCATCGTCGGGTCCGGGCCTGAGTCGAACGCTTGGCCGTTCGGCGCGACGTCGAACCACGGGTAGAGCGGAAGGGTGAGCGACGCGTTCGTGAGCTCGCGCAGCCTGCCATCCGTCGTGCGGACCTCCGGAATCGGCGGCCCGCCCGAGGTGATCAGCATCTCGCCGTTGCCCATCCCGGTGACCGTCGGATACCAGCGCCCTTCGGCCATGTCGGGGCCCCGGCTCCAGGCGTCGGCGCTCGGGTCGAAGTAGTGCGTCTGGACGATTCCGTCGAGCTGCTGGTCCTTGTTTCCCCCCGCAATGAAGATCTTGCCGTTCCGCAGGTGCGCCAAGCCGCTGCAGAAGATGTTGTAGCCGTCGCTGAGCGTGACGTCGGTCTGGCTACCAGTCGTGGGATCCCAGACAGTCGCCCGGGTGTGGTCCTGATCCGGATAGGTCTCGGTCGCGTGATCGCCGATCGAGTCGTAGGCGAGCACCTTGCCGTCCGGGAGCAGGGCGGCGTTGACCGCCACCACGGGCCAGTCGACCACCGGGCCCCACTCGCCGACCTGCCCGGGATCCCCCGCGGTGTCTGCAGCCACCTTCGCGCTTTCCGCCTTGCTGCGCGAGGTGGTATGGCGCGACATCCGGGCCTGGGCGCGGGGCGAGATCACGACGCTGTCCTCGGCCGCATGGCCCTGGGGCGTATCGACCGGCGCTGTGCGCAAAGCTCGTGGCCGGCGGGCCAATGGCCAGTAAAACGGCGAGAATGAGCCCCGCCCTGATCCCGATTTTCACATGCACCTCCTCGGTGCGATTCTTGCAGCCAGGCCTATCCGACTAACGAGGGTGCGCGAGCCCCCCTTCCACTCGTTGGCGGTGGGCTCTGACGGCAAGCGCGCCAGCGCGAGATGCTGCCAGTACGCCACCGGCATCCGAAGTCTCCGGCGCAGCCCAGGCAATGCGCTTGACGAGGGCCGCTCGACTGCAAACGGATCTGCAAACGAACGCGATGGAACAGGCCGTCGCTGGACGGCACGGTCGGTCCGATCGAGGGCGTGGCCCACGCATGCCGACGCATGCGGGAGCATCAAGCGATACGGAGCGTCACGGCGCTCGGCGGACATGATGTCCGAGGACGCGAAGTTCGCGCTCGGCTTCTGACCCACGAGCTGAGGTCACTCGGGGTCAATCGAGGTCAGTCGAACCCCCTTCCCGTACCCACGCCGTACCCACGAGCGCAGTTTCCAGCCGGTCCTGCGACGCCTCCAGGCTCGTCGGCTTCCCGTCTCGATCGACCTTCCCCTTGTTCGTTTGCACTCCGCGGGCCGGATCCACGGCGCCAAATGCAATATGGACCGGGGGAGGGGAGAGGGCTGGTCCAGGTCGGTACGGCTACCCATATCCGACCCCCAACCAGAATTTTGGCCTTAGGAAAGTTCGCCCTCTGAACCTCATCAACCCGGCCGTCTTGAAGGGCTCGCGGTCGAGGTCGCGGTCCCGAGGCGAGAGCTACCAGCGCCGAGCAGTGACGAATGAGTGAGGGCGCTGCCCATCAGACATCTCGTCGTGGAAGGCACCACCGAGGAGGTCAAGGAATGACGGGGGGCCATGGACGCCAAGCTGCCCTGCTCACGAGAACTGCGCGGGCGATGTTCGGAAGAGGGTTCGGGCCGGCGAAGCCGAAGTTCCTCGCCTAAGCGTTACCTCCAGACGAAAGGGACTCTTTGATGGCCACGCGCGATACGACCAACGAACCGAGCTACTGGGTGATCTTCGCCGGCGTGATGATGCTGCTGCTCGGGTTCCTGAACTTCTTTTACGGCCTCGCGGCGGTGGTGAACGATGACGTCGTGGTCGTCGGAGGACATGGGGCGATCATCGCCGACCTCACCACCTGGGGTTGGGTGACGATCGTCCTTTCCGTCGTCCTCGTGCTGACTGGCGGTGGGCTACTGACCGGCGCCGAGTGGGCACGCTGGGTCGGGGTGTTCCTGCTTATGTTGAACGCGATCGACCAGATCTGGATCTTCCCCGCCGCCCCGCTTTGGGCATTCATCATCATCCTGCTCGACGTGATCATCATCTACCACCTGACCGCCCGCTGGTCGGGGACGACCGCGGTTTAGCAGGACTTCTAGCAGCACCCCACCAGGCCCCCCAGAACAGTGAGTCGGCCAGCGCCCGGTGCGCTGGCCGCTCGCTTTCTGTATCCGCGATACGCAAGCGCGAGATACTGCGCGGGCGATGTCGAAGGAGAACCTTGGGTTGGTCAGGGCCGCGTTGGAGGCGGCAGCAAAGCGACCGAAGCCTGACTACGAGACGATCAACACGCTCTACCACCCGGAGCATGTATTTGTCCCGGCGGTCGTGGGGAAAGTGGAGGCGAAGGGCGTCGCGGGCTACAAGGCCTGGCTGAAGGAATCCGAGGAGCTCATGCCTTGGGCGATACGGGAGTTTGAGGGCGCTGTCGAGATCGCCCCGCGAACGGTGCTGGCACAGATCACGATGGAGTTTCGCGGCGGTTCCAGCGAGATCGCAATCGACCAGCGGATGTGGCTCCTCGTCATGGTCAGCGACGGGAAGATCACTCGCACCGAGGCCTACGTCGACCCCGCCAGGGCCCTCGAAGCCGTCGGGCTGTCGGGGTAGGCTGAGGGAGCTTCGGTCGCCCTTGACACCGCAACGCCCGCCACCTGTGAACGGGGAGGCGAGCGTCGCGGGATGGTTGTGCACTAGAGAGGACGGGCGGGCACTAGGCGACGCACACCCATTGCCAGCCTCCTCGTCGCGACCCTACACCGGACCTTCACAGCTAAGCAAGCGAGGACTAGACCGCCCAGAGCCAGACGACTACCCGCCACAAAGACTTGGAGGGACGACCAGGGGTCGCGGGTAGGCGCTCCTCACAACGGCACTACACGCGAAGTCGCCCCTCCACCTCCATCTGTACCCAGGCGGCGATTACTTGAAACCGGGGCCGCCCAACCTCCGGGCCCTTCCCGACACGCAGAGGCCCACGCTGGCCAGGACAAAAGAGAGAGGAGCGACCCACTCCGTCCCCTGGGTAAGTGGCAACGGGAACCTGCGATGCGTGTGCCACGTAGGTCGGGCCGCTCCTCGACCCTGCTGCTACCCGAGGCGACTGTGCCTGAAACCCCGGGGCCACGCCCGCTCGGCTAGGTCGTCTGCTGACCGAGCACGCGCTCATCGCTTCTCCTGCGACATCGCCTACTCCGAAAGCCCGGCGGCTTCGAGGGCTTCGGTGCGGGCCTCGAACCACTCGACCCGGCTTGCCCTGCCGTCGCGAAACGTGAAGACCGCCCAGTAGTCGTAGTCGACCTCGACGCCGCTCGCCTTGCCTCGCAGATGACGTTGAAAGCGGATCGCGACAGTTCGGTCGCCGTCGACGACCTCGGCCAGCTCGTAGGGACCCGGTTCCCAAGGCTCGTCGGACGCCACCAAGAAGTCCCAAACGGCATCTTGACCATGCAGCCTGCCCTCCGGCCAGTCGCCGACCGGCACCGCTTCGATGTCTGGCGCGGTCAGCTCGCACCACGCGGCCTTGTCGCCACGGTAGAGGGCATCGAGCGATCGCTGAACCTTTTCCACGTTCTCTTGCGACATCGCCTACTCCCGCAGCCCGGCGGCTTCGAGGGCTTGTTCGCGGGTCGCGTACTCACGCCCCCGCACGATGAGCCCGTTTCTCACGGTGTAGACGATGCCCACGCGCATGTCGATCTCTGCCTCGCTGTCAGCCATCTTCCCGATGACGTGGAGCGCGACGACGACCTGCTCGCCGGCCTCAACCACGTCCTCGATCTCCGCTCGAAGCTCGGCGAAGGTCTCGAACCATTGCTCGTAGTAGTGCCGCATGGCCGCGTGGCCCCTGAAGACCCCGATGTCATCGGGCGCCCCCTCAATGGCGCGCCAGTCGATCTCGGGATGCCAGAACTCCGTCACCGCAGTCGAGATCGGGGTTCAGCGCCTCGAGCGACTTGCGCACGACCTCCACGTTCTCCTGCGACATCGCCTACTCCGAGAGCCCGGCGGCTTCGAGGGCTTCGTTCGGGTTGGAGAAGCCCTGCCGCCGCACGATCTTGCCTTCTCTGAGGGTGTAGAGCTCAGCGTGGCGCTCGTCCATCGTCAGCCCGCTGGCGCTTCGCCCCCTTTCGCGCATAAAGAGGACCTTCGCCTCCCGCGTCAACGACGCGCTCGATTTCAACGGTCCAATGGTCCCAGGCGTCGGCCCACCGGGTGACGTGGTTGAGAATCGCCTCATGGCCCGTGCCAATCTGCCCATCGGGCAGGTTGGTTCCGTCCCATTCCACATCTGGGGCGTAGAAGGACAAAGCGGCCTGCGGGTCCGCGGTGAGAAACGCATCCCACATCCGGCGCACGATCTCCACGTTCGCCTGCGACATCGCCCGCGAAGTATCTCGCGACTCCCGCCCGGCGGCTCAGAACGGGCTGACGACGTCGATCAGGTCGATGCAGCCGGACACCCGGTTCGGGTAGCGCCCATCGGGACGGCCTACTGCCGCAGCCCGGCGGCCTCGAGGGCCGCTTCGAGGGTGTCGTACTCATCGACCCTGACGATCTGGCCATCCCGGATTTCATAGACCCAGGTGAACTCGAACTCGACCGGGATGCCGCTGGCACTTCCGATGCCCGACTGGCGGTTCGGGACGACCACCCGATCCCCCACCTCGATGAAGTCGAGCGGCTCGTTGTAGTACTCGCTGAATGGCTCCAACCACTCGCGAAACGCCTGGATCACGCCGTCCCTGCCTTGATACACGCGGGTCTCGGGAGCGTTCCTGGACCATCTCAGCTCGATCTCCGGCGACCAAAACCGCTCGGTCATCTCCCGGATCGCCTCGGCATCCCAGTCGATCGCCGTGTTGTCCACTCCCTTGAACGGCTCCCACAGCCCCCGAACCATCTCCACGTTCTCCTGCGACATCGCCGGTGCAGGATCTCGCTACAAGACGTCGGTGGACGATGACTGCGAGGAAGGAGCGTTCACCGTTTCGGTTCCCGGCTCGGTTCGATTCGGGACTTGGGGCTAGGCGTCGTATTGGCCGCCGAACTCCGCCGGCTGGGGCTTGCTCTTGTGCCCGGCTTCTTGAATGATCGGCGGGACCTCGGGGTCGGCGAGGAAGTTCTGAAAGCCCTCGGCATCCCAGTCGAAGAGGACCCAGACCCGGTCGTCCTCATTGGGGTCGCGAAAGACGGTCGCACCCTTGGACCCGTGCTCCTTTCGCTTCTCAGCCCCCTTGGTTGAGAAGACGCTCAGGAAGCGGTCGAAATCCTCGACCGTCGTCGTTGCCAGCATCAATTTCATTCCTCCTCCGTTGAAAGTGTCGTCGCGCTCGGGCGACAAAGCCCGGGCAGTATCTCTCTTTCGGAAACCGAAAGAGAGTTGCTCACGTGAGAGGACTTCGTCCGTCCTGCAGCCCGGCGGCTTCGAGGGCTTTGCTGCCGATCGCCGTACTGCTCGATGCGAACCTTCCTACTTCACTCAGGGTAGGCTCGAGAGAATGGTCCAACGGGTCTCGGCACAAGTCCTCGATCGGCTCGGGATGGAGGAGCGGTTCGAATGCTGGAACCGCGGCGAGTTCGACCTGATGCTGGAGCCATACGCAGACGACGCCCTATTTGACGTCTCTGCCGTCTTCACCGATGTCCCGCCAGTGCGAGGGCACGAGAGCATGTGCCGCTCGTGGCGTGAGCTGCGCGAAACCTGGGACGGGCTTCGGCTCGACCCGGTCGAGGTCCTGGATGCTGGCGACGGACGCTACGTCGTCGACCTGCGTCTGTGGGGAAAGGGCCGGCGAAGCGGGGCCGAGGTCGATCAGCGGTTCGGCATGCTCTACACGGTCCGCCTGGATGATGGGAAGGTCGTCCACGCCGAGCTCCTTCAGGACGTGCAGACGGCTATCTCGGCGGCGAAGTCGTCACGGTCTCCAGCCGCCTGACTTCGTTTGCCTCCGTCATTGCGCGCACGATCTCCAGGTTCCCTCGCGACATCGCCTACCCCGAGAGGCCGGCCGCTTCGAGCGCCTCGGCACGCTCCCGGAAGTTCTCAAGCCGGATCACCTTGCCGCCCCGAAAGGACCAGACCTGGAAGTAGCGGAACTCGGTCTCGGCGCCGCTCTCGCGTCCGACCCCGCGCTGGCACACCGTTGCGACGACACTGCCGTCAACAGCGATGATGTCCTCCGCCTCGATCGTGATGCGGGTCCAGGGCTCCAGGAAGCCTCGCGTGTACTCCACAAGGCTTTCGATGCCCAGATAGTTCCCGGACTCCGGAAACCCCGAGCGCAACACGAACAAGAACAAGGGGTCGACTACATCGAGAGTGGCTCGGAAGTCCCCCTCGCTCCACCGCTTATAGACGGCCTGCACGGTCCCGACGTTTTCACGTGACATCGCTAATCGGACCCTGCGATCGCCTTGGGGCCACTCGCCTTGGAGCGGGGGGGCATCAGTCACGCCGCAACGCTGCTGGTGCTCGGCATGCCGTTGATCGCCTTCAGGTCAGCGCGGCAACCCGATTACGTGCACGCCTTGCTGGCCCCCAGCGTCCTTGTGGCGCCGTCGTTGTAGGTGAGTGTGGCCCTCAGGTTCAACCTGTGGTTGGCGTCGCCGCACCTGGCACGGACGTAGGCCCCCCGAATGAGTGAGAGGTTCAAGTCCGTCAGCGGGAACGCTGACGCGGAGGTGATGCCGTCGACATCGAGCGCCTTGCCCCCGATCAGGTCGTCGCCCCCGAGGGTGTCGTTGTCCGTGATCCGTCCGCGAAGGATCACCGTCCTGTTGCCCTGGTGATTGGTCGCCGGGTCCACGCAGCTGATCGTGCTCGGATTGGCGACCCTCAGCCGCGCAAACAGGATCACGGTGGGCACGGAGCCTTCCGGAGGGCCGTTGAACGCCAGTACACAGCCGTTGATCGTGTAGGCGCCGTTGGCGCTTGCTTGCAGGGTCCCGCTGCCGATTCTGGCGCTACCGCACTGCGCCATGGCCTTCGCCAGGTCGCCTCCAGTCGGTGCGCATTCCGGCGTCCCTGACGGGTCGAGCTGGAGATCATCATCCAAGAACAGCTGGGCCCTGCTCATCGGGTGGCCGGGGCTCTCATAGTCGGTGTGCGCATGGGCCGTGAGCGTCCCTGACGCGAAGGCGGCATCCGGCAGGTCGCTGGGGCTGAAATTGACGCTCAGGCTCGAAGGCGGCGGGAAGTGGAGGAGGCAGCCGGGCCCGGCACAGGCCTTCAGCTGTGTCAGCTGCTGATTGAGCCGAGCCTTCACCGGGGCCAAGGCGGGGTCATGGTGGAGGCTGACCAGCTCGAACGGATCGCTCTGCAGGTCGTAGAGCTCCTCCTCGCCGGTCCAGAACTTGGCGAACATATAGCGCTCGGTCCGGATTGCCCTGAAGTTTCCAGGCTCCTCGATCAAGAGCTCTCGTCCCCGCTCGCTGCCGGGGTCCTGGGCGACCGGGATCAGGGAACGCCCGTCCATCACCGCGCCCGGGCTCGCGTCCGCGACATCGACGATCGTCGGAGCGAGGTCGGCGTTGATCGCGGGATCATCGACTGTCACGCCCTGCGGGATCCCCGGGCCGCGGATTTGGAGCGGCACCCGGATCGACTCGTCGTAGATGCGCCGCTTCAGGTCTGGGATCCGGTGCTCGCCATGGAAGTAGCCATTGTCAGATGTGAAGACGATCACGGTGTCGTCGAGCTCGCCGCTCGCGCTGAGCGCGTCGACGACCTGCTTCACCCCCTCGTCCACTGAGAGCAGTGATTCGAGCTCGCAGCGGTACTTGCGCTGGATGTCAGAGATCTGATCCGAGCTCAAGAGCGGAAAATTCCGGATTCTCGCCGGCTTGTCGGAGACGTCCGCCTCATTGAAGTTGGGAGGTTGCGGCAGTGGCTCGAGGTCGAAGGCTTGCGCATGGCGGGCTGCAGGCTTGGCGGCGTTGCTGCAGTCGAAGGGCGGGTTCAGGTTCGCGTCGTTGACGTCGATGTGGGGCGCCGTGTAGGTGAGCCAGAGGAAGAACGGCTGCGCCATCGGTGCCCGGCGGTCGACGAAGTCGACCGCCGTCTCGGTCAGTACGTCCTGCTTGAAGTCCGCCGGATCGGTTCCGTAATGGACAGACGTCCCGTTCTCGTCCAGCGTGTAGTCGTAGACATCCTGGTCGCTGGGATACGGCGCGGCATACCACTCGGACCAGCCGGGTGGGATCGGCGGGTTGCCCGTGTATCGGTTCAGGTACTTGCCGACCATGGCGGTGTAGTAGCCGGCGTTTTGGAGCCAGACGGCCAGGTTGTTGTCTCCATGCCGCGACTGAAAGCCCTCGGAGCCGCCGTCCGGGGGAGCGTTACCGAGCACCCCGTGGTTGTGGGCGTACTGGCCGGTGAGGAAGGTGGAACGGGAGGGGCAGCAGAGCGAGAAGTTGACGAAGCTGTTCTCGAAGGTCGTTCCCTGATCCCCGATCAGCGAGTTGACGTTGTCCATCACCTTCATCGACTCCACCGTCTGGTCGTCGGTCTCGATCACGACCACGTTGGGGGTCGCGTTGGCCGCCGGCGCGGCGAGCGCCAGCAAGGCGATTACGCCAAGCAGCAGGCCGATGAGACGACGCCTGTTGCAACTCCGGTTCACTGCCCTCCTTTCTCGATCAGGCGGGATTGGCCGCGGGGGCAATCCCCGCGGTTTCCCGGCTACCTAAGTAACGGTTCTCGCCTGGTCGACTCTTACGCACTCCGGCGCTCCGCCAGTCGCCGGGCGCGCTTCGCCATGCCCTCGGCGCCCAGCCGCTCGGCCCATCCGTCGAAGGCCTCGGCCGGCCCCCGCCAACGCCAGTCATCGACCGTCCCCACGGGCGCGTCCCGGCGCAGGGTGGCGAGGTCGCGGAAGAGGATCGCCAGATCGTGCTTCTCCGCCAGCGTCGCCGCCAGCTTCGGCGCGCTCCGAACGGTGATGTCCCACCCGCCGGCGTCCTCGGGTACCTGGTCGAGGTGCTCGTAGCGCGCCAGCACCGCCGAGGCCGATTTCGCTCCCCAGCCGGGCAGGCCGGGGAAGCCATCGGCGCTGTCGCCGACCAGCGCCAGCCAGTCCGGGATGGACGCCGGACCGACTCCGAACTTATCGCGCACGGCGGCCTCGTCGAGCAGCCGGCCGTGGCGCCGATCGAGCTGCGCTACCCGTGGGTCGGCCACGCACTGGGCGAGGTCCTTGTCGGGCGTGCAGATCAGGACCCGCTCCACCCGGTCGTCGGCCGCGGCGACCGCGGCGCCCGCAGCGAGCGCGTCGTCGGCCTCCTGGTCGACCATCGCCCAGACCCGAACCCCCAGCGCCTCGAGCGCCTCCTCGAGCAGCCAGAACTGGGACATCAGCGCCGGGTCCACCCCCGCGCCCGTCTTGTATCCGGGCCACAGGTCGTTGCGAAACGACTCGATCACGTGATCGGTGGCCACCCCGAGGTGGGTGGCGCCGTCCTCGAGCATCGTCAGCGCCGTGCCCACCACGCCTCGGACCGCGCCGATCTCCTGACCATCGGCGTCGCGTCGCGACGGGACCGCGAAGAAGTGGCGAAAGAGCTCGTAGGTGCCGTCGACGAGATGGACCTCCATGGCGCTCAGCCGGCCTCGAGGTCGGCCGCCCGAGTGGGGGCGGGGGTCAGCGCAGCGGCGGAGACCACCAGCCCGAATGCGATCAGGCGGACCACCACCCCGAGCGAGGTGTCAGGCAGAGGCTCTCCGAAGACGACCGGGCCTGCCGCGATCGTGAAGACGTTGGCCGCCACGCTGGTCACGGCGATCACCGGCACCGCCCGGCCGATCTGAAGGCTCCGTGCCGAGACAACCAGGCCCGCGAACGACGCGAGCGCCACCACGGTGGCCAGCGGGCTGAGCAGGATCGATGCGGCGCTGTCGCCCAGGTGGCCGCTGAGCGCCTTGATGGACGTGTCCGACGCGGCCCAGAACAGGCCCGCCGAGATCCCCAGAAGGGCCCCGGCTCGGACCCCGCGGCCGCCCACCACCGCGATCGCCGCCGCGATCGCCGCGAGCCCGGCGACCCATGCGACTAGGCGAGCCGAGTCGTAGTCGGAGTGGGCGCTCCGGCCCGCATCGCCGAGGGTCGCGGCCAGGAACGCGAGGCCCAGGGCGGCAAGCGCGACGCCGATCCACTCACGGCGTGTCACGCGCTGGCCGAACAGCCGGTCGGCGGTCACCGTCAGCAGCACCAGCCCGCCGGCGATCACCGACTGCACCAGCGAGATCGGCGCCAGCGAAAGCGCGGCGACGTGAAGGCCCCACGACGCCGTCGCGATGGCGAGGCCGAGCAGGTACCAGCGCGACCGAAGCAGGGCCAGCGAGCTGCGCACCGGGCGTCCAAGCTCCACCGGGGGTGAGGCGACCGCCCCGCGGTGCTTGTAGAGAAACCCGAGGATCGAGCTGAACGCGGTGGCGAGCGCCAGCAGCAGCCCGAGCTGGACCGAGAGGCTCATCGGATCAGGCTACCCGCGAGCGCCCGGCAGGGACGAGGCTACGCAGCGGCGGGAGGAGGCTCGTCGCCGGAGCCGTCGCCGGACGCGAGCTGGCGCTCGACCTCCTGGTCGAGCTGAATCGCCCGGATCGCGTGCTCGTCGGGAAGCTTCTCGAGCACCTCGTGAGATGATCCGCAGCACCTCGCGCTCGTCGTGGCCGAAGTCGTCGAGCAGCGATCGCAGCGCGGTGTGCGTGATCTTGAGCTGCGCCGGGGTCAGCTCGAGGTGGTAGTGGAACTGGGTCGTCTGCGTGCTTGTCGGAGCCCTCGTCGCTCACGGCTCTCCCTCGCCTCGCTGATCCTGATCTCGTCGGACCGCAATGGTACGGCAGCGGCGCCGCCACCGCGGCGCAGACGCGCGCTCGCTCTCGAGCGCCGAGCGACTACAGTCGGTCCGATGCGCGGGATCGCGGAGCGGCGGCGATGATCGTGGCGAGCGCTGCTCGGAGCGCTCGTGCCTCGCGCCCGGCGGCGTTCGCCGCACGGACCCGAGGATCGACCGCGACTCGCCCAGTCCCCCGCAGGCGGTCAGGGCCTACTGGACGCAGCGCCAGGATGCGCAGCGCGCAGGCCGGTCGACGCGATCGCCGTCCGCGCCGCTCGGAGCCCACGGGGGCCACGATCGCCGTCGCCGCCGCACGGCCAAGCGCCGCGGCCTGCACGAGCGGGTCAGCAAGACGAGCAGCTATCCGAACCGCACGAACGGCAAGGTCTTCTTCACGCTCCGGCGGCCCCCGGACGGCGGCGACTACGCGTGCTCGGGCACCGCGGTCCGCTCGCCGAGCCGCAGCCTCGTGTGGACCGCCGGGTCATTGCGTCTACGACCCGGGCATCCTCGGAGCGCGGGCTTCGCGACCAACTGGGAGTTCGTGCCCGGCCTACAACGGGCGGGCGCAAGCCCTTCGGCGAATGGCCGGCGATCGCGCCTGGCCACGACCCGCCAATGGAAGGGCACGACGCCGCTCGAGCGGCGGGGACTCGGCCTTCGACTTCGGCGCCGCCACGGTCGCTCCCGCGCGGCGGAAAGCTGCCTCCAGGAGCGGATCGGCGCGCGGAGGATTGCCTTCAACCAGCCCCGCAACCAGATGTACAGCGGCATTCGGGTACCCGGCCGAGCAGCCCGCCCCCCGAGTTCGACGGCCGCCACCTGTTCCGGTGCCGGTCCCCGTATCAGCGGCGCCGACGCCAGCGTCGGCCCGCCCCGCGCCGATCCGGATCTCCTGCGACATGACCGCCGGCGCGAGCGGCGGCGGCTGGGTGATCCGGCGCGACGATCGCGGCTACGTCGCCTCGGTGACGAGCTACGGCTACAGCGAACGACCCCGACGGCACCTCTACGGCCCGTACCAGGGCGACGTCGCCCGCGAGCTGCCTCGAGCCGCCGGCGGGCCGGCTAGGCGGTCGCCGGCTCCTCGCTCGGCCTCGGGCTCTCCGGCAGCGCCTCCGCGGCCTCCGTGAGCTCGGCGATCGCGCGCTCGATCCCCTCGGTGAGCAGGTCGATGTCGTCCATCGAGTCGTAGTCGGCGAGCAGGCCGAAGTTGATCCCGCCGTTGTAGCTCATGATCGCCACGAACAGGGCCTGGTTGGGAGGCAGGAAGCCGACCGGGAAGCAGTCCTCGAGCTCGCGCCCGAGCACGTACAGGGGCACCTGGGGGCCGGGCACGTTGGTGACCACCAGGTTGAAGAGGCGGGTCGAGAAGTTGATCCGGGCGGCCTGGGCGAGCAGCGTCGGCGGAGCGAAGTCGTTGAAGCGCGAGATCACCTCGGCCCCGAGCGCCTGCTTGGACTGCTTCAGCCCCTGCATCGCGCCTGGGTCACCGTCGGAGGCGTCGAACCGGGTCCTCGATGTAGACCGGCAGCGGCGCCCGCATCACCGCCAGCCGGTTGCCGAGCTGGCCACGCTCGTCCTCGGCGCGGATGCTGACCGGGACCTGGGCGCGCAGCTCGAGCCCCTCGATTCGCACCCCGCGGCTGCTGGAGCCAGCCGCGGAGGGCTCCGGCCACGACCGCGAGGACGACGTCGTTGACCGTTCCCCCGAGCGCGTCCTTGATCTTCTTGAAGCTGGGCCAGGTCGCTGCGCACCCAGGCGTACCGCCGGTGGGAGCCGATCTCGACGTTCAGCGGCACGCTTCGGTGCCGGGTTGGCGAAGGCCCAGCCGATCTCGCCGACCCCCTCGAGCGCCTGGCTCGACCTGGCGCGCCGCGGCCTCGGGGTGCGTGACCGCGCCCTCGAGCCGCCGCGCGGCCCGCACCGGCGCCTTCAGCAGGTCCTCGACGCCCTTGGCGAGCAGCGTGCCGGACGACGGCTCGGGCCTGGGGACCCAGTCGTCGTCGGGCTCGGCTGGCTCGGGAACCGGCTTGAGGTCGAACAGGACCGTCGCGATGTCGACCCCCGAGACGCCGTCGACCAGCGCATGGTGGGTCTTCGTGATCAGCGCGAACCGCTTCCGGGTCAGCCCCTGGACCAGCCACAGCTCCCACAGCGGCTTGGTGCGGTCGAGCTGCTGCGAGAAGACCCGCGCGGCCATCCGCCGGAGCTGGTCCTCGGAGCCCGGCGAGGGGAGCGCCGAGTGGCGCACGTGGTACTCGATGTTGAAGGTCGGGTCGTCGATCCAGAACGGGCCGCCCGGTCTGGGCGGGCGGGTAGGCGAGCTTCTGGCGAAAGCGCGGCACCAGGTGCAGCCGGCTTCTGGACGTGCTCGAGCAGGTCGTCGTAGCTGGGCGGAGGCCCCTCGAAGATCATGATCGCGCCGACGTGCATGTGGCTCGAGGAGCTCTCGTTGGTCAGGAACGAGACGTCCACCGCGCTGAGCCGGTCCATGTGTCCCTGGGCCATGTGATTACCCTAACGCCGCCGGGCCCGGCCACCGAGCACGAGGCCGAACGAAGTGATCGCCGTCGAATCGCTCACCAAGCGCTACGGCGGGACCGTCGCGGTCGACGGGCTCAGCTTCGACGGTGCGCCGCGGGCTCGATGCTCGGCTTCCTGGGGCCGAACGGAGCCGGAAAGACGACGACCCTGCGCATCCTGCTGGGGCTCGCCGAGGCGACCTCCGGCACGGCCACGATCGATGGGCACCCGTACCGCTCGCTTGCCCGCGCCGATGGGCGACGGTGGGCGCCGTCGTCGACAGCTCGGGCTTCCATCCGGGGCGCCGGGGCCGCAACCACCTGCGGGTGATCGCCCGGGCAGCCGGCCTTGCCGGCCAGCCGAGTCGACGAGGTGCTGCGCACTGGTCGGAGCTCGAGGGACGTGGGCGCGAGCGCGCGTCAAGGCCTATTCGTTCGGCATGAAGCAGCGGCTGAACCTGGCCGCGGCTCTGCTCGGCGACCCCGCGGTCCTGATCCTCGACGAGCCGGCGAACGGGCTCGATCCGCAGGGGATCCGCTGGCTGCGCGACTTCCTGCGGTCGATGGCCGCCGAGGGCCGGACGATCCTGGTCTCCAGCCACGTCCTCGCCGAGGTCTCGCAGACCGTGGACGAGGTGGTCGTCATCCACCGCGGCCGGCTGCGGGCCAGCTCGACCCTCGCCGATCTGACCCGGCGCCGGGAGGGCGACGGCGGTTCGCGTGCGCAGCCCGCACGCGGCAGAGCCTGGCGGAGCTGCTGAGGGCCGTGGCGGCCTCGGTCGAACGGCCCGAGAGCCGATCTGCTGCTCGTGGCGAGGGTGCAGCCCGCGAGCCGGTCGGCGACCTGGCGGCGGAGCACGGCGTCACCCTCCACGAGCTCGCCGCCGAGGAGGCCGACGCCTCGCTCGAGGACGTCTTCCTCGAGCTGACGCGGGACGATCGGCCGGTCGCACGAGCCTCGCGGATGGTCGGGCGCCGAGGCGCGCATGAGCTCGACCTGATCGCCGCCGAGTTCCTCAAGATGCGCACGACGCGCACCTTCTGGTGGGTCGGCCGTGCTGGCGATCGGCCTGGCCGTGCTCCTGGTCACGATCGTCACCCTTGCGACCAGCACCACGGAGAGCCGAGGGCGACGCCCGCGCGCTGGTCGCGAACATGGGCATCCCGGGCCTGTTCATGATCATCCTCGGCGTGGTCGGCGCCGCCGGGCGAGTACCGGCACGGCACGATCACCTCGACCTTCCTCGTCGCACCCGACCGGCGGCGCGTCCTGGTCGCCAAGGGACTCGCGTATGCGATCGGCGGCCTCGCCGTGGGCATCGTCAGCGCGGCGCTCGTGATCGGCATCTCGGCGCCCTGGCTGTCGGCTCAGGGGCATTCGCTGGCCTCGCTCGGGCTCGGCACCGGTGAGCTCGTGGTCGCTGGTCGGCGGTGCCCTCGCCTACCTGGCGATCTCGGGCGTGCTCGGCGTGGCTGTGGGCGCGCTGGTCACCAACCAGGTCACCGCCGTGGTGGGCGTGTTCGTCGCTCCTGCTCGTCATCGACCCGGTCGTCGCCGCGCTGGCCCATCCATACGGCAAGTTCAGCCTCCAGGGCCTGGGGACGAAGCTGAGCGGTGCCTCGAGCGACGACGCCGGCTTCGACCTCTTCCCGCTCGGGGTCGCGGCGCTCGTCTACCTCGGATACGCCGTGGCCTTGCTCGCGGCGACGGCGGCGATCGCGACCCGCCGCGACGTCGGCTAGCCGGACCGATCGGCCGGGCGATGGCGTGACGGGTCCAATCGGCTGCGGCGCTCGGTCTCGGGCATCGCTTTGCGCGGGCGTGGTCGTGTCGCTGGCCGCCCTGGTCGCCGGCTGTGGTGGCGGGGATGGCGCGCAAGCGCGCCGACCCCCCTCCCCGGAAGCCACTTCGATGTCCACCGCGCCTTCCGGGACCTCCGCGCGCAGGTCCGGCTCGGGCCGAGGCCCACCGGGTCGGTCGGAGCCCGCCGGGAGGTGCGCCTGATCGTCCGGCGCCTCCGCGATGCCGGCCTCGCACGGCCGATCGTCCAGCGCCCGCACCGAAACGTGGTCGCCAGGATCCCTGGCGCCGAGCCCGGCTTCGTGATCGCCGGCGCCCACTACGACACCAAGGACGTGCCCGGATTCGTGGGCGCGAACGACGGAGCCTCGGGCGTCGCGGTGCTGCTCGAGCTGGCGCGCGACCTCCCTCGCCACCTTCCCGGGCCGTCGCTGGTGTTGACCTTCTTCGACGCCGAGGAGTCCGCGGGTCGGCGGGCGGCTCGACGCACCTTCGCCGAGTCCGGTGACCGCGGCAGCGCGCAGTTCGTCCGCTACGCGCGTGGCGGCGGCGAGCAGACGTCGCCGCCGCTCAGCCGAGGTCCGCGCGATGGTGCTCTTCGACATGGTCGGCGACTGCGACCTGCGGATTCCGCTCGAGGCCAACTCCGACCCGAGCTCTACGGGCTCTTCGCCGCCGCGTCGGACGAAAGCGGCCCATTTGAGGGCGAGGCTTCAGGGATCCTCGATGACCACACTCCGTTCACCGACGCCGGGATCCGTGCGGTCGACCTGATCGACTTCGACTACGGTCCCGGGCCGGCCCGGGCGGGTGGTGGCATACGCGAGGCGACGACCTCCGCCACGTCTGCGCCTCCAGCCTCGGCGCGGTGGGCGCCCCCGCGCTCGCCGCGCTGCCCGCGGTCCGCTGAGCGCGCGCCGCAAACCGGCCGCGCAGCTACCCTTTGCGGCGATGTCTTCGAGCACCGAGGCCGCCGTCGGGGAGCGCTCCAAAGCGCGTCCTGCTCGCCGCCCCGCGCGGCTATTGCGCCGGCGTCGACCGCGCCGTGCAGGCGGTCGAGGAGGCGCTCGACCTCTACGGGCCGCCGGTCTACGTCCGCAAGGAGATCGTCCACAACAAGCACGTGGTCGAGCAGCTCGCCGAGCGGGGGGCGATCTTCGTCGAGCAGGAGACCGAGGTGCCCGAGGGCGCGCTCGTCGTCTTCTCCGCCCACGGCGTGGCCCCGAGCGTGCACGAGAACGCGCGGCATCCGCCGGCTGCGGACGATCGACGCGACGTGTCCCCTCGTGACCAAGGTCCACGTCGAGGCGCGGAAGTTCGCCGAGCAGGGCTACACGATCATCCTGATCGGCCACGAGGGCCACGAGGAGGTCGAGGGGACCACCGGCGAGGCGCCGGCGAGCATCGTCCTGGTGCAGACGGCCGACGACGTGGACGCCCTCGAGGTCGACGACCCCGATCGGGTCGCCTACATCACGCAGACGACCCTTTCCGTCGACGAGACGACCGAGATCATCGCCCGCCTCCGCGAGCAGTTCCCGAACATCGTCGGCCCGAAGTCCGACGACATCTGTTACGCGACCACCAACCGCCAGATCGCCGTCAAGCAGCTCGCCCGCGAATGCGACCTGGTGCTCGTGATCGGCTCCACCAACTCATCGAACTCGAACCGGCTCGTCGAGGTCGCCCGCGAGCACGGCGCGGCCTCGTACCTGATCGACAACTCCCTCCAGGTCCGCGAGGAATGGCTCGAGGGCGTCGAGACGGTGGGCATCACCTCGGGGGCCAGCGCGCCGGAGGAGCTGGTCGAGCAGCTCGTCGCGTTCTTCCGCGAGCGCGGCGCCGACGACATCTCCGAGCTGCGGACGGTCGACGAGGACGTCCGCTTCATGCTCCCGAAGGAGATCAGGACCGAGCTCGCGGCTCGCGGCTGATCGGCGATCATTCGAGCTCGTGAGCGACGAGCAACCGCCCCCCGCCCGTCTCGAGCAGGCGCTCGCGGGCAAGGTGCATCTGGGCGGTCGCTATCGGCCGTTCGGCGAGCTGACCGCCGAGGATGCCCACGGCCGGGCGGCCGAGCTCAAGGAGGTTGGCACCTGGGGGCCGATGAATCGGGTGATCCCGGTTGCCCGGGCCTGGGCAGAGCTCGCAGCCCTGCTGGACGAGCGCCGGGCACCGACGCGTCGGCGAGCTCGACGCCGAAACCGTCGTCACCTATGCCGAGAAGCTGTGGGTGCTGTCGCCCGAGGAGGGCCTGATCTAGGCACCGGCGGCCCGACGCGTTCGTCCCGAAGCCGCGCGGCGGCCACGGCCACCTGCCCGTAGGAGATCGCTCCGTCGTTGGGCGGCAGCTCCGCTGCCAGCAGGACCTCGAGGCCGGCCTCCCGAAGGAGGGCGCCCGCTCGCTCGATCAGCAGCCGGTTCGCGAACACGCCCCCCGACAGGGCGACGAGGTCGCGTGCCGTGCGCGCTCCGCGAGGCGTTCGCTTGCCGCGGCGGTTGCGCGAGCGAGCGACTCGTGGAACCTGCCCCCGATCCGCTCTGCCGGCTCGCCATCGCGCGAGGTCGCGACGCGATCGCCCGCACCGTCTCGCGGGCGTCGAGGATCAACGGGCCCGTCGAACCGCGGCTCTCGCCGCCGTCGATCAGCGGCAGCGGGTAGGCGTCCCGCTCGGCGGGATCCGAGATCCCCTCCAGCTCGACCGCGGCCTGCCCCTCGTAGTTGACTCTCGGCGCGGATCCCGCAGAGCGCCGCCACGGCGTCGAACAGCCGACCCATGCTGGTGGTCGGAGGTGAGTTGAGGCCGGTGGCCGCCAGCTCGCAGACCGCCTCAGCCAGCTCCGCTCATCGACCGCGGCGGCGATCGACGCTCGGGATCGGCGGCGACGCCTCGCCGGTCGCGACGGCGAGCCATGCGCAGGCCATCCGCCATGGCTCGCGGATCGCGGCCTCCCCGCCGGGAAGCCGGACCGGGAAGAGCATCCCGGCACGCTCGCAACTCGGCGAGACCGCCGACCAGGAGCTCGCCGCCCCAGACGGTGCCGTCGGGCCCGTAGCCGGTTCCGTCGTAGATCGCGCCGACCGCCGGCTGATCCATCCCGTGCTCGGCGAGGACCGCCGCGAGGTGCGCGTGATGGTGCTGGACACCGACCGTCTCGTACTCCCTGGCGCTCCAAGGCGTAGCGGGTCGAGAGGTAGTCGGGGTGGAGGTCGTGCGCCACGACCTCGGGCCCGACGGCGAACAGGCGCTCGAAGTGCTCGACTCCCTCGGTGAACGAGGTCAGCGTCTCGTAGTTCTTCAGGTCCCCGATGTGATGCCCCACCCAGGCGCGGCGACCCTTCGCGACGCAGAAGGTGCTCTTGAGCTCGGCGCCGCAGCCGAGCAGGTCGGCTTCGGCCTCGACCGGGAGGTCCACGCTTCGCGGCACGTAGCCCCGCGATCGGCGCATCAGCATCGGCTCGGCGACCGAGCGCCGGATCGATCGATCGAAGCACCGAGTCGTCGGTGCGCATGTGGATCGCGCGGTCGTGGACGAGGTACAGGTCCGCGACGCCGGCCAATCGCCGCAGGGCATCGTCGTCGCGGTAGGCGATCGGCTCGTCGGAGACGTTCCCCGAGGTCATCACGAGTGCCGCGCCGAAGTCCGCGGCCAGCAGGTGGTGAAGCGGCGTGTAGGGGAGCATCACGCCGAGGTCGCGCGAGTGCGGCGCGACCTCGGCCGCGACCTCGGCCCCCGCGCGACGTCGCGCGATCACGATCGGCCTCTCGGTGCCGAGCCAGAAGCTCGGCCTCGGCCTCGGTCAGCTCGACCAGCCGAGCGGCGGCGTCCAGGTCGGGCGCCATCAGCGCGAACGGCTTGTCCTCGCGGTGCTTTCGGGAGCGAAGCGCGGCGACGGCGGTTTCGTCGTCGGCTCGGCAGGCGAGGTGGTAGCCGCCCAGGCCCTTGATCGCGACGATCGCTCCGGCCGCCGAGCCGCTTCGCCGCGGCGTCGATCGGATCCCCTACGAGCAGCTTGGTGCCCGTCGCCGTCGATCAGGCTGGCCCGCGGGCCACAGTCCGGGCATGCGTTCGGCTGGGCGTGGAAGCGGCGGTCTGGTCGGATCCTCGTACTCGGCTACGGCACGAGGGGCACATCTCGAAGGCGACCATCGTGGTGGATGGCCGGTCATACGGGACCCCGCGCACGATCGTGAATCGAGGGCCGCAGTTCGTGCAGTTGATGAACGGATAGCGGTGGCGACGGTCGGCGGGATCGAACAGCTCCGCGAGGCAGTCGGCGACAGGTCGCGGTGTCGGGCGAGACGAGCGCCTGCGGGCTCTCCGGAGCGTCCGGACTCGACGATCTGGAACCCGCGCTCACCCGTGGCCTGCGAGTCCTCCGCCGAGACGGCCTCGACCGCGGCGAGCGGCGGGGCGTCCTCGGGGAGGCGAGCCAGGAACCGGGCGACCTGCTCGGGCGCCCCTTCGACCTCGAGCAGGACCCCGCGCTCGTCATTGAGGACGTAGCCGCCGAGCTCGAGCTCGGTCGCGAGCCGGAACACGTAGGGGCGAAACCCGACTCCCTGCACCGTCCCCGTCACCCGAGCGCGAACCCGCCGCCGGCTCGCCGGGGATGCCGTTCCGGCTGGGGAGCTCATCCCAGGGTGGGCTCTGCCAGCTCGACCAGCTCGCGCAGCACGTGGTAGGCGCTCGCCTGGGCCTCCTGGATGCGAGGGATGTGCTGGGAGCGGGTGATCACCACGTGGTCCGCGAGGGCCTCGGCCGCGATCCGGCCCCCGTCGTATCCGACCAGGGCGATCGTCGCGAGGTCGCGCCGCCGGGCCTCGGCGAGGGCCTCGATGACGTCCAGGGAGTCACCGCTCGTCGACAGCGCGATCGCCGCGTCCGCGTCGCGTCCGTAGGCGATCACCTGGCGCTGGAAGATCTCCTCGACGCCGATGTCGTTGGCGATCGCGGTCAGGATCGACGCGTCCTCGGTCAGGTCGATCGCCCGACGCGCGGGCCAGTCCTGTGGCGCGGATCGAAAGTCCGCCACAGCGTCCATCGCGTCCGTGGCCGAGCCGCCGTTTCCGAACGCGAGCAGCTTGCCTCCCCTCTCGAAGCGGGTCCGAAGCTCGGCGGCGGCGTCCAGCAGGACCTCGCGGTTGTCGCCCAGGGTCTGCTCGCCGAAGAGCACCGACCTCCTCGGCCTTGAGAAGGATCGAGCCGCGCACGTCCTCGACCACAGCCTCGAGGTCGCGCTCGCCCTCGGTGAGGAACGGATACAGGAACCCGGACGCGCCGGCATCGTGGACGGGAGCATCGGTGCGACCCTCGAGCAGGCCGCGATGGTCGAAGAAGACGTGAACGAGCTCCCACAGCACGTGGTACAGCGTCTCGACCAGCTCCTGGCGGACGAACGGGTCCGCGGGAGGGGCGCAGAACACCCACTCGGCCTCGCGGTCGGCGAAGGCGATCGTCATGCAGCCGCGCTGGCGCGCGAGCGCCAGCGCCCCGGCGACCTGACCGGACCCCTCCTCCTCGAGCCCGAAGGCGATCGCGATGTCGTCGGGCTCGGCCACCAGGCCGACCTGGAGGTCGAGCGGCCCGCCCTCCGGCGCCAGGCCGATCGCCGGCAGGGCGCGCTTGCCGACGATCACCGGATGGACGAACTCGACCGCCACGTGACGTGCGTCCGAGCGCGCCGCGGGCGATCCCCCGAGCGCCACCAGCCGGCCGCCCCTCGCGAAGCGCTCGGCCATCCGATGGCAGCAGCGTGCCAGCCGCTCGGCCTCGGCCTCGAAGAACTCGCGGTTCGCCTCGGTGCGCGCGGCTAGCAGCTCATCGATACGCCGCGACGCGACGTCGGCGATCACCTCGCCGTCCGCCCGAACCCCGGCGTATGGGGCCCGCTAGGCGGGGGCACGCGTCCGGTCCGGGACCCGCTCGAGCCAGGCGCGCCACTCGTCGACTCCCTCGCCGGTCCGAGCGCTCACCTGAAGGCGATCGACGTCGGGATTCACCGCATCGAGGTTGTGGAGGAACCGGTCGAGGTCGAAGTCGAGGTGGGGGAGGAGGTCGATCTTGTTGATCAGCACCAGCTCGCAGGTGCGAAACATCAGCGGGTACTTGAGCGGCTTGTCCTCGCCCTCGGCGACCGAGGCGACCATCACCCGCGCGTCCTCGCCGACCTTGAACTCCGCCGGGCAGACGAGGTTGCCCACGTTCTCGATCACCAGCAGGTCGATCTCGTCGAGCGGCAGCGACGGGATCGCCGAGCGCACCATGTTGGCGTCCAGGTGGCATTCGCCCCCGAAGCCGGGGTCCGTGTTGAGTTGGATCACCGGGACGTGGAGGCCCGCGATCCGGTCCGCGTCCATGCTTCCCTGGACGTCTCCCTCGAGCACCCCGGCCCGGATCCCGTCGAGGTCGGCGAGGCTCCGCTCGAGGAGCGACGTCTTGCCGGCGCCGGGGGCGCTCATCAGGTTGACGACGGTGACCGACGCCCGGTCGAAGTCGTCGCGATTGGCACGGGCGATCGTCTCGTTGGCGTCGAGGGCGTCCTCGGCCACCTTCACCTTGGTGCGGTGCATCGCTCCTCCTTCGTCTCGCTCGTCTCCACGTCGATCGACTCGACCTCGAATTCTCCTCCGCTCAGCACCTCGGCGCCGCCGTTGCCGCATTCGGGACACCGAAAGCTCGGCAGAGCGGGGATCGCGTCCAATGAGCCGCCGTGGCTCGCTACCGGAGAGGGCGCCGGGTCCCATTCGCGATAGCAGTCGGGACAGCGAAGGAGCGCGGCGACCGCGTCGTGGTCCAGACGGGCCCCCTCGCAGACCGTCCCGCGCGCGACGATCTCGAAGTAGAAGGCGAGTGAGTCCGGAACCACCTGTCGCAGGGCGCCGATCCGCATCGAGACGACCGTGACCCGCCGTCCGTCGGCGTGGCGCTCGACGGTCTCCACGATCGCGCTCGACAGCGAGAGCTCGTGCACCCGTCAGGCCTCCTCATAGGCGGCGTCTGTGCCGAGCTCCGTGGCGGTCTCGATGACCAGCGCCACCGCTCCCTCGACGGCGTCGGCGACCTTCGGCGACAGGCCCAGGCCCATCTCCTCCGTCTCGGCGGGCTCGCACGCGATCACCGTGACCTTGCCGGGCCAGCCCCCGACCGTCTTGATGAACCGAAGCACCGTCTGCGGGTCCATACCGTGCGGGTTGACGACCTGACCGTCCTCGATCGGCTTCGTGTCCTCGGGATCCGGCTCCATCACGTAGAGGGTCCCCGGCTCGCCGCCCTGGCGGCTGATGTCGACGAGGATCAGGGCGTCGTACCCCCGCATCACCTCGTATGCCAGGTCAAGTCCGCCGGTTCCGAAGTCGAGCACGGTGACGCCGTCGGGCAGCTCGCGGTCGGCGAGGCGCGCGGCGACCATGCCGCCGAAGGCGTCGTCCTTCATCCAGGCGTTTCCGATGCCCGCGACCAGGATCTGCTTGGGGCGCTGATCCATCAGGCCCCGCGCTCGACCTCGTGCGGCTTGAAGAACAGGTAGCGACCGGTCTCGCGAAAGAGCTCCTGAGCGGGGTCGTCGTCGACCGTGACGCCGAGGTGCGTCTCGCCGTCGTAGTCGACGTAGATCCTCTCCACCGTCGCGGTCCGCCCGTCGAGCATCCGGTCGTACACGTCGCGCTCGACGTCCGGCCGAAGGACGACCTTTCCGCCTTTCTCGAACTTGACCCCGTCGATCATCGCCTCGCGCTCGCCCGGGTTGGGGTGTCCGGGCTCGGGGTCGCGAAGCTCGAGTCGACCGTGGAGCGCCACGATCTCCTCGGGGCCAGCCGCATCTGCCGCCTCGATCATCTCCCGCACCGCCGGGTCCTGATCGGCGATCTCGCGGCGCTCGCCGTCGCTCAGCGCCTTGACGTGCAACAGGAGGGCCTCCTCGATCTCGGTGTTGTCGAACAGGTTTCCGAGGCTCTCCGGGGCCATCCGCGGATGATCCGGAAGGACGATCGAGGCGCCGAGGACCGCGTCGTCGCGATCGGATGCGAGGACGGGGAAGGTGTTCACGTTGCGGCATCCATTCACGATCTCCCCCAGGCGGCCCCTGGCGCTCGAGGGGTGAGACGAACCGCCCGCCCTCGGCCTCGAGCACGACGTGGGTGGAGAGCAGGCTGGCCCGGAGCGCCTCTGAGCGCTCCATGCCCCGCGGGTCCTGCCTCAGCTCCGTCGTGTTGTGGACGCACATCGCAACTCGTGCAAGCCCGGGCTCGCCAGAGTCCTCGGCCCGGAGGCGAGCCCGGCCCTCGAGGGCGGGGTCTCCCTCGAATCCGAACTCCTGGCCCGTGCCCTGGTCGATCAGCTCGGCGAGCGGGGTGGCGGGGATCTCGAGCCGTCGCTCGATCCCCTGGTGGCGCTCGCCCGCCGCCTGGAGGAAGAGTGCGGTGGCGCTGACCCGCGCGTCCGGCGCCCCCTCCAGGACGCACTCGATCCGCAGGTGGTCGAAGGTGCTCGGGTTGCCTTTCGCGTAGGCCGGCGGATACACGATCCCGAACGGGGTGGGGGTGGCGTTCTTGGTGGCTCCCGGCGTGTAGGGATAGAGCGCGTACCCTTCGAACAGGAGCGTGGAGACGAGCTCGGAGAGTGATTTCTCCAAGCTAGTCGCCCTCCTCGTCCAGCAGCTTGGCGGCGGTGGCGTCGAAGGTGGGCAGGCCGAGGGCCGCCTTTCGTCGAGCCAGCCTCGCGAGGGTCTCTGTGTGAACCGGGATCCAGGCGCGATACGGATAGTGGGCCGCGATCATCTCGTCCCAGGCCGCGACCGGCATCGAATAGCGCACCGAGCGGTCCCACGGGATCCGCAGCTGCTGCATCGAGGTGTCCGCGGCCTCGTAGAACACCGTCCCGCTGAAGTGAAAGCGAAGCGGCGCCTCGCCGCCGTCCAGGCCGTGGAAATACTTGCTCGCCGCGACCTCGAGGTCGTAGGTGCATGCCACCGGAATCGCGAAGTTCGTTGTCTCGGCGAAGCTCGGCACGAATACGTCGGTCTGGGTCCAGCGAAAGCTCGTCGTCGTGGTGGCCCAGCGCTCGGGCTCGCCGAACAGCTCGACCAGCCGCTCGCGGGTCGGTCCGTCGTATGAGCGCTTCGCGGGCTCGATCGTGATCAGGACGGAGAGGGCGATCATGTACACGGGCAGCCCCGATCGGTCGGTGGCGCGAACCTCGAACCGAAGCGTCGGAGCAGCCGCCCGCTCGACCGCCTCGACGCCCACCACCTCGAACTCGGGCAGCGAGCGGTCGGTCGGCTCCTCGCCCGCCTCATCCGTGGAGGGGACCGCGGCGCTCTCGCCCTCCAGCGTCAAGCGGCTGCGCCCCTGGCCTCGAGCTGGCCAAAGAAGGCGTCGATCGCCTCCTGCGGCCCTTCGCCCCCCGAGATCCCCTCCCAGCTCACCTTGATCATCCCGACCAGCCGGTAGCACTCGTCGATCGGCGCGACCGCGTGCCTCGGTGGGTCCGACATCCGGTTGACGATCAGCGCCTCGGCATCGGCCTCGAGGGTCATCAGCTCCGGGTTGGCGGTCACGAGCTCCTTCCACGCGTCCAGATCCAGTTCGGACTCGGTCGCCCCGGCGGGGCTCGGATAGAGGGCGACGACGCCGCCCGCCGCGCTGTCGCGCAAGAAGAAGGCGAGGCCGATCGGGATCGCGAACCGCGCCCACAGCTCGTCTGAGAGCTCCAGGTCGTCGAGCCACAGGACCCGTGTGCCCGTCGGGCGAAGCTCGGGGTCACCGGAGCGGAGCGCCATGCAGCTCTCGCACACGCAGAGGATCCGGCGCTCGGTCAGATGGAGGACGTGGCGATGGTCGGCGTCGATCCTGTTGCCGCACAGATCGCAGCTCTCCTCGCCGGCGACCGAGCCGTTGGTCTCCGGGGCCTGGGGGCCGTTCGCCGGGTCGGTGGGACCTCCGAGCCCTCGCAGGCTCGAGACCAGCTCGGCACGCCGCCGGGCGGCGAGGCGCCGCTCCACTGAGTCGCTCATGCCGCCAGGGCCACTCTGACGCCGGCCCCGCCGGCGAGCAGCGGCACCGGCTCGAGCTGAAGGCGATCCTCGTCGAGCGAGCGCCCGGCGCGGGGCAGGTAGTAGCGGCGCGCGCAGGACGGACAAGACAGCACGCCCTCGCTCAACTCGCCGTCGGCGAGCGGGTCGGCGCACCCTGGGCAGGCGTCGCGGTAGGCGAGCAGGCTGCCCTCGACGCGGGCCACGATCAGGCCGATGCCGGCGATCTCCGATCGGGTCACCTCACCCTCGGCGAGCCCGTCGAGCCCGCCCAGGTCGAACCAGGATGGCTCCGCCTCGGCCTGGCCGGGAGCCACCTGAACCATCGGCAGCTCCATCGCCCCGTCGCCGATCGGCGAGCCGGATTCGAGCGCGCCCTCCACGAGCAGGCCCTCGAGGTCTGGAGCCGCCTCGTCAAGCGCCTGCTTGATGGCGAGCTCGAGCGTGGACGCCGAGGCAGGGCAGCCCTCGCAGCTTCCCTCGAGGCGGATGCGCGCCACCCCGTCCTCGATCCCGAGCAGGTCGACGTTGCCGCCGTGGGACTCCATGTAGGGGCGGACGCTGTCGAGTGCCTCGACCACCCGCTCGGAGAGGCTCACGGGATAGAGGTCGTGGATCAGCATCAGGCTGGCGACAACCCCGTCGTCGGCGAGCCGGGATCGAAGCGCCGCCCCTGCCTCGCCCGACGCGTCGATGGCCTCGAAGATGCGCGCCAACCCCTCGCCGTAGAGCTCGATCACGGCGCTGACGAGCTCCTCGGCTCCGGCCCGCGCGGCCGGATCACCGAGCTCGCCGATCCGAGCGGTCAGCTCTGAGACTCGTGCGATCAGGGCCTCGGCCGCCGCCCCGTTGCCCGACGCTGGATCACCGGGCGGCGGGCCCGCCGGGCCCGCCGCTCCGTTTGGTGTGGCGTCCTCCGCCGCCATGTCGCTAGCCCGGGTCCTCAGCACATGCCGGTGGGCGTGTGCACCACCTTTCGCACCTCGCCGCCGCCGCTGTACATGTGGACGCCGCACGGCAGGCACGGATCGAAGCTCCGCACCGCCCGCATGATGTCCACGCCCTTGAAATTGTCGGGCCCGTTCTCCTCGAAGATCGGCGTGTTCTGCACCGCGTCCTCGTATGGGCCCGGGGTTCCGTACATGTCCCGCACGCTCGCGTTCCACGGGGTCGGCGGGTAGGGCTGGTAGTTCGCGATCTTCCCGTCCCGGATCACCATGTGGTGGGAGAGCACGCCGCGCGCCGCCTCGTGGAAGCCGACGCTGACCGCCTCCTGCGGGACCCGGAAGTTGTTCCAGCTCTTGGTCCTTCCGGCTCGCACCTCGGTGAAGGCGCGCTCCAGGCAGTGCAGGCCGATCAGGGCCGAGTACGCCTGGTGGTATGTCCGCGCTCGGTCGCGCTCGATCGCGTTTGACTTCTCGGGGATCTTCCACTCGAGCTCCATCTCCGGGGTGCCGCCGGTCCTCGGCAGGACCATCTGGATGCTCTCCCCGGTCGCCTTCGCGTACCCGAAGTCGACCAGCCCGGCCTTCGCCGTGCACCACTGGCGGGCGAACGGGCCGCCCCCGGTGTCGCAGCAGACGTGGGTGTCGGTACGGGCGTCATAGATCCTCGGCGAAACGACCCAGCTGTACTTGTCCGCGAAATCGCGCTTCTGCGGACGCGGGATCGTCACCTTGTTCCAGGGGTGGTGCGCGTCGACCGGGTTCCCCAGCGGGTCCTTGGTCACGAACGGCTGCTCGGTCTCCGTCCAGTCATCGAAGTACGAGCTCCCGAGCAGGATCCTGATCATCAGGTTGATCTCCACCAGGTCGGTCGAGATCAGCTCGCCGTTGATCACCACGCCGGGCGTGATGTAGCGCTTTCGACCCCACTCGGTCATGTTCCGGTAGTCGTAGTCGACGTAGTCGGGGTCGTCGAACGAGCCCCAGTTGACCAGGTTCGTATCCCGGTACCCCACCATGTCGTATCCCGGCAACGCCCTCAGGAAGAAGTCGTAGAGGTCGTCGTGCATCGGGACGGTGCGCTTCACATACTCGAAGTAGCGCATCAAGCGCACGTAGTAGTCGGTCAGCGTCTGGTGGGTGATGTGGGCGCTGCACCCGCCCGGCATGATCGTCGAGGGGTGGGTGTGTCGTCCGCCGAACAGGCAGTACATCTCGCGCGTGTAGCGCGCCACCTGGAGGGTCTCCAGATAGAAGTCGCCGGTGAACGGGTTCAGCGCGCGCATGATGTCGGCGATCGTCCGGTAGCCGTGGATGTCGGAGTGGGGCGCCATCTCCTGCTCCGCCTTGGCCAGCACGGACGGGTTCGTCTCCTTGACCATCTGCTCGCAGAAGTCCACGTTCGCCATGCAGTCGTTGAAGATCGCATGGTCGAACATGTAGTCGGCGGTCTCCGCGAGGTTGAAGGCGAGATCGCCGAGCGGCGGCGGCTTCACCCCATAGGCCATGTTCTGGTTCAGGCAGGAGCAGGTGCAGTGGTTGTCACCACAGATGCCGCAGATCCGGCTGGTGATGAAGTGCGCGTCGCGGGGGTCGATTCCCTTCATGAAGATGTCGAACCCGCGGAAGATCATCGAGGTGCTGTAGCACTTCAGGACCTGCTGGTTCGTGAAGTCGATCTCCGTGTGGATGCCGAGGCTGCCGACGATCCGGGTGATGGGGTCCCACGACATCTCCTTGACCATGACCTTCTGGTCGCCGCGCGGGGTCTCTGTGGTCGCCATGTCATCTCCTCCTGTCGCTAAGGGATCTGGGCCGTGGGTCAGCTACCTGCATAGTTCCTCGGCTTGTACCCCGTCAGCAGCTGGTTGCCGGGCTTACGCCACTCGGGCTCCTTGTCGTACTTGTTCTTGATGTTGCGGTTGCGGAAGTACTTCAGGATCGGTCCGTACGTGAATCGCGCCACGTTGGCCGCCACCCGTCCGTACGGATCCTCGTCCATGAACGGCATGTACTTGTCGGGGAAGCCGGGCATCGTGCATGCCATGCAGATCCCGCCCACATTCGGGCAGCCGCCGTAGCCGTCGACCCAGCCGCGAACCGGGACGTTGCACTTCACCACCGGCCCCTTGCAGCCGAGCTTGACGAGGCACCGAGGGTCGTCGCCGTACTCGGTCGCGAAGTTGCCCTGCTCGGTGTAGCCGGCGCGGTTGCACCCCTCGCGCACGGTTCGCCCGAACAACCACCTCGGGCGAAGCGCTTCGTCGAGGTCCGGCACCGGCGCCCGCCCGGCCAGGTGCATCGCCAGGTAGAGCAGCGTCTCGGTGGTGTTGTCGGGCTGGGCGGGGCAGCCGGGGATGTTGACCACCGGCAGGCCGGCGCTCGACTTCCAGTTCCAGCCCAGGTGGTCGGCGACGCCCATCGCTCCGGTCGGGTTGTTCTTCATCGCCGGGATGCCGCCGTAGGTCGCGCATGTGCCGAGGGCGACCACGGCGGCCGCCTTCGGCGCCAGGCGGTCGAGCCACTCACTGGTCGTGATCGGCTGGCCGGTCGTGGGGTCCACGCCCATCGCCGCCCAGTGGCCCTCGCCGCTCAGGTTCTCGTTCGGGATCGAGCCCTCGATGATCAGCACGAAGGGATCGAGCTTGCCCGCCTCGGCGTCCCACCACGCCTGCATGAACTCCGCGCCGTTCTCGTAGGCCAGCACGGGCGTGTGAACCACGACCTTCGGCATTCCCGGGATCGCCTGGGTGATGATGTCCTCGAGGCTCGGGTTGGTCGCCGACGTCATCGCCACCGAGTCTCCGTCGCAGCCGAGCCCCGTCGTCATCCAGATGATGTGCGCCGTGACCCCTTCGGTCTTCGCCTGATCAGGAACGAATTCGGTGCTCAACTCGGCCATGTCACCTCTCCTCGGTGTGGGGGAAAACAAACGAATCCAGCTTGCGGTCTCTCGGTAAGGGCGATCTCAGGCTCTCGAGCTCCATGCTCAGCAGATCCTCGGCAGCGGATCGCCCGCCAGCAGGTCCATCACGCGCCGGCCGCCGAACGCGGTGTCGACCAGGACCATCCCCGGCGGCTCGGTCTTCACCTCGCCGATCGCCACGGCATCTTCGAACCCGGCGGTTGAGCGGAGGGCCTCGAGCGCCGCGTCCGCCGACTCGGGCGCCACGAAGGCGACGAGCACCCCTTCGTTGGCGACGTACATCGGGTCGATGCCCAGGAGCTCTGCCGCACCCGCGACCTCCGGGAGGACCGGGACGTCGGCCTCTGAGACCTGGATCGAGACCTGGGAGGCTCGGGCGAGCTCGTTGAGGGCGGATGCGACCCCGCCCCGGGTCGCGTCGCGCATGCAGCGAAGGTCCGGACCCGCCGCTTCGAGCAGCGCGTCCACGGCGGGCCACAGCGGGCGGGTGTCGGATTCGATCTCGGCGTCCAGCCCGAGCTCGCCGCGGGCCAGCATGATCGCGGTGCCGTGCTCGCCGATCGTGCCCGAGACGAGCACCCGGTCGCCAGGGCGGATGGCCGTCGGGCTGATCGCGGCTCGCGGATCGATTCGGCCAAGCCCGGTGGTGCAGACGTACATCGAATCGCAGTACCCGCGCTCGACTACCTTGGTGTCGCCGGTCACGATCTCCACCTCTGCCGCGCGGGCGGCCTCCGCCATCGCCGCCACCTCGGCGCGGAGGTCATCGGCGGCCAGGCCCTCCTCGAGCACCAGTGAGACGGTGAGCGCCTGCGGACGGGCGCCGGCGACCGCGAGGTCGTTGACGGTCCCGTTCACGGCCAGCTCTCCGATCGAGCCGCCGGGGAAGCGGATCGGCTTGACAACGAAGCTGTCGGTGGTCAGCGCCAGTCCGAGCCCGTCGATGGAGACCTTCCCCGCGTCGCCAAGCTCGGCCAGCGCGCCGGAGTCGAAGGCCGGGACGAGGAGGCCCTCGATCAGCGTCTGGGTCGCCTTTCCTCCCGCGCCGTGCGCCATCGTCAGCTGCTGATCCTTGAACTTCGGCCGCTTGGCGCGCGTCGTCTCGATGATTCCGAGGATGCGCTCCTCGCGATCGGCGTCGGTGCGGCGGCCGCTGACAGTTGCGTCGGCCACGCCTCACACCAGCTCCTTCTCGCGGGCGAAACGCCCGTAGTTGTAGTACGCGGCACAGGCCCCCTCCGGCGAGACCATGCAGGTCCCGATCGCGTGCTCGGGGGTGCATGCGGTGCCGAAGACCTTGCACTCCCAGGGCTTGATCACGCCCTTCAGGACCTCGCCGCATTGGCACGCCTTCGGGTCGGCGACCCGCACCCCGGGCACCTCGTAGCGAAGCTCCGCGTCGAGGTCCGCGTACTCGTCGGTCAGCTTCAGGGCGCTCTGCGAGATGAAGCCGAGGCCGCGCCACTCGAAGTGTGGACGGAGCTCGAACACCTCGGCCATCACCGCCAGGGCGGCCTGATTGCCCTCGTAGGGGACCACGCGCTTGTACTGGTTCTCGACCTCGCACCGCCCGTCGGCGATCTGCTTGAGGATCATCTGGATCCCCTGCAGGACGTCCAGGGGTTCAAACCCGGAAGTGACCAGGGGCTTGCCGTAGTCGGCGGGAATGAACTCGAACGGGCGGGCGCCGACGATCGTCGACACATGGCCCGGCCCGATGAAGCCGTCGAGCCGCAGGTCCGGCGACTCCAGCAGGGCCCGAAGCGGCGGGATGATCGTCACGTGGTTGCACATGCAGGAGAAGTTCTGAACGCCCTCGGCCTTGGCCCGCTTGATCGTCAAGGCCGTCGACGGCGCGGTGGTCTCGAAGCCGATCGCGAAGAACACGACCTGGCGGTCGGGGGTGGCCTTGGCGATCCGCAGTGCGTCGAGCGGCGAGTAGACCATCCGGATGTCGGCCCCTTGGGCCTTCGCCTCGAGAAACGTCCGCTCGGATCCCGGCACCCGCATCATGTCCCCGAAGCAGGTGAAGATCACGCCGTCGCGCTCGGCGATCGCCATTCCGTCGTCGACCCGGCCCATCGGGATCACGCAGACCGGGCACCCGGGCCCGTGAACGAGCTCGACGTTCTCGGGGAGCAGGTCGTCGATCCCGTACTTGTAGATCGAGTGGGTGTGCCCGCCGCAGACCTCCATCAGCTTGTAGTGGCTGTCCGGCGGGACGAGGGCGAGGATCTCCCCCGCCAGGGCCCGGCCGAGCTCGGCGTCGCGGAACTCGTCGACGAACCTCATGCCGGAAGCTCCTCGCGCTCGAGCTTGGCGATCGCGGTCCCCGCGTGGACCAGAAGTCCCTCGCCCACGGTGACCGGTTGAACGAGGGCGACCTCGACCGTCTGGCGACGCCCGGCTTCGTCGGCGCAGAGCGCCAGGCCTCGATCAGAGTCCACCTGCGAGACGCGCATCTCGACGGCAACGTCGCCGCAGGTGATGCAGCCAAGCTCCGGATCACACTCGGAATGAGCCCAGAGCTCTGGCCGCGGTGAGGTCACTACATCCGCCCCGGCTTGCTGCCCGCCCAGGCGAACAGGGTCGGCACGTTCATTCGATCACGCTCGCCTTCAGCTCCTCGAGCTCCTGCTCGTAGTCGGCGCCCATGCCCTCGAGCAGCTTGCGGGTCGCGATCGCCTCGGCCTCATCAACCTTCGAGATCGCGAAGCCGACGTGGATCAGCACCCATTCGCCCGGCATGGCGCCGTCCCCGTCTGCATCGAGAAGGCCGATGTTGACGTTCCGCCTGACCCCGGCGACGTCAACCCGCGCAAGACGGTTCGTCTCGTCCGTGATCTCGAGGATCTGGCCCGGGATTGCCAAGCACACGGTGTCGACCTCCTCTCGTCCCTACACGCCCCGACGCTACCACTCGAGTCTGGGGGTTTCAAGGAGGGGCGGTGGCAGGTCTGATTCGAACGGGCCCGCGAGTTGACGGCGGATGGCCGAAGGCGAACGGCGTTATAGGCTCGGCTGGTGAAAGCGAGGATGATCGACGAGTGATGAGCGCGACCCACGAGGACGGCGCGACCCAGACGCAACAGCGAGGCGATGCGCACGATCCGAGCGCCTGGTCGGGGCTCGCCCGGCAGCTCCGGGTTGATTCGGTGCGCGCCTCGAGCGCTGCGGGATCCGGACATCCGACGTCGTCGCTGTCCGCTGCCGACCTCATGGCGGTGCTCGTGGGCGGATACCTCCATTACGACTTCAGCTCGCCCGAGGATGCGAGCAACGATCACCTGATCTTCTCCAAGGGCCATGCATCGCCCCTTCTCTATTCGATCTACAGGGCGGTGGGCGCCGTCTCGGAGGAGGAGCTGCTCGGCTATCGGCGCCTTGGCAGCCGGCTGGAGGGACACCCCACGCCGGTCTTGCCCTGGGTCGACGTCGCCAGTGGATCGCTCGGACAGGGGCTGCCCACCGGGGTCGGTGTGGCCCTGGCCGGAAAGCGGCTCGACCGGCTTCCCTACCGGGTCTGGGTCCTGTGCGGCGACAGCGAGATGGCCGAGGGGTCGATGTGGGAGGCGTTCGAGCACGCCGCCCACGAGGGACTCGACAACCTCACGGCGATCGTCGACGTCAACCGGCTCGGCCAGCGTGGCGAGACGATGCACGGCTGGGACCTCGAGCGGTTCGTGGAGCCCGCGGAGGCCTTCGGGTGGCGCGCGATCGCGATTGATGGCCACGACCTCGACGCGATCGACCGAGCCTACGCGGAGGCGGTCGAGACCAGCGATCGCCCCACGGTGATCGTCGCCCGGACCGTCAAGGGCAGGGGTGTCAGCGCAGTGGAGGACCAGGATGGAAAGCACGGCAAGCCCATCGACGATCCCGACGCCGCGATCGCGGAGCTGGGCGGGGTCAGCGACCTTCGGATCGATGTGGCCAAGCCCGCCGGCGGCGCGCCGCATCGGTTCGAGGTCAAGGCGCTCAAGCCGCCGGCGTATGAGGAAGGCGAGGAGGTCGCCACCCGCAAGGCGTATGGCGAGGCGCTGGCGGCGCTGGGCGAGGCGCGAGGCGACCTCGTGGCTCTCGACGGCGAGGTCGGGAACTCCACCTTTGCCGAGATCTTCGCCGACGCTCATCCGGAGCGCTTCTTCGAGGTGTACATCGCCGAGCAGCAGATGGTCGCCGCGGCGGTGGGGCTCCAGGTGCGGGGCTGGGTCCCGTTCGCCTCCAGCTTCGCCGCTTTCCTGACCAGGGCCTACGACTTCATCCGGATGGCCGCCGTCAGCCGCGCAGACCTCTGCCTGGTCGGCTCTCACGCGGGGGTCTCGATCGGAGAGGACGGGCCTTCGCAGATGGGGCTGGAGGACCTCGCCATGTTCCGCGCCGTCCACGGGAGCACCGTGATCAGCCCGAGCGACGCCAATCAAACGGTCAAGCTCGTCGCCGCGCTGGCCGACGCCGACGGGGTCCGGTACCTGAGAACCCTGCGACCCGCGACCCCGGTGATCTACCCGGCATCCGAGAGCTTCGAGATCGGGGGCAGCCGGGTCGTGCGAGCGTCCGACCACGACCAGGTGTCGCTGGTGGGAACCGGAATCACGGTGCACGAGGCGATCGCGGCCGCCGATCTGCTGGCCGCCGAGGACATCGCCGCGCGGGTGATCGATTGCTACTCCCTCAAGCCCATCGACGCGGCCGGCCTCGCATCGGCCGCCCAGCAGACCCAGGCGCTCGTCATCGCCGAGGACCACTGGCCGGAGGGCGGACTGGGAAGCGCCGTCCTGGAGGCGTTGGCCGGCGCGGGGGAGTCGCTCCCGACCACGCATCTCGCCGTGCGCGAGATGCCTGGCTCGGCCAAGCCTCACGAACAGCTCGCGGCGGCCGGCATCGACGCCGGCTCGATCGCCGCGGCGGCCCGAGGCCTGCTCGAACCCTGACGCCGGCCGCCTGGCTATCTGCGAGCGGTTCGCAATAGCGATAGGGTGCTTGTCCGCAGAGCGCTCGGCGAAGGGCCGCGCTGGGGGACAGGAGGATCGGGATGGAGGCGACCGCCGTACCGTTGGGCCGCGTTTCGCGCTGGCGCCGCATCAAGGGCGGCCTGACCCCCTCGCAGTGGAGGACCGTGGCCGGGATGGCGGTGGTGGTCCTCGCGCTCCACCTGCTCGGCTTCTTCCTCCTGTTCGCCCTGGTCGTGCCCAGCCACCTGAGCCTCGGGACCGCCGGTCTATTCACGGTCGGGGTCGGGATCACGGCGTACACGCTCGGCCTTCGCCATGCCTTCGATGCCGACCACATCGGGGCGATCGACAACACGACCCGCAAGCTGATGACCGACGGACAGCGACCGGTCAGCGTCGGGTTCTTCTTCTCCCTCGGCCATTCGACGATCGTCTTCGTCCTCGCGCTGGCGTTCACGATTGGGATCCGCGGATTGAGCGGGGCGGTCAGCGACGACAGCTCCTGGCTCCATCAGGCGACCGGGTTGATCGGCCCTACCGTCTCGGGGACCTTCCTGACGATCATCGGGGTGCTCAACCTGCTCGTCCTGATCAACATCACGAAGATCTTCAGACGGATGCGCAGTGGCCACTACAGCGAGGCCGAGCTGGAGCACGAGCTGAACAATCGCGGGTTCATGAACCGCTTCTACAGGCGGGCCACGAACGCCGTCAAGAAGCCGTGGCAGATGTACCCCGTCGGCCTACTGTTCGGACTCGGCTTCGACACTGCGACCGAGATCGCCCTGCTCGCCACCGCCGGCGCCGCCGCCGCCGGCGGGCTGCCGATCTACGCGATCCTCTGCCTGCCGATCCTGTTCGCCGCCGGGATGTCCCTGCTCGACACCGTGGACGGCGCGTTCATGAACTTCGCCTACGGCTGGGCCTTTGCGAAGCCGGTCCGAAAGATCTTCTACAACATGACGATCACCTGGCTGTCGGTGGTCGTGGCGCTGGTGATCGGGATGATCGAGCTGATGTCGGTGCTCTCGGACAAGCTCAGCCTGACCGGACAGCCGTGGGACTTCGTCTCCAACCTCGACCTGAACTACGTCGGCTACGCGATCGTCGCGACGTTCGTCCTCACCTGGGTGGTTGCGCTGGCCATCTGGCGCTTCGGTCGCATCGAGGAGCGCTGGTCGGCGGCGATGTCCCCGACCGAGTCGCCGTGATCTGGCGCTTTCGCGGACTTCAGTCGGCGGCTTCACGATGACCGACTCTCCCCAGGCCGAGCCGCTCGGGTTCGAGACGATCGACGAGGTCCTGACGATCCTGCGTGAGCGAGGACAGAGGATCTCAACCGCGTGCCGGCTGGTGCTGGAGGCGCTGTTCGCCGCCGACGGCCCCGCGTCCGCGCAGTTCATCGCCGATGCGCTCACAGGACGGGACTCGACGCCTGATCCGGCCTCCGTGTATCGAAACCTGGAGCGGCTGGAGCGGCTCGGCGTCGTCAAGCACGTCCATCTCGGCCACGGCCCAGGCCTCTACATGCTGGTCGGAGCCGGCGGGAGGGAGTTCCTTGCCTGCGAGCGCTGCGGCCGCGTCCACAGCCTCGATCCCGGCGAGCTCGACCCGATCCGCGGCCAGATCCGGAGGCGATTCGGATACGAGGCGCGGTTCGACCACTTCCCGATCATCGGACTGTGCGCCGAATGCGCGGCAGAGCACACGCGCGAGGGTGTCTCAAGCGACAGCGAGGAGCCGCCCCAGACGCACTCGCACGAGCACAGCCACGGCGACTACGTCCACTCGCACCCACACGTTCACGCCGAGGACGGCGGGCACTCGCACCGGCACTGAGGTCGCGCCAAGGAGACCCCAATTTGGGGGCGGCGGTACGGGCCCGGCGGCGAGCCGCCCGGCGTCGCCCAACCGGGCCTAGGGGACCGCCACCCCGGCGGCGAACCCGACGCAGTAGACGGCGAGCCCCGGGGATGCCGCCAACCTGAGCCGGTGCTCCTCGTGGCGCTCGTGGCTTGCGAGGCGATACGCGCCCGGGGCCGTGACCTCGATCGCGACTGCCGGATTGCCGTCCACGGAGACCTCCAGCGACCCGGTCCCGTCGACGCTGGCCCATGCCTCACCCGCCGCGTAGTCCAGCTCCAGCGGCGGCTCGTCGGGCCGCGGCGCCCACGGCTCGGAGATCGAGCCGCCCGGAAAGATCTCCTCGCTCGGCACCGCCACGATCGCCCCCGGGCCGTCGGTTGCCCGCAGGGGCTCCATCGGCTCCGGCATGCCGGTCTCGGCGGCGGCCAGCTGATCGCGGATCGCGTCCTCGGTCGCCTGGTACTCGCCCTCGCCGAAGTGGTACCAGCGAAGCGCCCCGCCCTTGCTCCAGAGAAAGAGCGACGGCCATCCCTCGCAGCCGTAGGCGTGCCAGGCGTCGTATGCGGAGTCGGAGGCGAACGGAAATCCGACCTCTAGCCGCTCGAGCGCCGCCGCCAGCTTGGCCGGGTCGGCGGTGAACGGGAAGCGCGGGGAGTTGACGCCGATCACCGAGAGGCCGAGCTCGCCGTATCGCTCGGCCCAGGCGCGCAGGTACGGGATCGTGCGAACGCTCGACGGATGCGCAACGTCCACGAAGTGGACGATCAGCGGGCCGGCGGCACAGATCCGCTCCACCGCCGCGGGCTCGGAGCCGATCCAGGCGATGCCCGGCGGAAAGGGGGGAACGGCTATGCCGCTCGAGTCCGGTCTCACGTCGCCGGTATTCTCATGCCTCGGCCGATCGGTGACAGATAAGGAGGGTCGCGTGACGGAGAGGACTTGGAGCCGGATCGAGGATGCACGGGAGCGCTGGAACGTCCTTCGCCATCCCTTTTACCGCCGCTGGTCGGCTGGTGAGCTGAGCTCGGAGGAGCTTGCCCGCTACTCGGGCCAGTACCGGCACGCGGTCGAGGCGATAGCGGCGCTCAGCGAGTCCGCCGCGCGATCGGCGCCCGAGCGGCCCGAGCTGACCCGCCACGCCGATGAAGAGCGCGACCACGTCGCCCTGTGGGACGGGTTCGTCGAGGCCGCCGGGGGCCGTCCCGACGCCGAGCCCACCTCGGAGACGTCGGCGTGCGTGAGGGATTGGTCGCACTCTCCCCGCGGCGCGGATCTTCCCGAGACGCTGATCACCCTGTATGCGATCGAGAGCGGACAGCCCGAGATCTCGCGGACCAAGCTCGAAGGGCTGCTCGGAAGCTACGGTTTCGAGGAAGGCCCCGCGACCGAGTACTTCCGGGTTCATGAGCGCCGCGACGTCGAGCACGCCGCCGAAGCTCGCGAGCTGGTCTCCGAGCTTGCCGAGCGCGCCGACGAGGATCGCCTCGTCGCCGCGGCGGAGGCGGCTTTCAGGGCGAACTGGCGCCTGCTCGACGGCGTCTAGCCGCCGCGCCCCGGAGCGCCGAGCAGCCGTGGCCTGACACATGCTGTGGCGCGACCGGCTGATCGGCGTCGGGCTCGGGGTGGCGCTCGGGCTCGGCATCGTCCTGCTGTTCGTGTTCGTGTTCAGCGAGCAGACCGTCGACGCGCCGTCGCTCTCCAGCCACCCTTCGCCGGCTGATCAGCGCCACCGGGGTGCCAGCAAGCCCGAACACGACACCACTCCGCCCGTCGCCACGGTGAGGGTGATCGGCGGGGCCCCTCCGCCGAGCGGCCCGGCGCAGCTCGACTACCGGACAGGCGATCTGGTCCGTCTGAGCGTCGTCTCGGACGCGACCGTCGACGTCGGGCTTCTGGGCTATGGGATCGAGCGCACCGTTCAGGCCGATCAGCCGACACCGATCTCGTTTCGGGCCTCGAAGCGCGGGAGCTTCCCGCTCGTGGTCACGGCTTCCCACATCGACGTGGCGCGGCTGACCGTCGCCGCGCCGTCGCCTTGAGGCGGGTCGCTGTTCGTGGATAGACTCGAATCGCGCCATCTCCGTGCCCCGTCTGGATGCCGTGGGGCGGACGCTGGCCGGGATGGATGACGGCTGTGTACTCCGCCCTCGACCTCTACGCATCTGTGGTCCTGTTGATCGCGGCTTCGGCCGTCATGGGGCAGGGCATCCTGTGCCTCTGCGGCCACCGTGCCTGGTCGTGGCTGGCACCGGCGGTCGGCCTGGCGACGCTGGTCATCCTCGCCGGGGCTGCGATCCGTCTGCCAGGCGACGATCTGACTGCCACCGCCCTCGTCGGCCTCGCCATCGTCGCGGCGATCGTCGTCCTGTGGATTCGCCGGCCCGAGGCCCCCGGGGCGCTTCGCGCCGGGCTCCCGGTCGCGATCGCGATCGTCGCGGTGGCCTCGATCGCGTTCGTGGCAGCGGGCGGGTTCGGCGCCTTCGAGGGCAAGTCCAACGACCTCGGCTACTACCTCTACGACGCCCAATGGCTCCAGACCCACGCCGGGTTCAAGCCCGCCCACATCGTCAAGGGGTTCCCGATGGGCCCGCCGGCGCTGGCGGTCGTCACCTCGGACGCCGCCGGCGGCGCCAGCCTGGTCGCCACCTTCACCGCCTTCACGATCACGGTCGCCGTCGCCGGGGCGCTGGCTTCGCTGGCGATCTTCGGCAAGCTCGGGGTGGTGCGGCGAACGATCGCCGCCTTCCTGGTCGGCCTGCCCTACATGGGCGCTTCCTTCTTCGTCCAATCGAGCTTCAAGGAGCTCGCGATGGGCCTGTTCGCCCTCACCTTTGCGCTCCTGCTGCGCGAGCTCGCCGGCGAGGATCGCCCCGAGGGCGAATCCGCTGCGGGGCCGCTCGCCAGCGTCGTGCCTCTCGCACTGGTCGCGGGGGCCGCCGTGTACACGTACAGCTTCGCCGGGACCTACTGGCCGGTCGGGACGCTCGGGGTGTGGCTGGTGGGCTCGGCCGTGGTCGGGCGCGAGCGACTGCGGGCCCAGTTCCGCGGATGGCGCCTGCAGGTGCCTCGAACACGAAGGGCCAGGATCATCGGCGCCATCGCCGTCGTCGCCGTCATCGCGGTCGCGATCCCCGAGTCGAACCAGGTGGTCGAGTTCGCGCGCGACCGCGGCTCGCTCAGCGCGCTCAGCGGCGGGGGGGTGTCGGGGGACCTGCCCGGTAGCCCACGGGTGCTGACTGCGCTCGGCGTGTGGCCGGTGACCGACTACCGAACCGCCGTCCCGAACCTCTGGGCCGAGAGGATTCTGGTCGCCGCGGCGCTGATCGTGCTCGCCCGCGGGCTGTTCTTGATGTGGCGCCGCCGCGAGCTCGCGATCCTGGCCGCGACCGCGGCCGGGGTGATCCTCTACCTGGCGGCCCGGATCGGCTCGGGACCCTACGTGCAGTCGAAGGCGATCGCGGTGATGGCGCCGCTGATCATGTTGGTCGCGGTGTTCGGCGCGCTCACCGCTCTGCCCGGCCGGCGGCGCGTGGCGGCGGGATCGGCCGAGCCCGGCGGGAACGACGGCGGCGGAGGAAGATCGCTCGCCGGGTCGCTTGCGTGGGCGCTCGTGGGCGCGGTGTTCGTATTCGGCGCTCTCGGCTCAACGTATCTGGCGCTCGCCGGGGCGCTCGTCAACGACGGCACCCAGTCGCGCCAGCTCGAATCGCTGCGGGAAAGGATCCAGGGGTCGAGGGTGATCTTCCTCGGGTCCGACGACTACGTCGGCTACGAGTTGCGGGGCGCCCAGGTCTTCTCGCCCGATGGAAAGAGCGGCGTCGGCGTCCTGCCACCGAGGAACACCTCGGTGTGGACCCGCTTCGACTTCGACTCGATGGTCCCGGGCGAGCTCGATGCCGCGCAGTACGTGATCACCGCCCGCAGCCCGATGATGAGCCAACCGCCGGCGAACTTCAAGCTCGTCGCGACCACGGACTCCTTCCAGCTCTGGCAGCGGATCGGCCCGACGCCCCCCCGCCAGACGCTGGTCGAGGGAGCGCTGCCGGGCAATCGTGCTTCGTTGCTCCACGCCGCTCGGCCGCCGCACCTCGCGCGCCCGGGGAACGGCGCGCGTGTGGCCGGTGGCCCCGATCCGTGGCCTTCCCGCCGACTGGCGTGCGTCCAGCGGAGCGCCCGCGTCGAAGGGATTTCGGCGTCCCACGGCGCTGGTTCATGGCCGCACCTTGGTCCAGAGCCTGAAGCTCGGCAGGGGACGGTGGGCGATCTCGCTCCAGTACCACAGCGCCGAGCCGGTTCAGGTCCGCGGTGCCGGCCTGGACGTCCGGCTTCCCTCCAACTCCGAGCGGATGGGATCGTTCTGGCCGGTGGGGACGATCGTGCTGCGAAAGCCAGGACGGGCGACCTTCAGCGTCCAGCTCGCGTCGCGCTCCGGGCTGCGCGACTTCCTGGCCCCACCCGACCGGCTGAGCACCGGCTCGGCGGGCCTGGTGGCGGGGCTCGGCGCGACGCCGGTCGGCAGAACCCGCTCGAACGTCCCCCTAGGTCGGGCCTGCGGCCGGTTCGTCGACTGGTACCGGAAGCGCTGATCGGTCCTCGGGCGAGCCATTTTGCGACCATGCGCCGTGCTCACGCTCATCGCCCCCCTCGAGCGCTCCGGTGACCAGGCCGACCGCGACCGATGCGGTCGCGGCGAGATGATGCAGGACGTGGACTCCCACCCCCGCGAGCGCGTCACCGGGCCCCCGGCGTCTCAGGACCAGCGCGTACAGAGAGCGGTTCAGTCCGACCAGGGCCAGCAAAGCTGCGACCAAGATGGCCGGCCGTCGCACCAGGACGCCGAACAGGGCGATCAACGATGCGAGAGCGCTCAGCCGATGGTCCCAGCCCAGGTTCAGGTGGCGCGGCATCCTGCGGGTGCGAAGCAGCAGGGTGATCCACGGGACGCCTCGATGAGCGAAGTCGGTGCGAAGCATTCCCGCAAGCGTCCACCGCTTCAGGTGGGTGCCCTGGATCCCCGGGTCGAGCCAGATTCGCGCCCCGGCGTCGACCAGGCGCATCCCGAGCTCGACGTCCTCGATCGAGGCGCCCGCGAACTGCTCCTCGTCGAATCCCCCGGAGTCGAGAAACGCCTGGCGGCGAATCGCCCCCAGCCCGGTCCAGAACGTCTCGGCGGGACCCGCCGCCTGATGGTGCACGTAGTGATGGAGCAGATTCCGGAAACCCGAGACGGCACCCGGGGCGCCGGGCTGGTCATCGTAGGAGCCGAATACCGCCTGCAGCGACGGGTCGCGCTCGAAGGTGGCGCGGATCCGAGCCAGGGCGTCGTGGTGCACGACGATGTCGGCGTCGACGAAGACGAGGATCTCGGCGTCGCTCTGGCGCGCTCCGGCGTTTCGGGCGGCCGCCGGCCCCGAATCCGGCGGATCGGTCACCGCGATCACCTCGTCGGGTGGCTCGGAGCTTCGGCGGATCGCGTCCAGGCACTGCGGCAGCGTCGACGGGCCGTTGGTGGCCGGGATGATCACGCCGATCGTCGAGGCGGCGGCGGAGCTAGCCATTGCGCGCCAACGATAGCCGTCGGGCATCTGAGGGCCGTGGCGGGGAAGTGGAGGCGGTGAGCGTTGCGCCGCCGGTGATCTCGGTCGTCATCCCGACCAAGGGACGAGTGCCCTCGCTCGGTAGTTGCCTCGAGGCGCTCGAACGAGCCGATTACGAGCGTGATCGGTTCGAGGTCGTGGTTTCGAATGATCGCGGGATGCGGGAGGTCGAGTCGCTGGTCGCCGCATTCGGAGATCGACTCAGGGTGTCCACGATCACGCCAGAGCGCTCGGGGCCCTCCGCCGCCCGAAACGCCGGCGCCTCGGCGGCATCCGGCGAGTACGTGGCGTTCACCGACGACGATTGCGAGCCCGAGGCCGGATGGCTCACGGCCCTGGAGCGGTCGCTGGTCGCGAACCCCGGCGCGGCGGCCGGGGGAGCGGTCCGAAACGGCGCCCCCCAGAACCTCGGAGCGGTCGCCACTCAGGCGGTCGTCGACGCGCTCCACGCGGGCTTCAATCGCGACCCCGGTGCGCCGCGATTCTTCGCCTCCAGCAACGTGGCCTTTCCCTCGCGGGGATTCCGCTCTGTGGGCGGGTTCGACGAGAGCGAGCGATACGCAGAGGACCGCGATCTCTGCGAGCGCTGGATCGCCGCGGGCAACCGCTTCGTCTCGGCGCCCGATGCGGTCGTCGTCCACATGCGGACCCTCGACCTGCGCGAGTTCATGGGCCAGCACTACGGATACGGGCGCGGGGCGTTCGCGTTCAACGGCATGCAGTCGTCCGAGCGGCGACGTGGGGATCGCATCGCGGTGCTGGAACGGCTGGCACGCGAGGCGCTCAGCCACCACGACGCCCAGAGCCGATTCGCTGTCGCCGCCTACCTGCTCCTGTCCCAAATCGCAACCGCTGCGGGTTTTGTCCGCGAGGCCGTCGTCCGGTCGATCGCGCGAGCCCGCAGCTAGGATCCGCCGCGAAGCCATGGCTGGGAGCTCGGGAGGCGCGGCGCAGGCGGGGAAGAAGCGGCGCCCCATCGGTCGCGATGCCAAGATCGTCGTCGTGATGCCCGCCCTGAACGCGGCGGGGACGCTGGCCGAGACCGTCTCGGGCATCCCCTCCGAGTGGGTGGACGAGATGATCCTGGTGGACGACAAGTCCTCCGACGCCACGGTCGAGTTGGCCCGCGCGCTATCGGTGCGGGTGGTGTGGCACCCCCACACGGTCGGCTATGGCGGCAACCAGAAGACCTGCTACCTCGAGGCGCTGCAGCGCGGCGCCGACGCGGTGGTGATGCTGCATCCCGACGGGCAGTACGAGCCCGAGATCATCCCCAAGATGCTGACCCCGATCCTCGAGGACCGGGCCGACATGGTGCTCGGGTCGCGGTTCGCCGAGCCGGGCGCCGCTCGCGCCAGCGGGATGCCGCTCTACAAGTACGTCGCCAACCGCGCCCTCACCTCGATCGAGAACGTGGTCCTGGGCACCTCGTTCACCGAGCTCCACACCGGATACCGCGCCTACTCGAGGGAGCTTCTCCTCACCGTCCCGTTCCTTCGCAACTCGATCGACTTCAGCTTCGACTCCGAGATGCTGATGCAGGCCTCGCAGTTCGGATTTCGGATCACCGAGGTGTCGGCCCGGACGCGCTACTTCGAGGGGGCGTCGTCGGTCGGGCCCTGGGCCTCGACCGTGTACGGCTTCAAGACGCTCTGGGCGGCGTTTCGGCTGCTCCTTCACCGAAGCCACGTGCTGCCCTCGCGCAAGTACTCACGCGTAGACGCCGCGTCGCGACGGCCCTGCGCGCAAGACTCATGTAGTCGCGCAGAGATCGCTCCTCCGTGGCACGAGCGCTGCGACGAGCGGTGTTTCGGTCGAGCGAAAGAACAGCACCGCGGCGACCAGGGTGGCGAGGACGTACGAGCAGCACGAGACGATCGCCGCGCCGGTCGACGCCGTGGTCGGGGATCACCAACAGGAACGCCACGAAGGCGAGCGGGAAGCTCACCAGCCCGACGATCAGCGCCTGGTTGGCGGCGCCGCGGCCCGTGAACGCCGCGACCATCACCCGGCCGACGCCGAGCAGGAAGACGCCCGGAATCAGGATCAGCCCGAGCGTCAGTATGCGTCCGAACCCGGGTCCCCAGACAGTGGCGCGATCGCCAGCAGCGGGATCACGGCGAGGCTCGCGGCGGCCGAGACGAGGACGGAGTGGCGCACCGCGGACGCTTGGGAGGCGGCCCAAGCGTCGCGGCTCGTGCCCGTCAGCCCGCTCGCCGCGCCGGCGGCGCGCGGCAGGACCACCGAGGCGAGCGGTTGGGAGACGAGCCAGACGACCGAGGTGATCGACGCAGTGACCGCGTAGACCCCGGTGTCGGCGGTCCCGTAGTAGGCGCTGAGGATGAACAGGTCGGGCCGCAGGTTGACGAGCTGGAACAGGTCGTTGACCCAGGCCCGCAGTCCGAAGCCGCCGGCGGCGCGCAGGCGAAGCTCGGGCCCGATCCCCGCCTCGGGGCGGCGCGAGTAGCGGACCGCCCAGGCGACGGTGATCAGGCCGCCGACGACCCAGCCGGCGGCGAACCCGATCACCGCGCCGCTGCGTCCCGCGACGAGGGCAAGCAGCGGGCAGATCAGCAGCACGGCCAACGGCGCTGCCCCGGTCAGCGCTGCGTACTGCTCGAACAGCTCCCGGGCGAGCGGGATCGCGGGCAGGATCCACCAGGCGAGCGCGAACGGCAAGTGCGGCCATCAGCGAGGCGACCATCGCGAACGAGAAGCCGCTTAGCGCGCTGTCACGGAGCAGGGCGTAGGCGCCAATCCCGACGAACGCACCGACCAGGCCGAGGCTCACCGAGGCGACGAGGGAGCCCCTCACGGCGCTTCGAGGCGACCACAGGCCGCCCCCAACCCGGTGAGCGACGCTGGTTCGGAGCCCGGCGCCCGCAACCAGGGTTGCCAAAAGGATGAACTGGGTCGCGAGCGCGATCAGCCCGGCGCCGCTCGCCCCCTCGATCCGCGAGATCGCGACGCTATTCAGGCCGAGCGCCCCCGCCGACAGGATCAGTGCCAGCGAAGCGAGCGCGGCACCCGAGCCGAAGTTGCGCTGGAGCCCCGGAACGGCGCCATGCTCTGCCTGACTGCCGTCGGGGGTCGGCATCCGCGACAGGCTATAGACGCCCGAGCGCACTCACGCACACCGTTACGAGCAGCGCTTTGCTATCGATGTCGACGGCCGATCATGCGGCGGTCTGCGGATGGCGCCTCACGCTCAGCCGAGCTCCGCCCGGCTCTCAGGCGACGACGATAATGCCCATGCGGCGAAGCCGCACCGAGGTCGCGACCCGCTCGCGTCCCGAGATCTTTGCCCACGCCCGGCGCATTCCGGGCGTCCAGTTGATGTCGTCGAGGATCACCACGGCGCCGCCGGCCAGGTGCGCCTCCAGGGTCGTGAAGTGGGTGACGGTCCCCTCGACCGTGTGGTCGGCATCGAGGAACGCGTAGTCGATTGGCCCGATCCCGTCGAGCACCGCCTCGAGGGCATCGTCGGCCGACTCGACCCGAAGCGTGACGCGGTCACCGAGGCCGAGACGATGAACCCCCTGGGAGACGATCTCTCCGAGAGCTTCAATCCGCTCCATCGTGGTCAGCGTCCCGGAGCCATTCAGCTCAAGCGCGGCGCCCTGGTAGGCGGCGGAGATCCCGTAGCCCGCCCCGAGCTCGAGGCAGGCGTGCGGCGATAGCTCCCTCACGATGCGCATCAAGAGCCGTCCCCAGACCGGGGCGATGCTCGCCCACTGGGCGAACTCGGCGACCTCGCTCGCGGCCAGCTCCGCCCGGCGCGCCTCGATTCGCTCGATCCAGGCGCGCTCCTCGGCGGCGAACCGGCCCGCCGCCGTCGACCAGAGCGCTCGCCGCACAGCGGCGGAGCTTCGGTCGCGGCGGCCGATCAGGCGGCTCGCGCCGCTCGCCATCACGGCGCGATACGCGGGCCCCGCCAGAGCAGAGCTGGGGGATACCGTCGTGAGCGACTTCACTCGATTGTCACCAGGCCCATCCGGCCGAGCTCGAGGCGCCCGGATGCTCGCCGGCTGCCGCCGATCGACTCCCACGCTCGGCGCATGTCGTCGGAGTGCGTAACGTCGTCGAGCAGGACGATGCCCCCGCTCGCCAGATGCGGCTCGACGATCTCGTAGTGCTTCACGGTCGCCTCCTCGCTGTGGTCGGCGTCGAGGAAGGCGTAGTCGATCGGCGCGAGCTCGGCGGCAAGCGGTGGAAGCACGTCGTCGATGCTTCCCCGCTCGACGCGCGCCCGTCCTGCGAGCCCGAGCTCGTCCAGGCCCTGCTCGGCCACGGCGGCCCACGCGTCGGCTCCCTCGAGGGTGACCAGGGATCCCGCCCCGTTCAGCTCGAGCGCCGCGGCCTGATAGGCCGCCGAGAGCCCCAGGCCCGTACCGAGCTCGAGGCAGGAGCTTGGCGACAGCTCGCGGATCAGCCGGAGCAGGAAGGCTCCCCATGCGGAAGGGATGCTGAACATCCGGGCGATCCCCCAGATCGGGACCGGCCCGTCAATCCCTGCGAACCACGACCCGGTGACCCCGCCCGCAGCGGGATCGAAGTCCGGCGCCACTGCGGTTCGCTCCGAGGCGAGCTCCTCGCGTCGCTTCTCGATCCGGTCGATCCAGCCTCGCTCCCGTCCGCCCTCCAGGCCGATGGCGGTGACTCCGAGCGCCCGCGCGGCCGCCCTGGAGACGTGATCGCGGCGCGCAATCAGCCCCGGCACCCGTCCCACCATCGCCAGGCGGGTGAGCAGCGGGCGCCGCGAGACCGCTTCGTTCGCGGGCAGGTCGTTCGTCTCGGCCGAGGTCCCCATCGGCGTGAAGCATCGCGGATGGGTGGTCGCGGGGCTCGGCGGCCTCGCCTAGTCGACGACGAGCACGCCCATCCGGTCCAGCGCAACCCTGACCGTGACCCGATCGGCGCTCGTGATCCGCGTCCAGGCCTGCCACATGTCCCAGCTGAAGGCGACGTCGTCGAGCACCACCACGCCGCCCCGCGCCATGTGCGGCAGGACCGCCTCGAAGTGCTTCACGGTCGCCTCCTCGCTGTGGTCGGCATCGAGGTAGGCGTAGTCGATCGGGGCAATCCGGTTCAGCACGGGCTCGAGCGTCTCGTCGATCGGCCCGACCTCGACCCGGCAGCGCTCCGCCAGCCCCAGCGACGAGAGCCCCTGCTCGGCGACCTCGGCCCACGCACGGGCCCCCTCGAGGGTTGTCAGCTCGCCCCGACCGTTCAGCTCCAGGCCCGCGGCCTGGTAGGCGCTCGAGATGCCAAGGCCGGTGCCGAGCTCGAGCGACGTCACCGGTGCTAGCTCGCGAACGAGGCGGATCAGGAACATCCCCCAGCGCATCGGGATGCTGAACGCCTCGGCTATTCCGCCGATCGGGATGGGTTCGCCGCTCTGCAACAGGCCGCCGGGGACCGCGCCTGACCCCGCGTCGAAGCTCGGCGCGACGGCGGTGCCATCCGCGGCCAGCTCGCGGCGCCTGCCCTCGACCCGGCCCACCCAGTCGCGCTCGGAGGCCGGCAGCCGCCTCAGGGCGGCTGTGGCGAGCGTTCTGGCCAGCGCGCGCGAGGTCGGGTCGCGGCGTCGCGCGACGCCCGGAAGCTTTGCGACCATCGACGCCCGCTCGTAGTTCGGAGGCCCGAGCATCTCCCGGACGGCCCGCGCGGCTCGAGCCTTCGGAGAGAGTTTCACGGGACAAGCATCGCGCATCCCCCGCGGACCCGCCGATCGGGTGCGAAGAAGGTCGGGGGTGCGACGATCCCTATTTGGAGGCCTTTACGGTTAGACTTCCGGCTGGCGGATGGGGGGTGCACGCGAGAACAACGGACTGGGAGTCGCTGTACTGGGCGCGGGGCCCGCTGGGCTGACGTCGGCGTGGACACTTGCGCGGCGTGGATATTCGGCGACCGTGCTCGAAGCCGACGGAACCGTCGGCGGGATCTCGAAGACGATCGAGTTCGAGGGGTACCGTTTCGACCTCGGCGGCCACCGCTTCTACACCAAGCTCGAGGAGGTCCGACGCCTGTGGGAGCAGATGCTCGGCACCGAGCTGCTCACCCGCCCTCGGCTTTCACGCATCTACTTCGGCAACCGGTTCTTCAACTACCCGCTTCGCGCCGAGGACGTCGTCAAGGGCCTGGGGCTGGTGGAGTCCGCGCGCTGCGCCTGGTCGTTCTTCTACTGGCGCCGCCGGCTTCGCCACCTTCGCCCCCAGACCTTCGAGGAATGGGTCGTGCGGCGCTTCGGGCGGCGGCTCTACGACGCGTTCTTTCGCTCCTACACGGAGAAGGTCTGGGGGATCCCCGGATCGGAGATCCAGTCCGAGTGGGCCGCCCAGCGGATCCAGGAGTTCAGCCTCTGGCAGGCCGTCCTGGGAGTGCTCCACCTGCGCCGCCAGCACGTCACCACCCTGATCGAGGAGTTCCTCTACCCGCGGCTCGGCCCGGGGCAGATGTGGGAGTCGTTCAGCGACTGGGTCCAGGACCACGACATTCCAGTTCACCTCAACCACCGATGCGTCGGCATCCGGCACGACAGCGGCCGCGTGGAGAGCGTCGTGGTCCGGACCGACGGCGAGGAGCGAGAGCATGACGTCGACGCCGTGATGTCGAGCATCGCGCTGCGGGACCTGATCGATTCGCTCGACCCACCGGCGCCCATCGAGGTGCAGATGGCCGCCGAACGCCTTCGGTACCGCAACCTGTGCCTGGTCGCGCTGATGACCACCGAGGACGAGCCGTTCCCGGACAACTGGATCTACCTCCACGACCCGAGGACGCAGGCCGGGAGGGTCCAGAACTTCGGGGCCTGGAGCCCGGACATGGTGCGCGAGGGCACTACCTGCCTCGGGGTCGAATACTTCTGCAACGACGAGGACGACATCTGGACGATGTCCGACGAGGACGCGGTCAAGCTCGCGATCAAGGACCTCTCCTCCATCGGCATCCTCGATCCGGAACAGGTGTTCAACGGCGTCAAGGTCCGGGTGCCGAAGGCCTATCCGATGTACGACGCCTCCTACCGCGAGTCGGTTGCCACGATCCGCGGCTATCTGGAGCACTTCGAGAACCTGAGGACCTTCGGTCGAAACGGCCTTCACCGCTACAACAACCAGGATCACTCGATGTGGACCGCCATCCTCGCGACCTTGAACCACACCGACGGGGCCAGCCACGACGTCTGGTCCGTCAACACGAGGGCCGAGTACCTCGAAGAGGGCCCTCTTGCCGAGCGACTCGGCGACGTCGACCTGGTTTCCTGACCGCCGAAAAGGACCGAGATCCTACGAGCGCCGCGTCCGCGCCGGCGGCCTCCGCGAGACGCGCCATGAGGCGACGGCCAAGAGCCTTGGTCAGCGCCTTCGGGGCGCCCGGACACGTGTTTCCAGCCATGGCCCTGGCCCGGGCTCTGGATGAGCGCGGCTACGAGATCTGGTTCGAGACCTGGGAAAGCTGGCGGGATTCGGTCGAGGACCTTGGGTTTCAGTTCGTCGCGGCCCCCGAGTACATCGCCTTTCCCGGCCCGCGGCCTGGGATGCCCCCTACCCCCACCCTGCCGGAGTGCGCCCGCTCGTTTCGGCAGGTCGCCCGCGAGGTTCGTCCGGAAGTGGTGATCAACGACGTCTTCACTCTGCCGGCGGCGCTGGCGGCCGAGCTCGACGGCGTTCCCCGCGCGACCATCATCCATCATCCCTACCCGGTCAACGAACCCGGGCTTCCGTACTTCATGGTCGGGCTCCTTCCGCCTCGTACGCCGCTCGGCGCCGTCGCCTGGCGGGCGGCAAGGCCATGGTTCGCACGCCGAGCGGAAAGGCAGCGTCGGGAGCTGAACGCCGCCCGGGCGGAGCTCGGACTCCAGCCGCTTCAACGTCTCTACGGGTCGATAAGCGACGAGCTCGCGCTGGTCGCGAACTTTCCACAGCTCGAGTACCCGCGGCGCTGGCCACCGCATGTCCACATCACCGGACCGATGCTGTTCGAGCTGTCCGGTCAGGACTCCGAGCCGCCGGAGGGAGATGAGCCACTGATAGTGGCGGCCGGCAGCACGGCGCAGGACCATGGACTCGAGCTCGTTCGAACGACGCTGGAAGCGCTCGCGGACGAGCCGGTCCGTGTGCTGGCCGTGCTCGCCGGGAAGGACAGGAGCTGGGATGGGCCAACGCCCGCCAACGCGAAGGTCGTGAACTGGGCGTCGTATTCGCGCCTGATGCCTCGCGCATCGCTGGTCGTTTGCAACGGGGGTCTCGGAACGTTGGCGATGGCGCTGTCGGCCGGCGTCCCGGTGATCATCCGTCCGGCCGGCGGCGACATGGGCGAGAACGGCGCCCGGGTCGCGTGGGCGGGCGTCGGCTTGACGCTTCCACGGGGCGTATTCGGCACGCGCTCGCTGCGCGCGGCGGTCAGGCGGGTCCTTGCGGACGGCCGCTTCGCTTCCCGCGCCCGCGCACTCGCGGACTGGGGTCAAAGGCACGACGGCGCGCGGCGCGGCGCGGCGCTCGTCGACCAGGTCCTGGTCCGCTGAGCGAACGCCGCGAGGACGAAGGAGGGATTGGGGAACGCGTTAGGGTGTCGCCCAGTGTCCGGGAGACGGCAAGGCTGGCGGCGCTTCCTACCCCGCCAGGTGTCCTACAACGCGAGACTCGGGCTCGCCACCCTGCGCAACATGCGCGCGGGGCTCCGATTCGCCGACGGGCTGCCCGCCGAAACCGGAGCCCCTTCGGTCGTCCATAGCGATGGGAGCAACCCTTTCGAGGCGTACTTCGATGCGGTCACGGAAGGCCCCGGAGTGTGGAAGTGGCGACATTACTTCCCGATCTACGATCGCCACCTGTCGAAGTTCATCGACCACGAGGTACACGTGGTCGAGATCGGGATCTACAGCGGCGGCAGTCTGCCGATGTGGCGCTCCGCCTTCGGTCAGGGCTGCCAGGTCTACGGGATCGATATCGATCCGGCCTGCCTTGCCCACGAGCAGGAAGGCGTTCGCGTGTTCATCGGCGACCAGGCCGACCCGGCTTCTGGGAACAATTCGTCACCAAGGTCCCGCGCATCGACGTGGTGATAGACGACGGCGGACATCAGGCTCACCAGCAGATAACGAGCCTTTCCTGCCTTCTGCCCCACATGGCGATGGGCGGCGTCTACATCGTCGAGGACACACTCTCCTCTCACCACGGGTTCCACTCCTTCGTCGACGGGGCGACCCGGCGGTTGAGCGATGTGTACGAGAACGCCCCGGTCGCCCCCGTTCACGAGCACATCGCCTCGGTGCATCGGTATCCCCAACTCACGGTGCTCGAGAAGCCTGACCGGCCAGTCCAGCCGTTCGACTCGCCGAAGCACGGAACCGTCTGGGAGCCTGAGACCTACCTCTAAGCACGTCAGGGCCGACCATCCCGGCTACACTGCCAGGCCTGTCGTATGGGGAGAAATGGGGGACACGCTCTCCACTCGGCCACGCTCCTGAACGCGCAAAAGGACCGACCTGCCAGGTGACAGCCGCTCTTCATGCCCTGCTCGAGCGGAGTCGCCGTACCCGCGACGTTCTCCTGGTTCTCTCGGTCTCCGACCTGCGAACTCGCTACGGGCGCGGCGGCATGCGCGCCGTCAAGTGGTTCCTGGACCCGTTCGCAGCGCTCGGCGTCTATCTGGTCCTGATCGCGGTCGTGCTGCGAAAGGGCAGCGACGCCACGGGGCTCATCCTGGTCTGTGCGATTGTGCCGTTCCAGCTCGTCATGGTTGGGTCCGTCACCTCGATGCAATCGGTGCTGAGGCGGGGATCGATCGTCCTGAACATGTCGTTCCCGCGGATCCTGATCCCGTTTTCGGCGATCGTCACCGAGTCGATCGCCTTCAGCGCCAGCCTCGTGATGCTTCCGATCATGATGGCGGTCTACGGCGTCGCGCCCACCCCAGCGGCGCTGTGGCTGATTCCGGCCATCCTGTTGACGGTGGTCGTCGCGTTGTCCCTGGCCTATCCGGCGGCGCTCTTCGGGCTCTGGTACCCGGAGCTGGTCCCCTTCGCCGCCTCGGTGGTCAGGACCCTCTTCTTCCTCGCCCCCGGGTTGATCGCGCTGAGTCAGATAACCGGCACCGCCCGCGACCTGATGCCGTTCAACCCGCTCACCGGGCTGTTCGAGCTCTACCGCGACGCCCTGCTCTACGGCCACTCCCCACCGGCCTGGCAGATTCTCGCCCCGCTGGCGTTCGCGATCGCACTCCTGCTCCTGGTCGTGCCGGTCTATCGTCGCGAGCAGTCCTCGTTCGCGAAGCTGATCGGCTGATGAGCGTCACGGTCGAGGCTGCTCGCGCGGAGGGCCGCCAGGTTGACGCGGAGGTGATCGTCAACCAGGTGGGCGTGCGTTTCGACTTCGACCGCCGAAGCCGGGTCCTGTCGCCGCTGCTTGCTCGCATCCGACGGGTCAAGGACAGCGCCTGGGGCCTGCGGGACGTCGACCTCCACCTCGAGTCCGGCGCCGGTCTCGCCCTCGTGGGGCCGACCGGATCGGGCAAGACGACGCTGCTTCGCCTCCTCGCAGGCGTTCTCGACGGCCGACGAGGGGAGCGTCGAGACCCGAGGACGGATCGGCTCGCTGCTGGCGATCTCGGTCGGTCTGGAGAGTCTGCTCACCGGTCGCGAGAACTCGCTGCTGCTCGGCGTCCTGGTCGGGCTCTCGATCGATGAGACGCGAGAGCGGATCGACGAGATCAAGGAGCGATCGAGGCTCGGCGACGCATTCGAGCGCACGATCCACACCTACTCGCAGGGGATGCGGGCGCGCCTTCACCTGTCGGTGATCCAGAGCGTCTCGACCGACGTCCTGCTGCTCGACGAGATCTTCGAGGCGCTCGACCACGAGTTCCGCAAGATCGTCGAGGACTTCGCGCGCGACCTCCGCGAGCGGGGAGGGGTGGTGGTCGCCGCCGGCCACGACCACGCGGCGCTTCAGCGGATCTGCCCGCGGGCCATGTGGCTCGCCGAGGGCCGGGTGATCTCCGAGGGGCCGTTCACCGAAGTGGTCGGCGACTACAGGGGCGGCGACACACCGGAGCTGGCCTAGCGCCGCCCGCCGCCGCGGCCCGACCAGGTCGGGTCCGCCCAGCCCTTGCTTCCCGCGGGGCCCCGGGCTGACCTTTCGGTGGACGAAGGCCGGCACCCCGATCCCGATGTCGACGGCGAGGCGCGCGAGCGTCGCCGCGATTCCGTCGCGCAGCCGAAGCGGCAGCTCGGAGCGGTCGAGCCGAATCTGCACGTCCGGCTCCAGCAGCACCCGGGTCATCAGCCGCGAGTAGGGGTTGCTGCGGGTCCTGACGAGCCAGGGCTTGCGGTAGAAGTTGTGGAGCGCGAGCAGCTCGGTCCCGTCTCGGTGGCCACAGCGGAGCGTCTCGCGGTCCTCGATCCGGACTCCCTCGAAGGGCGGGTTCGGAACCAGCCGGTTCGGCAGCGCCTCGAGCAGGCGGCCCTCGACGCGGCTGCTGGCGAGGATCGCGTTGAGGACGTCCTGGTCGCCGTAGAGGAAGGGGTAGTCGGGGTCGTTGCCGCGCCAGAAGCTGCGGTCGAAGTCGACCCGGTCCTGGAGCTCGCCCATCAGCGACAGGACCTCGGTCCCGAGCGGGCTCCCGATGAAGACGAGCCCCGACGAGACGTAGGGCTGTCGGCGCACCGGGCCGAGGCCCAGGAGCTCGCCCCACTCGGGGACGAACCGGTCGGTGTCGTTCTCGACCGCGATCACCCGCGGCTCTGCGGCCCGTTCGATCAGCTCCGCGAGCGAGCCGGGTGACGATGATGTCGGCGTCGATCAGGACCATCACGTCGGCGGGGTGGCGCAGCGGCGCGACCGTCTTCAGCAGCCACGGCGGGGCGTCCTTCGGCGCCGGGACGAGGGTCACGTGGGGTTCGAGCAGGGCGCGCTGGTGCTCGTCGAGCCCGCAGTCGAGGACGTGGATCGGCTCGTCGTGGCCGAGCAGGCGCAGCGAGTTGACCGTCGCGACCGCGCCCAGGAAGTAGCGCGCGTCGGTCACGCAGTAGAAGGCGGCGGGCGGCGGCATCAGCCCCCTCCCGACCTTCCGCGAAGCCGCGAGGCGAGCGGTTCGCGGACGTGCCAATGGAGCGTCTCGCCGAGGTCGACCCGGGTGCGGTCGAGCCAGGCGAGCGGTCCCGAGCGCAGGCGCCGCGGCAGCTCGGCATCGTCGACGGAGATCGCGACGTCATCGCCGCGCAGCAGGCGGCTCAGGAGCTTCGAGTAGACGCCGTGGCGGGCCGGCTCGAGCCAGGGCTTGATCGCGTAGTGGTGGAGCGCGTAGGGCTCGGTGCCGTCCGGGTACGCGCACCGCAGGCGCCGCTCGTCGACCAGCCGGATCCCCTCGAACGGCGGGGTCGCCTCGAGCCGACGCTCCAGCACCTCGACCGCACCGGGCTCGAGCCGCGCGGCGAGGATCGCGTTCAGCAGATCCTGCTCGGGGAAGGTGAACGGGTGCGCCGCGGCGGCGGCCGCGAAGTCTCCTCGGAAGAACTCGCTGTCGGGGACCCGCGACGAGAACGGCGACCCGTCCAGGTCGAGCTTCGGCTGCAGGTCGTCCATCCCCTGAGCGACTCGGCGTCCCTCGGTCCCCCCGAGCACGACCAGGCTCGAGGAGACGTAGGAAAGGCGGTCGGGAACGGGGGTGCCCAGCACCTCGCCCCACTGCTCGCCGAAGAAGCGGTCCTCGTCGTCCTTGAAGGCGAGCACGCGCCCGGCGGCGGCGCGGTCGATCAGCTCCGAGAGCCTCCTGGTGACGATGATGTCGGCGTCGATCAGGACCATCACGTCGGCGGGGTGGCGCAGCGGCGCGACCGTCTTCAGGAGGCATGGTGGGACGTCGTCGGGGCCGGGCACGATCGTCGCCTCGCTGTCGAGCCGCTCCAGCTCGGCCGCCGACAGACCACAGTCGAGGACGTGGATCGGCTCGTCGTGACCGAGCAGGCGCAGCGAGTTGATCGTCCCCACCGCGCCCAGGAAATAGCGCGAATCGGCGACCAGGTAGAAGGCCGCCCCGCTCATCGCCCCTCGCCCCCGCCGGCTGCCGGGGTGGCGCCGCGGGCTCGAGATCCCCGCCGCTCTCGGAGGTACCAGCGCGCGAGGTCTCGGGCGCTGACCGCGGTCCGCGATGCCCAGGCGCGAGGGCCGGCCCGCATCCGGGTCGGGAGGTCGGCCTGCGGGACCGGGATCGCCACGTCGTCTCGGATCAGGAGCCTTCGAAGCAGCCTCGCGTACGGGCCGTAGAAGCTGGGCTCGAGCCACGGCTTGATCGCGTAGTGGTGGAGCGCGTAGGGCTCGGTGCCGTCGCCGTAGGCGCAGCGAAGCGTCTGCTCGTCGGGTCGGCGCAGGCCTTCGAACGGCGGGGTGGGGACCATGCGGTGGGGGAGGGAGAGCGTCATGTCGGGATCGAGCCGGCTGGCGAGGATCGCGTTGAGGACGTCCTGCTCCATGTAGAAGAGCGGGTAGCTCGGATCGCTCCGGCGGTCGAAGGTGCGGTCGAGCTCGATCCTCTCGATCAGGGAGGCGAGAAGGCCCAGCACGTCCTCGCCGAGCCCCGGGCCGAGGAAGACCAGTCCCGAGGAGACGTAGGGCCGTCGGCGGACCGGCCCGAGGTCGAGGATCTCACCCCACTCGGGCACGAACCGGTCGGTGTCGTTCTCGACCGCGATCACCTTGGGCTCGCGGGCCCGCGCGATCAGCTCGGCCATCGAGCGGGTGGCGACGATGTCGGCGTCGATCAGGACCATCACGTCGGCCGGGTGGCGAAGCGGGGCGATCGTCTTCAGGACGTACGGGGGGACGTCGCGGGGGCCCTCCACGAGGGTGACCTCCGGCGCGACGAGCTCGCGCTGCTCCTCGGTCAGTCCGCAGTCGAGCAGATAGATCGGCTCGCGGTGGCCGAGCAGGCGCAGCGAGTTGATCGCTCCCACCGCGCCCAGGAAGTAGATCGGGCTCGACACGAAGTAGAACGCCGCCGCCGGTCGGCCTTCCGCCATCGCGCCGCCCCCTAGGCGCGGCTCGCGTAGTCGGCGAGCAGCTCGGCGCCGCGCGCGGCGCCCTCGTTTTGGCGTCCCCAGTCCGCGATGCTCCGCGCCCGCGCCGCGTAGCGGCCCTCGGCCAGCACGCTGCGGGCGGCCCACCGCAGCGGGCCGGGTCCGAGCAGGCCCCAGGGGACCATCACCCCGGCGCCGGACCAGGCCACCCGCGCCCCGTTCTCGCCCATGTCCCCGCCCGCCGGGCACACGATAAGCGGGACGCCCTCGCTGAGCGCCCGGACGACCGTCCCGTGCCCGCCGTTGGTCACGATCAGCGAGGCTCGAGGGAGAACCTGGCTGTAGGAGACCCAGTCCACCACCGTGACGTTGTCGGGAACCGGGCCGGGCCAGGTTCCACCGTCTTGGTTGAGCGATACCAGGACCCGTAACGGCTCTCCCTCGAAGGCCTCGATCGCCGTGCTGACGAGTTTCAGCTCGTGGTCCTGGGCGGTGCTCGCCGCCACCAGCACCAGCGGGCCGTCGCCCTCCGGGAGCTCGATCTCGGGATAGGGGAGCTCGAAGAGCATCGGGCCGGTGACGTGGATCCCGGGCGGCCAGCGCCGCGGATACTCGAGCTGCGGATAGGTGGCGACCAGCGCGAGGTGCTCGCTGATCCCGCCGTAGAGGCGGCTCTGCGGCGGAAGTCCCACCTCCCGGCGAGCGTAGTTGAGCTCCCGCCGGTCCTCGCGTGCGCGCCTCGCGAACCAGGGGCGGCTCAGTCGCCATGCGGCGCGGCCCACCGGCGTTCGGGCGGGGAGGAGGTTGACGCGGAAATAGGGGAGGCCCGGCTCGTTGACGCGGATACGGGTGTGGGACGAGGGTGGCGCGCTTCTGACGCACGACCTCGGCAGCGAGCGACGGAGGGCACATGGAGGAAGTCGTTGAGAACCACGTCGGGACGGAGCTCGCGCAGCAGCGGTATGCGGGCTCGAACCACCTCCGCGAGGGTCGGTCTGCGCCGGCTCTCCCGGCCGCGGGACCCGCAGGGCGATGTAGTCGGGGGTTGCGACGAAGCGAAGGCCGAGCTCCTCGGTGGGCTCGCGCCAGCGCTCGATCGTCTCCACCCAGACCTCGTGGCCGCGGTCGCGCAGCCGGCGCGCCAGCGCGAGCACGGGAAACACGTGCCCGGCCCCCCCGAACGCGCTCAGGAACATCCTCAGCTGCCTTGTAGCCGCCACCGCAGTCGCTCCCTGGTGTTGATGCGCTTGCGCTCGGCGTAGGCGGCCGGCCCGCGGCGCAGGCGCAAGGGTAGCTGGCCCTTTGGCAGCCGGATGGCGACGTCGTCGCGCGCCAGGAGCCGCCGCAAGAGGCGCGAGTAGGGCCCGTCGTAGGTGCGCTCGAGCCACGGCTTCGCCGGCATGTAGTGGTGCACCACGTAGGGCTCGGTCCCGTCGTCGTATCGACAGCGAAGAGCCGCCGCGTCCAGGACCCTCAGCCCCTCGAACGGCGTGCTCGCCTCGGCCCACCGGTCGAGGGTTTCGATCTCGTCCTCGGCGATCTCGCTGCTCAGCACGGCGTTCAGGACGTCCTGGTCGGCGAAGAAGAACGGATGGCCCTCGGGCGTGTCCTGAAACGAGATGCGAAGCGATTCGAGGTCGGGCGAGTGCGCCGAGTACGGGGTCTCCTCGATCCCGATCCTGGGCTGCGCCTCGTGCATGAGCTCGACGACCCGGCCGCCCGGAGCGCCCCCCGCCAGGATGAACCCCGACGAGACGTAGTGTCGCCGCCGCGAGCTTCGGAGGCCGAGGAGCTCCCCCCACTGGGGAAAGAACCTGTCGTGCTCGTGCTCGACCACGAGCACCCGGCCCTCGCTCGCCCTGTCGATCAGCTCGGTGAGCGGCCGGGTGACGATCACGTCGGCGTCGATCAGGACCATCACGTCGGCCGGGTGACTGTGCGGCGCCACCGTCTTGAGCAGGAACGGCGTGGTGTCACCGGGCGCCGACACCACGGTCGCCTCGCGCTCCAGCTGCTGGCGCTGGACGGCGCTGAGCCCGGCGTCGAGCACGAAGATCGGCTCGGGGTGGCCGAGCAGCCGCAGTGAGTTGACGAGGGCCACCGCGCCGAGGAAGTACCTGGCACTCGAGACGCAGTAGAAGGCGGCACGCGGCTGGTCCACGTCAGTCCCCGCTCGTCGTGGCGTGGCCGCCGGCGGGGGCGCGATGCCCGCGGATTCGAGCCGACAGCGGCTCGGAGACGTGCCAGCGAAACCGCTGCACGGCCTGGACTCGCTTGCGCTCCACGGCGGCCGCCCAGCCCTCCCGGAGGCGGAGCGGAACCTGGCGCTCGGGAACCCGGACCGCCACGTCGTCGGCGACCAGCAGCCTGGTCAGGAGCGTCGAGTACACGCCGGGCTCGGTGGCTTCGATCCAGGGCTTGCGGTCCATGAAGTGGTGGAGGAAGTAGGGCTCGGTCCCGTCCTCGTCGGCGCACCGCAGGCTCATCGCGTCGACCACGGACAGCCCCTCGAATGGCGGTACCACCTCACCGCGCGAGTTGATCGCGACGAGCGGCTCGGCCTCCTGTCTGGTGGCGATGATCGCGTTCAGCACGTCCTGCTCCGGATAGGTGAAGGGATAGCCGGGGAGGTTGCGTCCATATAGCGAGTCATCGAAGTCGATCCGGCGCTGGCGATCGTCGAGCAGCCGCATCACCTCGGAGCCCAGCTCCCCGCCCAACAACACCAAGCTGACCGAGATGTAGGGCCGGCGCTGCGCCGTGCCGAGGTCCAGGAGCGACCCCCACTCGGGGAAAAAGCGATCGCTGAAATTGCGAAACCCGACCACCCGGCCGCCCGCGGCCGTCTCGATCAGGTCGGTGAGCGGCCGCGTGACGATCACGTCGGTGTCGATCAGCACCATGGTCGTCGAGGGGTGCCGAAGCGGGGCGATCGTCTTCAGCATGTAGGGGGGGACGTCCGAAGGCCCGGGGACCAGTGTCACATGCGGCTCGAGGATCTCTCGCTGGGCGGGCGTGAGCCCACAGTCGAGAACGTAGAGCGGCTCGCGATGCCCCAGGACTCGCAGCGAGTTCAGCATCCCGACCGCGCCCAGGAAGTAGCGCGAGTCGCACACGCAGTAGAAGGCCGCCTCGTTCATCCCGGCCTCGCGGCGTGCGTTCGGCGGTTGCGAAGCGCGGCCACCCAGCTCATGCGCCACGACGCGGAGTCGGCGATCGATCGCATCCGGCCCTGGAGCCCCGCCAACCTTCGGGCGGGTCCGGCGAGGAGGCCCCGCCGAAGGCGAACCGGCACGTCGCCCTCCGGGACCTCGATCGCCGGCCCGACCAGCAGGCGCGCGAGGAGGCGCGAGTACGGGCTGTCAGCCATCGGGACCAGCCAGGGCTTCGCGCCGAGGTGGTGGAGCACGTACGGCTCGGGGCCGTTCTCGGCCTCGCATCGAAGCCGATCGTCGTCGGTCACCCGGAGGCCTGGGAACGGCGGGTCCGGCGCCAGGGCGTGGTCGAGCGCGACCTGAAGCCCGGGGTCCGGCCGGCTGCAGAGGACGGCGTTCAGGACGTCCTGATCGGCGAGCTGAAAGGGAGAGTCGTCGACCGCTTCGAAGAACCGGCGCGGATCGTGCGGCTGATCGGTGCGAGGCGACAGCTGCTTCTGGCCTGCGTCCATGAGGCGAAGCACCGCACGGCCTTCGTCTCCGCCGAGCAATACGAGCCCGGAGCAGACATATGGCCGGCGCTCCACCGGGCCGAGCCCGAGAAGCTCGCCCCACTGCGAGAAGAACCGCTCATACCCGGCCCGAAACGCCAGCACCTTTCCGCCGCGCGCCTCGTCGATCAGCTCGCCGAGCGGCCGGGTGACGATCATGTCGGCGTCGATCAGGACCATCACCTCGGCGGGATCGGCCAGCGGGGAGATCGTCTTCAGCACGTAGGGCGGCGGCGCGTCGCGCGGCGCCGCGACGATGCTGACGTGAGGCGACAGCAGCTCGCGCTGGAGCGCCGTCAGGCCGCAGTCGAGCAGATACACCGGCTCGCGGTGTCCCACCAGGCGCAGCGAGTTCAGCATCCCGACCACGCCCAGGAAATGGCGGGCGTTGGCCACGCAGTAGAAGGCGATCGATCGCTCGGACAGCGTCAGTTCCTCGACGGCTCGGTTTCGCGGGTGATCTGATCGCGAAGCGCGCGGACGCGCCTTGAGAGCGGGCCTCGATACCAGCGCTTTGCCCCAGCGATCACGCCGGGTTGCAGGTGCAGCGGAAGCTCGTCTCGGGGTATGCGGATCGCGACGTCGCGGCCCCGTAGCAGCCTCATCAGGAGCTGGGTGTAGACGCCGGGCAGGGTGGGCTCGAGCCACGGCTTGGTGACGTAATGGTGCAGTACGAAGGGCTCCACCTCGTCCTCGTAGCTGCAGCTGAGCGTGTCCTCGTCCGAGACCTTCAAGCCCGCGAACGGAGGGACCGCCTCAAGTCGCGGGTCCAGCTCGACCACGCGCGAGGAATCCACCTCGGTCGCGAGGATGGCGTTGAGCACGTCCTGATCGCCCAGCAGGAACGGGTAATCCTCGTCGTTCGCCCGCCAGAAGGTGCGGCGGAAGTCGACCGAGTCCCGCAGGCCGTCCATCAGCGAGAGCACCTTCGAGCCGGTGGTGCCCCCTAGGAACACGAGGCTCGACGAGACGTACGGGCGGGGTCGTGCCTCGCCCAGCCCCGGGAGGTCCCCCCAGGCGCTGAAGAAGCGATCGCTCTCGTTTCGGAACGCCACCACCCGTCCCTTCGCCGCCGAGGCGATCAACTCGGTCAGGGGTCGAGTGACGAGGAGGTCGGTGTCGATCAGGACCGCGACGTCGGCGGGGTTGTGACGGGGCGCCGCCGCCTTCAGCAGCCAGGGGGGGAATCGTCGGGCGCGGCGACGACGGTCGCATGCCCGGCGAGCCGGCGCCGCTCGCCCTCCGTCAGGCCGCAGTCGAGCACGAAGACCGGCTCATCGTGGCCGAGCAGGCGCAGCGAATTCAGCATCCCGACCGCGCCCAGGAAGTAGCGCGAGTCGCACACGCAGTAGAAGGCGGCCTGCGGACGTCCCATCCCAGCTCCTCAAAGGGCGGCGGATCGATCCGTCTGGGTCTGCAACAGCCCCAGCTCCTGACGCCCGTAGCGAAGGCGCCAGGCGGCCTGGATCGCCGCGCGCGTCGCTCGACCGCCGAGGTCGCCGCGCACGTAGATCGGAATCCTCCGCCGCGGAACCTTTACCGCCACGTCCGAGCCCGCGAGGAGGCGGATCAGCAATTGGGTGTAGACGCCCGGCAGCATCGGCCTCAGCCACGGCTTCTCGAGGATCTGGTGGACGGCGTACGGCTGCACCCCATCATCGTAGGAGCACTGCAGGGACGTTTCATCGACCACCTCGAGACCGATGTAGGGGAGCACGGACTCCACGCGACGGTCGAGCACCTCCTCCTCCGATTCGGCGATCTCGCATGCGAGGATCGCGTTCAGCACATCCTGGTCGGCATAGAAGAAGGGATCGGCGCTCTCCACGTCCTTGAAGTCGCTGCCGAGTGAGCCCAGATCCGGGTCGGGCACCGCGTAGGGCGTTCGCTCGATGTCGATCCGGGGCTGTGCGTCGTGCATCAGCCGGACGAGGCGACGTCCCGGCTCGCCGCCGGCGAGCACGAGGCTCGAGGTGACGTACGTTCGGCGCCTGGCCCGGTCGAGGCCGAGCAACTCCCCCCAGCTCTCGAAGAACCTCTCCTGGCCGTGCTCGACGGCCAGGACCCGGCCCTGCGCGGCACGTTCGATCAGCTCGGTCAGCGGTTGGGTCACGATCATGTCGGCGTCGATCAGGACCATCACCTCGGCCGGGTGGGCCATCGGCGCCACTGTCTTGAGCAGGAACGGGGTCGTGTCGCCGGGCGTCGCGACGAGGGTGCACTCCTGCGCGAGCAGCTCGCGCTCCGCTTCGCTGAGGCCGTAGTCGAGCACGTACACCGGTTCCGTGTGGCCGAGCAGGCGCAGCGAGTTGACTAGCGCGACGGCGCCAAGGAAGTACCTGCTGCTCGAGACGCAGAAGAAGGCGGCCGCGGGAAGTCGGCCGGCCTCGGTCTCGCCGCGTGGGCTCTCCCTCCTCGACTCGGTCACCGCGGCGACCACGCCTCCATGATCGCCTCGCGCGGCTCACGCGACGAAACGCCGCGCACCTGCCACCGCAGGCCTCGCCAGGCGCGCTTCAGCCGCTCGTCGGCGGCCGAGTGCAGGCACCAGGTGTCCCACCACTCCTCGCGGGTCTCGTATCCGTGTCGCTCCAGGTGCGCGCGGCACTCGGCACGGTCGGAGTCGTCGAGGTGCTGGTGCTCGTAGACGAGCAGGACTGGGAGGTGGACGTCGAGGTCGATCCCCTGGATAACCACCCAGTCGTGGCCTTCGGTATCGACCATCAGGAGGTCGATACCGTCGAGTCCGTGCTTGGTGCACAGCGACTCGAACGTCATGCAGGGAACCTCGGTCGTGACGAGGCGCTGCTCGATGTCCGGGATCAGGTCGCGATGGCTGAGAAGGTTCTCTCTCGACAGCGAGCCGATCGCGTCGTACCACCCCGGGAGTCCCTCGCGCTCGGGGTCGTCGACCTGCTCGAGCCGGTAGAAGGGTCGCGGGCCGTCCGCGTCGCTGATCGCGGCGTTCTCCACCGCGACCCGACCGAGAGATCCGTAGTTTTCGCGGAGCCGCTCGGACAGATAGGGGACCGGCTCGACCATCACGCCGGTCCATTCACGGTCCAGGATGAAGGACCGAAGCTGATCGCTCCAGGCGCCGTCGTGGGCCCCGATCTCGACGAAGGTCGCGCTCGGACGCGCTGCCGCGAAATCGGCGAGGAACTTCGGCCCGACCAGCTCGACGCGGCGCCGCGCGAGCTTTCGCCCGAGTCTCGCCAGCAACGATCGGTGCGGCTCCCGAGCCCGCGCGGTCAGTCGTTGTCCTCGAGCGCTTCGCGGGCCGGCTCGCGCCGAAGGCGGTCGAGTACCAGGCGCGCTCTCGTGCCGACACCACGGCGCAGGTTGCTCGCCGCGGCGAGGAGACCCGACCGGAGGTGCGGCGGGAGCTCGCGGTTCGGCACCCGGACGGCGACGTCGTCGTTGTGCAGCAGTCGAGCCAGGAGCCGCGAATAGACGCCGGGGATGGTCGGTTCCTGCCACGGCTTGACCGGGAAGACGTGATGCAGGACGTATGGCTCGGTCCCGTCCTCGTAGCCGCAGCGGAGGGCGTGCTCGTCGCGGACGCTCACCTCGGTGAACGGAGGCGCGGCCGTCAGCCGGGCGTCGAGCGTCTGGAGCTGCTCGGGCCCGGCCTCCACGGAGAGGATCGCGTTGAAGACGTCCTGGTCGGCGAAGCACCAGGGATGCTCCATCGAGGTGGGATCGAAGACGCCCTTGTCGTAGTGAAAGCCACGCTCGGGGCCGAAGTACGCAGTTCCCTCCATGTCGATCCGATCGAAGGCCTCGCCCACGTCCGTGATCACCCGGCGCCCGAAGTCGCCGCCCAGGAACATCAGGCTCGAAGAGATGTATGGCCGCCGGTTCGCCGTCCCCATCCCCAACAGCTCGCCCCACTCGGGGACGAATCGGTCCAGCCTGTCCTCGACCGCCACCGCTCGACCATCCGAGGCGCGCTCGATCAGCTCGGCGAGCGACCGGGTGACGATCATGTCGGCGTCGATCAGCACCATCACCTCGGCGGGGTGACGAAGTGGCGCGATGGTCTTCAACAGGAACGGCTGGGAATCGTCCGGCGCCGGAACCACCGTGACCTCGTCGGCGACGAGCTCCCGCTGGGTGGGACTCATCCCGCAATCGAGCATGAAGACCGGCTCGGAGTGGCCGAGGAGCCGCAGCGAGTTGACCATCGCCACGGCGCCGAGGAAATACTCGCCACTCGATACGCAGTAGAAGGCGGCAGGCGGGATCGGCTCCACAGCGCAGGATTATGGATCAACCTGCTCCCGGGGCTCGGCCTCCGCGGCGGCGATCAGCGACGCGAACGACCTCAATCCCGGCCCCTCGGGACTGCCCATAGCCAAGGCGTCGGTATCGGCCGCAATTCCGAGAGGATCATCTGCTGCTGGATCGGACTCAATCCCAGGCTCCAGAACATGCGGTTCGCGGGGTCGGCGAGAAAATGAGGGCGCTGCTCGATCCACTCGAGGGAATGAGTGGGTTCGAGCCGTTCACGGAGCGTCGTCCGTCACCCCGGGCGCAAAGGCCTCGTGGACCTCGATCAAGAGCGTCGCGGTCCGCAGCCAGCCCACCCGTTCCGGGTCGATCAGCTCCATCTCGGCGCCATCCACGTCACACAGCACCGTCGCATCCGTGGTGTCCAGTGCGGCGAGCGCCTCCACTGTGCAGAGGGCCCGCAGGTCGATCTTCGTCCCGTTGAGCCGCGCGACGCGGGAGCAGATGCGGAAGCGAACGGGGTCGGCCTCGAAGGTGATCACCTGGGAGTCGGGTAGGCGCAGCCTCATCCCCACCGCGTAGTAGCCGTCGGCCGCGCCGATGTTGACGAACAGGCTCGGTCGGCTCTTCACCATCGCTTCGATTACCGGGTGCAGTTCGGCCTCGAAGGTGCCCGCCAGGTGCGGCACGCGGCTCGGCATCTGAAGGACCGCGGAGCGGGGGTATCTGAGACCGGCGAAAGGCCCGGCGCGCACCGTGTAGCCGTAGCGCCGAAGGAACCGCCAGATCGGGCGAAGCGCGCCGCGCTGGACCCGGAACAGGTCGAGGGTCGGCCTTAGGGATGGAGGGAGGAGCCGCCGGACCAGGTTGCCCATGCGAGCGCACTTTATCCGTGGAAGTGGGGGTGCTCGAGTCCCGGATCAGCCATTCGGCGGCCCGGATATGCTGCTCGGGGTGCTTGCGGGGAGCAAAGCGCGCGCGGTGGCGACGGCGGCCGCGGCGATGGTTGCCATCTCGCTGCTCGCTTCGACTGCGGCCGCCGGGCCGCCGGCGAGCAAGGTCCACTTCGGGGTTCCGAGCCTGTTCCCGAAGTTCTTACCGTGGGTCCACGACTACGTGGTCCGCTGTCAGGACGGCCCGGTGACCGTCACGGCGAGCGCCACGTCACCGTGGCGGGTCGCGGTCGCGGGCGGCGCCTACCGTGACGGGAGCTTCAGCAAGCAGGTCCCGCTTTCGACCGGCGGCGACTTCACCGTGTTGATGCGAAAGACAGGCGCCTCCGAGGTCTCCCGCTACCACGTGCGCTGCCTGCCTGACAGCTTTCCCAAGTACACCTTCAACCGCTCGGCCCCGGTTGCGCCCCGCTATTTCGCCGCGACTTACGATTTCAAGCCCCTCGCGTCGCAATACGCGATGATTTTCGACAACCACGGGGTGCCGCTCTGGTGGATACATACGCCGGTATGGGATCCCAAGGTCCTCGAGAGCGGAGACGTGCTCTGGCTCGACGACTCAGGGTCATCCGGGGGATGGGGGGTGCACCGCCTGAATGGCAACCTGATCCGCACCCTGAAACCGGTCGGTGTTCAGGCCAACGCGCACGACCTGCAGATCTTGCCGAACGGCGACTACCTGACTGCGTCGACCGTGAAGACGCCCCACGTCGACACCAGCGCGTACGGCGGCTCATCGGATGCGACCGTTCTCAACACCGAGATCCAGCAGGTCACCTCCAGCGGCCAGCTGGCCTGGGACTGGCTGAGCAAGGACCATTTCTCGCTCGCCGAGACCGGTCATCGGTGGCCATGGGCGATCAGGAACGGCTACGACATCGAGCACTGGAACTCGATCGAGCCCGACGGCAACTCAGTGATCGCCTCGTTCAGGCACCTCGATGCCGTCTACAAGATCCGAAAGAGCACCGGTGCGATTGTCTGGAAGCTCGGGGGAACCAAGACGCCGCAGCGCCTGGTCGTGGAGGGCGATCCGAGACCCGCCCCGCTCGGAGCGCAGCACGATGCCCGCCTGTTGCCCAACGGGACCCTGACGGTGTTCGACAACGCGACGAACCTCGGAAACCCGAAGCCTCGGGCCGTGCGATATGGGATCAACCAGGCAGCCGGCACCGCGACGCTGCTCGAGTCGATCACCGACCCCGGCGTCTCGGCCTCCGGCTGCTGCGGATCCGCTCGGCGATTCTCGAACGGCGACTGGCTGATCGATTGGGGCAAGACCAACCCGATCGCCGGCTACTCCGCGGACGGCACGCGTACCTTCTCGCTGAGGTTCGATTCCGGCTTCAGCTATCGGGCCGAGCCCGTCCCGGCCGGCGCGGTCTCAGCGGCCGACCTTCGCCAGGGGATGGACGCAATGTGCGATGCGGGCTGCAACTGACGCCGCCGGATCGCGGTGGCCTACGAAGCTTCCACCGCGAAGCACTTACGCTCGCCGGAGGCAGCGCCCGGGAAAAAATGCCTGCGAGAGCGCGAAAGATGGCGCGCGATAGCGCACCCTTCAGGCGCCGAGGCAGGACGTGCGCCGCACCGGTCAGGGCAAGCAGCGAGCCGCCAATGCGCCCGACCAGGACGCAGGCATGAACCCGAAACAGCTGTCGGTCGTCCTCGCGTCCCCACCCCGCATCGGGGAGGTACGAGAAGAAGAGGGTGTTGTCGACAAATCTTGGTGAGCGAAGCGGTCCTCGAAGCCGCAGCCGCTCTCGGAGTGCTCGCCCCACGCCCCACCAAAAAGGGTCGTTGACCGCCACGATCCCGCCGGGTCTCACGAGCGGGAGCCAGTCTCTCAGGTCGTCCCGCACGTCTTCGTACTCATGCGACCCGTCGATGAAGATCAGATCAACGGGCTCGGCGAACTGCTTCCGCGCCTCGCGTGAGGTCGCGCGAATGATGCGGACCACCGACTCCACCCCGGCGCTGCTCAGGTTCGTCCGTAGCTGCTGGAACCGATCGTCATCCTGCGGATCGATTGCGTACAACGTCCCGCCGTTGGCTCGCGCCGCCAGAGCGTGACCGGCCGCGATCGTGGAGCGCCCCCTGGACGATCCGATCTCGACCACGGTGATGGGCCGTTCGGGAGACAGGTCATGGATCCTCTGGTGAAGGACCCATGCCTCACGGGGCGACAACCAGCCTGCGACTCCGTTGAGCGCTTCTTCGATCTCTGTTTGTGAGCTGAGGGGCATGTGGGGTTGCGAAGTCAAGCGAAACGGCGATGGGCTTCGCCTCGACCCTATCTCGAAGCCGCCGGAGGCACGAGCAGCGCGTCCAGCCGGCACATTGGCCAATCCGAGCGGGGTACGATCAGATCATGCAGGGGCACCGTAGACGTCGCCTGGCCGTCGTGGCCTGCGCGCTGATCACGACCATGCTGTTCACGAGCGGGGCCAAGGGGTCGCCGCCGCCCGGGAAGGTGAGCTTCAGCACGCCGACCCAGTTCCCGAAATTCAACCCCAGCGTCTATGACTACGTCGTCCGCTGCCACGACGGGCCGGTGACCGTGAACGGGCACGCCTCTGGCGGCTGGCTGCTGGCGATCGACAACCAGACGTTTCGAAGTGGCGACTTCTCGCGAAACGTCGCCCTGCGTGCCGGCAAAGCGTTCACGGCCACCGCCAAGAACGGCCCGAACCTCTACCGCTACCACGTGCGCTGCCTGCCTGATGACTTTCCCGACTACACCTTCACCCACGACGGGCCGGCGTCGCCGAGGTTCTTCTCGGTCGACGAGGCATTCGTGCCCCAGCCCAGCGACCGCTACGCGATGATCTTCGACGACCACGGCGTCCCGGTCTGGTGGTACCGGGCTCCCGCCTGGGACGTGCGGGTGCTGCCGAGCGGCAAGGTCCTGTGGTTCAACTTCTCGACCCACGAGTTCGAGATCCACGAGCTCGACGGAAGCCTGATCCGCACCCTGGTGGCCGTCGGCCACCCGCCAACGTGCACGACATTCAGTTCTCGGGCGGCGGCGAACTACCTGGTGGGCGCCGACGTCGATCGCAGAGCCCCGTCGACACCAGCGCCTACGGCGGATCGAGCGAGGCGGCGGTGCGTCAACGCCGAGCTCCAGGAGGTGAGCTCCGGCGGGCGACCTGTTGTGGGACTGGAACAGCGAGGACCACATCGCGCTCGCGGAGACGGGGCACCGGTGGCCCTGGGTGATCAACCACGCCGGGACCGGCGGCTACGACATCGTCCACTGGAACTCGATCGAGCCCGACGGCAACTCCGTGATCGCCTCGTTCCGGACTCGACGCCGTCTACAAGATCCGAAAGAGCACCGGTGACATCGTCTGGAAGCTGGGTGGAACTCGACGACGCCTCAAGAGCCTCGACGGTGAACGGGGACCCGCGAGGCGCCCACCCTCGGGGCCCAGCACGACGCGCGGCTGCTTTCGGACGGGACGCTGACGGTGTTCGACAATCGCACCAACTCGACACCCGAAGCGCCGCGGGCCGTGCGCTTCCGGATCAACGAGCAGGACGGCACCGCGACGCTGCTGCAGTCGATCACCGATCCCGCAGGTCAAGACCTCCACCTGCTGCGGCTCGGCGCGACGCCTGGCCAACGGCGACTGGCTGATCGACTGGGGCAGCAATAGACCCGATCGCGGGCTATCGGCCCAATGGCGCGCGCACCTTCCTGCTCAAGCTTCGACTCCGGCTTCAGCTACCGGGCCGAGCCGGTCCCTCCGGATCGCTCACCCCGGCGAGGCTCCGCGCCGCGATGAACGAGTCTATCGGGCATCCGGGTAGGTCCACCGGCTGCGAAGCCGCGTAGGCGGCGCAGGAGCTAGGCCAGGATCTCGGCGAGCCGGCGGTCGAGCGCCGCCGACGAGCTCGTCGCGGAACGGGCCCTCCGGGGTGCGCTCGGTCAGCTCCTGCATGAAGCCGTCGATGATCAGCCGCTTGGCCTGCTGCTCGGGAAGGCCGCGGGCGCGCAGGTAGTAGAGCTGCTCGCGGTCCACCTGTGCGACCGCGGCCGCGTGGGTGCAGCGAACGTCGTCGGCCTCGATCTCGAGCCCGGGGATCGCGTCGGCGTGGGCCTGCTTGGAGAGCAGCAGGTTGCGGCTCTCCTGAAACGCGTCGGTCTGCTGGGCGCCCCGGTCGACGCGGATCATGCCGCGCCACACGGCGGTCGCCCGCTCGGCCAGCACGCCGCGGAAGGCGAGGTCCGAGGTGGTGTGCTCGGCGGCGTGCTCCTGCGTGGTGTCGAAGTCGAGGTGCTGGGCGCCCGCTCCCGCGTAGGCGCCGGTGACCCGCGCCGAGGCGCCCGGGCCGGCGAGCTTCGTCTCCATCCGCACCTTGCCGCGAGCCGAGCCGAAGCCGAGCGCGACCCACTCGAGCGAGGCGTCGCGCGCCAGCTCGGCGCGCTGGGTCGCGAACACCCAGCTCCGCTCGGAGAGCTCCTGCTCGCAGACGTAGCGCAGCCTGCGCGCCGGGGCCGACCGACAGCTCGACCACGCCGTTGAACAGGCCGTCGCCGTCGCTCGTCGTCGGTCGCCGTAGCGTCTCCCAGACCTCGGCCTCGGCGCCCTCCTCGAGCACGATCAGGGCGCGCCAGTCGAGCCCGGCGCCGGGCTCGCCGTCCTGGAGCGACCGAGAGTCGCAGCGGCTCCGCGAGGCGGTGGCCGCGAGGCACGTAGACCAGCACCCCGCTCTGCCAGTTGGCCTCGTTGCGGGCCACGAAGGGATCGTCGGATCGGACCAGCGAGCCGAACCGCTCCCGGACCAGGTCGCCGAGCCGCTCGGCCGCCTCCCGCAGCGGCAGGACCACCGGCGGCCCGTCGGCGCTGTCCACGCCCGGCTCGAGTCCCTCGACGCGACCCGCGCTCGCCGTGTAGGCGTCGAGGTCGAGCGCCGCTCAGGTCGGTGAACTCCCAGCCCTTGTCCTTCTGGGTCGGGCAGGGGGAGCTCAGACGCGAGCGCGGCGCCCTTGCGGCGCCGCTCGGTGAGCCAGTCGGGCTCCGCGATCGCGGCCGGTGCCGCGGACGTCTAGCCAATCGACCCTTCCATCTGGAGCTCGATCAGGCGGTTCATCTCGACCGCGTACTCCATCGGCAGCTCCTTGGTGATCGGCTCGATGAAGCCGTTGACGATCATCTTCGAGGCCTCCTCCTCGTCGAGCCCGTGGGCCTGGAGGTAGAAGAGCTGCTCCTCGCCGATCTTCGAGACCGAGGCCTCGTGGCCGACGTTGGCGTCGCTCTCGTCGATCCGGATCGTCGGGTAGGTGTCCGAGCGCGACTCGGGGTCGAGCAGCAGCGCGTCGCAGACCACCTTGGAGCGCGCCTCGGTGGCGCCCTTGGCGATCTCGAGCAGGCCGCGGTAGGTGCCGCGCCCGCCGTCCTTGGAGATCGACTTGGCGAAGATCGACGAGGTCGTCTTCGGCGCGCCGTGGATGATCTTGCCGCCGGCGTCCTGGTGCTGGCCCTGGCCCGCGAACGCGATCGAGAGGATCTCGCCGTGGGCCTCGGGGCCGAGCAGGTAGATCGACGGGTACTTCATGGTCAGCTTCGAGCCCAGGTTGCAGTCGACCCACTCCATCGTCGCGCCCTCCTGGGCGACCGCGCGCTTGGTGACCAGGTTGTAGACGTTGTGCGACCAGTTCTGGACCGTCGTGTAGCGGACGTGGGCGCCCGGCTTGGCGACGATCTCGACCACCGCCGAGTGCAGCGAGTCGGTCGAGTAGACGGGCGCGGTGCAGCCCTCGACGTAGTGCACGTCGGCGCCCTCCTCGGCGATGATCAGGGTGCGCTCGAACTGGCCCATGTTCTCGGTGTTGATCCGGAAGTAGGCCTGGAGCGGCATGTCGACCTTGACGCCGGCGGGGACGTAGACGAACGATCCGCCCGACCAGACGGCCGAGTTGAGCGCCGCGAGCTTGTTGTCGTTCGGCGGGATCACGGTGGCCCAGTACTCGCGCACGATGTCCTCGTGCTCGCGCAGCGCCGTGTCCATGTCGGTGAAGATCACGCCCTGCTTCTCGAGGGCCTCGTTCACCTGGTGATAGACGACCTCGGACTCGTACTGGGCGCCGACCCCGGAGAGGAACTTGCGCTCGGCCTCCGGGATCCCGAGCCGGTCGAAGGTGTTCTTGATGTCGTCGGGGACCTCGTCCCAGCTGCGGCTGTTCTTCTCCGAGGCGCGGACGAAGTAGTGGATGTTGTCGAAGTCGATCTGGCCGAGGTTGCCGCCCCAGGTCGGCGTGGGGCGCTGCATGAAGTGGTCGAGCGCCTTGAGCCGGAACTCGCGCATCCACTCGGGCTCCGACTTGTACTCGGAGATGTCGCGACGACCTGCTCCGAGAGGCCCTTGGGCGCCTTGTAGGCGTAGTCGGTCTCGGGATCGTGGAAGCCGAAGCGCTCCGCGTAGTCGGAGCCGATCCCCTTGAGCGCGCTCTCCTCGTCGGTCAGCTCCTTGGGGGAGACGGGCGGAACTCTGTGTCTCGGGGGTAGCCATGGAGAGCTCTAGACCTCCAGCTTCACTTCGCCGTCCTCGACGCGGGCCTCGAACGTGTCGACCGGCTGGAAGGCCGGGAGCGTCTTCGGCCGGCCGCTTCGAAGGTCGAACAGCGAGCCGTGCCGCGGACACTCGACTGTACAGGCGGCCGGGTCGAACTCGCCCTCGGCCAGTGGACCGTCGTCGTGCGAGCAGCGATCCTCGATCGCGTAGAGCTCGCCGTCGTCGCAGCGAAAGACGCCGATCTTTCGCCCGTCGGCCTCGACCAGGCGCATCGCCCCCTGGGGGAGCTCGTCCGCGCGGCATACGGTGATCGTCTCGGCCACGCTGGTCTCGTCGATCGGTGGTTGTGTCGGTCATCACGTTATTCCTACTTCCGAACTCGGATTTTAGCGGCAGCCGGGGCGGCGCGCGAGGGCTGCGGGGAGCGGCGCTAGATTCCGGCCGCGTCGCCTCGGACGGGTCGCCCCGCTCGCCCTCGTCCTCCCAGTCGGCCGACCGGCCGAGGCTGGCGCTCTTGACGATCTTGAGGCCCAGCAGCGCGCACTTCATCCGGGTGGCCGAGATGTCGATCCCGAGCAGGTCGAGCACGAACTCCTTCGGCAGGGCCAGGAGCTCCTCGCGGCTCATGCCCTCGAGCTCGTCGGTGAGCATCGAGGTGGCCGCGGTCGAGATCGCGCAGCCCTTGCCCTCGAAGGCGACCTCGGCGACCCGTCCGTCGTCGTCCAGCCTGATCTCGACCCGCTGCTCGTCGCCGCAGAACGGGTTCGAGTCCTCGAACTGAGGTCCGAGCTTGTCGAGGCGGCCGAAGTTGTGCGGGCGCTTGTAGTGCTCGAGGATCTGCTCTCGGTAGAGGTCGTCCATGGCGCCTCAATCCAGCTCGAAGACCCGGCGAACGTCGTGGAGCGCCTCGATCAGGCGGTCGATCTCCTCGCGAGTGTTGTAGACGGCGAGGCTGGCGCGGGTGGTCGCCGGGACCCCGAGCCGGTCCATGAGGACCTGGGCGCAGTGGTGGCCGGCGCGCACGGCGACCGCGTGGCGGTCGAGGATCTCGGAGACGTCGTGGGCGTGGACGCCGTCGAGGGCGAAGGAGACGATGCCGACCCGATCGTCGCCGGCCGGCGGGCCGAACACGCGCAGCCCCGGCACCTCGGCCAGCCGCTCGAGCGCGTAGGCGGCCGAGCTCGGCCTCGTGGGCGTGCGCGGCCGTCGAGGCCGATCGCGTCCAGCCATTCGACGGCGGCCGCCAGCCCGATCGCCTCGCCGATCGGCGGCGTGCCGGCCTCGAACCGCGCGGGGACGCTCGGCCCACGTGATCTCGTCCTTGGTGCACCTTGCGGATCATCGAGCCGCCGCCCTCGAAGGGCCCCATCGCCTCCAGCAGCTCGCGCCGGCCGTACAGCACGCCGACGCCGGTCGGGCCGTACACCTTGTGGCCGGTGAACCCGTAGAAGTCGGCCCCCAGCTCGGCCAGGTCGAGCGTCGAGCTTGGGCGCCGCCTGGGCGCCGTCGACGACGACGATCGCCCCGGCGTCGTGCGCCATCCGGGCGATCTCGGCGACCGGGTTGACGGTGCCGAGCACGTTGGAGACGTGCGCGACGGCGACCAGCTTGCGGCTCGCGCTCCAGGGCCGCGCGAGCGCCTCGAGGTCGAGCCGTCCGTCGTCGTCCACGCGGCACCCAGTCGAGCTCGGCGCCCACCTCGCCGGGCCAGCAGGTACCAGGGCACGATGTTCGAGTGGTGCTCCATCTCGGTGAGCACGATGCGATCGCCCTGCCGCGACGTTGGCGCGGCCCCAGGCGTGGGCGACCAGGTTCAGCGCCCCGGTGACGTTGCGGGTGAAGATGACCTCGCGCGGCTCGGCTGCCGAGGTGGCGGGCGATCGTCGCGCGAGCGTCCTCGTACATCGCGGTCGCCTCCTCGGAGAGCGTGTGGACGCCGCGGTGGACGTTCGCGTTGTGCTCGCGCCAGAAGCGGTCGAGCGCCTCGATCACGGCCGGCGGCTTCTGCGACGTCGCGCCGTTGTCCAGGTAGGCGAGCGGCTGCCCGTGAACCCGCCGCGCGAGGATCGGGAACTCGGACCGCGGATCGTCGTCGACTCGAGAGGCCGCGTCGGTGGAGGTGCGCCGGGGCCGTTGCCATGCCGGTCCGGCCGCTACGCCGGCGGCCGCCTCGACCTCCTCGCGAATCCAGCCGTAGCCGCGCTCCTCGAGCAGCTCGACGAGCTCCGGTCCGCCCTCCTTGACGATCCGCCCGTCGTACATCACGTGCACGAAGTCCGGCTTCACCAGGTGGAGGATGCGCTGGTAGTGGGTGATGATCAGGATGCCCAGCTCGGGGCCGGCGAACCTGTTGACGCCCTCGGCCACCGTCCGCAGGGCGTCGATGTCGAGGCCCGAGTCGGTCTCGTCGAGCACGGCGAGCTCGGGCCTGCAGCATCGCGAGCTGGAGGATCTCCATCCGCTTCTTCTCGCCGCCCGAGAACCCGTCGTTCAGGTAGCGGCTCGAGAACTCGCGCGGGATGTCCATCAGCTCCATCGCCGCCTCGGTCTGCTTGCGGAAGTCCTTGAGCTTGATCTCGCTCTCGCCGCGCGCCTCGCGATGGGCGTTGACGGCCATCCGCAGGTACTTGGCGACCGTCACCCCCGGGATCGCGACCGGGTACTGGAAGGCCATGAACAGGCCGGCGCGGGCGCGCTCCTCGGGGTCGGTCTCGGTGATGTCCTCGCCGCGCAGGCGGATCTCGCCCTCGGTCACCTCCAGCGACGGGTGCCCCATGATCGCGTTCGCGAGCGTCGACTTGCCGGAGCCGTTCGGCCCCATCAGCGCGTGGACCTCGCCCTTCGAGACCTCGAGGTCGAGCCCCTTGAGGATCTGCTTGCCCTCGGCGCTCACATGCAGGTTTCTGATCTCCAGATCGGCCATCTGTCTCCGTTGTCGTGGTTGGCGTGCGGGCGGAGCGCTAGGCGGCCCGGCCGGCCACCGGTTCCCGGACGCGCGTGCTCGTCGGCGAACTCGACCAGGTCGGCCAGCGTCGTGCCGGCCAGCGCCTTCGTGATCCCGCCGTGGACGCGGGTCCAGAGCAGCTTCGTCGCGCAGGCGCGATCGCCGTCCGCTCTCATGCGAGCAGAGCACCCGTCCCTCGCGCTCGTCGTGGAAGCACTCCATCGGCGCGATCGGCCCCTCGAGCGCCTGCACCACGTCGAGCATCTCGATCTGCGGCCGCGCGGCCGCGCCAGGCGGTAGCCGCCGTGGGCGCCGCGCACGGACGTCACCAGGCCGGCCTGGCGAAGCTTCGCGACCAGGTGCTCGAGGTAGGAGAGGGGGAGCACCTCGGCCTCGGCGACGGTGCTGAGCGCGACCGGCTCGGCCTCCCGTCCGGGTGGCCCTGCGGCGCGGCGGCCGAGCTCGACCATCAGCCGCACGCCGTACTCCGCTTTCGTCGAGAAGAGCATCTCGACGCTAAATCCTACTCGACAGGTCGGATAAGGGCGCTACCGATCGCGTGCGCCAGGCGGCCGATCGCGTCGCGCATCACCCGATAGGGGTTGACGACGACGGCGTGTGGGCGACGGCCCGCAGGACCCGCGCCAGGGTCGAATCGCGGCAGGCCGCCGGGCTCGGGCAGCTCGATCAGCAGCTCGAGATGGCCCGGAGCGCGCTTCGGCGCGGCCGCGCGTGACCGGGCACGCGGTGCTCGAACAGCTTGATCGCGTCGGTGTTCTCGTCCATGACCAGGGCGACGAAGTGGGTGATCCCGGCGGCTCGGGCGCGCTCGACCAGATGCTCGAGCAGCGACGGTGGCGACGCCGCGCCGCTGCCAGGGATCGCCGACGACCACCGAGACCTCGGCGAGCTCGGGCTCGGCGCCGCGCACGTACCGCGCGACTGCCGACCAGGTCGCCCGGTCTCGGGATCGATCGCCGCCAGCGCCTCGTGGTCGTGGTGGTCGATCTCGGTCAGGTAGGCGAGGTCTCGCTCCGAGAGCTCGGTCAGCGGTCGGAAGAAGCGCCGGTAGCGGCTCTCGGGGCTGAGGCGCTCGAAGCCCGTCGGCGAGCAGCCGCTTGTCGTCGGGCCGGACCTGGCGGATCTCGAGCTCGGTGCCGTCCGCGCAGTGCGACCCGCTGACGCATCGATTCGCTCGACCTCGACGTCCATCGGCACCAGGGTACGCGCGATACGGCGCGTGAGCGTGTCACGCGCAGCCGCGCACCGAGCCAGTCGGCTCCTACGGCTCGATCAGGCCCTTGCGGATCGCGTAGCGGACCAGCTCCACCCGGTCTCGCATCCCGAGCTTTCGCATCGCGTTGGAGCGGTGGTTCTCGACCGTCTTCTCGGACAGGTGGAGGATCGCCGCGATCTCCTTGTTCGTGTGCGCCTCGGCGACCAGCTTCACGACCTCCTGCTCGCGCGGGGTCAGCTCCTCCTCGCGCGAGGACCCCTCCCCGAGCACGTCCTGGATCAGGGCCCGCTGTGCCTCCGGGGTGAGGAAGGGCTCGCCGCGCTCGACGGCGCGCACCGCCTCGAGCAGGTCGGAGTCCGCCTGGGCCTTGAGCACGTAGCCCGAGGCCCCGGCCTTCAGCGCCTCGAACAGGTAGCGCTCGTCGTCGTACATCGAGAGGATCAGCACCGCCACGTCCGGCGCCTGGGCGCGGATCTCGCGGGTCGCCTGGAGGCCGGTCAGCTTGGGCATCTTCACGTCGAGGATCGCGAGGTCGGGTCGCGGTCCGGATCGCCATGTCGCGGGCCTCGACGCCGTCGGACGCCTCGCCGACCACCTCGATGTCCATCTGGCGCTCGAGCAGCATGCGCAGGCCCGAGCGCACGATCCCGTGGTCGTCGGCGATCAGCACCTTCATCGGCGCGAGCTCGTGCTGCCCGCTGGGCTTCCATCTCGCGCCATCCTGTATCGGCCAGGTCGAGCGGCACCGTGAGGCTGACGCGCGTCCCGACGTCCGGGCGCGACTCCACCTCGACGTCGCCGCCCACCAGCAGGGCGCGCTCTCGCATGCCCGCGATGCCCAGTCCGCGAGCCGCCTGGTCGAAGGTGAAGCCCGACCCATCGTCGCCCACCGTCAGCTCGACCCGGTCGCCGGCTCACGCGACAGGCGAACCGCTGACGTGCTCGGCGCCGGAGTGCTGGGCGGCGTTCGACAGCGCCTCCTGCGCCACCCGGTAGACGACCAGCTGGACGTCGGCCGGCAGGTCCGAGAAGTCGCCCTCGCGACTCGAAGCTGGCGCTCGATCTCGCCGCGCCGCCCGAGCTCCGAGACGTGCGCCGGCGAGTGCCGCCTTGAGGCCGAGGTCGTCGAGGGCCGTGGGGCGGAGCTGGCGGGCCAGCATCAGGAGCTCCTCCATCGCCTGGTTGGCGAGCGCCTTCGTCTCGGCGAGCTCGTGCGGCGAGCTCGACCGGCGCCTTGACCCGCGCCGCCTCGAGCCGCAGCAGCAGGGCGGTGAGCGACTGGTTGACCTCGTCGTGAAGGTCGCGTGCCACGCGGGCCCGCTCCTCCTCCTGGGCGGCGAGCGCGGCGCTCGAGGTTCGGCGGCGCTCGGCGTCGAGGCGCTCGAGCATGCGCCGGAACGCGCGCTGGAGCCGCGCCACCTCCTCGGGGCCCGTCCGGCCGTCCGCGGAGTCGCGCAGGTTGGCGCCCGGGCGCGAGAGGTCGGCGCGCTCCATCTCGTCGACCAGCCGCTCGAGGGGCCGGAAGCGCCGCTGGAGCATGAACACGTTGACGAGGATCGTCAGCCCGACCGCCAGAGCGAGGATCAGCGCCAGCTCGGGTCGCTCGGCCAGGTTCGAGCTCGGGTTGCCGGCGATCCCGGTCGCGACCACGGCGACGACGATCAGCAGCAGGTTCGCGACCAGCACCTGGGTGAGGAGGTTCTTGCGGCGCATCATCACTCGTAGTATCGGCGGTCCCCCTCAAGGCTGGGAAACCTGGGAGCCGAATCTCTTGCCGATGGGCCCTTTTTGGTCGCCAGGCGACCCAAAAAGCCCACGCGGGTTGTCGCCGGCCGGTCCCACTAGGGGCGAAGCCCCTAGTCCGAATGGGGGTCAGGCCCCATAGCGCCGGCATCGGTGTGCCAACATTGGACGACCGTTCGACCCCCAGGCCCCGGAGCGGACCAGAGATGACCACCACACGCAAGTCCAACTTCGCCGCCGCCCTCCGGACCACCATCCTGATGGCCGCGCTCGGTGGCCTGCTGGTCGCTGATCGGCTACGCGATCGGCGGCGTCGGCGGCGCGAGCATCTTCCTGGCCATGGCGCTGCTGTCATGAACGGCGTCGCCTACTGGTTCAGCGACAAGATCGCGATCGCGAGCGCCCGCGCCAAGCCGATCTCGGAGTCCGAGGCGCCGCAGCTCTACCAGATGGTCCGCGAGCTCACGACCCGCGCCGACCTGCCGATGCCGCGCCTGTACATGATCCCGAGCGAACAGCCGAACGCCTTCGCGACCGGCCGCAACCCGAAGCACGCGGCGGTCGCCGTCACCTCCGGGATCACCAAGCTGCTCTCCGAGGACGAGCTCCGCGGGGTGATCTCGCACGAGCTCGCCCACGTCCGCAACCGCGACATCCTCACGCACGTCGGTCGCCTCAGCGATCGGCGCGATGATCACCTGGATCGCCTACCTGTTCCTGTGGTTCGGCGACGACAACAACTCGCCGCTCGGGCTTGTCGCCAACCTGGCCCTCTTCCTGCTCGCGCCGATCTCGGCGAGCCTGATCCAGCTCGCGATCTCGCGCCAGCGCGAGTACTCCGCCGACGCGACGGGGGCCCAGATCTGCGGCAACCCCGAGTCGCTGGCCTCGGCGCTCCTGCGGCTCGAGGAGGGCGCCAAGGCGATGCCCATGCAGGTCAACCAGGCGACCGAGCCGCTCTACATCGTGAAGCCGTTCTCGGGCGGCGGCATCGCGAGCCTGTTCTCGACGCATCCGCCGATCGAGGAGCGCGTCCGCCGGCTGCGCCAGATGCGCCCGACGCTCAGCTAGCCGGCGTCCCGGCGCACCAGCTCGACCTCCTGCGCGTCGCCCCTCTTCATCGGCCGTGCGCTCGGCCCACGGGAGTGCCTCGAGCCGCGCGTCCGGGATCGGCTCGCCGCTCTCGACCGAGCGGCCGTAGGTCCCCTGCTCGAGGCGCGCCTCGGCGCGCTCGATCGCCGCGAGGTCGTCGCGAAGGCGCTCGGCAAGCCCCTCGTCGACCTCGCGGTCGGCGAGCTGGGAGGCTTGGTCGGCGGGGGACTGGGCCGTGTCCGGGCCCTCGACCTGCGGAGAGGTCGGCGAGCGAGGTCTCGATCCGCTTGCGAGCCGCCGCGAGCAGCTCGTTGCGCGTGCATCGTCCACCGGCCGAGCATAGTCGACCACGACCGTCCCACCGGCGCCGCTATACTTTTTGAAGTAAATCCGGATCGAGATTTAGGAGTATTGATTCACGAATGGCGACGGTGGCAGAGCCGATCGAGCAGGTCAAGAGCAGGATCGAGGAGGTCGATCCCGCGCGCGCGCAGCGGGAGATCGAGCGCGACGGCGCCGCTGCTGATCGACGTGCGCGAGCCGCACGAGTGGGACGAGGCGCACCTCGAGGGCGCCAAGCTCGTCCCCATGGCGCGGTTGCCGAGCGAATCGACGAGCTGGCCCCCGACCGGTCCCGAGCGCGTGCTCCTGCACTGCCGGGTCGGCAACCGGTCCGCGCGGGCCGCCGACACGCTCCAGGAGCTCGGCTACGAGAACGTCGCCTCGGTCGCGGGCGGCATCGAGGCCTGGCGCGAGGCGGGCCTGCCGGTCATCGAGGCCGAGGGGCTGACGCCGGAGCAGCGGATGCGCTACTCGCGCCACACCCTGCTGCCCGAGGTCGGCGTCGAGGGCCAGCTCAAGCTGCTCAACTCGAAGGTGCTCCTGATCGGCGCGGGCGGCCTCGGCGCGCCGGCCGCCTTCTACCTGGCGGCCGCCGGGCGTCGGAACCCTTGGGATCGTCGACGACGACGTCGTCGACGAGTCCAACCTCCAGCGTCAGGTGATCCACAACACCGAGCGCGTCGGGATGCCCAAGACCGAGTCCGCGCGGCTCTCGATCCAGGCGCTCAACCCCGACGTCGAGGTGGTCGAGCATCGGACCCGCCTCGACGCCGACAACATCCTCGAGATCATCGACGGATACGACATCCTGGTCGACGGGGCCGACAACTTCCCGACCCGCTATCTGCTGAACGACGCCGCGGTGCGGCTCCGAAAGCCCGTCGTCTCGGCCTCGATCCTCGCCTTCGACGGGCAGATCTCCACCTTCGTCCCCTACGAGGGCCCGTGCTATCGCTGCCTGTACCCGGTTCCACCGCCGCCCGAGATGGCGCCGAGCTGCGGCGCCGCCGGGGTGCTCGGCGTGATGGCCGGCGTGATGGGCCTGCTGCAGGCCAACGAGGTGATCAAGCTGGCGGCCGGCATCGGCGAGCCGCTGATCGGCCGGCTGCTCCTCTACGACTCGCTCGGGACCCGGTTCACCGAGCTGAAGGTGAAGCGTGACCCCGACTGCCCGATCTGCGGCGACGGCGCGCCCGAGATCCCCGAGTCGGAGATGGGCAAATTCCCCGACTACGAGGCGTTCTGCGCCGGGAGTGATCTTGCCGCCGCCTCCTCGTCTGCGAATCTCTCCGCCGCCTCCTCGCAGGAGCCGCAGGCGACCGGTGATCCGAGCTTGTTGCTCGGATCACTCCGGGAGCGGCGGGTTAGGGCGCGTTACGGGGCGGCAGGTCGTACTCGCCCATCCCGCGACTCCGTCGCTAGCGCCAACGACTGGCAACGATTAGGCTCCGAGCCGATGCCGACCGTGAAGATCCCGCCGGTCCTGCGCCCCGAGACCGGGGGAGATCCCGAGGTCTCCGCCGACGGCTCGACGGTCGGCGGGGTCCTGCGGGCCGTCGCCGAGTCCCATCCCGGCACTCGCGCCCAGCTGTTCGCCGACGACGGCGAGCTGAACCGCTACGTCAACGTCTACCTGAACGACGAGGACGTCCGGGTGCTGAGTGGGCTCGAGACCCCGGTCTCCGACTCCGACACGGTCGTGATCCTGCCGGCGATGGCCGGCGGCTCCCGGAGCCTAGCCTCCCTCAGCGGCCTCCGGTGCCGCCGCGAATGGCTCCTGTGGCGCTTCGCCCGCACGATCCTGAATCGCTTCCGCTTCGTCGTCACGTTGCCGGCCCGATCGGTGGCCCTGACCTTGAGGACGTGCGGCCCGATGGCGAGCTTCGGGGTCCGGTAGTGCTCGGGACACGCGCTTGAAGCCCCTCGACTTCGACCTTGCACTTACGCGAGACCGCTTCGGAGGCCTTGAGATCGAACACCGCCGACGCCCTCGAGTAGCGCGTCTTGACCTCGCGGGGCCCCTTGATCATCAGGCCGGGGGCCTCGGTGTCGATCGTGAACTGGACCCGTAGCCGCGCGCTTCGGTTCCCGGCGGCGTCGATTGCGCGCACGCGCGAATGAGTGGCCGCCGTCGGCGAGGGGCCCGATCGTGTGCGGGGAGGAGCATGGCGAGTATCCGTGCCCGTCGATCGTGCACTGGAAGCGGGAGCTCGCCTCGTCGGCGGAGAAGCTGAATGAAGGGCTCTGATCAGACGACGCCGATCCGTCCGCGGGCCCGATGAGATCGTGACCTTCGGGGCGCGCGTATCGACCCTGAAGGACCTCGAGACCACGTCGCTCGCATCGGGCCGGTCCACCGCCTTGACGCTGAACATGTGGTGGCCGTCATCCAGCGGAGTGGGCGGCGTGTACGGCTCGGACGGCGTCGAGGTGCAGCTGTGGAACAGATGGCCCGGGCCGTCCATGCGGCATCGGAACCCGGCGAGTGAATCGGAAGAGCTGAACCGGAAGCCCGGGCTTCGGTTGTTGGTGATCGCTCCGGAGGCGAGGCCGGACGTGATCCAAACGTCGACCTGAGACGTCGACCGTCCACGACCGCGTGGTAGTCGGGCCCAGGTTGCCGGCACGGTCAGTCGCCCTGATGTCGAGCGTGTGCTGGCCCGTCGGCGAGTCGCCCGGGGGTCGTGAAGGGCGAGGTGCAGGCCGCGAAGCCGCCGCCGTCGAACCGGCACTCGAAGCTGACCCCGGGCTCGCTGGCCTGGAAGCTCGAACGACGGCCTCGGATCCCCCGACGTGCTGCCATCCGCGGGGCCCGCGTGATCGAGACGCCTCGGGGCGACGGTGTCGACGGTCCAGGTCGACGGATGCCGACCCGAGCGTTGCCGGCTTCGTCCGTCGCCCTGACCTTGAAGGTGTGCGAGCCGTCCGCGCAGGCCGGATCTGGCGAACGGCGAGCTGCAAGGCGTGAAGTCCGCGTCGTCGAGTGGCAGGCGAGCGAGCCGTCGCTGGAGCTGAAGGCAAACGAGGCGCTCTGGTCGGAGGTGGCGGAGCCGTTCGCGGGCCCCGAGAGGATGCGCACCGTCGGCGGAACCGTGTCGACGGTGAAGTGGCGCCACTTGACCGCGCTCACGTTGCCGGGCGCGTCGATCGCCCCACGAAGATCGTGTGGGCGCCGTCGGCGAGAGGGGCGAGGGTGTACTTGGGGCTGCAGGGCTTGAAGGGCGCCGCGTCGACGTGGCACTCGAAGGTCGAGCCGGGGTCGGTGGCCGAAGGTGAACGTCGGGGTCGGGTCGTTGATCAAGCTGTCCGCCGGCGGGCCCGGAGACGATGTCGCGACCGGTGGCTTGGTGTCGGCCGTGAAGCCGTCGAAGACGTTGTAGGCGCGCTTCCTGGTGCGGTCGAACCTGAACAGCCCGGCGCTGGAGCAGAAGCTGCACCGATGGGCGAAGCTCGAGTTGGGGTCCGGGTCGCGCCACAGGAACCAGTACAGGCGCTGGACGTTCCAGGCGGTTGCGGTTGTCGAGGATCATCCTGTAGGTCCCGACAGCCGCTGCTGTTGGCCCTCGGGCCCCTGGTTGATTCCGAACGGTCCGGGAGGGTCCGATCCCCAGCCGACCTCGGTGATCCAGAGCGGGGTCGCGCGGTCGCCGTGGTTCTGACCATCACGTCGCGGAACGTTCTGGATCTCGATCCGACGTGGTTGACGTCGGACGCGTACGGATGAAGCGCGGCGACCTCGAAGTAGTTCTCGACGTGGGGCACCTGTCGTAGAGCTGGTTGAGGAACTCCCAGGCGCGCGGGCCGCCGCTGGGCGGATAGCCGGGGGACCCGGCGAGGACGATCTGGGCGTTCGGGTCCTGGCCCGTGATCGCCTCGTGGGAGATCTCGCAGCAGCGTCGCCGTACTTCCTGGGCGAGCTGGTCGTCGGTTCCCGCCGGGATCGAAGAACTTCCTCAGGTTGGGCTCGTTCCAGATCTGCCACGAGGTGATCGGGCAGTGGCGTCGCGCCGGGGTAGAGCTCCTGGGTAGCGGTTCGTCCAGAAGCGCCCGCCGGGTCCGTAGCGCGCGACGGCCGCCTTCAGAAAGTCCCGCCACGCCTGCTCGTGGGCCGCGGTGTCGATGGGCGGGGCGTTGGCGCTCTTCGAGATCCAGGCGGGAGACTTCCAGACGAACGGAAGGGCGCGGATCCCGTGCGAGGCCAGGGCGCCGATGAAGTGGTCGGATGCATCCCAGTCGCGGGTGCCCTTGGCTCGGCTCGATCGAGCGCCATCCCGAGCTCGAAGCGGTCGGTCCGGACCTTCGCGGCCTCCATGCCCTGGAGGTCGGTGTCGTCGAGCTGTCCCTCGGCGCTCGAACTGGCCCTGGACGATCCCGAAGAACTCCGAGCGCACCGTCGCGCGCGCTCGCGGTGGCGCCCAGAGGAGGTCGTGACCGCGAGTGAGCCCAGATGATTCGGCCGAGGGCCCTCCATGGCCCCCTGCTGTAGATCCTCGCCACGCGCATCGCCTGCGACAGGGTAGAGCGGCCGCGAATGTCGGGCTGCGCCGCAGTGGAGCCGAACCTGGACGAATCAACCGGGGCGCGAGACCTAGCCCACGGTCGACGCCGCCGTCTTCGCCTACCCGGCGCGGTCGGCCTCCAGCGTCCAGCGTCCGGGTCGCCGCAGGTCCGACGTTGCCGGCCGCGTCGGTGGCGACGATCGCGAACGATGTGCTGGCCGTCGGCGAGCGGGCCGAGCCGGCGTAGGGCGACGAGCAGGGCTCGAATCCGCCGCGAGTCGAACTGGCATCGGAAGGTGACGTTCGGCCTCGCTGGCGACGAACTTGAACCGAGGCCTGGGGTTGGTGCGTGGTCGACGCCGTGGCGCGGGCCCGGAGAGATCCTGACCCTGCGGGGCGACGGTGTCGACGGTGAACGACCTGGAGGCCGGCGCGCTCACGTTGCCGGCTGCGTCGACCGCCCTGACCCAGAAGCCCTGGGGGCCGTTCGTGAGCGGCGTGCACGGGGTGAATGGCGAGCGCACGGCGCAATCAGCTTCCCCGGCCGAAGACGGCACTGGAAGGTGGAGCCGACCCGGTTCGAGCTGAACTCTGAACGTGGGCGTCGGGTCGCGGATGTGGTCCCCTGGCCGGGGCCCGACGAGATGCTCGCCGTCGGCGGGACCTTCGGTCGGCCGAGAAGCTCATGAAGCGGCGTAGGCCGGCTTCGGGACGTGGTTGGCGTTGACGCAGGCCCGCGCTCCCGCAGAAGCTGCAGTTCGCCTGCGAGCGTCGCGGGTCGCGCCAGTGGTACCAGAACACGCGCTGGACGTTCCACGTCCGTCGCGCTGGCTCAGGATCAGCTCGAACGCCCTCCTTGAGCAGCTGCGCCTGGCCGGCGGGCCCTTGTTGATCCCGTAGTGGTCCGGCGGCGCCGAGCCCCAGGCGATCTCCGTGATCCAGAGCGGCGTCGCGCCGGTCGCCGTGATTCTTCATCACGGCGCGGACCCGCTGGATCTGCTTGCTTGTAGACGGTCGACGTCCCGGGCGTACGGGTGCAGTGCGGCCGCGTCGAAGTAGCGCTTGATCCCGGGCAGCGAGTAGAGGCCATAGAGGAACTGCCACGCGCGTCACGTCCCCGTAGCCGGGCATTCCCGCCAGCACGATCTGCGCATTGTGGTCCGGCGCCTTGATCGCGTTGTGCGAGATCCGAAGCAGCTGCGCGTACTCGGTGGGTGAGGGGTACGGCGCGAAGAACTTGCTCAGGTTGGGCTCGTTCCAGATCTGCCACGCCTGGATCGGGAGCGGCGTGGCGTGCGGCCCGTAGAGCTGCCGGTACCGTGTCGCCCAGAAGGTGCCGCCCGGGCCCATAGCGAGCCACCGCCGCCCTGAGGAAGTTGCGCCAGGCCTGAGCGTCTCGTGGGCCGGGCAAGCGGTGGCCGGGCGGGAGAGCCGTAGACCCACCCCGGGTTTCCCCAGAGCACGGGTACCGGCCGGACCCCGTGCGAGGCGAGGGCGCCGATCAGGCGGTCGGTTCCCGCCCAGTTGAACTGACCCTCGCCGCGTCGCTGCACCCAGCCCCAGTTGAGCATGAAGCGATCGCTGTGGATTCGCGCCCGCTCGAGCCCCTTCAGGTCACGGGTCGCCGAGCCCGTCCTCCCTGGACGATCCCGAAGAACTCGGACCGCATCGCCGCACGCGACGCGGACCCGGCGAGCAGCGTTGCGCCGAGCACCGACCAGGACGAGTGCGAGGCGGATCGTCCATGGCCCCCGCCTTAACCCCATGCCCTTCACACCCACGCAGCCAGGGTATTGGCGGCGGTTCTCCACCAGCCCCGCAGTGGGCTTAATGAGTAGTGGTACTACGTACTGTTACTGACGTAGTACGAACGTCCAGGGGATGTCCCGCCTACGGAGTCGAGTCCTCGACGTAGGTGAACGGCGGCGGAGCACCCGGATGATTGCCGGCGGCGTCGGTCGCGGTGGCACGGAACGAGGTCGTGGTGTTGTCCGGAACCGAGACCGTGATCCCGGGCGTGCCGAACACCGCGGTGGAAGCCTGGGCGACCGGCGCGCCGGTGCAGCCCGCGGTCGTGTACAGCTTCACCACCGTGCCGGCAGCGGCGTTGCCCCTGACCTTCGGGCTGTTGTTGTTGGCGGGCGAGGACGGATTCGTGGCGGTGATCTTCGGGATGGGCGGAGGGATCGTGTCGACCGTGAACGTCCGCGAGACGCGTGGGGCTCACGTTGCCGGGGGCGTCGATCGCCCTGACGTAGAAGACGTGGGTGCCCTGGGAGAGGGCGACGAAGTGGGGTGAACGGCGACGAGCACGCCGCGAAAGGCCGGGCGTCGAAGTGGCACTGGAAGGTCGAGCCGATCTGGCTCGACGTGAACCTGAAGGTGGGGGTCGCGTCGTTGACGAGGCCTCCGTTGGTCGGCCCCGCGGTGATCGTCGCGGCCTTGGGCGGGATCGCGTCCGCAGTGAAGCTCTTGAACGCCTTCATGGCCGGCTTCGGGGTGTGGTCGAAGCGCAGGAGCCCGGCGCTGCCGCAGAAGCTGCACATCGCTCGGGAGCGACTGGGGATCCCGCCAGTGGTACCAGAACAGGCGCTGGACGTTCCACGCGGTTCGATGGCTGCAGGATCATCTTGAAGGCGCCGTTGCAGCAATGGTCGCCTGGCCCGCTGAGCCCCTTGTTGATCCCGTGGCTGTCCGGCGGCGCCGATCCCCACGCGATCTCGGTGATCCACAGCGGCGTCGCGGCGTCGCGCGGTTCTTCATCACGTTGCGAACTCGCTGGATCTCCGTCTGGACCTTGGTTGAGGTTGGCTCCATACGGGTGGAGGGCGACGGCGTCGAAGTACGCCTTGATCCCGCGGCACCGCGTAGAGCTTCGAGAGGAACGTCCAGGCCGTCACGTCTCCGATATCCGGGCATCCCGGCGAGCGACGATCCGAGCCTGCCGGATCCTTGCTCTTGATCGCGGGTAGGAGATCTGCAGCAGGCGGGCGTACTGGCCGGGCGACGGGTAGGGGGCGAAGTACTTCTTCAGGTTCGGCTCGTTCCAGATCTGCCAGGACTGAATCGGCAGCGGCTTCGCGTCGGCTCCGAACCGCTTGTGGTAGTAGGTCGTCCAGTAGGTCCCGCCCGGCCCGATAGCGGGCCACGAGCGCCTTCAGGAAGTTGCGCCACTGCTGCTGGGCCTCGGCGCCCCCGAGCGGGGGAGTGGACGCGGAGCCGGGCAGCCAGCTCGGGTTGCCCCACACGGAGGGCACCGCGCGAATGCCGTGCGAGGCCAGGGTCGCCGACGAACCGGTCCGACCGTGTCCCACTTGAAGCGAGCCCTTGAGCCGGCTCCACCCGCCCCAGTTGAGGACGAAGCGGTTGGTCCGCACCCTGGCCGCCTGCATCCCCTGGACGTCCGGTCGTCGAGCGTCGCCGTCTGGACGATCCCGTAGAACTCGGAGCGCACGGCGGCCGGCGCCGCCGACGTGATCGACCAGCGAGACCGCGAGCACGCCGCAGCACGAGCCGCCATCCGCTCAAGCGGATCCCCACCTTGGGACCCTTGCCCTGCACATCCACCCGAAACAGCGTACTCGCCCGCGGTCGCGAGCGTTCCGGCCGTCGGCGCGCTCCGGCGAGTCGATCAGGGTGCGACCGTGAACGATCGCGAGACGGCGGCGCTCACGTTTCCGGCGGCGTCGATCGCCCGGACGGAGAAGGCGTGGGCCGCCGTTGGAGAGCGCGGGCTCGTGAACGGCGAGCCGCACGCCTTGAGAGGGCTGGCGTCGACCTGCACTGGAAGGTCGAGCCCGCTCTGCTGGACGTTGAACGAGAACGTCGGAGTCGAATCGTGGACGACGCTCCCCCCGGCCGGGCCCGGACGTGATGCTCGCGGTGGGCGGCGTGGTGTCGGCGCTGAAGCTCTTGAAGGCCGCGAGCGCGGGCTTCGGGCTGCGGTCGTACTTGCAGCAGCCCCGCGCTTGAGCAGAAGCGTGCACGACGCCATCGTGTGCAGCGGGTCGCGCCAGTGGTACCAGAACAGGCGCTGGATGTTCCAGGCGGCTGCGGTTGTTCAGGATCAGCTTGTAGGCGTTCCTGAGCATGCTGCGCCTGGCCCTGCGGCCCTTGGTTGATCCCGACGCTGTCCGGCGGCGCCGAGCCCCAGGCGATCTCCGAGATCCAGAGCGGCGTGGCGCGCATCCGCCGTCGCTGCCTCATCGCCGTGCGCATCCGAACGATCTGGATCTCGGACTGCGATCGATCGGTGCTCGCCGTACGGGTGGAGGGCGGCGGCGTCGAAGTTCCGCTTGACGCTCGGCGACCTGGTTGTAGAGCTGGCTTCAGGAACTCCCACGCCGTTGACGTCGCCGTAGCCGGGCATCCCGCCGAGCACGATCTGGGCCGTTCGGGTCGACTGCTCTTGATCGCGTTGTGGGAGAGCTGGAGCAGCGTGCCGTACTTCTTCGGGTGCCGGATAGGGGACGAAGTACTTCTTCAGGTTGGGCTCGTTCCAGATCTGCCAGGAGGTGATCGGAAGCGGGGTGGCGTTCGGCCCGTAAGTCGGCGTGATAGCGGCCCGCCAGTAGTCGCCGTCCGGCCCGTAGCGCTCGACCACGGCCTTCAGGAAGGCCTGCCAGGCGAGCCTGGTCCTGCGGGCCGGTCGATCGGCGGCGCGCGCCGTGTAGCCGGTCGACCCACTTCGGATTTCCCCAGACCGTCGGGACGCACCCGGATCCCCTTGAGGCCAGCGGCCGATGAAGTTGTCCTGCGTGCCCCACCTGAACGTGGTCTTGGACGTGGGCTGCACCGACTCCCACTGGAACAGGTAGCGGACCGTGTGGACGTGGGCCGTTCGCAGGGCCTTCATGTCCTGGTCGTCGAGCGTCGGCCCCTGGACGATGCCGAAGAACTCCGACCGGACGGCGGCGCCGGCGGTCGACGGGCCGAGCAGCGCGATGCCGAGCGCGGCCAGGGCGATCGCCAGGCGGACCGTCACGCCCGATCGACCTGCTCCGCCAGTGCGCCCAGATGCCTTGCGCGCCATGATGCCTCCCGTTCCCGCCTGACCCATGCGGTTGGACCCTATCATCGAATTCCTCGTCGCCATGGCTGTTCGAACGACCGCCTACGGGGTCGAGTCCTCGACGTAGTTGGAAGGCCGCCGAGCAGTTCGAGCGAGTTGCCGGCCGGCGTCGGTCGCCTTGGCCCGCAACGAGGTCGTCGAGTTGTCCGGCACCGAGACGGTGATCCCGGGCGAGTGGAACTGCGAGGCGCTCCCCGTGGCGGCCGGCGTGCCGGTGCAGCCGGTCGTCTTGAAGATCTTCACCTTGGTGCCCGGTGCCGGCGGTGCCGATCACCTTCGGCGCGTTGTCGTTGGCGGGCGAGGCCGGGTTGGTCGACGGTGATCTTCGGGGTCGCCGGGGCACGGGTGTCGACCCTGAAGTATCGGCCGGCGAGCGGGCTGTCGTTGCCGGCCGCGTCGATCGCCCTGACGAAGAAGGAGTGGGGGCCGTCGGCGAGGTGCGGCAGCGTGTAGGGCGAGCTGCAGGCGCTGAAGGGCTCCGCCGGTCGAGCAGACGAAGGTCGACCCCGCCTCGCTCGAGGTGAACTTGAAGGTCGGGGTCGGGTCGTTGATGTAGGCCCCGTTGGCGGGCCCGCCGGTGATCGTCACCGTCGGCTTGGTCGTGTCGGTCGTGAAGCTCTTGAACGCCGCGTAGGCCGGCTTCGGCGGTGCGGTCGAAGTTGAACAGCCCGGCGCTGCCGCAGAAGCTGCACGACGCGGCGGTGTGCTGCGGATCGCGCCAGTGGTACCAGAAGAGGCGCTGGATGTTCCAGGCGGTCCGGTGGTCGAGGATCAGCTTGTAGGCGCGGGTCGAGCAGCTGCGCCTGGCCCGCGGGCCCTTGTTGATCCCGAAGCTGTCGGGCGGCGCCGAGCCCCAGGCGAGCTCGGTGATCCACAGCGGCGTGGCCGCGTCGCCATGGCCCGCTCATCACCGAGCGGAACTTCTGGATGTCCTGCTGCACCTCGCTGATCGACGGCGCGTACGGGTGGAGCGCCGCGGCGTCGAAGAAGTTCTTGATGTTGGGCACCGCGTACATGCCCTTGAGGAAGTCCGGAGCGTTCATGTCGCCGTGGAACGGCATCCCGGCCAGCACGATCTGGGCCTTCGGATCCTTGCTCTTGATCGCGTCGTGGGAGATCTGGAGCAGGTGGGCGTACTTGCCCGGCGAGGGGTTGGGGGCGAAGAACTTCTGCAGGTTGGGCTCGTTCCAGATCTGCCAGGCCTGGATCGGCAGCGGCTTGGCGTTGGCGCCGAACTGCTGGTGGTAGGGGCCCTGCCAGTACGCGCCGCCGGGCCCGTACCGCGCCACCATCGCCCGCAGCATCGTCCGCCAGTGCCCTCGCTCGTCGGTACCGCCGATCGGGGGCGTCGAGCCGGAGCCCGGGACCCAGTCGGGGTTTCCCCAGATCGAGGGCACGGTCCGGATGCCGTGGTAGGCGAGCTCGCCGATGAACTGCGTCGGACGACTTCCACTTGAAGGTGTTCTTGGTCGGCTCGACCCAGCCCCACTTGAGGATGAAGCGGTTCGTCCGCACCCTGGCCGCGAGCATCCCCTGGATGTCCTGCTGGTCGAGCGTCGCGGTCTGGACGATGCCGTAGAACTCGCGACCGGGTCGCCGAAGCGCTCGACGCGCCGAGCAGCGAAACCGCCATCGGCCACGATCGCGATCGCCAATCCGGACAGGCGGTCGCCCCCCCTGTTGCCTCCATGCCCCTCGCATCCCGCGAGAAGTCGTACAACAAGAATGGACGTCTGCGCGAGGCGCCTCCCGAGCCGTTTCGGAGCGCGCGCCCGGCGTCGGCGCGATCAGCTCGGCACGGGCGAAGTGCCGGTAGGCCCGGTAGGCGGGCTTCGGCTTGTGGTTGTGGCGAAGGAGGCCTGCCGACGCGCAGAAGCTGCAGTAGTGGCCGGTGCCCCCGGCCGGGTCGCGCCAGTCGAACCAGAACAGCCGCTCGATGTGCCACGAGGCTCGTCTGTTCAGGACGACTCGGAACGCCTTCTGAAGCATCCTCTTCTGTCCTTGAGCGCCCTTGTTGATCGGCCACCGCCGGGTGGGCGCGGCGGACCCCCACCCCAGCTCGGTGAGCCAGAGCGGCGGTCTCGGAGTCGTGGTGCGTCGCTCATCACCCGGCGCATCCTGTGAAGGATCGCCTTGAACTGGTCGATGTTGGCCGAGTACGGGTGCACCGCGGTGGCGTCGAAATCCTGCTTGATCCCGTCGACCCGGTACAGCTTGTCGAGGAAGCTCCAGGCGGTGGGCCTTGCGTATCCGGGCATGCCCGCGAGCACCACCTTCGCGCCGCCGTCGGCCGCGGTGATCGCCGCGTGCGAGATCCGGACGAGCTTCGCGTACTTGCGAGTCCTCCCCTTGCGGGGGAAGAACTTCGACAGGTTGGGCTCGTTCCAGATCTGCCAGGCATTGATCGGCACCGGCGCCGCGCCGGGGTGTGCGGTCTCATACGGCCCGCTCCAGTACGCGCCGGCGGGCCCGTAGCGCTCGACGGCGAGGGTCAGGAAGGCGCGCCAGGCCTCGATGTCCTCCGGGCTTTCGGTGGGCGGCTGCTTGGCGCGCCGTGGCGACCCACCTCGGGGAGCCGTAGATGAACGGCACCGGCCGGATCCCTCGCGCCGCGAGGTTGCCGACCAGCTTGTCGGTGGCGCTCCAGTTCCGCGAGCGCTCGTGCGGCTGGACCGCGTACCAGTTGATCGCGAAGCGCACCGACCCGACCCCGGCCGACCTCAGTTGCCGGAAGTCATGGCGGTCGAGCGGCTGGCCCTTCATGACCCCGAAGAACTGGCCCGGAGGGCTCGCGGCCGCGGGAGCGGCGGTCGCGGTCAGGACCCCGATCGCGCAGGATCGCGACGGCGCTCGCCCGTCGCATCAGAGGCGGTTGGCCGCGGTCCCGCGGTGGCGGGTGAACGCCCCGACCGCGGTGATCGCGACCAGGGCCCCGATCAGCGCGAGGCTGGGCACGCCGCCGACCGTGTCGGCGGCGACGGTGATGAAACCGCGGCTGGTCGACGCGAGTCGCTTCTCGGAGCCCGCGGTCGGCGGCGCCCGAGGTCGCGGGCGGTCGCGATCTGGGCCAAGAGCGCCCCGTCGGGGCCGGAAAGGGCTGCAAGCGTGCGGCGGGGGAGGAGCCCCGGACGGGCCACCGGGGTCGCCGAAGCGGCGCCCGCGCCGGCCGCTGATCCGCCGTTGGCGGTCGGAAGGTGTTGGGTATATTGATCGACCGCGGAAGGACTGGCCACCGCGGTCGCTGGCGCGCCGAGCAGAGCCACCATGACCGCCACTCCACTCAGGTGACAGCCGAGACGCCGAGCGCGGGCACTGTTTCCCAGCGCGCCGTTCGAAGACTCGTAATCCCTGGCCACGCGGTTCGCAGGATAGGGCATCCCGGTGCCGCTCGGCCACCCTCGCTGCACCCCTCGATCGCGATCGGGGTCGCCGTCGCCTACGTGGCGATCGCGGTCGGAAACGGGGGTTACTCGAGCGAGGTCGAGGCCGCCGCCACGGTGGTGGTCTGGTGGGCCGTCGTCGTCGCGCTGGCGCTGGGCGGATGGCCGCGCTCCCGCGTTCCGCCCGCTGCGCTCGGCGCCGGCGCGTGCCTGGCGGCGATCTGCGGCCTGGACGGCGGCCTCGATGGGCTGGGCGAGCGACGACGGCGGGACCTTCGTCGAGATCGTCCGCACGCTCGGGTACCTGGGGCTGTTCGTGCTGGTCGTCGATCGCATCGCCCCGAGCGAGCGCCCGGGCGTGGCTCGGGGGCGTGGCGCTGGGGCTGATGGTCATCGCCTGCCTGGCCCTCCTCAGCCGCTTCGAGCCGTCGTTCGGCGGCGATCGGCAGGTCGGCGTGTTCCTGCCGGCGGCGGCCGGCCGGCTCAGCTACCCGATCGGCTACTGGAACGGCCTCGCGGCGGCGATGGCGATCGCGGCGGTGCTCCTGGTCTGGCTCGGCGCCCACGCGCGGGCGGCCGCCGCCCGGGCGGTGGCGGTGGCCGCGATCCCGCTGCCGATCCTGATCGTCTATCTGGCCTCCTCGCGCGGCGGGGTGGCGGCGGGCGCGGTCGGGCTCACCGTCCTGCTGGCGATCGGCCCGGCCCGGGCGCGGATGTTCGCGGGCCTTGTCATCGGAGGGCTCGGCGGCGCCATCCTGATCTCGTTCGCGAGCAGCCGGCACGAGCTGGTCGACGCGCTCGGCAACTCGACGGCCGCGGCCCAGGGCGACCAGATGCTCGCGATCTCGATCGCGGTCGTGCTCGCGGTCGGGGTCCTTCGGCTGATGATCGACGAGCCCCTCGAATGGCTCGACGTCCCCTAGCCCGTCACCCGGGCGGTCGCCGTGGGGGTCGTGGTGGTCGCGATCGCGGGGATCGTGGTCGCGGGCCCCGCCAAGCGCTGGGACGAGTTCAAGTCCGTCGGGCACCTCGAGACCCAGAGCACCTATGTCGCGACCCACCTGAGCAGCGGAAGCGGAAGCGGTCGCTATCAGTTCTGGTCGGCCGCGCTCGACGCCTTCAAGGCGCATCCGCTCGACGGCATCGGCGCGGGCGGCTATGAGGCCTACTGGCACCAGCACGGCTCCCTCGCGGTGCCGGTCCGCGATGCCCACTCGCTGTTCCTCGAGAGCATGGCCGAGCTCGGGATCGTCGGCCTGCTGCTGATCCTCGGGTTCCTCGGCGTCGCGATCGTCTCCGGAGCGCGACGCGGGCCGACCAGCGCCCGCGGGGCGGCGCTCGGCGCCGCGCTCGCGGTCCTCGCCACCGGGATCGTCTCGGCCGCGATCGACTGGACGTGGGAGCTTCCGGCGTGCTTCGGGCTGGTCGTGCTGGCGGCGGCGCTCCTCACCGGGCCGGCGACCCTCGACGCCGAGGCGGCGCTCCGTCCGCCCCGGGGACCGTCGACGGGGCCGGCGGAGCCTCGGGGCGGCGACCGACCCGCGTCTGGCTCGGCGTGGCGACGCTCGTGGTCGCCGCGGCGGCGATCTGGGCGGGCGGCATCTCATTCCTGACCGAGGCGAAGCTCGGCGACAGCCGCGACGCGGTCAGCGCCGGCGACCTGCCGGCGGCGGCGCAGGACGCCCGCGACGCGATCACGCATCCAGCCATGGGCGGCCGACCCGCGGCTCCAGGTCGCCCTGGTCGAGGAGCTGGCCGGACACCTGAAGGCGGCGAATCGCGACCTCGGCGAGGCGATCGAGCGCGCCCCGCGCGACTGGCAGCTGTGGTTCGTGCGGGCGCGGCTGGAGGTCAAGATCGGCAACGTCGACGCCGCCCTGCGCGCCCTGCACCGGGCTCGCGCGCTGAACCCGCGCGCTCCGTTCCTGGCCCGGTGAGGAGACCCGCCGCCGCCGGCCCGCGAGGCCCGGCGATTATTGTCCCGGCGATGCTTGACCGTGCTGCGCGGCTGGGCGGCCCCGCGAGGGTCGACTCGGTGCGTTCATCGTGACCGGCCCGGGCGGGCCGGTTCCCGCCCCGGAGGCCGGGCCTCGCTCGATGGGCGGCACCGACCTGGAGCGCTTCATCTGGCCCCTCCTTGCGGTCCTCGGGGCGGGCTGGCTCGCTCGTCGGGTCGCCGCGGCGGCTTCATGGGTCGACTGGCGATGGGTGCTCCTCGCGCTCTCGGCCGGCACGGTTCTCGGTCCCGTGCATGGTGCTGGCGCTCCAGGGGAAGCTCGACGTGTTCGAGCCGATCATCTGGTTCTCGATCATGTTCCTGCTCCTGTTCGTCGGTCGCCCCGCGTGGGACCTCGCGCCACCACAACTTCATCTACACGGGCAGGCTGATCTCGCCGACCTTCACCAGGATGATCGTCGCCGGGCTGCTCGGCCGGGGCCGGATTCGTGATCGGCTACCTGAGCCCCGCCGCCCGGTTCGCTGGTGTCGCGCCTTCCGCGGCCGCGGCCGCTCGACTCGCGCCGGCTGATGATCTGGTCGTTCGTCGTCCTCGCCCTCGCCCTGATCGCCTTCGCGCTCTTCTTCATCCACGCGCACGGGTGGCACGACCCGGCGGGGTTCTTCTTCCGGGGCCAAAAGCGCCTCGTGCAGCTCACCGCCAGCCCGACCGCCACCAGCAAGTACTTCCTCGCCTCGATCCTGCTGATGGTGCCGGTCGGCGCTGTTCTTCTGGTCGATTCGCGAGAACGGAGGGCAGGGCTACGCGGATCGGGACGGATCGCGGGCTGGGCCGCGCTGGTCTCGATCGTCGCCTTCCTGGCCTACAACCTCGGGCGCCGGACAGCGCCGCTACGTGATCGTGATGGTCGGGGCGCTCGCGGTCTACTTCTACCTGCGGCGTGATCGCCGTCCCTCGGGCAAGGCCCTGCTGCGTCACGGCGCTCGTCGCCCTGACGCTCGTCTCGGCGATCCGAGACGTCCGCTTCGCCCACGCCCGCCACACGCACGCGAACCCGGTCCAGTGGCTGCCCTGGAACGCCGTCGACCCACCTGTTCGAGACCCAGGACACGGGCGTCGCGCCGTCCCTCGCGACCGAGATGCTCGTCGTGCCCGACGGACCTCCACTACACCTATGGCGCCACGACGCTGTTCGGGCCGTTCGTCACCCTGATCCCGAGGCAGATCTGGCACCACAAGCCCCTGCCGGCCGACCAGCAGGTGCTGGCGTCGGTCTGGGGCGGGACGCCCTGCGGCGTCGAACGGGCAGTGCAGCACCTTCTCGCCGTTCGGCGAGCCCTACCGCGACGGCGGCCTCGTGGCGGTGTTCATCTTCGCCGTCCTCTTCGGCGCTCTTCTGGAGGACCATCTGGCTCTACTACCTCCGCCACCGCGACACCGTCCTGGCGATCGTCGTCTACGCGACGCTGCTGCCGTTCATGATCAGCTGGATGCGGGCGAACTTCACCCTCCAGGCGCTTCAGGCGGCGATGGTCCTCGCCGTCGTGATCCTCGCGGGGTCCTGTGTCGCGTCCGCTCGACGACGGCGGCGCCGAGCCCGCCCGGCCCGGCGCCTGAGAGGCGGCCGGTGGCCGAGGCGGGGCAGGGTGGCCGAACCTGTTCCTGGTCGGCGCCGCGAAGGCCGGGACCACGTCCGTGTACGACGACGCTGGCCCGGCACCCGGCGATCTACATGTCGCCGATGAAGGAGCCCCACTACTTCTCCCGGATCGAGCCGTCGCCGGAGCGCCGCGGCGTTCTTTCCGCACGTCACCGACGAGGACGACTACCTGGCGCTGTTCGACGGCGCCACCGACGAGGGGCTGGTCGGCGAGGCGAGCACCTCGTACCTGTGGGACGCCCGAGACCGCCGAGCGGATCCAGCGACCGCGTTCCCGAGGCGAGCATCCTGATCATGCTCCGCGACCCGGTCGAGCGGGCCTACTCGCAGTACTGGAACGACGTTCGCGAGGGCCTCGAGAAGCGCGAGTTCCTCGACGCCCTGGCCGAGGAGCGGCGCGCCGGGCCTGGGGCGTGGGGGGTGACCTCCCTCTACATCGACTGTGGCCGCTACGCGGACCAGGTGTCCAGGTACCTGGACGCGTTCGGTCGCCCGTGTCCACGTCTCGCTCTTCGAGGACTTCATCGCCGACGAGGCGCGCGACGACGGCCGAGATCCTCGTCCACCTGGGCCTCGAGCCGGCGGGGGCGCGGCGCATCGTCGGGCCGGATGAACCCCGGCCTCGATGCCCCGCAACCGGCTCAGCGGGCGCTCCTCGGGAGCGGCCGGGTGCGGACCCTGGCCCGGGCGACGGTCCCGCGACGTGCTCGGCGAGCGGCTGCGCGGCGCCCTGCTCAAGCGGTCGGCCCGCCGCCGATGGACCCCGCCGCCCGCGCGTCTCTTGACGAGGTCTTCCGGCCCGAGGTCGAGCGCCTCGGCCGCGCTGCTCGGCGAGGCCGCTGCCCGTGGGAGCCGGGCGGCGGACGCTCAGCCCGACCACGAGCTGAGAGAAGTTGCGGCCGTTCGTGTAGTGCTCGAAGGAGTCGACGCGCAGCTTCCAGCCGCGCAGGGTGAGCCTAGGAAGTAGTGGGTCGGGTACTCGCGGACGCTGATCACGTTGTCGCGACCGTGGAACGGGATCGCCGTCGCAGACCTGTGCCCGCACGGTCGCCGTGTACTTCCCGGGATGGTGCGTCTCGGGCTTGACCGGCTGCGAGAAGCGGGGCTGGAAGTCGCGATCTGGCGCTTTCGCCCTGGCCGGGCTGATCGTTCTCGCGTAGCTGTGCCGTAGCCGGCCGACGTTCCCCTGCTGGAGGGCCTGCCACCAGCGGAGCACGGCGCCGTACGGGTTCGCCCGATCCCACTGCGTCGATGTCGGTCTTGGTGACCAGCAGAGGTCCGAGCGCTCTCGATGTTCCCCGGGCCGAAAGGGCGGGCCGGTCCTTGATCGAGTCCCCGCCACATCCCTGAGAGGCGAGGACGACCAGGCCGACGACGGCTGCGATCGGGGCACGGGCTCGCAAGCGGCGAATCCTACGAGACGCGTGCCGGGCGGTCGCCCTCCTGGAAAACGCGACCTCGGGCTTGCGGCGGGGGCGTCGCGCCGCCCGGGCCAGGTCGCGAGGCAGCGAGCGGAGCGAGCCGCGCCGACTCGAGCTCGCCGTGGCGCGCGGCGATCACCACGAGGAGCAGCAGGCTGACCACGTAGGAGCTCGACAGGGCGACCGCGGCGCCGTAGATCCCCCAGGCCGGCACGAAGACGGCCAGGGCGAGCGCGATCCAGGCCAGCGAGACGAGCTCGCCGACGGTTCCCGCGAGCGGATAGCCGCGACCCTTCAGGCCCTCGGAGAGCACCCGGCGCGCGCTCAGGAACACCGTCCCCGGCAGGACGATGTAGGTGACGGTGACCGCGGCGTCGAACCGGCCGCCGAAGAACAACGGGACGAGCCAATGGGCGGTGGCGCACAGGATCGCGACCAGGACCACTGCGATCGAGGTGGTCAGCCACAGGAGCGACCACATGGTCCTCCGCGCATCGGCCTGCTCGGTCCGCGACGCGACCCACGGGAAGGTGATCAGGCCGACGCTCTTGGCGATGAAGTAGGGAAGGTTGGTGAACGCCAGGCCGACCACGTAGAGGCCGAGCGCCGACGGCGAGAGAAACAGCGCCAGCACCACCTGGTCGGGGCGAAGCACGTCGACCGCCGAGAAGCTCGACAGCAGGCCGCGCAGCCCGAACGAGACGAGGAAGCGACGGCCGACCGACGGAGGCGCCGTTCCCCTGCAGAGTCGCAGTCCGCTGATCAGGCAGGTGCTGCCGGTGATCCAGAACGCGGCCAGGAGCGCCGCCGACGATCGGCACGATCGCGTGATCTGAGGCCACGAAGAGCGTCGCCACCCCGATCGCGTACAGAAACCAGGGCAGGAGCCGCAGCCCGTTGAAGAGCCGAAGGCGCAGATGTCCCTGGAGCAGCGCGAGCCCGTACTGCTGGGCGAGCATCGCGGGGACGAGGGCCAGGGTGAGCCAGCCCGCGACCCGAACCGAGTGAGGATCGCCGTTCAGGATCAGCAGCAGCCAAAGGGCCTGGAAGACGACCAGGATCACCGCCTGGGGCAGGGCGAACCAGAGGCCCAGGCGCGCAAGCGCCCTCGACGCCGACGGAGTCGCGGGCGATCGAGTAGGTGAGCGCGGAGGGGATCCCCAGGTTCCCGAGCTGGGTGATGACCAGCGGCCACAGGATCAGCGCCGCGAGGTACCCGCGTCCGTCGGGCCCCAGCATCCGCGCCAGGAGCGGGCCCGTGACCACCAGCACCGCCTGGATCGCGAACCCGGTCGCGATCGCGAGCGCCGCGTCGCGCCTCAGCCCCTCCGGTGACCCTCGATCGGTCCGCTCAGACGACCCGGAGGGAGGCGTGAAGGCTGGCCTCCTCCGTGGCTGACACGAGGCTAACCTTACGCGGTGAAGTCAGGCGTTGTTTCACGATCCGGCCCGGGCTGACCGATTGCCATCGACCCTATTCCGGGCGTCGGACTCCGACAATTGTCACAGGTGCGATCGAAGCTTCCCGCGCCTGAGGCACCAGCGCCACGTCCGGATGCTGCCGGTCGTCTACCGGCACGCCGGGGTGTCGCCGCGCGATGCCTTCCTGGTCTCCTACCCCAAGTCGGGCAACACCTGGCTCAAGTTCATGCTCACCGAGCTGCTGGGTGGTCGCGAGGCCGATCTCGACAACGACTCGACCGTGATCGCCGACGTCGGCTCGCACCGCTCGACCCCGGGCGTGCTGCCCGGTGGCGGACGCCTGATCAAGAGCCACGAGCCCTACTCGGGCCCGCAGCGGCGCGTCTACCGCAAGGCGATCTACCTGATCCGCGACGGCCGCGACGTGGCCGTCTCCTACTACTACACGCTGATCCGCCGGGGGCTGTTCGAGGGCGAGTTCAGCCCCTTCCTGAGGCTGTTCCTGGCCGGCGGCGTCGACGGCTACGGCCCCTGGCACGAGCACGTCGAGTCGTGGCTCGATAGCCCGCTTGCCGCGGACGGGTCGCTGCTTGTCGCTCCGCTACGAGGACATGCTGCGCGAACCGGTCGAGAGCCTTGAGGCGACGATGGAGTTCCTCGGCGCTGCCGGTCGGCCCGGAGCGGGCCGAGGAGACGATGCGCGCGTACAGCGCCGATCGGATGCGCGAGCGCGAGCGCGCCTCGCAGTTCCACGAGCGCAAGAAGCGCCCGGACATCATGTTCGTGCGCAACGGCCAGGCTCCGGCGATTGGACCGAGGCGTTCTCCAAGAGCGACGAGGCGCTGTTCGACGAGGTCACCGGCGGGCTCTCTGGAGCGGCTCGGCTACGACGCCTGAGTCGGTCGAGGCCCGATGCGGATCCTGATGGTCAACAAGTACGCGCGCGTCACCGGCGGCGCCGACCTGAACTGCATTCGGCTCGCGGAGCTCCTGCGAAGCCGCGGCCACGAGGTCGCGATGCTCTCCACCGCGAGCCCCGACAACGAGTTCGCCGACGGCGAGTTCGTCGAGGCGTCGGTGACCCACGCCTCGCGCGAGGAGCTCGGCGCCCCGACGGCGGCTCGAGGTCGCTCGACGCGCGATCTGGAATCGCGGACGCGGCGGCGGCGATGCGACGGCTGATGACGGGTTTCGTCCCCAGGTCGTCCACGCTCACAAGCTCTACCCACAGCTCTCGGTGGCGCCCGCTCGTCGTCGCCCCCGAGCCGGGGTGCCGATCGTCCAGACGCTCCACGACTACGAGTTCATGTCGGCGAGCTACCTCGACCACCGCGGCGGGTGGATCGACCACGACGAGCGCCGGCGCTCGTTTCGCGCCCTGAACGCGGCGACGTTCGCGGCTCGGCGCTGGGTCCACGTCCCGAGGGTCGACGCCTGGATCGCCAACTCGCGCTACGTCGCCGCCCGCTACGCGTCGCGGGGCCTCGCCTCCACGGTCCTGGCGGCTTCGTCGAGCCGCGTCGACGGGACCGGCTGCCGGGGTTCGCGGATCGAAGCGGCGCCGCATTCGTCGGGCGGCTCGACGGAGGAGAAGGGCGTTCGCGACGTCCTCGCGCCTCGCCGAGCTCCTCGCCCGCGATCGAGGTCACGGTCGCCGGGCATGGTCCGCTGGAGGGCGAGGTCGCGGCCGCCGCGCGGCGGCTCGACAACCTGGACGTTCGTCGGCAGCCTCGACCGAGCCGGGGTGTTCGGGCTGCTCGAGCGGGCGCGTGTCTGCCTGATGCCCTCGCGCTGGCAGGAGCCCGGCGGGATCGCCGCCCTCGAGGCGATGTCGGTCGGGACGCCGGTGATCGCCTACGCGAGCGGCGGGCTCGCCGAGTACGTCGGCGACGCTCGGGGGCGGGCGAGTGATCGAGCCCGACGCGGGACGCGCTGGCGCGCGAGTGCGAGTCGCTCGAGGGTGACCGCGGTGCCTGGGAGGCGCTGTCGGCGCGCGGCGCCGACGGCGTCGCGGTCAGGCACTCGCCCGAGCCGTATGCGGCCGCGATCGAGCGGATCTACGGCCGCTTGGTCGAGGAGACCTCGGCGCAGCCCCTGAGCGTCGCTGCCCCAGCGGTCCGCGTTCTGGCGCGTGGATCTCCTCGAGGATCCGCCGGACGTCGTACTCGAGCTTCCAGTCCGGATAGTGGGACTCGAAGCGCCCGTTGTCGGCGATCCACCAGATGTGGTCGCCGACCCTGTTCGGTCGTCGTAGGTCCAGTCGATCTTCTGGCCCGAGATCTCCTCGCTGAGGCGGATCGCCTCGAGCACCGAGGCGTGGCTGTACCGTCCCCCGCCGATGTTGTAGACCTCGGCGACGCGGGGGGCGTTGAAGAAGGCGTCGAACGCGCGGATCAGGTCGAGGCTGTGGATCGCGTCGCGAACCTGCTTGCCCTTGTACCCGAACACCGTGTACGGCGTGCCGGTCATCGCGCAGCGCATCACGTAGGCGAGAAACCCGTGAAGCTCGGTCGCCGAATGGCGCGGGCCGGTCAGGGTGCCGCCGCGAAAGCACGCGGTCCGCATCCCGAAGTAGCGCCCGTACTCCTGAACGAGGATGTCGGCCGCCGCCTTCGATGCCCCGAACAGGCTGTGCAGGGATCGATCGATCGACATCTCCTCGCGTGATCCCGTTCGCGTACGGTGTGCTCGGGGTCGATCTCCCACCTGGTCTCCAGCTCGACCAGCGGCAGCGAGTTCGGAAGGTCGCCATAGACCTTGTTGGTCGAGGTGAAGATGAACACCGCACCCGGGGCGTGGGCGCGGGTTGCCTCGAGCATGTTCAGGGTTCCGACCGCGTTGATGTCGAAGTCGGTCATCGGCTGCTTGGCGGCCCAGTCATGCGAAGGCTGCGCGGCCGCGTGGATCACCAACTCCACGGCGTCGCCGTAGGAGGCCATGATCCGCGTCGACCCCGTCGCGGTCCCGGATGTCGACCGAGTGGTGGCGATAGGCCGAGCCGAGCGTCCTTCTCGAGTCGCGACTGGTTCCACGCGGTCGACGCCTCGGCGCCGAAGAACTCGCGCCTCATGTCGTTGTCGATCCCGGCTACGTCCATGCCGAGGCGACCGAAGTGGCTGGCCGCCTCGGAGCCGATCAGCCCGGTCGAGCCGGTGATCACGGCGACGCTCATGCCCTCATGCCCCGGGGCGGGCCATCCCCCGCGGTGACCTCGTAGAGGACGTCCTCGAACCGGGTCGCGACGACCTCGGGGCTGAAGTTTCGCCGCGCGAACTCGAGCCCGGCGGCACTTCGCCGCGCGAGCTCCTCCCGGTCGGCCAGGATGTCGCGCAGCGCGCGCGGGAAGGCGCCGGGATCGACCGCGTCGACCACCCATCCTGCTCCGGACTCCTGGACGATCCGAGCCACCTCGGAATGCGGGTTGACGCTGGCCAGGACCGGCACACCGCCCGACATCAGGTTCATCAGCTTGGAGGGGAGGTTGAACTCGTCAACGTCGGGCCGCTGGGGCACGAGCCCGATGGTCGCCTGCTCCATCTCGTTCTCGAGCTCGTCCAGGAGCAGGCCCGGCATCTCGACGCGATCGGTGCGGATCTCCGCCGCCACCGCCCTGGAGAGCTCGCCGGTGCCGGCGAGGACCAGCCGGACCTCGCCGTTCAGGTCCGGCGAGCATTCGAATGCCTCGACCAGCGCGGGGAGGTTCTGCGAGAAGCCCATGTTGCCCATGTACAGGATGCGAGCCGGGCCCTTGCCGGTGCTCGCGGTCGCGTTGCTCGCCGAGGCCGCGCGTGTAGGGGTTGTAGATGTGAGTCACCTTCCAGGGCGGCACCCCCTTTACCAGCAGGTTCTCGCGAAACGCGTTCGAGATCACGACGATCCTGTCGGCGGAGCGATAGACGAACCGCTCGAGCTGCTGGGCGGTGCGCAGCGCGACGCCCTCTCGCATCAGCCCGGTGGTCGCGGCCGCGTCGGGCAGGATGTCCTCGAGCCACAGGATCCAGGGGAAGCGCCGTGCCTTGGCGCTCGCCAGGACCGGCAGCAGACCAAGCAGGGAGGGGGAGACTGCGACCGCGACGTCGGGCGCCGTCGGCATGGCGGCCGCCACCGCCGCCGCCGAGGCGTAGGTCGCCTCCTCGGTGATCCTCTCAGCCGTCGTCCTGTGGCCGATCACCAGCGGAAGCCGCAGCACCGGGATGCCGTTTCGCGTCTCGCGGTAGGGGCCTGCGCGGCGGCCCCAGAGCGCCCCCGGATAGTGCGGATGCGCGGTCACCACCTCGACCTGATGTCCGCGGGCCAGCATCGCCTCGGCCCACCGAGCCGCGATCGGGCCCATCGCGGTGGGCTCGGGCTCGTAGTTCCAGCTCCAGAGCTGCAGCCGCAGGGACCGGCTCAACGATGCTCCCGCTTGCCCGATCTGCCCGGAGAGAGCGGCAAGCGGCCCGCCCGGCCCCGTCTTCGACGCCCTCGCCTCGTGTCGCCCATCTTGCGGGCAGCGTAGAGCATCTCCACCGATTTCCAGGGTGCCGAGGGGGCCTCAGGTACCGCCCGTATAGAACGTGAACGTGTGGTAGGCGGGCTTCGGGGTGCGGTCGTAACGAAGCAGTCCGGCGCTGGCGCAGAAGCTGCACTTGACGACGCCCGACTTGCTCGGATCCCTCCAGTCGAACCAGAACAGGCGGCCGCACGTTCCAGTCCTTCTGGTGGCTCAGGATCAGGCCGAAGGATTTCTTCAGCATCGTGTTCTGGCCCTGCAGCCCCTGGTTGATCCCGAACCGGTCGGGCGGCGCCGATCCCCACCCGATCTCGGTGATCCACAGGGGTGTCGCCTGATCGCCGTGCTCGTTCATGACCTTGCGCACGCGCTCGATCTCGCCCTGGAGGTGCTGGACGTCCGGGGCGTATGGGTGAAGGGACGCGGCGTCGAAGTCGTCCTGGACGCCCGGGACCGCGTACAGCTCCTCGAGGAACTTCCAGGCGTTGACGTCGCCGTAGCCGGGCATCCCGGCCAGCACGATCTGGGCGTTCGGATCCTCGCTTCGGATCGCGTCATGTGACACCGCGAGGAGCCGTGCGTACCTGCTGGGGGACGGGCCCGGGGCGAAGTACTTCGACAGGTTGGGCTCGTTCCAGACCTGCCACGAGTGAACGGGGAGCGGGACGGCGTCGTCCCCGTAGCGCTTCTTGTAGTCGGTGGACCAGTAGGTGCCGTCGGGTCCGTAGCGCGCCACCGCGGCCTTCAGGAAAGCCTGCCACGCCTTCAGATCCTCGGGTCGATCGATCGGCGGGGCCACCAGCGGCCCGGCCACCCAGGGGGGGCTTCGCCACAGATCCGGCACGACCTGGATCCCATGCGCCGCGAACGACCCGATCAGAGCGTCGGTCGGCCCCCAGTTGTAGGGCCCCCCCTTGGTCGGTTGCACGTCGCCCCAGATGAGCAGGAACCGGTCAGAGCCCACGCCCGCCCTCTGCATGGTCTGGAAGTCCTGGCTGTCCAGCCTGATTCCCTGGACGATCCCGAAGAAGCGGCTTGTGTCGGTGGGGGGCTCGGCGCCGGAGCCGCCGCTGTCGTGCAGAAGCGAGAACGCGAGCACGCCCGACGAGCGCCACGGAGAGCGCCACCGCGACGATGATCCTGGGGCGGCTCACCTGCTCGTTCGACCGGCCATCGAACGCAGAAGGGTACAGACGCACATTAGCCGCGAATTAAGCTGCCGGCGAGGGTGTTCTCAGTCGCGGGCGGGAGCCGGCGCGCTCGTGGCGGCGCGCCGTGATCTCGCGGCCAGCAGCCGATCCCAGAGCGGCTTCTCGGTCGCCTCGATGCAGACGATCAGGATCAACCACCAGGTCAGCGAGAGGAGCTGCACCTCGAGCGTCGGGTAGATCAGCGACTCGGCCGAGAGCCCGATGCCGGCCGCCCCGACCCCTTTCCGGAGCGGATCGGCGTCCCGCCATGCGGTCCGCCCGAACAGCAGCAGAGCCCATACGAGCACTCCCCCGATCACCAGCAGGCCGAGCGCGCCGGTCTCGACCAGCAGCTTGAGCGGATAGCTCTCCGTCGGGTCGGGCTCAGCCGAGGTCAGCTTGCCCGCATTGCCGGTCGACGCGAGGCCCTTGCCCAGGGCCTTCTCCTTCGCCGGCAGGGCCTTGTAGTCGTTGAGCGCCTTCTTCATCGCCGCGATGCGCTTCGCGTTGCCTGGATCGCTCTCCACCGAGGCGCCCGAGGTGGTTCGCGAGGCGAGCTGGCCCGCGTTCGGGCCCACCGCCGAGCTGAGCGCCAGGCCGATCGCGGTGGCGGCGATCACCACGGCGATCAGCCGAAGGCGGTCCCGGCCGTGCAGCACGACCAGCATCACCAGGGCCCCGACGATCGCGATCCCGAACCCGCCCCGGCTGTAGGTCAGGCCGACCCCGCCCACCATCACGCCCATCGCCGCGACCCCGATCGCCGCGTTGCGGTTGCTCCAGTTCGCGAACAGCAGCCCGAGCGCCAGCACCACGGTGGTGCCGAGGAAGATCGCCGAGTGCAGGTAGCTGCCTGTGACTCCGCCGAACCGGTGCGGATCCTGAACCGCCTCCGTGAAGTAGACCCCCGCGACCTCGAGGAAGATCGAGACCGCGACGAGCATCCCGAGTCCGGCGAGCGCCCAGACCAGCCGCTCACGATCCCCCGGCTCGAGGAGCGGCCAGGCCAGCAGGGCGAAGGTCGGGTAGACGAGATACTGCGCGAGCCCGATTCCGTACAGCTTCAGCCCGACCGTCTGCGTCGCGAAGTCCAACACGCAGACCGCGGCGATCGCAAGCCACCCGACGGCGAGGAGCGCCGGCTCGTCGCGAAGCAGTGAGCGCCGCGCGAGCAGCACCGCGGCCGCGCAGGCCGCGATCAGCACCGGCTGGATCGCGTTGAAGAGCAGGTAGGTGTTGGGCAGGTCGATCGCGTCGGCCAGGGCGAGGATGCCCCCCTGACGGGTGCGATCGCGATCACCGCGATCAGCAGTACCCGAATCGCCCGGGTCCCACCCGCGAGCGCGTAGACGAAGGCGACCGCGAACAGCAGCGCGATGAACCCGAAGGTGTCGGCGCCCGTCGAGAGGTGGGAGCTCAGCGCGACGAGCCCCGCCGCGGCGAGGGCCGCAATCGAGATCTGGATCGCCGTGGGCGGCGGCCGAGCGAGCGCGGTGTTCGGCGCGGGGCCGTCAGCGGGCGCCACCGCCCCGGTGCGCCGGCGGGCGCTGATCAAGGCTCCGGCGAGCCCCGCCACCAGCAGGCCGAGCAGCGCGCCGCGAAGCGGCGCGCTGAGGCTGCCGGCCCCGGTCGACGGCGAGACGAACTTGTACGCGTAGCGGACGTGAGCCCGCAGAGCCGCCCTGCGGACGCCGCGGAGCTTGGGGTCGCTCCCCTGCGCGAGAGCGTTCGAGAGCCACCGGTTCTGGCGGTTCAGCAGCGAGTCCAGGTACACCGTCGTGCCGGCGCGAACAGCGTCCAGCGCCTCGCTCTCGTTCTCGCGGCTCGTCTTGATCGAGCCGCTGCCCAGCCCCGAGGTGGTGTTGGCGTGGAACTTCGCCCCCACGAGCGGCGGGGGGGCGAAGTCGGGGATCCCGGCGGTCTTGAGCTGCGCCGGCTTGATCGGATAGACGAAGACGCTCGCGTTGTCCTCGGACGGCGGCTTTCGAACGGCGCCGACGACCCCGCCGGCGATCAGGCAGGCGAGCGCGAGCATGATCCATGCAAGTCGTGCCTGCTTGCGACCGTATTCAGTCATGCGAGCATGGAACGGAGCGAGCAGCGTGGTTTTTCTCTATCTTCGAGCCAGGAGGGTTGATTGATGGCGGCTAGTAGAGCCTCGGCGCTCGTCCTATGAGCGTCAGGGAGGATGCCCGGGCGGAGCCGATCGTCGCGGGCGTGTCCACGAACGGGCGGCGTGGGGCTACGTCCCGCGTCGGCGCCGCGGTTCACGTTCAGTGGTGGCGCGACGTCGTACGCCGCCGCATGCTGGCGGTCGCGGACCTGATCACGGCCCTGCTGGCGACGACGATCCTCACCATCTCGGTGCCCGACGCGGGTTGGGCATTCGCAGCGATCCCCCTCTGGATCCTGGCCGCGAAGCTGTTCGGCCTCTATGACCGCGATCACCGGGCGCTGCGGCACCTGACGATCGACGAGCTTCCCGTTCTGGCCGGATGGGCCGCCAGCGGCGTGATCATGGTGGTGCTGACCCTCGACTTCCTCGGGCCCGGAGGGTGGCCGCGGCTGGGAGTGCGCCGCGCGGTTCAGCCCTCGCACTGGCGGTTCCTGCTCGCCTGGGCGCTGGCGGTGCTCGCGGCGGTGGTGTTGCGCTCCGTGGCGCGGTGGGCATGGCGACGGTTCACCGCCCCCGAGGCGACGATCATCCTGGGCAACGGCGGGCTGGCCGCCTCGTTGCGGCGAAAGTTCGAGCTCTTCCCCGATATGCACCTGACCCTGGTTCGAGATGAGCAGCCGGTGCCCTCCGCGGCCGTCGACGACCACGAGCTGGACGATCTCGCCGAGGAAGCCGACCGGCTGGTGGTGGCCACGCAGCGGATCGACCCGGAGTTGATCGACCGCCTCGTCGCCACATGCCGTTCCCATCACGCCAAGCTGAGTGTCGTCTCGCCGCTGCGGGGCAGGACCGGGCCCCTGGCCCGCCTCTCCCAGGTCGCCGACCTGCCGGTGTTCGAGCTCGACACCTGGGATGTCTCGCGGTCCACGATGTTGCTCAAACGGGCCTTCGACGTGGTCATCTCGGCAGGGCTCTTGGTCGTGACCTCGCTCCTCTTTCCCCTGATCGCGCTCGCGATCCGCCTCGACAGCCGCGGGCCGGTGTTCTTCACACAGCTCCGGGCGGGGGTCGGCGGCCGTCCGTTCCGGATGTACAAGTTCCGGACCATGGCGACCGACGCGGAGGAGAGGCTGGACGAGGTCGTCTCGCTGGACGAGCTCAACGAGCCGATGTTCAAGCTGCGCTCCGACCCTCGCGTGACCAGGATCGGACGGATGCTTCGCCGGCTGAGCCTCGACGAGCTGCCCCAGCTGTTCAACGTCCTGAAGGGCGACATGAGCATCGTCGGCCCCCGTCCGGAGCAGCTCGAGCTCGTCGAGCGCTACGAGCCGCAGCACCTGTTCCGGTTGGATGTCAAGCCGGGGATCACGGGCCCGATGCAGGTTTGTGGCCGCGGTGAGCTCACGTTCGCCGAGCGGCTTGCCGTCGAGCAAGACTACATAGAGCACATGACCCTCGCCCGCGACGTGCGCATCCTGCTGCTGACGGTGCCCGTGATGTGGCGGGGTACCGGGGCCTTCTAGCGCCCCGCTCAATCCTCGGCCGCGCCGGCCTGGCCGAGGTGGGCGCGGTGCGACCCGATCGCTGCTCGCTCGAGGCCGCCCGGCCCGCCCGCCCGCCGGCGCTCCCAGAGTCCCTGCGGGTAGCCGATCATCTTGGCCACGTCGCCGACCACGATCACGACTCCGATCAGCGCGTAGGCCCCCGCCATCCCCCTATGTGTGGCGAAGGGATGCTCGCTGCGGACGCGGCGGGCGAATTTGCGGGCGTAGGCGGCGAACCCGGCCGCGAGCACGCCCCAGGCCCACGGATGCGATCGCGCCAGGACGACCAGCGCGATGCCAGCGGCATAGGCGGCGTAACGCGCCGCGTGGCGCTTGGTCCACAGGTGTCCGTGCCCGTCCCCGCGTGCGTAGTGGCGGTATTGCTTGAAGAACTCTCGAAGCGTGGGCCGGGGGTGCCAGCGCACCACAGCGCACGGGGCGAACGCGAACCGCGCGCCGGCGTCCCGGAGCCGCAGGTCGAAGACCAGATCCTCACCCGCGCGCAGCCAGTCGGGATACCCACCGACGCGCTCCCAGAGATGTCGCCGAAAGGCGATCGAGCGGCTCGAAGGCAGGTAGCGCTCGGGGTCGATCTCCTCCGGCCGCGGGGTGATGATCGTGGCCAGCGCATACTCGAACGGCGTTCGGCCATCGGGAGCCGACGCCCCGCCGCTCACCCCGACCTCCGGCCGCCCGTCGATCGGCTCGAGCAGCCGCTCCATCCACTGTGGCTCGAGCAGCGTGCCGGCGTCGGTGACCGCGATCAGGCCGCTCTGAGCGCGGCGGATCGCCTCGTTTCGACCCTGAGGGACGTTCAACCCGGGAGCGACGTGGACCTTGAACCGCGGGTCGCCCTCTGCGACCTCGCGCAGGCGCTCGATCGTGCCGTCGCTGGAGCCTGCGTCGACCAGGACGATCTCTTCGGGTGCCCGGGTCTGGCGGGCAAGCGAGTCGAGCCACCCTTCCAGCGAGTCCGCCTCGTTGAAAAGCGTGACCACGAGGCTGACCGGTTCGGATGAGGCCTGGGGCTCCACGGCACGAATAATCTAGGATCAGGGCCGGGCGGGAGCCAAGCACGCGATCAGCGAGGAGAAGATGACGGGGCATCTTTATCGGGCCAAGGCTCCCCTGCGTGTCAGCTTCGCAGGCGGCGGAACCGATGTTCCGCCCTTCCCGGAGCGCGAGGGTGGCCTCGTCCTGAGCTCGACGATCAATCGCTGCGCGCACGGCACGCTTCGACCCCGCGACGACCAGCAGATCGCGATCGAGTCGCTCGATCTCGGGGTCGCCGCCAGCTACCGGGCCGACGAACCGCTCGAAAAGGGGGGTGACCTCGACCTCGTCAAGGCGGCGATCCGGCGGGTCGGCGTGCGCGACGGCAAGGGGTTCGACCTGTTCCTCGACACCGCGGCGCCGCCGGGCTCGGGCCTGGGCTCGTCGTCGGCGATGATGGTCGCCCTGATCGGGCTGCTCGCGAGCTTCTATCGGCTCCCCCTGACGAGCTACGAGATCGCCGAGCTGGCGTTCAGGATCGAGCGCGTCGACCTGGGGCTGAAGGGGGGGCTCCAGGACCAGTACGCGAGCACCTTCGGCGGGTTCAACTTCATCGAGTTCGAGGCCGACAGGGTGATCGTCAACCCGCTGCGCATCAGCTCAGACACGATCGCCGAGCTCGAGTACAACCTGCTGCTCGGGTTCACCGGCGCTACGCGCTCATCGGACCACATAATCGAGGACCAGACCGCTCGCTACGAGACTCGAGACGAGGACACCCTCACCGGCCTGCGCGAGCAGAAGGAGCTGGCGCTGGCGATGAAGAACGCGTTGCTTCGCGGTGACACGAACGGGTTCGGCGAGCTGCTCGGCGAAGCCTGGACGGCGAAGCGCCGGATGTCGCCGCGGATCACCAACGAGTTCATCGACACCGCCTATGAGGCGGCGATCCGCGAGGGGGCCTTGGGGGGCAAGGTGACCGGCGCCGGCGGCGGCGGCTACATGCTGTTCTACTGCCGCTATGACCGTAAGCATCGAGTCGCGCAGGCGCTCACCGAGCTTGGCGTCGAGATCACCGAGTTCGGCTTCGACCACGACGGGCTGAGCAGGTGGTCGCCCCGCGATGAGTGAAGCCAGGGAGCTGGTCGAGGAGCGGATCCGCGAGGCCAACGATCTGGGCGCCCGGATGCTCGAGGGCGCGCTCACCGATCAGATCGCCTCGGTGGCCACCGCGATCCTCGACTCCTACCGATCCGGCGGCAAGGCGATCTTCTGCGGCAACGGAGGCAGCGCTGCCGACGCCCAGCACCTGGCGGGCGAGTTCCTCGGCCGCTATCTCCGCGATCGGCGCTCGCTGCCGGCGGTCGCCCTGGCCGACGGCATCTCGACGGTGACCGCGATCGGAAACGACTATGGCTTCGATCAGATCTTCGCTCGCCAGCTCGAGGGCATCGCGCGTAGCGGCGACGTGCTCGTCGGGCTGTCGACCAGCGGCCGCTCCGAGAACGTCCTCGCGGCTGTGGATCGCGCCGGCGAGCTCGGGGTGCTGACGGTCGGCATGACCGGAGCCGACGGCGGCAGCCTCGCCGAGCGCTGCGACCTCTGCCTCCGCGTTCCTTCGGACGAGACTCCGCGCGTTCAGGAGGCCCACATGCTGATCGGCCATGCCCTCTGCGAGTTCGTGGAGCGCGAGCTGTTCGCCGACTGATGCCGGCGGCTGAGAGTGACCATCGCTGGACGGTGTTCCTCGACCGCGACGGGACGATCAACCGCAAGGCGCCCGAGGGCGATTACATTCGAAGCCCGGATCAGCTCGTCCTCCTGGATGGCGCCGCCGACGCGATCTCGCGCCTTCGGGCGGCTGGGGCTCTGGTCGTGGTGGTGACGAACCAGCGAGGCGTCGCTCGAGGTCTGATGACGCTGGACGACCTCGCCGAAGTCCACCGGCAGCTGGCCGCCATGCTCGCTGACGCGGGCGCCGAGGTCGACGCCGTCTACTCGTGCCCCCATGAGGCCGACTCGTGCGACTGCCGAAAGCCCGAGCCGGGGATGTTCCTGCGCGCCGCCGAGGAGCACCCGGCGATCGAATTCGGCGCCAGCGCGATGGTGGGCGACTCGACGAGCGACATCGAAGCGGGTTCGCGGCTCGGGATGGCCACCGTCCTCCTCGCCGACTCCCCGCCGCCCGCGGCGGAGCGGAACCGCGCCCCGACCACGTGGCGCCGTCGCTGGCAGTGGCAGCGGATTGGCTGCTCCTCCACGTCCCCGGAAGGGCATCCGTGCCCTCGAGAAACCCCTGACCCCCACGACGCCCGCCCGCCCGATGAACGAGGAGCGCTCCGAGGGGCCCGCCAGGATCGTCTTCATCACCGGCATGGGCCGGAGCGGCAGCACCATCCTCGAGCTCCTGCTCGGCCGGATCGAAGGGTGGGTGGCCGGCGGTGAGCTGCGGCGCTACTGGTACGGGCAGTCGTTTCCGGACTGGCTGTGCGGCTGCGGGAGGCTGCTCTCCGAATGCGAGTTCTGGGACCGGGTCCGGGCCGGCCTCGCCGAGCGCGGCGTCGACCCCGCCGACTACCAGGGTTTTCGGGACGTGCAGGCCTCGCATCTGATGCTCCGCCCGGGCCCGCTCGCCCGGCTCCTCGCCGGGGCGCGGCACTCCGACGGGGCCGGATCCTCCCTCCACCGCTACCAACACGCCACCGCGGCTCTCTACGGCGCGGTGGCGGACGCGGGGGGCGCGAGCATCGTCGTCGACTCCTCCAAGCGCCCGCCCGATGCCTACCTGGCGAGCTGGAATCCGGAGGTTGATCTGCGCGCCGTGCACCTGGTCCGCGATCCCAGGGGGGTCGCCCACTCGATCTCCAGGCAGGTGTCGAACCCCCAGCCGAACTCCGAGTACATGTTTCGCTCCAACGCGCTCGCCACCGGGATCCGATGGGACGTTCGCCAGGGGCTCTGCGAGGGGCTGCTGCGCCGCCGACTCGGCCAACGCTACATGCGGGTCCGCTACGAGGACCTGGTCGGCGATCCGGGCGCCGTGGTGCGCTCGATCGCCCGCTTCGCCGGCCTGCCCGACCCCGACCTCGGGTTTCTCGAGGGAAACAGGGTCGAGTTCGCCCCCAGCCACACGGTCTCCGGCAACCCGTTTCGGCTTCGTGAGGGCCAGACGGCGATCGAGATCAATCCCGACCACGCGTGGCGGACCCGGATGAGCGCCCGCGACAAGGCGCTCGCCACGGTGCCCACCCTGCCGCTGCTTCGCCACTACGGCTATCCGGTGCGGCCTGGCTGAGCGGCGCGCCGTTTCGCTCAGCGGGGGCGAAGGGGGTAGCCGTAGCGGTGCAGGAGCGGCGCGGCGGCGATCGTTGCGGCCAGCATCGGCCTGGCCTCCATTCGCTTCGTCCATTCGTCGTCGGTGCGGATCTTGACCGGACCGGTCGAGAGCCGGCTGGGATTGCCGGACACCATGTGGTTGGTCCCGAACGAGATCACGCCCTCGGACAGCCCCTCGAGGCGCCTGCCGGCCCCGCACATGGCCGAGATCTGAGTGATCGTCCGATCCGGATCGGCGACGAAATCCTCGTAGCGGACCCGCATGTAGCGCGGGCCGAGGCGGCGGGCGAGGAGCGCTTCGGTGAGCGCGTTGCGGGTCACCCACCGCACCCCCACCTCGGAGGCCTCGCGGTGCTCGTCGCGGTCCATAGGCTTGTCCGGGTTCCAGGCACCGCGTGCCCACGAGTAGGCGACCCCTCTGGGATCGCGGACCAGGTGGACCACGAACAGGTCGAGGTCGGTGAACCTGGAGAGAACGTAGGCGTCGTGGGGCCCCTTCGAGGAGTCCACGACGACCTGCGCGCCGGCGACCGCGGCGATCCCCTGGTAGAGGTGCGTCATCACGTCGGCGTACTCGGCTCCGGGCGAGGAGTCGCGGTCGGCTCGCGCGAGCCGGGCCAGGCGCAGCGGGAGGGATCGGATGTGCGAGCGTTGGACCGACCAGGCCCGCTCGACCGGCAGGGGCCCGTGGTGTTGCTCGATCCAGGCGCGCACCTCGGACCAGAACTCGCACTCGGAGACGAGCTTGCCGCAGCCGCAGGTGCGCGGCTCGCGCATCGCCCGCCAATAGGAGCGGATCTCCCCGGCGCCGACGAAGCCGTCGAGCTCGTTCAGCACCTTGTCGAGGATGGTTGTGCCGCTGCGGGTCATGCCGGCGACATAGAGCACCTTGGGCAGTGCCGCCTTGGCCTCGAACCCGCTCCCAGGCACGGTTTGGTCAGTCATCAGATGCATCCCGCCGCGAACACAGTACAGGCGCCGCGCGCCCACGGTGACAGGCTCCGTGCCTGCGCAGGCCTGCGGGGTGACCCACGAACGCCCCTGCATTTGCTTAGGTGCAGGGGTGAGCTCAGGCACGGAGGCGAGCAGTCTCGGGATCTCGGACTCCAGGCGGGGGAACGGCTCGACCAAGATCGTGTTCATCACGGGCATGGGACGCAGTGGGAGCACGCTGCTCGAGTTGCTCCTGGGCCGGATCGACGGATGGGTGGCCGGCGGTGAGCTTCGCCGCTACTGGCACGGCGACTCGTTCAGCGAGTGGGTCTGCGGCTGTGGAGAGCTGCTCGCCGAGTGCGAGTTCTGGGGCCGTGTGAGGCGGGACCTCGCCGAGGCCGGGCTGTCAACCGACGAGTACCCCGGCTTCCTCGAGCTCCAATCGGCGTATCTGCGCCTTCGACCCGGGCCGTTGGCGCGGCTGGTGGCCGGCGCGCGGCACTCCGGGCGGTCCGGCTCACCGCTTCACCGCTACCAGCTCGCGATGTCGTCGCTAGGCGAAGCGGTTGCGAGCGCGGCCGGCGCGCGGGTCGTCGTGGACTCCTCCAAGGAGCCCACGGACGCATACCTCGCGAGCTGGAACCCCGGCGTGGACCTCCGCGTCGTCCACCTCGTTCGTGACCCCAGGGCCGTCGCCCACTCGTTCTCGAAGAGGATCCCCGAGCCGCAGCCGGATTTCGACTACATGCCGCAGTCGAACCCGTTCGGGACCGCGGTCCGCTGGGACCTGCGCCAGTCCCTCTGCGAGGGGCTCCTGAGGCCGCGGCTCGGCGAGCGCTACATGCGGATGCGCTACGAGGACCTGGTTCGCGACCCTGCCGCCGCGGTGCGATCCGTCGCCGGGTTCGCCGGCGAGCCGGAGCCCGACCTCGGGTTCCTATCTAACGGGCGGGTCGCGTTCGAGCAGAACCACACCTTCTCGGGCAACCCGTTTCGCCTCCGCCAGGCGCCGATCGAGGTCAGCCCCGACGAGGCCTGGCGGACCAGCATGACACCTCGCCAGAAGGCCCTCGCTGCCGCCCCCGCGCTTCCGCTGCTGCGGCGCTACGGGTATCGGTGGCAGGACGAGTGAGCGGCTCGGAGCGCTCGCCGGCCGGCGCGCTCCGCTCCCGGTTCGCGCTCGGCGGCCGGCTTCGGCGCAGCGCGGGCGATTTCCGCGGCGAACGCCGAGCGGTCTTCGCGCTGACGGCGATCGAGGCTTTCGCCAGGGTCCTCGCGCTGGCCTTCTACCTCGTCGCCGCGCATTCCTTCTCGGTCTCCACCTTCGGCGTGATCAGGTACACGATCACCCTCGCGCTGCTCGCACTCGCTCCTCTCCTCGTCCTGGCCACCGCCACCAACCGCGAGCTCGGGGCCGCCCGCGCAGGCGAGGAGCAGACCCGGTTGATCCTGGGCTCGAGCCTGGCGATCGCGCTCGTCGTCTGGCTCGCGACGGTCGTGCTCTGCATCGGCGCGAGCGGCCTGGGGCTGACCGGCAACGCGGACCTGACCGGCCTCGTGGTCGTCCTCGCCGGCCTCGCGACCTTCAACCTCTACTACCAGATCTCGCGCGGCCTGGGCCTGATCAGACGGATCGCGATCACCTACGTGGGGGGCTCCGTTCTGCAGCTCGTCCTCCTGATCGTCCTCGTCACGCTGACCGACCTGAGCGCCACGGGCGCCCTGATCATCTTCGGTACGAGCTCGATCGTCGCAGTCGTGACCTGCGAGATGATCGCTCCGGTCATTCGCGGCCGCGGGGTCCACTTCGCGCGGCGGGGCGCCAGGTCCCTGTGGCGGATCGGGGCTCCTTTGATCGTCACCCAGGCCGGTTTCATCGTCTGGTTCTCGGCCGACCAGATCTGGGTCGACGCGAAGCTCGGTGCCGCCCAGGTCGGCCTCTACGGGGCGGCCAAGACGGTGATCCAGGCGTTCTTCGTGCTGATCGCCGGCTCCAACGGCGTCGTGATGCCGCGGGTTGCCGAGTTCCGGGCAGCCGGCGAGGACGGCCGCGCCCGGCGATTCATCAAAGTCATGGTCCTGCGCCTCTCGGTTTTCGCCGTGGTGGGCGCCGCGGTGATCATCGCGGTTCGCTCGCCACTCCTCACGGTCGTCTTCGGAAGCTCCTACAAGGCAGCGGGCGATGCCCTCGTGGCGCTCACCGTGAGCATGGCGGTGTACGCGACCTTCGTCGCCATGACCATGTCGGCGATCGGGTGGGGGCGGCCGGGCGTGTCGGGGGTCGGATACACCGTGGCATCTCTGTCGGAAGTAGGCATCCTGCTGGTCGCCGGGGGCTCGACGATCGCATTCGCCGGCTGGGTCAATGCGATCTCGATCGGCCTCGGCCTCGTGGCCGTGGCCGTGGTCCTCCTGCTTCGCCCGCTGCGCTGATCCGCCGCGTGGGACCGCAGGGGCTCGCCGGCGTCAGCCCGCGGCCCGGATGGTCCGCTTGGCGGCGCTGTTGATGACCGACCCGATCGCCTTCAGGGCGATGCCGGAATAGACCACTGCGTTGACGATCCGGCTCTTCTGGGCCGCGTAGTGCTTGCGGTAGAAGCGGTACATGCCGTAGTGGAACGCGTAGGTGAGCCGGGGTGCGCGCACCGGGCCCGTCGTCCCGGCCTTCACATGGACGACCGTTGACGAGGGCTCATACCAGGTGACCCAGCGCGCCTCGTCGAAGCGGTAGCAGAGGTCGAGGTCCTCCATGTACATCCAGTAGCCCTCGTCGAACAGGCCGACCTCGTCCAGGGCGGAACGCCGAAAGAGCATGCAGGCGCCGTTGATCGCGTCGACCGGCCCGGCGTCGACCTCGGGGGCGCGGTAGGCGGCAAGGACCCCCGAGCCCCGGCGCCGGCCGATCCCCGTGAAGTGCCCCAGCGCGCTGAGCGGTGTGGGGAACGAGCGCTTGGCAGCGTGGTCGAACGAACCGTCCTCGAGCTCCAGGCGGGGGCCGCAGATGCCCAGCTTGACGCGCTCGTCCATGACGTCGATCAGCCGGTCGAGGGCTCCCTCGGTGGCTCGGGTATCGGGGTTGAGGCAGAGGATGTAGGAGGCGGAGCTGTCGCGGATCACGAGGTTGTTGGCGGCGCCGAAGCCGAGGTTCTCATCGCTCGCCGTCAGGTGAACCTCGGGGAACTCCCTGGCGACCATCTCGGCGGTCCCGTCCTTCGAGGCGTTGTCCACAACGTGGATCGCCATCTCGTCGCTGGACGGATAGCGACGTAGCGACTCGAGGCATTCGCGCAGCATCGGCTCGCACCGAAACGACACGACGACGACATCCATCTTGCGCTTGCTCAATGTTCCGAAACCAATCCCAGAAAGCGCTTGGTGCGCTCCTCGCGGGGGTTGTCGAGGACCTGGGCCGGCCGGCCCTGCTCGACGATCACCCCGCCGTCCATGAAGACGACATTATCGCCGACCTCGCGTGCGAAGCCCATCTCGTGCGTGACGACGACCATCGTCATCCCCTCCGACGCGAGCTTGCGCATCACGTCGAGCACCTCCTTGACCAGCTCGGGGTCGAGCGCGCTGGTCACCTCGTCGAACAACATCACCTTCGGATCCATCGCCAGCGCCCGTGCGATCGCCACCCGCTGCTGCTGGCCGCCGGAGAGGCGCGCCGGGTACTCGTCGATCTTGTCCGCGAGCCCGACCCGCGTCAGAAGGGCCTCACCCTTCTCGGTCGCCACATCCGACTTGCGGCCCAGGACCATCTCCTGGGCGATGCGGACGTTCTCGATCGCCGTCATGTGCGGGAACAGGTTGAAGCGCTGGAAGACCATGCCGATCTTGGCGCGGTTGCGGACGATCTCCGATTCGCGCAGCTCGTACAGCTTGTCGCCTCGCTGTCGGTATCCCACCAGCTCTCCGTCGACCCACAGGCGGCCGCGATCGATCTTCTCGAGATGGTTGACGCAGCGAAGGAAGGTGGACTTCCCCGACCCCGATGGGCCCAGCATGCACATGACGCTGGCGGGGGCCACCTCGAGAGAGATTCCCTTCAGCACCTCCAAGCGGCCAAACCGCTTGTGAACGCTTTCGGCCTTCACCATCGCGTCGCTCATCGGTGGTCCTCCGGGAGCCTCGGAGGCTCAGGGGCCTGTTCGACCCCGGCGTGCCGCGGCCGGAAGCCGGTCCATATGCGCTGCACGAGCGTCGGCGCCGTCTCCAGGGTGGTTCCTCTGCCGAAATACCGCTCCAGGTAGAACTGGCCGATCGACAGGACCGAGGTAACCGCGAGATACCAGATGCTGACCACGATCAGCAGCTGGATCGTCTTGTAGTTCACCGAGTAGATCTGCTGCGCCGAGTAGAGCAGCTCGACCACTGCGATGAAGGCAACGAGCGACGTCGTCTTCAGCATCGAGATCGTCTCGTTGCCGGTCGGCGGGATGATCACCCGCATCGCCTGGGGGAGGACGATGCGGCGCATGGTCTGAAGGCGCGTCAACCCGAGGGCCTGCGCCGCCTGCGTCTGCCCCTCGTCAACCGAGATGATCCCGGCGCGCACGATCTCCGACATGTATGCGCCCTCGTTCAGCCCCAGCGCCAGCATGGCGGCGACGAACGGGGTGATCAGGGAGTTCGCGTCCAGGTGCACGAACGAGGGGCCGAACGGGATGCCGAGGTCCACGGTCGGATAGAGCGCAGCGATGAAGTACCAGAGCAGGATCTGCACCAGCACCGGCGTGCCGCGAAGAAGCCAGATGTAGACCCAGCTCGCGCTGCTGACCAGGGCACTCTGCGACAAGCGCATCAGCGCCAACAGGACCCCGAGCACGACCCCGATCGTCATAGCCACGACGGTGAGCTCGAGCGTCACCACCAGGCCGTCGAGGATCCTTCTGTCGAACAGGAAATCGCCGACCACCCCCCACTCGAACCGGGGGTTGGTTGCCACCGATCGAATCAGCGCGGCGACCAGGACTGCGATCACCCCGGTCGCGACCCAGCGTCCGGGGTGGCGGACCGGAACCGCCTGGATCTCGCCAGGCGGCTCCGCCGCTGTCATCTCATGGGTCGGGCTGCCGGGGTCGGCCACGCCCTGGTCCGGCTAGCTGGCCGGTACGTCGGTCGGGTTGATCTCCGGGTTCGTGATCGTGCACGGACACCCAGCGTCGCCCTTCTTGACCAGACCCCAGTAGGAGAAGATCTGATCGTAGGCGCCGTCGGCCATCACCGCCTTGAGGGCCCCCTGGACGGGCTTCGCCAGGCCGCTGTCCTTCGGCATCGCGATCCCGTAGAGCGCCGTCCCGTACTGCTTGCCGGTCAGCTTGAAATTGCCGTCCGACTGCTCAACGGCATAGGCGGCGGGGGGCGAGTCCGCCATCACGACGTCGGCGCGACCGCTGGAAAGCGCGAGGTTGGCCGCGTTCTGGTCGGGGAACACCTGAACGTCCACGCCCGGATCGCCCGCCGACTTGCACTTCTTGTCCTGCGCGGTTGCGTCGTCGGCCTGGGTCGTCCCGCGCTCCGCCGCGACGGTCTCGCCGCATAGGTCCGCGAGCGACTGGATGTCCGGACCGCCATCGGTGTTGACGTAGAACGAGGTACCGGCGATCGCGTAGCTGACGAAGTCGACCGTCTGCTCCCGTTCCTTGGTGATCGTGAACGAGGACATCCCGAGGTCGTACTTGTTCGCTGCCAGGCCGGGAATGATGCTGTCGAAGGTGGCGTTCTTGACCTCGGCCTTCAGTCCCATGGCCTGAGCGATCGCCTTCGCGAGGTCGGCGTCCATCCCGATCACGGTCTTGCCGTCCTCGGCGATGAACTCGTTGGGCGCATAGCTCGCGTCGGCGGCCACGCTCAGGGTCCCGCTCGACTTGATCGCGCTCGGCACCTGGGCCGCGACAGCGTCGTCGACGGGCACGTTGATGTCCGGCGTCGCGGTCAGAGCCGCGCTCGCGGTGGTGCTGCTGCTCGTCGTCACTCGATCCGCAGCCAGCCGCGATGCCGGCCGTCGCCGCCGCGATGACGGCGCCTACGGCGAGCCTCCTCAAGGTGCCCCTCATCATGCTCGTCCTCTCTGTTGCGCGGATGTACGAATTCGATCGGGAACATACCCCTTCGCTCACTACACTTGCGAAAGCGATGCTCGAGGAGACCCTCAACCGCCCGTGCGGGGGCCGCTACGCAAACGTCCTCGAGGCGGTCGGCAACACACCGCTGGTCGAGATTCCGCGGATCTCGCCCAAGCCTGGCGTCCACATCTTCGTCAAGCTCGAGGGGCGAAATCCGACCGGGTCGGTCAAGGACCGGGTCGCCAAGTCGATGATCGACGCGGCCGAGGCCGCCGGCGCGATCTCCCCGGGCCAGACGATCCTCGAGCCGACCTCCGGCAACACCGGCATCTCGCTGGCCATGATCTGCCGCCGCAAGGGCTACCCGCTGAAGGTCGTGATGCCGGACAACGTGACCGAGGAGCGCACCCAGCTTCTGCGGATGTACGGGGCCGAGATCGCCTACTCGGAGGGCGCCAAGGGCTCGAACGGGGCGGTGGAGATGGCGCTCGAGATGGCTCAGGCGGACGCCTCCTACTACATGCCCTACCAGTACGGCAACGAGGCCAACCCGCGGGCCCATTACGAGGGCACCGCGCCCGAGATCCTCGAGGAGCTCGACCACGTGTCCGCCTTCGTCGGCGGGCTCGGAACCGGCGGGACGCTGATGGGCGTCGGCCGGGCGCTCAAGGAGAAGGATCCGGCGACCACGATCGTCGCCGCCGAGCCGATGCAGGGCGAGCTCGTGCAGGGGCTCCGCTCGCTCGACGATGGCTTCATCCCGCCGATCATCGACCTCTCGCTGCTCGATCGAAAGATCATGGTCTCCAACCGGGATGCGATCGTCTGGACCCAGAAGCTCCTCCACGAGGAGGGGTTGTTCGCGGGGGTCTCGACCGGCGCGATCGCCGCGATAGCGGTGCGGATCGCCGGGGAGCTCGAAGGGGGCAACGTCGTCTTCATCGCCCCTGACGACGGCTGGAAGTACCTGTCGTCAGGCGTCTACACGAAGTCGGTCGAGGAGCTCGAGGACATCGACTCCACCGTCTGGTGGTAGCGAGTCCCGTCTGGCTGGGTTCCGACGCCGATGGCCGACTTCACGACCCAGGGCGTCGACCACGTTGCGATCTCGGTCAGCGACCTGGAGCGATCCGAGCGCTTCTACGGCGATCTGCTCGGGCTCGAGCGAACCTACGAGCAGTGGCATGAGCCCAAGTTCATGGTCTCGGAGGGCAGCGGGTTGGCCCTGTTCTCACAGGACTCGCACGGGGATGAGGACCCGCGCTTTCTCCACGTCGCGTTCAGGGTCGAACGCGAGGCGTTCGAGACCGCTCGGGCGACCCTGAAGCGCACCGGGATCGAGTTCCGCTTCTCCGATCATGGGGTCTGTCACTCGATCTACTTCGACGACCCCGACGGTCACCAGATCGAGCTGACCACCTACGAGGTGTGAGCGACTCCGGGGTGACCCGGTCAGCCTCAGATGGGCGGATGCGCGAGGAGCTGATCGACCAGGTGTCCGAACGGGCGCGGGGCCTGGCGGCCGACTACGTACCGCCGAGCTTCTCCCATGTCCCCGACCCCGATGCGGCGATCTTCCTCTGCGCGATCGACCACAAGACGGGCTACCGAGCCGCGCACGCGGTCGGAGGGGCGGAAGCGCTGGAGGGCAGCGATCTGATGTGGGCCGTCGCGCTCGAGGCGGCCGAGCGCCGACCCGGGCTGCTGACGGCAGCCTCGCTCGAGGAGGTCCGCGCCGAGCAGGTCGCCGAGCTTCTTCGGAGTCGGCGGCGACGAGATCGCCGGCCCCGAGCGCCGCGCGGCGCTGTGGCGCGACCTGGGAACGGGGCTGGAGCGAGAGCACGGGGGAAAGGCGCGGACGCTGCTGGGCGCTTGCCGGGGCCGGCTGGGGGGCGAGGAGGGGCTGCTCACCCGGCTCGCTGTGTATCGAGGCCTACGCCGATCCGCTGCGAAAGAAGTCGTTTCTGTTCGCCAAGATCTGCGCGCGGCGCGGGCTGGCTCGACGTCCGCGACCCGGAGCGCTGGGAGGTCTGCGTCGACAACGTCCTGATGCGCCTGGCGCTGCGCTCGGGCCTGGTCGAGCCGGGGTCGCTCGCCGAGGTGCGATCCGACACCCTCGAGGCGCTCAACGAGGTCGCTCGACGATCCGGGGTCCCGCCGCCGATCCTCGACGACCTGCTCTGGGAGCGCGGCCGCGACGACCCGGACCTGCTCGGCGACGCGAGGGCGGGGACCTGCGCGAGCCCGCGCGCGATCCGGTCGAGCTCCTGGTACTGAGCGCGCGGCGCCGCGGCTACCAGACGATCTCGGGCGGGTACTTGGCGAAGAAGAAGAACCACACGAACAGCGCCACCACCGCGATCGCCATCCCGGCGGAGAGGAACATCTCGAGCGGTCCGCGTGCGCGCCACCTCCGACCCTCCTCATCCGCTCCGGTCCCAAGCGCGCCGATCGTCCGCAGGTAGAGCCCGTTGAGCCAGAAGAGCGCCGGCGAGAAGAGGGCCATCGCGGCTGGGATCAGCACCAGGCTGAGCAGGAAGTGCCCGTTCCAGGAGTCGGTCACCTGGGAGAAGAACCACAGCCCGCCGATCGGGATGCCGATCCAGAAGACCAGGGTCGCGGCGCCCATGACCACGAGCACGAAACGCCGCGGCGAGCCGATGAGCGGCTCGGCCTCCGTGGACCTCCCGGGCGACTCTGCGCGCGCGCTCACGTCACCCCCCGATCGGCGCCCTCGGGTTCGCCCCCCAGAAGACCAGGGTCCCCAGCATCCCGATGATGTGCACCAAGACGATGTTGAGCACCATCGATTTAGCGGTCGCCGTCCCGACCCCGACGGGTCCGCCCGAGGCGGTGTAGCCGTAGTAGCAGCCGACCAAGACGATCGCCGTCGCCATGACCATCGCCTTGATCAGGCTGAACAAGAGGTCGGGCGGGTTCTGGAACATCCAGAAGATCAGGAAGTAGCCGCCGGAGGAGGTGTCGCCGATCTGCTTGACGACCGCCAGGTAGGAGGCGAAGTAGCCGATCCCGACCGCCGCCAGGTACATGAACGGCAGGGTCATCCAGGCGCCGAGCAGGCGGGTCGCGGCGAGGAAGGTCATCGGCGGGACGCCCATCACCTCGAGGGCGTCGATCTCATCGGAGATCCGCATCGCGCCGAGCTCGGCGACGATCCCGGTCCCGACCTTGGCGGCCATCATGTAGCCGAACGCGTAGGGGATCACCTCGCGAAGGTCACACCAGGCGGCGAACACGCCGGCGTAGGCGGGGGCGCCGACCGAGCGGTTGAAGTAGGCGCCCTCGATCCCGCACTGCAGGCCGAGGACGAAGACGAGGCCCCAGATCACGATCGTCGAGCCGAGGATCAAGATCCCCGCCTGGCGAAGCGTCTCGCCGAAGAACTGGAACACCCGGCCCGAGTAGACGAGCCCCATCGTCTTCCCGCAGAACTTGGCGATCTCCCCGAGCGAGGAGAGCCAGTCGCGCGGCAGCGCCAGCCAGCCCTGCATTACTTAATCACCTGGATCTCGGGGTGGGTGGCCAAGCAGCGTCTGGGTGAAGACGTAGTTGAAGGCGAAGACGCCCAAGAAGGCGATCACGACCGCCTCGTTGACCGCCCGGCCGACCCCGGCGGCGCCCCCGGAGGCGTTCATCCCCTTGTAGCAGCAGACGATCGCGATGATCGCCCCGAACAGGGTGCACTTGAGGATCGAGCCCCAGAGGTCGGTCGTCTCGGCCTGGGACTGAAGGGTGGCGAAGAACCCCGACAGGGGGGCGTTGTAGGCGATCTCGGCGAAGATCCCGCCGGCGATCCCGAACAACAGGGCGTAGATGTCCAAAAGGCCCGTGATCAGCATCAGGCTGAAAAAGCGCGGGACGACGAGGTTCTTGATCGGGTCGACCCCCAGGACCTGGAGGGCGTCGAGCTCCTCGCGGATCTTTCGGGCCCCGAGGTCGGCGGTGATCGCCGTCCCGGCGACCCCGGCGACCACGACCGCGGTCACGAAGGGGGCGAACTCGCGGATCGAGGCCAAGACGAAGAAGCCGCCGAGGCGGTCAAGGGCCCCGAACAGGGTCAGGAAGTTGGCCGCCTGAAGGCCCGGGGCGCCGAACCCGAAGGCGACCGTACTGATCAGCATCGGAAACCAGCAAAGCTGGAGGGCGAAGATGAACTGGGAGATGAACTCCCCGCCATAGGGGTAGGGCGGCCTGATCGCAGCCGTGATCGTCTTGCCGGTGAGGATCATCATGTTCCCCACCTGCTCGAACAGGCTCTTGGCAGGTAGAAATGCCCTATCGGCGACGGTTCGGACCATTAGCCCTCTCCCATTCCTATGGCCGCCTCACGCGGCACGGGTGGTGGACATCCGGACGAGACCTTTACCCGCCACCAATTCATCAGCGCTCCGATCGGTCCCCACCTCGGCGCGACCTCCCAGGTCGAGCACCCGGGCTCGCCGATCTCCTGCCTGGAGACGATCTCCCATCTATGGCCGGCAGGGTCGGCGGTCATGCTCTCGAGCCGGGCGCGAGCTTCGCCTTGGCGCTCACCCCGCTGCCCCGCCTCCTCGCGGGCGCGGGTCAGGCGCTCGATCAGCTCGTCGCGAGTCTGCTCCAGCTCGGCCATGTCGGCCACGTGGCCCTTCGGCAGAAGAAGCGGATGCGTCGGCTCTCCCGGCTTGCGAGCCTCTGGGTAGGAGGCAAGCGCCGCCTCGAGGCGAGCGATCTGGCGCCGGAGCTCTTGCCGGCCGAGCCGCTCGTCGCCGTCCACGGACGGCATCGACTCGGGCTGGATCGGCAACGCGCCACTGCCGGTATAGATCGCCCGCGCGAGGTCGCGGGGGTCGACGCCGCTGGCCCGTGCGCTGTCGGCCGCATCGGCTGCCAGCCGCTCGAGCTCGGGGGAGCCGGGAGCGTCGTCGGCCACGAACGTCCCAAGACCGTGGCGCGAGGCGATCAGCCCGTCGTCGGTGAGTCGCCGATACACGGCGCGGGCGGTGTTCACGTTCACCCCGGCGCCCTCGGCGAGCTCGCGAACCCCGGGCAGTCGGTCGCCCGGGCCCAGCTCGCCGCTGGCGATCAGGACGCGGAGTCGCCAAGCGAGCTGCGCGCCCAACGGGCAGGTCGTCGGTACGGGCCAGATCGGGGGCCAGCTCGGGGCTCGATCGGGTGGGCGACTGTGCCATTGCACTAGCACACTATCACTTGGGGCCCCCGTTCGTGCGGCCTTGGGCGAGCCCGCCTCGATCCGGCGGCCCAGGCGCGGATTGCGCCGTTGCTAGCCTGACCCGCGATGCGGATCGCCCAGACGCTCATCGACGAGATCGTCGCCCACGCCCGCGACGACGCTCCGAACGAATGCTGCGGGATGGTGGCGGGCGTCGACGGTCACGCGACCCGAGTCCACCGGACGCGCAACGCGGAGGAGAGTCCCCTGCGCTATACGATCCATCCCCAGGACCAGATCCGGATCATGTCGGAGATCGAGGAGCGCGGCGAGGAGCTCGCGGCCATCTACCACTCCCACACCAAGACGCCCCCGGAGCCGTCGCAGACGGACGTCAACCTGGCCGACAACTGGCCCGACCCGGTCTATCTGATCTGCTCGCTCGCGGACCCCGAGAACCCCTCCGTTCGCGGCTTCGCGATCCGCGACGGCACGGTCGAGGACGTCGAGCTCGATGTCGAGTAGGAGCGTTGCCACGTGGGCGCTCCGGTGAGTGCCGCCGAGGTCCGGCCGCTGGCCTGCCCACGCTGCGCCCGCAGGTACACGCTCGATGAGCGGTTCTGCGGCGAGTGCGGGATGCCGCTCGTCTACGTCGGCCGTGGCGATGAGCAACCGATCACCGAGGCCCACGAGCGCGCGCGAAAGATCAAGCCGCAGTACACGGGTGGTCGCCAGGTTCGCGTGGCCAGCGCCGGAAACCTTGCCGAGGCCGAGCTGATCCAGGGGATCCTGCTCGAGGAGGGGATCCCCAGCGTCCAGCGCCGGACCCGAGGCTTTGACGTTCCGGACTTCCTCGCGGCGGGTCCGCGCGACATCCTGGTGCCCGAGGCCGGGCTCGAAGCGGCGCGCGACCTGCTCGCGGACCTGCGACCCGGAGAGCCGGACGTCGCGGGTCAGCCGTCCGGTGAGCGCCCGCTCCGGCTCCTGGCCGGGATCCTGATCGGCCTGATCGGGGCGGCGGTCCTGGTCTGGCTGCTGTTCGAGGCCACCTCGGCATCGGCCGCGCCGATCACCTCGATCGGGCCGCCGCCATCGCTTCCTGCGTTCAGCGGCCACGCGGCCGCGGGAGTCCCGACCCCCGAGGCGACGATCGCGCCTCAGAACCCGTTCATGGCCCCGAACCCCGACAACAACATCCACGACGACACCTGGATGACCGACGCCTATCAGCGCAAGGGCCCCCTCGGCAGGTCGCTGGTCGCCAGCTCGCAGAGCATGCCCCCGGCGCTGTGCGGATCGCTGACCTTCGACAGCCGCGGCCGGATCGTCACCGTCTGTCCTTCGCTCGTCGCGGCGCCCCAGGCCAGGATCATCAATCCCCACACGCTGGCGATCATCGCCACCTACACGCTGCCCACGGCCCCCGATCCGCCCGGCACCAAGCCGTACCAGAACTTCTCCGGGGGCGGTTACTTCTACCTCGGCGGCTCATGACAAGGTCTGGGTCCCCACCAAGACCGACCACATCTTCGTCATCGCCGAGACCAACGAACGGCCAGAGCCTGGTCAAGCAGCGCGACTACGACCTGACCGGGGTGCTCGACGAGTCGACCGAGCGGATCACGTCGGCGCTCCCCGACTTCTCGGGGCGGATCTGGTTCGTGTCCAAGAAGAACGGAAAGGTCGGCACGATCAACCGAAGGACCGGGGCGATTCACGTGATGCGGCTCGGGGAGGAGATCGAGAACTCCTTCGCGGTTGGCCGCAACGGCGTCTACATCGTCTCGGACAAGCGGATGTACAGATTCCGTGCCACCAGCTCCGGGGCGCCGCGAATCGTCTGGAAGGCCGGCTACCCGAACTCCGGGATCGTCAAGCCGAGCCAGGTCGACGCGGGGTCGGGAACGACGCCGACGGTCATGAGCGGCGGCTACGTCGCGATCACGGACAACGCCGACCCGATGGACGTGGTCGTGTATCGGATCGCGCCGAGCCTGCGTCCGGGCCAGCGCCGCACGGTCTGCAAGGTCCCGGTGTTCGGAAAGGGCGCCAGCGCCACCGAGAACTCGCTGATCACCGCCGGGCGCTCGCTGATCGTCGAGAACAACTACGGCTACCAGGACCCGTTCGGACCGAACACCGGCGCGGTGACAAAACCCGGGTTCGCGCGAGTGGACGTCGACCGCGACGGCAGGGGCTGTCACAAGGTGTGGACCAACACCCGGGCCCGCGCGCCGACCGTGGTCCCGAAGCTGTCGACCAAGACCGGGTTGATCTACACCTACACGCGGCCGCCGGACCCGAGCGGCGCCCAGGGCTACTACTGGGCCGCGATCGGCTTCCACACCGGGCGCACCGTCTGGCAGCGCTATGCCGGATCGGGCCTGGCGTACAACAACAACTACGCCGGGCTGGCGATCGGCCCTGACGGTACCGAGTACCTCGGGACCACCAGCGGGATAGTCACCCTTCGCGACGGCTCATAGGCCGAGCGCGGCGCGTCCGCTCACAGCGAGAGCTCGTTGGTCAGCCCGAGCGGCCCGAGCTCCTCGTCGTCGAGGCGGCGCTCGCTGAGCCTTCGCAGGTAGTCGCGCCACTCTCGCTCGATCTCGCGAAAGCGCGCGTCGAATGCGAGCTCGAGCGCCGCTCGCGGTCCGTCGCGGCGCAGGCGCGAGGCCAGCACGTCGCACGCGTCGCGGCCGCGGTCTCGCTCGAGCAGGTCGAAGATCGTGCCTCCCGAGGATGATCGCGTCGCGCGGCGAGGGCGGGAAGGCGGGCGCCCTTCGGTCGCGAAGCCGGGTGCTGACGGCGGCTCGAAACAGCGGCACCTGGCCCGCGTAGTACTGGGCGGCGCCCTCGATCAGCCAGGTCCAGCGCAGATAGCGGACGAAGCGACGCGGGCCCCACGGCGGCGGCAGCCGGTCGTTGTTCTCGCCGACCACGACCTGCACGTAGAGCCGCTCGGCGGTTCCTCGCAGCGCGGCCATCGAGTCCTCGCCGGCCGCGCGGCGGTCGAGGAACTCGTCGTTCAGGACGTGGAGCTCGGTGGCCATCGCCCAGCCGGCCAGATAGCGGCGGCCGGCCGGGGCGGCCGCGAGCCGGGCGGCGGGAAGGAACGGGTGGGCGGCGGCCAGCCAGGCAGGGGTCGGGTGAACGATCACCGTTATCTCGCCGGGCGCCTCCGTCGAAGCGCTCCTCGAGCCGCAGGCGAAGATCCTCGAGTGCGTCGAGCGTTCGCTGGGCGCACTCGGTGTCCTCTGCCTCGTGGCGGGCGACGAAGCTGAGCGACTCGGTCTCGATCCACGCCATCCGCCCTCGAGGTTAGTTCACCCCCCGGCTCACGCCACGCATGACGTGCTCGAATCGCGGTGGTTGCGCGATCTTGCGCCCAAACGCACAGCCGCCGCGCATCGCGCGGCGGCCGCCGCGCCGAGAGGGGAGCCTCCTCCAGTCTCCTCGCGGCGCGGCGAATGTAGCCGCTCGATGGCGCGATGCGCCGGTTCACTCACGCGGCGCGGCCGCGCGCGAACGCTCGTAGTCGAGCTCGGTGCTGACACCGAGCGCGGCGAGGGCGTCGCGGGCATCCTCGAGGCTGTGGCTGGCGGCCACCGCACGCGCGAGGGGAAGCTCGTCGGCTCGCGGCCAGGGCGGGGTCGAGCGCGAAGATCAGTGCCCCCACAGGGCCGAGCTCGACGCTCCTGCGGCCCGCCGCGGATCGGCGTCTCCCCGACCTCGCCGCGGGCGCAGCGGGCGACCTGGAGGCTCGCCTCGGTCCGAACCGCGAGCGCCGCGTCGTGGATCTCGTCGGCGCCCTCGGGCGTCACGCTCCAGGTGCCGAGCCAGGCGCCCGTCCGCCCGAAGGCGGCCACTCGCTCGAGCACCTCCGCCGCGGTCAGCTCACCGTCACAGCCCGGCCCCAGCACCGCCAGCACGCACTCGAGGCGATCGGAGGCGTGCCGCGCGCCGGCCAGCATCACCGCGTCGCACAGCGGGCTCGCCAGCCCGGGCTCATCGCCCCGCGCCAAGACGTCGCCGCCGACGTCCACGCAGACGAGCAGGTCGCACTCCAGTTCGCCTGCCGCCGCGGTGATGCCCTCGGACGCGCCGGCGGCGCCGCCGTTCGGGTCGATCAGCACCGTCTCGGCCCCGAGGTGCCCGGCCATCGCGGCCTCGGAGAAGAGGATGCCCTCCGGCGTCGAGGTGGCCGGCCCGGCGAGCACCGCGTGTTCGCCGAGCGGGCGAGCGCCGCGGATCTCGGCCACTGGGCGAGGCCCGGGACGCGGATCAACCACCGAGCGCTCCCACGAGACGCCGCCGAGTCTGAACGGGGTCCCGAGCGCCTCGCAGATCCGAGCCACCGCCAGCGCGCCCACCACGTCACCGCCGCCCCCGATCCCGAGAACCAGCGCCCTGCGCGCGTTCTGGACGATCGAGTAGACGTCGTTCGAGCTAGGGACGGAATCGCGATTCACATCCATCACGCTCGGAGGAAGGCTGGGTAGGCGACTAGGGACCACCCGATGGCGCTAGGGACGAAGTCCCGGTTCACACGAGTACGACCTGCCGCCCGGCAACACACTGCAACCCGCCGACAGCGGAGCCGGAGGCGAGCATGTCGGCGGAGTTATTCCGCGCGAGTACGACCTGCCGGCCCGCAACGCACCCTAACCCGCCGACAACGGAGGCGAAGCCGAGGCTGTCGGCGGAGTTATTCAGGCCGGGACGGCCGCGCCTTCGGGATCGGAGCAGATCCTGCGGATCTCGGCCGTGGCCCGCTCGAACTCCTCGTCGGCCATCACCGGCGTGCCCTCGAAGGGCAACTCGCGGTCGATCTCGACCCACGAGCGACAGCCGTGGTATTCGTCTCGAACCCGGACCGTGACCGGGCGCGGAATCCGGTGGACGCGAAGAAGCAGGACGTGCATCGGGTGCTGGCGCTTCCACCGCAGGCGCTTGTGCGCGTAGTCGGGGGTCCAGACGTGGAACGGCGACAGGCTGTCGACGATTCGAGGGTCGCTGGTCTCGAAGTGACCGGCGACCTCGGCCCAGGACCGGATTCGGACTCGGTCGGGCTGGGCGATCCCCCCGTCCTGGAGCAGGGCACGCGGGGGCGGCTCCTCGTCGGGCCAGACGCCCTCCTCGAGGGCGCGCCGAAGCTCGGGATGGTGCGACTCGCGCACCAGGTCGTTTCGCTGGTGATCGAAGGTCGGGTAGAGGAAGAAGCGGTCGTATTCGACCTCGAAATGCTTGTTCTCCTCGCGAATGCCCGCCCTTGCGCAGAGTGACCAGCTGCTCACCCTCGGCGAGAGCGCGCACCGTCACGGCCCACTCTTTGAAGGCAATCGGCATGGTCGTTCAGTCAGATCGTGTCAGCGGCTTGGGGGCGCCGGCAGATCCCTCCTGGGAAGCTCCATGCCGGCTCAGAGCGGGCAATTCTAGGGGAGAGAGGCGAATTCGCCAAATTTGTGCCTTATGTTGCGATTTCGTCCCAAGAAACCCGTCAAGACGTCGTTGAGCGCCGCCGGCGCTTCGAGCTGGCACCAGTGCGCCGCGCCCTCGATCACGGCCGTTCGGCCGTCGGGCATCGCGGACGCGATCGCGTCGGCGAACGAGGGCGGCGCCACCGGGTCGAGCTCGCCGCACACCGCCAGCGCCGGGCATGCGACCAGGTGGGGGTCGATCATCTCGGCCTCCGCTGTGGCTGCCGAACACGCCGCGTACGCGCGTGGCTCATTCGAGGCGATCAGCTGACGCAGGAGGCCGGCCAGCGCTGGGTTCGACTCGCGGCAGCTCTCGCTGAGGCCGGTGTGCGCGACGGTCGCGGCGATCTCGTCCATGCGGCCCGCCAGGGCCAGCTCGACCCGCTCGGCGAACACGGGACCCGCTTCGGGACGCCACCGCAGCGCGCCTCCAACCACGACGAGTCCCCGGACCCGCTCGCCGAGCCGCACGGCGGCCTGCTCGGCGACCATGCACCCCACCGAGTGGCCGACCAGGATCGCGCTCTCGATCTCCAGGTGGTCCAGCAGCCGCTCGAGGTCGTCCGCCCACAGGGACACGGAGTAGGGGCCCGGGGGCTTGTCGCTTCGGCCGGCTCCGCGCTGGTCGTAGGCGATCGCGCGGACGCCTCGTGACTCGCAGGCCGCGAGCTGGGCCCACCACGAGTACGACGACCCGCCGAGGCCGTGGACGAACACCACGGTGGGTCCGGCCTGGGCGCCGGGGTCGCGCTCCTCGACGACGAGGGACAGGCCGGCGAGGTCGACCCGACTGGACATGCCTTCAGCCTATTCGGGCATCCGCCCCGTGACAGAATGACCACGATGCCGGAGCAGGAGGCCTCGCCCGGCGATCCCGCCGAGGGTGCCACGCGGCCCGCCGGGGAGCGTCAGCTGATCGACGCGCTGCGGCGCGGCGACGAGGCCGCGTTCCGCGAGCTCGTCGACGAGCATGGGCCATTCCTGCTGCGGCTCGCCCTGATGCACGTTCCCAGCCGCGCGATCGCCGAGGAGGTCGTGCAGGACACCTGGCTCGCCGCACTCGAGCGGGATCGACCGCTTCGAGGGACGCTCTTCGCTTCGGACCTGGCTCGCCAGCATCCTTCTGAACAAGGCGCGGACCCGCGGCAAGCGCGAGCGCCGGATCCTGCCGTTCTCGTTCCTTCGAAGGCGCAGCGAGGAAGGTCGCGACGAGCCCTCCGTCGACGCGGATCGCTTTCAGTCGGCCCGCGATCAGCATCCGGGCCAGTGGGCGAGCCCGCCGTCGGCCTGGGAGGCGCCGGAGGAGCGCCTGGCATCGGATCAGACGCGCCGGGTGCTTCTCGAGGCGATCGCCGATCTGCCGCCGCGCCAGCGCGACGTGATCGCGCTTCGCGACATCAGCGGGTGGTCGGCGGCCGAGACGTGCAACGCCCTGGGTCTCAGCGAGACGAACCAGAGAGTGCTCCTTCACCGGGCGCGGTCCAAGGTCCGCGCGGCGCTCGAGCGGTTGTTCGAGGAGGAGGAGGCCGTTCCATGAGCACCCTTCAAACAGATGAGATGAGATGTCAGGAGCTGGTCGAGGTGATCACCGGCTACCTCGAGGGGACGATGGCCGGCGCGGACGTCGCACGATTCGAGTCCCATCTGGCGGGATGCGACGCATGCCGTGCCTACCTGGCGCAGATGCGAGTCACGATCGCGGCGCTCGGCCACCTGCCCCCGGAGTCCCTCTCGCCGGGGGTGCGCCGGGACATCCTCGCCGCATTCGAGGACTGGCGCCTCGGCCTCGACGAAGCATCGCCCGCCTAGGCGCCGCGACCGAGGCCCCCTCCGCCCGGGGTCTCGATCCGCAGACGGTCGCCGGGTTGGAGCTCTCCGGCGGCCTTCGAGGGAAGCGGGTGGCCGTTCAGGAGGTTTCGTCCCGCCCGCCCGTCGCGCCCGCCGTCGCGCCCCCTCGGGGCGTGAGTTCGCCGCTCCGTCAGCAGGGTGAACGCGATCGGCTCGAGCGCCTCGATCTCGCGGACGATCCCGTCACCGCCACGCGTCCTTCCCTCTCCGCCGCTGCGGCGGCGAACCGAGAGCTCGCGGACCCGAACCGGGAGCTCGGACTCGAGCGCCTCGACGGGCGTGTTCAGGGTGTTCGACATCGCGACGTGGATGGCGCTCGGCCCGTCGGCGTCGGGACACGCCCCCTGCCCGCCCCCGAGGGTCTCGTAGTACGTCCACCCTGGCCCCGCCAGGGTCAGGTTGTTCATCGTCCCCTGGCCCTGGGCGGGCGCAGCGGTCGCGACGGATAGCGCGTCGATCACCAGGTCGGCGACCCGGCTCGAGGTCTCGACGTTGCCGGCCGCGACCGCATGCGGAGGGCGCGCGTTCAACAGGCACCCGGGGGGCGCGATCACCTCGATGGGGCGAAACGCGCCGGCCGAGGGCAGCGAATCGGGATCGAGCAGGGCGCGAATCGCGAAGAACGCGGCCGACTTCGTCACCGGGAGCGGGCAGTTCAGGTTTCCTTCCACCTGCTGATCGGTCCCCGTGAAGTCGAGCCGGAGGCGCTCGCCGTCGACTCGGGCCAAGACCCGAAGCCGGATGTCTCGGAGCGGACCGTGGGCGTCGTCCTCGAGCACGTCCTCGGCCCGGTGATCGCCGTCTGGAAGCTCCGCCAGCCGGGCACGGGCTCGGCGCTCCGCGTAGTCGAGGATCTCCGACATCCCGGCGCGGAGGGTCGCGACGCCGTGCCGGGTCGCGAGCTCGGCCAGGCGGCGCTCGCCGCACAGGTTGGCGGCTCGCTGGGCGCGCAGGTCGGCGAGCCGCTGGCTTGGGTTTCGCATCCGGGCGGCGAGCTCGGCCATGCTCTCGTCGGTCGCGCGGGTCGGCGGGATCACCACGCCCTCGTCATCGAGAACGGTCGAGTCGACCGGCATCCCGGCCGGGGTCGGTCCCCCGACGTCGGCGTGGTGGGCTCGGCTGGCGGCGAACCCGAGTCGCTCCCCCGCCTCAAAAAGCGGCGAGATCAGGGTGATGTCCGGAAGGTGCGTGCCGCCTCGATACGGGTCATTGAGGATCCAAAGGTCGCCCGGGCGCTGCTCGAACTCGAGCACCGCGGCGACCGCGTCGGGCATCGAGCCCAGGTGGACCGGGATGTGCTCGGCCTGCATCACGAGCTCGCCCGAGGAGTCGAACAGCGCAGTGGAGCAGTCGCGCCGCTCCTTGATGTTGGCGGAGTGCGCCGCCCGGACCAGGACCGCGCCCATCTCCTCGCAGATCGCCTGAAGGGCCCCGATCAGGACCTGAAGGGTCACCGGGTCGATCGAGCTCATCGGGTGCGACCCGCCGCGATCGTCCCGTGCTCGTCGCACTCGGCCCGCCATCCGGGGGGAAGTACGAAGGTGGCCTCTCGAAGCTCGAAGACGCATGGCCCGAGCGCCTCCGTGCCGGCCGAGGGCTCGCCGATCAGGACCTCCGTGGTCAGCCACTCGCCGTCGAACCGGGCTCGGCGCTCGGCACGCTCGAGCCTGCCGGGCGGAGCGGCCTTCGGCCTCGGCGCCGGCCCCGCGACACTGAGCGCGAGGCGGACGTTGACGAGCTCGACCTCACCCGCGGGCTCGCGGTAGCCGTAGCGGCGCTCGTGCTCGGCGCCGAATCTCTCCGCCAGGTCGGCGGGATCGGCGTTGGAGGATCCAGCGATCGCCAGCTCGAACGCCTGCCCGCGGTAGCGCAGCTCGTACGTCGCCTCCTCCGTCGCTTCCTCGAGCCCCACCCCGATCGACTCGCGAAGGGCCGAGACCTCGGCCGCGATTCGCTCGGCGGTCAGCTCGGACCCGCTGAGGAGCACGGTCCGGGCCGTGTCGCGGCGGCGGTCGGACGCGGTCAGCCCGAGCGCCGAGAGGACCCCGCTCGCGCGGGGGCAGAGGATCCGATCCATGCCCAGCTCGAAGGCCAGGGCCGCCGCGTGCATCGGGCCGGCCCCGCCGAATGGCATCAGCGCGAATTCGCGGGGGTCGATGCCCCGCTCCACGGTCACCACCCGAAGGGCCCTGGCCATCTCCTGGTTGGCCACCCGGACGATTCCCTCTGCAGTGTCCAGCGCGTCGAGGCCGAGGGTCGAGCCCAGCTGTCGCACCGCTCGGCGCGCTGCATCGGGATCGAGTCGCACTCCGCCTGCCAGGGGCGAATCGGCGTCAAGGTATCCGAGCAGAAGGTTGGCGTCGGTGACCGTCGGCTCGGTTCCCCCGCGGCCGTAGCAAGCGGGCCCGGGCACACCACCCGCCGACTTCGGCCCGACTCGAAGGGCGCCCCCGGTGTCGCGCCAGCCGATCGACCCACCGCCCGCTCCCACCGTGTGGACGTCGACCATCGGGAGCTGGATCACCCGCCCCCCGATTCGGCGCGAGTCGGTGCGCCGAACCCCGCCGCCCTCGACCACGCAGACGTCGCACGACGTGCCACCCATGTCGAGGCCGACCGCGTTCCCCTCCCCGGACAGGCCGGCCAGGAGGCCGGCTCCGACCGCCCCGCCCGCCGGGCCCGAGAGGACGCTCCATGCTCCCGCGAGCGCGGCCTCCTCGGCCGGGGCGACCCCGCCGGAGGACTTCATGACGAGGGGCGCGGGAAGCCCGCGCGAGGCCGCGGCCGCCTCGAGCCTGCCGAGGTAGTGCCCGAGCAGGGGGGAGAGATAGGCGTCGATCACCGTCGTCGAGCACCGCTCGTACTCGCGAAATTGGGGCAGTACCTCGTGCGAGGGCGAGACGTGTAGGTCGGGCAGCTCGGCTCGCAGTCGCTCGGCTATGGCGCGCTCGTGAGCCGGGTCCAGATAGGAGAACAGGAGGCACACGGCTACCGAGTCGGCGCCGCTTTGGCGCACCTCGAGCGCCAGCCGGTCGAGCTCATCCGTGCTCAGCGGCTCGACGACGCCGTTCGCGGCGGTGCGCTCGCGGGCCGCGAGGCGCAGCTCCGGCGGCACCAGCGCAGTCGGCTTGGGCGCGCAGAGTCGATACAGGTGAGGGCGATCCTGGCGGGCGACCTCGATCAGGTCGGTGAATCCCTCGGTCGCGATCAGCGCGGTGCGTGCCCCCCGTTCCTCGAGGAGGGCGTTCGTGCCGACGGTCATCCCGTGGGCGAAGGCGTCGATCGCGCTCGGCTCGGCCCCGGCTCGCTCCAGGACGCTTTCCACGGCCGCCAGCACTGCCCGCGACTGGTCGTCAGGGGTGGTGGGGGCCTTCGACGTGTGAAGGTCGTGGCCGTCGAACAGGACCGCGTCGGTGAACGTCCCGCCGACGTCGACCCCGAGCAGCATGCAGGCAGTAAAACAACGAGAGGCCCCGGCCGGGGCCGGGGCCTCTCGCGTTGCCTCCTCAGGCTTTTTTCAGGCGACGATCGATTCGACCGGGTTCATGCGGCGACCAGCTCGACCCCGACGGGCTCGTAGGTCTCGACCGGCACCACGGCGGTCTCGAAGGTCTCCTCGAGGTGCTTGTGGGAAGGGCAGTAGTCCCTTCCGGGAAGCGGGGTGCGCTGACAGGGCGTTCCCTTGCGGGTATGTGCGTTGCACTGTGGCGGGCGCCCGTCCAGCCCCAGATCCTCGGGGAGGCGGGCCAGGAACTCGGTCGCGAGGTGGATGTTGGTGTCGACCACCAGCCAGACGAGGCGCTGGTCGTTGACCGAGAAGTACGGCCTGATCTCGTTGAACAGCGAGCGCGCAGGCCGCGCGAAGTAGCGCCGGTCGCACGCGAGGCGGCGGATCGCTCCCTCGCAGGCCTCGAGCACCTGCTGCTTGTTGCGGCCCTCGTCGGGCTGGCGCGCGTCCTCGATCACACGCGGTGCCAGCTCCCGGTAGATGGAACGGCTGAATCGATACATCGGCCCGAACCCCCTTTTTTGGATCTCCTTTCCAATGCCTCCGAGCACTCCGTTGCTCTGCAAGCGCGTGCCGGAGGAGGCGGGAATATCCCAGCCGGGTTTTAAGTCGAATTGGGCCTCTATTAAGTTGGTGTTAACCCCGCCTGATTGGCTGGCTGGCCAATAAATCGTTGTCCACTATGTCCAATGCTCTCTGCGGAGCTCGTCGTCGGAGTCGATCACCAGGTGGACGCCGTCGAGGGCGGGATCGCGGAGCGGGAGGTCGGCACGGCGATGGGGCCCGCGCGACTCACGCCGCTCGAGCGCCGCGCGAGCGATCATCCGGGCGAGGGGATAGGGATCGTCGAGTAGTGGCCCCAGTCCGGCCGCGTCGCGCCGCGGCCCGGCTCCCCGCCAGACGGCCTCGCGGGTGACGGGGCTCGGCGCCTCGAAGCGCCACTCCGGCACCGGCACCGAGCCCCCCGGGTCGGGGGCGGCGAGCGCGGCGGCGGCGGCGCGAGCGCCGAACACGAAGCACTCGCTGAGCGAGTTGGAGGCGAGCCGATTGGCCCCGTGGACCCCCGTGCAGGCCGATTCCCCGACCGCGTACAGGCCGGGCAGCGTCGTGGCGGCGTCGAGGTCGCAGACCACGCCGCCCATCAGGTAGTGGGCGGCGGGCGAAACGGGCACGGGCAGGCGCTCGGGGTCCAGCCCCGCCTCGCGGCAGATCGCGAACAGGCTCGGGAATCTTTCCGGCCCGATCGAGGTCAGGTCGAGCCCGACGTGATCGGACCGGTCGGTCTCGATTCGATCCAGAATCGCCGCGGTCACCTGGTCGCGCGGTGCGAGCTCGTCGGTGAACCGCTCGCCCGAGGCGTCGAGCAGCGTCGCGCCCTCCCCGCGAAGGGCCTCGGTCAACAGGGTTCCGTCGTGGCGATCGCCCGGCAGGTAGAGGGCGGTGGGGTGAAACTGGCAGAACTCGAGGTCGGCGAGCGAGGCGCCCGCGGCGTGAGCGAGCACAGCGCCCGCGCCGATCGCCCCCCTTGGGTTGGTGCTCCGTGCCCAGAGCGCCGCGCCGCCCCCGGTCGCCAGCACCGTGGCGCGGGCCCGGATCGCGCCGCCATCGGTGATCACGCCGGTGCAGCGGCTTCCGTCGCTCCACAGGGCGACGGCCGAGGTCTCCTCGAGCACCTCGACGCGGCGGTTCGCCGCCACCAGCTCGGCGAGCCGACTGGTGATCGCCCGCCCGGTCTGAGCCCCTCCCGCGTGAACGATCCGTCGCGCGGAGTGACCGCCCTCGAGGGCCAGGCTGAGCTGCCCAGCCCGCCCGCGGCCTCGGCTCGGGGGGTCGTCTTCGTCGAAGTGCACCCCGCGCTCTCGAAGCTCCCGGACCGCTTCCGGGGCGCCGCGGGTCAGCACGTCCACGGCTGCGGCCCTGCACAGGCCGCGGCCCACGTTGAATGTGTCCTCAGCGTGGCGGGCCGGGGAGTCGTCGGGCCCCAGCGCCGCCGCCAGCCCGCCCTGAGCCCAGAAGCTCGAGCTCTCGGCGAGCGGCTTTCGGGAGATCAGCGCCACGTCGGCGCCCGCTTCGGCGGCCCGCAGCGCGACGTACAGGCCCGCGGCGCCCCCGCCGATCACCGCTACCTCGGTCGCGGCCGGCTCGGCTTCGATCGGCGATCCCACGGGCGGTACCGTAAGCCGATGGGGCTCTACATGGCCCATCCCTCCTCCTTGGAGCACGAGACCGGGGCGCACCCCGAGAACCCCGGCCGCCTGCGGGCGATCGAAGCGACGCTTGAGGAGGCCGGCTGGCCGGGCCTGGAGCGGACCGAGGCGCCAGCCGCGACTCGCGAGCAACTCCAACGCGTTCATTCCGAGGACCACATCGATGCGGTCGAGGCGCTGTGCGCCGCGGGGGGCGGCCTGATCGACGCCGACACGCCGACCAGCCGGCACTCGTTCGAGGCCGCCCTCCATGCCGCCGGTGGAGCCGCCGAGGCCGCCGAGCGACTCCTGGCAGGCGAGCACCACTACGCGTTCTGCGGGGCTCGCCCGCCGGGCCACCACGCCGAGGCCGACCGGGCGATGGGCTTCTGTCTGTTCAACAATGTCGCGGTCGGGGCTGCGCACGCGCTGGCGCGATGCGGCGCCGAGCGGGTCCTGGTGCTGGACTGGGACGTCCATCACGGCAACGGGACCGAAGCCATCTTCGCCGCCTCCGACCGGGTGCTCTACGCGAGCATCCACCAATCGCCGCTCTATCCCGGCACCGGTCAAGCCGACTACGTGGGCGTCGGTGACGGAGAGGGCTATACGGTCAACCTGCCGGTTCCGCCGGGTTCAGGCTCGGATGACTTCCTGGCACTCGTCCAGCACGCGGTGGCGCCGATCGCGCGGGCCTTCGAGCCCGGCCTGGTCGCGATCTCGGCGGGCTATGACGCCCACCGCGACGATCCGCTGGCGGACTGCCTGGTCGAGACAGAGGCCTACGGCGAGATGACGGCCTCGATGCGCGAGCTCGGCTCCGAGCTGGGCGCGCCCGTCCTCGTCTGCCTCGAGGGCGGATACGCGCCCGCCGCGCTCGCCGCCTCGGTGCTGGCGACGGTCGAGGCTCTCGGAGCCGACGGCGAGCCCCGCCGGGCACCGGCCGAGCCGGCACGGGCGCACCTGGAGCGCCAGCAACGGCACTGGCCGCAGATCTGAGCCCGGCTAGGCGGCGGCCGACGCGGCTTCCGCGGCCGCCTCGCCCGTGACGGCGACCGGCTGTCCGCCGGCGAGCGTCAAGGCGGGCTGAAGGGCGAAGTACCCGATCGGATGCCACTGGGAGCCGCGCCGAAGCAAGACCTTGCCGAGGTAGGCGCCGCGGACGACCTGGACCAGCTCGTCGAGGAGATCGCGGATCACGGGCCTCGGATTCTCGGCGGCGTCGTAGTCGAGCTTCAGGGTCTCGATCTCGGGGTCGATCGTGCCGGGGCCGACGTAGGTGCGAAAGCGAAACGCCGCCAGGCCGACCCCGAGCCGCTCGGGCAGGTAGGACGGCCACAGCACCCGAGCCGGCCAGCGGGCGCTGCCGAGCAGGAGGTTGTCCCCCGCCTGCTCGTCGGCATCGAAGCGCTTGCCGGTCCAGGGCAGCCAGGCCGAGGCGGCGGCCCGAATCCCGAGGTCGAGGGGCCGGCGGACCGTGGGGGCGATCATGATCCCGCGCGTCGGTCCGTCCAGCGCCGGGTCGGGTGGAGCGCCGAGTTGAAAGATCCGATCGAGCGTCTGGCGCGATTCAGCGGGTCGGCGGGCGGCGCGGGCGCCCGCCAGGCGGATCTGGTTCCAGGCTGCTCGGCGCGCGAGCTCGGCATTCGCCTTGCTGAGCCCCTGGAGCGCCTCGACGTAACGGGCGACGCTCTCGGGTCGCGGCTCGAGCGGATCGGGCTCGAGCGCGGGGAGGGCGGTGAGCCGGGTTGCCATCGGTGATCACCTTACAAATCGAGTCGGTCCTAATTTCTATCGGAGCGCCGGTGCGCGACGACCTCGCGGTATGCGACCAGCACCCGCTCGGCCATCGGCTCGACTGCGAGCCAGCGGGCACGCTCGCGGCCCTCGACCCGGGGATCCGGTTCGTCGAGGTGGGCGCGGGCGACGCCGGTCCAGTGCCCGGCGTCGAATGGCGCCACCAGGCATCCCTTCACATCGCGCAGAAGGGCTGGGGCGATCCCGACCGGCGTCGAAAGGACGGGCACGTCGCAGGCGAGTGCCTCGATCGCCGCGAGGCCGAACCCCTCGTTGTCGGATGTGACCACGACCGCGTTGGCGGCGTTGATCCAGTCCACCATCCGATCGGGCTCGATCGCGCCGCCCGCAAGCAGTTCGGCATCAGCCAGCCGGGCCAGCTCGGCAGCGCGGTCGTGGCGCTTGACGCGACGCGAGACCGATGCCGGAAAGAGCAGATACCGGCCCCCGGGGTCCAGGCCGAGCCGCGTTCGGGCCTCGGATCGCGGTGTGGGCTTGAAGCACTCGAGGTCGGCTCCGCAGGGAAGGACGGCGCTGGCCCCCGCGATCCTGGGCAGCCCTGCGCGTCCGGACTCGACCTCGAACAGCGCCCGCGAGGCGCCGGCGACCAGATCGAGGCGCGGCGCGAGCCGCCGCGACATCGGGCCGACCACGGGGTGGCGGACGTCGGTGCCGTGAAAGGTGACGATCAGGGGACGCGCGCCGGCCAGCAGCGCGCACCAGCCGGCGAGCCCGTAGTGGGCGTGCACGAGGTCGAAGGCGTCGTCTCGCAGCGCTCGGCGGATCGCGCGGACCGCCCGCGGGTACTGCCGCGAGCCGACCGGGAACGAGTGCAGGCGAACGTCGACGCCGGCCCGCCGCAGGGCGGCCACCTGGTCGCGCACGAACCTGCCGCGCGCCGGGGCGGCCGCGTCGGGCGTCATGTTGGTAACCACGAGAACCCGCATCGGATCGTCCGTGAGCCAGCGTATCCACGCGCCCGGCAGCGACCGCATGCCGGTCGCGGCACAGATGTCTTCAAACGCTTAGCGCCCACGGCCGCAAGCTTCCTCCCACCCTCGCGCCTCGACGCCTGATCCGCACACGTGGGGCTCAGGGGCCGGCGTCTCCTGGCCGATGTGAGTGGTGACAGAAGGCCGAGGGCGGCCCGCTGCCCGCGGGCGCGCCGCGGTCGAAGAGGGAAAGGGAGCCAGCATGCGCAATTCAACTTCGAGGCGACGCGTCGTGGCTGCGGGCGTCACCCTGCTCGGCCTGGCAGCCGCCGGCCTCGTCTACGCCGCGTGGACGGCCACCGGCGGCGGATCGGGCTACGCCAAGGCCGGCAGCGCCCAGGCGCTCACCACGACGGACGTCTCGGCGAGCACCACCGCCAGCCTGTATCCGGGCGCTGACGGCAACGTGCTGATCAGGATCACCAACCCGAATCCCTATCCCGTCCGGGTGACCGACGTGACCGGGAACGGGACCGTCACCGCGGACGCGGGCCATTCGACCTGCGGATCCGACGCCGGCCACCCAACCGGGGTGACGTTCACGAATCAGACCGGCCAGACGATCGACATCGCCTCGAGCTCGAGCACCCAGACGACGCTCACGAACGCCGCTCACATGTCGAACGCGTCCGATGACAGCTGCCAGGGTGCGACGTTCACCATCCCGGTGAGCCTGTCGGGGCACAGCAACGCCCCGTAGCGGGATCGCGATGGCCGCCCGCGGGTGGGCGATTCGAGCCCGCTCGTTGACGGCGGAATTCGACGCCTGCCCTGAGAGCTGACCCGGCGACGATGAAAACCAAGGCCCTCACCCTGGCGCTGGTGGCCACCGTGGCGAGCGCGGCCTTCGCGTACGCCGCGCTGCGCGACGGGCACGCGAGCCCTGCCCCGCCCCGCGAGCCCGCGGGGCTGCGCGTCGAGGGCCACGTGACCGGCCTCTATCCCGCGCGTCATAAGCCCGTGTGGGTTCACGTGCGAAACCCGTTCGATCGCCGAGCCAGGGTGCGCTGGATCCGCACCCGTGTGCTGGACGTGGCCCCCGACTGCTCTCAGGAGAACATCGCCCCCCGGCGAAGCCGCGGCCTTCGGCAGCTGAAGAGCGGCCGCTGGCGCCACGTCAAGATCCCGCCGCACCAGACGCGGCGGGTTCGCGTACGGCTGAGGATGCGCGAGCGGGCCCCCGACGGATGCCAGGGGGCCAGGTTCCCGCTCCGCTTCCGGGTCAAGCTGAAGGTCTGGGGGTAGCGGATGCGGCGCGCCCTGGTGGCCTCGATGCTCGCGATCACGGCCCTCCCGGCCTTCGCAACACCGGCGGGCGCTACCTGGAACGACCAGGGGTCGGGCTCCGCGTACTCGGCTGCGAAGAGCATGCCGGCGGGCAACGCGCCCACCGCGAGCGTCTCGGGTCGAAACGTCAGCCTCACCTGGTCGGCGTCGAGCGGCAGCGTGCCGGTCGACGGCTACATCGTGCGCCGCTACAGCACCGGTGGCGCCCAGCAGGCAATCGGCGCGGCACTGCTCCGGGACGGTCGCGGGTCTGGCGTGCACGGAACACGCGGTCCCGGCGGGCGCCTGGAGATACACGGTGACCCCGACCCACCTCAACTGGCGCGGTGCCGAGAGCCCCCAGAGTGCGCCGGTGACGGTGGGGGCCGCGGCACTGACCCTGGACTCCTCGACGATCTCGAGCCTCCCGGCGACCCTCACGGGTCACATCGCCAACTTCATCACCGGCCAGACGGTGAGCTTCCGGCTTGACGACCCGAGCACCGGCACGGTGCTCAGCGGGAGCATCACGCCGAGCCCCGTGCCCGGCGACGGCTCGGCGAACGTCTCGGTGACGCTGCCCTCGGGGACCGCGAACGGCAGTCACACGATCTACGCGGTCGGCGACCAGGGCGACACCGCGAGCGCCCCGGTCACCGTCGCGGTGCCGACCACGATCTCGACCTCCACATGGGACGTGCGCGACGCCTCCTCGGGCAGCGAGACGAATCAGTCGGAGCCCCACGCATTCGCGAACGACGGCAGGACCGCGACCAGCGGCGGCCTGTTGGGTGTGTTCAACACCTCGAAATACCTTCAGTTCGACCTCAACTCCCCGCTCCAGGGTGGCCTCGGTGTCTCCGCCGCCAGCTTCAACTTCAACTTCGCCGCCGCCGGGGCGGGGCAGACCACCTGCTTCTACTTCGAGGTGCGTCGCGCCTCGACCGGCGCCGTGATCGGCACTCACGGCAGTCCCGGAAGTCCGGTGGCCTGCCAGACGGGAACGACGCTGAGCGCGACCACCACACCTCTGCCCGAGGTCATCAACAGCGACATCGCCGACGACCTGCGGGTCAGGGTGTTCGTCAACAACTCGCTCCTGGGCGGGATCACCCGCGACCTGGCCACCGTCTCGGGCACCGCGGCCGGCACCCCCTTCACCCTCTATGAAACGAGCCTCACCGACGCCACCGGGCTTACCCCCACCACCACTCCGTGGGGTCTTGCGGCCGGCGGTGACGGGGCCTTCTACCAGAGCGCCGCCAACTGGTCGAGCTCGTTCAGCGCCTCCCGATACCTGAAGCTCACGTTCCCCGTCGTACGTGCCGACCGGCGCGCCCGTCAACGGGGTCACCTTCGTTCACTCCTACCGCTCGGCCACCCTCGGGACGACCTGTATGTACTTCGAGGTCTACTCGGGGCCCACCCTGATCGGCACCCACGGCAGCGCCGGCAGCCCGGTCTCGTGCAACACCTCGGCCTCGAGCTACGTCACCGACTCCGTGGCCCTGCCCGAGGTCAACACGGCGGCGATCGCGAACGGGGTCACGGTCAAGATGTACGTGCGGAACTCCTCGGGTCTGAGCGCCAGCCAGCACGACCGCGCCGAGCTGCAGATCACGTTCGTTCCCTGAGCGCCGGTTGGCCCATCCATCCGCTTCGGCAGCGAATCAGGGTTCTCCCGGCAAGGGGGATCAACTCGGAACACGAGGACATGAGGAGGCTGACCGAATGAGAGATTCACGCGTCGCCCCGCTGAGCGGGATCGCGTTCGTGGTGCTGCTGATCGTCGGATTCTTCGTCGTCAGCGGCGACACGCCGGACATCGATGACTCCCCGGCCAGCGTGGTCACCTATTACGCCGATCATCAGGGCCAGGAGATCGGCGCGGGGGTCCTCGTCGCCCTCGCCTCGGTCTTCCTGGCCATTTTCACGGCCTCGCTGCGCGAGCGGCTTCGCAGCGCCGGTCAGGCCAATGAGCTGTGGGCCACCGTGGCCTTGATCGGCGGCGCGACGGCGGTGGCCGGATTTCTGGTCGCCGTTGGCGTCCACTTCGCGCTGATCGACGGCGGGGACAAGCACATCTCGGCTGATGCGATGGTGGCGCTCAACGCAATCGACAACGACAACTTCTTCTCGTTCACGATGCCGCTCGGGATCATGCTGCTGGGCGCCGCGGGCGCGACATTCACCGCCGGCGCGCTGCCCAGGTGGCTCGGCTGGGTGGCGGTGGTCATCGCGATCATGTTCTTCACCCCGATCGGATTCCTCGGCTTTGGGCTGTCGGGCATCTGGATCGTGATCGTCAGCATCGTGATGTCGCGGGAGACGTCCACCGCCTGACGCCCGTCGCCCGCCGCTCCCGGATGACGAGCTCCCAGGCTTTGGCCCGGGGGCTCGTCGAACGGCGGGCGATCGGCGTGCGCTCGACCGGCGCGCGTGGGGCTTGACGAATCGGGCGCGGATTCGGGTCACGCGCGTCTGGAGCGGTGGCATCCGGTCGGCCAGCATCGGTCGAAACCCGAACAGGAGGTCCGATGCTCTACAGGCTTGCCGCATATATCCAGGCGTCGTTCACCCGACGCGCCAGACGCCTCGTGGCCGCGCTCGAGGGCCAGGGCGGCCAGGGGACGGTCGAGTACGTCGGCCTGATCCTCCTCGTCTCACTGCTGATGGTGGGCATGGTGGCCGCGATGAAGGGGTTCAACGGCCGGCAGGGCACCGAGCTGGCCGACGTGATCGTGGGCAAGATCAAGCAGGCCGTGAACGCGATCACCTTCCGCTGAGTACCCCGGGACACGAGCTCCGCCGCCCGCCCCGATCACCCGAGACACTCGTGTGAGGAGAGCGGGCGGCGGCCGCCGAGAGCAAGCCGTTCCGATGCGACCGGCTGGATAGGCTGGGCGAGCGTGGCCGAGAGGATCAAATCGGCGACCTGGTCCGCCGGGGGCGATGGCGAGCGGCTCTGGTTCCTGGGAACGCTGGCCACGATCAAGCTGCCGGGCGAGGCATCCGACGGGCGCTTCGCGCTGATCGAGTTCCTGTTTGGGCGCAACACCTCGCCGCCGGTTCACACTCACCCTCAGGACGAGAGCTACGTCGTGCTCGACGGACGGCTGACGATCCAGGCCGGCGGGGAGCGATTCGAGCTCGACCCAGGTGGCGCGGCCACGGTTCCGATCGGGATGCCGCACACCTTTCGAGTCGACAGCGAGACGGCCCGGGTGCTCGTGCTCAGCACGCCCGCGGGGATCGAGCGCATGGTTCGCGACTGCGCGGTTCCGGCCAGCGCCCCCACCCTGCCGCCGGCCGACGCGCCGCGTCCGGCGCCGCAGGAGCTCGAGCGGATCTTCGCGGCGCACGGCCAGGTGCAGGTCGGCCCGCCGCTCGGCCCGCGGGATTGAGACGGAGGGCGGCTCTCAGCGCCTGAGCCCGCGGCTCTCGACCCACCCGAGCCCGTGCGGCGATCCGAAGTTGCGGAGGGATCGGCGGGCGTCTGCGAGACTGGCGGCGTGTCGGCTCGAAGCTACGATCGAAGCCCAACGGACCTCCGCCCGGTTGAGGTCCAGCCGGGCTTCGTGCGGACCGCCGACGGGTCGGCGCTCTACTCCCAGGGGGAGACCAGGGTCATCTGCACAGCGTCGGTCAGCGGCTCGGTCCCGCGGTTCCTGGAGGGCTCGGGGCGCGGCTGGGTGACGGCCGAGTACGCGATGCTCCCGGCCTCCACGGGCCAGCGCAAGGAGCGCGACTCAAAGCGCGGCCGTCAGGACGGGCGGGGGGTGGAGATCCAGCGCCTGATCGGCCGGTCGCTGCGGGCTGTGGTGGACATGGAGGCGCTTGGCGAGCGCACCGTGTACATCGACTGCGACGTCCTCCAGGCCGACGGCGGGACCCGGTGCGCCTCGATCACCGGCGGCTTCGTGGCCCTGCGGCTCGCCGTCGCGAAGCTGCTCGAGGCCGGGGATCTCGAGCGCGAGCCGTTCACGAGCTCGATCGCCGCGGTCAGCTGCGGGATCGTCGAGGGCGAAGCGCTCTGCGACCTCGACTACTCCGAGGACTCGCGGGCCGAGATGGACGCCAACGTGGTGATGAGCGGCGACGGAGGGTTGGTCGAGGTCCAGGCGACCGCGGAGCAGATGCCCGTCTCCCGCGCCTCGCTCGATGAGCTGCTCGGTCTCGCCGAGCCCGCGATCGCCCGCCTCGGCGAGGTCCAGGAGGGGGCGGTCGGCGCAGTCACCGCGGGCTGATGTCGCGACCGCGAGCCGTGGTCGCGACCCGCAACGAGCACAAGCTTCGCGAGCTGCGTGCGATCCTCGACTCGCTCGACTTGGTCGGATTGCCCGCATCGGTGGAGCTTCCGCCGGAGGACGGCGTGACGTTCGCCGAGAATGCGCTCGGCAAGGCTCGCGCCGCCCACCAGGCCACCGGCCTCGTCTCGGTGGCCGACGACTCGGGCATCGAGGCCCGCGCCCTGGGAGGGCGGCCGGGGGTCCGGTCGGCCCGCTACGCGGGCCCCGATGCGAGCGATGAGGACAACCTGCGCCTGCTTCTCCGCGAGCTCGAGGACGCCGATGACCGCCATGTGGCGTACGTCTGCGCGCTCGCCTACGTCGACGCCGACGGCGCCGAGCACGTGGTCGAGGGCCGCTGCGAGGGAGTGTTGGCGCTCGAGCCCCGGGGCTCCGGCGGATTCGGATACGACCCGGCGTTCGTCCCGGCCGACACCGGCCCCGACGACGGCCGGACGATGGCCGAGCTGAGCGGGGACGAAAAGCATGCGATCAGCCACCGCGGGCGTGCCGCGCGACGGCTCGCGGGCCTGCTGGAGGGCGAACGGTGATCCGCACCAAGAGCGGCGCCGCGATTCTCTCGATCGCCTCCAACGCGCTGCTGATCGCGATCAAGATCGCGGCGGGGGCGCTCACCGGCTCGATCGCGATCATCACCGAGGCGGCTCACTCCTCGATCGACCTCGTCGCCTCCGTGATCGCCCTGATCTCGGTCCGCAAGGCCGACGAGCCACCCGACCCCGAGCATCCCTACGGTCACGAGAAGGTCGAGAACTTGGCGGCGGCGATCGAGGGAATGCTGATCCTGGTCGGCGCCGGGATCATCGTCTTCGCGGCGACCCGCCGGCTGGTGGTCGGGGCCGAGGTTTCGCATCTCGGCATCGGGATCGCGGTGATCGGGTTCTCGGCGCTGGCGAACTTCGGCGTCTCCGCCTTCCTGGCGCGCCGTGCCCGCGAGTTCGGCTCGCCGGCGCTCGAGGGAGACGCCGCCCACCTGGCCAACGTCGAGTACCGCGCGACGGACCGCAAGGACAACGTCGCCGCGGTCAAGACCACGACGTTCACGGTCCTGAAGATCAACGACACGACCGCGCCCACGGCGACGGCCGCGACGTCGGGCAACAAGGACCAGCGCGACAACTTCGTCGGCTCCGCCACGCTCACGCTGTCCGGCCACCGACGACGCGACCGGCTCCGGCGTCCAGTCGGATCGAGTACCGCACCAACGGCGGCGCCTGGACCGACCTACACGACGCCCGTCGCGTTCAACGCGGCCGGCAGCTACACGGTCGACTACCGCGCCACCGACAAGGTCAACAACACCTCCGTCGCCCAAGCAGGTCACGTTCCGGGTCCTCTCGGGCGCGGGCTGCACGCAGACCCGCTCGGACGAGTTCAACGGCACCACGCTGGGTCCCAGTGGTCGCGTCACACGCGCAACGGCGGCTCGCCGGCGAGCGCGTTCACGTTCGCGGACGGCCAGCTGCACCTGCCGACGGCCGACTTCGAGATCGACGCTGCCAACGCGCAGACGTCCGTCGGCCCGGTGAACTTCATCGGCCAGGACCTCGCGGCGCTCGGCACCGACTGGCAGGTCGAGACCGAGTTCACGGTCCAGTACACGGGCGGTTGGCAGAACATCGGACTGATCGTCTGGAACGGGGACAACAACTTCTTCCGCTCCTCGATCACGCACAACCTCAACGGCGGCGAGATCTACGTGAGCAGTCGAAGGACAACCCGACCTCGACCGAAGGCGCGCGCTCGCAGGCCGGCGGCAACATCACGATCGCGGCGAACAAGACCGACCCGATCACGATCCGGATGCGCTACACGCGTGCCAACGGGTCCAACACCGTCGTCCCGCAGTACCGGATCATGGCGCCGGCCGCCATCGCGATGGCCAACTACGCCAACTTCGGTGGCCCGGCGAACTTCATCGACCTCAACCCCACGCGGCGGCGCGCGTCGTGACGCGACCGGCTCGCGCATCGGCATCATCACGCAGTCGAACTTCCCGGGCACGACCGGTACCTACGCGTACAACGGCACGCCCCGGCACCGTCGACGTGAACTACTTCCGGGTCACCCCGGACCCGTTCACCTGCGAGACCGACCGCGCCGACCACGACGGCGACGCTCGACCCGGCGGCTCCGGCCACCGGCGACACCTACGACCGCTCGGTCAAGGTCACCCTCGCCGGCGACCGACACCGGCACCGGCGCCTCGGGCGTCGACTCGACCGAGTACCGCATCACCACCAACGGCGGCACCCCCGGCGCGTGGACGCCGTACGTCGACGGCGTGACGCTGCTCCAGCAGCGGCACGCACGTGGTCGAGTACCGCTCGACCGACAAGGCGGCCAACACGGAGACGGCCAAGTCCGTCACCGTCAAGATCCAGCTCCCGGTCTGCGAGCGCTCGGATGAGTTCGACGGCACGTCGATCGACGCGCGCTGGATCCGTCACACCCGCAACGGCGGCACCCCCACCACGGGCCCGCTCGCGCCGACGGTCTCCGGCGGCCAGCTGCACCTGCCGACGAACGACCTGGAGATCGACGCGGCCGACGCCAACACGTCGGTCGGCCCGATCAACTTCCTCGGCCAGGACCTGCCCGCCCTGGGCACGACCTGGACCGCGGAGACGCAGTTCACCGTCCAGTTCCGTGGCGGTTGGCAGAACATCGGCCTGGTCGTGTGGAACGGAGACAACAACTTCTTCCGTTCCACGATCACCCACAACCTAGCGGCATCGGCGATCTTCGTCGAGCAGCTCCAAGGACAACCCGAGGTCGACCGAGGGTGCGCGCACCGGCGGCTGCAACGCGAACATCCTGCCCTCCAACACGGGCCCGGTCACGATCAAGATGCGCTACCAGCGCGTGGCCGGCGCCAACACGCGTGCACGGCGCAGTACCAGATCGTCGCTCCGGCCTCCGCGGCCACGCCCGACTGGGTCGCTTCCCGAGCGTCAACGGCGGTCTGGACCTGAACCCGTGCAGCGGCGCGCGTCGTGACGCCGCGGGCTCGCGGATCGGCCTCATCGCGCAGGACAACTGGCCCGCGGGCGGTACCTTCCCGGCCAACGGCCAGCCGGCGATCGCCGACGTGGACTACTTCCGGGTCACCCCGGACGTGTGCCCGGATCCGGTCGCTCCGGTGACCACGGCGACGCTCGACCCGGCGCAGCCGGGTGCGGGTGGCACGTACACCGGTCCGGTCACGCTCTCGCTCAACGCCACGGATGAGGGTTCGGGCGTGGCGAAGACCGAGTACCAGGTCACGACCTCGAGCCCGTTCGGTGCGCTGGGTCAGGCGAAGTTGCTCGACGCTTCTGAGGAGGCGTGGGTGACGTACAACGCGGCCAACAAGCCGCGCTTCACGGACGCGGGCAATTACTCGATCGAGTACCGCTCGACGGATAAGGCCGGCAACGTGGAGGCGATCAAGACGATCGCGTTCAAGATCGTCCCGGCCGTGGGCGACGACACGCTCGCGCCGACCTCGACCGCGACGCTGGCCCCGGCCGCGCCGGGTGCCGGCGGCACGTACGAGGAGCCGGTCACGGTGACGTTCGCGGCGACGGATCCGGCGCAGCCGGCCCCGGCGGTGCCAACGTCGACGTGCAGCCGTTCGGCACGGTGTGGACGAAGCCGACGGTCGATCTCAAGAACGGTGACCGGATCACGTGGACTCGTGGCCGGACACCGAGATCACCGGGCACGACCTGCGCCTGCGGGCGCCGGGCGCGCCGGGTGCGGCCAACCAGCTCGAGGTCCTGACGGTGTTCGCTCAGCCGAACAATCCGCCGATCACGAAGACGTTCACCCAGAACGGCACCTGGCAGTTCATCTGCACGCTGCACTCGACGTACAACGCGCAGACGGACTCGTGGACCGGCATGGTCGGCACGGCCAACGTGACCGGCTCGGCTCCGGCCGGTGCCGGCGATCGTCCGGCGTCGACTACACCGAGTACCGCGTCAACGGCGGCGCCTGGACGAAGGGCAACACGCGTCACGGTGTCCGCGGTGGGCCCGACGCCAGTCGACTACCGCTCGGCCGACAAGGCGGGCAACGTCGAGACGGCCAAGTCGGTCGCCTTCTCCATCAAGGCGAAGGCACCCCGATCCCGACCCCGACGGCGACCCCGACGGCGACGGCCACGCCGACCGACGGCCACGCCGACGGCGACCCCGCACCCGCGGCACGCCGACGGCCCCGCCGGCGCCGCGGTGAGCCCGGCGCCGGTCAAGCCGTCCGTCAAGCTGGCCAAGCCCAGCAAGACGACGGTCGCGAAGTTCGCCAAGAGCGGGCTCGAAGATCCGGGTCACGTGCACGGAGGCGATGAACGGCACGGCGACGGTGACGGTCACGAGCAAGGTCCGCAAGGCCCTCAAGCTCAAGTCGGCCACGCTGGCCAGGCCACCGTCAAGTGCAAGGCCGGCATCACGACGCTGACGCTCAAGCCGACCAAGGCGACGGCGCGTGCGCTGGCGAAGGTCAAGAAGTCGCGTCAAGGTCACGCTCACCGTCACCGTGCAAGCCGGCCGGCCAGCCGGCGGTCAAGGCGTCGCTGAAGGTCACGCTCGCGCGCAAGTAACGCGGAGCACACTGCAGGGCCCGAAGTGATAGAAGGCGGTCGTCCTTGGTCAGGGCGGCCGCCTTCGGGCGTTCTGGAGAGAGACCGACAGCACACCTGAGGAGGTGTGCGAGGGGAGAGGGATGACACGGAAGTGGCTCGGACTGATCGTCGCGCTGCTGGCGCTCGGATGGCTCGCTCCGGCGACCGCCTCCGCCCAGGGCGAGACGGCAAAGGTCCTGATCTATTCAGGGACGACGGGCTATAGGCACGCGAACGCCACCGAGGCGATCCAACCCGCGGTGGTGGAGCTGATCCAGTCCAAGCTGCAGGCGGCGGGCGTCACGAGCGACTACCGCACCTGCTCCGGGCACGGCACCGGCGCCGGCACCCTCCCGGGCTGCCGCAACGCGACGGTCGGCAACCCGGCGATCTTCACGTCCGCGAACCTCGCGCAGTACGACGCGATCTTCTTCTGGCAGGCGTCCTCGCTCAACCGCGGCGACACCACCAGCCCGCAGCTGTTCACGACCGCCGAGCAGCAGGCGATCGAGGCGTTCGCCCGCGCGGGCGGCGGCATCGCCGCCATGCACGCGTCGGTGACGATGGGCGCCGGCGCGGTCACCTGGCCGTGGTGGGACGCTCCGGGCGACAGCGCGATCGGCGCGCTGATGCCCGGCCACTCCGCGACGGACGCCAACAACCTGGCGACGGTCCAGGTCTCCGACCGCCACCACCCGTCCACCAAGGACCTGCCGGACAGCTACCGCTTCGGTGACGAGCACTACACGTTCTCCTCCAACGTGCGCGGCACGCACCACGTGCTGATGACGCTCGACGAGGAGACGCTACAACGTCGGCACGGGCGTCACCCGCATGGGCGCGGACCACCCGATCGCCTGGTGCCGCATGTACGACGGCGCGCGCATCTGGGCCTCGAGCCTCGGCCACTTCTCGGCCGCCTACCTGGAGAACGGCGGCGACAACAACCTGATCAAGCACCTGGTCGGCGGCGTCCGCTACGTCGCGGGCCTGGCGGGCAAGGACTCCGACTGCGAAGCCACGGTGTGGACGAACTTCTGCACGCACGGTGCTGGCCGACCGACCTGCGCGGCGCGATCGGCATGGACATCGCGCGCGACGGCAAGGTCTACTGGACCGAGATCGGCAACCAGGCGATCAACTCCGAGGGCCGGCTGCGGATGTACAACCCGCAGACCAAGGCGACCAGCACGCTGCTGACGCTGCAGACGCGCGCGGACCACGAGTCCTCCAACGACGGCGTCAACGGCATGGCGCTGGACCCGGACTTCGCCACCAACCGCCACCTGTACATCTACTACTCGCCGCGCGTTCGACCCCGGCTGCAACAGCTGCCTGGTCGTCGGCCACAACCTCATCAGCCGCTTCACGCTCAACGCGGACGGCACGGCCGTGGTGCCGGGCTCCGAGCAGGAGATCCTGCGGGTGCCCAAGGTCAAGGTCGGCAACGACAACAAGGACGGCGTCGCGGGCCAGAACACGTACGGCGCGCACGTCGGCGGCGGCACGCTGAGCTTCGACTCCGAGGGCAGCCTGTACATCGGCACGGGCGACGACGTCGACCCGTTCGGCGCCGGCGGCAACGGCTACGCGCCGATGGACCAGCGCTACCCCGAGCGCTACGACGCGCGCAACACGTCAGCCAACACGAACGACCTGCGCGGCAAGATCCTGCGGATCAAGCCCTTGGCCAACGCCTCCGGCGCCGCGGGCGTCGGGTGCGACCTACAGCGATCCCGGACGGGCAACATGTTCCCGACCGGGACACGCCAAGACGAAGCCCGAGATCTTCGCCATGGGCTTCCGCAACCCGTTCACGCGTCCTGGCCGACCCGGCCCATCCGGGCACGGTGGTCGTCGGTGACTACGGCCCGGACGCGAGCACCAACAGCGCCACGCGCGGGCCGGCCGGCATCGTCGAGTGGAACCGCGTGACCAAGCCGGGCTTCTACGGCTGGCCGCTGTGCACGGGCGACAACTCGGCCGCCAACAGCTACTTCCGCTACACGTTCCCGAACGGCCCGTCCGGCGCGCGCTTCGACTGCGCCGCGAGCACGATCCCCAACGAGTCGCCCAACAACTCCGGCCTGACGAGACCTGCCCGGCCCGGCGCTCGGCGCCGACGTCTGGCACAAGCGCACGGGCGAGCATCCGGCGCGCTTCGGCATCCCGACCCGGACCAGCCCGCAGGAGTCGATCACGGGGCCGATCTACAAGTACGACGCCGCCAACCCGTCCGACACCAAGTGGCCGGCCTACTACGACGGCTCGTGGTTCTGCTCGACCGCGCGCAGAACTGGTGGCGTGAGGCCCGCGTCAAGGACGACGGCTCCGGCCTGCTGCGCGTGAACGGCCTGTTCGGCTCCAGCCAGTTCGGCGCGCCCAGCCACTCGTACCCGATCCCCGTCAAGTTCGGCCCGGACGGCTCGCTGTACCTGGCCACCTGGGACTACGACTGCTGCCGCGCGCAGCTGCCGGCCAGCCAGCCGGGACGGCTGATGCGGATCGACTTCATCGGCGACCAGGTGGACACCACCGCCCCGGTGGTCGAACCGGCCCTGTCGGGCGTGCAGAACGGCGCCGGCGCCTACCTCGGTCGCGCCACGCTCGCGCTCAGCGCCACCGACAGCTCCGGCGTCGCGCGCAGTCGAGTACTCGCTCGACGGCACGCGAGTGGACGCGCTACACCGAGCCGGTCGGCTTCACCACGCGCGGCGCGTACACCGTGCGCGTCCGGGCGACCGACCGAGCGCGAACAACACGTCCGAGGTCCAGCAGGTGACGTTCACCGTCACCGCCGGCGCGGCCTGCCAGCCGACGCGCTCGGACGAGTTCAACGGCGCGCTGAACACCGCGCTGTGGAGCTACCGCCACTCGACCACGCCGGCCACGGGCGCGAAGGCCCCGACGGTCTCCGGCGGGAACCTCGTGCTGCCGCTCGGCGCGTTCTCGGTCGACCTCGCGCGCACGGGCCCGATCGGCTTCCTCGGCCAGCCGCTGCCGACCGGCGACTTCACGGTCGTGGCCAAGCTCTCCGCACCCGGCCTCAACGACGGACACGACCGGTCAGGGCAGCCGTACGCCCAGGTCGGCCTGAAGATCTTCCAGAACGACAAGAACTGGATCAAGGTCGCCCACAACCGCAACGCCGACGGCAACCCGACCGGCTCGGTCAACACGTACTTCGAGCTCGCACAGGAGACCAACGGCATCCGCACGCTCGGCACGCGCACGGGCCTCGGCGACCGGCAACCTGCCGACGTGGTGGATGCGGGTCGTGCGCACCGGCGCGACCGTGACCGCCGCCTACTCGCTCGGCGACCCTGAGGGCGCCGGCGGCGCGAACCTGGGTCGCGCTCGGCTCGGCCAACGTCGACACGCGTGCATGCCCGCCGGCCGCTGGGCCGCGCTACATCGGCGTCTACGGTGGCAACGGCTCGGTCAACGTGCTGCGCGGACTACGTCCGCTTCACCCCCGACTCGCCCGACCGACGCCGCGGCGCCGGTGACCACCCACACGGTCCCCGCGGCGGACGGCGCTGACGGCTGGCACCGCACGCCGGTGAACGTGACGCTGTCGGCCGCCGATGACGGTGAGTGCGTCTCGGGCGTGGACAAGTACCGAGTTCCGGATCGGCAACGGCGCGTTCGCGACGTACACGGCGCCCGTCGCGCTCACGGCCGACGGCACCCACGTGGTCGAGTACCGCTCCACGGACAAGGCGGGCAACGCCGAGACGGCGAAGTCCACCACGGTCAAGCTCGACGCCACGGCGCCGGCCACGACCGCCTCGGTCGCCCAGACCGGCGCGGGCCCGGCGACGCTGACGCTGAGCGCGACGGACGCCACCTCCGGCGTCGCGCTGACGGAGTTCCGGTCGACGGTCACGTTCACGGGCCGGCGCGCGCGTTCGCCGCCGCGGAGTGGATGCCGTACAACGCGGCGAGCAAGCCGGCCTTCACGGCCAACGGCACGTACGCGATCGAGTACCGCTCGACGGACGTCGCCGGGCAACGTGGAGACGCCGAAGACGGTCACCGTGCACGGTCGGGGCGGCCGCGGCCGACACCACCGCGCCGGTCACCAGCGCGACGCTCGACCCGGCCCAGCCGGGCGCCGGCGGGACCTACGCCGGCCCGGTGACGGTCACGTTCGCCGCGTCGGACCCCGCGCCGGCGAACACGGTCGACGTCGACGCCAACGGCACGTTCTGGACGCCGTCCGCGGTGAGCCTGAGCGTGGGTGACACGGTCCGGTGGCGCTTCGGTGCCACCGCGGGCAGCGCGCACGACGTCAAGCTGCGGGCGCCCGGCGCCGGCGGAGCGCCGGCCCAGCTCGAGATCGCTGACGGCGTTCGCCGCGCCGAACAGCCCGCCGGTCTCCAAGACGTTCACCCAGACCGGCACGTGGACGTTCATCTGCACCCTGCACTCGACGTACAACGCGGTGGCGGACACGTGGACCGGCATGGTCGGTACCGCGGCGGTCGCCCCGGCGCAGGCCAGCGGCGTCGACTACACCGAGTCCCGCGTGGACGGCGGAGCCTGGGGCAAGGGCCCGAGCGTGACGGTCTCCGCGCCCGGGGCACACACGGTCGAGTTCCGCTCGGCCGACAAGGCCGGCAACGTGGAGACGGCCAAGTCGGTCGGCTTCTCCATCGAGCAGGCGGTGACGCCGCTGCCCACGGTGCAGCCGACGGCCACCCCCGCGCCGCCGGCGGCGACGCCCACGCCGGGTCCATCCCTGGCAGCCGTCGTTCAAGCTGGCCACGCCGCCAAGACGACGGTGGCCAAGTTCGCCAAGAGCGGGCTGGCGGTGCGTGCCACCTGCACGCAGGTGATGTCCGGTCAGGCGACGCTGACGGTGACCAGCAAGGTCCGCAAGGCGCTCAAGCTCAAGTCGGCGACGCTGGCCAAGGGCACGGTCGGCGTGCAAGGCGGGCGCCGTCACGGTGACGCTCAAGCCGTCCGCGTCCACCAAGCGTGTGCTGGCCAAGGCCAAGCAGGCGGTCAAGGCCAAGTTGACCATGACCCTCAAGCCGGCGGGCGCCAAGGCGCTCACGGCCTCGGTGAACGTGACGCTGGCCCGCAAGTAGCTCCATCCTGACCGGAAGATGAGGCGGTCGGCTCAATTGCGCCGGCCGCCTTTTCTTTTGCCCGGAGGGTGGCTACCCTGCGTCGTGGCAAACGCTTTCCGTGAGGAGCAAAGTGGGTCAGCGCGTCGTCGGCATCATCATGAATGGGGTCACCGGCCGGATGGGGAAGAACCAGCACCTCATCCGCTCCATCGTGGCCATCCGCGAGCAGGGCGGCATTCCCGTCTCTGACGGTGAGGTCATCTGGCCAGAGCCGTTGCTCGTCGGTCGCAGCGAGGCCAAGCTCGCGGCGTTGGCCGCTGAGCTCGGGCTCGAGCGCTGGTCGACGGACCTCGACGCGGCCCTCGCGGACCCGCAGTACGAGATCTACTTCGACGCGCAGCTCACGTCCGCGCGGCCGGCCGCCGTGGAAAAGGCGATCGCGGCGGGCAAGCACGTGTACTGCGAGAAGCCGGTCACGCCGGACGTCGAGACGGCGCTGGCCCTCGGCCGCGCCGCGCGCGACGCGGGCGTGAAGGCCGGCGTGGTCCAGGACAAGCTGTTCCTGCCGGGCCTGCTCAAGCTCCAGCGCCTCGTCCGGTCCGGCTACTTCGGGCGCATCATCGCCGCGCGCGGCGAGTTCGGCTACTGGGTCTATCCCGGGCCCGAGCCCGAGCCGCAGCGGCCGTCGTGGAACTACCGCCGCGAGGACGGCGGCGGAATCATCAGCGACATGTTCGCCCACTGGCGCTACGTGCTCGACAACGTCTTCGGGCCCGTGCGCTCGGTGATGGCCGTCGGCGCCACGCACATCCCGGAGCGGATCGGCGAGGACGGCAAGCCCTACGAGGCGACGGCCGAGGACGCGGCCTACGCGATCTTCGAGTTCGACAACGGGCTCGTCGTGCAGATGAACTCGTCGTGGGCCGTGCGCGTGAACCGCGACGAGCTGTTCGAGCTGCAGGTCGACGGCACGGACGGGTCCGCGGTCGCGGGTCTGCGCGGGTGCAAGATCCAGCCGGCCGCGGCGACGCCGAAGTCCACCTGGAACCCGGACCTGCCGGACCCCATCGCGCACCGCGAGTCGTGGATCGAGGTCCCGGCCACCGAGCCGCCCGAGAACGGCTTCAAGCTGCAGTGGGAGGCGTTCCTGCGCCACGTCGTGCTCGACGAGCCGTTCCCGTGGGACTTCGTCGAGGGCGCGCGCGGCGTGCAGCTCTACGAGCTGGCCGAGCAGTCGTGGAAGGAGCGACGCTGGGTCGACGTGCCGGAGCTGACGTTGTGAACGGCGTCGCGCTCACCCTGCCGCGCGCGGACGGCTCGCTCGAGAGCTACACGCCGGAGCTGCGCGAGCCGCTGCCCGTGCTCGGCGCCGAGCCGCGCTCGCGCGTGTGTTACGCGGCCGCGCACGTCGTCGCCGACCCGCTGGCGGGCGGCGACCCGACCGGTCCCGCGCAGCTGGACTGGGAAGCGACGCTGGCGTTCCGGCGGCACCTGTGGGCGCACGGCCTCCGGATCGCGGAGGCGATGGACACCGCGCAGCGCGGCATGGGCCTGGACTGGGCGGCGACGCAGGAGCTCATCTCCCGCTCGGTCGCCGAGGCCAAGGCCGTCGGCGGCCGGCTGGCCTGCGGCGCCGGCACCGATCAGCTGCTCGGGCCGGCTGTCGCTGGACGAGGTGCGCGCGGCCTACGAGGAGCAGCTCGCGTTCATCGAGGGCGAGGGCGCGCCGGTGATCCTGATGGCGTCGCGCGCGCTGGCCGCGGCGGCCTCCGGTCCCGACGACTACCGCTCCGTGTACGGGCACCTGCTCTCGCAGGCGTCCTCCCCGGTGATCCTGCACTGGCTCGGCGACATGTTCGACCCGCTGCTCACGGGCTACTGGGGCTCGCCGGACCTGGGCGAGGCCGCCGACATCGTGCTCGACATCATCGCGGCGAACGTCGACAAGGTCGACGGCATCAAGATCTCGCTGCTGGACGCGGACAAGGAAGTCGCGCTGCGTGAGCGCCTGCCGGAAGGCGTGCGCATGTACACGGGCGACGACTTCAACTACCCGGAGCTGATCAAGCAGCGGCAGCGACGCGCTGCTCGGCATCTTCGACGCCATCGCGCCCGTGGCGGCCGCGGCCATGCACGCGCTCGACGAGGGTGACCTGGAGCGCTACGACGCGCTGCTCGCGCCGACCGTGCCGTTGTCGCGCCACATCTTCGCGGCGCCCACGCCGTACTACAAGACGGGCGTCGTCTTCCTCGCCTACCTCAACGGCCACCAGGAGCACTTCCGGATGGTCGGCGGGCTGGAGAGCGGGCGCTCCGTGCGGCACCTCTCCGAGCTGTTCGTGCTGGCCGATCAGGCGGGCCTGCTGCGCGAGCCCGATCTGGCGGCGGCGCGGATGCGGCTCGTGCTCGACCTCGCGGGGGTCTGTTGAGCCGCCTGTCGTTCAACTCGATGACGGCCGATCGGTGGTCGCTGGTCGAGGTCATCGACGCGTGCGCGGAGTACGGGATCGAGTGGATCGGGCCGTGGCGGCACAAGCTGGCCGAGATCGGTGTGGAGGAGGCGCGGCGGCGGATCGACGCCGCCGGGCTGCGGGTGTCGAGTTTGTGCCGGGGCGGGTTCTTCGCGGCTGAGGGGGCCGACGAGGACAACCGGCGCGCGGTGGAGGAGGCCGCGGCGCTGGGCACGGATGCCCTGGTGCTCGTCTGCGGTCCGCCGTCGGGCAAGGACCTGGCGGCGGCCCGGGACGTGATCGAGGCCGGCATCGAGCGGCTGCTCCCGCACGCGAACGAGCACGGCGTGCGGCTCGGCATCGAGCCCTTGCACCCGATGATGATCGGCGAGCGGTCGGCCATCAACACGCTCGGCAACGCCCTGGACATCGCCGAGCGGATCGGCGATCCCGGCGTCGGCGTCGTGATCGACGTCTACCACACGTTCTGGGACCCGTCGCTGGCGGAGCAGATCGCTCGGGCGGGCGATCGGATCGTCGGCTACCACGTCAACGACTGGCTCGCCGCGACGCGCGACACGGTGTGGGAGCGCGGGATGATGGGCGACGGCATCATCGACCTGCCGGCCTTCAGCGCGCATGATCGACGCGGCGGGCTACGACGGGCCGATCGAGGTCGAGATCCTCAACCCCGCGATCTGGGACCTGCCGCGCGAGGAGCTGATGCGCACCACCGTCGAGCGCTTCGAGCGATGCGTCTTCTAGCTGGTGGTCTGCCGGATCGCGAGGGCGTGCGGCAGCACGACGTCCTCGACGCTGCCGTCGAGGATCGCGTGGGCGGCGCGGCGGCCCATCTCGTGCAACGGCACCGTGACCGTGGTCAGCCCGACGAAGTGCGCGGGGCGCGTGTCGTCGATGCCGGTGATGGAGACGTCGCCGGGCACGTCGACGCCGGCGTCGCGCAGGCGGACGAGCAGGCCGATCGCGACCTCGTCGTTGGCCGCGACCACGGCCTGGGGGAGCGTGTCGCGCGCCAGCAGCACCTCGGCGGCCGCCATCCCGTCCTCGTACGCGAAGCCGCCGGCGATGCTGTCGGTGCCGCCGGCGCGCGTGTAGCCCGCGCGGCGTTGCGCGCTCGTGTGCAGTCCCGCTGGGCCCTCGACGAAGGTGATCCGATCGTGGCCGAGGCCGCGGACGTAGGCCGTGATGTCGTAGGCGGCGGCCTCGTTGTCGAACAGGATCGTGGGCGCGTCGAAGTCGCGCTGCGCGAGGGCGACGACGGTGGAGCCGCGGTTGCGGGCGTCGGCGACGGCGTTGGCGACGGCCCGCGCGCTCGGGTCTCCCTCCCGGCCGCTGCCGGCGAAGACGATCCCCGCGGCGTGATAGTCGCGCAACTGGTGCAGATGGCCGAGCTCCGCCTCGCTGCCGAGCTCGGCGCTGCAGACCATCGTCAGGTAGCCGAGGTCCGCGGCCACCGCCTCGACCCCGCGCGCGATCTCGGCGAAGTAGGGATCGACGATGTCCCCGACGATCACGCCGATGATGCGCGAGCTGCGGGTGACGAGCGCGCGGGCGAGCGCGGATGGCGCGTACCCGAGCTCTTCGGCGGCCTTGAGGACGCGATTGCGCGTAGCCTCGGAGACCGGATGGGCGGAACCATTCAGGACGCGCGAGCACGTGGCGATCGAGACGCCCGCGTGTCGACTGATGTCGCTGAGCGACGCCACGGTTTCAAACGTTACGGAGGAGAGCGGTCATGGAACATGACGTCCTGATCATCGGCGCCGGTCCCACCGGCGCGATCGCCGCGAAGCGGCTGGCCGAGGAGGGCTATCGGGTCCTCGTGCTCGAGCAGGGCGACTGGCCCGACTACTCGAAGGCGACCGTCCACCGCGAGGACTTCCCGCTCACCGCGGGCCGGGACTGGGGCTGGGATCCGAACCTGCGCCAGGCGCCCGGCGACTACCCGGTCGACGACACCGAGTCCGACATCACGGCGCTGATGTGGAACGGCGTCGGCGGCGGCACGGTGGTGTACGCGGCGCAGTGGCAGCGCAACATGCCGTCCGACTTCCGCGTGAAGACGCTGGACGGGATCGCCGACGACTGGCCGATGACCTACGAGGACCTCGAGCCGTACTACGTGCGCGTCGAGCGCGACTTCGGCATCTCCGGCCTGGCGAACGACACCGCGTTCCCGCCCGGCGAAGGACCACCGCTCCCGCCCGTGCCGCTGGGGCCGGCCGGACGCCGTGTCGCGAAGGCGCACAACGAGCTGGGCTGGCACTGGTGGCCGGCGCCGAACGCGATCGCCACGCGCGACTACGGCGGGCTGCACGCCTGCCAGCAGGTCGGCACCTGCCTGCAGGCCTGCGCGTACGGGGCGAAGGGCACGGCGGACCTCACGCACTGGCCGAAGGCGATCGAGCTCGGCGTCGAGCTGCGCACCGGCGCGCGGGTCCGCGAGCTGATCATGCGGCCGGACGGCCTGGTCGCCGGCGCGTCCTACGTGGACCGCGGCGGCAACGAGCACGAGGTCCGCGCCGGCGTCACGATCCTCGCGGCCAACGGCGTCGGCACGCCGCGGCTGCTGCAGCTCTCCGGTGACTCGCCGGACGGGATCGCGAACTCGTCCGGCCTCGTCGGCAAGCGGCTGATGATGCATCCCTTCGGGACCGTCGTCGGCGTCTTCGACGAGGACTTCCGCGCGTGGCAGGGGCCCTGGGGCCAGTTCATCCACTCGCTCGAGTTCTACGAGACCGACGAGTCGCGCGGCTTCGTCCGCGGCGCCAAGTGGGGGCTGCAGCCGACCGGCGGGCCGTTCTCGATGACGAGCGCCTATCCGTGGGGCGCCGAGAACGAGATCTGGGGCCCCGGCTTCCAGGACGCCGTCCGCGGCCGGCTCGGCCACTCGACCATGTGGGGCATCATCGCCGAGGACCTGCCCGAGGAGTCCAACCGGGTCGTCGTCGACCGCGTCAACAGCGACGCGTTCGGCATCCCGGGCGCAAAGATCGAATACAAGCTGTCGCAGAACTCGCGGCGGCTGGTCGAGTTCCACCAGGCGCGCGCGAAGGAGTCGCTGCTCGCGGCCGGCGCGCGCGACGTGGTCGTCGCGCCGTTCATCCGCGCCACCGGCTGGCACCTGCTGGGCACCACGGTGATGGGCACCGATCCGGCGACGTCCGTCGTGGACGCCCAGGGCCGCACGCACGACGTGCCGAACCTGTACGTGTTCGACGGGTCGGTGTGGCCGACCTCGGCCGGCATGAACCCCACGGCGACCATCGCCGCGTTGGCCCTGCGCTTCACCGAGCAGTTGATCGCGTCCCGCCGAGAGCAGAAAGTGGCCGCCTGACATGGCATTGACCGACACGCAGCGCGCCCAGCTCGGCGCGATCGCCGATCAGTTGATCCCCGCCGGCGGCGGCATGCCGTCGGCCAGCGAAGCCGGCGTCTCCGGCCAGTACCTCGACGAGGTCCTGACCTCCCTGCCCGACCTCGGCGACGCGCTGGACACCACCCTGGCCTCGGTCGACGGCCTCGACCCGGCCGAGGCGATCGCCGTCCTGCGCCAGGACCCCACGGGCTGGGGCGTGCTGACGGCGGTCGTCCCGGGCGCCTACTTCATGAACCCCGCGATCCGCGCGGCCATCGGCTACCCGGGGCTGGAGCGCCGCCCGATCGACCCGAACGCCGAGCCCGACTACCTGGCCGACGGGCTGCTCGACTCGGTCGTGTCCCGGGGGCCCGTCTATCGCCCCACGCCGACTGATTGACTCTCGCCCCATGCCAACTCTGACTGACGGTCGTATCCGACACGGCGTGGTGTTCACCCTCAAGCACGCCGAGGGCTCGCCCGAGGAAGCCGACTTCCTCAAGGCCAACGCCGCGCTCGCCTCCATCCCCGGTGTCGAGGCCTTCGAGCTCATGCGCGAGGTGTCGCCGAAGAACCCGTACCGCTTCGCGCTGACGATGGAGTTCGTCGACCGCGCCACCTACGACGCCTACTCGGCCCACCCGGACCACGAGTCGTTCGTCAACAACCGCTGGGTCAACGAGGTCGCCGACTTCATGGAGATCGACTCCGAGGCCCTCTAGACCAGCCGCTGATGAATTTGCGGGGCGCTCGGAGTCATACGAGACCATGAGCGTCCCCGCCTCCATCACCATCACACCGGTCTTCGTGGCCGACCTGCTCGCCGAGGGCGAGCGGATGCCGGTCTACGTGCACGTCATCGACCATCCCGACGCGCGCATCCTGGTCGACACCGGGTTGAAGGACTTGCACCCGGCGGCGGCCGACATGGAGCCCCGCATCCAACCACTGAGCGAGCAGGACTTCGATCTGGCCGGCATCGACATCGTCGTCAACACCCACCTGCACTTCGACCACTGCGGCGGCAACCACCTCTTCGCCGGCAAGCCGTTCTACGTCCAGCGCCAGGAGCTCGAGGACGCGCGCACCGAGGACGGCTACACCATCCCCGAGTGGGTGGACGCGCCCGGCGTGCAGTACGTGCCGGTCGACGGTGAGCACGAGTTGCTCCCGGGGATCCGGCTGGTCCCCGCGCCGGGCCACACCCGCGGCATGCAGATGGTCGTGATCGAGACCGGCGGGCGTCCGCTCGTCGTCGGCGGCGACGTGGCGGTCTGGTTCGGAGAGCTGGAGGAGCCGCAGAGCGAAGGCCAGCTGCGGGTGCTCGCGCTGGACCCCGAGCTGGTCTGGCTCACGCACGAGCACGAGCCCTGGCGGCCCCGCACCGACTGAGGTGTGGACCGATCTCCACGCCCGGACGCCGAAGCCACCGAATACTGAGATCCGACCTCGGGAATGACTTCCCGCAGCGAACGTGTGCCGGTGGCTCCTGACCCGTCAACGCCCACTGCGAACGCGCCGACGACGAGCTGACCACTCGCGTATTCAGGCGGCCGGCACGCGTCAGCGCTCTCGCGGAAGCGCGAACGGCCCGAAGTACAGGAGGTTGTCGTCGAACGCGAGCGACATACCGCCGAGCGGGGTGGTCGTGGTCTCGAACGTGTCGTCGTGCCGGCGCGTGTGCGACATCGGCGCGCCGATCCCCATCGCCGGCGCGTGGACGGACAACGTGTCGTCCCCCGCGGCGCCGACCGTGACCGGACCGTAGGCGCCGGCCAGGGCCCCGGCCGGGCGGCCGGGGCCGCCGGACGGGAGCACCGGCGCGCGCACGCCCAACAGCGGCCAGCACGCCGGCGCGACATGGTCGAAGACGGCGCTGCCACCCGCCCCGCCGAGCAGCGGGCCGGCGCAGTTCGTGACCAGGGCGAGGGCCGCGTCCTGCTCGGGGAAGATCCGCAAGAACGCGAGATGCCCGCTCGTGTAGCCCGACCACCCGAAGGCCCGGTACGGCCCGCGATCCCAGAGCGCCCAGCCCAGCGCCCAGCCGTCCGCGAACCCGCGGCCCGGCACGTCCGCGTGCCATCGGCGCTGCTCGGTGGCCGCGGGGCCACCATCGAGCTGCCAGCGCGCGAACCGCAGCAGATCATCGGCGGTCGCCCACCACCGGCTCCCGGCGGCGGACGCGGCCGGTGCGGCGGCGAAGCGCACGGGCCGTGGAGCCTCGCCGGGCGCGGACACGGCGTGCCCGGGCGCGCCGTCCGCGGGCTCCTCGAAACGCCCGGTCATCCCGAGCGGCTCGAACACCCGCTCCACGGCGAGTCGCTCGAACCCGGACCCCGTGCTGTGCTCGAGCACGCGATCGATCACCGACCACACGGCGTTGGAGTAGGAGAAGCGGCCCGGTGGGTGCACCAGCGGCAGGGCGGCGACGCGGTCGGTGAACGCCGTCAGCGACTCCTCGTCGGCGGGCAGCAGGTTCGGCCGCCCGCTGCGGTGCGCCATCAGCGTGCGCGGCGTCTCCGGCCAGCCGTCGCCGGCGCCTTGCTCGCGCGCGGGAGCATCCACGTCGAGCTCGCCGCGCGCGTGAGCGTCGAGCACCAGCGCGGCCGCCACCGCCTTGGCGATCGAGCCGGCGCGAAACGGCGTCGCCGGGCCGATCGCGTCGCCCGCGCACGCCACGACCCGCTCGTCACCACGCATGAGGCCGAGCTGCGCACCCGGCACGCCGTACGACTCGCATCCCTCGCGCAGCGCCAGGGCCGCGGCTTCGATCGACTCCACCGCAGGCACTATGACGCGGCGCGAAGAGGGAGGCCTTCAGCGATCGTCGGACTCTTGCGCCTTGTCCGGCTCGGGCGGCTCCGGTCGGTTGGCTTCGCCGACGTTGGTCTCGTCGACCTCGTAGTAGTGGATCTCGTCGTCGTCCCGGCCGGCTTCGCCGGGCTCGGGGACGGGCTTGTCGTCGCGCATGAGGTCTCCCTACCCGGCGACGCCCGATTCACCCGTCGCGCCGCTTAAGCTGGGGAACGTGAGCGCACCGACCCCTCTCCCCGTCCTTGACCTCTCCGGCTTCCGCTCGGACCCCGACGGCCCCGGCGGCGTGGGCTTCGTCGAGGCACTCCGCGACGCCTTCCACGGCATCGGCGCCGCGTACCTCGTCGGCCACGGCGTCGCCGACGACCTCGTCGCGCGTGTGCGACGGGTCGCCGAGGCGTTCTTCGCCCTGCCCGAGCCCGAGCGGCTGGCGATCGAGAACGTGCATTCGCCGCAGTTCCGGGGCTATACGCGGTTGGGCAACGAGCACACCAACGGGCTGCGCGACCTCCGCGACCAGGTCGACATCGGCCGCGAGGCGCCTGCGCCCGAGATCGGGCCCGACGATCCGGCCTGGCTGCGCCTGCGCGGGCCCAACCTGTGGCCCGAAGGCCTGCCGGAGTTCCGGGCGGCCGTCAGCGAGTACAACGCGGCGGTCGAGGAGGTCGGACACACGCTGATCCGCGCGGTGGCGCTCGCGCTGGGCCAACCGGCCGATCACTTCGACGCGCTGGTCACCCCGCCCGAGGTCCTGACCAAGATCATTCGCTACCCGGCGCCCAGCGAGACCTTCCCGACCGATCAGGGCGTCGGCCAGCACACCGACGCCGGCTTTCTCACGCTGCTGCACCAGGACACGGTCGGTGGCTTCGAGGCCGAGGTCCACGGAACGTGGGTCGCCGTCCCCGCGCTTCCCGGCTCGTTCGTGCTCAACATCGGCGAGCTGCTGCAGCTGGTGAGCAACGGCTACTTCCGCGCCACGCCGCACCGCGTCGTCAGCCCGCCCAAGGGCGTCCAGCGCATCTCGATCGCCTACTTCTTCAACCCCCGGTTCGAGGCCGAGATCGAACCGGTCACGCTCCCGGCCGCGCTGGCCGCCGAGGCGCCGGGCGGGGAGAGCGCCGACCCCGACAACCCGATCCTCTCCGACTACGGCTTCAACTCGCTGAAGGTCCGGCTGCGCGCGCACCCCGACGTCGCCGCACGCCACCACGCCGACCTGCTGTAGGACGCGCTCACTGCGCAGATCAAGCAGGTCCAGATCGACATGCAAGCGGCGTATGCAACCTGACGACCAAGTACGCCGCCGCGCGCGATCAGCTCATCGGCAACCTGCGCTAAGAGCCGAGGTGGTCGTCGAAGAAGGCGACCACGCGCCGCTCATACGCGCGCGGGTACTCGCGGAGCGCTCCCGTGTGGGTCGCGTTCGGCAGGTACCAGAGCTGTGAGCGCTCGCCACCGGCGCGGTCGTAGAGCTCGCCCCAGGTCTTCTCGATCTCCCCCGCGGCGATCAGCAGGCTCGAGGTGCGGGTGCGGGCGATCTGGTCGGCGAGCGAGGTGTCCGGTCCGGACTGCCCCTGGATGATCTCGATGGTCTTGAACAGGACCCAGCCGTCCATGCGCTTGAGCGGGTTCGGCTGGTACTCCTTGAGGTCCTCGTAGCCGATCGCGGCGGTGCCGTCGGCGACCACGGCGTGCACGTCGCCGCGGCGGGCGGCGATGTCGATCGCCATGTCGGCGCCGGTGGACAGGCCGAGCGCACCCACCCGCCCGGGCTGGACGTCCTTGCGCGTGGCGAGGTAGTCGAGCGCCGCGGCCGCGTCCTTCTCCCGGCCCCAGCCGTAGGAGTTGGGCGTGCCGTCGCTGTCGCCCGTCCCGCGCCCGCTGAAGAGCAGGACGCCGTAGCCGTGGCGGACGAGCATCTTCGCGTGGCTCATCGTGCCGCGGATGTCGCCGCTGCCGCCCGACAGCATCAGCACCGCCGCGCCGTTGCGTGAGGGGTGGTACCAGGCGTCGAGGTCGAGGCCGTCGGAGGTGGTCAGCGTGAGCGTCTCGTACTCGGCGCTCGGCGGGCTGCCGACGGCGCGGTGCAGCGAGTGGATGTCGACGATGGCCATGCCGGCCGGCATGAAGAAGAACAGCGCGGCGAGCACGCCGACCGGGAGCACGGCGACCCGGATCGCCCAGCGCTTGACGGGACCTGCGGCGCCCTCGCCGCGATGCGCGAACGGAATCCAGGCTGCGAGCCCGATCAGCACGACGCCGGCGGCGAGCGCGACAACGCCGGTCACGTCGTTGGCGGTCGTGCCCTCGTGGAGGATGTGGTGCGCGTGGCGGCCGCCGTTGAGCGTGGCCAGCACGCCGAACGTGAACGCGGTCGCCGCGCGCAGGCCCGGCCGGATCCGCTCGAACCCGACGATGGCGCCGACCGTCGCGGCCACCGCGATCGCCAACGCGATCGCGTGCCGGGTGAGCGGGACTCCAGCGCCGGGCAGGAGGAGCGCGTCGTCGAACGCGTGCGCCAGCGCGAGCACCGCCGCGACGCTGAACACGACGGCCTCCGCCGAACGCGCGCGCCGCCAGGCACGCCGAGGTCGCTTCAGGGCAGGCGCGTTCATGTTCTGGGCTCCAGTGCTCGCGTTCGGGGACACGTTCAACAGCGTCCCGCGAGCGGTGCACCACGAACACCGGGCAGGCAGGCCTCCCGACCTCCGCGCCGCGCCCGGTGCGGGTGCGGCCTGCCCCCGCTGCGCAGTGGCGGACATTCCCTGGTAGAGAAGAGGCGGCATGCGGAGCAAACGCGAACTCACCAGACGAGCCGTGGTCGCGGCCTTGGTCGTCGGCGTCGTCGTCGCCGTGGGGCTGGTCGTCGCGACCAGCGTCCCGGCGCTCGTCGCGTACGTGCTCGGTTTGGGGCTGAGCACGTTCCTGATCTACGGCTACGACAAGCTGCGGGCGGTGCGTGGTGGCGTGCGCGTGCCGGAGTCGGCGCTGCTCACACTGTCGGTGATCGGCGGCGCGGCCGGCGGGTGGGCGGGGATGCTGGTCTGGCGTCACAAGACCCAGCACGCGATCTTCTGGGCCGCCCAGGCGATCGGGACCGTCGTGATCGCCGTCGCGCTCTGGTTGACCTGAACGCTCCCGGTCAAGCGCCGCTGCACCGAGTCCCATCGAGGGCGGCTCGCAAAAGTTCAGGGCGGTTCCCCGATTGACCCGGCTGCCATGCGGGCGTACGGTCGGATGCAGTGTCCACGACGGAGCGACTGTCCAGAGGCGGGGAGCGAGGCCGGCCCAGGCGGCCCGAGCAGCTGCACGCGCCAGCCCCGGGGCTCCCCAACCAGGCCCTCGCTCGCAGGCTCGGGCGGGAGGCCGCTGCGCCCGAAGTCGCTTCGGACACGACACTCGACGACGACTTCGAGCAGATCGTCTCCGACGCGCTGGTGACGATGGCGATGGCCGCGGGCGGGCTGGGGCAGGCGATCACCATCGCCGCGCCGGTCGGGCGCGGCGGGAAGAACCTGCGCCGCGACGTCGCCGCCGTGTGCGCCCGGCTGCTCGCGCTCGGCTTCAGCCCCGGCAGCAAGCTCGACCGAGCTCGACGCCGCGATCGAGCGCTACCAGCGCGAGGTGGTCGGTCTCCGCCGCCCCGACGGCCGGATCGATCCGGGCGGGCGCACGCTCACGCGCGCTCGCCCAGGGCCGGCGCGCGCCGGCGCCGGAGCCGGGGGAGGAGCCCGCGCAGGCTGCGCCCGCCGCGTCAGGGATCGCCGCGGCCGCGCCCGCGGCACCGGCACCGAGCGGCCCGCGGGCCCCGCTCGCCGACGCCACGCTCGAGCGCCTGGTGTCGGGCAACCCGGCGGCGGAGGCCGCGGCCGCCGAGCTCGCCGGACTCGAGACGCGCTTCAAGGGCGCCAAGCGCGCGAACGGCAACGAGGAGACCGGCCAGACCCGGGACGACGTCGTCGCCGGCCTCGCCGCGCTGCGAGCGAAGGTGGCCACGCTCGACGCGTCGCTGCAACCGCACTTCTACCGGGCGATGAACGCGATCTCGCCGTACTACTTCCAGAAGAACAACATCATCCTGGAGTTCGACCGCAAGGACGGGACGCACGCCTGGAACACGTGCAACATCACGTCCCTGGCCATGACGCTGGAGGCGCTCGGCAAGACCGCTGCCGACTACAAGCACAAGGCCCTGCTCGCGCCGATCGCCGAGGTCTTCGCGGGCGAGATCTCCGGCCGCGCGAAGGACAAGGTCGGCACCGACCTCAGCGGCCTACGGCTGCCGGACGTGATCGCGATGGCGGCGATCGCCTGGCAGATGGGCTACAAGACGGGCGACCGCGACGCGATCCTCGCCGGCGGCAACGCCGCCTTCCAGGCGGTTCCGAGCGCGGACGCGATCGTCACGCTCGCAAGGGACTTCGGCGTGCCCGCCCGCTACGGCCAGTTCAAGCTCGACCGGGCCGACAAGAAAGACAAGGGCGCGAGCCTCCTCAAGGGCTATGGCCACTCGCACTGGAAACGCGGTGACGGGCTCGCCAACGGCGCCCTGACCGAGGGCACGATCGAGGAGGATCTGCCGCTCGAGACCTACAAGGCCAACGTCCTGGCCGACATCCGCCCGCACCTGGACGGCGGGCGCCAGGTCGTCGTCGCGCAGGAACGGCACTACGTGCGCCTGCAGGCGGTGACCGACGAGTTCATCGTCAAGGACGACCCGGGCCGCTTCACGCATGTCAACGCGAGACCGACGTGGGAGGAAGCCCGGGCGCTGGGCCTCTTCCAGCACTGGATCGCCATCGGCTGAGTGCTCACGGGAGAAGCGCTCGCGTAATCTCGCTTTCGGTGGATCCCGTGCTCACCGGCGCGACGCCGCGCCTCACCACCGCCGACGCCGTCGAGATCGGCGCCACGCTGTTCGGCGTGCGCGCGAGCACCGCGCGTGACCTCGGTAGCGAACGCGACCGTACGTTCATGCTCGACGACGTCGCGATCCTGAAGGTCTCCAACGCGGCCGAGGACCCGGACGTGCTGGACATGGAGGCCGGCGCGGCCCTGCACGTGCACGCCGTCGATCCGGAGTTGGGCGTCGCCCTCCCGCGGGAGGCGGTCGCCGGCGGTCTGCGCGCACGCTGGGGCGAGCACTGGGTGCGGCTGTACGACGTGCTGCCGGGGAACAGCCGGATCGAGGCGACGGCCTTGTCGGACGCCGCGCTGCGCGAATGGGGCTCGACCACCGCGCGGCTCGGGGTCGCGCTGCGTGGCTTCACGCATCCGAAGGCGGTTCGGCGGATGGCCTGGGACGTCCAGCACGCGCTCGACGCGCGGGAGATGCTGAGCTGCGTCGGCGAGGGCCGCGACGTCGTGGAGCGCGTGCTCGACGCGTTCGAGGCGCGCGTCACGCCGGTGTGGCCGCGGCTGCGTGCCCAGGTCGCGCACACCGATCTGACCGTCGACAACACGCTCACCGACGACGACGGGTTCATCACCGGCGTCATCGACTTCGGCGACATGGCGTACACGGCGCTGATCACCGATCTCGCCTCGGTGCTGGATTCGGTCTGCGGCGGCCGGTCCGGTGACGAGCTCTTCCGCGCCGCCCGGCTCGTGCTCGACGGCTACCAGCGGCGCGTGCTGCTGGAGGAGGCGGAGCTCGAAGCCCTCGGCGTGTGCTGGGCGGCGCGCAGCGCCGTGACGGTCGCGATCAGCTCCTGGCGCGTGGCGCAGGGGCTCGAGGAACGCGCTTGGGCCGAGCGCTACAACGCGGTTTCGCTGCAGACGCTGGCGACGATGGAGACGCTCGGCTGGGATGCCGTCGCGCGGGCGCTGGGCGCGGAGGGTGCGCGCCGGCCCGATCCCTCGCTGGCGGCGCGGCGGGCGAGCGCATTCGGGCCCGCGGTGGACCCGCTGTTCTACGCCGAGCCGATCGAGGTGGCTTCGGCCGCGGGCGTCTGGATCACCGACACGAGCGGTCGCCGGCTGCTCGACGCGTACAACAACGTCCCGTGCGTCGGGCATGCGCATCCGCGCGTGGTCGCGGCGATCGCCCGCCAGAGCGCACGCATCAACACCCACACGCGCTACCTGCATCCGAGCGCGATCGAGCTCGCCGAGCGGCTCACGGCCACGTGCCCGCCGCAGCTCGACACCGTGCTGTTCGTGAACTCGGGCACGGAGGCCAACGACCTCGCGTGGCGGATGGCGACGATGGTCACGGGCCGGCGCGGCGGGATGTGCACCTCGTTCGCGTACCACGGCATCTCGGAGGCGATCGCGGCCCTGTCCCCGGAGAGCTGGTTCGACGAACCGGCGCCTGAGCACGTCAGCACCTGGGACCCCTTCGGCGACGCGTTCGAGGCCGGGCCGTCGCTGGCGGCCGCGATTCTCGACGGGCTCGTGATGAGCGATGGCATCGCGGACCTCGATCCCGCGCGCGTGGGCGAGTGGGTGCGGGCGACGCGCGCCGCCGGCGGGCTGTGGATCGCGGATGAGGTCCAGGCCGGCCACGGCCGCACCGGCGAGGCGCTGTGGTGCTTCGAGCGGTTCGGCATCGTGCCGGACTTCGTCACGCTCGGCAAGCCGATGGGCAACGGTCACCCCGTCGCCGCCGTGATCACCCGCAGCGACATCGTCGCCCAGCTGGTCGGGCGCACCACGCTGTTCAGCACGTTCGGCGGCAACCCCGTCAGCGCCGCCGCGGCCTTGGCCGTGCTCGACGTGATCGAGGACGAGCGCGTGCTCGAGCGCGTGCAGCGCACGGGCGCCGCACTCGGTGATGCGCTGCGCGGACTCGGCCACCCGGTGCGCGGCGTCGGCCTCGCCTGGGGCGTGGACCTGCCCGACGCGCGCGGGACGCGCGACCGGATGCGGGAGCTCGGCGTGCTCGTCGGCACCACCGGCCGGCATTCGCAGACCTTGAAGATCCGCCCCCCGCTCGCCTTCGACGAACCGCACATTCCGGTGCTCATGTCCGCGCTAGGATCCTCCGTGTAGCACCGGACGAGACGCGCGCCGTACCCGGCAGGCAAAGACGACGCGCACCTGTAGACCGATCTCGTCTTGGAGGTGCGTTTCGATGGCTTGGCTCGTACTCGTCGTCGCCGGCTTGTTGGAAACGGTGTGGGCGCTGGCGCTGAAGGAATCCGACGGCTTCTCGAAGCTCGGCCCGTCCGTCCTGTTCGCCGTCGCGTGCGTGGCCAGCATGGTTCTGCTGGCGATCGCGCTGCGCTCGTTGCCCGTCGGAACCGGTTACGCGGTGTGGACGGGGATCGGCGCCGTCGGCGCCGCCATCGCCGGGATGGTGTTCCTCGGCGACGCCGCGGTGCTGAACCGGATCCTCCCGATCGGGCTGATCGCGGTGGGGATCGTGTGGCTGGCTCTAGCGGAATAACACGAGCTCGTCGCCGGGGCGCGCGAGGAGCGGTCCGCCCGTGACCGCGGCCGCGGCGAACAGCGCGGGGCCGGTGACGATCTCATCCGCGGCGAGCACGCCGGTGGCGATCCCGGCGGCCCGCACCCGCTGCGCCTCGTCCGGGCGCTGCGCGTCCACGCGGCCCTGGAAGTCCCCGCCGAGCACCTTGATCGCGCAGGCGGCGAGCACGCCCTCCGGCGTGCCGCCGGTTCCGGCGAGCAGGTCGACCGCGGTGCCCGGGGTCGCGGCGAGGATGGCCGCGCCGACATCGCCGGCCTTGATCGTGGTGACGTGCGCGCCGGCGGCACGCAGGCGCGCGATCAGCTCCGTGTGGCGCGGCTTGTCGAGGACCACGGCTCGCGGGGGTCGACCGAGCGAGCGCGTGAGCGCCGCGACGTTGGTCTCCAGCGGCTCGCGCAGGTCGACGACCCCGCGGCGCTCGACCACGAGCTTCTCCATGTAGTGCGCGGGGCCGGGGTTCCACAGCGCGCCCGCGGCCGCGAACGCGATCGTGGTCATGGCCCCCGGCTCGTTGTGGGCGCACAGGCTCGTGCCCTCGAGCGGATCCACGGCGATGTCGAACGCGGGGGTGGCGGCGGCGCCGAGTCGCTCGCCGTTGAACAGCATCGGCGCCTGGTCCTTCTCGCCCTCGCCGATCACGACCGTGCCCGTGCCGGGCGCGCGCGCCAGCACCGTGCGCATCGCGTCGGTGGCGGCCTGGTCGGCGGCGTGCGCGTCCCCGGAGCCGACGTGCGCGCGGCAGGCGAGCGCGGCGGCGCGGACGGCCTCGCGGGCGGTGGGCTCCAGCTCGGCGAGCATGAGCGCGCTCCGACGCCGGCGGCGGATCGCCCCGGCTGGCCCGGGACGTAGTGCTCCCAGACCTGCATCGTCTCGTCGAACAGCATCGTCGGCGCGGTCATGCCGTGCCGTTCGACGAACGCCGGCGCGTTCGCGAGATCGTCGCGCGCCGATCGCGACCACGTCGAACGCGTCGGTCTCGGCGGCGAGCTGCTGGATCTCCGCGGCCTCGCCGTTGCAGACCGAGCACCACGGCGCCCAGAACCACAGCAGCGTCGGCTTCTCCGCCGAGGCGAGCTGCGCGAGCTCGTACGGCCTGTCGTCCTCCATCCGCGTGACGTGAGCGCGGGCACGGCGGACTCGGGCTGGTCGTCGCCGCCGGTCGTGAGCCAGCGCGACGACCACGATGGCGGCGAAGGCGAGGGCGGCGATGAGTCGTTTCATGGGTGCACCGGGAGTCGGAAGCGGACGCGCGTGCCGACGGTCGCCTCTTCGAGCCAGATCGACCCGCCGTGGGCCTCGACGATCGCCCGCGAGATCGCGAGGCCCAGCCCGGCGCCCGGCGACTGGCGCGCCGCATCGCCACGGTAGAAGGGCTCGAACACGCGGTCGCGCTGCTCGGCCGCGATCCCCGCGCCGGTGTCGGCGACCTCGATCTCCACGCCGCCGCCGGCGTCCTCGACGCGCACGGTCACGCTGCCGTCGGGCGGCGTGTGGTGGATCGCGTTCTGGATCAGGTTGAAGAGCACGCGGCTGAGCTGCTCGCGATTGCCGCGCGAGCAGCCGACGGAGCCGTTCAGGTGCGCGCGCACGGCCACCGAGCCGGCGTCGGCCGCCGGGCGCATCGCGTCGACGACGTCGTTGACCAGGTCGCGGACCTCGAGCCGCTCCGTCGTCCACTCGCAGCTCCTGCGCCTCCAGCCGGGTGAGGTCGAAGAGATCGTCGATCAGCGCCCCGACCTGACGGACGTGCGTGTTCATGCGGCCCGCGTACTCGCGGCGCTTGGCCTCGTCGACGATCGAGTCGTCGATCGCGGTGGCGAGCAGCCCGAGCGCCGTGATCGGCGTGCGCAGGTCGTGCGAGACGGCCGCGAACAGCTCGCGGCGCATGCGCTCCTCGCGGTCCAGCCGGACGATCATCTCGTCCACCTGACGGCCGAGCGCGCGCGATCTCGTCGTCGCCGGTGGGGCCGACGCGCACGTCGCGCCGGCCCTCGGCCACGGCCGCGAGGGTGGTGCGGACGGCGCCGAGATCGTGCAGCGCGCGGGCCGCCAGCCGACCCGTCACCCACAGCACGAGCGTGCCGGCGTAGATGGCCAGCAACACGGCCATCAGCCCGTCGTGGTTGGACAGGAACATCTGCGAGACGAACAACGCCACGCCCGCGGCGAGCGCGACCACGCCGAGCGCCGCGATCAGCGCGAACTGCAGGCGCAACCCGCCCGGCCGCCTGATCGTGATCCACTCGCCGGCGAGCACGGTGGCGACCGCGAGCGGCGCGACGATCTGGAACGTCACCCACGCGCCGTGCGCGCCGAAGCAGACCCACACGACGGTGGGGATCGCGATCGCGAGCGCCGCGGCGAGCGCTAGCCCGAGAAGCGGTACCCGACGCCCCATACCGTCTCGATCCAGCGCGGTTGCTCCGGTTCCGGCTCGAGCTTCGCGCGCAGCCGCCGGATGTGGACCGTCACCGTGGACGTGTCCGTGTAGAACGCGTACTGCCACACGTGGTCCATCAGCTCCTCGCGCGTGAACGCGCGGCCGGGGTGGCGGGCGAGGAACAGCAGCAGGTCGAACTCGCGCGAGGTCAGCGCGATCGGCTCGCTCGCGCAGTGCACCTGGCGGGCCGTCGGGTCGATCACGAGCGGACCGAACGTCAGCGTCGGCTCCTCCTCGCGCACGGTGTCGACCCGGCGCAGCACCGCGTCCACGCGCGCCACCAGCTCGGCGGGCGAGAACGGCTTGACCACGTAGTCGTCGGCGCCGAGCCGCAGCCCGGACACGCGGTCGGACTCCCCGCCCTTCGCCGTGAGCAGGATGATCGCGCTGGAGCGGTCCGACCGTTCGCGCACCCGGCGCATCACCTCCAGGCCGTCGGTGCCGGGCAGCATCAGGTCCAGCACGATCAGGTCCGGGGAGCGCTCCGCGACCGCCGCGAGCGCTTCGTCCCCGTCGATGGCGACGCGCGTCTCGTAGCCCGCGCGTTGCAGGTAGGCCGAGACGACCTCGCCGATCGTCGGCTCGTCGTCGACGACGAGGATGGAACCGCGGACGTGCACCGCGTCCATTCTCACAGCGCGGAGCGGTGCCGGAACGCGAGTTCAGAGAATGTTCACCCGTCGCCCGGCTACGGTCGGCTCGTGGTCACCGACGAGGAGCTGCTGCGGCGGATCGCCGGACGCGACGAGCGCGCGTTCGCCCAGCTCTACGAACGCCACTTCGTGACGGCGCGCGCGACGGCCCGGCGCGTGTGCCCGGACCTGGCCGACGACGCGCTCCAGGACGCCTTCTTCGCCTTGTGGCGCGACGCACCGGCGTTCCGGCCTCGCAGTGGCGGGGCCGCGGGCTGGCTCCACACGATCGTGCGCAACCGCGGGCTCGACCTGCGCCGGCAGGCCGATCGTGCGCGAGCGGCGCTGCGTGGCCGCCGAGACCGACGCGGTATCGGCCAGGCCGGGGCCGGAGGCGGTCGTCGCGGGGCGGGAGGAACGCGCGCGGGTGCGGGCGGCGGTGGACGAGCTGCCCGCGCCACAGCGCGAGGTGGTCCTGCTCGCCTACGTCGAGGAGCTGACCCAGGTGGAGATCGCCGCGCGGCTGTCCGTCGCGCTCGGCACCGTGAAGGGCCGGAGCCGCCTCGCGCTGCGCCGCCTGGCGCGCGAGCTCACGGCTTGAGCACGTCGGCGAGGTCGAACGGCTGGGGGCGGTCGAGCTGCGCGAAGCCGCAGGACCCGGGTCGCGATCCGGGCGCCAGCGGACGAACTGCGGCGGGTGCCGGAAGCGGGCGCCTTCGAGGTAGTCGTAGCGGACCTCGACGACGCGCTCGGGTCTTGAGCGGGACGAAGCTCAGGTCCTTCTTCGGGTTCCAGCGGCTGCCGCCCTCCGGGGCCTTGGGCCTGCTGCTCCGCCCAGTGCCAGGGGTGCTCGGCGAACGGGGCGATCAACGGCTGGAGCTCGGTGAACAGCGCCTTGCGCCGCGCCATCGGGAACGCGCCGATCACGCCGACCGGCGCGAGCCCCGTCCAGTCGTCGGACCAGTGCGAGCGCGGGGCGGTCGCGTCGACGTGCAGGCCGAGCAGGAGTGAGCCGATCGCGTCCGCGTGCGCCTTGTGCACCCGGTACCCGGCGACCACGCAGTCCGCCGTGCGCACGTGCTTGATCTTCGTCATCACGCGCTTGTCGGGTTGGTAGGTGAGGTCGGGACGCTTGGCGATCAGGCCGTCGAGTCCGGCGCCTTCGAAGCGCTCGAACCACTCCTGAGCCGTCGCCAGGTCCTGGGTGATCGGGGTGAGGTGGATCGGCGATGTGGCGTGCGCGAGCGCCTGCTCGAGCCGTCGGCGGCGTGCTTGGAATGGCGTTTGGGTCAGGTCCTCGTCGCCGAGGGCGAGCAGGTCGAAGGCGACGAAGCTGGCGGGGGTCTCGGCGGCGAGCCGGTCGACGCGGCTCTTGGCCGGGTGGATGCGCTGCTGGAGCGCCCAGAAGTCCAGGCCCGTCTCACCGGCGATCACGATCTCGCCGTCGATCACCGCCCGCGGCGGGAACACGCGCTTGACCGCCTCCACCACTTCCGGGAAGTACCGCGTCATCGGCCGCTCCTTGCGGCTGCCGATCTCCACCTCGTCGCCGTCGCGGAACACGACCGAGCGGAACCCGTCCCACTTGGGCTCGTAGAACTGGCCCGGCGGGATCGCGGCGCGCCGGCTTGGCCAGCATCGGCGCGACGGGCGGCATCACGGGCAACTGCACGTCCTGCAGGGTGTCATCCATGGCGAGGCAGATTGACGCTCACCGAGGCGTACGCGACGTTCCTGAAGCAGCGGGAGGGGCAGGGCGATCTCGTCGCCGCGCTCCAGCGCGCCGGGCACGAGCTCGAGGCCGAGCTGCTGACGGACTGGACGGGCAGCGGCGTCGTCGCGAGCGAGACCTCCGACGGTCGCCGGGCCTGGGTCGGTCCGCAGCTGCCCACGCAGGCGCACCCCGGCGATGTCTGGCTCGACGTGGCCGAGCTGATGCCGATGCTCCGCGTGCCGGAGCCGCTCGGGTGGATCGCCCTCGGCCGGTCGAGCGGTGGCAGTTCGCCGGCTTCCTGACGGTGGCCACGCTGCGCGGCGCGGGCCACAAGGTCGGCGGCCTGCGCACGATGAAGGCGGAGCGGCTGACGGACGGGCCGGAAACGCACCCGGTGACACACGTGCTGCGGGACGAGGCGAGCCTCTACGCGCAGTGGTTCGGCAAGCTCCTGGCCGACCGGACCGACTGGCAGCTCGTCGCCGAGTCCGTCGATCCCGCGACGCTCTGGGGCGGCGCGGCCGCCGAGTGGGGGAGCGAGGAATGGGAGGGCGCGTACAGCGTCACCACGCTCGAGACGCTCGCGCTCGAAGACGACCTCCCGGACGAGTTGATCTTCCGGTCCTCTGAGGCGCCGGATGACGTCAGCTTTCGCACGTTCGTCAGGAGCGACATCGGGCTCTTCACCGAGACTGCCCGGGCCGAGGCGATCGGCGCGCGCGTGAAGGACCAAGCCGACCGCTCCGCGCTCTGAGCGTCGTCAAGCGGGCGTGACGCGCCCGACTCCGCCCGACGAGCGATCCACGGCAGAATGTCTGCCACAGGGACTGACGGGGAGGGCGGCGAGGTGCGCAGCAGGTTGATCAGGGCGGTGGCGATCGGGATGACGGCCGGGCTGGGGCTGGCCGGGTCCGCGTCGGCGCAGGACCGGCCGTACGTCAGCGCGGCCCCGACGACCAGCGGCAGCGCGATCGTCGGCAGCACGCTGACGTCGACGGGCGGGCAGGCCGGGGGACCGCGGGGCACGACGGTCGGCCGCGCGTGGCTGCGCTGCGACAACGCCACCGACGAGCGCTCGTGCGATCTCATCGACGGCACGTGGAACACGAGTACCTACACGCTGCAGGGCCGACGACCTCGGCAAGTACATGCGGTCCGCGTTGTACGCGTATCGGGACCGGTCCATGCGCGATCTCGTGTGGAGGACGTCGGCCGCCGACCGCGGCGGTGACCAATCCGCCCCCGCCTCCGGCGCCGACACCCGCGCCGACACCGGCCCCGCCGCCGGTCGTCGAGCCGGCGGTGCCCGTTCCCCCGCTGCCGACCGAACAGGCGCCGGCGCCGGCCGCGCCCGCGCCGCAGACAGCGGCGAAGCGGATGAGCCCGTTCCCCACGGTGCGCATCAGCGGCGTCGTGTTCGCCAATGGCGCGCAGATCTCGCGCCTGACGGTGCGCGCCCCGCGCGGCGCGAAGATCACGATCAGCTGCTTCGGCAAGGGCTGCCCGAACCGCCGCGTCAAGCGCGTGGCGAGGGGGAAGAGCATCCACGTCCCGGCCTACGAGAAGTACCTGCGCTCCGGCGTGCGGCTGGTCATCACGATCTCGCGCAAGGGCTACGTCTCGAAGGTCACCACGATCCGGATCCGCAAGAAGAAGGCACCCCTGCGCAGCGACCTGTGTCGCGTCCCGGGAGCGACGAGCACCTCCAAGTGCTGACCCTCACCCCAGCCCGACGGTGATGCTCTTGCGCTGCGTGAAGCTCTCCAGCGCACCCTCGATCGAGTACTCCGCGCCGAGGCCGGACAGCTTCTTGCCGCCGTAGCTCATGCCGGGCAGTTGGCCGCCGCTGCGGTTGACCTGCACCCAGCCGGCCTCGATCCGGTGGGCGGCGCGCAGCGCGCGGTTGATGTCGCGCGAGAACACGAACGCCGCCAGCCCGTAGTGCGTGTCGTTGGCCCAGCGGATCACTTGGTCCTCGTCCTCCCACGGCAGGGCGACGAGCACCGGCCCGAAGACCTCCTCGCGGGAGACGCGCCAGGACGGATCGACGCCACCGAGCACCGTGGGCGGGAGCTGGTAGCCGGGGCGCGAGTCGTCCGGGAGCCCGCCCGTCAGCGCGACCGCGCCCTGCTCCAGCGCCTCCCGCACGTAGCCGCAGACGCGCACGTCCTGCGTGCCGCTGATCAGCGAGCCGATGTCGGAGGCTTCATCGAGCGCGTCGCCCACGACCAGCTGCTCCAACGCCGCCGACAGCCGCGCCACGAAGTCGTCATAGATCGACGCGTGCACGAACAGCCGCGAGCCGGCGGTGCACGACTGGCCCTGGCGCGCGAAGCGCATGGCCGTGATGACGTGCTGGACGGTGGCGTCGTCGCCGGAGTCCGGATAGACGATCGCGGGCGACTTGCCGCCCAGCTCCAGCGACACCGGCAGGATCCGCTCGGCCGCCGCGCGCATCGCGATCTTGCCGACCTCGGTCGAGCCGGTGAACGTGATCTTCGCGATCCCGGGGTGATCGAGCAACGCCCCGCCGGTCTCCTCGCCGTAGCCCGTGACCACCTGCAGCACGCCCTCGGGCAGATGCTTCCAGCAGATCTCGGCCATCTTGAGCACGCCGAGCGGCGCGTCCTCGGCGGCTTTGAGCACGAGCGTGTTGCCCGTGCACAGCGCCATCGTGACCTTCAGCGCGGCCAGCATCACCGGCGCGTTCCAGGGCACGATCCCGGCCACCACGCCGAGCGGCTCGCGCACCGTGTAGCTGAGCAGGTCCTCGCCGAGCGGCAGCGTCTCGCCCTTCTGCTCGCCGGCCACGCCGCCGAAGTAGCGGAAGATGTCCGCCGCCATCGCGGCCTCGCCGCGCGCCTGCGTGCGGATCGCGTTGCCGGTCTCGCTCGCGATCAGCCGGGCGAGCTCCTCCCCGATGTCGGCCAGGTCGTCGCCGATCCGCGTGAGCAGGAGCCCGCGCTCACGGGCGGGTCGCCGAGCCCACTGCGGGAACGCCGCCGCGGCCGCCCGCACGGCCCGGTCGACGTCCTCGGCGCCGTGCCGCGGCACCGTGCCGATCACTTCCCGCCGCGACGGGTTCTCGACTTCGATCATCGCGCGAACGGTACAAGCGCTCGACGCGGTGCTCGCTCAGCCGAACGACTGACCTACCGCGCGCTCGACGGCCACGCGGTAGACGATCCGCTCCTCGCCGCGCGGGTACGGTCCGCCGACGTACTTGGTCGAGATGCGGTCGACGATCGCCCACGCCTCGTCCCCTTCGACCCGCTCCGCGACGTGTCCGCGCAGGTACGCCATGTGGAACGGGTTGTCGGTGGCGGTGAGCGAGAGGGCGAGCCGGCCATCGCGGTCGAGGTTGCGCGCCTTCCTGCGACCCGGGGCCGGTCAGGAAGACCACGTGGTCGCCGTCGGTGTCCACCCAGACGGGGACGCTGTGCGGCGCGCCGTCGGGGAGCACGGTGGCCACGTGGGCGATGTTCTTGGCTTCCAGGAGCGTGCGGACGTCTGCGGGAATCATGTCCTTCAGACGTCAGCGCACGCTCGGATTCATCGGTCAGCCCAGGGTGAACGGGTCGCGGGTCGCGCCGGAGGTCTCGATCCAGATCGAGCGCGTCTCGGTGTACTCGCGCAGCACGTCGTAGCCGTTCTCACGGCCGATGCCGCTCGCGCCGAAGCCGCCGAACGGCACGTTCGGGCCGACGACGCGGTACGCGTTGACCCACACCGTGCCGGCGCGCAACCGCTGGGCGACGCGCATCGCCCGGCGGATGTCGAGCGTCCACACCGAGCCGGCGAGCCCGTACTCGGTGTCGTTGGCCAGCGCGACCGCCTCGTCCTCCTCCGTGAAGGTCATGGCGGCCACGACCGGGCCGAAGATCTCCTCGCGCACGGCCGGCGAGTCGCGGTCGACGCCCGTGAGCAGCGTCGGCTGCACGAAGTAGCCGCCGAGGTCCGATGGCCCGCCGCCACACGCGGCCGTCGCGCCCTGGTCCAAGGCCGCCTTCAGGATGCCGGTGACCTTCTCGAACTGCTGCGCGTTGGCGAGCGGGCCCATCTCCGTCGCCTCCTCCAGCGGGTTGCCGAGGACGATCTCGCGCGCCCGCGCGGCGACACGCTCGACCAACTCGTCGTGGACGTCGGCGTGCACGATCAGGCGCGAACCGGCCATGCACGTCTGGCCCGTCGCGGCGAACACGCCCGCGATCACGCCGTTGGCCGCCGCTTCGAGGTCCGCGTCTCCGAACACCACCTGCGCCGACTTGCCGCCGAGTTCGAGGGTGACCCGCGCGAGGTGCGACGTCGCGCCCTCGGCCACGTCGATGCCGGTCTTGGTCGAGCCCGTGAACGCGACCTTGTCCACGCCCGGATGGCGCACCAACGCGCGCCCGACGTCCGGCCCGTCGCCGGTGATCACGTTGAACACGCCGTCCGGGATGCCGGCCTCGGTCACCAGGCGGGCGAGCTCCAAGGCCGTCACCGGCGTGTGATCGCTCGGCTTGACCACCATCGTGCAGCCGGTCGCGAGCGCCGGGGCGAGCTTCCAGGTCAGCAGCAACAGTGGCGAGTTCCACGGCACCACGGCCGCCACCACACCGACCGGCACGCGCTGCGTGAAGGTCACGAAGTTCGGCTTGTCCGACGGGATCGACTCGCCCGCGAGCTTGTCCGCCCAGCCCGCGAAGTACCGGTACCAGGACGGCAGCAGCCGCATCTGCCCGCTGAACTCGCGCAGGAGCTTGCCGCTGTCGCGCGACTCGAGCTCGGCGAGCCGGTCGGCGTCGCGCTCGATCAGGTCGGCGAGCTTGTGCATCAGCCGCGAGCGCTCGAACCCGGTCTTCGCGCCCCACTCACCCTCGAACGCCGCGCGCGCGGCGCGCACCGCACGGTCGACGTCTTCCTCGTCGGCGTCGGGCACCCGCGCCCAGGGCTCGCCCGTGTACGGATCGACCGTGTCGTAGAACCGCCCAGCGGCGGGCGGCACACGCTCCCCGGCGACGTAGAGCTCGTACTGCGTGGACATGGCGCGAGCATACGCCCGGGAGATTTCAGTGCTGCTGCATCGCGGCCATGCTGACAACGGAGTTCGGTTGGACGATTTGCGTGTGGAGCGCAAAGCCGAGCCGGTCGGCATCGACGTCGAGTACACGGGCCCGAAGCTGGCTCCGGCGACGCACTACGACTGGTACGTCGACGTGCAGACCAAGCGCGGCTGGGTGCGTGCGCGCTCGGGCGCCGGCACCGAGACGTACGAGTTCGTCGTCCCGGCCGCGCTGGCCACCGACGACCGCGTGCGCGTGAAGTTCGAGAACCAGGACGACCCGGCGTTCTACGACCCGTCGATCGCCGACGTCTGGGCGTACGCGTTGCCGTAGCGGGCAAGGATCGGCGCCGCCCTCGCGCGCTGCTGGGGGTGCCGCAATGAAGTCGCGCCGTGCGCGACTCAGTTGCTGCACCCCCTCCCCTCGCGACGGTGAATAGGCGGTGGGAGCTGTTCCGCGACACCCCACCGCCGCCGGTGTGCGACCTCACGGGTCAGGTCTGGCGCGCCGAGATCGACGCGCTGTGGGTGCCGGTGGGGGCCGCCTCGTAGGATCGGGGCGTGAGCATCACCGCGGCGGACATCGACACCTTCGAGGCGGTGCGGCCGCGGCTGTTCGGGATCGCGTACCGGATGCTCGGCACCCGCCACGAGGCGGAGGAGATCGTGCAGGAGGCGTGGCTGCGCTGGCAGGGGACGGACCGGGCGGCGGTGCGCGAGCCGGCGGCGTTCCTGGCCACGGCGACGACGCGGCTGGCGATCAACGAGGCGCAGTCCGCGCGGGCGCGGCGGGAGACGTACATCGGGCCGTGGCTGCCGGAGCCGGTCGACACGGGCGCGGACCCGCTGCTGGGCGCGGTGACCGGCGAGGCGCTGGAGCTCGGCGTGCTGATGCTGCTGGAGAAGCTGACGCCGACCGAGCGCGCGACGTACGTGCTGCGCGAGGCGTTCGACTACTCCTACGGCGAGATCGCGGAGCGCGCTGCGAGCTGAGCGAGGCCAACGCGCGGCAGCTCTCGTCACGCGCGCGCAAGAAGCTCGAAGGCGGACGGCGCGCGAAGGCCGACGCGGACGCGCACCGGCGGCTGCTGGACGCGATCGTCGCCGCCGCGCAGGCCGGCGACGTGAAGGCGCTCGAGCAGATGCTGGCCGAGGACGTGGTCACGTACGCGGACGGCGGCGGCGTGGTGAACGCGGCGCGCAAGCCGATCCTCGGGCGCGAGCGGGTGGCGAAGGCGCTGGTCGGGCTCGCCGACCAAGTTCTGGCAGGGCGTCACGTTCGTCGCGCTCGACGCCAACGGGCAGCCGGCGCTGTTCGTGCACCGCGAAGGCGAGCCGGTCGTCGTGGCGTCGATCACGCGCTTCCGAGGCGGGCGTCGAGCAGATCTTCTTCGTCGCCAATCCCGCGAAAATGCTTGTCACGCCCTGACCCGGCATCCCCGGTCTAAGCCTCCATGAAGATCGTCATCATCGGAGGCACCGGGCAGATCGGCAGCAAGGTCGTCGAGCGCCTCACCGCAGCAGGGCCATGAGGCCGTCGCCGCCTCGCCGCAGACCGGCGTGAACACGCTCACCGGCGAAGGGCTGAGCGAGGCGCTGGCCGGCGCGCAGGTCGTCGTCGACGTCACGAACGCGCCGTCGTGGGAGGACCAGGCCGTCCTGGACTTCTTCTCCACCTCGACGCGCAACCAGCTCGCCGCCGAGGCCGAGCAGGGCGTGCGCCATCACATCGCGCTGTCGATCGTCGGCTCGCGCGACATGACCGACAGCGGCTACATGCGCGCGAAGGTCGCCCAGGAGGACCTGATCATCGCGAGCGGCATCCCGTACACGATCATCCACGCCGCGCAGTTCTTCGAGTTCGTGCCGTGGATCGCGAACGCGTCCAAGGGCGAGGACGGCAAGGTGCGCGTGTCGCCGCATCTCTTCCAGCCGATCGCGGCCGACGACGTCGCCGACGCGGTCGTGCGGGCGGCGGTCGGCGAGCCCGCGGGCGCGATCGAGATCGCCGGGCCGGACAAGCTGGGCATCGACGAGGCGGTGCGCCTGGCGGTGCCGGACGCCGACGTCGTCGCCGATCCCGCGGCGGGCTACTTCGGCGCGGACATCGACGACACGTCGCTCGTCGCCGGCGAAGGCGCGTGGCTCGGCCCGCGGCGCTTCGCGGACTTCGTCGCCGGCTGACCCAGGGCGGTAACGTCCGCGGCCATGCTGAGAGCGGGTGTGGTCGCCGTCGTGTTGGTGCTGGTCATGGCCGCGCCGGCGACCGCGCAGGACCGCTATTCGTACGCCGGCGGCTGTTACGCCGTCGGCGGGGTCGCCGGCGCCGAGCAGGTGCGCATGCAGGCCACCGCGCTCGGCCGCTACCTGCTCTACCGGCCCGACGGCACGTACGTCACGCCGACGGGCATCTCCGCCACGCCGGCCGACTGGGAGCTGACGCCGGAGCTGCAGGCGCGCATCACGCCGGCGACGGGCTGCGCGGAGTTCCCCGAAGCGCCGCTGAACGCCACCGGCACGCCGACCAAGGGCGCGACCGAGTTCGGCCGCGTCGGCGGCGCGATCGACGGTCACATGCACTGGATGACGTACGAGTACTTCGGCGGGCGCTTCCACTGCGGCAAGCCGTGGGACGCGTTCGGCATCACCAAGGCCCTGCCGGATTGCGCGGAGATCGAAGGCCCGGGCGGCACCGCGGCCGTGTTCCAGAACTTCCTCAACTACGGCAACCCGCTCCAGGCGCACGACACGCGCGGCTACCCGCAGCTGACCGAGACCAAGAACACGAACCTCACGCGCGAGGGCACGTACTGGCGCTGGGTCCAGCGCGCCTACCTCGGCGGGCTGCGGCTGATGGTGATGAGCGTCAACGAGAACCGCGTCCTGTGCACGCTGCAGCCGGTCAAGGTCACCGAACTGCGACGAGATGGCGACCGTGCGCCGCGGCCTCGACGACATCCGCCACCTGCAGGACTACGCCGACGCGCAGGCCGGCGGCCCGGGCAAGGGCTTCTTCCAGATCGTCACCGACCCGTACGCGGCGCGGCGCGTGATCAACCAGGGCCGGATGGCGGTCGTGCTGGAGATCGAGGTCTCCGAGCCGTTCGGCTGCCGCGGCTGGTCGGCGCCCTCGTGCGACCGCGCGCAGATCGACCGCGAGCTCGACGACCTCTACAAGCGCGGCGTGCGCTCGGCGCTGCTGCTCAACAAGTACGACAACCCGCTCGCCGGCACGCGCTTCGACAGCGGCGCCCAGGGCACGCTGATCAACGTCGGCAACCTCGCCAGCGCCGGGAGCTTCTGGAGCGCGAAGACGTGCACCGAGCCGCTGCGCGACAACCCGATCGCGCTCGCGGACCCGGGCATCCTCACGGCGCTCACCGCACTGACCGGCGTCACGGTCCCGCCGCCGCCGCTGTATCCGAAGGCGCCGCACTGCAACACGCGCGGGCTCACCGCCCTCGGCGAGCACACGGTGAACGCGCTGATGGACAAGCGCATGATCGTCAACCCCGACCACATGAGCCAGAAGGCGGTCGACCAGACGCTGACGCTGCTGGAGCAGCGCGGCTACTCGGGCGTCATCTCCCCGCACGGCTGGATGGACCCGGGCAACTGGCCGCGGCTGTGGAAGCTCGGCGGGCTCGCGTTCCCCGGCCACTCGAACGCCGACCAGTACGTGAAGGAGTGGGAGCAGTACCGGCCGAAGTCCACGCCGTTCCAGTTCGGCTGGGGCTACGGCGCCGACCTCGGCGGGCTCTCCACCCAGCCCGGCGCGGGCGCGATCACCTACCCCTTCAAGGGCCTCGACCCCGCCGTCACGTTCGACCGCCAGGTCACCGGGCAGCGCACCTTCGACTACGCGAAGGAAGGCGTCGCCACCTACGGCCAGTACGCCGACTGGCTCGCGGACCTCAAGCGCGTCGGCGGCGACAAGCTCGCCACCGACCTGTGGGACGGCGCCGAGGCCTACCTGCAGATGTGGGAACGCGCCGAGGGCGTCAAGAGCCCCGCGTGCGCGGCGCGCACACAGGGCGTCACGCGCACGCTGAAGCTCGGCGCGAGCTGGACGAGCGTGCTCGCCCGCGCCGGCCAGCCGCAGCAGCGCGAGCGCGCGTGGAGCTGGTGCGTGCGGGGCTCCGGCAACCCGCGCGCGGCGGACGTCGCCGTGTTCGGCGCCGACGGGCGCGTGGCGCTCGTGGGCAGCACCGCCCAGGGCCGCCGCACGTCCGGGCTCCCGCCGGTGGGCCGCAAGGTCGGCGGCAAGGCGCGGATCGTGGTCGAGGGCCGCGCCGCCTACGAGGTCAAGCGCGGCCGCGTCCGAGCCGTCGGCGTGGGGGCGAAGGGCATGCAGCCGCGCGGCGCTGAAGCACGCGCTGCGCGAGGTGAGCGAAGCCCGCGCCACGCAGTCCCGGCCCACCTTCACCGCCGGGCGCGAACGCCGCGCCACGGCGCCGACCGGACGCACCCTCGCCGGGAGCGGGAATCCGGTAGATGACGCCGCTCTGACACTGCTCTGTTCGCTCGATCGGCGTCTAGCTATCCTGCCGCGCCGTGTCCCAGCCCGACGAACGCGCGTTCGCGCTCATCCGCCAGTGGGGAGATCCCGTCCTGCGTGAGCGGGCACGGCCGGTCGAGGAGTTCGACGAAGCCTTCGCGCAGCAGGTCTCGGAGCTCGTGGAGATCATGCGCGGGCGCCGACGGCGCCGGGCTTGCGGCCCCCCAGGTCGGGGCGCTGCGGCGGGTGTTCGTCTACCGCCTGCCCGACGACGCCGAAGACGCGCCCGCGCGCGTGGTCGTGAACCCGAAGATCGTCGAGAGCGGCGACGAGCGCGACCTCGCGCTCGAGGGCTGCCTGTCGCTCGGCAAGGCCCGCGTCCACGTCGAGGTGGAGCGTCCGCGCGACATCGTGATCGAGGCCCAGGACGAGCGCGGCGAGCCGATCCGGATCGAGGCCTCCGGCCTCCACGCCCGCATCCTGCAGCACGAGGCCGACCATCTGGACGGCGTGCTGATGCTCGATCGCACGGTTCCGGAGCACAAGCGCGCGGCGGTGCGCGCGCTCAACGCCGGCGAGTCCTGGCGCCCGCCGCGGCCGGACCCGGACGAAGACGAAGTCGACGCCTAGGAGATCCGCGAAGCGATCTCCAAGCGATCGCGCTTGGCGCCGGCGAAGCCGGCTGCCGCGTTCGATCGCCTAAAGCTCCGTCGGCTCGCCGATGGTGAGCCAGCGGAAGCGCTGTTGCGTGTCGGCCGGTGCGGCGGCGATCGCGCGCTCGACGCCGCGCTTGCCGTCGACGAAGTGCTTCCAGCCCTCGTAGTGGATCGGGATCGCGATGCGCGGCTGACAGCAGCTTCGTCAGCTCGACCGCGTCGTGGCCGGTCATCGTGTAGCGCGCCGGGCCGGTCACGGGGAACTGGACGCCGCCGACGTGCAGCACCGCGACGTCGACGTCCAACCGCTGCGCGACCTCCTTGACGCCGTCGTAGAGCACGGTGTCACCGCTGAACCACAGCACGCCCTCGCCCCAGTCGAGCGCGAAGCCGATCACGTCGCCGACGATCGGGTGGCTGAGCGGCGGGCCGTGCCGGCACGGCGTGGCCGTGACCTTGATCGTCGGCGAGCCGGGCTTGCTCAGCTCGGTCGACTCCCAGTCGCTCAGGCCGCGCGTCTCGCCGCCGAGCCGCTTGGCGCCCGCAGCGGTCGTGACCACCGTGTCCACCTGCGGCAGCAGCGCACGGCCGGCGGCGTCGAGGTTGTCCTCGTGGTGGTCGTGGGTGAGCAGGACGGCGTCGATCGGGCCGAGGTCGGCGGGATCGATGGCGGGCCCGGCCGTCTTGGTGGAGCCGGTGCCCCAGCCGAACTTGTACTTGCCGCCGGCGGGGTCGAACGTGGGGTCGGTCAGCAGGCGCCAGCCGGCGAACTCGACCAGGGCGGTCGGGCCGCCGATGTGCGTCAGGGTGACCACACGGCGGACTCTATGGGAGCGCCCAGGCGCTCGGTATCGACCTGCGAGTCCGAGTCCCGGGGTGGTGGGCGCGGCGCCGCGGCCGCGCACCGAACGGGGCGTGTACCCGGCCACATGGTCGAGCGTCCAGTCGTTCATGAACGAGGCCATCAGCAGGTTGTCGGGCTTCGTCGAGGCGGCGAGGTGGCTGACGGCCGCCGTGGTGACGTCGCCGCCCCAGCTGTCCTCGATCGTGAAGCGCAGCCCGAGCTCGGTGCCGAGGTCGCGGATCAGCCGCGCCTTGGTGAGCCCGCCGACGCGGCCGATCTTCAGGTTGATCGCCTCCATCGCCCCGTACGCGCGGATCAGGGTCTGGACGTCGGTGATCACCTCGTCAAGGACCATTGGCAGCGTCGTGCGTTCGCGGACCACGAGGCACTCCTCCAGCGTCGGGCAGGGCTGCTCGAACAGCACCCGGTCCAGGCCTTCGAGCGCGCGGGCGGCGATCACGGCGTCCTGCAGGCGCCAGCCGCCGTTGGCGTCGGCGACCACGACGTCGAGATCCTCCTCGAGCACGGCCCGCACGCGGGCGGCGTCCTCGCGCGGATCGGCGCCGAGCTTGAGCTGGAAGTGGCGCACGCCCTCGGCGCGACGGTCGCGGACGTGCTGGACCATCGCGTCCGCCGGGCCGAGCGGGATCGCGACGTAGAGCGGGAAGTCGGGCGAGCGCACGCCGCCGAGCAGCGTGCTCACCGGGACGCCGAGCGCCTGGCCGAGCAGGTCCCAGCACGCGATGTCGAGCGGCGGACTTGGCGTACGCGTGCCCGCGCAGCGCCCCGTCCATCGCGTCCTGAACGGCATGCAGATTGCTCGCGTCGACGCCGAGCAGCGCGGGTGCGAGCACTCGCAGCGCGGCCCGCGCGCCGTCGGCGTGCGCCTCCAGGTAGGTCGGCCCGAGCGGGCACGTCTCGCCCCAGCCCTCGAGCCCGCTGTCGGACGTGACCCGCACGAGCGTGCTCGCCAGCGAAGCGACGCTGCGCCCGCCCGACATCACGTACTCCCCATGGGCGTAGCGCAGCCCGTAGCCAAACACGTCGACGCGTGCAATCCTCACGCGCTTGACGCTACCGATGAAACCGCTTGCAGAGCGCTTAAGACAGCGCCCCTAACCTCGCACCAGATGTTCCGCGAAGGGACTACAGGACGGCATCGGCACGCCATCGGCGTCGCGCTCCGCGTGCCTGGAGGCACGTATGACTCCGGGCCGCCGCAGATCGTCGTCCAGCCGGCCGCGGACGCGCGCCTCGTCGTGCGCGTGGACAACCAGTCCACGGGCGCCGAGCACCTCGAGCTGACCGTCGAGGGCATGCCCGCCGGCTGGGCCGAGGTCTTCCCGCGCACCATCCACGTCCCCGCGGGCGAGCAGCGCGAGGCCGACGTCACCGTCCACGTCCCGCCCCACTCCGACCTCAAAGCCGCCGAGTGGCCGCTGCGCGTGGTCGCGTTCGCCCGCGGCCGCCGCGTCGGCTCCGCCCCGGCGCGCGTCGCGCGTGGCCCCGCACGCCGTCGTCTCGCTGGAGCTGCGCCCCGAGCAGCTGCGCGCCCGCCGCCGCGCCCACGCCGAGGTCCGCGTCCGCAACGACGGCGACGCCCCCGCCGAGGTCGACCTGACCGCGACGATCGCGGCCGCCGCGACCGCGCACGGCGCTCCCTCGTCCTCCGCCGCGACCTCGCGCGCCGCCGCCACCTCGCGCGGCTCCGACTCGTATCGCCGCGTCGACTCGCCGGCCGACCCCGACGATCTCGCCGCCGGCCCGCTCGGCTGCTCCGCTTTCGCCCCCGTGCGTCCACGTCGGCCCCGGCCAGGAGGTCGTCGCCCGGCTCGAGGTGCACGGCCCGCGCCGCTGGCTGCGCCGCGGCGAGCCCATGTCCGTGCGCGTCGCGGGGCAGGGCGCGACCGCCGAGGCCACCTTCCAGCAGCGCGCGGCGCTGCCGGCCTGGGCGCTCGTCGTGCCCGTGGTCGTCGCCGCGTTCGCCGCCTATCTGTCCGCCCGCCCGAGCGAGGTGTCCGTCCCGCAGGTGACCGGGCTGACCGTGCCCGAAGCGCGCCAGAAGCTGCGCGAGGCCGGGCTCACGCCGCGCCAGGCGCCGCTGCCCGCCGAGACCGCGCCCGGAGCGGCCGGCGTCGTGCGCCAGGACCCGCCCGCGGGCACGGAGATCGCCGACGGTGACGCCGTGACGATCTCCTACTACCGCGGCGAGGGCATCGGGACGGTGACGCCGAGCGTCGCCAGCGCGTCCGTGGCGCCGTCGGACTCCGGTCAGGAGCCGCTCGCGTACGCCCGCGGGAACCAGGTGCTCGTGCTCTTCCCGGGCGAGGCCGAGTCGGCCGTCGGCGGGGCCATCGGCGAGCTCAGCAGCGACCCGGCGTGGGACCCGCGCACGGGCCATCTCGCCTACGTGCGCCGCGCGGCCCCCGACGCCGACGCCGAGATCGTCGCCGTGGACCCGCACGCGCCCGGCACACCGGAGCTGCTCACCGAGGGCGAAGGCTCGTTCGTCAGCCCGGCGTTCTCGCCCGACGGCAGCCGGTTCGCGGTCATCTCCGAGGTGGATCTGGACGCGGGCGGGGCGCTGTGCGTCGTCGTCCCGCCGTCGACCGCCCCCCGCTGCCGCTTCGACGACGCCTTCCGCTACTACCGCCCCGAGTGGAGCGACGACGGGCTCTACACCCTGCGGCGCAAGGCCGGGACGACGGGCCAGGACGAGCTCATCCGCGTCGGCGCCGACCTCGTCCCCACCGGACGTCCCGCTGGCCCAGGGCGACCTGCACGCGCTCGCGGTCGCCGACGACGGCCGGCTCGCCGTGATCAACGCGGGCAAGGTCGAGGTGCACGCGCCCAGCGGCGAGCTGCTCGACGCGCAGGAGGTGGCCGGCGACTACTGCGACCTCGCGTGGAGTGGTAACGAGCTGATCGTCAGTCGCGGCACGTGCGGCAGCACGGAGGAGCTCCTGCGGCTGGACCCCGCGGCACTGGACAGCGAACAGACCAAGCTGCTCGACGGCGGCGAGCCGGCGGTGGCCGGGTAGCGTAAATTGCGTCGGCGATGGCCGACGCCACGCTGACGGTCTTCGCCGCCGAGCAGGTCCGGGGCGTCCTCGAGGGCGCCCCGCAGCCCGACGCCGTCGCGGCGCGCCAGATGCAGGCGCTGTCGCTGGCGGTCCACATCCCGCTCGTCTGCTTCGGGATCGCGTTCCCGGCGATGTTCCTGTTCGTCGAGGGCCTGTGGCTGCGCACCGGCGACCCGGTCTACAAGGCGCTGGCCAAGCGCTGGTCGAAGGTGGCGCTGATCATCTTCGCCACCGGTGTCGTCACGGGGACCATCCTGTCGTTCGAGTTCGGACTGCTGTGGCCGGACTTCATGGCCACGTTCGGCGAGGTGTTCGGCGTCGCGTTCGGGCTCGAGGGCATCTCGTTCTTCCTCGAGGCGATCTTCATCGCCATCTACGTCTACGGCTGGGACCGGCTCCCGCGCAAGACGCACTTCCTCACCGGCATCCCGATCATCATCACGGGCGCGACGGGCAGCGCCTTCGTCATCAGCGTCAACGGCTGGATGAACAACCCGCAGGGCTTCGACGTCGTCGACGGCCGGGTCGTCGACCCGGTCCCGTTCGAGCGCGCTGCTCAACGGCCACGTCGCCGCACGAGCTCGTGCACATGTACCTGGCGGGCTACCTCGTGGCCGGGCTTCCTCGTCGCCGCCGTACTACGCCCGCGCGCTGGCTCAAGGGCACGCGCGACCACTACACGCGCACGGCGCTCGTCGTCCCGCTCGCGTTCGCGGCGCTCGCCGCGCCGATCCAGGTCGTCGTCGGCGACTGGGCGGCGCGCACGGTGACCGAGTCCCAGCCGGTCAAGCTCGCCGCCTTCGAGGGCCTCTACCGCACGCGAGGAGGGCGCCGCGTTCCACATCGGTGGCTTCTACGACAGCGGGCGCAACGAGGTCCGGTACGGCATCGAGATCCCGTACCTGCTCTCGATCCTCGCCAAGCACAACCCGACGGCCGAGGTGATCGGGCTCGACAGCGTCCCGCCGGCGGACCGCCCGCCGGTCAACATCGTCCGCACGTCCGTTCCAGACGATGATCGCGATCGGCACCTGCCTCGCCGCGCTCGGCGTCGTTCTTCATCGTCGTCTGGCTGCGCAAACGCCGGCTCCCGCAGTCGAAGTGGTTCTTCCGCGCGCTGCTCGCCGCCGGGCCGCTGTCGCTCGTCGCGCTGATCGCGGGCTGGATCACGACCGAGGTCGGCCGCCAGCCGTGGATCGTCTACCAGTTCATGCGCACCGAGGACGCGGTCACCTCCGCCGACGACCTGGAGCTCGCCTACGCGGCGCTGATCGCCGTCTACGTCCTGCTCTTCGGCTCGGTCATCTGGCTGCCTGCGCCGAGCTCGCCAGAGCGAGGGAGCACCACGTGCTGCCTGAGATCTGCGCCGGCCTCGTGATCCTCGGCGTCACCGCCTACGCCGTGTTCGGCAGCGCCGACTTCGGCGCCGGCTTCTGGGACCTCACCGCGGGCGGCGCGGAGCGCGGCGGGCGCGTGCGCGGCATGATCCAGCGCTCGATGAGCCCGGTGTGGGAGGCCAACCACGTGTGGCTGATCTTCGTGCTCGTGATGGTCTGGACGGCGTTCCCGGTCGCGTTCGGGTCGCTCATGTCGACGCTCTCGATCCCGCTCTTCCTCGCGGCGCTCGGCGTGATCTTCCGCGGGATGGCGTTCGCGCTGCGCGGCCAGGCGGCGACGATCAACGAGGCGCGCGTGCTCGGCGCCGTCTTCGCCTTCTCCTCCGTGCTGATCCCGTTCTTCTTCGGCGCCGCGATCGGCGGCATCGCCTCCGGCCGCGTGCCGGTCGGCAACGCGGCGGGCGACCTGATCGACCTCGTGGCTGAACCCGACCTCGGTCGCGATCGGCATCGTCGCCATCCTCACCGGCGCGCACCTCGCCGCCGTGTTCCTGACCGGCGACGCGCGAGCGCGCCGAGCTGCCCGACATGGTCGCGCGCGTTCCGCGTCCGGGCGATCGGCTCGGGCGTCGTCGCCGGGCGTGGTCGCGCTCGCCAGCCTGTTCGTCGTGCGCTCGGACGCCCGCGCGCTCTACGACGGGCTCACCTCCGGCGACGGGCTGGTCGCGGTGCTCGTCTCCGGCGCGGCGGGCGTCGCGACGATCGTCCTCGTCGCTCGCCGGCCGGTTCGGCCCCGCGCGCTTCGCCGCCGCGCTCGCCGTCGGCGCGATGACGGTCGGCTGGGCGCTCGCCCAGGACCCGTACGTGCTGCCCGGTCGAGCTCACGCTCGACGCAGGCGGCCGCGAGCGACACAACGCTGACCGCCTTGGTGGTCAGCGTCGGCCTCGGCATGCTCGTATTGGTCCCATCGCTGTGGTGGCTGTACCGGCTCGTGCTGCGGGGCACGCTCGACCAGGAGCTACGAGCCGCTCGACCAGCGCTTCACGAGCCGGTGGACTCATGAAGCTCATGTTCGCCTGCCTCATCCTCGGCGCTGCCCGCTGATGCTGCTCTTCGACCACCCGCTCACCCGCGATCGCCGGTGTCCTGCTCTGCTCTCGGCTTCATCGTCAGGGCGTGTTCTCATCGCCAACCCGGAAGACCTGGGTAGGGAGAGAGCGAGTGAGCCGCCCCAAGCCGCTTCAAGCGGCTGCGCGACCTGCCCGTGGTCGGGCGCGGCGATGGACTGGGGCCTCGGGCCCGTCGCGGCGTCGCGAGAACACGCTCAAGGCGGGCTCGCGGATCGCGGGCCTGAAGGTCACCGAGTCGATCTGCCCGTACTGCGCGGTCGGCTGCGGCCAGCTCGTCTACACGCGCGACGGCGAGCTCGTCGACATCGAGGGCAACCCGAACTCGCCGATCAGCCAGGGCACGCTGTGCCCGAAGGGCTCGGCCTCGCGCCAGCTCATCCAGCAGCCCGGGCGGCTGACGAAGATCCGCTACCGGCGGCCGGGCGGCACCGAGTGGGAGGACCTGGAGCTCGAGACGGCGATGGACATGATCGCCGACCGGGTGATCGCCGCGCGCGAGGACCACTGGCAGGACCACGACGAGCACGGCCGGCGCGTGGACCGCACGCTCGGCTTCGCGCACCTGGGCGGCGCGACGCTCGACAACGAGGAGAACTACCTCATCAAGAAGCTCTTCACCGCCCTCGGCGCGCTGCAGATCGAGAACCAGGCCCGCATATGACACTCCTCCTCGGTGCCCGGTCTGGGGACCTCGTTCGGCCGCGGAGCGGCGACCAACTATCAGCAGGACTTCCAGAACGCCGACTGCATCTGGATCCAGGGGTCTGGGCTCATGGAGGCGCATCCCGTCGGCTCGCGCTGGGCGATGAAGGCGCGTGAGCGCGGCGCCACGCTGATCCACGTCGACCCGCACTTCAGCCGCACGAGCGCGGTCGTGCGACATGCACATCCCGATCCGGGCGGGCTCGGACATCGCGTTCCTCGGCGGCCTGATCCGCCACATCATCGAGACGAAGTCGTACTTCGAGGAGTACGTCGTCAACTACACGAACGCGCCGCACCTCGTGCGCGAGGACTTCCAGGACACCGAGGACCTCGACGGCCTGTTCTCCGGCTTCGACCCCGAGAAGGGCACCTACGACCGCACGACGTGGCTGTTCGAGGGGATGGAGCCGCCGGCCAAGTCGTCGGACGCGGAGACGCAGTCCACGCAGGCCTTCACCGACCGCACGCAGCGCCGGGGAGACGCTGCAGCAGGTGCCCGAACGACCCGACGCTCCAGCACCCGCGCTGCGTCCTGCAGGTCCTGCGCCGCCACTACTCCCGCTACACGCCGGAGATGGTGTCGAAGATCTGCGGCATCCCGGAGGAGCAGTTCCTCGAGATGGCCGAGACGCTGATCGCCAACTCGGGCCGCGAGCGCACGACGATGCTCGCCTACGCCGTCGGCTGGACGCAGCACACGGCGGGCGTGCAGATGATCCGCGCCGGGCTCGATCGTGCAGCTGCTGCTCGGCAACATCGGGCGGCCGGGCGGCGGGGTCATGGCCATGCGCGGGCACGCCTCGATCCAGGGCTCCAGCGACATCCCGACGCTCTACGACCTGCTGCCCGGCTACCTGCCGATGCCGCGCGCCACCGAGGGCGACTACACGCTCGCCGACTACGTCGAGGCCGGCGGCCAGAAGAGCGGCTGGTGGTCGCACTTCGACGAGTACATCGTCAGCCTGCTCAAGGCCTGGTTCGGCGAGGCGGCGACGACGGAGAACGACTACGGCTTCGGCCATCTGCCCAAGCTCACCGGCAACCACTCGCACTTCGTGACGACGCTGCGCGCGCTGGACGGCGGGCTCGACGGGCATGTTCGTGATGGGCCAGAACCCGGCGGTCGGCTCCCAGCACGCGGGGCTGCAGCGGCGCGCGCTGGCGAAGATGAAGTGGCTCGTGGTGCGCGACCTGGCCGACCTCGAGACCGCGAGCTTCTGGAAGGACTCGCCGGAGATCCGCGCGGGCGAGGTGCGGCACCGAGGACATCCAGACCGAGGTGTTCCTGATGCCGGCCGCCGGCCACGTGGAGAAGGAAGGCCACTTCACCAACACGCAGCGGCTGCTGCAGTGGCGCGACAAGGCGCTGGACCCGCCGGGCGACGCGCGCTCGGAGCTGGACTTCATGCGGCGACCTCGGCGTGCGGATCAAGGCGCACTACGCGGCCTCCGAGCGGGCGCGGGACTGGCCGATCCGCAACCTCACGTGGGACTTCCACGACGCCGAGGAGCGTCGCTGCGCGGAGATCAACGGCTACGACCTGAAGACGGGCAAGCTGCTCAGCGGCTTCGGTGAGATGCGCAAGCGACGGGACGACCTCGTCGGGCTGCTGGATCTACTCGGGCTGCTTCGCGGACAACGTCAACCAGGTCCGGCGGCGCAACCCGGGCGACCTCGACGCGCCCGGCGGCTCCGTCTCGCCCGAGTGGGGCTGGGCGTGGCCGGCGAACCGCCGCATCCTCTACAACCGCGCGTCCGCCGACCCCGACGGGCAAGCCGTGGTCGGAGCGCAAGAAGCTGATCTGGTGGGACGAGGAGCAGGAAGCCTGGGCCGGCTACGACGTGCCGGACTTCCCGCCCGGCAAGCGCCCCGACTACCGGCCCCAGGATGACGCCGAGGGCATGGACGCGATCCCCGGCGACGCCCCGTTCATGATGATGCCGGACGGTCGCGGCGCGCTGTTCTCGCCGAGCGGGCCGCTCGATGCGCCGATCCCGACGCACTACGAGCCGCTCGAGTCGCCGGTGCCGAACGAGCTCTATCCGTCGCTCGGCGCGAACCCGCTCGGGATCACCTGGGTGCGGCCGGAGAACCCGCTCGATCGAGGAGCACGACGATCGCTATCCGCACGTCGCCTCGACGTTCCGGCTGACCGAGCACCACACGGCCGGGCCGATGAGCCGTAACCTGCCGTGGCTGGCCGAGCTGCAGCCGGAGATGTTCGCCGAGATCGATCCGGTGCTCGCGCGCCGAGGCCGGGATCAAGGACGGGGAGTGGATGGTGATCGAGACGCCGCGGGCCGCGATCGAGGCGCGCGCGAAGGTGACCAACCGCGTCCAGCCGCTGCGGATGGGCGAGCGCACGATCCACCAGGTGTGCCTGCCGTGGCACTGGGGCACGTTCAAGACCAACCCAGCAGGGCGTGACCGGCGACACCGCCAACGACCTGATCGCGATGTCCGGCGACCCGAACGTGACCATCCACGAGTCCAAGGCGTTCCGCTGCAGCGTGCGCGCGGGCCGGCGCGACGGGCGAGACGACCGAGCGGCTGGCGGGCATCGACGACGCACGAAGGCGCCGAACAGCCCATCACGCAGCCGGACGTCGGCGTGCAGACGACCGCCGCACAGCGCGCTCGGGGACGAGGACCAGACCTGATGGAAGTCGCGATCCACGCGCCCCGAGGCCCAGCGCGATGGGCTTCTTCACCGACACCACGGTCTGCATCGGCTGCAAGGCGTGCGAGGTGGCGTGCAAGCAGTGGAACGACCTGCCCGCCGACGAGCACGCAGGCCCGGCGCTCGTCCTACGACAACACGCGCACGCTGTCGGCCTCGACGTGGCGGCACGTGCGCTTCGTCGAGACGCTCACGATCCCCGACGCGCCGGAGCCGACGCTGAACCTGGTCGAGGCGGCGCTGGGCGCGGAGCTGGACCGCTGGGTGTTCATGTCCGACGTCTGCAAGCACTGCACGAACGCGGGCTGCCTGGACGCGTGCCCGACGGGCGCGCTGATCCGCACCGAGTTCGAGACCGTGATCGTGCAGCCGGACGTCTGCAACGGCTGCGGCTACTGCGTTCCCTCGTGCCCGTTCGGCGTGATCGATCGCGACCCGTTCGACGGGCGCGCCGCGAAGTGCACGCTGTGTTACGACCGGCTCGAGGACGGGCTGGAGCCGGCGTGCGCGAAGGCGTGCCCGACCGACTCGATCCAGTTCGGGCCGTACGACGAGCTGGTCGAGCGGGCCAAGGGACGCGTGGCGACGCTGGCCGAGCGCGGGATCGAGGGCGCCTACCTGTACGGCGCCGGCGACGGGCCGGGCGACGACCTGGCCGGCGGCCTCGGCGCGTTCTTCCTGCTCACCGAGTCGCCCGAGCGCTACGGCCTGCCCGCCCAGGCGGACTCGCCGAGCCAGCAGAACGGCCCGATCGCCAACGCGACCGGGGTGGCGGCGTCGGTCGTGGCCATCGGCGTGGCGCTGGCCTCGTTCGCCGCGGCGTACCGGAGGCGAAAGTGAGTCGCCGCAAGGGCCCGCCGCCCGAGGACGTGACGCGCCGCGCGGAGGCCGGCATCACGCCCGAGGGCCGCGACATCACGCCCGCCGTCGGGCGTGCGCGGGTCCGCCGGCGTGTGGGAGCGCGCGGGGGAGAAGGTCGCGCTCGCGAAGGAGAGCTGGGGCGACTCGCGCTGGTCGTACCTCTACGACAAGGACACCAAGTACGCGGGGGAGGTCGACGACGCCGCGGTGGCCGCGGCGGCGCGCGCGGCGCGCGGCGGCGACGACGGTGCCGGTCGCCGTCCAGGGCCCGATGATCCACGCCGCCGTCTGGACGTGGGAGGTCCCGGTCTACTTCTTCGTCGGCGGTCTGGCGGCGGGCTCGGCGCTCGTGGCCGTCGCCTGCGACTCGGTGGGCGACCACGAGGCCGCGGCGCTCGCGCGCAAGGTCGCGCTTGGGCGCCGTGATCCCGGCGCCGGCGCTGCTGATCGCCGATCTCGGCCGCCCCGCGCGCTTCTTCAACATGCTGCGGATCTTCAAGCCGCGCTCGCCGATGTCGATGGGCTCGTGGTGCCTGGTCGTCTTCTCCACGACCGCGTCCGGCGCCGTCGCCGCCGACCTGCTCGGCAAGCCGCGGGTGGCCACGGCCGCCGGTGGCGTGACCGCCTTCTTCGGCACCTACCTCGGGTCCTACACCGGCGCGCTGCTGGCCGCGACCGCGACGCCGCTGTGGGCGCGTTCGCGCGTGCTGCTGGCGCCGATCTTCGTCTGCACCGCCACCGCTTCGGGCGCGGCCGCGAACCGCCTGTTCCAGCGCCGCGGCCCAGCCCGCGAAGCCCTCGGCCAGATCGAGCTGATCGCGATGGGCTCCAAGCTCGTCCTCTCCGCGCTCAACGACCGCCACATCGGCGACCTGTCCAAGCCGCTGCACGAGCACCGCATGCACAAGGTCTCCAACTGGGCCGCGCGCTTCAGCATCGCGCTCCGCCTGCTGCGCCGCGGCGGCGACCTCCCGAGCGTCCTGTGCCTGGTCTCCGCCCTCACCACCCGCCTCGCCTGGGTCGAGGCCGGCAAGCACTCCGCGCACGACGACGAAGCCGTCGCGCGCATGGCTAGACGCCCCTGAATCCGACCGGTACCCTCATCGCGTTCTCATGAGCAAGGAGGCGAGTGATGGGTTGGTTCAGGCGCGAAAGCCCCGAGAAAGTGGTCGCGACGATCGTGGAGCTGGGCGCTCCCGCGGCCACGGCGCAGGGCATCGTGGACGCGTTGCTGGCCGCCGGGCTCACGGCCGACTGAGGCGAAGATCTGGCTCTTGGACGGCGATCGGGGCTACCCGCACAACGTGCCGTTCGAGATGGGCGACACGGTCATCATGCTCAAGTCCGGCTCGCGCTCGATGATCGAGCAGGGCAAGGCCGACGTCGTGCTGGAGGCGGCGCAGGACTACGCGGCGGCCAGCGAGGACGAGCGCACGATCTCCCGGCTGGTCTGGGGCAGTCTCGATGACACGCGCCGGCTCACGGGCTGCTCTCCGGAGCGTGCGGCGGTCATCGCCGGCATCGCCCGCACGCTCCGCGAGCGTGTCGGCAAGGACGAACTGGTCTGCGGCGTCGCTCAGACCGTCCTGCCGGGCACCGAAGACCGTCGCATCGTGGACCGTCTCCTCGACGGCGAGGAGCACGCCATCCGCGACGAACTGGACCGCGGCGAACTCAACCCGAAGGCCCTCCTCCGCGACCAGCCGCTGCACTTCATGGGCTGGTAGATAAAAGGGCCAGGCCCTTTAGGTTCGGAGTTCCGGGAAATCCGCTTCGGACCAGCTGCCGTCGGGGCGTCCGCGGAGCTCGACGAGGCGGACTCCTCAGCGCTGCGGTTTGAGGATGTCCACGCGCATCGGGATCGGGAACTCGCCCGGCTTGAAGCGCCCGGCCAGCTGGTGCTCCACGGCGGCCCAGCGATCCTCGCGGGTGGGGTCGGCGGCGAGCACCCGGTCGCGCAGCTCCTCGAGCCGGCGCAGCGGCACCAGGACGTCGTACTCGATCGTCTTGAGCAGCTCGAAGCCGCTCGTCTTGATCGCCTCCTGCGCCTTCGCGCGCACCTCGGTCTCGTCGTCGACGGGCCGCAGCAGCTCGAAGAACTCACCGGCGGGCAGCGGCTCGGCGATGTAGACCAGTTCGCGCACGACGCGCGCGAGCTCCGGGAACGCGCTGCGCGGGTCCGGCACGTGATGCAGGCTGCGCATCATCGTGGCCACGTCGACCGACTGGTCGCGGAGCGGCAGCTTCTCCGCGCCGCCCTTCAGGTAGCGACCCTCCGGATCCTTGCGGTGGGCGGGCTGGACGTCGATGTCGACGCCGATCGCGTCGGCCCCCGCTTCGCGCAGTGCGCGGACGAAGGCACCATCGCCGCAGCCGATGTCCACCACGGTACGGCCGTCCAGGTCGATGGCGTGTGCGAGCACCTCGAAGTCATTCATGAGTGCTTCCAGCGTACGATCGGGTCGTGGCCGCCCCCGACGAGCACGGCTGAAGGTGCGTGAAATCGCCCGCGCCCGGGCGCGGGGGCAGTGGCTGCATGCGCCTGGAGGAGATGTGGTGCGGCACCTGCTCGCCGTGCAGGCCCAGGACGCGGCGAGCGTCCCGTACGCGCTGCACGCGCGCGGCGGCGAGTTCCGCGACGGCCTCCTCGTCACGTGGCTCATGCGCTCCACGCTGCACCTCGTCGACGCCGACGACCTCACGTGGCTGCACCCGCTGTTCGCCCCCCGCATGGTCACCGCGAACACGCGGCGGCTCGCGCAGCTCGGCGTGACCGAGGACCACACGGACGCGCTCGTCGCCGCGCTCCCCGCCACCCGCGCCGAGCTCGCCGCGCAGTTCGACCTGCCCGGCCAGGCGCTCCCGCACGCGCTGCACCGCGCCGCGATCGCCGGGCGCCTCGCGATGACGCCCGACCGGATCTACGTCCCCCTCCACCTCCCACCCGCGCCCGATCGCGACGCGTCCCTCGACGAGCTCGCGCGGCGCTACTACGCGTGCCACGCGGGCGCCGACCGGCGCGACCTCGCCTACTGGTCCGGGCTCCCGCTGCGCGACTGCCGTCCGCCGATCGCCGCCGAGCTCGACGCCGGGCCTGTCCCCGACGTGCTCATCCCGGCCTTCGACGAGCTCCTGCTCGGCTGGCGCGACCGCACCCCCACGGTTCCGCCCGAGCACGCCAAGCGCGTCCACCCGGGCGGCGGCATCCTGCGGGCCGTCGTGCTCGAGGACGGGGTCGCCGTCGGCACGTGGTCGCGCGCCGGCGGGCGGGTCAGCGTCGAACGTTTTTGAACGGGTTCTTCTTCTTGCGCCGGGGCAGCTTCGGCTTCGGCGGGAGCGGGATCCGGCGCTTCTTCTTGTGCTGTTGCTGCTGGTAGGCGATGCCGCCGCCCGCGGCGCCGAGGCCGGCCAGGATCGCGGCGATCAGGCCGGGGTTCGCGCGCAGGCGCTTGAACTCGCGCTCGACCTCGGGCCAGACCTGGTTCTCGATCAGGTCCTGCGCCGCCTCCGGCGTGGCCTCCAACTCCGCCGGGGAGATCGCGGGGGCGAAGGAGACCTGCACCTTCACCGGCTTCGGGAACCAGCCCCCGGCGAACAGCTTGTCCGTGCCGGTGATCGCGCACGGCACGATCGGCGCGCCCGCCTCGATCGCGAGCCGGCCGACGCCGCGGCGAGGCTCCCTCAGCGTCTCGGGATCGCGATGGCGCGTCCCCTCGGGGAACATCGCCAGCACGCGCCCCTTCTCCAGGTGCAGCCGCGCGGTCTCCAGCGCGGCGGGGTCGGCGGTGCCCCGCCGGACCGGGAACGCGCCCAGCCCGCTCAGCAGCCGCGCCGTCTTCTTGCCTTCGAAGAGCTCGGTCTTCGCCATGAAGTGCAGATGCCGCGTGGTGGCGAGCCCGATGAAGAACGAGTCGTAGAAGCTCTTGTGGTTGGGCGCGATGATCACGGGTCCCTCGGGCGGGACGTACTCGCGGCCGGTGACCTTGAAGCGGTACCACACGGCGGCGATCGGGGTGAGCACGAAACGCGCGGTCTCGTACACCCACGAGGTACCGCGCTTGCGGGAGAGGGCGTGCGCCTCTTCGTTCGTCAAGGCCATTTGGGCGTAGATTCTTGCTCATGGAGGCGCGCGCGTTCTATCTCGACGTCACCGAAGGGCTCACGAAGCCCGTCCGCGCGGAGGATCTGGTGTACGCGGCACCCGGTCTGCCGACCCCTGAGGAGATCGCGGACGAGGCCGACAAGCCGCTCTCGGGCAAAGCGGGCCTGGAGATCGCGCAGGGTGCGTTCCTCGCCGACGTGCTCGCGGAGCCCGACACCGGCCGGCACCTGATCGAGACGATGCTGGCGCCCACGCCGCTCGCCATCCACCAGATCAACCGCTTCCGCGAGACGGGCGCACTCGACCTCGGCCAGGCCCACGTGCAGCGCACCGGCAACGTCGGCACGGTGGAGCTCCGCAACCCGCGCCATCTCAACGCCGAGGACGACACGACGCTCGGCGCGCTCGAGAGCGCGATCGACCTCCTGCTGCTCGACGACCAGGTCGAGATCTGCGTGCTCCGCGGCGGCGTCGTCGAGCATCCGCGCTACGCCGGCCGCCGCGTCTTCGGCGCCGGCCTGAACCTCACGCACCTCTACCGCGGCCAGATCTCCTACCTGTTCTTCCCGGTCCGCGACCTCGGCCTGGTCCACAAGGTCTTCCGGGCCGACAAGCTGTGGATCGCCGCGGCCGAGACGTTCGCGATCGGCGGCGGCTGCCAGCTGCTGCTGTGCGTGGACCACATCCTGTGCGAGCGCGGCACCCGGCTCACGCTCCCGGCGCGCAACGAGGGCATCATCCCCGGCGCCGCGAACCTGCGGCTCCCGCGCTTCGTCGGCGACCGCCGCGCGCGCCAGGCGATCCTCTCGGGCTCCGAGTTGCAGCCCGAGGAGCTCGCGGACGAGATCGTCGAGCCGGGGGAGATGGACGCGGCCATCGCCGCGCGCGCCGCGGCGCTCTCCAGCTCCGGAGCGGTCAGCGGTGTCGCCAACCGCAAGGCGTTCCGCGTCGGCCAGGAGCCGCTCGACGTCTTCCGCGAGTACATGTCCGTGTACTGCCGCGAGCAGGCGGTCTGCTACTTCAGTCCCGCGCTGGTCCGCAACCTCGAGGAGAACTGGCGTGCCCACGAGAGAAGCGATTGAGCGGGTCGTGGAGCGGGTGCGCCGGACCCCGCTCGGCGCGCGCATCCCGGCCGACTGGGAGCGGCTCGAAGACCTCCCGTTCACCGTCAAGGAGGACCTGCGCGAGCACTACCCGCTCGGCCTGGTGACCGTCCCGCACGACGAGCTGCGCCGGATCCACGCGTCATCGGGATCACGCGGCAAGCCGACCGTCGTCGCCTACAACCAGCACGACCTCAACATGTGGTCGCAGGTCATGGCGTACTGCATGACGATGGCGGGCGTGCAGCCCGGCATGATCGTCCACAACGCCTACGGCTACGGGCTCTTCACGGGCGGGCTGGGCTTCCACCAGGGCGCGGAGCGGATCGGCGCGCTGACGATCCCGGTCAGCGGCGGCGTCACCGCGCGCCAGGCGCTGCTCCTGCGCGACCTGCAGGGCCAGGTGCTGTGCTCCACGCCCTCCTACGCCCTGCACATCGCGCAGGCCCTCCGGGAAGCCGGCCTCGGCCCCGACGACCTGGACCTGCAGATCGGGCTGTTCGGCGCCGAGCCGTGGACCGACGCCATGCGCACCCAGCTCGAAGCCGAGCTCGGGCTGAAGGCCCTCAACCTCTATGGCCTGTCCGAGATCGTCGGCCCGGGCGTCGCCGCCGAGTGCCCCGAGGCCCGCGACGGCCTGCACGTGATGGAGGACCACTTCCTCGTCGAGGTCGTCGACCCCAAGACGGGCGCACCGCTCCCCGACGGCACCGACGGCGAGCTCGTGTTCACCACCCTCACCAAGGAGGCGATGCCGCTCCTGCGCTACCGCACGGGGGACATCGCGTCGCTGAACCGCGAGCCGTGCGTCTGCGGCCGCCCGTTCGCGCGCATGAGCCCCGTCCGCGGCCGCCACGACGACATGCTGATCATCCGCGGCGTGAACCTCTACCCGTCGCAGATCGAAGAGGCCCTGCTGCACGTCCACGGCGTCTCGCCGCACTACCAGCTCGTCGTCGACCGTCCGGGGCAGCTCGACGAGCTGACCCTGCACTGCGAGGGCAAGGGCGCCAACCTCGCGGCCCGCGTCAAGCACGCCATCCGCGAGCAGGTCGGCGTCACGGTCCGTGTCCAGCTGCGCCCGATGGGCGAGATCCCGCGCAGCGAGGGCAAGGCCGTGCGCGTGATCGACCGTCGATAGCTACAACGGTTCGAGGTTCGGCCGCTTGGCGGTGATGCCGTCGCCGGACGAGACGCCGCGGAGGCGCCGCACCACCCAGGGCGCGAGGTATTTGCCCGCCCACAGCGCGTGCGACACGCGCGTGCGCGGGTCGAGCGGGTCGGCGAAGGGCGTCGTCCAGCCTGCGTCGGCGCCTTCCAGTCCGAGCGCCTCGGCGGCGGCGAGCGCGATCCGCTCGTGCCCGAGCTCGTTCGCGTGCAGCCGGTCGCGATACCACAGGCGGCGATCGGACGAGACGGCGTGCGCCTCGAGGTCGACGAGGTAGGCCCCGTGCTTGACCGCCAGGTCACGCACGGCGAGGTTGAGGTTGCGCAGCCGCAGCGCGGCGCCCTTGGCGATCGGGTTGATCGGCACCGGGTCGGGCAGCGTGAACGCCAGCACGTCCGCGCCGGTCTCGCGCAGCGACCCGATGATCGAGTCGAGCCGCTGGATCACCGACAGCACGCTGCAGTTGCGCCGCAGCATGTCGTTGAGCCCGGAGAGCACGCTCGCGAGGTCGGGCTCGAGCGCGAGCGCCGGCTCGAGCTGTTCCTCTGCCACCTGCGCCGCGAGCTTCCCGCGCACGGCGAGGTTCGCGTACAGCAGGTCCGGCTCGTCCTGCGCGAGCCGCGCGGCCAGCCGGTCCGCCCAGCCGCGGAACGTCCCATCCGGGTAGAGGTCCATGAGCCCCTCGGTCGTGCTGTCGCCGAGCGCCACGAAACGACGGTACGCCATGCACCAAAACATAAAGGGGCCAGGCCCCTTTAGGTTGTGGGCATGATCACTCGGCGGGACCTGATCGCACGCGGAGCGGCGGCGATGCTGCTCCCGGCGCTCGGCGACGCGGCGCTGCCGAAGGATCGGCTCCGCGCCCTCCGCGGCGCGGTCCGCGGGCGGGTGCTCACGCCCGGCGACTCCGGCTACAACGGCGCGCGCGTGGTGTTCAACACGCGCTGGGACGGCGTCAAGCCGCCGGCCGTGGTGCAGGTGCGCGACACCGCCGACGTCCGGGCCGTCGTGCAGTGGGCGGACCGCTACGACGTGCCGCTCGTCGCGCGCTCCGGCGGGCACGGGTACAGCGGCAACAGCACGAGCGACTCGGCGGTGGTCGTCGATCTCGACCGGCTGGACGCGATCCGCTACGGCGACGGGATCGCGACGCTCGGCCCCGGCGCGCGGCTCGGCGACGTGTACTCGCGCCTCGCGGCCCGCGGCGTGACGATCCCCGCCGGGTCGTGCCCCACGGTCGCCGTCGGCGGGCTCGTGCTGGGCGGCGGGATGGGCCTGGCCGGCCGGGCGATGGGCCTCACGTGCGACCGCGTGCGCTCCTTCGACATCGTCGACGCCGAGGGCCGGCGCCGCCGGGTCGACGACGGTGAGCTGTTCTGGGCGCTGCGCGGCGGCGGCGGGAGCTTCGCCATCGTCACGGCCGTGCGGCTGCGCACCCGCAGGGTGAGCACCGCCGCGTTCTTCCGCATCAGCTACTCGCGTGCGGCCCGCGACGAGGCGCTGGCGCGCTGGGACGCCTTCGCTCCGAAAGCACCGTCGGACCTCACCGCGATCCTCACGCTCACGAGCGACGGCGCGACCGCGTTCGGCCAGTACCTCGGCAGCGCGAACGCGCTGAGCCGCCTCATCCGCCCGCTCGGCGGCACACCCACGGTCGGGAGCGCGGACTACCTCACCGTCCAGCGCCGGTGGGCCGGCGACGACAGCCCGCCGCGCTCGGCCTTCGCGGCGAGCTCGATCTACGTCACCAAGCGGTTGAGCGCAAACGGCCGCCAGGCGTTCCTGGCCGCCGCCGACACCGGCGCGACGCTGATCCTCGACGCGTACGGCGGCGCGATCAACCGCCCCGGCCGCGACGACACGGCGTTCCCCCATCGCCGCGCCCGCTTCAGCGTCCAGGTGCTCTCCTACGCCGCGATTCCGACCGCCCGCCGGCGGGTCAAGAGCGCGCGCAGCCGGATCGCTCCGTACGGCAGCGGCGCGTACGCCAACTACGCCGACCCTGACCTGACCAACGCCACCCGCAGCTACTACGGCGCGAACCTGGAGCGACTGCGCCGGGTCAAACGAGACGTCGACCCGGCGAACCGCTTCCGCCCCCGGCAGGGCGTCAGGTGATCGTCACGGGGGTACCGACGTCCATCAGCTGCTCGAGCTTGAGGATGTCGGCGTTCTTCATGCGCACGCAGCCGTGTGAGACGCGGCCCGGGAGGATGCCTGGCTGCGACGTGCCGTGCACGCCGACGAGTCCACCGCCCGGCCAGTCGGTGAGCTGATCCGACGTGGCGCTCGTGAAGTACGCGAGCGGTCCGTAGAACGAGCCGCGCCCGCCGTAGCCCTTGTACAGGCCGCGGATGTAGAACTGTCCCTTCGGCGTGGGCCACTGGGACTGGCCGACCCCGATCGGTGCGCTGAACACGCGCTTGCCGTCCCGGATCAGCGTGATCTTGAGCGTCTTGGTCGAGATCTTCAGCCACGTCTCCACCGGCTGCAGTTCACTCAGCGCGTCGGCCGGCACCCAGCCGGTCGTCCCGTTCGGCCGCACGGGCAGCCGCACCCGCAACCACTCCTTGTCGTCGACCTCGGTGCGCTCGAGCACGAACACGAGGTCGTCCGTCTTCTCCGGCGTCTTCAGCGTGAGCTTCGCGACGCGTTTGGACTTGGCGTCAGGCTTGGCCCGCGCGATCGCCGCCTTGTCCACGTACGCGAAGAACGACTCCTTGCCGAGTGTGCTGACGCGCTCGACCTTCGCGGCGGAAGCCACAGCGGGCCCGGCGGCGGAGACGGCAACGGCCGCGACGAACGCCGCGGCCGTTAGCCCTACCAACTTACGGTGCATGCGTTGAACGCTAGCCGGTCACCCGCGGCACCCGCCGCGTCTGGACCTGCCGGGCCGGCTTGACGGTGAAGCGCGCCACGTCACCGCAGGCCGCGACGCGGATGGCCGCGCGGCCCGACTTGGTCGGCCGCACCTTGAACGTCGCCGTACCGGCCGAGTTCACCTTGGCCTTGAGCACCTTGCCGCCCGGAAGCGTGATCCGGGCTTCCGTGCCGGCATCGACGTTGCGCACCTTCACGCGGATCGTCGTGGTCTCGCCGGCCCGGACGTTCAGCCCGGTCGGTGACGCGATGTCACACGGCGCCTGCGCCGCGTTGACCGGCTTCACGGTGCTCTGCGGAACGGGCGGGGCGGGCGGAGCAGGCGGCGCGGGCGGGGTCAGCACGACCGTCCAGTTGTCGGGCGGGCTCACCACGGGCACCGGCCGGTTGTACAGGACGTTCTGGCCGTTGGCGACCGCCACGTTGGTGTAGGTGCCCGGCGCGGGGTGCGTCAACGTGCACTGGAAGGCCCACGTCTCCGAGATCTCGAGCTTGCTGTTGCCGTTGGTGTCGCCGCTGACGTACGCCGGATTGCCGCACTTGTCGTCGGTGACCGACACGTTCGACAGGGCGGTCAGTTCCGGTTCGATCCGCTGGTCGCTGCCGTTGCGGACGTAGAAGGTGTAGGTCACGGTCTGGGGCGCGGGGGCCGGGCCGGTCATCGAGCCCACCTTGTCGATCGTGATCGACGGCGTGAACACGATCACGCCAACGCCCTTGTCGATGTTGACCGGGCGGCGCGCTCTGTCCTGGAGTTCTGCGCCGCGGATCTGCGTCTGGGCCACCAGCAGCGACACGTCGGGGTCGACGTTGACGGTGTAGGGAAACGGCCCGAGGATCCTGCGCGGCCGCTGGGCCTCGATCTCCGGATCGATGAACACCGAAGTCGGCGCTCCGGCCAGCGTGCCCCGGCGACTGGGCAGGTCCAACGTCACGTTGACGTTCTTGACGTTGCACGCCAGTTCGCCGACGTTGTCCAGCGGGAGGTAGAAATTGATGAGGTCGCCCTGCCGCGCGATGTTGGGCTGCGCCAAGATGCCCAGGTCGAGCTCACTCGCCGAGCAGCCCGCAGGGACCGGCGGCTGCTGCGCCATCGCGGTCGGCGCGCCGCTCGCCGCCATCACCGCCATCAGAACCGCCGCCAACCCCGTCCGTCTTCTCATCGTTTCCCCGCTGTTCGCTTCCGTGGTGCACAGCTTGGTCTCGCAGGGAGCGTCGCGGGCGTCACACCGCGGACTGGTGATGCCAGCCGTCCTCTCACTCTCCCCCGCCAGTCGTGCCTAACTGAGCGCAAGCTATACCCCTGGCCAGCTTCGCGTTACTTCACTGGCGCGGTCCGCACACACCGCGAAGTGGCTTATAGCGCAATAGCTCGACGCACCGGAAAAAGTGGTTGAGAAATGTGCAATACGTCTGCCAACGCCTTTTGTTGCCGCGCTGACCTAAGCTCCGCGGGCGACCGGTATTTTCTGTGGCATGAGCGACCCCGCAGACCGGGATTGGGGCATGCGCACCCGCGCGATCCACGCCGGCGCACGGCCTGACCCGACCACCGGGGCGCGCGCTGTCCCCATCTACCAGACGACATCGTTCGTGTTCGAGGACACGGCGGACGCGGCTGACCTGTTCGCCCTGCAGAAGTACGGGAACATCTATTCGCGGCTCGGCAATCCGACGGTCGCCGCGTTCGAGGAGCGGATCGCGAGCCTCGAGGGCGGGATCGGCGCGGTGGCGACGAGTAGCGGCCAAGCCGCGGAGACGCTGCTGTTCACGCAGCTGTGCGATGCGGGTGACCACGTGGTCGCGTCCAGCGCGCTCTACGGCGGCACGTTCACGCTGCTGAACGTCACGCTGCGGCGCCTGAACATCGAGACGACGTTCGTCGCCCCCGACGATCCCGAGGCGTTCAAGGCCGCGATCATCCCCGGCCGCACGAAGCTGCTCTACACCGAGATCATCGCCAACCCGGCGGGCACGATCGCGGACCTCGAAGCGCTCGCCGACGTCGCCCACGAGGCCGGGCTCCCGCTGGTCGTGGACTCCACGCTCGCGAGCCCGTACCTGTGCCGCCCGCTCGACCACGGCGCCGACATCGTCATCCACAGCGCCACCAAGTACCTCGGCGGTCACGGCACGTCGATCGCCGGCGCGATCGTCGACTCCGGCCGGTTCCCGTGGGACAACGGCAACTTCCCCGTGATGACCGAGCCCGTCGCCACGTACGGCAACCTGCGCTTCTGGGACAACTTCGGCGAGTACGGCTTCGCCACCAAGCTCCGCGTCGAAGGGCTGCGCAACCTCGGCGGCGTGCTCTCCCCGTTCAACGCGTTCCTGATCCTGCAGGGCATGGAGACGCTGCCGCTCCGCATGGACGCGCACGTGGCCAACGCGCAGCAGGTCGCCGAGTGGCTGCAGCAGGATCCGCGCGTGTCGTGGGTCCGCTACGGCGGCCTCCCGGACGATCCGAACCACGCGCTGGCGCGCAAGTACCTGCCGAAGGGCCCGGGCGCCGTGTTCTCCTTCGGCTGCGAGGGCGGGCGCGAAGCGGGCGAGGCGTTCATCGGCCGCGTCGAGCTGTGCTCGCACCTGGCCAACGTCGGCGACACGCGCACGCTCGTCATCCACCCCGGCTCCACCACACACCGTCAGCTCTCGACCGAGGCGTTGGAAGCCGCGGGGGTGCTGCCGGAGCTCGTCCGCATCAGCGTCGGCATCGAAGATCCCGACGACATCATCTTCGACCTCGATCGGGCGCTCGGATGATCACCACCACCGCCGGCGAGCGGCTCGCCATCCTGCGCCGCGCGAAGACGATCGCCGTCGTCGGCGCCTCCGCCAATCCCGCCCGCGCGAGCAACTTCGTCCTGACCTACCTGCTCTCGTCGAGCGCGAGCTACGAGGTCTGGCCGGTCACGCCCAACGAGGAGACGATCCTCGGCGCCCAGTGCTATCCGTCGCTCAAGGACCTCCCGGGCGAGCCGGACATCGTCGACGTCTTCCGCCGCGCCGATCAGCTCCCGGGCGTCGCGCGCGAGGCGGTCGAAGCCGGAGCGAAGGCGTTCTGGATGCAGCTCGGGCTGCACTCGGACGAGGCGGCGCAGATCGCCGACGATGCCGGCCTCGACGTGGTCTCCAACCGCTGCGTGAAGATCGAGCACGCCCGCTTCAACGGCGGCCTGCACCTCGCCGGCTTCGACACCGGCGTCATCTCCTCCAGGCGCACCCGTGGTTGAGACGCTCACCCTCCCGGAGGGCCTGGGGCTCGAGTCCGGTGCGCACCTCGCACCGCTCGAGATCGCCTACGCCCGCTACGGCGACCCGTCGCACCCGGTCGCGTACGTCTGCCACGCCCTGACCGGGGACGCGGAGGCCGCGGACTGGTGGGACACGCTGATCGGCCCGGGCAAGGTGATCGACACCGACCGGTTCCACGTCATCTGCGCCAACCTGCTCGGCGGCTGCAAGGGCACGACGGGACCGAGCTCGATCAACCCCGCCACCGGCGAGCCGTACGGCACGGACTTCCCGCTGTTCACCATGCGCGACCTCGCCGAGGTGCACCGCACGTTGCTGCGTGAGCTCGGGATCGAGCGGGTCGCGCTGGCCGTCGGCGGCTCGCTCGGCGGGATGCAGATCCTGCAGTGGTCGCTCGACTTCCCGGACGAGATCGAGCGCGCCGTGCTGGTGTGCGCGTCGGCGAAGCTCACCGCCCAGAACATCGCGTTCAGCAAGGTCGCCCGCCACGCCATCCTCACCCACGACGCGATGGACGTCGCGCGCATGATGGCGCACATCACCTACCTCTCCGAAGAGGGGATGGAGCGCAAGTTCCAGCGCGCCCGGCGGGTGCCGGACGCGGACATGACGCTGCACTCGGACTTCGAGGTCGAGCACTACCTCGACCACCAGGCGAAGATCTTCCTCGCGCGCTTCGACCCCGGCACGTACCTGTACCTGTCGCGGGTGATGGACTACTACGACGCGTTCGGCGACGAGCGACCCGCGCCGCCGAGCACCCGCTACCTGCTGGTCTCCTTCAGCTCCGACTGGCGGTTCGGCACCGAGCACTCCGTGATCATCGCCGAGCAGCTGCGCGCGCTCGGCGTGGACGTGAACCACCACGAGGTCGATTCACCGTGGGGCCACGACTCGTTCCTGATGGACGTGCCGGAGTATCACGAGCACGTTCGGAACTTCGTGTATCAGGACGTGGCCAGCACGCTCTAACAGGGCGTGACCGAGCTCTGCGTGATCCACCCCGGCGAAGTTTCTCCCCTCACATGGCCCCGCATCGCCCGGCATCTGCCGGCGGGCACGCGGCTGCGCGTGCTCGAGCTGGAGGCCCTCAACGGCTACTGGGAACACGACCCGGCCGCGACCGTCACCGGTCTCGCCGACCGGCTGCGGGTCACGCTGGACCCGCGCATCGACCGCCTGCTCGTGGGCTGGGGCGTCGGCGGCGTCATCGCCGAGGCGCTCGCGGCCCGCATGGCCGTCCGCCCGCGCCGCACGTTCCTGCTCGACACGGTGGCGCCCTACGTCGCCCACAGGCCTTCCGACGCCGACCTGCGGCGCTCGTACGCGATGCTCGTCTGCGCTCGTCGCGGCCGCGCGCACCTCATCCCCACGGACGGACTCGACTCGATGCTCGAGCGTCTGGCCGAGCTCGGGTTCGGCGCCGTCGACATCCTCCGCAAGGGGTACTTCCAGCACGCCCGCACCCACCAGTTCAACGCGCGCCTGATCGCCTCGCACCAGCCGTCGGGCGTGCCCGTGACCGTCGTCCAGCCCACCGCCAGCCTGTACGGCGACCTCGGCTGGCACTACTCGAACCCGGTCGAGGCGCTCGCGAGCGGCGGCGATCACTACACGATGCTCACCGCGCCCGACCACGCGGTGCAGCTCGCGCTGCTGCTCTCGCGCTGGCTTACGCCGTCGCTCGTCGCCGTGTAGTGAGCGCGCGGTCGGCCTGCGCCGCGGTGTCGTAGACGCACTTGAGCGGGGGCATCGTCCCCCTGCGGGCAGCGGCCTCGACGCGGCGCAGGCGGGAGGCGAGGCGCGCGATGCCGAAGGCCGCGGACGGGGAGCGCAGCGCGTGCGCGGCGTCCCGCAGCTCCTCCGGCGTGCTCGCGGCGGCGAGGCGCTCGAGCCGGCCCGCGAGCGCGCCCTGGTAGACGGCCAGCATCTGGTCGACGAGCGCGGGCCCGCCGAGGTTGTCGGCGAGCTCGTCCAGCACGCTGTCGTCGAGCACGGGCGTGATGCGACGGTCGAGCTCGGTCCGCAACGCGGGGAGGGAGATCGGCTTGGCCAGATGGCCGTCCATGCCCGCGGCGCGGCACCGCTGGACGTCCTCGGCCGCCGTGTCGGCGGTGAGGGCGAGCATCGGCACCGTGTCGTCGAGCGCGCGGATCTTGGCCGCGGCTTCCAGCCCGCCCATGACCGGCATGCGCAGGTCGAGCAGGACGGCGTCGAAGGACTCGCGGCGGACCGCGTCCACGGCGGCCTGACCGTGCTCGACCAGCACCGTCTTCACGCCCAGGCGCTCGAGCTGCAGGCCGATCAGCCGGCGCAAGGCGGCGTCGTCCTCGGCGACCAGCACCTTGCTCGCCACGAGTGCGCGGGCGGCCGCGCAGCCCATCTCGGGCGTGGCCTGGCCGGCTTCCAGCGGGAGCTCGAGCGTGAACGCCGAGCCCTCGCCGAGCGCGCTGACGACGGTGACGTCGCCGCCCATCGCGCGGGCGAGGCGGCGGGCGATGCTCAGGCCCAGCCCGGTGCCCGCCCACGCCCGCGTGTGCGTGCGCGTCCACGGCTCGAACAGCCGCGCGAGGTCCTCCTCGGCGATGCCTCGGCCGGTGTCGGAGACGGTGATCTTGAGCATGCCGGCGTCGACGGCCGCGTCGATGCGCGCGACGCCGTCCTCGGTGTACTTGACGGCGTTGGACGCGAGGTTGAGGACGATCTGGCGCACGCGCGCAGGGTCGCCACGGAGCGCGTCGGGCACGCGCGGGTCCACGTCGACGAGCAGCTCGAGGTTGCGGCCGCGCAGGCTGGGGCGCAGCACGCCGGCGATCGACGTCAGCAGACGGCGCGGGTCGTAGTCGGACGCCTCGCCCTCCTCTCGGCCGGCTTCGGCGCGGGAGACGTCGAGCACGTCGCGGAGCAGGCCGGTGAGCGATTGGGCGGCGTCGGAGATCACTTCGGCGAGCTCGTGCTCGCGCTCGGACAGCCCGGACTCGATCAGCAGCTCGGCGGCGCCCGCGATGCCCGACAGCGGCGTCTTGAGCTCGTGGCTCATCGTCGCGAGAAAGCCGCGCTGCTCCTCCTCGACGAGCTTGAAGTGGGTGGCGTCGCGGAAGGTCCACAGGCGCCCGCCGTCGGGCAGCGGGACGAAGTCGAAGCCGACGCGGCGCCCGTCGTTGCACTCGAAGTGGATGAAGCGGACGGGCGCGTTCGTGGCGGCCACCGCACGCACGTGCGCGATCGCCCGCTCCGGGTCGACGAGCAGGCGCCGCATCGCGCGCCCGAGCACCATCGAGTCCTGCCCCATCAGCTCGCTCGCTTCCACCCCCAGCTCCATCAGCGTGCAGGCCTGCTCGTTGATGAGCACGATCCGACCGTCGGCGTCGGCCATGACGATCCCGTCGGGAGCGCTCGCCACGAGCGCTTCGAGCACCAGGTCCGGGGACGCGTCGACGAGCGTCGTGATGCGGGTGGCGGAGCGCGCCTTGGCCTCGGCCTCGGTGATCGGCGTGAAGACGGATGCGATCAGGCCGTCCTCGGTCGGCGCGGAGCGGACCGCGAGCCAGAGGACGTCGCCGTCGGGCAGCGCGATGCCGTACTCCTGGTCGACGCGGCCGTTCGTGCGCTCGACCCGGCAAGCGGGGAGCTGCTCCGCGGGCAGCGAGCCGCCGCCGGGTGCGCGCAGCATCGAGACCGGGAACGGGGCGCCGATGAGCAGCTGCCGGGGGAATCCGAGCATCCGCTCCATCGCGTCGTTGACCGCGACGACGGAGCCGTTCGGTTCCCACACCGTGACGCCGTCCTCGAGCGCGGACGGCAGCGCGTAGCTGAGTTCCGTCACCGGCCCGCGCCCATCCGGTAGCCCACGCCGCGCACCGTGCAGACGAAGTCCGGAGAGCGGGGGTCATCGGCGAGCTTGCGGCGCAGATTGGAGACGTGGACGTCGACGAGGTGATCGTCGCCGAACCAGTTGGGGCCCCACACCCGCTCGAGCAGCTGGCCGCGGCTGAACGCGACGCGGGGCTCGGCGGTGAAGGTGTTCAGGAGGTCGAACTCGATCCGCGTGAGGTCGAGCGGGGCGCCGTCGAGCGTGACTTCGCGGGCGAGCGGGTCCAGCGTGAGCGAGCCGAACCGGCGGGCGAGGCTCGGTGCGGCGCGCGGCGCGCGGGGTGCGGTTCGCGCGGCGCAGCACGGCCTTCACGCGCCCGACGAGCTCGGCGACGCTGAACGGCTTGGTGACGTAGTCGTCGGCGCCGGCCTCGAAGCCGACGACCTTGTCGAGCTCGGTGTCCTGCGCCGTGAGCATCAGGACGTGTGCGTCGCTGAACGAGCGCACCCGGCGGCACACCTCGACGCCGTCGATGTCGGGCAGGCCGATGTCGAGGACGATCAGGTCCGGGAGCGTCTCCTCCGCGGCCTGGACGGCGGCTTCCCCGTCGGCGGCCTGGTCGACCCGGAAGCCCTGCTGGATCAGCAGGGCGCTGACGAGCATCCGGTTCTCGGCCGCGTCGTCGACGACGAGCGCGCGCGGTGTGGCGGTGGTGCCGGGCATGGTCTGTCCCTGTCATCGGCGGGCGTGAGCCAACCTGCACCGGGTAGAACTTCGGCTGTGCTTCTGACAGGTTTGCTTGAGCCCGATGGCCGCGAGGCGGTGCGGGTGGGCGAGAACGCCCTGACGTACGCGCAGCTGGCCTCGGCGGCGGGTGCGGTGGCCGCGCGGGTCTCCGGCGCAGCCCGCGTGGCGGTGGTCGCGGAGACGCGGCTGGAGACGGTCGTGGCCGTGGTCGGCGCGTTGGCCGCCGGCGTGCCGATCGTGCCGATCAACCCGAAGGCGGGCGAGCGCGAGCTCGAGCACATCATGGGCGACTCCTCGCCGGAGATCGTGCTCGACGACGTCGATCTCTCGGCGGCGGGCGATTGGCCGTCGGAGGAACCGGACGGCGAAGCGCCGGCGATCGTCGTGTATACGTCGGGCACCACCGGGCCGCCGAAGGGTGTCGTCCTGCCGCGCCGCGCGCTGGCCTCGAACCTGGACGCGCTGTACGACGCGTGGGCGTGGACGGCCGAGGACGTGGTCGCGCACGCGCTGCCGCTGTTCCACGTGCACGGCCTGATCCTGGGGACGCTGGGCCCGCTGCGGCTCGGCGGCGGCTCGTGGCATCTCGGCAAGTTCTCCAGCGCCGCGGCCGCGGAGGCGTTGAGCGGACGCGCGACGATGCTGTTCGGCGTGCCCACCATGTACCACCGGATGGCGGCGGACCTCGAGGCGGATGCCGCGTTGGCCGCTGCGGTGGGGGGCGCGCGGCTGCTGGTGAGCGGGTCGGCGGCGTTGCCGGCCGCGGATCACGAGCGCATCCGCGCGGCGTGCGGGCTGGAGCTGGTGGAGCGCTACGGGATGAGCGAGACGCTGATGAACACGGCGATCCGGGCCGACGGCGAGCGCCGCCCGGGAACCGTGGGCGTGCCGCTGGAGGGCGTGTCGGTGCGGTTGGTGGACGACGCGGGCAACGCGCTCGACGTCTCGGACGATGAGACCGTGGGCGAGATCCAGGTCCGCGGCCCCAACCTGTTCCTCGAATACCTGAACCGGCCGGATGCGACCGCGGAGGCGTTGCGTGACGGGTGGTTCGCGACCGGCGACGTCGCCACGCGGGCCGAGGACGGCTACATCCGGATCGTGGGCCGGCGCGCGACCGACCTGATCAAGAGCGGCGGCTACAAGATCGGCGCCGGTGAGATCGAGAACGCCCTGAACGAGCATCCCGCCGTGGCCGAGTCGGCGGTCACCGGCGAGCCCGACGACGACCTCGGCGAGCGGATCGTGGCCTGGGTGGTGGTCGAGGAGGGCGCCCCGCAGCCGTCCGCCGAGGAGCTGGCCGACCACGTGGCGCGTTTGCTGACCCCCCACAAGCGGCCGCGCGACGTCCGGTATCTGGACGCCCTGCCGCGGAACGCCATGGGCAAAGTCACCAAGTCGGTGTTGAATTCGTAAAGATCGGGGGGTTTGCGCCGACCACCCTGAAGGATGCAAGGCAGGCGTACCTTCACGATCGCGGGTGTTGTCGCGCTCGTCGCTTTGGCGGCGACCGTCGGTATCGCGTTCCTGCACATGCGCTCCGACGAGCAGCGCAAGCGCTACGAGGTCTTCATCGAGCTCGAGGCCAGGGCCAACCGCGTCGACGCGCTCGAATCCGAGGCCAACGCCAAGGCACTCGTGCCGTTGCGGGTTCAGGCCGAGATCAAGGCGCTGCTCGACGACATCGACCGAGACCTCGACCAGCTCGTCGCCGAGCGCGCCCCGGGAGCACTCGAGATCCAGCAGCGCTTCGACGGCTACCGGCCGCTGCTCACGGAGGAGTTCGCCCTCCTGCGAGCGCGCGACTTCGAGCGCGCCGACGAGCTCGACGAGGCCGTCGACTTCGACACCATTCCCGCCGGCTTGCACGCCGCCGGCAAGCAGAGCCACGAACTGGCCGCGCGCACGGACCGGATCTCCTGGATCGGCACCATCGCCGTGTTCATCGTCGCGGTTCTCGGGCTCACGGCGCTGCTCGCGCTGCTCGACCGGGCCGGCCGCCGTCGCGTGCGCGACGACGAGCTGCAGGCGCTCGCCTTCACCGACTCCCTCACCGGACTGCCGAACCGCGCGCTGCTCGAGCAGCGGATCGCGGACGTGCTCGAAGCGCAAGCGCCCGCCATCGTCGCGTTCCTCGACCTGGACGACTTCAAGCAGGTCAATGATTCCTTGGGCCACGCCGCGGGCGACCGTCTGCTCCAGATCTGCGGCGAGCGCCTGCGTCATGCGCTGCGCGCCTCGGACACCGTCGCCCGGCTGGGCGGCGACGAGTTCGCCGTGCTGGCGCTCGGCGCCGACGATCCCGACGCACTCGTGGAGCGGTTGTTCGGCGTGCTCGCCGCGCCCGTGATGTTGGAGGGCAAGCGCCTGCATCTGCGCGCCTCGATCGGCATCGCCACCACGGATTCCGGCTCCGACCTGCTGCGCAACGCCGACCTCGCGATGTACGCCGCGAAGGGCAGCGGGACCAACAAGTTCGCCGTCTACACCGCCGACATGCACGTGCACGCCCTGGCGCGGCTGGATCGTCGCGAGCAGCTCGAGCGGGCGATCGAGAACGAGGAGCTGGTCCTGCACTACCAGCCGATCGTCGACCTCGATCTCGGCCGCACCGCCGGCTTCGAGGCGCTGGTGCGCTGGCAGCATCCCACCCGCGGGCTGCTCGGCCCCGGCGAGTTCATCCCGCTCGCCGAGGAGACCGGGCTGATCGTCCCGCTCGGTCGCTGGGTCCTGCGCGAGGCGTGCAAGCAGGCGACCGTCTGGGCCGGCGCGCCATACCTGTCCGTCAACGTCGCCGGTCCGCAGCTCGAGCAGGAAGGCTTCGTCGAGGAGGTCGCGAGCGCCCTGCGTGACAGCGGCTTCGTCTCCTCCCGGCTGGTCCTCGAAGTCACCGAGTCCTGCTTGGTGGGTGACGCGGAGGCCGAGCGCCTGCAGGCGCTGCGGAAGCTGGGCATCCGGCTCGCGATCGACGACTTCGGCACCGGCTACTCGTCCTTGGACTACCTGCGCCGGTTCCCGATGGACGTTTTGAAGATCGACCGCTCCTTCACCCGGCACGCGTGCGAGGACAGCGCGCTGCTGCAGGCCATCGTGGCCATGGGCGAGTCCTTGGGATTGGTGCTGGTGCCCGAGGGCATCGAGACCGAAGAGGTCGCCGACGAGCTGCGCGCGTTGGGCTGCCGGCTCGGCCAGGGGTTCCTGTTCGGCAAGCCCGTCCCGGCTTCCGAGCTCACGGGTGTCGCCGTCTCCGTTTAGAAGCGCAGCCGCTTCGTCGCTTTGGCCGTGCCGTTGCGCACGGTCAAGGTGACGGTGCCCTTGCGCCGGAGCGCCGAGCTCAGCGCGACCCGGACCGTGAACCGGCCCTTGGAGAGGGTCGCTGACTTGCGCGCGCTGCGCTTCCCGCGCGTGACGGTGACGGTGACTCGGGACGTGCTCGCGTTGGCGACGGTGCCCTTGACGACCAGCCGCGTGCCCTGTCGCTTCGCGCTGCTGACCTTGATCTTCGGCGCGGTCGCCGATTGCAGGACCGGTCGCTTCAGCTGAAGCGGCGTGCTGGTCGACACGCCGACGGCCGTCGCGGGATCGGCGTTCCCGGCCGCGTCCTCGAGATGGACGCGCTCGACCGGCGATGCCGACTCGAGTTGCTGGAGGTTCGCGCCCCGCACGACGGTGCCGTCCGACAGTCGCGCGGCCGCGATCGGAGCCGCCTGCCCCTGGTCCGGGTTCGTCCAGCTGTAGGCGTACATCCCGTTGCCGATCGCCCGGACGGTCAGCCCGGTCGGCGATGCCGGCGCGATCCGATCCAGCATCAGCGTCCCGTACGGCGCCGACGATGACTGCCCGGCCGCGTCGGTCGCCTGGGCGGTGAGCGGGTACGTCCCGTCCGGCAGGTCCGCCGTGATCGTCGCGCTCCCGGTGCCGGGGCACGGCTGCAGGTGGCGGTAGTCACACGCCAGGGCCACCGTCCCGAGCGTCTTGTCGCCGCTCTTCAACGTGAGCGACGCCACGCCGCTGGCATCGGTAGCCGAGACGGTCACCGCGGGTGTGCGCTGCCAGGACGGCGTCGTCGGCGCAATCACCGGCGCGGTCGGGTCGTCGATCGTCGCCCGCGCGCGACTCGATGGCGAGCCTGCACCAGCTTCGGGTCGCCGCACGTGTCCTCATCGCACCGGACCTCGAACTTCAGCGCCTGCGTGCGACCGAACGTGCGCGTCGTCACTTCCTCACTGCAGATGTCGCCGCTCCCGCACGCATCCAGGAGCCGGTCGGCCGCGTTCTTGACCGTGATCTCGTAGTTGCGGTCCTGCTTGAGCATCCGATACCGGGCGGTGACCGACTCGAACGTGGTGTCCGCTCGGCGCGGTCAGCTGTCCAGTTGGCGGCCGCCCCTCGCGTCGCCCCGCCCTTCACTCCGACGTAGAGACCGGTGAACGGCTCGTTCGCCACGCGGTGGGCACGTCGCCGTCACCGCAGAACACGGACGCGCTGTCGCTGCGCGCGACGAAGCCCGGAGCCTGCGGGTCGGCGCACAGCTGCACCTCGTAGGTCGCCGCCCGGGCCGCCGTCGGCGCGACCAGGGCGAGCACGAGCGCGGCGAGCGCCGCTGCGCTCCCCCTCACGGCTTGCCGCGTACCGCGATCGCCCGCCTCACCGCCTCGACTCTAGCGGGGGGCGATGCGTGCCAACAGGCCGCGCGCGGCTTCGATCGCGAGGTCGCGGTCGTACGTCAGGCAGAAGTCGAAGCGCCGCTCCATGTCCGGGCCGTCGGTGTCCCCGAGGTCGCGCGCGACGAAGGCCGCCGCGAAGTGCGGGGCGATCACGGTCACGTTCCACTCGCCGGCCAACGCGTCGTCGGCGTCGAGGTCGGCGCCGCGGACGCCGGGGACCGGCTCGGCGGACAGGCCGACGCCCAGAGCGCCCACCAACGCCGCCGACGCAGCCAGGGCCTCGTAGCGCGCGGCCGACTTCGGCGTGAAGTGGCGCGCGTGCTGGAAGGCCGCGAAGACGACCGCGGACTCGCCCTGCGCGGCGACCTGCGCCTCCAGGTGGCGCGAGATGGCCAGCAGGAGTGCCTTGCTGCCGCGCCGCGGTCGCACCCGAGAGGCCACCGCGTCGTAGGGCGAAACCGGGGCGGGAGGCGTGACCAGGCGCGGAGCGATCGGCGCGCGCAACGCGACCGTGTCCAACGGCAGCTCGCCCGGACGGCCGAAGAGCCAGCCCTGCCCGAAGCGAGCGCCCAGGGCCTGCGCGACCGCGAGCTGCTCCTCGGTCTCGATGCCCTCGGCCAGCAGCACGGCGCCGGAGCGCTCGGACTGTGCGTTGACGGCGTGGACGATGGCGGCGATCGCGGGGGAGGGGTTGTCCTGCACGAGGCGCAGGTCGAGCTTGATGACCTCGGGGGCGATGAACGGCATCAGCGCGAGCGAGCGGTGGTCGGCGCCGACGTCGTCCAACGCCATGATCAGCCCGCGGCTGCGCATCGTCTCGACGCGCGCGAGCATCTCGGCGGGCTTGTCGGTCAACGCGCGCTCCGTCAGCTCCACGACGACATCGAGCTCCGTGGCGGCGTGCTCGAACAGCGCGGTCAACGCTTCCGGCATGTCGACGTCCAGCAGCGAGGGCTCGACGTTGACGAACAGGGTCTTGCGCAACCGCGCATCCAACGCGCCCTGCAGCGCGGCGGTGCGGCACGCCCACTCGAGCTCGGCCAGCAGGCCACACGCGCGGGCCGCCTCGAACAGCAGGTCGGGCCGCTCCAACGCAGAACCCACCGGCCCACGGGCCAGCGCTTCGTACGCGACCACCTCGCGCGTGTCGAGGTCGACGATCGGCTGGTACAGGGAGCGGATGAGGCCACCATCAAGGATCTCGCGCAGCTCGGCGGCGAGTGTGGCCTCCTTAAACAGGATCGCGGTCATCTCCCCCCTTTGATCGGCAAGAATCCGCCAAACATGCGAACGGATTGGCCGAACGACGCAGCGGCGGCAATCTCTCTGACCTTCGATGTGGACGCGGAGACCGGCTGGCTGGGCGAAGACCCTGCCTACGCGAATCGCCTCTCCACCCTGAGCGAGGCCCGCTTCGGCATCACACGAGGCCTCCCGCGCATCCTCGAACTCCTCGCCAAGCACGACATCAAGGCCACGTTCTACGTCCCCGGCCACACCGCCGAGCTCCACCCCGACGCGATCAGACGCATCGCGCACGCAGGCCACGAGATCGGCCACCACGGCCACATGCACCTCCGGTCGGACGCGATCGACGCCGACGCCCAGCGAGCAGAGATCGAGCGCGGCTTCGAAGCGCTCGCTCCCATCGCCACCCCGATCGGCTACCGCTCGCCGAGCTGGGAACTCACGCCCGAAACGTTGGAACTCCTCCAACAACACGGCTTCACGTACGACAGCAGCCTGATGGGCGACGATCGCCCGTACACGCTCGAGAACGGACTCCTCGAACTCCCCGTCCACTGGAGCCTCGACGACTGGCCGCACCTGCACTGGAAGCCGGGACGAGGTGACGCGTTCACGAGCCCGCAGGCCTTCCTCGACACCTGGCTCAAGGAGTTCGAGTCAGCGCTCCGAGACCGCCGGCACCTCACCTACACGATGCACCCCGAGGTGATCGGCCGCGGCTACCGCATGCAACTGCTCGACGACCTGATCACCGCGGTCAGGGAACGGGCCGACGTATGGTTCGCGACCCACGCGGATGTGGCAGCCTTCGTCACGTCATGACGTTCCCCGTCCATCGCTCGGACGAGGCCACCGCGCAGGCCCGCGGTGCGGCGTTCGGGCGAGCCATGGCGCCGCAGGTCCAGCACACGGTCGCCGTCTACCGCCGCATGTTCGCCGAGCGCCACGCGAACGTCCCACCCGATCTCCCGCCGCACCCTGAGATCGACGCCATCGCCCAAGCAGCGAACGTCGACCCGCACCTCGCTCAGAGCGATCAACGCCCGCACGGAGATCCTCAACGGCGCCGACGAGTGCTCCGTCCAGGGCGCCGGCGGCCTGCTCGCCCAGAACTGGGACTGGCACCCGGACCTCAGCGCCTCCACCGTCGTCTGGATCGTCGAGCACCGCGATGGCTGGTTCGCCACCCTCACCGAGGCCGGCATCCTCGCCAAGATCGGCCTCAACCAAGCGGGCCTCGGTGTCTGCCTGAACATCCTCCGCACCACGGCGGACGGGGGAACGGACGGCACCCCGATCCACCTCCTGCTCCGCCAACTCCTCGAGCAGACGACCACCGTGGACGAGGCGATCGCCCACCTGACGAGCGCCAAGGTCACCGCGTCCTCCGCCGTCACCGTCGCCACCCCGGGCGACGTGGCCCACGTGGAGCTCAACCCGGGCGGCGCGAACGTGATCAGAGGACCGGTCGGCGCCCACACCAACCACTTCATCGAGCCGCCGAAAGCCGGGACAGACGTGATGGCGACCGAGTCACCGACCACGCACCAGCGGCTGGAGATCGTTCGCCAGCAGCCCTTGCTCGACGCCCTCCGCGACCACACGGGCCATCCGAAGGGCGTCTGTCGTCACGTCGACGAACAACGACCCGTGGGTCGAGCAGACCGTCACGGTCGCGTCAGTCGTGATGAACCTGGAGAAGCGCCGCTTGCACGTGGCCGCCGGCCCGCCCTGCACCCACGAGCACGTCGAGATCACACTGCCGACGCGTGCTTCTTCCGATCGGCTCGCATCGACAGCAGCGCGGTGACCGCCAGCGTCGCGACGATCACGGCCAGCGACAGCCAGATCGGGACGTGCCAGACGTCCACGAGCAGCATCTTCGCGCCGATGAACGCGAGGATGAACGCCAGGCCCTGCGTCAGGTAGATGAACTTGTCCATCAGGCCGACGAGCAGGAAGTAGAGCGCCCGCAGGCCGATCAGCGCGAACGCGTTCGCCGCGAAGACGATGAACGACTCCTGCGTGACGGCGAAGATGGCCGGGATGGAGTCGACCGCGAAGACGATGTCCGTCGTCGCGATCACCACGAAGACGGCGAGCAGCGGCGTCGCGATGCGCTTGCCGTCGACGTGCGTGAAGACCTTCTTGCCGTCGTACTCGTCGGTCATCTTCACGTGCTTGCGGATGAACTTGAGCGCCGGGTTGTGCTCGGGTTCGATCTCGGCGTCGTCGTGCCGGGCCAGCTTCCAGGCCGTGTACAGCAGCAGCAGGCCGAAGAAGTAGAACGTGATGTGGAACGCGTCCAGCAACGCCGCGCCGAGCAGGATGAAGATCAGGCGCAGGAAGAGCGCGAGCATGATCCCCCACGCGAGCACCCTGGCCTGCGCCTGCAATCCCGGCACGGCGAAGTAGCTCAGGATCACCGCGAAGACGAAGATGTTGTCGAGCGACAGCGAGCGCTCGAGCAGGTAACCGGCGTAGAACTGCGAGCCGGCCTCCGAGCCCTGCCAGGCCCAGAAGAACGCGCCGAACAGCAGCGCGACGGCGATCCAGCCGATCGACCAGATCGTGTTCTCGCGCACGCTGGGCACGTGACCGCGGGCATAGATGACGAGGTCGAAGATCGCCATCACGGTGATGATCACCGCGAGGCCGGCCCACGTCGCGAGGTTGATGTCCAGGTTCAGTGCGTCAGCGGAGGTTGCAGCGAACAACGAAGGTCCTTCTCCAGGCATGAGTGGGAGAAGGTTTCGTCCGCCGCACTGCGGCCGATGGCGCCGGGCCTATTGGCCGTGCTGACGTACGCCACCCGTCGGGACTACTTCCCTTCGGGGAGAACGATAGCTCATGGTGCTCTCACGGAGCATTGCTAGTGCGCCCGGATCATGCGCCGCGGTGGCCACGGCGCGCAAGCGGGAAGTCCCGTCCGGGACGGTCGGAGGACGGATGGCCTGGACGAACACGCCTTCCTCCAGGGCGGCCTCGCACAGCGCCATGGCGTCGTCGGCCTCACCCACCACGATCGGCACGATCGGCATGTCGCTGACCTCGACGCCCAGCGCCTCCCGCAGCACGCGCGCGTTGGCGTGGAGCCGGCCCACGAGCGACGCATCCATCAGGTCGAGCGCCTTGAGCGCCGCCCCGATCGACGGCGGCGGCAGCGCGGTCGAGTAGATCAGCGTCCGCGCGCGGTTCACCAGGTAGTCCGCGACCTCACGCGAGCAGCACACGAACGCCCCGTACGAGCCCAGCGCCTTCCCCAGCGTGCCGACCGTGATCACGTGCTCCTGCAGGCCCAATTGATGCACGAGCCCGCGACCCTCCGGCCCGATCACGCCCGTCGCGTGCGCCTCGTCCACGATCACGCGCGCCCCCGTCTCCACCAGCGCGCGCAGATCCGCCACGTCACCGTCCATCGAGAAGACGGCGTCGGTGACGATCACGTCGGCGCCGACCGGGATCTCCCCGTGCGCGTACACCTGCGTCCGCGCTCGCGCGAGCCGGCAGCCGTCGATGATCGAGGCGTGATTGAGCGCGTCCGACGCGACCACGCCGTCCGTCGCCAGCGCGGCCACCACACCGGTGTTGGCGAGGTAGCCCGACCCGAACAGGACACACGCCTCGGTGCCCTTCAGCTCCGCCAGCCGCTCCTCGAGCTCACGGTGGATGCTCATGTGCCCACTCACCAGTGGCGATGAGCCGGCCCCGGCGCCCCAGCGCAGCGCGGTCTCCGCGGCGGCTTCGGCCACTCGCGGATCGCCCGCCAGCCCGAGGTAGTCGTTCGAGCACAGGAGCAGCACCTCGCGCCCGTCCAGCGTCACGGTCGGCCCCTGCGCGGACTCGATCTCGCGCAGGAAGCGCCGCAGCGACGGCTCTACGCCGGGCAGTGGACGCATTCGGCCCTCACGCCCGTCGGGAGCACCTGCACCTTCAGCTTGCGCCCGCACGTCGTGCACCAGCGCGGCGGGTCCAGCGGGCGCACGCACGACTCGTGGCCCGCTTCCTCAACGGTCTTCCCGCACCCGGGGCAGAACCCGCTCACAGCGCCTTCGAGAACTCCTTCACCGGCATGCTCAGCTCCGCCAGCAGGTCGAGGTCCTCCTGCGGGGAGCGGCCGAGCGTCGTCAGGTAGTTGCCGACGATCACGGCGTTGATCCCGCCGACCATGCCCTGCCGCGCGCCGAGGTCGCCCAGCGTGAGCTCCCGCCCGCCCGCGAAGCGCAGGATCGTGCGCGGGAGCGCGAGCCGGAACGCCGCGATCGTCCGCAGCGCATCCAGCGCCGGCACCGGCTCGTACGACGCGAACGGCGTGCCCGGCCGCGGATCGAGGAAGTTCAGCGGCACCTCGTTCGGGTCGATGGCCGCGAACTGCGCGGCCAGCTCGGCGCGCTGCTCCAACGACTCGCCCATGCCGATGATCCCGCCGCAGCAGACCTCCATGCCCATCTCGCGGACGAGCTCGAGCGTCTCCCAGCGCTCCTCCCACGTGTGCGTGGTGACGACGTTGCCGAAGTGCGAACGGGCCGTCTCGAGGTTGTGGTTGTAGCGGTGCACGCCGAGGTCGCGCAGCTCTTCGCCCTGCTCGCGCGTGAGGATCCCGAGCGAGCAGGCGACGTTGATGTCGACGCTGGAGGTGATGGCCTTCACGCCCTCGCGCACCTGCTCCATCAGCCGCTTGTCCGGCCCCCGGACCGCCGCCACGATGCAGAACTCGGTCGCGCCGGTCGCCGCCGTCTCCCGCGCGGCTTCCACGAGCGACGGGATGTCCAGCCGCACCGCGCGCACCGGCGTCTCGAACCGCCCGGACTGGCTGCAGAAGTGGCAGTCCTCCGGGCAGCCGCCCGTCTTGATCGAGACGATCCCCTCGATCTCCACCTCCGGCCCGCACCAGCGCATGCGGACCTCGTGCGCGAGCTCGAGCGCGTCATCGACACGCTCGTCCGGGAGCTGGAGCACCTGGAGCGTCTGCGCCTCGTCGAGGCCGACGCCCCGCTCCAACACTTGCTCGCGGGCGATGTCGAGAATCATTCGGGCTCCATGGTCGTGAATTCTCCCTCGCGGATTCCTCCCGAGGACAGGCGCGATCTGGGTGAGGTCTTCCAGGTTGCACTGCGCGGCCAGATCGGGTTCGCGCGGCCAGGAGCCGATCATGATCCCGAGGCACGTCACGCCGCGGCGCTTGATCGCCTCGACGGTGAGCGCGGTGTGGTTGAGCGTGCCGAGCCCCGCGCGGGCGACGACGATCATCGGCGCCTTCAGCAACGCGGCGACGTCCAGGATCGTGCCGCCCTCGTCGTCGAAGCGCACCAGCAGCCCGCCGGCGCCCTCGATGATCACGAGGTCGTGGTTGAGCGCGCCCACGAACGCGACCACCTGTTTCGGCGTCACCGGCGGGAGGCCGGCGCGCCGCGCGGCCGTGGCCGGCGCGAGCGGCTCGGGGTAGCGGGCGAGCGTGAACACCTCGGCGCCGGACAGCTTGGCCACGGTCGCCGCGTCGTCGTCATCGCCGGTCTGGGCGGGCTTGACGTAGGCGGCGCCCGGGCGGGCGAGCGCGGCGCACACGATCGTCTTGCCGACGCCCGTGTCGGTTCCGGTCACGACGAGCCTCATCCGGCCACGGCTCCCGCAATCGGCCGCGGCGCAGATGCGCGCGATGTCCTCGTCGTCGGTCACGTATGGGGGCATCGTGTACACGAGGTCGCGGAACGGGCGCAGCCACACGCCGTGCTCGACCGCCGCCCGGGTGGCCGCGACCCCGTCGATCGGGTGGTCGAGCTGGATCACGCCGATCGCGCCCTTCACCCGCACGTCTTTGACGCCGGGAAGCTCCCGCGCCGCCTCCAGCCCCTGCAATCCGCGTTCGATCCGAGCCACATCAGCCTCCCAGCTGCCGTCTTCGAGTAACCCCGTGGACGCGAGCGCGGCCGAGACCGCCAGTGGGTTGCCCATGAACGTCGGGCCGTGCATCAGCGGCCCGTCGATCCGCTCCGCCAGTTCCGCCCGGCACAGCGTCGCCGCGAGCGTCATGTACCCGCCCGTGAGCGCCTTCCCGAGGCACAGCACGTCGGCCAGCTCGGCCGCCGCGAACAGCGTGCCCGTGCGCCCGAACCCCGTCGCGATCTCGTCCAGGATCAGCGGCACGCCGTGCTCGTCGCACAGATCGCGCAGAAGCTGCACGCACTCGCGCGGGTGAAAGCGCATCCCGCCCGCGCCCTGCACGATCGGCTCCACGATCACGCCGGCGAGCTCGTGCGTCTCGAACAAGCGTCGTACGGTGGCTTCCCACTCCGGCGTCCACTCGGGCAGCGGCGCGAACACGTGCTCGGCCAGCGAGCCCTGCCACATCGCGTGCATCCCGCCGTCCGGGTCGCAGACCGCCATCGCCCCGAAGGTGTCGCCGTGGTAGCCGCCGCGCCAGGTCAGCAGCTGCCGGCGCTCACCGTGCCAGGACTGCAGGACGAGCTTGATCGCCACCTCGACCGAGACGCTGCCGCTGTCCGCGAAGAAGACGTGGTCGAGTCCGGTCCAGTCGGTGAGGCGCTCCGCGAGCCGGATGGCCGGCTCGTGCGTGAGGCCGCCGAACATCACGTGCGCCATCCGGCCGAGCTGATCGCTGATCGCCGCGTCGATCACGGGGTGCCGGTACCCGTGGATCGCGCACCACCAGCTCGCCATCCCGTCGACCAGCTCCGCGCCCGTCGGCCAGCGTCAGCCGCACCCCCTGCGCCGACACCACCGGCAGCGGAGGCGCGGCGGCGGGCATCGGGCCGTACGGATGCCAGATTCGCGTGCGGTCCAGCTCGAGCAGCTCGGCGTTCACCGGGCCGACCCTATCGAGTCGTTTCCGGCTCCAAGATCTCGCGGCGCGCTTCGGAGTTGCCCGTGCCCGGGTCGATCGACACGAGGTCGGCCGCCAGCGGCTGGAAGGAGGGCTCGGTCGTGAACACGAACCGCGCGAGGCTGAGGGCCGTGCTCTCGCCCAGATTGCCCGTGCCACCGGCGCCGATGCTGCCGCCGTTGAGCACGGTCACGCCCGGGTCCTTCTCGAGCCCGGTCTTGTGCGTGTGGCCGACGAAGAAGACGAGCGGACTCTGCGGCGGGTCGTCCTCGAGCACCTGCAGGGCGGTGGTGATCAGCCCCGGCTCGTGGACCATCACGGCGTCGACCTTGCCGATCAGCGGGCGCAGCCACTGCAGGAACGTCTCCTGCATGCCCGGTTGCGGGGCGTTGTCGAAGCGGTCGGCGTACGAGTCGGCGCTCTTGCGCTCGAACGGGTCGTCGTAGCCCGCCACGCGCAGGCCCGCGATCTTGTTGATGACCGGCCCATAGGTGCCGTCCGCCTTCAGCCGGCCGCGGCGGGTGAGCACGATCGCGCCCTCCTTGGCCAGCTCCTGTGAGAGGTAGTCGGAGTCGTGGTTGCCGGAGACGAACACGAACGGGTCGCCCATGTGCGCGACACGCCGGACGAGGTTCGTCTCGATCGGTGAACCGCGGTCGGTCAGGTCGCCGACGAAGAACAGCGGCCCGTCGCCCGTCGCCCGCTCCAGCACGCCGAGCGCGACCGTGTTGTTGTGCAGGTCGGAGGCGACCGTGATCGTCGGCTGGCCGGTGAGGCTCTGCCGGCGTCCGGGATCGACCACCAGGCGGGCGAGGCCGACGAGCTGGGCGTCGAGCTCCTGATCCAGCACGCCCGGCGTGCGCTGCGCCGCCTCGACCGCCTCCAGCGCGCGCGGGATGTCCGGGCCGTGGGCGTAGTACTGCGGGTTGGAGATCTCGCCGCGGGGCGGGATGAGCAGCGCCAGCGCGACGCCGATCCCGAGCGCGACGATGATCGACGCGGACACCGTCCAGCGCAGGCGCGGGACCCGGCTGCGGATCGCGAACGCGACCAGCAGGCCCAGTGCCGCGCCGGAGAGGACCGTCAGCGCGATCAAGCGCATGAGGTAGGTGGTGAGCGCTTGTTCGGCTTCCGCGCGGACCTTGTCGATGTCGAGCGACTGGCCCTGGGCGAGCCCCGTCGCCACGCCCCGATTGACGGTCTGCAAGTCGACCCGGACGCGGAGCGGCGCGCGGATCGCCTCGAACCGGGCGCCCCAGTCCACCAGCGGGACGTACACGTCGAGCGCGCCGCGGTGGCCGGGGGAGACCGACATCCGGATCTCGCCCACCGACAGCGTCGAGCTCTGGGTGGTACGCCGCCAGGGGCAAACGCCCCCGCGCACGTGGCGAGGACGACGAGGAAGATCGAGAGCGCCCGCCGGAGGAAGGTGATCAGGCGGCTTTTCAGATCTCGCCGCGCCCACATCGGCGGGTGTCCGTCGTCGTCGGGGAACTGCTCGTCCTGCCGCGGTCGGTCAAGAACACTCGCCATACCGTCCTAACTAACGTAGGACGTCACCGCCGCCGTTCCCACAATTCCATCGGACAGAGGCGTCTTAGACCCAGCTGTTGGTACAGACGTCTCCCCTAGTTCTGTGGCCTGCAGCGTGATAGTCGTCAGCTCGAACCGCTGCGCGTCGGCGAGCGCCGACCGCATCACCTGCGTCGCCAGGCCCTGCCGGCGGGCTTTCGGTGTGGTGGCGACGAACGAGACGCCCAGCTCCTGCCGACCGAGCGCGAGGGCGACGGCGGCGGGCGCGCCGTTGAGGTGAGCCCGGTAGCCGCGGAAGGTGCCCTCCTCAAGGGTGGAGAGCGTGCGCTCCAGCCGGCTGTCGACGTTCCCGTAGGCCAGGTCGTTGACGTGGCCGACGGTGCGCAGGTCAGCGTTGGGGCTCGGGTTCGCGGTGGTCAGGTCGATCCTGAGGTCCGTCAGCGCTGCGCCCATCCCCTGGGGACGCGGACGCGATCGCCATTCCCGCGTTCCGGAGTTCGGAGGTCACCCCGCGCGCGCTGCCGTCGACCCAGATCGCCCAGCGGCGGATGCCGGCATCGCCGTACCGGACTTCCAGCTCGTCCAGATAGTGCAGCGCGGAGTCGGGTTTGAGCGCGACCGCGGCATTGAGCGCCGGCGAGTCGGGCGCGCTCGGCACCACCGACGCCATCAGTCCGTCGCGATGGAGCACGAAGCCGTTCTTGGCCGATCCGCCCAGGAGCGTCTGCAGCCCGGCGAAGCCTTCCCACAGGCGGCGTTTGAGCTCCGCGTCGTCCATTAGTTGCGGACCCTAGCGGCGAAGCCGAGTCCGGGGGAGTGGACTCGGCTCGCGCTGCAGGGAGGATCTAGAAGATGAGTGCGCGCAGCTGGTCAGGCTGGGCGCCCGCGTCGACCGCCGGAAGGGGAGCATCGGCGGCCGCGGCGTGGCTGGAGAGCGGGGAGGAGGCTCCGCTTCAGCACGGTACCCGCAGCTCTGGCTTCTCCGCAGCCTCGCTCTGGCGGTCGTGTCCGCCTGACCTTCGGGTGCGGCTAGCCCAGAGTGCGCTGGTGGTAGCGCTCCCGCGCGTCCGTGACACGATGTTGCCGATGCGCAGCCACCGGTGGTTCGGCGTCAACGACCTGCGTTCGTTCGGGCATCGCTCCCGGACGCTGCAGATGGGCTACGACCGCGAGGACTTCGCCGGCAAGCCCGTGATCGCCGTGGTGAACACGTGGAGCGAGATCAACCCGTGCCACACCCACCTGCGCGACCGAGCAGAAAGCGTGAAACGCGGCGTCTGGCAGGCGGGCGGGTTCCCGCTGGAGGTCCCGGCGATCTCGTTGAGCGAGCCGTTCCAGAAGCCGTCGACGATGCTCTATCGAAATCTGCTCGCGATGGAGACCGAGGAGCTGCTGCGGTCTTATCCGTTCGACGGAGCCGTGTTGCTCGGCGGCTGCGACAAGACGACGCCCGCGCTCGTGATGGGCGCGATCTCCGCGCAGCTCCCGTTCATCTTCGTCCCCGCGGGCCCGATGTTGCGCGCCTCCTGGCGCGGCCAGACGCTGGGCTCGGGTTCGGACGTGTGGAAGTA
>CAVOME010000005.1:0-585800 GCA_963696945.1 uncultured bacterium | reverse complement strand
CGCCGAACGTGAACAGCTACAAGCGGCTGGTTCCGGATACGAGGCGCCGGTCTACTGCGCGTGGTCGCAGCGCAACCGCTCCGCCCTGGTCCGGGTCCCGGTCTACCACCCCGGCAAGGAGCAGGCAACGCGCTGCGAGCTCCGCTGCCCGATCCGTCCTGCAACCCCTATCTGACGTTCGCCGCGATGCTGCACGCCGGGCTGGACGGGATCGAGCAGGGGTACGAGTGCCCGGAGCCGATGGAGCGAAACCTCTACGAGCTCTCCCACGACGAGCGGGTGTCGCGCGGAATCGAGCAGCTCCCCGAGACGCTCGGGGAGGCGATCGAGGAGCTCGCCGGCTCCGAGCTCGTCCGCAAGGCACTCGGAGACCACATCTTCGAGCGCTACGTGGAGCTGAAGCGCTCAGAGTGGGAGGAGTACCGCGTGCAGGTGACCACGTGGGAGCTCGAGCGCTACCTGCCGATCCTCTGAGAATCGGGCGGCGAGCCGCCCGGCGACGCCTGGGGCGGGTGTGAGACCTACGGGCTGCGGGTCAAGGCGCCCTGCCGGCGCCGAGCGGTGGCGGCGGCTCCATCCCCCACTGCGTCATTCCCTGCTCGATCCGCTCGATCACAGTCCGGATCACCTTCACTCTCGCGTAGCGCTTCGAGTTCGCTTCGATCGGATGCCATGGCGCGTAGGGCTGGTCCGTTCGTCCGAACATGTCCTCGATCGCCTCCACGTACTCACCGCGCTTCTCACGGTTTCGCCAGTCCTCCTCGGTCAGCTTCCAGGCCTTCAGCGGGTCGTCGCGGCGCCGCTCGAAACGCTCCAGCTGCTCCTCCTCCGATACGTGAAGCCAGAGCTTGATCAGGATCATTCCCTCAGCGACTAGCGACCGTTCGTAGCCGTTGATCTCGTCGTAGGCTCGAAGCCACTGCTCGCGCGTGGCGAGGTCTTCGACCCGCTCGACCAGCACCCGCCCGTACCAGGAGCGATCGAAGACGGCCATCCCGCCCCACCCTGGAAGCTTCCGGGAGAACCGCGACAGGAAGTGATGACGCTTCTCGTCCGGGCTCGGAGCCGCGAACTGGACCACCCTGACGTGCCGCGGGTCCATCTGGGCCACGAGGCGCTTGATCGCACCCCCCTTGCCCGACGCGTCCCAGCCCTCGAACACGACGCATACGGGCGGCCCGAGCGAACGCGCTCCGATCAATCCGCCCAGCGTCAACCGCAGCTGGGTCAACCGCTCCCACGCCCGATCAAGGTCGCGGGCCTCCTCTTTGCGGGTGAGCGACTTGGAGAGGTCGAGCTGATCGAGGCGCCCCACGATCGTGATCCTCCCAGGTCTCGGTCAGTAGGGACGCGGCAGCGGCCCCGGAGGCTCCGGCTTGTCGCCTTGGAGGTTGAGAACCAACGGAAACGCGAGCGCCGCCAGGAAGATCAACGTGATCCCAATCGCGACCAGCCACTTGGAGCGGCTCAGGTGGCCGAGCACGCCGATCACGAAACCCGCGACCATCAGGGCCACGTACGGATCGGTCGTCTGCGGCAGTATCCCGGCGAGCGGCACGGCCTCATTATCATCGGCGGGTGGCCGAAGACGCACATCCGGCTCCCGAGGCACCGGCGGCCCCGGACGCGCCGGACTCCGTGGCCGATCTCCGAGCGAGCCTCGGACGGGTCGGCTACCTGGCCGACGAGCCGGCTGCGCTGGTCTCCTATCTCGCTCAGCGGCTCGGCAAGCCGATCCTCGTCGAGGGGCCCGCGGGGGTCGGCAAGACCGAGCTCGCCAAGGCCATGTCCCGGGCCACCCAGCGCCCCCTGATCCGTCTTCAGTGCTACGAGGGCCTGGACGAGGCGAAGGCGCTCTATGAGTGGAACTACCGCAAGCAGCTGCTGCGAATCCAGGCGGAGCGAGGGACGGGCGCCTCGCCCGGGCCGGAATCGGACGATTCCGACCTCGATGCCCCTGGCGACGGTCCGGCGTCCGCGGACGCCTGGGCCGACATCTTCAGCGAGGAGTTCCTGCTGACTCGGCCGCTTCTTCAGGCCATCGCCGCCACCGAGCCCGTCGTCCTGCTGATCGACGAGATCGACAAGACCGACCAGGAGTTCGAGGCGATGCTCTTGGAGGTCCTGTCGGATTTCCAGATCTCGATCCCCGAGCTGGGGGTGATCGAGGCCCGGACGCACCCGATCGTCGTTCTCACCTCCAACAACTCCCGAGAGCTCACCGAGGCCCTGAAGCGCCGCTGTCTGTACCTGTGGCTCGACTATCCCGAGGTCGAGCGCGAGATGGAGATCGTCCGCCTCCATTCGCCCGAGATCGACGAGCGATTGGCGCGCCGGCTGGTCGAGGTCGTGCAGATGGTTCGCCAGCTCGATCTCAAGAAGCCACCGTCGATCGCGGAGTCGATCGACTGGGCACGCGCGCTCTTGCTGCTCGGCGCCGACGACATCGATCGGACCGCGTTCGAGCAGACGATGAGCATCATCGTCAAGCACCGCTCAGACATGGACCTGGTCGCCGAACGAGTCGGGTTGAAGCTGGGCGAGCCCAGCATCGGAGCCGAGGCGTCGGGATGAGCGCTCGGCGAACCCGGTGAGCGAACCGATCCGCCGCCCACCCACCGGTCTGGCGCCTCGCCTGGTCGCGTTCTGCGAGGAGCTCCGGGGCGAGGGCGTGGCGGTCGGCAGCTCGGAGATCCTCGACGCGTTCGAGGCGCTTCAGGCGGTCCCGTGGAAGCAGCAGGACGACTTTCGTGAGGCACTCGCCGCGACGATCGCGAAGTCCCAGGAGGACCGCCGCGTCTTCGAGCTGCTGTTCGACCGTTACTTCTTCCGCGCCACCGAGACGGAGGCGTTGAGCCGCGAGATCAGCGAGGGGCAGCGCTACGAGGGCGGCGATCGCCTCGACCTGGAACAGCTTCGCGACGCCGTCCGACAGGCGATCGCAGAGGGTCGCGACGGCGAGATGCGCGACCTGGCGCGCCTTGCGATCGCAGCCTTCGGGCGCCGCGGCGAGGGCTCCGGCGTGATCGGGGTCGACGTGCAGCGGATTCGACGCACCCTGGGGCTCCAGACGCGCGGCGCCGGCGAGGACGAACCCCGCCTCGATCGTGACCAGATCAACCGCTTCGAGCGACACCTGAGGCGCGAGCTCGAGCGCGCTCTGATCGAGCGAACGCAGAAGCTTCCCCCCTCCAGGCCGCTCGCCGAGCTCGATCGGGCCCTGCCGACCAGCCCGAGCCAGGACCTGACGGCGGTTCATCGGGCGGTCGCGCAGCTGAAGCGACGACTGGCCACCGTCGGGCACGAGCAGCGCGGTCGGCGGCGGGGCGCGATCGTCGACGTTCGCCGCACCATGCGCGCCTCGCTCGACACGGGCGGGGTGCCGCTGCGGCTCAAGCACCGGCCGAAGCACCCGCGCCGTCCCGAGATCTACGTGCTGTGCGACGTCTCGACCTCGGTCACCTCGGCGAGCGTCTTCTTTCTCTCGGTGCTCCACGCGCTCCACGACTCATTTCGAAAGCTGCGGAGCTTCGTGTTCATCGAGCGGATCTCGGAGGTGACGGACGTCTTCGAGCACGAGCGCGACTTCCGCGCCATCTCGGAGCGGATCAGCCGCGAGGGTGGCGTGGCCGACGTTTCCGGCTACACGGACTACGGGCGCGTGTGGCTCGAGTTCCTCGAGGAGATCGTCGACGACCTGGGCCCTCGTTCGACCGTGATCGTGCTCGGCGACGCGCGCACGAACGGCCGCGAGCCCACGCGGAGGTCTTCGCCAGGGTCGCGGAACGAGCGGGCCGAACCTTCTGGCTGAACCCCGAGCCTCGCCTCTACTGGAACTACGGCGATTCCGTGATGGCCGCGTACGAGCCCCATTGCACGGCCGCTTTCGAGTGCTGGACGACGCGTCATCTGGAGGAATTCGTGAACGTTGTGGCGGGCGGCGCTCGTTCGGTGGACGCATGACCAGGTCCTCGGGGAGGGCGCCCGACACAGACCGGCGGGACGGGCACAGCGTCGAGTCCGGCAAGTAGACTTACGCCTGAGAACAGGGGTGCTCGCGGGCTAGCGGGCTGAGATAGCGCCCCGGCAGAGCCACCCGGCGCCGACCCTTAGAACCTGTCGCGGTAATGCGCGCGGAGGGAGTATGAGATCGACTTCCGAGGCTCCCCTAGCGGAGCCTCACTCGGTTCGAAGGGCAGCCGGCAAGGCGGCAGGCAGCCGGGAGGGCCACGCGGTCGACGATCCGCTGTCCGCGGCGGTCCGGATCAACCACGTCGCCCACGCGTTCGGCGAGCTCGGCGTGATCGAGGACCTGACGCTCGCCATGGCCGAGGGCGAGGTGCTCGGCCTGGTGGGGCCGTCGGGCTGCGGCAAGTCCACCCTGCTCGAGCTGGTGAGCGGATTGCGCCAGCCCGACCGGGGCGCGATCGAGGTCGCCGGCGCCGCCGGCGCCTCGGAACGGCTCGCCAGGTGCGCCTACATGCCGCAGCGCGACCTGCTCCTTCCGTGGCTGTCGGCGATTGACAACGCGGCGCTGGCTCTGCGCAATCGAGGCGCATCGCGTGCCGAGGCTCGCCGGGCGGCGCACCCGCTGTTCGCGCGCTTCGGGCTGGCCGGGTTCGAGCGTGCCCGCCCATTCGAGCTGTCCGGCGGGATGCGACAGCGGATCGCATTTCTCAGGACCCTGCTGGCCGACAAGCCGGTGCTGCTGCTGGATGAGCCCTTCGCTTCACTCGACGCGCTGACCCGCGCCGAGATGCAGGAGTGGCTGGCAGGCGCGCTGGCCGGCGAATCCCGGGCCACGATCCTTGTCTCCCACGACGTCGAGGAGGCCCTCTACCTCTCCGACCGGGTGGTGGTCCTGTCGGCCCGGCCGGCGCGGGTCGTCGCCGAGCTTCACGCGCCCTCCCCGCGCGCCCTCCCGCGGCTCGAGGCGATCACCTCGCCCGCCTTCACAGCCGCCCGCGAACGCGCCCTGACCGCGCTGCTCGGAGGGCGTCGATGAGACGCTGGCTGGCGCCGCTCGTGGTCATCGCCGTGCTGCTCGGCGTCTGGGAGGCCGCGGCGCGGCTCGACGTGGTCGCCAACGCTCTGCACATCGAGCCGTTCCTCGTCCCCGCCCCGAGCGACGTCGCTCGGTCGCTGTGGACCGATCGCACCCTGCTCGCCGACAACGGCTGGGTGACCCTGCAGGAGGTTCTCGGGGGTTTCGCCCTGTCGGTGGCCGCTGGGGTCGCATTCGCCGTGGCCCTTCACGTGTCCCCCGTCCTGCGCCGCGCCGCTTATCCGCTTCTCGTCGCATCACAGACCGTGCCGATCGTGGTCGTCGCGCCGATCCTGGTGGTCTGGCTCGGATTCGGGATTGGCCCCAAGCTCGTGATCATCGCCCTGATCTGCTTCTTTCCGATCACCGTCAACACGCTCGATGGACTGGGCTCTGTCGACCCCGACCTGGTCAAGATGGTGCGCACCTTGGACGCAAGCCGCTGGCAGATCCTGCGCCGGGTCGAGGCCCCGACCGCCCTCCCCTATTTCTTCAGCGGCGCCAAGATCGCCGTCGCCGTCGCCGTGATCGGAGCCGTATTCGGTGAGTGGGCGGGCTCGAGCTCCGGCCTGGGACACCTGATCCAACAGGCCTCGGCGCAGCTCGAGACCGCGCGCACGTTCGCCGCGGTCGCAGCCCTCTCTGCCCTTGCGATCCTGCTCTTCGCACTGCTCGAGGCGCTCGAGCGAAGGATCGCCTGGTGGGGGCCGCGTGGGAGGCCCGGTTGACCAACACCACCCCAGGAGGAGCCTTGACCAAGCCACACGGATCGCCGACCCGAACCGCGATCGCGGCGCTGGTGGTGATCGTCGCGGCGCTCCTCGCCGGGTGCGGCGAGAAGTCGGAGAGCACCACGTCGGGTCAGACCCAGTCGCTCGACCTGGCGCTCGACTTCTACGTCAACCCCGACCATGCCGGGATCATCGAGGCGCTCGACCGGGGCTACTTCCGCCAGGCCGGGCTCGACGTCAACCTCCAGCCGCCCTCCGATCCCTCGGCCCCGATCAAGGAGGTGGCTGCAGGCAGGGCGGATCTGGCGATCTCCTATGAGCCCGAGGTCCTGATCGCCCATGACCAGGGGTTGCCGGTCAAGGCGGTGGCCGCGGTCATCCCCACTCCGCTCACGTCGATGATCTGGCTCAAGGGGTCGGGAGTCCGCAGCGTCAAGGATCTGCGCGGCAAGACGATCGCCACCGCGGGCATTCCCTACCAGGACGCCTACCTGAAGACCATCCTTGCGCGGTCCGGGTTGAGCTCCGGCGACGTCAACACCGTCGACGTCCAGCAGGGCCTCCTACCCGCGATTCTCTCCGGACGCGCCGATGCGATGCTCGGCGGGTTCCTGAACGTCGAGGGCGTCGACCTGAGGCTGCGCGGCAAGGACCCCACGGTGATCCCGGTGGACAGGCTTGGGATTCCCACCTACAACGAGCTGGTGGTGGTCGCCAACTCCGATCGACTCGCGGACAGCTCCCGCGAGATCGAGCTCTTCCTGGCGGCTCTTCAGCGCGGAACGCAGGCGGCCGCGGCCGATCCGGCGGCCACGACGAGCGCCATCCTCGCGGCGGGCGACGGCCTGAACCGCCAGATCACCGCCGCCGAGGTGCGAAAGACCATCCCGTTGCTCTCGACCGCGGGCAAGCGACCATTCGGTTACATGGACCCGCGAGCGTGGTCCCGCTTCGCCCAGTTCTTCGCCGATCAGGGAGTGATCAAGGCCCTGCCCTCGCCCGGAGACGTGCTGACCAACGATTACCTTCCCGGCCGCGGTCCGTAGAGCAGCAAGCGCGTGTCGCCCTCAGGCGGCCAGGCGCAGCGGCGGCCCCGAGGCGGCGGTGCGATGGTACGCGGCAAGGACGAACGAGCCGGCGAGGCCGCGAAACGGGGCATAGGGAGCGAAGAACTCCTCCACCTCCTCCACGGTCGCCCGGCGTCCGAGGCCGGCCAGGTGGCCGATCAGCTTGATGTACCCCAGATCGCCGGCGGGCAGTGAGTCCGGCTCTCCCCGCCCGTAGAGGCCCAGGCACTGGATCGTCCACGGGCCGATCTCCGGGATCGCCAGCAGGCGGCCATCGTCGGAGGGATCGGCCGGGTCGACCCTGTGGCGGGCGACCTCGCGGGCGGCCCGGATCAGCGCCAGGGAGCGAGCCGGCGCGAGGTCCATTGCGGCGAGCTCCGCGGGTGCACGGCCGGCGATCAGCTCCGGGGTGGGGACGTCGCGCAGCGTCGCGTCGCCGAGATCGGCGCTCACGCCCCACCGCCGGACCATCCGCCGCTGGATCTCGGCCGCCCGCGACGACTCGATCAGCTGCTTGGTGACCGACCAGGCGAGGGCCTCCCATGCCCAAGGGCGCCGCCGGGGCCGATGCCAGCGAAGGCGCCGGATCGCCCTGCCGAGCAGCGGGTCGGCTCGAAAGGCGCCATAGATCTCGCGGTAATCGTCGTCGACTCCCAGCGCAAACCGCATCCTGGCGATCGCCAGCTCGAGCCGGTGCCCGCCCGCGCCGCGCTGCCCGCGCCGCTCGCCGCCCGCCGGCGACGCGTGGAAGGCGACTTGGCCGTCTCGTCGCTGCCAGGTGCGAACCACGATCGGCGCCCCGTCGATGTGGAGGAGGCGTGCCGCGATTCCCCGGCTGACGCGCATCACGGCGTCGCCGCCACCGCCACTCGGCAGGCGATACGGCCACGGCGGGCGAACCTCGACCTCTAGCGATTCGGCGGCCGGGCGGCCCCCGGAGGTCACGGGGCTAGCGGTCGTTGCCGAGGATGTGAACGTCGACCAGGAAGGAGCGTGAGGCGATCACGCTGGATCGCTCATCGCGCCGGCGGAGCAGGCGCCTTCCCCGCTGTCGCCGGGTTGTCGTGCCGGATCGCACCGCGCGAACCGCCGCCACGGTGGCGGCGCCTGCCACGAGGCCACCGGCCGCAGCGATCGCCGCTGCCCTGACCTCGCCTCTCCACGCTTCGATCTCGCCACGTCGCGCCGGTGCCGGCAGCCGGGTCGGCTCCTCGACCTCGCGGTCGTCCACCGCTCCCGTCTCCTCCACCGCTTCGGCCTCGAGCACCGCGTCCTGGGGCATGCGGGCCAGTGTATAGGCGAGACCAGCGGTGTTCGAGAGGGCCGGGGCGCCCTGGAATCGACTCGTTCCCGCTCTTTGCGGACTCGCTCGGCTCAGGCGCCGTCGAGCGGCTGCTCGTAGATTCGATACCTCTTGGTGACCTCGCCGCCCATTCCCTCCATGGCGCGGTTCATCGGCTCGTTCACCTCCAGAATCCAGCCCATTTCGCCCCATTTCTGACGCACCCTCGCAGCGGTCTCGATGTGCCGGACATAGAGCGCCGCCGCAACCCCGAAGTGCTGGTAAGCGGGCTTCACGCCGAGAGCGAAGACGCGAACCCGGTCGATCCTGTGGCGATGGGTGAGGAAGCGCAGCCAGCCCGAGCGGCAGCAGGCGCCCGTTCAGGCGCCGCAGCACCTGGTTGACGTCCGGGAGGGTCAGGGCCGCGCCCACCACCTCGCCTTCGCGCTCGGCGATCATCGCCCAGTTCTCGTCCAGGATCGGCTTCAGGTTCTTGGCCTGGAACCGGACCTCCTCCTCGGTCACAGGGACGAAGCCCCAGTTGCGATCCCAGGCGGCGTTGTAGACCTCCATGAACCGGTTGATCTCGGCTTCGAGGTCGCGCTTTCGCATCTTGCGGACGACCACCCCGTGCTCCGACGCCGAGGCCTCGGCGGCCTGATGGATCAAGTCGTGGAAGCGATCGCCCTTCTTGAGGCTGCCGAGCTCGAGCTTCCACATCAGGAGGTCCATCGCCTTCGTCATCCCGAGTCCCTCGATCAGCTCGCGGTAATGGGGTGGATGCCACGGCTCGAGCACCATCGGCTCGAGCTCGAATCCGTCGATCAGGAGCCCGCACTCGTCGTTCATCGTGAAGTCCATCGGGCCCAGCATCCGCCCGCGACCTCGCTCGCGAAGCCACCCTGAAGCGGCCTCCAGGAGGGCGGCCGCCGTGTCGGGATCGCGCTCGCACTCGAAGAACCCGAACATCCCGTCGTTGCCGCCGTTGTGCTCCGTCCAGCGCTCGTCGACCTGTGCGGTGATCCGGCCCACCACCTCTCCGCCGCGCTCGGCCAGGAAGTACTCGGCTTCGGCGTGGCCGAAGAACGGGTTCTTGTCCCGGTTCAGGAACTCACGGCGCTCCATGATCAGCGGCGGGACCCACGGCGTATCGCGATGGAGGCGGAACGGCAACTTGATGAACGCCTTCAGGTCGCGGGGCCCGCTGACCGGACGAACGTGCACCGTGCTCATGGCGCGGACGCTAATCGGTCCATGCTCCGACCGCCTTCCGGCCCCGGGCCATGGAACACTTCGCACATGGCCGAGGCGATTTCCTCTCCCGTCGACGTGTTCGAGAAGGCGCGCACCCACGATCGCAAGGAGCAGCTCGACCAGGCCAAGCGCGCCGATCTGCTGCCCTATTTCCGCCTGATCGAGTCCGAGGCGGGCCCGATCGTGGAGATGGAGGGACGCGAGACGATCATGCTCGGGTCGAACAACTACCTGGGCCTGACCGGGGACCCGAGGGTGAAGGGGGCCGCCCGCGAGGCGCTGGAGCGGTACGGGACGGCGCTGACCGGGTCGCGGTTCATGAACGGGACGATCCCGCTCCACGTCGAGCTCGAGCGCGAGATCGCCGAGTGGATGCAGACCGAGGACGCCCTCGTCTTCACGACCGGCTATCAGGCGAACCTCGGGACGATCGGGACGATCCTCGAGCCGGGCGACACTGTGATCTGCGATTCCGGCGACCACGCCTCGATCCTCGACGGCTGCCGCCTCTCGGGGGCCAAGCTGCGGCCCTTCCGCCACAACCAGATGGACAAGCTCGAGCGGATGCTGGAGCGCGGACGCACGGACGGTGGCGGCATGCTCGTTGTGGTGGACGGCGTGTTCTCGATGGAGGGCGACATCTGCCCCCTGGTCGACGTTCTCGAGCTCAGCGAGCGGTACGGCGCCCGTCTGATGGTCGATGAAGCGCACGCCGTCGGGGTGCTGGGGGAACGCGGGGCCGGCGCCAGCGAGCTGCTCGGGGTCGAGGATCGCGTCGACCTGCGGATGGGCACCTTCTCCAAGAGCCTCGCCTCATGCGGGGGGTTCATCGCCGGGCCCGCAGACGTGATCGAGTACCTGAAGGTCGCGTCGCGCGCCTTCATGTTCACCGCGGCGGCGGTTCCGGCGGCGGTCGGCGCTGCACTCGAGGCGGTTCGGATCTGCCGCGCCGAGGGCGCGCCACTGTTCGCGAGGCTGCTTGACAACTCCGCCTATCTGCGACGGGGCTTCGCCGAGCTCGGCCTGCGGGTCGTGGAGCCGGGTCGCCTGCCCGACGGGTCGCCCGCGAACACGCCGGTCGTCCCGGTGGTGGTGGGAGAGGATTGGCAGGCGGTGACGCTCTGGAAGGCGCTGTTTGACGCGGGCGTCTACACGAACGTCGCCCTGCACCCTGCCGTTCCACCGGGCGGAGCCCTCCTGCGGACCAGCCTGATGGCGACCCACGAGCGCTCCCACCTCGACCGCGCCTTGAAGATCATCGAGAGCGTGGTCGCCGACTTCCCGGACCTGCCGCGGGCCTGACCGCAGCGAGCGGCCTGCCCGGTGGCCCGGCGACGATCCGGGTCCCTACTTCTCATCCCCCTGAGTGGGTAGTTTCCGCTTGTCCAATTTCGAACAAGGGTTCGCGAGGCAAGAAAAGGTTGCTCTTAGCGAACGAGTGGGCGGCGAAAAGCGGGTACCGAGTTGACGGCCCGGATGCGGCTCGCATAGGTTCCGCCAACGCCGGACGCACCCTGGGGCAGGAGGCGATCGGAACGGGGAGAGTTGATTCGTTCCGAAGGTGTTCTGGCCCCGTCCCCGCGGGGGGCGCCCAGAAGACGGACCCCGCTAAGTTCCGATTCCACTCAGAGAGGAGTGACGATGCCCGCTGCAGCAACGGTCGTCCCTGCGCCACAGCACATGCAGGCGCTCGCACACGCAAACCGAGTCCGTCTCGCTCGCGCATCGCTCAAGCGCAGCATTCTCGGTGGCGAGCGCGCCGCCGTCGACGTGATCCGCACCTGCCCCTGGGAGGTCGAGACGATGACCGTTGGCGAGCTGCTCCGAAGCCAGCGCCGCTGGGGCCGGACCCGCGCCCGCAAGTTCCTCTCCTCCCTTGCCCTGAACGAGAATCGCGAGCTCGGACGACTCACTGAGCGCCAGCGCAACGTGCTCGCCGCCGAGCTCGAGGCCAAGGCGGTCGGAAGGCTGTAGTCAGCGCACCTTGAACGCGAGACCCGAGCGACGGCGAAAAGCTCGAGCCAGCGCCCAAGCCGTAACGGCCGAGACGAGCAGGGCGACTGCCATCGCGATCGGCAGCCACAGCGACGAGGCCAGTGTCGCGAGAGCGATCAGGACCGCGATCCCGACCGCACCGGCGAGGAGCGTCGTGTGGGACCGGTAGCCGGCGAAGTGCTCGCGAATCGAGACCTCCAGTCCCCCGAGCGCCCCCAGCGCCAGGCCGACGGCGATCATCGTCACGCCGAGGGCGCTCTGAACCACCAGACCGACGATCAGCAAGATCAGGCCACACAGCACGACCAGCTCGACCAGGGGAAACGACCCCCAAGGCGCGGGCGGCCGCTCGTCGGCCGCGGCTGCCCGCCGCGCGCGGATCTCGGGTGCCGGCTTCTCAGAACGGGCGGCCGCCGGATGCCCAGCCTGCGAGCGCGGACGGCGCTTTCGACGCTTCTTGCTCAGGGGGCGGGTGCCCCTCGGCTAACGGACAGCCGGATGACAGCTTGACCCGCCACCAGCCCATCAGCATCCCGAGGATGCCCCAACGAGGGCGGGAATGCCAGTGGCGGCAGCCTCTCTCCCCGACGTCCTCAGCGGACAGCCGTACCCACCGGTAGCGGCGGGGCTCGGCGACCATCAACTCGAGCAGGCCCCGATTGGCCTCTTCGGCCTCGCCGCGCCTGCCCAGCTCGGCCTGAGCGTCTCTCAGCCTCGAGGCGAGAGCGTCGCGCACTCGCTCGAGATCCGCGACGTCGAGCACTCGAGGCCCTCCGACCGCGGCCACCGACCACTCGATTCCGTGCTGAGGAAAGGCCGACGCGAACAGCTCGCCCAGCCGCTTCTCGAGCAACCCGATCTGGGCCCGGAGATCGTGGCGCGCACGGCGCTCGGAGAGTCGATCCGGCGCTCGATCGCGAAACAGGGCATCAAGGTCCTCGGCCCGCGGCGACGATGAGCTCGCCGCCTCGATGTCCAGAAGTTCGTCCGGCACGAGGCCTCCCTTCACAATCGACGACCACGCCATTCTAACCCCTGGATCAGGCCCAAAACCGCTCGGCAGGCCACCCGCCTGAGCTAGGGACGAAGTCCCGGTTCACTCCCTACGCCCTGCCGTCACGTAACGCACCCGAACCCGCCGAAAACGTAGCCGCAGGCGAGGCTTTCGGCGGAGTTATTCCCGGCCCAAGGCGAGGCTCCCGGCAGAGTTGTTCAGTCAACCGCGCATCACGTCGGCGGCGAGCCAGACCGCCTCCTCGACGGCGATCTGGGGCACTCCCTGGACCTGAATGGCCGCGAGCAGGGTTCGCTTGGTTCGGGGGTTCACCCCTCGGCCGGCCCCCACGGCGCCGAACAGCAGAGCGAGCGGCCTGGAGTCATCGGCGATCACCAGGGTGCCGGTCGGCAGATCGCCGGGTCGCCCCTCGAGCGGCTCCCCGGGTTCGCTCTGGCGGATCCCGAGCGGCCCCGAGACGCGATCCGCGTCGAAGGCCCTCAGCGCCACGCCGGTTTCGATGATCCCGATCGTCAGCGCGTCGTCGAGCAGGTTCTGGCTCACGAACCCGCCGCGCTTGATGCGCTCCAGCGCGACCGCCTCGACCGGGGTCGGCTGCTGATCGGGGTCGAGCCCGATGTGCCTGTAGAAGACCCGGTAGGCCCAGGGGATCGGCTGGTGGCGCAGATTGATCGCCTGGGGGCCCGAGAAGCGATCCGACATTCGCGCCAGGCGGTCCTTGACGCCTTTGGGAGTTCGCCCCGAGCCCCGCTCGACCGGGAGGTAGCGAAGGCCGAGCCCTGGGAACTCGTCGCTGAGGGCTGGGCTCACCCGGCCGGTCTGCATCCCCCCTTCTTCCCCGCTCATCAGCGGCCCTGGCGATCCCTCGCCCGCGAGTCCCGGAGCAGGCGTCTGGTGTCGGCGGTGAGCGCCGGCTCGGAGAGCTGGTCGGTGTCGCTCTTGATCTTCGCGAAGGCCAGGATCCCGCCCGGATAGGCGAAAGCGATCGTCGGGCAGCCGCCGACCCGGTAGAGATCGCTGACCGCGCCGTCGCGGTCGTATCCGACCGGGATCGTCCAACCGTGCTGGGCGACGATGTCGCGCACGGTCTGGGGGTCATCGCGGACGTTGATCGACAGGAAGTTGACGCGGCCACGGTAACGTGCGGCGACCCGGTTGACGACGTCCTGGGTCGGCAGGCAGTCGGCGCCCTTCGTGAACCAGAACGAGAGCACCAGGGGCCGGTCGAACAGGTCGCAGACACGGATCGCTCCCTTGCGGGGAATCTCGCATGCCGGGGTGCGGTCCGCTTCCGTGGGGCAGGGGTTCTGCGAGGTCGAGCAGTCGTCCTGGAAGATGTTGGCGTCCTTGTCGAGCGGGCCGGTGACGGCATTGGGCACGGCGAACTCAGGCAGGGGCATGCCGCGGTCCCCTTTGGTAAGACCGAGGATTCCCCCGCTCTCGGTGCGAATGGTGTTCAGGGTGGCGATAACCACCAGGATCGCGAACGCGACCCCGACCACGGTCGCGTATCGCCTACCCGACGGCCCGGAGCGCTTCGGGTCCTCAGCCGGCATCGGCGGCCGCCGGACGTCCGCGCCGGCGTATGCGGGAGACGAGCGCCGTCCTGCGGTCGGCGCCTCCCTCCGCCCAGACCAGTGCGGCGGGCAGGACGACCAGCACTCCGACCAGCGCAACCGCGAGGTCGAACACGGTGACCAGTCCGAAATCGCGCAACATTCGAACGTCGCTGAGGACCAGGACGGCGAACCCGGCGATCGCTGTGATCCCGGAGGCGAGCACCGCGGTGCCGGTGCGAGCATAGGCGCGCCGGAGCGCCTCGCCGATCGTCCCGCCCCGGGTGCGCTCCTCGTGGTAGCGGGCCGAGAGCAGGACGCTGAACTCGGTGGCGATCGCGATCACGAGTGCCCCGAGAGTGGCGGACATCGGGTTGAGGGGAACGCCCGCCACCCAGAGCACCAGGGACGACCACCCGGTCGCGAGCACGATCGGGATCAAAGGAACGAGAGCCCGGTTGGCCGAGCGGTAGACGGCGAAGAGGACGAGCGCCACGGCCAGCAGCCCCGCGATCGTGACCAGGTAACGACTGCCGGACAGCGAGGAGTTCGCGTCTGCGGCGAGCACGGGCAGCCCGACGACCTGCGCGGTGACCCCCGGCGGGGGATCGAGCGCGGTGCCGGGCGGGTCGGTCTGGGCACGAATGTCGTCGATCAGCCGCTTTTGCTGATCGAACGGCATGACCCGGATCCCGAATGTGATCACGCCGGTGTTCCCCAGCTTGCCGGTCGCGGGATCGGTCGTCACGATCGCCTGTGAGATGTAGGGCGGCAGCAGGCCGAGGGTCGTCTTGATCCGCGCCCGGGTCGGCGGGCCACGCCGCCCGCCGTAAAGGAAGTCCGGAAGCGAGATCTCCGGACAGATCTCAGTGTGCGGCGACCTGCAGGACGCACCTGCCCCGCTGAATCCATGGCGATGCAGGACCCGCTGCTCGAAGCCGCGCATCCACGCGATCACCTTCGGATCGGTGAGGTCGGGGGCGGTCACGGTGACGTAGGTGAGTCCCGACACCCCCGTGGCCCGCTCGAGCTCATCGACATCGTGAAGCGCGGGGAGGCTCGACGGGACGAGCTGCCGGATGTCGGAGATGACGGGGATCCGGGTGCCGACGCCCCAGCCGACGATCGCCAGGGCCGCGGCGATCAGCAGCACCCTGCCCGGCGCGGCGATCGAGAAGGCGAGCGAACGCCGGCCCGCGGCTCGGATGCGTTCGGCGACCCGCGACCCGCCCACAAACAGCGGTTCGAACCTCGACCGGAGGCGATGCCCGAATGCGCGGAGGCCGATCCATGCCGACCCTCCCTCGGGACGACCACCCCTCGGCGAGGGGGGGCCGGTCCGCTCGATCGCCGCCAAGTCGCGGATGGCCGGCCCTGAGCAGAGAGAGCGACGACAGGCCAACGGTGAGCGCCAGCGCGAACGAGATCGTGATCCCGAGCACGAGCAGCAACGCGAAGCCACGGACCATCGGAATCGGCGAGAGGACGAGGACACAGAAGCCGGCCGCGGTCGCCAACCCGGCGGTCGCGATCACCGGAGCGCCCTTCGACGCCGCCTCGACCGCCGCTCGAGGGGGTGAGGAGCCCGCTCGGGCGGCCTCGACGAAGCGTGCCTGGAACTGGATCGCGTAGTCGACCGAAAGGCCGATCAAGACCGGCAAGACCGCGATCGACGCCATGGTCAGCGAGCCTCCGATCAGCGCCAGGAAGCCGAAGGTGAGCCCCGACGCCCCGAGTGCGATCCCGAGCGGGAGCAGTCGGATCGGCGATCGAAACACGAGCGCGAGGGTGATCACCATGACCGCCAAGGCCGCCGCGAGGAGGATGAACACCTGGGTCGAGAGCTCCTCGGCGAGCCCTGCAAAGACCACCGGAACACCGCTCACGACGTAGCTGGGAGCAGGCGCTCCTGAGCCCTTCGGGGCGGTCAGCTGGAACGCAGGGTCGGCGACGGCATCTCGAAACAGCGCGATCGCCTCGGAGCGCTGGCTGTCGCTGAGGCCCGGCCGCAAACGAACCGAGATCAGCGCCGCCCGGGAGCTCGGGGCGATCGCGGCCAGGCGCGCCTTCGGTACGCAGGTGCGGAACCCGCTGTCGCAGATCACCGACGAGACGAAGCTCGGGCTGTCGAGCCGCGGCAGGCCGAGCTGCCCGTACTGGAGTCCCAGCTTGATCAACTGCTGGGTAAAGCTTGCGTAGGCCCGCTGGCCCGCGGTGGCGGCCGCCTGTCGCTGCGCGCTCGCCGGAAGACCCGCCTGCTTGGCCCGCTTCGCGGCCTGCGCCGCCGCGCTTTGCGCCCGAGCGGCCGCCGCCTGAGATTCGGAGCCCAGGACCTTGTTCGCCTGGATCGCGAGCTGGTTGAGGAACGTCGCCGGACCGAACACGACCGCGCTCGGGTCGAGCCGTGCGATCTCCGCGCACGGCGCCGGCGCCGGCTGACCGCTGACCACCCGCCCGCCGGGCGCCTTCCCCGAAAGGCAGCTCTCCAGGGTCAAGAGCCGGTTCGAGGTTGGTCGTCTCGAGCACCTGGCGCAGATCGCCCTTGACCAGGACCTCGACCGGCTCCTCGCCGAACGACTGATAGAAGCGCTGGGTGGCCGAGTAGGTGGTCGAGCCGTGGTCGACCAACGAGCTCGGGCTGCGATCCGCCTCGAGACCCAGCGCCGCGACCGCCCCGATCAACGTCAGCAGGACCGCCGCGACGATCACCGGCAGCGGCCGCTCCACGGCCCGCCCCGCGATCCGCGCAAGCAGGTTCGGAATCCTCACTCCGGCAAGAGTAGGACCGCGGCTGACAAGTCTCGGAGGGCGAGACGACCTGCCGGTCGGTAACGCGCCGACCCGCCGGGACGGAGCCGAAGGCGAGCTCGGCGGTTCAGTCCATCGCGAGGGGGCCTACGGTCTCCGCGTTCAGGAACTGGGCGACGAACTCGTTGTCGGAATCGAACAGCTCGTCGGACGGGCCCGACTCGACGATCCGCCCCTTCCACAGGACGGCGATGAAGTCCGCGATCCTGCGGGCGGTTCCGAGGTCGTGGCTGATCACCAGGTAGCAGCCGCCGCTTTCCTCGTGGACCTCGCGGATCAACTCGCAAAGCAGCGCGGTGCGAACCGGGTCGAGCCCGGAGTCCGGCTCATCGAACATGACGATCGCCGGGTCGAGGACCAGTGCGCGTGCGAAGCCGGCGCGCTTTCGCATCCCGCCGGAGAGCTCGTTCGGCATCTTCTCCATCGCCTCCGCGAGCCCGACCTCGCGCAGCCTGCGGTTGCAGATCTCCGAGATCTCGTCCTCGGACTTGTCGGTGTGCTGGCGCAGCGGGAAGGCCGTGTTGTCGAACACGTTCATCGAGCCGAACAGGGCGCCGTCCTGGAACAGCAGACCGAACTTCTTGCGCATGTCGAACAGCTCGTCGTCGCTCATGTTGGGAACCGACTCGCCGTGCACCAAGACGTCGCCTGCGTCGGGGTACAGCAGCCCGACGATGTGCTTGATCAAGACGCTCTTGCCGGTGCCCGAGGGCCCGAGCACCATCGAGATCTGGTCGTTCGGAAGGCCGAGGTTGAGGCCGTTGAGGATCCGCGTGCGACCGAACTGCTTGACCACGTCGATGATCTCGATCGCGTCCTCGCCACCGTGGTCGCGCTTCACGCCCGTGTGCCACCGGTAGGGGTTCGTCTCTGATGCCTCCACCCCGGGGATCACGTAGTCGCGGTTGAGAGCGCCGAGCTCGGGAGCGGTCTCCTCGTACCCGCCTCGTCGCCCTCGTCGGGGGCGAGCGGTGGAGGCGGAGGCTGCTCCGTCATCGGGTCCGTCGCCTCGGGTGTGGCGGGGGCGGATACTCCTCGGAAGGGGGTTCGGGGTCCCCGTAGGGGTCGGGCCGCCCGGAGCCCTCCTGCGGGGGCGGGTACGGATAGCGTGTCTCTCGTCAGCCATCTGTGCGCTTGCCTCCTCGCGGTTCGCGGGGGTCACCCCCCGATCGGCGCCCTCGGGTTCGCCCCCCAGAAGACCAGGGTCCCAAGCATCCCGATGATGTGCACCAAGACGATGTTGAGCACCATCGATTTAGCGGTCGCCGTCCCGACCCCGACGGGTCCGCCCGAGGCGGTGTAGCCGTAGTAGCAGCCGACCAGCACGATCGCCGTCGCCATGGCCATCGCCTTGATCACGCTGAACAAGAGGTCGGGCGGGTTCTGGAACATCCAGAAGATCAGGAAGTAGCCGCCGGAAGAGATGTCGCCGATCTGCTTGACGACCGCCAGGTAGCAGGCGAAGTAGCCGATCCCGATCGCCGCCAGGTACATGAACGGCAGGGTCATCCAGGCGCCGAGCAGGCGGGTCGCGGCGAGGAAGGTCATCGGCGGGACGCCCATCACCTCGAGCGCGTCGATCTCATCGGAGATCCGCATCGCGCCGAGCTCGGCGACGATCCCGGTCCCGACCTTGGCGGCCATCATGTAGCCGAAGCGCGTAGGGGATCACCTCGCGCAGGTCACACCAGGCGGCGAACACGCCCGGCGTAGGCGGGCGCGCCGACCGAGCGGTTGAAGTAGGCGCCCTCGATCCCGCACTGCAGGCCGAGCACGAAGACGAGGCCCCAGATGACGATCGTCGAGCCGAGGATCAGGATCCCGGCCTGGCGCAGCGTCTCGCCGAAGAACTGGAACACCCGGCCCGAGTAGACGAGCCCCATCGTCCTCCCGCAGAACTTGCGCGATCTCCCCGAGCGAGGACAGCCAGTCGCGCGGCACGCGTCAGCCAGCCCTGCATTACTTGATCACCTGGATCTCGGGGTGGGTGGCCAACAGCGTCTGGGTGAAGACGTAGTTGAAGGCGAAGACGCCCATGAAGGCGATCACCACCGCCTCGTTGACCGCCCGGCCGACCCCGGCGGCGCCCCCGGAGGCGTTCATCCCCTTGTAGCAGCAGACGACCGCGATGATCGCCCCGAACAGGGTGCACTTGACGACCGAGCCCCAGAGGTCGGTCACCGAGGCGTTGTTGACGAAGGGTGGCGAAGAACCCCGACAGGGGGGCGTTGTAGACGATCTCGGCGAAGATCCCGCCGGTGATCCCGAAGAGCAGTGCGTAGATGTCGAGCAGGCCGGTGATCAGCATCAGGCTCAAGAAGCGCGGCACGACGAGGTTCTTGATCGGGTCGACGCCGAGCACCTGCAGGGCGTCGAGCTCCTCGCGGATCTTGCGGGCCCCGAGGTCGGCGGTGATCGCCGTGCCGGCGACGCCGGCGACGACGACCGCGGTCACGAACGGGGCGAACTCGCGGATCGAGGCGAAGATGAAGAAGCCGCCGAGGCGGTCAAGGGCCCCGAACAGCGTCAGGAAGTTGGCCGCCTGAAGCCCCGGGGCGCCGAAGCCGAAGGCGATCGTACGAGATCATCATCGGAAACCAGCACAGCTGCAGCGCGAAGAGGAACTGGCCGATGAACTCGCCCGCCGTAGGGGTAGGGCGGTCGTGATCGCCGCCGTGATCGTCTTGCCGGTCAGGATCATCATGTTCCCGACCTGCTCGAACAGCGATCTTGGCGGGTAGGAATGCCCTGTCGGCGACGGTTCTGACCATCTACTCCTCCGCGGCCGCACCCGACCACGGGCGACACGGTTAACTGTATTGAGCGGCCGGCCTCCGCCACCGCGCAAGCTCTGAGCGGGCCGTCGCGCCCGGTCGAGTGCCGATTTGCGCCCGGAAGCAGGTGGTATGTTCCCGGCGCCTTGGGGGAGAGCGGCACAAACGCCGGCCGCTAGCGAGTCCGGGCCGCGGAAGCAGCGGCGGGGCGGCCCTCGCGACTGCGCGATCGCGGTGCTCGGCCGGCGGCCTGCGGCGGCGGCGAAGAGCCAGGACGCGAACGAGCCGAGGGCAACTTCCCCGTCAAGGTGACGAGGCCGCAGTTCCCGCCGCCAGCAGCTCGCCAGACCGCGAGACCTGCGGCTCGGGGTCGAGAACACCGGCGCGAAGACGATCCCCGACCTCGCGGTGACGATCCATCGCCGGCGACGGGATCGAGGCCGGCGTCACCGGCGACCGGCCCGGCCAGGGCGTCGTTCCACGTCCGCCTCTCGATCCCCGAACCTCGCGAACCCGAACGCCCCGTGTGGGTCCTCGACGAACGACTTTCCGACAGCTGCCCGCGCCCGGTGGCGAAGCGTCAGCGACCTGCACGCCGCGCCCAGCGCCGGCGTCGACGCCGGGCAGACCGACACGTTCAAGTTCGGCCCGATGGCGGCCGGGTCACGACCGGAGCATCATCTGGCGCGTCGCTCCCCTGAGGGCGGCACCTACCCGGTGCAACTACGAGATCGTGGCCCGGCTGCGGGCAACGCCGAAGGCGGTGACCCTGCGGGCGGCAGGTCCGGGGGCGGGTTCGTGGTCACGATCGCGACGGAAGGCTCCCGCAGCGTGCTCACCGGCAACGGCCAGGTCGTGACCCACGTCGTGGCTCCTGAGCTCGTACGAGCCGCCCACCACCGCCGCGACGGCGACGCCCTGACGGTGCTCGCGGGCGTGCGGAGGCGGCGCGCCGCGCGACGACGTCGACCGCGCTCCCGCCGACCCTCCGAGCCGCGCACCACGGCGGCGGCCGGCAGATCCCGCCCGGCGACGGCGACGGCGGCGCCCGCGCCTGGTCAAGATCGGCGACTTCGACCAGCCGGTCTACGTCGCTCAGCCCCGCGGCGAGCGCCGCGACCTGTTCGTGGTCGAGAAGACCGGCGCGATCCGCGTGATGCACGACGGCAGCGCCGCTGCCGCAGCCGTTCCTCGACCTCAGCGACGAGGTCTCGGGCGCGGCCGAGCAGGGCCTGCTCTCGATGGCCTTCGCGCCGGACTACGCGCGCAGCCGGGCCTCTTCTACGTCGACTACACCGACACCGACGGACGACACCCGGGTGGTCGAGTATCGGCGCTCGCGGTCCGACCCGCTGCGTCGCCGATCCCGGCGAGCGCGCGGGTCGTCCTCGTCCGTCGACCAGCCCGTTCGACAACCACAACGGCGGCCTGCTCCTGTTCGGTCCCGACGGCGACCTCTACGTCGGGCTCGGCGACGGCGGCTCGGCAGGACGACCCGACCGGAACGGCCAGGACCTGCGCGACCCTGCTCGGCAAGATCCTCCGCATCGACCCGACGCCGTCGAGCTCGGCGCCGTACACGATTCCGCGCGACGAACCCGTTCGCGGACCGATCCCGGCGCCCGGCCCGAGATCTACGCCCTACGGGCTGCGCAACCCGTGGCGCTTCTCGTTCGACTCGCCGCACCGGGGCGCTGGCGATCGGCGACGTCGGCCAGGACGCAGTTCGAGGAGGTCGACCTGCGTCGCGCGCCGCGATCGGCCGGGGCGCCAACTTCGGCTGGTCGGCGTATCGAGGCTGACGCGCGCTTCAACGACGACCAGCACGCGCCGGGAGCAATCCCCCCGGTGCTCGTCTACGAGCCACGACGACGGCTGCTCGGTCACCGGCGGCTACGTGGTCCGCGACACGCGGCTGCCGCTCGCTCGTACGGCCGCTACCTCTACGGCGACTTCTGCGCCGGGCGAGCTGCGCGAGCTTCGCCGCCGAGCCCGGGCAAACCAGGTGACCGCGACGACCGCGCCCTCGGCCTCCAGGTGCCGCAGTCTGAGCTCATTCGGCGAGGACGAGGCGCGGGCAGGATCTACGCGGTCTCCCTCGAGGGCCCGGTCTACCGGCTCGAGCCGCGGAGTGAGCGGGCACGCCGGTCCGATGCCGGTACTGCGGCGGTCAGGATGTGATTAGACGCACTGCCCACGCCGATGCGAGCACGCGTAGACGCGTCCCACAGCGCACTGCGCGGGTTCGTGCTCGTGGCAGCCGAGCTGCGTGCTCGCCCTGGTCGCACTCGCGCTCGCCGATACGGCTGCCGGCGCCCTGCCCAGCCGAGTCGGCGGGCGGCCAGGGCGGCGTCGTGAAGCGAGATCGGGACTTTCGACTCCCCGCCTACGTCGCCGACGCGCCCGGGCTCCGAAGCTGCTGTACGTGGTCGAGCAGCCCGGCAGGATCCAGGTCGTGCGACCACGGCCACGCTGCGGCCCACCCGTTCCTCGACATCCGCGACCTGGTCGTCGCTCCGGGGCGAGCGCGGGCCTGCTCTCGATCGCGTTCGCGCCCGACTACCCGAAGAGCCAGCGCTTCTACGTCTACTACACCAACAACGAGGGCAACATCGAGATCGACGAGTTCAAGCGGGGCATCGTCGACACGGCGCCAGCCGGAGGCACACGCCGCAAGGTGATCAGATCCTCCACCCGCCGGGGCTCGAACCACAACGGGGGCCAGCTCCAGTTCGGGCCCGACGGCAACCTCTGTTCGCCGGCACCGGCGACGGTGGCGGCGGCGGCGATCCGCAGAGCAACGCGCAGAACACGTCAACAGCCTGCTCGGCAAGCTGATCCGGATCGACCCGCACCGGCACGGGCACCGCGCCTACGCGATCCCGCCGACAACCCGTTCGTCGGCCGACCGGCGCGGGACGAGATCTACGCGCTACGGGCTGCGCAACCCGTTCCGCTTCTCCTTCGACCGGCAGACCGGAGAGCTCGCGATCGGCGACGTCGGCCAGGATCGCTGTCGAGGAGGTCGACATACGAGAGCCGCGCCGCGGCGCGCGGCGCGAACTTCGGCTGGGACGCACTTCGAGGGCGATCACCTCTTCGACTAGCCGGGCGACGACGGGCCCCCCGACCCGGCGAACACGCCGCCGATCTTCGACTACACCCACAGCCGCGGCGACTGCGCGATCATCGGCGGCTACGTGGTCCGCGACACGCGGCTGCCGAGCGCCTGCGCGGGCGCTACGTCTACGCCGACAACTGCGACGGGCCCTGCGGAGCTTCGTGCCCCAGGACGCGAACCGCGCCGAACGACAGGGTGCTCGGCCTCGCGTCACGAGCCCGAGCTCGTTCGGCGAGGGCCCCAACGGGTCGATCTACGTGACCTCGCTCGATGGGCCCGGTCTTCGAGCTCGTCGCGGCTAGTACGCATTCGCGCTACCGCGACCAGCGCCCGCCACCCGCCAGCCGGCCGCCGCCGCTACAGTCCGTCTGAGGCCGAGATGGAGATCGAACCGCGGCGACGCAGCCGCAACCCAGGCTCCCGGGAGCGGCACGGCGCCGGGCGACGTCCCGGGAGCTTCGACGTCATCGACCCCGCCGACGGGTCGGTCGTGCGGACCGCTGCCGATCGATTCCCGGACCGGGTCGGCGAGATCGTCGGGCGGGTCCGCGAGGCGCAGCCCGAGTGGGAGGCGATCGGGATCGCGGGCCGGCGACGGTGGCTCGGCCGGCCTTCGCGACTGGATCCTTGATCACAACGGCCAGCACCTCGCGACCTGATGCAGCGCCGAGAGCGGCAAGGTCCGCGCCGACGCGGCGCTCGAGACCCCCTACCTGCGGACGCGATCAACTTCTGGTGAGAACGTGGCCCCGCGCTTCCTGGCCGACGAGAGCGTCACGCCCCACCTGCCGCTGTTGCGGTCCGGCGGGCTAAGGTCGTCTATCGCCCTACCCGGTCGTCGGCATCATCAGCCCCTGGAACTTCCCGCTGATCCTCTCGATCGGCGACGCGATCCCGGCGCTGGTCGCCGGCGCGGCCTCGTGATCAAGCCGTCCGAGTTCACTCCGCTGACCCTGATCGAGCTCGTTCGGGCCTGGCGGGAGGACGTGGGCGCTCCCGATGTGCTCGACGGTCGTCAACGGCATGGGCGAGACCGGCGGCGCGCTCGTCGACGAGTGTCGACTTCATCCAGTTCACGGGCTCCGACCGCACCGGCAAGGTGGTGATGAAGCGCGCCGCGGACACGCTGACTCCGGTCAGCCTCGAGCTCGGCGGCAAGGACCCGATGATCGTCACCCGCGACGCGGACATCGACCGGGCGGCCAACGCGGCGGCCTACGGGGGCTTCCTGAACACGGGCCAGATATGCCTTTCGATCGAGCGCGTCTACGTCGACGAGCCGGTCTACGACGAGTTCGTCGCGAAGCTGCGAGCAACGTCGAGAGCCTGCGTCAAGGCGCCGACGGGCGAACGTACACGGCGGAGGTCGGCGCCATGACCTCGCCGAACCAGATCGAGATCGTCGCCGATCACGTTGAGGACGCGCGGGCGAAGGGCGCCAGGATCCTGACCGGAGGCAAGCGAAAGGACCAGCCCGGCGACTGGTACGAGCCCACCGTGATCGCCGACGCCGACCACTCCATGAAGGTGATGCGTGACGAGACCTTCGGGCCCGTGATCGGGGTGATGAAGGTAAGTGACGCGGACGAGGCGGTCAGGATGGCGAACGACAGCACGTACGGCCTCGGCGCCTCGGTGTTCGCCGACGGCGCGGAGGACGGAGAGCGGATCGCCCGGCGGCTCGAGGCGGGCACCGTGGCCGTCAACGACCTCTTCCTGACCAACTACTCGGTGCTCGGCCTGCCGATGGGCGGGTGGAAGAACTCGGGGATCGGCTACCGCCACGGTGCGGTGGGGATCCGCAAGTTCTGCCGCGCGGAAGCGATCACCGTGCCGCGGATGCGCCAGCCGAAGCGCGAGTTCCTGTGGTTCCCGTACAGCGCCCGAAAGCGCCACGCGGTGCGGCGGCTCTACCGGCTGTTCAACGCCCGCGGCCTGCGCAACCGGCTCGGGCTCTAGTCCCGGCAGGACCGGGCTGCCCGGACGCTACTTGCCCGCGGGGACCAGTTCCTCGCGAAGCTGCTTGGCAGCCTGGACCATGTTGCGAAGGGCGGGCTCGACCTCGTCCCACGAGCGGGTCTTCAGCCCGCAGTCCGGGTTGACCCAGATCTGCTCCGGCTCGAGCACCTTGGCGGCCGCCGCGAGCAGCTCAGCCATCTCGGCAGCCGGCGGCACTCGGGGCGAGTGGATGTCGTACACCCCGGGGCCTATCTCGAGCCGGTAGCCGGTTCGCTCCCAGTCGTGCAGGAGCTCCATCCGCGAGCGGGCGGCCTCGATCAGCAGCACGTCCGCGTCCATCTCCTGGATCTGCTCCATGATGTCGCCGAAGTCCGAGTAACACATATGGGTGTGGATCTGGGTCTCGTCCCGGACGACCGAGCAGGCGACCCGGAAGGAATGCACGGCCCACTTCAGGTACTCGTCCCAGCGGTCGCGCCGAAGCGGCAGACCCTCGCGGATCGCGGGCTCGTCGACCTGGACGATCTTGATTCCCTCGGCCTCGAGATCGGCGACCTCGTCTCGGATCGCGAGCGCCAGCTGCTCGCAGGTCTGCGAACGGGGCTGGTCGTCGCGCACGAACGACCACTGGAGCATCGTCACCGGGCCGGTCAGCATGCCCTTGACCGGACGCTCCGTGAGCGACTGGGCGAAGGCGATCCAATCCGTCGTCATCGGCTGCGGCCGGCTGACGTCGCCGAAGATGATCGGCGGGCGGACGTAGCGCGTCCCGTATGACTGCACCCAGGCGTTCTGGGTGAAGACGTAGCCGTCCATCCGCTCCGCGAAATACTGGACCATGTCGTTTCGCTCGGGCTCGCCGTGGACCAGGGTGTCGAGCCCGACCTCCTCCTGGAACCCGATCACGCGCTCGATCTCGGATCGCATGCGTCGGTCGTAGGCCGCCTGGTCGATCTCGCCCTCGCGGAGCGCGGCACGGGCTTGCCGGATCTCCGCCGTCTGCGGGTACGAGCCGATCGTGGTGGTCGGGAAGAGGGGCAGGTCGAGCCGCGCGCGCTGGGCCTCGCGCCGAGATTCGAACGGGCTCTGGCGGCGCGCGCTTGAATCGTCGAGCGCGGCGATCCGGTCGCGAACCGCAGGGTTTCGGGTCCGTTGCGAGCTGCGGCGATCCTCGAGCGCCCTGTCGTTGGCGTCAAGCTCGCTCGCGATCGCCTCCCTGCCCTGGCCGAGGCCTCTGGCGAGGGTGGCCACCTCCCCAACCTTCTGGCGCGCGAACGCCATCCACGAGCGAAGCTCGGAGTCGAGCGTCTCGGACGGTGGCTCGGCGTCGAGATCGACGGGGGTGTGCAGAAGCGAGCAGGACGTGGAGACGACCAGCTCGCCAGTACGGTCTTCCAGGCCGGCGAGCAGGTCGAGGCTGTGCTCGAGCTCGTTGATCCACACGTTTCGACCGTCGACGATCCCGGCGAACAGCCACTTGTCCTCGAGTCCGCCGTCCCGCGCCACCAGCTCGACGTTCTTGGGGCCTTCGCGCTCCATCACCCGGTCGAGGTCGGGACCCCCTCGATGCAGGTCGAGGCCTATCCCCTCGATCGGCAGGTCGCGCAGGACCCCGTAGGCGTCACCGACGTGGTCGAAGTAGGTCTTGACCACGATCCGGGCGCGCTCGTGGACCTGAGCGAGCTCCTCGTATGCGAGGCGCAGAGCGTCGAGCTCGCGCTCGGAGCGGTCCTCGACGAAGCAGGGCTCGTCGAGCTGGATCCAGGTCGCCCCCTGCCCGGAGAGGCGCTCGATGATCTCGCCGTAGACCTCGAGCAGACCCTCGATCAGGCTCAGCCGGTCGAAGTCGTCGGCAACGCCATCAGCCGCCTTGCCGAGCAGCAGGAAGGACACCGGGCCCCAGGATCACCGGCACGGTGTCCGCGCCGAGCTCCTCCAACGCCTCGGTGTGCTCGTCGAACGGCTTCGTCGCTGACAGGGAGAACCTGGTCTCGGGGCCCGAGCTCGGGGACGATGTAGTGGTAGTTGGTGTCGAACCACTTGGTCATCTCCATCGCGGTCACGTCGATCCCGCCCTCCTGGCGCCCGCGAGCCATCGCGAAGTACGTGTCCAGGTCGACGTTCCCGCCGACCCGTCCGTAGCGCTCCGGGACGGCGCCCACCAGGGCGATCGTGTCCAGGACGTGGTCGTAAAGCGAGAAGTCGTTGGAGGGGATCAGGTCGATGCCGGCCTGCTGCATGAGGCGCCAATTGTCGAGCCGGATGCCCTTCGCGGTTTCGAGCAGATCCGCCTCGGAGACGTCGCCGCGCCAATAGCCCTCGGTCGCGAACTTGAGCTCGCGACGCGCGCCGATCCGCGGGAAGCCGGAGACGTTCGAGAGGGCCATCGGGCTGAGGCTACAACAGAAGGCGCGGCTAGCCCGAGACGGTGTCCCGGGCGTCCCCGGGCCGCGGCGAGAGGCGAACCGGCGCAGCGCTCAGCGCCCGCAGCCTCATATCCGACCAGGTCAGCCCCTCGCGCACCAGGGCCGGCAGGCCGAGGGTCACCGCGGTCGCGATCTCGACCGCCTGGAGGATGACGCCATAGGCGAGCGCGTCGGCGGCGCCCACCCCGAACCCGGTTGTCAGGACGCTGATCACGGCGAGCTGGAAGACGCCGATGTTGGACGGAGTCGCCGGCACGACCGCGGTCACGTTGACCGCGAACAGGACCGCGGCCGCCGCGCCGATCCCGATTCCCCCCAGCCCGAGCGCCTCGAACAGGGCAGCGCAGGCGAGAAGCTGGATCCCCCATGCGGCGAGCTGCGCGCCCGTGGCGGCGGCTCCGCGACGCGGATCGCGGAAGACCCGCAGCCCGGTCCGCACCCGAAGCAGCGCTCCTCTGACGGCGCCGATCAGGCGCGCCGCCCGCCCAGAGCCGCTCTGGCGCACCAGCATGGGCGCGAGGATCACCGCGACCAACAGCAGCAGCGGGGCCATGCTGAACAGGAAGAGGCGCTGAGAGCTCGAGTGGAAGAGATCGGTCGAGGCGACGATGATCACACCGAGCAGCGCCAGAGCAGCGATGTTCAACACGGTCTGCGAGACCAGCGTGCCGAGCAGGACCGGGAACGTCTCTCGCATCCTCCCCGTCCGTCTGGCGAGCACCATGGCGCGAGCGGGCTCGCCCAGGCGGGCAGGCAGCGTCGCCGACATCAGGACGCCGATCATCGTCGCCGAGGTCACGTCGCGGCGTCGCAGCGGGCTTCGCGGCAGGGCCGCGCGCGCAATCGCCAGCCATGACACCGCCCGCATCACCATCGCGCACATCATCAGCCCGGTCGCGACCAGAACCCAACCGGCATCGGACCGAACGATGCTCCCGACCACGTTCTGCAGCCCGATCTTCTGCGCTGCGAGGGCCGAGAGGCCGACCCCGAGCGCCCCCGCGACGCCAAGGCCGAGCCGCCGGGCGACTCGGTGCCCCCTGGCCCCCTGTGGGGGCGGCGGATCAAGCGATGCGAGCCGCTTCGGCGGGCGCCGGGGACCGCCATCGATCGGCGCCAGTCCGGCGCGCCCTGCGACACGGCCCAGCGCGGTCGTCGCCTCGGGGGCCTCGCGCGCCTCCTCGTAGACCCGTTCGACCCGCTCGGCGATTCGCGGCCACGCGTAGCCCGACGCCGCCTCGCGAGCCGCCCGGCCCATCGCCTCGCGACGTGCGGGCTCGAGATACATCCGCTGAAGCTCCTCGGCGAGACGCTGTGGATCCGCCGGGGGGACCAGGATCCCGTCGGAGCCATCGGTCACCACGTCCGAGTAGCCGGCGATCTCCGAGGCGATCACCGGCGTGCCGGCCGCGAACGCCTCGGTCAAGACCATCCCGAAGCTCTCGCCCGAAAGAGACGGGGCGCAAAGGACGTCGGCCTCGTGGAGGCGGTGCCACAACGCGTCCCCAGAGACCCGTCCGAGCGTCTCGATCCTTGCCTCGGTGGCCGGGTCAGGGACGTATCGCTTCACGTCGTCGGAGCTCGAGCCGATCAGCGTGAGCCGAGCGGGAACGTGCTCGATCAGACCCTCGAATGCCTGCAGCAGGACCGGCAGCCCCTTGCGCTCCTCGGATCGGCCCACGAAAAGCACCCGAAGTTCGTCCGACTCAGGCTTTGGGGCGCGCGGGGGGGCGTCGACGTCGACCCCATTGGGGATCACCTCGTACTCCCCGCCGAACCAGCGACGTCCTGTCCACGCCGCGGCCTGGGAGACGGCGATACGGGCGCTCAGCTGATTGAGCTTTCGCCGTGCCCCGAGCAGGCTCGCGATCGTGTTCGGGAGCCGCTTGGTGGAGTAGGCGTGGAAGGTGCCGACGACGGGCGCGCCTGGAAACGAGCAGGCGTCCCACCCGAGCATCGGTGCCACCGGCTCGTGGACGTGGATGACGTCGAAGCGACCGGCCTTGAGCTCGCGTCGCATGGCGGTCACGGCAGCCGGAAACGCCGACAGGTTCGAGACGGCGCCGTTGGCGGCGAAACCGACCGTTCGCTCGAGCGGGATCAGGTAGTCGGGACGGTCTCGCTGGTCCGCGGGCGCGCGGTGGAGCATCCGGCTGAGGCGATCCGGTGGATCCCACGGGGCCAGAACACTGAGCTCGTGGCCGCGCGCGATGAGCGCTTCGGCGAGAGCCTCGACGTGGCGGTTGACGCCTCCGGCGTAGGTCCACGAATACGGACTCACGATCGCGATGCGCATCGAGCTGGTGGGTGGCCTGGTGAGCATGTCTAGGGAATCGTCGGATCCGGCACCGGATTCCGGGCCGAGAGGCGGCACGCCGACCGATGGTGAAGTGCGGGTCGTCGGGGAAATACGGACCAACCTACGAGGGTGAAACCGGAATTACGCCAGGTTACAAGGAAGATACGCCGCGGTTACGCCGAGTCCCTGCCTCCGAACGCCTCTCCAGGCACGGCCCGAGTCGCCCAGGCGAGGCCTACCGTGACCACAATCACGCCGGTGCCGAGGATCAAGAGCAGGGCGCCCGAGTCGTTCGCCAGCGTCCCGGCGAGCGTCGCGGCGACGGCGCCGAGCAGTCCCGCCCATGCCGAGCGCCGATCACCGAACCACACCTCGATGCGGCGCCTCGCGACGATCCCGATCGCGAGCGCGGCGAGCGAGAGCCACAGGATCACGGTCGAGGCGTAACGGGCGAAGCTGTGGGCCGAGAGCTCGAGGCGACGCTGCACGACCTCCGAGAGCTGATCGAGACCCCCGGCGCGCAAGACGGTGCGGGTCAGATGGGCGTCGCCGCCGCTCAACAGGTCGGCCGCCGCCAGCGCCGCCAAAGCGATCAACGGCACGGCGAAGGCCAGGGCCCATCGCCCGCGCCCGGCGTCAAGGCAGACGCCGACGGCGATCGCGGCGCCGACCGGTAGCCCGACCGCCGCCCCGACATCGGCTCCGAACCGGCCCGGCGCGAAAGCCAGGAGCGCCGCCAGGGCCGCGAGCGCGAAGGTGAGCGCGACGGTGCGCTTCGAGGCGCCGGGCATCCAGGCGACGAGTGCAGCGCCGGCGGCGATCGGGACCAGCGCGCCGAGGATCGCCTCGAGCTCGTTGCCGATCCCATAGAAACGGACCCCGCCCGAGGGGCTCGGGCCGACCAACGACAGCTCGGTCAGGTGAGATCCGGCGACCACGTCCACGCCGTAGCCCACCGTCGTGACCGCGCCGGCGATTGCCAGAGCTCCGAACCCGGGGGTGAGCCGCAGGGTCACCAACGCGAGCATCGGCGACCCGGCGCCCGCGATCAGACCCTCGGCCAGCTCGCTGGGCTCGAGCGCGGCGGTGAGCAACAGCACTGCCGGCAGATAGGCCACGGCGACCGCCAGCACCGGGAGCGCCGCGCGCAGGCCGCGGCGCCCGAAGGCGATCGCGGCCAGCACGGTGAGCCCCACCCAGGCCAGAATGCTCAGGCCGAGCACCGGACCACGTCGCGGCCCGATCGACGCCAGGCGGTCCGCCAGGCCGGCGAGGAACGAGGGGTCGGCGGCGCCCTCGCCACGGATCGGCTCGCCGCTCATCGGGCTCGGGATCGCGAGGCCGAGGCGATCGAGGATCGTGGGACCGATGTCCGTCGCCAGCACGTAACCGCGCATCCGGGTCGAGTCCGAGGTCAGCGTTCCCATGAGCCCGCGGCCGGCGATCGCGATCGAGAGCGCGTGGTCGGCGGCGGGCGGCGGGCGCTCGATCGCGAGCAGCAGGTCGTCGGGACGAAGGCCGGCGGCCGTCCGCGCGAGCCGACGCAGGCTCTGATCCACGACCCGCACCGTCGGGCAGCGGCGTTGCGCGCACCGACGGGGAGATCCCAAACGACCACTACGGTCAACGATCATCGCGGGGGCGGCACCCGCCGCATCGGAGCGAGCGGCGACCCCGCCTGCCTCGAGCGTCGTGCCGAGCAATCCCGGCGACAGATCGGCTGGCACGCCGTCGGCGCGGGCGCGGACCAGGTTCCAGATCGGCGCGGGGATCCTCATCGCCCCGCCCGGGGACATCCGGGTACGGATCGGTGGCAGCGGCTCGCCGTAGAGCACGGTCGGAACCCGAGCGCCCTGCCCGACGTCCACGTAGGTCTGCGAGGGAGACACGGGGCCCATCCCGGCGCTGAGCAGCCCCACCGCCATGCCATGGATTCCCGCCAGGTCCGCCGGCGTCGTAGCCGCGAGGCACGATCGCGATCGTGACCCGGGCTGGATCGCAGCGCCTGGACGCGGTGGGGAGCGCACCCGCGACGGGTCCGGGTGGGTTGTCGGAAACCTGTTTCGGACAACCCCGGGTTCGATCCGGCGGGGGTGCGCCTCTCGCCGATCCCACCGCCGCAACGAAGGCGATGGCAACTACCATCGCGAGGATGCCCAATCGCACGTTCGCCAAGTTCACCTTCTTCAAGCTCGACCCCGCGTGGCAGCGCCGCGATCCCGAGGCGCGCGGGGAGGATAAACGGGAGTTCCTGGCGGCCTGCGAGGACTTCGCGCAGGATCGCTCCCTGCGCGCCTACTCGACGGTCGGCACCCGCGGCGACGCGGACCTCCTGCTCCTCTCCCAAAGCCCCGTCCTCGAGGACATCCACACCTTCCATGTGGTGCTGGCGCAAAGCGGGCTGGCCAAGTGGATGTCGACCCCGCACTCCTACCTCGCGATGACCAAGCGCTCGCCCTACTCGGACTCCGAAGCCCGCCCCGAGATCTGCACCTCGGACCGTCGCTACCTGTTCGTCTACCCGCTCGACAAGAAGCGCGACTGGTATCTCCTGGCGGCCGACGAGCGTCAGCGAATCATGAAGGAGCACATCGCGATCGGCCGGCGTTATCCAGAGATCGCGATCAACACCGCCTACTCATTCGGGCTCGACGACCAGGAGTTCGTGGTCAGCTTCGAGTCCGACGACCCGGGCATGTTCCTCAGCCTTGTCCAGGAGCTGCGCGGCTCGGAGTCGAGCTCCTACACGCTCCGGGACACGCCTATCTTCACCTGCGTCTCGATGCCGACCTCGAAGGCGCTCGACGCGCTGGACGGCGCGGCCACAGCGATCCGGGCCCCGGTCACCTCGTGACCCGAGCGCGGCTAGAGTCCCCGCCCCCATGACCGAGCGACCGGGTGGCGAAAGGAACCCGCTGCGGGTGGCGATCGTCGGCTCCGGCCCGGCCGGCTTCTACGCCGCCGAGCACCTGCTGCGCCGCGACGAGCTGGCCACGGAGGTCGACATCTTCGATCGACTGCCGACCCCATTCGGCCTGGTCCGCGCCGGCGTGGCGCCCGACCATCCGAAGATCAAGTCCGTGATCCGGGTCTACGAGAAGACCGCCGCCCGGGACGGCTTTCGCTTCTTCGGCAACGTCGAGGTCGGGCGCGACGTAAGCGCGACCGAGCTCGCCGAGCGTTACCACGCGGTGATCTACGCGTACGGCGCAGCGACCGACCGCCAGCTCGGAATCCCCGGAGAGGACCTTCCAGGGTCCCATCCGGCGACCGCGTTCGTCGCCTGGTACAACGCGCATCCGGACTTCGCGGATCACGAGTTCGACCTCTCTTGCGACCGAGCCGTGGTGGTGGGCAACGGCAATGTCGCCACGGACGTGGCGCGGATGCTGGCGCTGACCCGTGAAGAGCTCGAGGGCACCGACACCGCCGCGCACGCGATCGACCCGCTGGCCGAATGTGGGGTTCGCGAGATCGTCATCCTGGGAAGGCGCGGCCCGGTCCAGGCCGCGTTCACGAACCCCGAGCTTCGCGAGCTGGGTGAGATGGAGGACGCCGACGTAGACGTCGACCCCGCCGAGCTCGACCTCGATCCCGACAGCCACGCCCATCTGGAGTCCGACGACGCGGACATCACCACCCGCAGGAACGTCGAGATCCTGACCGAGTTCGCCCACCGGGAGCCGGCTGGCAAGCCGAAGCGGATCGCGCTTCGCTTCCTGCGCTCGCCGGTCGAGATCCAGGGCCACGGCAGGGTCGAGAGGCTGGTGGTGGCGCGAAACGAGCTCTACCGTGACGACTCCGGTGCGATCCGGGCCCGCGACACCGGCGAGCGCGAGACGATCGAGTGCGGGCTCGTCATGCGCTCGATCGGATATGCGGGAATCGGCCTGGACGGAGTCCCCTTCGACCCGGCGCGCGGGCTGATCCCGAACGAGAAAGGAAGGGTGACCGAGCTCGAGTCGGGGCGGCGTGCCGAGGGCCAGTACGCCGTCGGCTGGATCAAACGCGGCCCGTCCGGGGTGATCGGGACCAACAAGAAGGACGCCCAGGAGACCGTCGATGGCCTGATCGAGGACGTCGAGGCGGAACGAATTCCAAGCCCCGAACTGGCCTCCGACCGTGCCGCGATCGTCGAGCTGCTGGCCGAGCGCGCCCCGGACGTGGTCGGCTTTCAGGGATGGGAGGCGATCGACCGGGCCGAGCGCGACCGTGGCGAGCCCCTGGGGCGCCCGCGGGTCAAGTTCGTACGGATCGGCGAGATGCTCGAGGCCGCCCGCGCCGCGGAGCCGGTCTCGAGCTGACCTGACCGGGTTCGATGGCCGACCTCACGGAGATCGAGCGGATGATCGCCACCGCGCTGCCGGGGGCCCAGGTCGAGGTGGTCGACGAGACCGGCGGCGGCGACCACCTGCGTGCCACGGTGCGCGCGCCGCAGTTCGCCGGGCGAAGCCGCCTCGACCGGCACCGGATGGTCCGCGCCGCCGTGCAGGCGCGAATGGACGATGGCTCGATCCACGCTCTGTCGATAACCGCCGAGCCGCTGTAGGCGCGGCTGGCGGGATGTGGAACCGCGAGGATCGGCCTGGGTCGGGGCGTTCGACCGGACCGGGGACCCGACTCGCTAAGGTTGGCTCATGTCCGCAAACCCTGAGCTGAAGCAGAAGGTCGAACAGCTTCTCGCCGACAACCAGGTGCTCCTGTTCATGAAGGGCACGCCCGAGATGCCGCGGTGCGGCTTCTCGATGCGGTTGGTCGGCGTCCTCGAGCAGGTGGGCGTGGAGTACGGCGCGGTGGACGTCCTGCCGGTGCTGGACCCACTGCGCGAGGTGACGGGCGAGATCTCCGACTGGAGGACGTTCCCCCAGCTCTACGTGGGGGGTTCCCTGGTAGGTGGCTGCGACATCGTCGAGGAGATGTTCGAGTCGGGTGAGCTCGCCGAGCTCCTCGGGGTCGAGCAACCCGAAGCGACCGCAGAGCCGGTGGCTCCCCAAGCCTCCGAGCCGCAGCAGAGCCCGCCGCTCCAGATCGACCGAAACTAGCCCGCGCGCTCAGCGACGCGGCTCGAGCCCGCGCCCTCGCACTGCGGGCCCGTCAGGCGCCCGCGGTGGCGTGCTCGGCGGCGTCCTCGCGGACCTGGAAGGAGGACCCGCATCCGCAGGCGGCGACCACGTTCGGGTTGTTGACCACGAACCCGGCCCCCTGGAGCCCGTCGACGTAGTCGACCTCGGACCCGAACACGAACTGCATGCTCACCTTGTCCACGACCACGGAGACGCCCTGGTGCTCGAACACGTGGTCGTCCTCCTTCGGCTGGTCAAGTGCGAGCGCGTACTGGAAACCGGAGCAGCCACCGCCTCTGACCGCGACCCGAAGCGCCTGCTCGGCCGTGCCCTCGTCGGCCGCGAGCAGATCCTTGATCTTGCCCGCCGCCGTGTCGGTGAGGTTGACTGCCGTGGAAGCCGTTTCCATCGCTTCAGATTGTATAGGTCATCTCGGGTACTTCCACTCGAGGTACTGGAGGATGCGCCTGGAGTCGTGGATAACCTCGTCGCCGTCGACCAGAACGGGCACCCGCGTCTGACGGGTCAGCTCCTCGATCTCTGGGCGCCTCGCCCGCCGATATGGAACCCGCTCGGTCCTGTGCTCGATCCCCAGAGCCGAGAGCCGTCTTGCCACGGCGCCGCACGGGCAGAGGACGTCGGTGCGGGTCGGGCAACGGTATAGGACGATCACAGGCTCAGGATCCTGTCCGTCGCCCTGAGCAGCGGCGCCACGACCGCGAGGGCCGCCTCCTGCGGCCCGCGGTCGGTTCGCACTCGGTCGCCGAGCATGTCCATCTGCCATCGAACCGCATCCTCGAGGGTCTCCTCGTGAGGTCGCGGCTCGAAACCGAGCATGCGCCGCGCCTTCGTGTTGCGATAGGTCCACCACTGCATCGCCGACCTGACCTCGTCCGGCGCCACAGCGAACGGCAGGCCGATCCGCTCGACGGCGTCGATCGCCAGCGTGGTCGCCCTCGCCGGGACCTTGACCGGCACCCGGTCGCGACCGGAGATACGGGCGAAATCGGCAAACAGGCGAGTGAGGGTGAAGTTCCGGCCGGCCAGGATGTAGCGCTCGCCCGTCTCACCCTTTCGGTCGGCGAGCAGGTGCCCCTGGGCGACATCGCGCACGTCCACGATGTTCAGGCCTCCTTCGACATACGCCGGGATGCGGCCAAGGAGGAATCGGCGCACCAGGTTCATGGAGGTCCCCTTGGGATCTTCCGGGCCCAGCACGAACGAGGGATTGACGATCACAACGTCGAGCCCGTGGGCGGCGAGCCTCAGCGCCTCGACCTCGCTCTCGTGCTTGGAGTTGACGTAGGCGATCCCGAGACCTCCGGCCCTGAACGGCTGGTCCTCGGCGGCGGTGCGCCCCGGCTTCGCCGGGCCGACCGCGGCGACCGATGACGTGTGCACGACGCGCTGCACGGCCGCCGCAAGGGCCTCCTCGAGGACGATCCGGGTGCCCTTCACGTTCAGCTCGAAGACCTTGTCGTGGTCGGCGGCGCGCATCGAGGTGGTGCCGGCGAGATGGAACACTCGCTCCACATCTCGCATCGCAGCGCGAACCGAGCGCCGGTCGAGGACGTTTCCGCCGACCCGCTCGATCTCCAGGTGCGAGAGATGGTCGACGCTCGACCCGCGTCGAAGGAGCAGCCGCACATCGTCCCCACGCTCCGCGAGCGCGCGCACGACGTGCGAGCCGAGGAAACCGCTGCCGCCTGTGACGAGGGTCTTGGGCACGGGCTACGGGATGGTAGAGCCGTGATACAAGGGTTCGGTGAGCCCCCGTCGCACCGCCGTCCTCTCAGACACCACCGCCTACCTACCCGACGAGCTGATCGCCGCGCACTCCATCCACCAGGTGAGCCTCTACGTCTCGCTGGACGGGGATCAACGGCGAGAGATCGAGATCGAGCCGTCCGAGTACGCGGACTTCTATGAGCGGCTGCGTCGCAGCGATCAGGGCGTTACCACGTCGCAGCCGTCGATCGGTGACTTCGTATCAGCGTATGAGCCGCTGCTCGCCCAGCAGGGCGAGATCGTGTCGATTCACCTGTCAGCGGGCATCTCCGGAACCTGCGAGTCGGCGCGGCAGGCGAGGCAGCGCCTCCTCGACGAGGGACGAGGAGGCGAGCGGATCCACGTCTTCGACAGCCGCTCTTCCGCGGGCGGGCAGGGACTGGTCGTGCTCGCCGCAGCGCGTGCGGCCGAAGCGGGAGCAGGCGGAGCCGAGGTGCTCGACGCGGCCGAGCGGTGCAGGGCGAGCCTCGCCATGTGGTTCGCGATCGACACCCTCGAGTACCTGCGAAAGGGGGGTCGAATCGGAGCTGCGCAGGCGTGGCTCGGCTCGGCGCTCCAGGTCAAGCCGATCCTGACCCTCGGCGAGGAGATCACCCCGATCGAGCGGGTTCGGACTCGACGGCGCGCGCTCGAGCGGCTGGTCGAGTATCAGCGCCAGCTCCATTCCAAGGGCGCCGACGGGTGGGTGGTCCAGCACATCCAGGATCACGAGACGGCCCGGAGGCTGGTCGAGCAGGGCCGCGAGATATTCGGCTGCGAACCGGCGTTCGTCTCCGAGGTGGGGCCGGTGATCGGCGCGCACGTGGGACCGGGCTTGATCGGGACCGGCGGGGTCCCCTCCTCGGCGCTGCGATAGGCGCGGCCGCCCGCTCCCGGCTTGACGAGGCCGACGGGCGGCCCTCGTCCTCGTGCGTCCGTTCGACCTTCTGGCCAAAGGTGCTATCTTGACTATTTTGATCAAGATATGGAAGGAGTCGAGTTGGAGACCAACCCCATCCCCCCCACCTCGATCGGCCCCAGGCTGACCGGCCTCGTGAAGCAGGAGCTCGAGGAGCGCCGGTTCGCGGCGCTCGCCCACGCGGTCGCCGACCATCAGGCTCGCGCGCGCACCCTGGTCGCCGGGGAGCGCCGGCACGACCGGGCGCTTTATGAGCGCCTGCGTGAGATTCGAGCCCGAAGGCCCTGAACGCAGCCCGACCAGTTCCCGACCAGAAAGGCCCGAGCATGCCCGACCCACATGCCACGCCCCCCACTCAAGAGCTCCCGATACCGGCCGCCGAGCCGACCCCCCGGCCACCGCGCTCGCGGGCGCGCTTCGACGCGCTCGCGGGCGCCGTCCGCGCGCATCGGGTGATCACCGGCCACAGCGCGGTCGCGATGAGGCCGAGCGACCACGCGCTCTACCGCCGTCTCGGCGAGATCGAGGCCTCGCCTCAAATCCCGGGTGAGGATGGCTGACCGCTCCGGCCGCGGCTAGCCGGCCTCGGCCGGCGCCTGGCCGGAGAGCGCCGTCGAGTCCTCGCCCCGTCGAAATCGCCAGAAGTCGCGAACGACCGCCTGGATCGCGGCGGCTGCCGGGATCGCCATCAGGGCCCCCAGAACCCCCAGCAGTGACGCGCCGATCAGGATCGCGATGATCACGATCAGCGGATGGAGCGCGACGGCCCGGCCGTATACGTACGGCTGGATGAGGTTGTTCTCGATCTGTTGATAGAGGATCAGCACAGCGGACCAGATGACCAGCCCGACGGGAAAGTCGATGAAGGCGACGACGATTCCGACCAGGATCCCCCCCAGGGTCGCGCCGACCAGCGGGATCAGGTCGAAGAACCCGAACAGGATGGCCAGGGGAACGGCGAACGGAACGTCCAGGAGGGTCAGCGTGACGTAGGTCACCAGCCCGGCCAGGACGCTGATCACGAAGTTTCCGAACACGTAGCCGGCGATCGCGTCGGAGATGTCATCGGCGATCTTCCTCCACCGCCGGGCACTCTCCGGTGAGAGTTGCGCGTAGATGAAGTTGAGCAGCCGGTGCCCGTCCTTGACCAGGAAGAAGGTGATCACGAGAATCGAGAAGAGCTGAACGAAGCTGTTGAACACGCCCACCGTCACGTCTCGCAGCGTGCCGGCGGCGTCGCCCAGCTTGGTCGGGAGCTGGTCGGCCTGCTCGGTGAGCTTCTGGGTGATGTCGTAGCGGTTGTCGTACTCGCGGAAGGTCTCGTTGTGCCGCAGGTCGTCGACATAGCCGGGCAGGTTGTCGGAGAGATCCGTCACCCCGGTGACCAGCGGCGGGACGATCAGCAGGCCGATGCCGAAGATGCTCGCTCCGATCGACAGATAAACGAGCAGGATCGCGATCGAGCGTGGAACGCGACGCCGGTTCAGCCAGTTGACCGCCGGCGTGATCGCGACCGCCAGGAAAGCGGCGACCAAGACGAGGCCGATCACCTCCCTGATCAGATAGGCGAAATACAGCGCGGCGACCACGGCGGCGACGATCAGCACGACCTTGGCCACCACGCGGGCCGGAACCTGCGAGCGGTCCATCGCACCCACCCTAGGCTCGATCCCGGACGATCCCGCTCCAGCAACGCCGCCGCGAGCTAGGGACAACGTCCCGGTGCAGGCACCTACGACCTGCCGCCCCGTAACGCGCCCAAACCCGCCGGAAAGGTAGCCGAAGGCGAGGCTTCCGGCGGAGTTATTCAGCCGGCGGAGTTGTGTATTGCCTAGCGGCGGCGGCGCAGTGCCAAGAGGCCGCCGACCGCGAAGCCGACCACGGCGGCGCCGATCGCCAGCTCGCGCTGGTGCGTACGGATCTGGCGGCGCCAGTCGGTGAGCTCGGTTACCCGGCCGCGCAGAGCCTCGACCGACCGGCCGAGCTCGGTTCGCTGCCGCTCGATGTCGGCGCGGATCTGCTCCGAGCTCCGTCCGGGCGCCGGGGAAGCGGATCGCGCAACGGGCTCGCCGGCACCGCTCACATAGATGTCCTGGGTGCCGTTCACCGGGTGCCGGCCTCGAGCGTCTCCTTGGTCCGGCGCGCCTCCTCGATCGCCAGGTCAGGCGTCGGCGGTGCCCCCGCCTGAACCGAGCGATAGGCGAAGAATCCCGCCCCGGCGGCGACGCAGAACCAGAACAGCGCCTCGACCAGGAAGCCGATCCAGACGTTGCTCGAGAAGAAGAGGTCGTTGAGCAGCCAGGCGATCCCGTGCATCAGCATCGCAAGCCCCATGAGGGCGAAGATGCCGGCCGCGATCCCGACCACCGAGCCCTGTACGAGCTTGGTGACCTTCTCGCGGATCTCGGTCTTCGCGAGCTCGATCTCCTCGCGGAGCAGAATCGAGACGCGCTCCGATACGTCGAAGACCATCTCGCCGACCGACCGACCGTCCGATGGTTGTTGCGGCCCAGGTGGGCCCTGAGCGCTCACTCCGGCGGTTCCTCTCCGAACAGCCGGGTCCAGATCGCGGCCGCGACCCGGTTGGCGGCCACGGTCGCCAGCGCGCCGATCCCGGCCACCATGCCGGTCCAGAGAAGTCTTCTGAGGATGTCGTTGTCCACCTTGATTGCCTCGCCGCGGAGTTAATCAGCTTGGACGGCGAGCGTCTTGAGCGAGCCGTCATTCGAGTCCGTGCCGACCCCCCCGTACCCGGCCCAGCGTTCGAAGAAACCCCGGAGCACGGCGTAAAACCACCGGCGATCGACCACGTCGATCGCGCCGTGGCCCCCGCCGGGGAGGATCCACACCCGAACCAGGTCGTTGCCTCGAGCGGCCTCGGCGAGCATCGTCGCGTGCTCCACGGGGATCACCTCGTCGTCGGAGGGATGCAGGATGAGCACCGGCACCGCCGCCCCGGCGATGTGCCGCTTGGCCGACGCCCGCTGCCAGATCTCCTCCGCGTCGACCCCGTAAAAGGGCGCCGACACCTTCTCCATCGGGTCAAAGAAGTCCTCGACCCCCTGCCAGCCGCCCTGGCGAACGCGCGACTTGAGCATCGCCCAGAAGCCGAGGTTGAGGAGGTAGGCCGGATCGGTTCGGGGCAGGTGTACCGAGAGCCGCTTGGCCATCGCCTTCGGGTCGGCGGGCGGCGAGATGGCCAGCACGCCGCCGTCCAGGGCCTCCTGGGTGCCGTCCAGGTGGCATGCGCCCAGCACCGAGGACGCGCCGAGCGAGATTCCGAGCGCTCCGACCGTGGTCGCCCCGAGCCGCTTTAGATATCGCCCCGCGGCGACGATGTCCTCGCCCTCCTTCCAGCCGGCCGTGGTCGGCGCCTCGCTGGTCAGGTTGGTCAGTCCGAAGCTCCGCAGGTCGAGCGCCAGGACGTTGAACCCCCACTCGTAATAGGCACGCACCGCGATCTGGCGCACGTAGTCGAACCGGCGCGAGGAGAAGAGGCCGTGCACCACGATCAGCCCCGGACGCCCACCGCCCTCATGGAGTCCCACCGTGGCGGCGATCCGCTCGCCGTCGGCCCCCTCGAATACGTGATCGCTGAACTGCGCCGGATAGGCGTAGCCGAGGTTTGCAGCCTCGCGCTGGTTTGCCAACACGAAGGTCGAGAGGTCGGCCAGCCCCTTGCGCACCATCGCCGCGTCGGAGTGGTGAAGGTTGTGAGGGATCGCCTCGAGGTCGGCCATCAGCGCGTCCATGGAGCGTTCCCGGGGAAGGGGGTCCGGCAGGCCGGCCTCTCGCCCGGAGTCGAGCCTCGCGAGCAGGCGGCGGAATGGGTTCCTCAGCCCCTGGCCGATCAGCCACAGGGGCAGCGCAGCGAGCCCGACGACGATGTTCAGGGCCTTGGCGGCGCCATGCAGGACGCGGTCCTGCCGTTGCGTGGTGGCGAGCGATTCCCACATCGCAGAACCCTCCCGGCTAGCCCGTCCGGGGCACGCCCTCAGGCGCCTGGAGGCCGCCGCAGATCGTCTCGACCAGCATCTCGCGGGCGCGGTCGAAGTCCGACTCCCCCCCGGGGATCAGATCGAAGACCCAACCCGACAGCAGCTGCTCGATCGCCCCGTAGAACCACATCGACGCGAACTCGGGGTCCACATCGCGGCGCAGATCGCCCGATCGCTGCCCATCGGCGACGATCTTGGTGATCATCTCGTAGGCGCGCCGGATCTCGGGCAGATGGGTCCGCCCGAACGAGTTCGCCGCCCTGGTCACGTCGACGATGATCACCTTCATCAGGTCTGGCTCGTAGCGGTAGGAGTCGACGATGAAGCGGGCGACGGTGTCGAGCTTCTCGCGGGCGCCGATCGCCTGCCCGTCCACCTCCTCGATCGCCGCCAGCAGGAGTGACCACCGTTCGGTGAACAGCTCGTTGAGAACCTGGTCCTTCGACTTGAAGTAGTGGTAGACGAGGCCATAGGCGACCCCCGCCTCGTCGGCGATGTCGGAGACGCGGCAGGCGTGGAATCCCTGGCGGGCAAAGACATGGATCGCGGCGTCAAGGATCTGGCGGCGCTTGTCGACCAGCGGGGCCTTAGCGTCCATCGCGGCCCATCATCAGACGTTCAGCTCCTCGGGCGTCGGCCACGAGTAGGCCTCGGGGCGGCGGTTGGCGAGCGAGGGAAGGGTCGTGCGGACCCGATCCTGCGCCTCGAAGTCGAGCTCGGCGACGATCGCGCACGGCCGATCCGAAGCCTGCGCCAGCACGACGCCCCACGGATCGACGATCATCGAGCGCCCGTAGGAGTCGTAATGCGGGGCGGTCCGACCGACCTGATCGGGCGCGACGACGAAGACCTGATTCTCGATCGCGCGGGCGCGCACGAGCACTTCCCAGTGATCCCTGCCGGTCCTCAGCGTGAACGCCGACGGCACCGTGGTGAGGTTTGCTCCGCGCACAGCGAGGATCCGGAAGAGCTCCGGAAAGCGAAGGTCGTAACAGATCGTCATCCCGATCGTCAGGCCCTCGAGGGCGCCGTCCAGGCTCGCGGTGACCGGCTCGGCGCCGGCCTGCTCCTGCTCGGACTCGCGGTACGCGACCCCGTCGAGGTCGACGTCGAACATGTGGATCTTGCGGTAGAGGGCCTCGAGCTCTCCCCCCGGGCCGATCAGGGTTGAGGTGTTGAACGGCCTGCCGCCGTCGGACGCCTGTTCCGCGATGCTGCCGGCGACCAGGTGGATGCCGAGCTCCCGCGCCCACGATCGCGCCGTGGTGATCGTGGGCCCGTCGAGCGGCTCGGCGCCCTCGAGCAGCTCCTCGGGACCGCCGAGCAGGTTCCACTTCTCGGGAAGGACGACGAGGTCGGCTCCGTCACCAGCGGCCGCGCGCACCAGACCCTCGGCAACCTCGAGGTTCCGGGCCTTGTCGGCCGTTGAGTTGAGCTGTACGGCGCCGGCACGCATCTCCATCTGTACCCGTTCGCAGGAGTTGACTGACCAGTCAATCTAGCGCCTCCGGGCACGTCCCATTCCCATCGCACGTCGCATCAGGCGGTCAAAGACCCTGGTGGGCAGCACGTTCTGGGCCCAGATCATCGCTCGCGCGTCGGATCCGACCACGTAGCGCGCGCGGGGCCGGTCAGCGGTGAGCGCGGTGTGGACGACTTTCGCGACGGTCTCCGGCTCCATCGCCCGATCGCCGGTCCGGTTGGCCGCCTCGAGCGCCGCGTCCATCTCCTCTCCGTATACGGCTCGTGCGGCGGGCGAGATGCGCGCGTCGGCGGCTTGCTCTCGCCCTCGCTCCCAGATCCCGGTCGCGATGCTGCCCGGCTCGATCACACAGACCGCGACGCCCAGGGGGGCGAGCTCGCGGCGCAGCGAGTCCGAGATGCCCTCGAGCCCGAACTTCGAGGCGTGGTAGGCGCCCATGAACGGGGTCGCGACCCGCCCCCCGACCGAGGTCATGCTGAGGATCCGCCCGCGAGCGCGCCGAAGTGCCGGTAAGAGGGCCTGGGTGACCGCCACCTGGCCGATCAGGTTGACCTCGAGCTGGCGGCGCAGGTCGTCGAGGGGCAGCGCCTCGACCGGCCCGGGGACGGGAATGCCGGCGTTGTTGACCAGCGCCCACAGTCCCTGAGCGCCCACCGCGTCCTCGATGCGCGCCCCAGCGGCGGCGATCTGATCCGCATCGGTGACGTCGAGCTTCACCGGCTCGAGGTCCCCGGACGAGCCGGCTTCCAGTGCAGTGGCGTCGGTCTCGCTCCGATAGCCGGCGAAGACGCGAAAACCTCTATCAGCGAGGTGGGTGGCGCATGCGCGGCCGATCCCGCTCGACGCCCCGGTGATCACGACCGTCCTCATGACGACAACCTATCCCTCGCATGCCATCACCCGCGACCGGCCGGGGCGGCACGAGTCGATCAGGCCCGCGACTCGCGCTGGCGCTCGAGCTCGGCGACCAGGAGCTTGGTATGAAGCGCAGCGATCAGCTCGTTCAGGGGGCCGAGGCCGGCCTCGACGATCTCCAGGGCGCGATCGGGATCGAGATCCCCGGCCAAGCGCTGGGTCAGCACCTCGACCTCCTCGGCGACCAGCGGAGCAAGGGCCTGCTTGTAGCGCAACGTGTCGTAGACGGTGAAGCCGAGCCGCTCGTCGTAGCCGCCCGCCCTGAACCTCGTGATCGCCTCGATGATCCTGACGTCGGACGGCGAGTAGCCGTCGTCGTCGGGGGTCAGGACATCGAGCTTCGCGAGGCGCTCCAGCACCTCAGACGGGAGCTCGTAGCGGTCGCGGACCTCCTGCGAGCCGATTCGCTCGCGCTCGCCGACCAGCGCCCGCTCGAGGATCCGGTCCTCCAGCTCGATCATTGCGCGGAGGCGCGCGGGCTCGGCGTCGTCTCGATCGAGCAGCTCGCGGATCACCCGGAGCGGCATGAACCGCTCCTCCTGGAGCTGCTTTATCAGCCCGATTCGGTCAACGAACTCAGGCGGGTAGTAGGCCATGTTGCGGCTCGTCTTCACCGGCTCGGGCAGGAGGCCCTCGCGCAGGTAATGGCGGATCGTCGCCACCGGGACACCCGAGCGCTCCGCGAGCTCCGAGATCTTCAGAAGCTCAGACGGCTGCTCGGCTTCGGGTCCGCCGCTTGCGGACTGCTCGGGCGCCGTGGTCGTCGGCTCCTTGGGCGTCATCCCATGAACCGGGTCGTCGAGGTCTCCGAGCTCGGACCGGCTGCGGCGCCGCTCGAGATCAGAGCCGAGATCTCCTCGGCGCCTAACCCTGCCTCGCCGAGCACCTCCTCGGTGTGCTCGCCGAGTGCGGGGGCCGGGCGCTCCACCTCCCCCGGGGTGCGTGAGAGCTTGACCGGAACGCCGAGCTGACGAATGGCGCCCAGCTTCGGCTGTTGGAGCTCGACCACCATCTCGCGCTCGGCGACCAGCTCGGAGTGGAGCGCCTCGTCGAGATCCAGGACCGGCTCGATCATCGCGTCGTGGCGATCGTTGAACTGCTTCCACTCCTCCCTGGTCCGGGCCTTGAAGATCTCCGCCACCTGACGCCAGGCGTCCGAGCCGGGCGGTTGGAACTGGGCTTCGGCAAGGTCGGGCCGCTCGACCGCGTCGCAGAAGGCACGCCAGAACTTCGGCTCCAGTGCGGCGCAGCTGATCCAGCCGTCGGCAGCCTCGTACGGCAAATAGCAGATGAAGCCGCCGTTCAGCGATCCCGAGCCGCGCCGCGGCACCTCGCCGTCGCACAGGTACTGCGCGGCCACCAGCGCGAGCCAGGAGAGCGATCCGTCGGTCATCGAGACGTCCACCATCTGGCCCTCGCCCGAGCGCTCACGCTCGCGCAGGGCCGCCATGACGCCGAACGCGGCCATCATTGCGCCGCCCCCCAGGTCGGCGATCTGGCCCGCGGACTGGATCGGGCGACCGTCGCGCTCGCCGGTCAGGCCGAGCAGGCCGTTCAGCCCGAGGTAGTTCATGTCGTGCCCGGCACGAGCGGTGTTCGGGCCGGTCTGGCCGTAGCCGGTGATCGCGCAATAGACGAGCCGCGGGTTGACCGCGCGAAGTGCCTCGTATCCGCACCCCAGCCGATCGAGCACCCCGGGGCGAAAGCTCTCCAGGAACACGTCGTGATCGCGGGCCAGCCGCAGCAGGGCCTCGCGGCCGCCCTCGGACTTGAGATCGAGCCGGATCGAGCGCTTGCCCCGGTTCAGGGCCAGATAGAGGGCCGAGCGCGTGCCGAGCGCCTGGTCTTCCTCGGAGCCGTAATAGGGCGGCGCCCAGCGGACGTAGTCGCCCATCGCGGTGTCCTCGACCTTGACGACGTCGGCGCCGAAGTCGGCCAGGAGCAGCGAGCAGAAGCCTCCCGGGAGCAGCCGCGTGAGGTCCAGGACCCGGATATCGCCGAGCGCACCGGTCACGCGTCGTGCGCGACCCGAGCCGGCAGGCCGAGCATCTCGCGGGCCTCGGCGACGGTCGCGGCACGGCGCCCGATGTCCTCGGCCATCTGGCGGGCCTTGGCGATCAGCTCGCCGTTTGACTTGGCCATCTCCCCGTTCGGCAGATAGAGGTTGTCCTCGAGCCCGGCGCGCACGTTGCCGCCCAGGTCGAGCGAGGCGGCCAGGAGCTTCCACTGGTCGCGGGAGACCCCGATCACCTGCCAGTTGTCGGCCCTTCGCCGCCCCCGGGGACCTGGTCGGACATGAAGCCGACGTTTCGGGGCGTCGGGCGGATGCCGCCGTTCACCCCCATCACCAGCGAGATCTGGAGCGGCGGCTCGAGCAGGCCCATGTCCAGCAGCGGGTCGAGGTTGGCAACGTGGCCCGCGTCGAAGCACTCGTGCTCGGGCTGGATCCCGATCTCGTTCATCGCGGTGATGAATTCGATGATCGTGTCGAAGCTGTTCTCGAACACCGCCTTGAAGACGAAGTCCTTTCGGCGCCGCGAATACTTTGCGTAGTTCATCGAGCTCATGTTCAGGGCCGCCACCTCGGGCTTCAGCTCGCGCAGGTACTCGATCCGCTTGGAGATCGGTACCCCGATCGCCCCGGTCGAGTAGTTGACGATCACGTCGTCGACCTCGGCCAGGATCGCCTCGGTGATCGCCCGGAAGTCCTCGATCTCATAAGAGGGAACGCCGTCCGGGGTCCGGGCGTGGATGTGGATCTGCGAGGCGCCCTCGTCGACGGCCCGCCGCGCCTCGGTCGCGTACTCGGACGGCGTGTAGGGAATCGCCGGGCACTGGTCCCGGTTGGCGATCGCCCCGCTGATCGAGCAGCTGATGATCACCGGATCCTCGAAGCTCATACCGGCATCACGCCGTGCTTCTTCCACGGCCGCTCGACGCGTTTGCCTTCGGCCATCCGTAGCCCGTTGATGATCGTCGGCCGGGTCTCGCGCGGGTCGATGACGTCGTCGATCAGGTCGTTTCGCGCCGCCAGGTAGGGGTCGATCTGTGATTTCACCTGATCGAGCATCGCCTGCCGGGTCGCATCGGGGTCGTCAGAGGCCTCGATCGCCGAGCGGCCGATGATGTTCACCGCCCCCTCCGGGCCCATGACCGAAATCTCGGCGCCGGGCCAGGCGACGATCAGGTCGGGCTCGTACGCCCTGCCGTTCATCACGTAGTAGCCGGCGCCGTAGGCCTTGCGCACGACCACGGTGATCTTCGGCACCGTCGCGCGCGAGACCGCGTAGAGCATCTTCGCCCCGTGGCGGATGATCCCGGCCTGCTCGACCTTCGAGCCAACCATGAACCCCGGCACGTCCTGGAGGAAGACGAGCGGGATGTTGAAGGCGTCGCAGAGGTTGACGAACCGCGCCGCCTTGTCCGCCGAGTCGTTTTCGAGGATCCCGGCGAGTTGCTTCGGCTGGTTGGCGACGATGCCGCAGGGCATTCCCCCGAAGCGGGCGAAGCAGGTGATCAGGGTCTTCGCAAACTTCGGCTTGATGTCGAAGAACTCGCCGTCGTCGACGATCTCACCGATCACCTCGTACATGTCGTAGGGCTGGCGCGAGGACTCCGGGACGATGTCGAGGAGCTTCTCCGACGTCCGGTCATCGGGATCGGCGCTTTCGCGCACCGGCGGCTTCTGCTCGCAATTGGACGGGAAGTAGGAGAGATAGCGCTTCACCGACTCGATGCACTCAGGGTCGTCGGCGACCTCGAGGTCGCCGACCCCGGACTTGCGGCAATGAACCCTGGCGCCGCCGAGGTCCTCCATCGAGATGTCCTCGCCGGTGACCGCTTTCGTCAGGTGCGGGCCCGCGAGCGCCATCGCACCCTGGCCGACGACCATCGGAACGAAGTCGGAAAGGCCAGGGATGTAGGCGGTGCCGGCGGCGCACGGCCCGAGCATCGCCGCGACCATCGGCACGACGCCGGACATCACGACCTCCTCGCGGAACAGGTGACCGGAGCCGGCGAACATCGAGCCAGCGGCCTCCTGTATTCGGGCCCCCGCCGAATCGAGCAGCCAGATCATCGGCATCCGCTTCTGCAGGGACATCTCGCGCAGGCGGCCAACCTTGAACTCGCCCGTCATTCCCATCGAGCCGGCCATCACCGTGAAGTCGTAGGCGGCGATGCAGCAGGCGCGGCCCTCGACGTCCCCCCAGCCGGTGATCACGCCGTCTGCTGGCGCCTCCTTCCCCTCCATCGCCCGCTGCGAGGAGTGCGGGCCGGCCTGGATCCCGATCTCGACGAAGGATCCGGGATCGACCAGCAGGTCGATCCGCTCCCGAGCCGTCAGCTTGCCGCGCTCGTGCTGGAGGGAGATCTTCTCCTCCCCGCCCCCGAGCTTCGCCTTCTGACGGCGCTCCAGGAGGTCTTCGACCAGCGGCCGCATGCCGGTCTCCTCGCCCGGAGTCATCTCCCCTTCCAGGTCGGCTCGCGCTTCTCGAAGAAGGCGGTCACGCCCTCGATCGCGTCCTCGGTGCCGAGCTCGATCGTGAGCTGCGAGCACAGATAATCGAGGGCGTCCGAGAGCGGCATGTCCATCTGCCGCCACATCGCGTCCTTGCCCAGCCGCATCACGACCGGCGACTTCGAGGCCAGCTTGGTCGCCCACTCGTCTACCGTCGCGTCGAACTCCGCGGCGGGGACGACCTTGTTGACGATCCCCGCCTCCTTCGCCTCCTCGGCCGTCAGGCGCTCGCCCAGCAGCAGCATCTCGTTCGTCTTCTTGCGCGGCACATTGCGATAGATCAGCGCCATGATCATGAACGGGAAGAGCCCGACGTTGATCTCGGGGGTCCCGAACCCGGCGCCCTCCTTGGCGATGATCAGATCACAGGCGAGAGCAATCCCGAGCGAGCCCGCCAGCACGTGGCCGTTGGCGGCGACGATCGACGGCTTGCCGAGCTCGCCGATCGCCTTGAAGAGCTCGACGAACCTCTGGGTGCCCGAGTAGCGATCGATCAACGGCGCGTCGGCGCTGAACGCGCCCAGATTCGCGCCCGAGGAGAAGACCTTGTCGTGGGATGAGGCCAGCACCACGCACCGGACTCCCTCGTCGTCGCGGGCCGCGTGCAGCGCCTCGAGCAGGCCCTCCATCAAGGCCGGCGAGAGGGAGTTGCGGGTCTCGGGATCGTTGAGCGTCACCCGCGCGACACCCGCCTCGACGTCGTAGAGCACCACCTGGTCGGCCACGGCGGCCACCGTACCACAAAGTATGAAGTAATACTCTATGCTGGTCGCCGAATGGGCGCCCAAATCGGCGCCCAGCGCCATCTCACCCCCGGACAAGGAGCGAAACAGTGGCCACAGCGACCGTCATCAAGCCCGATCACGCTGCCCATCGAAAGCACCTCCTGTTCACCGACGAGCACGAGGACCTGCGCTCCTCGATGGAGGCATGGGTAAAGAAGGAGCTCTGGCCGCACCGAAACGAGTGGGAGGAGACCACCTGGCCGAGCGAGGCGATGCGCAGGGCCGGCGAGCTCGGCTACCTGGGACTCTGCTTCCCGGAGGAGTACGGCGGACAGGGCGGCGACTACTACTACTCGCTGGTCCGGGCCGAGTGCATGAGCTATTCGGGCTCGGGCGGAACCAACATGGGCTTCGCGGTCCAAAGCGACATGGTGCTGCCGCCGATCCACCTGCTGGGAACCGAGGAGCAGAAGCAGCGCTACCTCGTGCCGGGCATCAAGGGCGAGAAGATCGGCTCGCTCGGGATCACCGAGCCGGGCGCGGGCTCCGACGTCGCCGGGATCCGGACCAAGGCGATCCGCGACGGCGACGACTACCTGATCACCGGCTCGAAGACGTTCATCACCAACGGGCCGCGCGCCGACTTCATCGTCCTGGTGGCGAAGACGGATCCCGACGCGGCCCACGAGGGGATCACCCTGTTCGTGGTCGACCTACGCGACGACGAGGGCAACCACGTGCCCGGCTTCGAGGTCTCCCGAAAGCTGGAGAAGATGGGCATGCACGCCTCGGACACCGGGGAGCTTGCCTTCAACGAGGTGCGGGTCGGAGCCGACGCCGTGCTCGGCGAGATCGGCAAAGGCTTCTACCACATCTCATGGGAGCTCCAGGGCGAGCGCCTGGTCGCCGCAGCGGGGTGCTACGCGGGGGCCGAGCGGATGTTCGAGAAGACCCTGGCCTACGCCAAGGAGCGCGAGGCATTCGGCCGCCCGATCGGGCGCTTCCAGGCGATCCGCCACAAGTTCGCGGAGATGTCGACCAAGATCGAGGCCGCGAAGCAGTTCACCCACTCGACCGCCTGGCGGTTCGCCAACGGCGAGTACCCGGTCCGCGAGATAACCGAGGCGAAGCTGTTCGCGTCGCGAATGTGCTGCGAGGTCGCCGATGAGTGCGTACAGATCCTCGGCGGCTACGGCTACATGAAGGAGTACGAGATCGAGCGGGCCTACCGCGACGTCCGGCTGAACCGGATCGGCGCCGGGACCGACGAGATCATGCTCGACGTGATCGGCCGCTCCTACGGCCTGTAGGTCGCCCGGCCCGCAGCCGGTCGGGCTCGAAGTCCGGTAGGTGCTCTCGTTCGTCGGCTGTGTCGACCTAGTCGGGGAGCAGCGGGACAGTCGGCCCCTGATCGCGGCCGATCAGGACCGCCCGCGCGATGGCGGCCGACCCGAACCGGTCGCGGATGTCGTCGAGGGCGGCGTCGAGGGCGCCGCGCGGCGCCCGATCGAGCGGGAGCGCGAGTTGGATCGCTCCATCGTCGGAGAGGTTGGCAAGCGCCACGCCGAGGAGCGTGATCCCCCTCCGGGAGATCATCGGCATGGCCGTGGCCAGCAGTTTTCTTGCGGTGGCGAGGATCGCCTGGGTTTGCGCCGTCGCCTCCGACAGCGTGTGGGACCGGGTCGCCCGAGAGAAGTCGCCGAAGCGCAACCGAAGAGTGACGGTGCGGCAGACCCGCCGCGCTGCGCGCAGCCGGCGGGCCAAGCGGTCGGTGAGTCCGACCAGCACGGCGTCCAGGTCGTTGCGTGATCTCGGTGCGCGCCCCAGCGCGCGCTGGGCCCCGATCGAGCGTCGGCGGCGCCCTCCCCGGACCCGTCGTAGATCGCGGTTGTGGGCGAGGGCGTGGAGGTGGCGCCCCGCCGCCTGGCCCAGCATCGACACGAGCGCCGCTTCAGCGAGCTGCGCGACCTCGCCGACGGTCACCAGGCCCCTCTCCCGCAGCTTCTGAGCGCTGACGGGCCCGACCCCCCACAGCCGCTCCACCGGGAGCGGGTGGAGAAATCCGAGCTCGCCGCCCGGCGGCACCACCAGCAACCCGTCGGGCTTCGCGACCCCACTGGCCACCTTGGCGAGGAACTTGGTGCTGGCCACCCCGACCGTGATCGGCAGGCCGACGCCGGCCCGGACCTCCCGCCGCAGTCGCGCGGCGATCTCCGTCGCGGAGCCCGAGATCCGCTCGAGACCGCGAGCGTCGAGGAACGCCTCGTCGATCGAGAGCCCCTCGACCAGCGGCGTGGTCTGGGCGAACACCTCGAACACGGCCTTGCTCGCCTCCGCGTACGCCGCCATCCGCGGCGCCACGACCACGGCCTGCGGACACAGCCGGCGAGCGTGCGCGCCGCCCATCGCTGTCCGAACGCCGTAGGCCCTGGCCTCGTAGCTGGCCGCGAGCACCACCCCCGCCCCGACGATGACCGGGCGACCGAGGAGACGGGGGTCGTCGCGCTGCTCGACCGAGGCATAGAAGGCGTCCAGGTCGGCGTGCAGGATCGTCGCCTCCGGTGTCACGAACACATGTTCGCATCGCGGCTGGACGGCAAGCCTCCCGCCGGATCGGTCAGAATCGACACCCTGAGCAACCTCGACCACATCCGCTCCTACTACGAAGCCCTGAACACCGGCGACGTCGACCTGGTCGCTTCGCACTTCACCGACGACGCCGTCCATTACTACACGCGGCTCGGCCCCCACCGGGGGCGCGAGATCTCCGAGAACGCCCGCTGGGCGATCGACAACCTGGAGGGTCGGTGGTGGTACGAGCACGGGATCGAGCAGGGCGACGAGGCCGTGATCGAGTGGACGATGACCTGGCGGGACCCGAAGTCGGGGGAGTCGCGCCTCAACCGCGGCACCGAGTGGTTTCGCCTCCGCGATGGCAGGATCGCCGAGGTCCGCGCCTACCACCACGGAGACCGCGCCAATCCGAGAGGCGACCTGATGGGCTTCGACTTCGCGGAGCGTGACTACACGACGCTCGAAGACTGACGGCCGCGGGTGAACGTCGTCAAGGACACGGGCGAGCGAGCGCCGCTGCCACCGTTCACCGACGAGCACTTGGAGCTCCGTGAGAGCGTCGGGCGCTTCGTCGCCAAGGAGATCGCGCCCAACGTCGAGGCCTGGGAGGACGCGCGCGAGTTTCCGCGCGAGCTGTTCGCCCGCTGCGGGGAGCTCGGGTTCCTCGGCCTCAAGTTCCCCGAGGAGTACGGAGGCCAGGGCGGCACGCACCTGCATGACGCGGCCTGGATCGAGGAGCTCTCGCGCTCCGGGGGCTCGGGCGGGGTCGCCGCCGGCCTCAACGCCCACTCGCAGATCGCGATGCCCCCGGTGTTCAAATTCGGCACCGAGGAGCAGCGCCAGCGCTGGGTCGTCCCCGGGATCCGGGGCGAGCTCGTCGGGGCGCTCGGGATCACCGAGCCGGGCGCGGGCTCCAACGTGGCCGACATCCGGACCACTGCCCGCCGGGTGGAGGGCGGGTACGTGGTCAACGGCTCCAAGACGTTCATCACCAACGGCGTCCGCGCCGACTTTCTGGTCTGCGCGGTGAAAACCGACGAGGAGGGTGGCCATCACGGCCTCTCCTTCCTCGTCCTGGAGCGGGACATGCCGGGCTATGAGGTGACCAGCAAGCTCGAGAAGATGGGCTGGCACGCATCGGACACCGGGGAGCTCGCCTTCACCGACGTCGAGGTCCCCGAGGAGAACCTGCTCGGCGACGAGAACCAGGGCTTCTACCTGATCATGGCCAACTTCCAGTGGGAGCGGCTTGCGATGTCGCTCGGCGCGATCGGCGGGATGCAGAAGCTGTTCGAGGCCACCCTCTCCTACGCGAAGGAGCGCCAGGCGTTCGGACGCCCGATCGGCCGCTTCCAGGCGATCCGCCACAAGTTCGCCGAGATGGCGACCAAGATCGAAGCATCGCGGGCGCTGACCTACAACGCCCTGCGCCTGTTCGCCGACGGCCACGACGCGATTCGGGACGTGACGATGGCCAAGCTCATGACCCAGCGCGCCCTGCTCGAGGTGGCCGACGAGTGCCTCCAGATCCACGGTGGCTATGGCTACATGCGCGAGTACGGGATCGAGCGCGCCGTCCGCGACGCCCGCCTGGGCCCGATCGGTGGCGGCACCGACGAGATCATGAAGGAGATCCTGGGGCGCCAGCTGGGCCTCTAGCGGCGCCTCGCGGATACCCTGCAGGTATGGCGACCGCGATCGAGCACTCCGCCACCTACGCGATCCCCCGGGAGCTCCTCGACCTCCGGGAGACGATCCGCAAGATGGTCACCGAGAGGGTGGCGCCTAGAGCCGCGGAGATCGACGCCAAGGCGGAGTACCCGCAGGACCTCCGCGAGCTGTTCGCCTCGCACGACCTGTTCGGCCTCCCGTTCGGGGTTGAGCATGGAGGCACGGGAACGGGGACCCTGATGCTCAACATGGCGGTCGAGGAGGTAGCCAAGGCGTGTGCGTCGAGCGCCCTGATGCTGATGATCCAAGAGCTCGGGACGCTGCCGATCAAGCTGTTCGGGACCTCCGAGCTCAAGGAGCGCTTCCTGCCCCGGTGCGCGAGCGGCGAGTGGACACCCGCCTTCGCGCTCTCGGAGCCCGACGCCGGCTCGGACCCGGGCGGGATGCGAACCCGGGCGGTTCGCGACGGGGATGAATGGGTGATCGACGGGACGAAGAACTGGATCACGAACCTCGGCGTGGCCGACTTCTACATCGTGTTCTGCGTCACCGACCCCGACGCGGGCCGCTCGCACGGCATCTCGGCCTTCGTGGTCGAGGCCGACCGCCCGGGCTTCTCGGTCGGCAAGCTCGAGCACAAGATGGGTATTCGTGGCTCGCCGACCGGCCAACCGATCTTCGACTCGGTGCGCGTCCCGGACGCGAACCTGGTCGGGACCGAGAACGAGGGCTTCAAGGTTGCGATGGGCACGCTCGACCGCTCGAGGCTTGGGGTCGGCGCTCAGGCCGTCGGCATCGCGCAGGGTGCGACCGACTACGCGGCGAGCTACGCCGGTGAGCGCCAGCAGTTCGGCAAGCCGATCGCGTCGTTTCAGGGGATTCAGTTCAAGCTCGCCGAGATGGAGACCAGGACCGCGGCGGCGCGCGAGCTCCTCTATCGCGCCTGCGCCAAGGTCGACGCCGGCGAGCCCGACATGGGCAAGTACTCGGCGATGGCAAAGCTGTTCGCCTCCGACACCGCGATGTGGGTCACGACCGAGGCGGTGCAGGTGCTGGGCGGCTACGGCTACGTGAGCGAGTACCCGGTCGAGCGCATGATGCGCGACGCCAAGATCACCCAGATCTACGAGGGCACGAACGAGATCCAGCGCCTCGTGATCGCGCGGACGCTGTAAAGCGCCTGCAAAGCGCCATGAATCAGGCGAAGCCGCCTAGTTGCCCGGGCAAGCGTTAAGCGGGTCAGGTGGACGGATGCGCCAGTTTTTGCGCCAGTAACGGGCCCGGCTCAGGCGCTCGACGGGACCGGTTCCGCCGCCCTAGCCTGCTCCGCCGCCCGTTCCTGCTGGGAGTCGAGATAAGCGGCGACCAGCCCTGCGGCCTCCGCTTCTGAGCCGTCGAACAGATGCCCGTAAATGTCGAAGGTAATCGCGATTGAGCTATGGCCCATGGTCACGCTGACCGCCTTCGCGTTGAGGCCCGCGGCGATCAGGATCGAAGCCTCGGGCTCATCGTCGTAATCGTCGCCGGGGTCTCCAGCCAAAGCGCCGGCGTGAGCGCGCACCTTCCCGAGGCCACCCAGCAAGATCGAGGGTTGGCTGGAGATCTCGGAGTAAATCCAGGATCGGCCCGGGCGGCCGTCGGCCAAGCGAGTGCCTCAACGAGCGCGGCGGTTGCCGCGCTGCTCAATGGGGTGCGATCCGGGATCGGGGCCCTCTCCTCGCTGGCCTTCTTCGCGGTCCTGACCGCCCTCAGTCTCTTCTTTCTCCTTAAGGACGGGCCTGAGATCCGCGCATGGGGTGAGCGCCACATGCGAGTCCCGGTCTCCGTAGCCCACATCATCACCCAGCGCATCCTCGAGTCGCTGCGCGGCTACTTCCTCGGCGTCACCATCGTCGCCGCTTTTAACGGTGTCGTGGTCGGGCTCGGGGCCCTGCTGCTCGGCGTGCCGCTGGCGGGGACGATCGCCGTGGTGACCTTCGTCGGTGCCTACGTCCCCTACCTGGGCGCCTGGGGCGCGGGCGCATTCGCCGTCCTGCTGGCACTGGGAGGGTCCAGCCCGGAGGCGGCCGGCGCGATGATCGTGGTCGAGCTGCTTGCCAACGGGGCCCTCCAACAACTGGTGCAACCATTTGCCTACGGGGCCGCGCTCGGCCTCCATCCCCTGGCAGTCCTCATAGCGACGATTGCCGGCGGGGCGTTGTTCGGAGCCGCCGGCCTGATCCTTGCGGCCCCGCTGACGGCGGCCGCGGTGCGGATCTCTGCGGATCTATCACGCGCTCAAGCCCTGGAAGGGCATGAAGCAGCTGCCGGTACGCCGGAAGGTGCTTCCGCCTAAGAGCTCGACTTTGACGGCTGCTCGCGCGTAAGGGGGCCCAGCGGAAGCTCTTGTAAAAGCGTCCCTCGGCGTCCCCCGCGTCCCCATCGTCCCCGGGCATGGACGACCTGGACGCATCGGACACAGCAGTCGGTACCAAAGCGGTACCACGGCGTGGCCGGGTCGCATCCGAGCAGCAACGGATTGGAGTTCTGGAGTCGTCCTCGCCCCCCAAGCTCCCAGCTACGCTACGTGGTAGCCCGGGGGGCGCCGTGAGGCCGCGTTCAGCACCGGATTCTCTACGAGAGGAAATCATGGCGCTCCTCATCCTTCCGGTCGCGTTCGTCCTCGGTCTGGTGATCCGCGATGCCCGTCGCGCCAGCGTCGCATGCTGCCTGGTATGGCTGGCGGCTCTGCTGGGGTTACTGATCGCGAAGCTCGGCGGCGCAGGAGTTTCTCCATGGGAAGCACTGGTCCTCGCCGTCTGCCTGGTACCGGCCGTTCTGCTCGCGAGGCTCGGGGTTCGCCTGCGGCCCGCAGCGCAGGGGACCTGATCGGGCGGCTTCGAGGGCTATCTCAGGTGAGTGCGGAGCAGAGCAACGCCTCGAACTGGTGGTCGACCAGCTCGGCATGGTGTCCCGCCGCGAAGAGGATCTCCGTCTCGTCGGGATTGAAGATGACCCTGCCGGAGTCGTGGATGACGATGCCGTGGTGCGGCTGTGTCGCGAGGAACACGTGCCCCGTGATGGTGTCCGTGAACTGGTCGTCCGTGCCCGCTACGGGGATGAACGTCTCCTGGAATGTGCCCCTGTTCAGGAGCTTCTCTCCGGTGACGGTGTTCGTGAAGTGATCGAGGAAGCGGTTGTGCACGATGGTCCGCACCACGTTCCCGTGACTGTCGGAGAAGGTCGTGCCGAAGCTCCTGCCCGTGGTGAAGAGCGAGATGTTCTCCCCATTGCAGGTCGCAAAGTGGGGATCGAACTCGGAGTTCGTGTCGTGGAAGTGGAACGGTCGCGCGGCTTGCGAGATGGAGGCGAACGTCAACGCGGACGCTGCGATCAAGACGAGAGTGACGAGCAAGCGGGGCCTCATGGCCTCGGTGACCCTAGCTCTGGCAAGAGGGATTTGCAACTACGGCTACCGGCTTTCGGCAGCTGCATGGCCTTCACTGCCTACCACGTTTCTCCTGCGACATCGCCTGCTCCCCGTGGGCCGCTCAATTCGCTCCGCTGCCGCCGCCAGCCCAGCTGCCGACGTGGCGGATCTTCCAGAGTCGCCTTCCCTCTTCGGCCTGAGTCTCCGGAAAGACCGCAACCAGCTTCGGGGTCTTAATCCAACGCATCAGACGGCCACCGCTAAAGGGGGCGACATGGACGATGCGGCCAGTCTCGCCCACCTCTCGCCCCCATTGGAGTGCGTCGGCCTGATCTTCGAACTCCCCCTGCCACTTGCCGTTGAACGCGACGCGGTAAGTCAGCACGTCGCCAGCCTACTCCCGCAGCCCGGCGGCTTTGAGGGCCTCATCGCGGTCAAATACCACCTGCCAACTGGCCAGCTTCCCGTCGCGCACGGTGAAGATGCCCGCTTGGTGCATCTCGGCCTCAGTCCCACTCTGGCCGCGAGCCCAGAAGCGCACGAACACCACTATGCAATCACCGGCGTCGAAGACCTCCTCGGCCTCGAGCCGCATTTCGTCGAACGCCTCTGCGTAGCCGCTCGCCACCTTTCGGAAGGCTTCGATTCCCCGGTACGTCCCGGCGCCGGGCCAGCTGGAGTCCTCGCGATATTCGAAGTCCTCGTGGTAGAACTCGGACGCATCCCGCCAGCTCTCATCGAGACGTGGGTCGCGGTTGAGCGCATCGCGAAAGGTGGCTCGCACGATCCCCACGTTCTCCTGCGACATCGCCTACTCCGCAAGCCCGGCGGCTTCGAGGGCCTCGTCCGGGCTCGCGTACATCTGCATCCGGATCCCCTGTCGGTCCTGGATCGTCCAAACCATGCCGAGGCGCATCTCGACGGGAACCCCGGTGGCCTTCGAGCGCCCCCGCTGGTGAACGATGGTGACGACGCGTTCTTCCCCCGCGTCGATGTAGTCCTCGACCTCGAACTCCAGGTCATCCCATGCCTCGGCCCAGTCGGCGTTGAACTGCCTTGCGCCTTCGATCCCGGCGTAGGTCTGCTGCTCGGGCCAGCCTCGGAAGGTCGCCATGTCCCAGACGAAGTCGGGGTGCGTCTGCTCGGCGAGGAGTTCACCGGTGGCCATGAAGTGCTCAAAGCCGCGCCGCACGAACTCCACGTTCTCCTGCGACATCGCCTACTCCGAAAGCCCGGCGGCTTTGAGCGCCTGGTCGCGGTCGAGGTAGACCTCCTGCCTTGTGATCCTTCCATCCCGGAGCGTGAAGACCTGGCCGGGCCTCATCTCCAACTCAGCGCCACTTGCCGTGCCTCGCGCCTGCCATCGAACGAATGCGACCACGCGATCCTCGGCGTCGAAGATCTCTTCGACCTCCGCCGTCATCTGGCTGAGAGCCTCGAAGAACCCTTCGAGCACCTGACGATATTGGTCGAGGCCCCGGTGGATTCCCGCGCCTGGCCACTCGGGCGGCTCAACGTACTCGAAGTCGGGGGTGGCCAGGTCGGCAAACGCCGCGAATGCTCGGTCGCGCTCATCCCGACTCAGATCGGTTTCGCGATAGCGGTTGAAGATCTCAAACGCCTGCTTCACGATCTCCACGTTCTCCTGCGACATCGCCTACTCCGCAAGTCCGGCGGCTTGGAGGGCTTGATCCCAGGTGGTGAAGAAGCGCACCCGGACTGCCAGGCCGTCGCGCATCGTCGCCAGCATGCCCACAGGCACCTCGAGCTCATCGACGCGGATGCCGCTGCCGCTCCCCTGGCCTCGCCAGAAGAAGAGGGCGATCACTCGGTCCTCAAGGTCGATAAAGCGCTCGGGGTCTGCTCGCAGATCACCGAACGCATCCAGCATGTCAGCCACGGAATGCCGGACCCCATCGTGTCCCCGGACGGTCGACGCCCCTGGCAGCTCGGCGGGCGGGGACCATTCCACGGCGGGATCAATGCTCTCGAGCAAGCCGTCGAGGTCACGGCGGTTGAACGCATCGAGCGCGTTTTGGATCTGGTCGACGTTCTCCTGCGACATCGCCGCGCAGTATCTCGCTACCGGCGCTTTACCTGCTCGCAGTTCGCGGCCACATGCGACCGCTCGTTGGTCTCCACGGAGTCGTTGCCCTGGGAACAGCGAATCCTGTTCCGGCCGCGAAGGTCGCGGATCTGATCATCGCCCCTGCCCCCAACGAGATGGTCGGAGGCGCGTCCACCGTCGATGAGGTCGTTGGTGCTGCCGCCCTGGATGTCGTCCTGTCCCCGGCCACTCCTGATCACATCGTCCCCCGCGCCGCCCCCGAGCCGGTCAGCCCCATCGCCGCCATGGACCTTGTCGTCGTTGCGCCCGGCGAAGACCACATCCTCACCAGCCTGACCGAACAGGCAGTCCGCCCCGAACCACCCGGACAGCTTGTCGTCGCCCGGTCCGCCGCGAAGGAGGTCGCCGTCCAACGAGCCCCTCATCCGGTCGTCGGCAGCGTCGCCCTGGTGCGCCTCACCACCCTCGCTCGGATGACAGCCCTTTGGATACTCGCTCGGCGGGATCGGGGTCACCGCCGCGTAAGCCGTCGCCGCGGCGAGGACCATCACGACCGCCACGGCGGTGATCAGAGATCTGGTCATCGCTCACACCATCTCATCCCGCGCCCTGCAAGCAATACCCCAAGGGGTAGGCCGCCGACACCTGCCCTCCTGCGACATCGCCCGCGCAGTATCTCGCGCGTGAAGGACTGCGCGGTGAGCCGCCGAGCGGGGGCTGGCTACTAGTCGGAGAGCACCTTTCGACGGTTCTCTCCGACCTTTTGACGGCTCTTTTCTCCGTATGGCTTGCCGTGGCCTCTGGATGACCAGGCCCAAAGCCACAGAGCCGACTTCTCGTCATCTGATGCGGGCAGCCCGCTGATCCGCTCCTCGATCGCTTCGAGGGACGCCCCGTTGCGAGTCCAAACCGAGATCTCGTCTCGTATGCCTGCCATGGGAGGCACCTCCTGGGTCGGAACAAAGTCCGCGCCCCGGTCGTGCCCCCGCCTCGTGCCGGACTACGGCGAACTACAAACGTTAGCGCGACTTCCATCTCGCCCTCACACACGCGTCAGAAGCCTCCCTGAGCTTGAAGGCGTTCTTACGGAAAGCCGCAGTCTGATGTTTTCCGCGAGTGGGGCTTTGGCGGCCTTTCGCGCTGGCTCTCGGCGGCCGCTTGCGGGGAGGTTACCGAGGTCGGTGTTTCCAAGAAAATTCTGGGCGAAGGCCCCTGTATGACCATCCGTCCACGGTTGGGCACAGGGACTCCCCCGCCCCCCGGTCCGGCGCAATCAGCTCTACGGGCTCCTCGAGGGCCACTGCGACGCGACGAGGAACGCCACACCCAACCTTCCTCTCCTCTTGCTTCCAATCTCCGCCCAGCTGGCGCAAATAACTGGCGCATGTGCGGCACGGGCATACCGATGCCGCTTGAAGAGCGGAAAAGGTCGGCCGGCGCTCCAGATTGCTTAGATCTGCAGCGATGCGGTGGTATGAGCTGTCGACGGTTAGTTTCGGCTCGGTTCGCATGGTTTCGCGCTAGATCTCGGCGGCCCGTGCCTAGCCACGCACGCTTCGGAGCCATAGTTGTTTGGCGATGCTGAATGGGGGGCTCGTGCAAATGAGCTGGGTATGTACTCCCTGGTGGCGCTGCAGGGCTTGCCACTCCCCCCGCCCCCCACGGCGTTCGCAACGCGATCAAATCGAAGATGGGTCCTCCGGAAAGGGAGTGGTCAAAGGAGGACCAACGCTCGAGGTCATGGTCGAGTCTCGTGCCTATGCCTTCCTTGTTTGGGCCACGGCCTAGGTTGCTGGGCCGATGGGCACGGTGCCGGCTAGGCATGGACACGCAGGGGATGAGCGCGTGCTAGGTGAACGCACAGCCTGATGGTGCCCCTGGCCCAGCTCGGGTAGTGGGAGCTCGAGGGCCAGCCACACCGTGCGGCGTCCGGCCTTAACCCGCGCGAGGTAGGGGGCGAGGGCTGTTCCTCTCCTTTTACATCGTCTCGCTCGGTGGCTTGTGACGCTTGTTTGGGTCGGCTCAGGACGGGTAAACAGTTAAGCGCGAGGCAGCGCTGCTCGCCGAGCGCGAGCACCTGTCATCCAGTCTGGGAGCAAAGGGGCGAGAGTGACGACAGTGTCGCCTTGCACGGCCCACGCTGGACCCAGTCAATTAGGAAGGACCCTAATGGAAGCAGCAACCAAGCCTGGTGCCGTGCGCACCTATTCGATCCGTCACGAGGGCCGCATTCGGCGCCTGAGTACGGAGACGAAGCAGGCCTTCAAGACAACCGAGTTCTGGGCAATGGTCGGTGTGATCGTTGGAATTCTCGTCAGCGCCGCCGCAATCAAGGGTGGCGACACGAGCGGCACCGACGAGTTCATCGCCCGCCAAGCATGGCTCTATGTCGCCATTGTCGCTGGGGCCTATTTCATCGGTCGCGGTCTGGCCAAGTCCGGATCAAGCGATCCGTATACCGAGAGTCGTGAGGACAGCGCTCGGAACGGTCGCTAAAGCAGCATGGCGATGAGCAGGGCCGTCTAATGAGCGCGCTGCTCGTTGCGTGAGTCGGGCCGGGGCCTCCAAGCGGGGCCTCGGCCCGACCTTTACCGCTCGGTTAAAGCAGGGGCCAGAGCTAAGGGCTGTCGAAGCCCTGGCCCCCGGTGCTTCACCCGGGCAGGCTTTCCATCGAGAGGACGAAAGAGGTTGCTATGGCCGCCGATCCGGCCCCCCCATTCAGCATGCGGATCCACCAAGCTGGCGACACGCTGGTGGTCGAGGCATCTGGTGAACTGGATATCAGCCAGGCCGAGACGTTCGAGGTCAAGCTACGAGAAGCACTCGGGGCTGGGCCCACGGTTCTCCTCGACCTCAGGGACGTTGAGTTCATCGATTCGACTGGACTTCGCGCCTTGATCCTCCTCTCGGAGGAGGCAAGGTCAGACGGCGACAGTCTTCGGATCAGACGCTCGCTCTCCCCAGCCGTGAAACGGCTGCTCGGCCTGACCGGCTTGGAGGATCGCCTGCCCTGGGTCACAGATACCTGAGTCAACGAAGGCTCTGGTTGGCCATCACGTGACAGAGGCCTATTGCGCTGATCACCAGGATGCCGATCCCGACCAGGCCGACGAGCAGCCCTCCCACGAAGCCGTGGCGCCTCTGCTCCACTCCACGACAGACCGGGGCCCAGACGGAAGCCCGCGGGAGTTCGGCCTCTAGCTGGTGGCGCCGGCGTCGCCGGCCATGAACTCGTCGAGCCCGGCGCGGGCGCGGCGCCGCACCGCGGAGCGTACGAACGGAGTCCAGCCGAGCAGCAGGCCCGACGTGCCGAGCGCCTGGCGTGCCCAGCGGTGGAAGTGGAAGTCGTCTCGATGGTCGGCGATCAGGCCGTCGGCGAATCGGAACGAGGCGTGGACGTCGTTGGTCACCGGGCGGCCGGTCTGCGTGAACGTGTAGTGCGCGACCCACCGGGCGGTGCCGCGGTCGTCATCGACCTCGTGCTCGACAAGCTCCACGGTGAGGTCGTCCGTGCGGGAGGTGAGCATCCGCCACATCGCACCCGGCTCTTCGCCGCGCAGGTCGGTGAACACGGGATCCGAGAAGTGCGCGTCCGGTCGGTAGTACGCGGCCATCGCCTCGCCGTCGTGCGCGTTGAACGCCGTGTAGAAGCGTTCGATCACGTCGCGGTTTCCAGACTCGGGCACCGCGACGACGCTACCACGCCGCGGAGCAACGGCCCCAGGTACGGTTCTCGCTCCGAAACAGTCCTTCGAGAGGAGAACGAGCACAGATGGGACTACTTGACGGCAAGGCCGCGATCATCACCGGGTCGGCCCGCGGGATCGGTCGGGCGACGGCCGAGCTGTTCATCAGCGAGGGCGCAAAGGTGTTGATCAACGACATCGACGGCGAGATCGCCGAGCAGGCGTCGGCCGAGATCGATGGCGAGACCGCCGTGTTCGCCGGCGACCTGACGAAGCCCGGCGTCCCCGATGAGCTGATCGCGAAGGCGAACGAGGCGTTCGGCGAAGTCGACATCGTCGTCAACAACGCCGGTTACACGTGGGACGGCGTGGTCCACAAGATGACCGACGAACAGTTTCAGGCGATGATCGAGATCCACACCGTGGTCCCGTTTCGGGTCACCAGGGCGCTCGCTCCCCACTGGCGCGAGGCGGCCAAGAAGGAGGCCGGCGAGGGCACCGAGCGGTTCCGCAAGATCATCAACGTGACCTCGATCTCCGGAACGATGGGCAACGCGGGCCAGGCGAACTACTCGGCGGCCAAAGCCGGCGTGACCGGCCTGACGAAGACGATCGCAAAGGAATGGGGGCAGTTCAAGATCAACGTCAACGCGGTCGCCTTCGGTTTCGTCGAAACGCGCCTCACCCAGGCCAAGGAGGATGCCGAGGCGATCGAGCGCGAAGGCGAGAAGATCGAACTCGGTATCCCAGCGCAGCAGCGCGCCATGGCGTCGATGATCATCCCGCTGGGTCGTGCGGCTCAGCCCGGCGAGGCGGCGGGCCCCGTTCTCTTCCTCGCCTCAGAGCTCGCCAACTACGTTCACGGACAGGTCCTGAATGTGACCGGCGGGCAATTCGGCGGCATGACCACCTAGCCGACGGGCCACCCACCGGAATGGAGGCCGGATGAGCATCAAGGTCCGTGGATGAGCCGCGTCCGCGTGATCGGGGCGCCGATCGACTCGGTCGGCCGCTCCGGAGGAACCGAGCTGGGACCGTCGGCGCTTCGTGAGCTGGGGGTCGTCTCGGCGCTCCGGGCCGCGGACGGCGGCGATCTCGAGATTCGGATCCGCGGCGCCGAACGCGATCCCGAAACCGGGATATTGGGCAGTGTTGACGTGCTCCGCGCCACATCGGCGATCAGGGAGTCGGTCGCGGGCATCCTCGATTCAGGTGAACGACCCGTGCTGGTCGGGGGATGCTGCGCCGAGCTTCCCGGGGCGCTGGCAGGAGCGCGGGATGCGCTGGGACGCGTCGGCCTCGCATACCTGGACGGGCACCTGGACCTGTACGACGGCGCGACCTCCCCGACCGGCGAGGCGGCGGACATGCCGGTCGGGGTAGCGCTCGGCCGAGGCCCCGCGGCGTGGGTCGATGCGGCGGGTGGCGCCTCGCTCGAGCCCGAGGACACGGCGCTGATCGGCTTTCGCGACAAGGAGGAGTCGCTGACCTACGGCATGCTTCAGCCCGAGGACCTCGATCCCGAGCCGATCCACCTCTCGGTCGAGGCGGTGCGGACGGAGGGGCCGGCGGCTGCCTCGAAACGGGTGGCGAGATCCATTTCCGCCCACCCCTTCTGGATCCACCTCGACGTCGACGTCCTCGACCAGGACGTGTTCAGGGCCACCGACTACCTGATGAGCGGCGGCATGACCTGGCCCGAGCTCGCCGCCGCGCTCGGTCCCCTCGCCTGCTCACCGGCTCTGGCCGGCGTTTCGCTCGCCTGCTACAACCCGGAGAAGGACCCCGGGCGGGAGTGCGGACGGGCGCTGGTCGAGGCGCTGGGCGTCGCCTTCTCGGGCTGAGCACAACGCTCAGTCGCCCTGCCTGCGCTCCTCGGCGAGCGGCTCCCCCGACTCGCCCGTCGCGGTCGCCGGCGGCCACGCTCCGAACCAGTTGTCCCGCGCCCCGTCGACGGTGATCACGCAACCGGACACGAAGTCTCCCGCCGCGGAGGCGAGGTAGGCGACCATCCAGGCCATCTCCTCGGGCGCTCCCAGCCGACCGAGGGGAACGGTGCGATGGACGTTCTCGGCGATCTGCGGCGGGTACTTGGTGCGGAGCACCTCGGTGTCGAACTGGCCGGCGGCCAGGGCGCAGAGCCTGATCCCGAAGCGCGACCACTCGATCGACAGGGTCCGCATCATGTTCTCCACCGCCGCCCGCGCGGCGCCGGAGTGGACCATTCCGGGCATCCCGTTGTGCGGCGAGAGGGTGACGCTGATCACCTTGCCGGAGCGCTGCGGGATGAACGCCCTGGTGGCCGCAGCGTGGGTCATCTGCCAGGTGCCCTGCACGTTGAGCTCGGTCACGGTCCGAAACCCCTTCGGGGTGATCGCCTCGGCCGGGCTCAGGAACTGTCCACCGGCGTTGTTGACCAGCACGTCGACGCGGCCGTGCTGCTCGACAACACGGTCGAACAGGGCGTCGACCGCATCGGCGTCGCGGATGTCGAGGGGCTCCGCCTCGGCGCTCCCGCCCGCGTCGCGAATCGCCTGCACGGTGTCGTGGAGGGGCTCGGCTCGGCGGCCGCAGCCCACCACCGTCGCCCCAAGCGCCGCGAGCTCGACCGCGGTCGCCCGGCCGAGTCCGGTGCCCGCCCCGGAGACCACGCAGATCTGACCATCGAGGAGCCCGGGGCGAAAGACCTGAGATGAGCTGCCCTGGGCCATCGGCCTGAGCTTATCCGTGGCAAGGCCGCGCCCGAGGTAAAGGTGACCCGCTCAGGCCACCCGCCCCCCCGCTACGCTGACCGGCCCATGAGCCCAAGCCCAACGCCACGCGAGAGGGCTCCGCTGCCCGAAGCGAGCCGGGCCCGATGAAGGTCCACGCGGAGCCGAAGCCGCTGACCGAGCCACTGCCCGGCGGGAAGAGCGGCGCGACGGTAACCGTCCGTCCGTTGTCGGGGGGCGAGGTGCAGTTCCCGGCCGCGAGCTTCGAGCGCCCCGGCGGGCCCTTCGAGTCGTTCAAGGTGACGGGGCTGTTCACCTCGCGCTCCTCGGGCTGGCTTTGGGTGCCCACCCCCGCCTATTTGATCACCCATCCGAGCGCCGGCTCGATCCTCGTCGATACGAGCCTCCACTCCTCGGTCGCGGCCGAGCCCCGCGAGAACCTCGGCCGCCTTGCCGCCTGGGTCGCCCGGCCGCGAATCGAGCCCGGGAAGGACCTGCCCTCCCAGCTTCGCGAGCTCGGCGCCGACCCCCGGTCGATCTCGTTCGTGATCATGACCCACCTCCACGTCGACCACGCCTCGGGGATCTCGGAGTTCCCGTCGTCGACCTTCGTGCTGAGCAGCGCCGAGTGGGAGACGGCCACCACCGGCGGACGGCCTCTTCTTCGCGGCTACCGGCCGCAGCACTACGACAACGTGTTCGACTACCGACTGGTCGACTTCGACGGGGAGCGAATCGACTCCTACGCGACCTTCGGCCGCACCTTCGACCTGTTCGGGGACGGAAGCATCCGTCTCGCCTTCACCCCGGGCCACACGATGGGCCATATGAGCGTGCTCGCACACCTGGGCGATCGCGACTTCGTGATCGCTGGAGACGCCGTCTACACGATGCGACAGCTCGAGGGGGGGCCGGCGCAGCCGCGTCCGCAGGATCCCCACCTGTGGCGCCGCTCGCTCCAGGAGCTCCAGCTCTTCCACCGGCAATACCCGCAGGCCCTGATCTCGCCCGGGCACGACGCCGAGCATTGGCAAAGCCTCGACGCGAAGTACGAGTGACGCCGGGGCGGCCCGGCTAGCGAGGGGAGCCGGCGGGGACCTCGTGCTCGGCAGGTGAGGCGATTCCGGCTCGCAGCGATTTGATCACGCCGCGCCGACCGTTCTCCTCCAGCGCCCGATACATCTCCCGCACCCGCTCGAAGACGACCCCCGCGACCTCGAGCTGCTGCTCGCGGGTGGGCGCCGAGACGGTGTCGAAGACGAGCGGATCGCCGAACTGCACGGTCACCTTGGGGAATCCAAGCTTTCGCCACCGGCGCACCCCGAGGGAGCCGTGGATCGCCACCGGGATCACCGGCACGCCCGACTCGAGCGCGATCCTGCCGACCCCCGGACGCGGCTGACCGAGCCCGCCGCTTCGCGAGCGCCCTCCCTCCGGGTACATGAGCAGGCACCCGCCCCGGCCGAGGATCCGGTAGACGGTCTCGAAGGCCTCCTCGTCGTGGTAGCCGCGCCTAATCGGGAAAGCGCCCCCGTGGCGGAAGATGAACTTGATCGCCGGGTTCGTGAACAGCTGAGACTTGGCCATGAAGCGGACCTTGCGCCGCAGGTAGACGGCGGCGAAGAAGTGGTCCATCTGGCTGAAATGGTTAGGCGCCAGAATCACGGGTCCCGAGGTGGGCACGTTTTCGGCGCCGATCGCCCTGGTGCGGTAGAGCAGCACGGTCGGCGGGGTCAGGATGATCCGCGACACGTCATAGACCCAGTCGGGCTCGCGGGTGCGGGCGCGCTCGTGGAACGCGTCGAAGTACTCCGCGGGGCGTGGATCCTTGTAGACCTGCGGCTTGATGTCAGACATGACGAGCGGAGCCGGAATCTCCCGACCCACCGCTCCTACCCCCGCCACGCCGCGTGGTTACGCGCTCGCCCAGCCCTTTGCGCGCTCGAGCGCCCGGTGCCATCCGGAGAGCAGCATCTCCCGCTCATCCTCGCTGATCGCAGGCTCGTAGCGGGCCGCTTCGCGCCACATCGAGTCGAGGTCGGAGGGCGCCCATACGCCGGTCGCGATCCCCGCCAGCTGCGCCGCGCCCACCGCCGTGGTCTCGGCGATCGCCGGCACGGCGACCGGGGCGCCGAGCATGTCGGCCTGGAACTGCATCAGCCAGCGATTGGCGACCGCGCCGCCGTCGGCCTTCAGAACCTCCGGCGAGGCGCCCGCCGCGGCCTCCTGGGCTCGGACCGCATCGACGGTCTGATACGCGATCGCCTCGAGTGCGGCTCGCGCCAGGTGCGCGCGGCCCGAGCCGCGGGTCAAGCCGACGATCGTGCCGCGCGCGTAGGGGTCCCAGTGCGGCGACCCGAGCCCGGTCAGGGCGGGGACGAAGTAGACGCCGTCATTTCCCGAGAGCGACGCGGCGAGGTCCTCGGTGTCGGCCGCCGAGTCGATGATCCCGAGGCCGTCGCGCAGCCATTGGACCGCCGCTCCGCTGACGAAGACGGCCGCCTCGAGCGCGTAGTCGACCCGGTCGGCGAGCCCCCATGCGATGGTGGTCAGCAGCCCGTCGCGCGGCGTTGACGCCTCCCCGCCCGTGTTGAGGAGCACGAAGCTGCCGGTCCCGTAGGTGCACTTCGCCGTCCCCGGGCGCCTGCAGCCCTGCCCGAACAGCGCCGCCTGCTGGTCGCCGGCGATCCCGGCGACGGGGACCCGGCCGCCGAAGGCGGTGGTCTCGCCGTACACCTCGGCGGACGGGCACGGCTCGGGAAGGCTCTCGGGGTCGATCCCGAGAATGCCGCAGAGCTCGGGGTCCCAGCCGAGCCGGTGGATGTCGAACAGCATCGTTCGCGAGGCGTTCGAGTAGTCCGTCACGTGCCTGCCCGTGAGCTTGAAGACGAGCCAGGAGTCGATCGTGCCGAAGGCGGCGCCGCGCGCCGCGTCGACGTTGTCGAGAAGCCACTCGATCTTGGTGGCCGAGAAATAGGGGTCGACGACCAGCCCGGTCCGCTCCCGCACCAGGGGCTCGTGGCCGGCCTGCTTCAACTCGTCGCAGCGGCCGGCGGTCCGCCGGTCCTGCCAGACGAGCGCGGGGTGGACGGGTTCGCCGGTGGCGCGATCCCACGCCACCACCGTCTCGCGCTGGTTGGTGATCCCGATCCCGTCGAGGTCGGCGCCATCGATCCCCGCGTCGGCGATCGCCTCGGAGGCCACCCGCAGGGTCACCTCCCAGATCTCGGTCGCATCGTGCTCGACCCACCCGGGGCGCGGGAAGCTCTGGCCGAACTCGGAGTAGGCGCGCCCGGCGATCCCGCCGTCGTCGCCGAAGACCAGGCAGGTGCTGCCGGTCGTCCCCTGGTCGATCGCGAGGATCACAGGCCGAGGCTAGATGGTTGAGTCCGAATTCCCGTGCACCCGGGGGCGCACGGGATCGAGCCGGGCGTGGTCAGAGGGCGAAGCCTGTGCCGGTGGGCACAGGCGAGTCCCGATGGGCGCGCCCCGGCGAAGGTATCCGTGCGTCATCCGGGCGTGCGGGGGTTTGGGCTCAGCCATCTACCGTCGGGACAGGTAGGCGCGAGCGATGTCGAGTAGCTGCCGCCCCCGGTGCAGGAAGCCGCCGAGGTTGCGCGAGGTGGCCCGGTGCCGGAGGTCGAGCTCCACCTCGCCCAGCCTGTACCCGGCCCGGACGGCGTCGATCGTCATCGCGGTCTCCAGCCCGTAGCCCGCGGCCAGCGGCAGGACGTCGCCGAGCACGGCGGCGCGCATCGCCCGCTGACCGGACAGCGGGGCGCCCGCGCGATAGCCGCAACGGCGCGCGATCGCCCAGCGGGCAAAGGCGAGCGTGATCCCGAACCCGCCGCCCACCCGATCGCGAAACGCCGCAATGGCGAGGTCGCACGAGTCACCTTCGATCGCCTCGACCAGGACCCGCAGCTCGTCCGCGGAGGAGCCAAGGTCCGCATCGCAGAGCAGGAACGTCGGCGGCTTCGGGTCGGCGGCGCGGCCGAGCACGGACTCTGCCGCCGCGGTCACGTTGGCGCCCTTGCCGTGCGAGCGACGCCGGGAGACCACCTGGGCCCCGTGAACCAGGGCCACGTCGGACGTCTGGTCGGTCGACGCGTCGTCGGCCACCACCAGATCGGCATCCGGAAACACGGCGGACAGAGCATCGAGCGTCGCGCCGATCCGATCGGCCTCGTTGTGGGCAGCGACGATCACCACCGGGTCCCCTCTTCGTTCCACGGGCAAGGCCGGATATTCTCCCCCGCCGTGCGGTCATGAGCACCAATGTCGAAGCCCACATCACCGGAACCGTCTGGAAGATCGAGGTCGCCGTGGGCGACCAGGTCGCAGAGGGCGACACGGTGGCAATCCTCGAGTCCATGAAGATGGAGATGCCCGTCGAGGCCGAGGACCCCGGCACGGTCAAGTCGATCAACTGCGAGGAGGGTCAGTCGGTCCAGGAGGGCGACGTCCTGGTCGTCCTCGAATGACCGCCGACCCCGCCCAGCCCGGCGGTGGGGCAGGCGCGTCCTCGGCCCTGGCGAGCGGAAAGCTGATCCTCGACCACCCGGCCGAGGCGGTCGCGCGGCTGACGATCTCCAACCCCGAGCGACGCAACGCCCTCGACCACGAGATCCTCGATGCATTGGCCGAGGTGATGCCGAGCCTCGACCGCGGAATCGAGATCCGCTGCGTCGTGATCACCGGCGAGGGCAAGATCTTCTCGGCCGGCTACGACATCGCCGACATCCCGGAGCAGAGCTTCGCCACCGACGCGGAGGCACTCGTCGCGCACCCGTTCCACGCGGCCATGGAGGCGATCACGGCCCATCCGTACCCGGTTCTCGCCGGGATCAACGGGCACTGCCTCGGCGGAGGGCTCGAGCTTGCCGTCCGGTGCGACCTGCGGCTCGCCACGATGAGCGCCAAGCTCGGCATGCCTCCGGCGAAGCTGGGGTTGATCTACGGCCACACGGGCCTGCAGAAGTTCATCGACGTGATCGGCGTCGCCCGGACCAAGGAGCTGTTCTTGACGGGGCGCAACCTGAGCGCCCCGCGCGCCATGGCCGTGGGGCTGATCACCGACACGATCCCGGATGGCGACTTGCCCGCAGCCGCCGTGGAGCTCGCCTCCGAGGTCGCGGCCAACGCCCCGCTGTCCACCCGCGGCAACAAGCGCGCGATCGAGGTCTTGAACGCCTATCCCCGGCTGACCCCGGATTCCGAGCGAGAGCTGGTCGAGCTGCGCCGCTCGTGCTTCACCTCCGAGGACTTCCGAGAGGGCGTCAAGGCGTTCGCCGAGAAGCGCTCGCCGCGCTGGCGCGGGCGCTAGTCCGTCGGGCCGATCAGGGCGTCGGATCGGGCTCGAACACCCGACAGGTCGAGCCGGCGCAGTTTCTGAGCTGGTGGAGGCGGGTCGCCAGCTCGGCCTTGACCGAGGCGTAGCTCGGATCGGCCTGCAGGCTCTGGAGCTCGTAGGGATCGTTCTGGAGGTCATAGAGCTCCTTGGCCCCCGACTTGTGCTCCGCGTACAGGTAGCGCTCCGTCCGGATCGCCTTGAAGCCCGGCTCCTCGATCAAGAGCTCGCGGTTTCGATCGATCCCCGGGTGGCGGACCACCGGGAGCAGCGAGGTGCCGTCCATTGTCACCGGGCCGTGGTTCGCGTCCGCGGCGTCGACGATCGTGGGCGCGAGGTCCGCGTTGATCACCAGCGGGTCGACCGTCACGCCGACCGGCACGCCGGGCCCCCGCATCTCAAGCGGCACTCGGATCGACTCCTCGTACAGGTTCGTCTTCTCGTCCGGGATCCGGTGCTCGCCGTGGAAGAAGCCGTTGTCCGAGGTGTAGACCAGCAGGGTGTTGTCCAGCTCGCCCTTCTGCTTCAGGGCGTTGACGACCTTCTTGACGCCGTCGTCGACCGACAGCAGCGACTCCAGCTCGCAGCGGTACTTGCGCTGGATGTTCGAGATCTCGGTGGGGTTCAAGGGGGGCAGGCTGCGGATGCTCTTCGGCTTGTCGGAGACGTCACCCTCGTTGAAGTTCGGTGGTCTCGGCAGCGGCGCGTTGTCGAAGGCGTGCGCGTCGCGCGGTGCGGGCTTGGCCGCGCTCTGACAGTTCTGCGGCGGGTTCGGATTGGGCGGGCCGCCGTTGTGTGGGGCGCGTGTAGGTGAGCCAGAGGAAGAACGGCTGCGGCTTCGGCGCCCGGCGGTTCACGAAATCGACCGCCTTCCTGGTCAGCACATCCTGCTTGAAGTCGCTCGGATCCTGGCCGTAGTTGACCAGCCTGCCGTCGTTGTTGATCGGGTAGCTGTACACCCGCTGGTCATACGGCGCTGTCGCGTGCCACTCCGACCAACCCGGCGGCACAGGCGGTTTGTTCGCGTAGTCGTTCAGGTACTTCCCCACCATCGCCGTGTAGTAGCCGGCACGCTGGAGCCAGACGGCGAGGTTCTCGTTCGCGTGCAGGGCCTCGAACCGGGGGAAACCCCCGCTCGGGGGCTGGTTGTTCTCCACCTTGTGGTTGTGGGCGTACTGACCGGTGAGGAAGGTCGCGCGAGACGGACAGCACAGCGAGAAGTTGACGAAGCTGTTCGCGAACGTCACCCCCTGATCGCCGATCAGCGAGTTGACATTGGTCATCACCTTCATCGACTCGAGGGTCTGGTCGTCCGTCTCGACCACGACCACGTTCGGCCTTGCCTGCGCCGCCGTGGCCTGACCGAGACTCGCCGAACGCGTGCCGAGGCCGACCGCGGCGACCGCGGCACTCACACCCAGCGCTGCCAGGATCGCTATCAGGAGACGCCCCCGCCTACCCATCGCCCTTCGAACATAACAGCCCACTGGCTGCAGCGCGGGCAGGCGCAGCCGGCTCAGGCACGCTGGTCGTGAGGATCCTGGGCTGTTAGGGTCGGTGAAGCGGCCGCTGGGCTCGGCGGGTTGGACCGCAGCTCGGGGCCAACGCGGCAGGAAGGAGGGGTCCCAAAATTCGCCGGCGTTGCCTTGCCGTCCTCGCGCTGTCCGCATTCGCGGTGATCGCGCTCATCCCGGCGGATGCCGGAGCCCAGACGCCGCCTGGCAAGGTGAGCTTCAAGACGCCGAGCCTCTTTCCCGGCTTCGGCCCCGCCATCCACGACTACACGGTGCGGTGCAGGAACCGGCCGGTGACGGTCAAGGGCCACGCCACCGGCGGACTGGGAGATGGCGATCGGCAACCACCCCTTCGCCAGCGGCGACTTCAGCGGATCCGTCCGGCTCGCCACCGGGCAATCCTTCGTGATCGCCGCGCGGAAGGTCGGGGACACGCAAGGTCGAGCGGTTTTACGTGCGCTGCCTGCCGAGCAACTTCCCGGCATACACGTTCACCCGCTACGGGCGGGCAGTGTCGCCCGACGTACTTCTCGCTGGACCAGTTCTACGTCTACAAGCACTCGAAGGGGCAGTACGCGGCGATCTTCGACAACCACGGGGTCCCGATCTGGTGGTACCACACCCCGGCCTGGGGCACGAAGGTGCTGGCAAACGGAACGGTCCTGTGGTTCGACCGCTCCGTCTCCCCGGGAGGTGGACGATCCATCGCCTCGACGGGAGCCTGGCTCGCACGCTGAACACCGTGGGCGCGAGCCGCCAACCCTCACGACCTGCAGCCGCTCGGCAACGGGGAGTTCCTGGCCGGCACGTACGTCAAGCAGCGCCACGTGGACACGAGCGCCTACGGCGGCTCACGCGACGCCCAGGTGATCAACGCCGAGCTCCAGCAGGTCGGCACGAGCGGCCAGCTGGTCTGGGACTGGAAGAGCCAGAACCACATCTCGCTCGCCGAGACCGGGCGGCGCTGGAACTGGATCGTCGAACCACCCGAACGCAGGCGCCTACGACATCCTCCACTGGAACTCGATCGAGCCCGCCGGCAGCGCGGTGATCGCCTCGTTCAGGCACCTCGACGCGGTCTACGAGATCGACAAGGCCACTGGCGCCATCCGCTGGAAGCTTGGCGGCACCAAGACCCCCAAGAGCCTGAAGGTGAAGGGCGATCCCACTCGGTTACACCTTCGGCGCCCAGCACGATGCCCGCCTGCTCCCCGACGGGACGCTGACCGTGTTCGACAACCGCACCAACCAGGCGAACGCAGAAGCCGCGCGCCGTCCGCTACAGGATCGACGAGCAGGCCAAGACCGCGACCCTCGTTCAGTCGATCGCCGACCCGACGGTCAACGGGTCGCACTGCTGCGGGTCGGCCCGCCGACTCGAGGATGGCAGCTGGCTGATCGACTGGGGTCTCGACAACCCGATAAGCGGCTACACGCGGGGGGGCCTGAGGACCTTCCGCCTGAGCTTCGACTCGAACTTCAGCTATCGGGCGGAGCCGGTCCCGGTCGGGGTCGTCACGGCGTCTGGCCTGCGCGAGGCCATGGACGGGATGTACGCCACGCCCTGACGCAGGCTCAGGGCGAAGGGTCGGCCTGCCGAACCCGACAGCTCGTGCCGGAGCAGGTTTCGAGCCTGTGCAGGCGATTCGCCAGCACCGCCTTGACCTGGCTGTAGGCGGGACTGTTGTGGCGGCTCTGAAGCTCGTACGGGTCCCCTTGAAGGTCGTATAGCTCCTTTTCACCCGTGTTGTGCTCGGCGTACATGTACCGCGCGGTGCGGATCGCCGCGAAGTTGGGCTGCTCGACCAATAGCTGGCGACCGGCCTCGATCCCCGGCTGCTGGGCGACCCCGATCAGCGAGCGGCCGTCCATGACCAGGCCCGGATTCGCGTTCGCGGCATCGACGATCGTGGGCGCCAGGTCCGCGTTCACGGCCAGGTCATCGACCTCTTCGCCCTGGGGAATGCCGGGACCCCGCATCACCAGCGGGACCCTGATCGCCTCCTCGTAGATGCGCTGCTTGCCCAGCGGGATGCGGTGCTCTCCGTTGAAGAATCCGTTGTCCGACGTATAGATGATCAGCGTGTCGTCGAGCTCGCCGGTCGCGCTCAGGGCGTCCACGACCTGCTTCACGCCCTCGTCCACCGAGAGCAGCGACCCCAGCGCGCACCGGTACTTGCGCTGGATGTCGGCGACCTGGCTCGAGCTCAGGAGCGGAAGGTTTCGGATCTGCTTCGGCTTATCGGAGACGTCCGCCTCGTTGAAGTTGGGCGGCTTCGGCAGTGGCTCGGTCGCGAAGCTGAGCGCGTGACGGGGGGCGGGCTTCGCCCCGCCGGCGCAGTTGAACGGCGGGTTCGGGTTCGGGTCCGGCCCCCCGGTGTGGGGGGCCGTATAGGTCAGCCAGAGGAAGAACGGCCTCGGCCTGGGGGCCCGGTCGTTCGACGAAGCCCACCGCTTTCGAGGTGAGCACGTCCTGTTTGAAATCCGCCGGCGCATGGCCGTAGCTGACCAGCGTCCCGTTCTCGTTGAGGGTGTAGTCGTAGACCTTCTGGTCGCTCGGATATGGCGCGGCCTGCCACTCAGACCACCCGCGTGGGACCCGGGGGTCGTTCTGGTAGCGGTTCAGGTACTTGCCGATCATGCCTGTGTAGTAACCGGCACGCTGCAGCCAGATGGCCAGGTTGTTGTTTCCGTGCAGGGACTGGAAGCGCGTGAAGCCCCCGTTCGGGGCATCGTTGGCGAGCACGCCGTGGTTGTGCGCGTACTGCCCGGTTAGGAAGGTGGCGCGCGACGGGCAGCAGAGCGGGAAGTTGACGAAGCTGTTGGCGAACGTCGCGCCCTCGCCTCCGATCAGCGAGTTGACGTTGTCCATGACCCGCATCTGCTCGACTGTCTGGTCGTCGGTCTCGATCACGAGCACGTTGGGCTGCGGCGGTCCCGGCGCGGCCTGGCCGACAGAAGCCCGATCGGTGCCGACGCCGATCGCCGCCAACGCGCCGATCATGCAAACAGCGGCGAGGGCAGACGTCAGGGGGCGTCTTCGAACGCTCGCTCGGCGTCCCCTGTCGCCCGACTCCCTCATGGGAGCGGGGCGAGCAGCGTGCTGTCGAGCACGGCCACTATGGGGAGGACGGCTCCGGCTCGTGCACGCGGCAACTCTCGCCGGCGCAGGTTTCGAGGTCGCCGAGGCGGTCGGCCAGCTCCGCCTTCACCGCGGCGTACGCGGGGTCGTCGTGGCGGCTCAGGAGCTCATACGGGTCCGTCTGCAGGTCGTAGAGCTCAGTCTCCCCGGTGTCGTGCTCGGCGTACATGTAGCGTGCGGTCCGGATCGCCTCGAAGGTCGGCTCCTCGACCAGCAGCTGGCGTCCGTTCTCGACGCCCGGGTCCTCCGCCACCGGAATCAGCGATGTTCCGTCCATGACCAGGCCGGGGCTGGCGTTCGCGACGTCGACGGCCGTCGGCGCGAGGTCGGCGTTGATCACCAGGTCATCGACCACTTGGCCGCTGGGGATGCCCGGCCCCCGCATCGCCAGCGGCACCCGGATGGACTCCTCGTAGATGTGCTGCTTGCCCGACGGTATGCGGTGCTCTCCATGGAAGAACCCGTTGTCGGACGTGAACACGAGCAGGGTATCTGCAAGCTCGCCCTTGGCCTTCAGGGCGTTGACGATCTGCCTCACCCCGTCGTCGACGGAGAGCAGCGACTCGATCCGGCACCGGTATGAGCGCCGAATGTCCGCGATCTGGCTCCGGCTCAGGCGCTGTCGGTTGCGGATCTTGGCCGGCTTGTCGGAGACGTTCGCCTCGTTGAAGTTGGGCGGCCTCGGAAGCGGCTCGGAGTCGAACGCGTGGGCATGGCGCGGCGCCGGCTTCGCGGTGCCCTGGCAGTCGAACGGCGGGTTGGGGTTCGGGTTCGGTCCGCCGCCGTGTGACGCCGTGTAGGTGAGCCAGAGGAAGAACGGCTTCGGCTTCGGCGCGCGGCGATCGACGAGGCCGACCGCCTTCCTGGTCAGGACGTCCTGCTTGAAGTCCGCCACATCGGTGCCGTAGTGGACCGGGGTCCCGTTCTGGTTGAGCGTGTAGTCGTAGACGTCCTGTGTCCTGGGCGCGGCCCCGAACCACTCGTTCCAGCCGGCGGGCACGCTGTCGCCCGGGTAACCGTTCAGGTACTTGCCGATCAGCGCCGTGTGGTAGCCGGCGTCTTGCATCCAGGTGGCCAGGTTGTTGTCGCCGTGAAGTGCCTGGAAGCGCTGGAACCCACCCCCGGGCGGGGTGTTGGTCCTGACCCCGTGGTTGTGCTCGTACTCGCCGGTCAGGAAGGTGGCTCGCGAGGGGCAGCACAGCGAGTGGTTGGTGAAGCTGTTCCTGAACAGGGCTCCCTTGTCGACGATCAGCGAGTTGACGTTCGGCATGAACTTCAGCGACTGAGCGTGCTGATCGTCCGTTTCGATCACCAGCACGTTGGGTCGCGACTGCGCTACGGGCGCGCGGTGGGCGGCCGAGGGGTTCCGGGCGCCGTCGCGGCGAGGCCCGCGGCGACCGCCCCGACGACGAGGGCCGGCATCAGGAGGCGCCGTCGCAACCGAGCGTCACCCGCTGACCCGAGCCGAGACTTCCCACGCATGATCCCCTCCCTGTCGTGGACGATTCCCTTGCCACCATCAACACTCCACCAACCGAGAAGTAGCGGTCGGCTCGCGCCGCCAATGCCCGGCCCGGTCCCCGCAGCACCCTGGGTCCGAGTCGCCGTCCGGGCCGCCGCCTAGCCTGGCGGTTGCTGGAACCGGAATCGATGGCCGACCCGCGACCCCCGCGCAGTCCCATATGCCGCCGCTGATCAGCTTCGAAGAGGCACTCGAGCTCGGTGAGATCTCCACCCGGGCCGAGATCACCGCTCTCGTGGAACGCGCCTGGGAGGTTCGGACCGAGCGCTTCGGCGATTCCACCGACATGTGCTCGCTCGTGAACGCGAAGTCGGGCGGATGCGCGGAGGACTGCGGATTCTGCGCCCAGTCCCGCTACGCCGAGGCCGACACGCCGATGCACGCGATGATGGACCCGGACCAGATCCTCGAGCACGCGAAGGCGGCCGAGGCAGCCGGCGCCCACCGGTTCTGCATGGTGACCCAGGGCCAGGGGCTTTCGAAACGGGACTTCGAGAAGGTGGTCGAGGGCGCCAAGCTCGTCGCCGAGCACACCAACCTGAAGCGATGCGTGTCGATCGGGCACATCTCGGGCGAGCGCGCCAAGCGCCTCGCCGGCGCCGGAATCCAGCGGGTCCACCACAACGTCGAGACCTCGCGCTCCTACTACCCGGAGGTATCGACGACGGTCCGTTACGAGGGTCGCATCCGGACGATCGACGCGGTCAAGGATGCGGGGCTCGAGACCTGCGTGGGCGGGATCCTGAACCTGGGCGAGAGCCCACGCCAGCGGATCGAGATGGCGTTTGAGCTGTCGGAGATCGACCCGACCTCGGTGCCGATCAATTTGCTGAATCCCCGATCGGGGACGAAGTTCGGCGACCGGCCCCTGATGGACCCGTGGGAGGTCGTCAAATGGGTCGCCATCTTCCGCCTCATCCTTCCGGACGCCCTGTTTCGACTCTGCGGCGGCCGGGTCGAGAACCTCGACGACCTCCAGCCCCTCGCCGTCAAGGCCGGCCTGAACGGCGTGATGATGGGGAACTTCCTGACCACCCTGGGCGCGGAGCCGTCCGACGATCGAGCGATGTTCGAGGAGCTCGGGCTGAACGTGGCGCGCCAACCCGACAACGGGGCGAACCCGCGACCCGACAACCGAACCGGCTCGCTCGATGGCGACACCCCGCCGACGCCGATCGACGCCCTGATCGACAGCCAGGCCGAAGCCAACTTCTGGGATCCGTCCACGCAGCTGCGGGTGATCAAGAAGACCCGCAAGCCGCCCCCGTATCCGGAGCCCGACCCCGGCACCTCGGCCCATCCGCCCCGGGACAGCCGGCCGGCTGGGGGGACTAGCCGGCGACGCCATGAGCGACGTCGGCGAACGCCTCGACGAGCTGCGGGCGGCGGGGCTCCACCGCCGACTGCGACTGATCGAGGGCCGCAGGGCCCCCGCGTCACGCTGGACGGGGCCGAGGTGCTCCTTCTGTGCTCCAACAACTACCTCGGCCTCGCCGACCATCCCCGGGTTCGACAGGCCGCCGCGGACGCCGCCGAGCGGTTCGGAGTCGGCGCCGGCGCCTCACGGCTGATCTCGGGGAACATGGAGCTCCACCGCCCTCGAGACCGGCTCGCCGAATTCGTCGACTACCCGGAGACGCTCCTGTTCGGTTCCGGGTACCTCGCCAACCTGGGCACGATCGGGGCGCTCGCGAGCCGCGGCCAAGTCGTCTTCTCGGACGAGCTCAACCACGCCAGCATCATCGACGGCTGCCGGATCTCGGCGCGCGGAGCGATTCGTATATCGCCACGCGGACCTCGAGCACCTCATGTGGGGGCTCCGAAAGGCTGGCGGGAGGGGCCGCTGATCGTCACCGATGCGGTCTTCTCGATGGACGGTGATGTCGCCCCCATCGCGGGCCTGCTGGACCTCGCGCGACGCTTCGGGTGCCGCTTGATGGTCGATGAGGCCCACGCGACGGGGGTCCTCGGCCCGGAGGGTCGGGGGGCCGTCGCCGAAGCCGGCCTGTCGGGCGAGGTCGATCTGGTCGTCGGCACGCTCGGAAAGGCGCTCGGAAGCTACGGCGCCTACGTCTGTGCGGGCCGAGAGCGTCGACCTACTGATCAACGTCGCACGGCCGTTCATCTTCTCGACCGCGCTGCCGGCGCCGGTGCTCGGGGCGGCGCTCGCGTCGCTGGAGCTGCTCGAGGCTCAGCCGGGCATGGTGGAGCAGGTCCGGCGAAACGGCGCCGTCCTCCGCGAGGCCCTGTCTCAGGAGGGACTCGACGTCGGCGACTCCCGCACCCAGGTCGTTCCGATCCTGGTCGGGGGGGCGCGCCGCGCCATGGAGCTCTGTGAGCGGGCGCTCCAGGGTCGCGTCTTCGCGCAGGCGATCCGACCCCCCACGGTCCCCGAGGGAACCTCGCGCCTGCGCCTCTCCGTGATGGCCAACCACCGGGCCGACGAGCTCTGCGCCGCCGCTCAGGTGGTCGGGCACGCCGCCCGCGAGCTTGGGATCGCCGGGGCCACGGCCCCGACCACCCCGGCTCATCCCTCCCGGATGGCCCACGCGGCCTGAACCGGCTGTCGTTGCGCGGCGTATTCGTCACCGGCACCGGCACCGGGATCGGAAAGACGGTGGTGGCGGCGGTGATCGCCCGCACGCTGGCCGCCTCCGGCATGCGGGTATCCGTCTTCAAGCCGGCGCTCAGCGGTCTCGAGGACCCGCGCCGGGAGGTGCCCCTCCGGACCACGAGTTGCTCCGGCTGGCCGCCGGGTCGCGCCAGTCCGACGGTCAGATCGCCCCGTACCGCTACAGCCCGCCGGTCTCCCCGCACCTCGGCGCCGAGCTCGCCGGCGAGGAGATCGACCCCGAGCGCCTCCTCACGGCCGCGCGCGCCGCGAGCGACGACGCGGACGTCCTCGTCTGCGAGGGCGTCGGAGGCCTCCTCGTCCCGCTGACACCCGGCTATCTGGTGCGGGACTTCGCTCGTGAGCTCGCGCTGCCCGTCGTGATCGCCGCCAATCCCGGCTTGGGGACGATCAACCACACGTTGCTCACGGTCGAGGCGGCGCGGGCGGTCGGCCTCGAAACGATGCTCGTGGTCCTCACGCCCTGGCCCGACGACCCGTCGATCGTGGAGCGATCGAACCGCGACGCGATCGAGCGCCTCGGGGGGATTCGGACCTTGACGCTCGAGTGGCTCGATCTCGCCGCGGTCGGTACCTGGCCGACTCTTGAGCTCGGCGACTGACCTCGTTGGTCAGCGCCTTGGCGAGGAGTGCGCTCATCAGGCCATTCATCGGGTCCTCCTTGCTCGTTGCTTGTCAGTGCTCATCCCGCGTCCCGCCGGCGCCGGTCGATTCGAAGCCGTCGTGCGACGTCGCCGAGCTGATCGCGCGTTGTGTCGATCCGCTCGCGGTCGAGCTTGGTGGCCCTGAGGCGTGTGACGAGTCGATCTCGCGCTCGCACTGAACCTCCGTAGCCGTTGCGCCCATCGAGCTGTCGCATCTGTCGTGGCCTCCAGTCCGAATCACCGCTAACTGGCGACGATCGTACACCGGTTACGGTAACTTGTCAAGGTCAGATACCAGTTACAATCAGCCCATGAGCTCGCAAGCGGCACCCGGACAGCTCGAGCACCTGCGGCAGTTCGTCAACACGCGCGACCTGGACCTCGACACGGAGGAGCTCGAGAGCCCGGAGGCGCTCTCCGCAGTGGCTCGCGGAGCGGGACCTGCTGGTGGCGGGCGCTCGCGTGGGCAAGCGCGATCTCGAGCAGGCGATCGAGCTACGGGAGACGCTTCGAGAGCTGCTGCTCGCGAACAACGGCGGGGAGCTCGACCCGGAGTCGATCGAGGCGCTCAACGACGCGGTTTCGGACGCCACCCTCACGGTTCGCTTCGACGCCGACGGAAATCCGATGCTCGCGGTCGCGGGCTCCGGGACGAGCGCCGTGATCGGGCCGCTGGTCGCGATCGTGTACGAGGCGATGGTCGCCGGCACCTGGTCGCGGCTCAAGGCGTGTCCCGCCGATGACTGCCACTGGGCGTTCTATGACCGCTCGAAGAACCACTCCGGCACCTGGTGCGCGATGCGTGTATGCGGCAACCGCGCCAAGGTGCGGGCCTATCGCGAGCGGCGCAGGAGCGCCAAGCCGAGTCGTCCTGAGCGCTCCTAGCCCGGCGCGTGCAGGGCCGTGCCGCCGAGCAGGCACGCCTTCTGGCTGCCCAGGCTGAGCCCGCCGGTGTCGGCCTGAAAGACGAGAGACACGTGCGAGCCGTTTGGCGTCGAGTAGGTCAGCGTCCCCTCGCCCTGCGAACCGGATCCGAGCGGCACGTCGAGTGAGTCAACCTTGTCGAAGTTGCGGTCGATCGCCTCGTCCTGGTCGCTGCTGCTATCCGTCGTCACCGCCTGGATCTCGGCGTTGTCGACCCTGGTCCGCGCCTGGACGTCCATGAAGAAACCGCTCAGATCGCCGCATCTGGCTCTGATCAGCAGGCCACCCTGATCGAAGACCCGCTTGAACTTCGGGTTGGGGCCGACGGTGATCGGGCGCTCGAAGTCGAGCCTCGCGGCGTTCAGGCCGTCGACCTTGTCCGCGTTGATGTGGTCGACCGCGTACGCCGTTCCGCCTCCCACAGCGATCAGCAGCGCGATCGTCGAGGTCACGTTCGAGTAGGTCAGCCGGCTGCGGAGCTTGGCCAAAGGCGCTTCCCCCTCCTGGAGGGAGCATACCTCCGGAAGGGAGAGCGCCGGACCGACGGAGCTAGCTAGTTGCCGCGTGCTCGCCCGTCGCGGGCTCGAGCGCGCGAGGCGTTGCGGCGGTCTCGGCCTTCGACGTGCGCGGGGAGCGAATCAGTGCCACCGCGACGACGACTCCGGCCGCGACCACTCCGGCCGCGACCTTCATCGAGGAGGCGAACGCGCTCACGAAGGCGTCGCGTGCCGCGGAGGTCACCTGCGCTGCCTGCGAGTGGTCGAGCCCCGCGGGGGCGGTTGCCTGCCCGCCGCCGAGCCCGCTGGCGATATCGCCGCGCTGGGCTGCGGTCAGGCCAGAGCCAGCGAGCAGCTGGTCGACCTTCGAGCGGGCGGCCCCCTGGAAGACCGCGCCGATCACAGCCACGCCGAGGGTCCCACCGATCATCCGGTTCATCGACAGGATTCCGGAAGCGATCCCGGCCTTGGCGTCGGCGACCGCGTTCATCGCGGCGGTCGACATCGGCGACATGACCAGCGCCATCCCTCCGCCCATCAGGATGAAGGAGGGCAACAGGTCGCCGTAGGTCGTGGAGGTGTCAATCGTGGTCAGCCAGACCAGCGCCACGGTCACGAGGGTCAGCCCCACGGCGATCGGGAGCCGAGCACCGATCCGGTCGGTGAGCCGGCCGGCCAACGGCGCGATCGCAACGATCATCAGGGTCGCCGGCAGGAACCGTATCCCGGCCTGAAGCGGCGAGTACCCGAGAATGCTCTGCATGTAGAGGGCGAGGAAGAAGAACTGGGCCAGCATCGCGAAGGTGACGATCAGCGCGACCATGTTCGAGCCGACGAAGTTCCGGCTGGCGAACAGCCTGAACTCGACCATCGGCGCCTTGACCCGCAGCTCGACGAGGACGAATGTGGCGAGCATCACGACGGAGCCGGCGAACAGGGCGATGATCGAGCTCGATCCCCATCCCCAGGAGTTGCCCTCGATCAGCGCCAGGACGAGCGCGGTGAGGCCGGCGGTCAGCGTGGCGACGCCGAGGTAGTCGACCTCGCGCCCGACCGTGTCGTCGCGCGATTCGCGAACCGCGAACAGGGTGGCCAGCACCGCCCCCACGCCAACCGGGAGGTTGATGAAGAAGATCGCCCGCCAGGAGACGTCCTCGGTCAGAAAGCCGCCCAGCACCGGGCCGATCGCCAGCGCCAGCGCCGAGACGCCCGCCCAGGTGCCGATCGCCATGCCGCGCTGCTTCGGCGGGAACGCGTTGGTGACGATTGAGAGCGTCGCCGGCATCATCAGCGCGCCGCCGATGCCCTGGACGACTCGGCTGACCACGAGCGAGGCCGTGTCAGGCGCCAGCCCGGCGGTCGCCGACGAGAGCGAGAACAGCGTCACGCCGACCAGGAAGGTCAGGCGGCGGCCGAAGATGTCGCCGAGCCTCCCGCCGGTTGCCAGGAACACCGCGAACGCAAGCGTGTAGCCGTTGACGGTCCACTCGAGGCTCGAGAGGCTCGCCCCGAGATCGCGCTCGATCGACGGCAGCGCGACGTTGACCACCGTGTTGTCGAGCATCAGCATGAACAGGGCGAAGCACATCGCGCCGAGCGTCCACCACTTGCGGTTCTCGTCGGTGATCAGGTGTCGGTACCGGGTCACTTCGAGTCCTCTTTCATCTCGCTGTAGGCGACCGCGATCTCCTCCCGCTCCAGGAGCGAGTCGAGCGCGGTCGAAAGCTTGCGGCGCTGGGCCGCGGTGAGGTCCGCGATGAATGTGGCGAGTCCGTCGACACGGGTCGACAGAAGCTGTCGCGCCAAGCGCTCCCCCTGCTCGGTGAGGACGAGGTTGCGCACCCGGCGATCGTCGGGGTCATCCTCGCGGAGGACGAGATCCCTGCGCACCAGGGCATCGATCGCGCGACTGAGGGTTGGGAGCGACGCCCCGGTTCGCGCGGCTACGTGCTTCGCCGCCTGGGGCTCGCCCTCGGGGCCCGGGATCAAGGCGGTCAGGACCTTGCACTGCGTGAGGGTCAGCTCGGTCGCCTCCAGGGTGCGAAAGAACTCGCCCGCTGTGGCGGCGGTCGCGTACATGACCGCCCCCAGCTGCCTGCGCGAGCTCCCGCGCCTCGGGGTCGGTCGCGGCCGCCTCGGCGCCTTTGGCGGTGCCCTCGGAGGCTGTGACAGTCCCTTCCATTCGAGTAATCATTGCACATGGACAACCATTTAGCCCCTCAAAGGTTGTCTATGTGATGACAATCACACAGGACCGCTGCCTCGCGCCAGCGCGCCGAGCCGTAACCCGCACCGAGCGCCCACCCGGAGGGCGCGCCTAGCGGATTCGGAACGAGAGGTGGCGGGTCGGCGCCGTGTTGTTGGCGGCGTCGGTGAATCGCAGGTCCGCGCGGTAGCGGCCCGGACGAGGCCGGAAGTGGCGGCTTCGGTCCGCGATCCGGATCTGGTTGTAGCCAACGCTCCCGTGCCAGCGCTGCCATCCGGCGAACCGGCGATGGGGACGCCGATGGCCGCGGCGGCGATCGACGAGCCGGTAGAACTCGGCGTCGACGCTCGCCCGCTCGTTGATCCCGTAGCGAAGCGTCGTGCCCCGCTTGCCGAACGAGCGGCGCTTGAGGCTGACGCCGTCCACGTGGGGCGCGATCAGATCGACGTTGCTGCGAGGGATCGGGTCGGGCTCGGCGTCCGGGTCGCCGGGCGTCGCCGACACCTTGACCGTCCCGCGCACCGTCGAGTGGAGCTTGCACTGGAAGGTGTAGGTGCCGGGGCTCGAGAAGGTGAGCTCGAAGCGGTCCCCGATGTTGTGGTCAGGGGTGCCGGAGTTCGGGTCCGAGTCCCAGCCGGCGTCGTTGGCCGACGTTCCAGTGACCGAGTGCATGGTGTCCGGCCCCACCCAGTACCAGGTCACGTGCTCGCCCAGATCGAGGTGGATCTGGGGCGAGGACCACTGATAGTTGCCGATCGCAATGCGGCGATTCGCCGCCAGCGCCGAGGGCGCGAGCGCGGTCAGGGTGAGGAGCACCAGCGCGAGCGCGGCCCCAAGCGCACGGACGCCGGTCAGCTGACGATGTACCACCCGTTCATCCCCATGTGGAGATGGCTGAACACGTGGCAGTGGTAGAACCAGCGACCCGGGTTGTCCTCGACGAACTCGAAGGTGAACGACTCCCCCGGGCCGAGCGTCTTCGTGTCGATCGCCTTGCCGGTGCCGGGGTTGCCCTGGGTCCCGAACCCGCTCGTGTCCGCCCATCGGTGGCCGTGGACGTGGAAGGTGTGGAAGTCGTCGTCGATCGCGATCACGTGGAACGCCACCCGCTGGCCGACCTTTGCCCGCAGGGTCGGCGTGTTGCCCGCATAGGCGCGCCCATTGATGCACGCGAACTGCGGCGTTGAGGTGGGTCGCCACCGGCGAGAAGGTGTGCATCGAGAGGAAGAACTCCTTGTCGGGCGGGTTCGGCTCGCTCGCCGGGCGGATGATCATCGGGCCGAAGAGGCCCTTGAACAGGGGCACCGGGTCCATCGGGCCGTGGTCGTGGTAGAGCCAGGTCCCGACAGAGTCGGCGCGCGCCTCCCAGACATAGGTGAAGGTGCGGTTCCTCTGGACGAAGCCACCGGGGTCGGTGAACCGGCCCTTGTAGGCGCCGTCCATCTCGGCGCTGTAGAAGATCCCGTGCGGGTGAATGGTCACCGGGACGTCGACGTGGTTTCGGAAATGGACCACGACCTGCTCGCCGACCTTGGCCTCGATCAGCGGGCCGGGGATCGTCGCCGGGCCGATCGGTGAGGCGAAGTTGGCGGTGTAGCGCCGGTAGGCGTAGGCCGTGAACTTGGTCCTGCCCTTGACCCGCCGATTCATCATCTGGTCGCGGTGGGTCGGCACGATGTCCCACTTCACCGGCTCGGCCCGGATCCAGTACTCGCGGGCGCGGGCCTTGTCGATGGCAGGCGCGGTGGCCGCGGCCGCCTTCGAGGACCCGTTGGCGCCGGCGACGCTCGCGGGCACGGGCACCGAGGAGGCCAGCTTCGGCAGGTCCGCCGGCTGATTCAGGGACAGCTTGTGGCCGGCCAGGGTGCAGAAGAAGACCGCCCCGCCCCCGGCGAGCAGATGTCGGCGGTCGAACTGTGTCGGGTCCACTGGGGGCCTAGCGCCGGTGCGGCCTGCGAACTACGACCTTCATCCTCATCTGGGCCTGCGAACTACGACCTTCATCGTCATCTGGGTCGGATGGATGGTGCAGATGAAGCGGTACCTGCCCGGCTTCCTGAACCTCTTTGTGAAGCTGTAGTCGGGATTGTTGGTCGTCTGCGAGCGGAACCTCGATTTCCTCACGCCCCTGGGCGCGCTCGTCAGGGTCACGTTGTGGTTGTCGAAGTCCGCCCCCCACTTCCACCTGACCCTGCCGTTCTTGCGGATCCTCACGAAGGACGGGACGAAGCCGCCGTCGGTCGTGTCGAGCACGTGAACGATCTTGGGCCTGGTCGACCTCGCCGCTCCGACTCCGGTCAGTGCCCCGACCGCCACCACGGCGGTGGCCACCACCATCAGCGCAACCGTCGCGCGGGTGCGGATCATGGGGAGCACTTCCCGAAGTTCTTGGTGTCGATCGGGGTGATGCCGTGGAATGGCGGGTGCTTGTGGACCTTCCACGATTCGGCCTGCGAGCAGGGCGGATCGCTCAGCACGTAGCTTGCGAGAAGGCCCACTTGTCCGCTGAACGGGTTGTTGTTCTTCTCGTCACCGACGTTTGTGCCGGTGCCCGCGGAGGGGGGTGCGGGACAGCCCGGATACAGGAAGGCGTTCGAGTGCTGCGCGTCGGCGGCCCGCTGGAAGGTCGACGACGTGTTGCCCGAGAAGCAGTTGCCCTTGCCCGAGCCGTCGTTGAAGAAGTCGAACTGGTTCTTGTCGGTGCCGCCTCGTCCCAGCGCGTTGTCGACGAGCCGGTTGTTCTTGTTCACCGCCGCGGTGTTGAACGGGTCCGAGAAGCTCGCCACTCCCCACTTGAAGTTGCCGAAGATCCGGTTGTCCCTGACGACCCAGCCGTCGGAGCCGAACAGGATCACCCCCGCGCCCGTCGGGTAGTTGATCGTCTGGCCCCCGATCTGGCCGAGGCCTCCGGAGACGGTCTTGACCGGCGAGCGCGGAAGGAAGTAGTTGAAGTTGTTCCAGAAGACGTCGTTGTCCTGGATCTTTCCGGTCGCGTTCGGTTGGAAGCGCTCGGAGTCGAGCGTGTTCGGGACGATCCCGGCGCCGTTGTTGAAGAACTCCGAGTCGTGGATGTTCACGTACTTGGAGTTGGTCCCCGAGTAGCCGAGCACGTTCTCGAACGCCTTGTCGTGGTCGATCTGAGTCCACTTCGGATTGTCCTGCGGGGGCGTCTCGCCGATGTAGAACGCCGAGTCTCCGTGTCCCCAGCCCTTCGACTGGGTGATCCGGCCGCCTATGCAGCGCTTCGCGAACAGCCCGTAGGAGCGGTTGAAAGACGCGAGGTCGTTCTTCATCAGGAACCCCTTGCAGTTGGTGGTCCCCTTGTCGGAGTTCAGGAAGAAGCCGTTCGACTGGAACTTCCTGGCCCAGAGGTTCTTGATCTTCACCCCGTCGACGTTGGTGGTGTTGATCCCGTTCTGGGCCTGCTCGTGGCCGTCGCCGTTGAGCTTCGCGTTCCTGCCGTCCAGCACCTGCTTTCGCGGGTTCTTGTTGGCGCCCACGAAGGCGATCCCGTCATAGCGGTGGCCGATCAGCGAGACACCTTCGTGGTAGGTGCCGGGGCGGATCTTGATCACCGACCCCTCGCCCTTATTGACCGCGTGCACCGCCGCGAAGATGGTCCGGTACTTGCATCCGTGCTTGCAGACGACGAAGACCTTGTGCCTGCTTGCGTGGCCGCTCGATCCGGCCATCGCAGGCGCGGCCCCGACCGCCATCGTCAGCGCGATCGCGATCGCGAAGGTCCCCGTCTTCAGCCTCATGCCTCTCCTTTCATCCGCGACGCCTCACTGCGCTCGCGGATTATGTTCGCCGACCGAGCCTGCGCCGCCCGGTCCCCATGCCTTCTGCACATCCCACTCTCAAAGCAACCCGGCAAGACTAGAGAAGTCGCGTTCCCGGCGGCTTCCGCCGAGCGTCCGCATTAAGGTCGGCCCGTGGCGAGCCTCGAGGTTGCACCCGACTCCTCAGCCGAGTCCGTCGCCGAGCTCGACCATCGCCATCTGTGGCACCCGTTCACGCAGCAGCTCGACTGGTGCCGCGAGGAACCGCTGGTGATCGAGCGCGCCGAGGGCACCAACCTGACCGACGCCGACGGCCGCAGCTACATCGACGGCGTCTCGTCGCTTTGGTGCAACGTCCATGGCCACCGCCATCCGATGATCGACGCGGCGATTCGCGAGCAGCTCGATCGGGTCGCTCACTCGACGATGCTGGGCCTTACCCACTCCGGTGCTGCGACGCTCGCCGCCCGATTGATCGAGCTCGCGCCGACCGGGCTGAGCCGGGTCTTCTACTCGGACTCCGGCTCCACCGCGACCGAGATCGCGCTCAAGGCCGCGTTCCAGTACTGGCGCCAGCAAGGCGGCGGGCATGCCGAGCGAACCGGATTCGTGTCGTTGCGGGACGCCTACCACGGCGACACCCTGGGTGCGGTGTCGGCGGGCGGGATCGAGCTCTTTCACGGCGCCTACGCGCCCCTTCTGTTCTCGACCCATCAGGTCACGCCCGGCGACGGGGGCGAGCTCGAGCAGGTGCTCGACGACCACCCCGGTCAGATCGCCGCGATGATCGTGGAGCCCGTCGTGCAGGGCGCGGCTGGGATACGGGTCCAGCCGCCCGGGTATCTGCGGCAGGTTCGCGAGCTCTGCGACCGCCACGACGTGCTCCTGATCTGCGACGAGGTCGCGACGGGGTTCGGGCGCACGGGGACGATGTTCGCCTGCGAGCAGGAAGGGGTCGTGCCCGACTTCCTGTGTCTCGGCAAGGGCCTGACCGGCGGCTATCTTCCGCTCGCGGCCACCTTGACCACCGAGCGGGTCTACCAGGGGTTCCTCGGCGGCCCGGAGGAGGGCCGCACCTTCTTCCACGGCCACACGTTCACCGGCAACCCGCTGGCGTGCTCGGCGGCGCTCGCCAGCCTCGACGTGTTCGAGACCGAGCGAACTCTGGAGGGCCTCGAGGCAAAGATCAGCCTCCTCGGCGACCTCCTGGCCTCGGTCGCCGAGCTGCCGGAGGTCGCCGAGGTGCGGAGCCGGGGCTTCATGGTCGGAATCGATCTCGGCGACCACGACCCGGCCCTTAGGCTGGGCCATCGAGTGGCGCTCGAGGCCAGAAGGCGAGGCGCGATCATCCGCCCGCTCGGCGATGTGGTCGTCCTCATGCCCCCGCTGGCGATCGCCGAGGCCGATCTGCGCCGCCTGGTGGGGATCACGGCGGACGCGATCCGGGCCGCTTGTGACGCAGCGGTCGGTGAGCAGCCAACGGACGAGCTCGCCCAAGCGGCCTAGCGCTTCATACGCAACCTCCCAGCGTCGCCACCGAGTCAGCCGGCGCGCGGTTGTCCCGGGACGGTCAACGGTCGATATTGAGTGTGATGAGGGACCCTGGTCGTGCGTAGTGTTGGTGTGAAAGGGGCGCTCACGGCACCCGCCGCTCGGACACCGCGCGACACGGACGCGGCTTTCGAGGATCTTTATCGTCGAAACCGCGACTCGGTCTATGCCTATGTCGCCGGCCTGGTTCGCGACCGCGCCGGGGCTGAGGATGTGACCGCCCTGGCCTTCGAGCGGGCCTACCGGCGCCGGCGCTCCTTCGATCCGAAGCGCGGATCCCGACGCGGATGGCTGTTCGGTATCGCGCGCAATGCCGCCCTCGACGAGCTTCGGCGCCGGCGCCGCCAGGCCACTCTGTCCTCCGATCCCGTCGACGACACGGCGCTCGCACCCGAGCAGGGCGCCGAAGGGGCGCTTCGCCGGGCGGCTCTTCGATCGGCGATCGCCTCTCTTGAGCCCCGCGAGCGGGAGCTGGTGGCGCTCAAGTTCTTCGCCGAGTTGACCAACCCCGAGATCGCCGCGGTGATCGGCATCTCCGAGTCCAACGCGGGCACCCGAATTCATCGGGTGGTCGAGAAGCTGAGGAGGGCATGCGATGAGGCTGCGTGAGTCGGACCTACCGCTCGATCCGGACATCGAGCGCCGGCTCGATGCGATCGACCGCGCCCTGGCGGGCCACCGCGTCGATCCCGATCTCGAGGAGCTGGCGATGCTCGCGGTAGAGATCCGCGGCGAGCGGCCGCAGCCGTCGGCTGAGGCTGAACAGATGCTCGACGAGCTGGCGGCGAGCGGCTTTCCTCCGCGCGAGTCGGATCGCGCCGGGCGCGCCGCCCGACGGGTCGCCGATGCCTCCGCCGGCCTGCGGCGCAAGGGCGCGCGTCGCCTGGCTCCCGCCTTCGGCGCCGCGGCCGTGTTCCTCGTCGCAATCGGTGTTGGGATCTCGCAGAGCGGCGTCTTCGGTGGCGGTGAGACGGGAATCCCGCCGTCCCCGCCGCAGCCGGTATCGAACGCCGCCCAGGCTCAGCGCGGCTCGGCGGACCGCGGCACCTCTACGGCGGGGACGGTGGCGACGCCCGCGCCCAGAGCGAGCGGCCCCGCGTCGAGGGTGCAGGGTGAGTCGGGGTCCGGCAGCACCGACCAGTTCACCCAAGCGCTGCCGCCATCCGCGCGCCAGGTCGCCCAGGACGTCGACCTCGAGCTCTCGACCGCGCCGAACGACTTCCGCGACGCCGCCGACGGCGTCCTCGACGCGGTCCGCGACCATCGCGGCTTCGTTCTCAGCTCGCACGTCTCAGGCGGCGATCCGGGCATCAAGGGAGCGCAGCGCGGCCACGCGAGCTTCGACCTTCGAATCCCCGCCCGGGAGCTCTCGGGGGCGATGGGTGACCTCTCCGACCTCGGCCACGTGGTGTCGCGCACCGACGGCACGCTCGACATCACGAAGCGCTTCGTCTCGGCTCGGAAGCGGATTGATGCCCAGACCGCCGCCCGTGACCGGCTGCTGCGCGAGCTGGGCACGGCGGTGACGCCAGGCGAGAAGACGAGCATCCGGACCCGCCTTCGAATCACCGAGGCCCGCCTCGCCGGCGCGCATAGGGACCTCGACAAGGCTCGGCAGCGCGTAAGCCTGGTGCCGGTCGGCGTGACCATCAACGCTGACGCGCAGCAGGCCTCGGGCGGCGCGTGGACGATCGGCGACGCCTTCCACGACGCCGGAAGGGTGTTGACCGTCGTCGCGGGGGTGGCCTTGGTAGCGGGCGCCGCGCTCTTGCCCCTCGCGCTGCTGATCGGCCTCACCGCGGCGGCGTGGCGCGGATGGGTGCGCCGCCAGCGTGGCCGGGCTCTGGACGCCCCCGCCGGCTGACGCCCGCCGGCGACCTGCGTCGCCATAGGCGCGACCCGCCGGCGCAAAAATGGGCGGGCTGGACGCGAAGGGCCGGTCGGCCCGCCTACTCCTCGTAGGGCTCGAAGTCGGTCTTGCGGGCCCCGCAGACGGGGCAGAACCAGTCGTCCGGGATCTGGTCGAACGGGGTGCCCGGCGGGATGCCGCCGTCGGGGTCACCCTCAGCAGGGTCGTAGATGAACCCGCACGAGGTGCAGATCCAAAGTTGTGCCGTTTCGGTCTCGGTCGGCATCGCGCGCCAGCTTACCCAAGGGGCGGCCCGGGCCGGCCGCTAGGGCATCCCGTTCCACCCCGCCGCGTAGCACGGGTGGGGGGCGCAGGGGTCGGTGATCCTGCCGTCCACCTTCAGGAAGTTCGCGATCTGCGCCCGGATCAATGGCGAGGTGTCGATCACCGTGTCGTGCGGGTCGACGCCGAAGCTGTCGTCCGGCGCCGTGTTGGTGTTCGGGGGCGGATCGGTACCCAGGGTCTCGCCGCCCTCGGTTCGCTTCGGGCCGATGTCCCACACGAACATCCCGTTGCCGTGGGCCGCCGGTCCCGAGAGCGGGCCGAGCGTCGGGATGCCCTGGAAGTTGGAGGCTCCCGGGTTGGGAATCCGGCCGGGATCCAGGGCCGGTCTGCGAAGCGGCGCGCCGATCGTGCGGGCCTCCACCTCCGTGGCCACGTTGGCCACCTGGTGATCGCCGAATGCCATCTCGATCAGCACCTTGTGGGCCGGAGTGTCCGGCAGCGGGTCGGTCGTCATGTGGGCCGCGTAGCCGTTGGGCTCGCCGCGATCCCACATCAGCTGGATCATCGACAGGAGCAGCGGACGCTGATCCTCGACCGGATAGGACGGATAGAGGATCAGCGCATAGTCGCTGAAGTCGATGCTTCGGGTCAGCAGGGTCGAGTAGTTCATGCCCGGGACGTAGAGGACCGAGCGGGTGAAGTCCGGCGACAGCGCGGTCAGCGCGCCGCCGGCGATCCCACCCTGGCTGTTGCCGTAGTAGAAGAGCGCCTTCGTGTTGATCACCGACTTGCCGCCGAACTTGAAGGCGGGGTCGCTCGCGAACCCGTCGGGATGAATCATCAGCCGCCCCAGGTACATGAAGTCGAGAAAACCCTGCTGGAGGCGGTCGGGCAGAGCCGGAAACTTCGACAGGTCGGCGAGAGCAGGAACCGCTTCGGCGAAGACGTCCTCCTCGGCCATTCCGATGAAGTCCGTGGCGCAGGTCATCACCCCGTGGTCGTTTCCGAGTTGCCGGACGTTCTCGGTGTGAACCTCGTCGCGGCTCCCGAACAGGCCGTGGCCGTACATGGACGGACGGGCCTTATGAGCGACGGTCAGCCCACCCGAGCCGTTGTCGCTCACTGCCGAGCGAGGGATGTTGCAGGTGAACTTGGCCGTGATCGTGTTGCCCGGGATCCGCTTCGGCAACCCGTTCGAGCCGAGGTTGAAGCGAGAGCCCGACGGGCAACCTGCCTTGTTCAGGTAGCAGGGGACCTTGAAGGTGCCACTCACCTCACGGACGTTCTCGACCCCGTGGTCGTCGGTGGGCTGGAGGTTCTTGACCTCGGTGACATGGAACTGCGGTGCCCTGCCCGAGACCTTTCGATCGGCCAGATTGGAGTCGCCGAGCTTGGCGAACGCGTCGTTTCGGATCGAGAGCATGCGCTCGGAGATGTTGCGCTCGCTGGCAACGGTGAAATCCCAGCTCAGATAGAGGTCGTGCCTGGCGATCCCGGCCTCGCGGAGCGTCTTGAAGATCCCTTCGAAGTGGGCGCGCCGCTTCTCGACCACCGGCGTGTTGGTGTGGATCCGGTCGCGATAGAGCTTGAACCCGTCCGGAGCCGGGATCTTGGTGCCGTTCGCGTCCTTCAGGTTTCGCAGCGCGACGATGTAGCGGTGGCCCTCCTTGAGGTTTCGTCCGGGGCGGATGATCAGGTCGGTCTGGTCGGGACTTGACGCCAGCGAGTCGATCTCCGACCAGATCATCTGCCGCTTTCCCGACTTCGCGTCGATCAGGACGATCGGCTGGTCGGGGTCGAACGAGCGCGCCATGTCGGTGATCGGCACCGCTCCGGTCTCACTAAAAGCCTCAGGGTTGTCTAGCCCGGGGACCCGTAGGACGATCATCGAGCCGGGGCTGAAGCCATCGCTCGTGTTGATCTCGGAGGGGTCTATGTGAACCCCGTTCACGTTCTGGGGCGTCGAGTCGAGCTTCACGGCCACCCGCCTTCCCGTATCGGTGCTGGGGTCGCCGACCGTGTAGTAGTCGTTCGGCCATGGGAACAGGCACTCGGTTCCCTCGGCCGAGATGAAGTCACACCGACTGGCGTGCGAGAGGTCCACCTTGGAGAGTCGCGACGGGCCCGCGGTCCGCGCGGCGGCGAGGCCAGGGGCCCCGAACACGGCCAGGGCACCCGCCATCACGAAGGCGGCCCGTACCGCCCTGCGAAGCCGGCGAGGCCGGCTGAAGTCCTTGCGGTCTGCACCCCCGCGCACAGCACCGTCACCGTATCCGAAACCCTCGAGTTGGGCGGTTCGCCCCGGGCATCCCCCACGGCCCGCGTTGATCTAGGTTCTAGCGATCGCGCCCGCGATTCCCCGACAGGCCGCATCCGTGATCCTCATGCGAAGAGGAGGCCGCCACGTCGACCGTGGCGTCGAGGTGCTCCTCGTGCAGCGAAGTGAGGCGGCGAGCTTCATGCCCGGCGTGTGGGTCTTCCCCGGGGGCGGGGTCGACGCCGACGACGCCGGTGACGAGGAGGGCTCACACCGAGCGTGCGCGGTCCGCGAGCTGCGCGAGGAGGCCGGCATCGAGGTCGATGCCGGGCCGGGCCTCGTCGCCTGGTCGCGGTGGATCACTCCCGAGATGGTCCCGGTCCGTTTCGACACCCGCTTCTACGTCACCCTCGCGCCCCCCCACTCGGCCCCGCGCCCGGACGGCGTCGAGACCACGGACGCCGCGTGGACAGGGCCGCGCGACGCTCTCGACCGCCATGCCGCGGGCGAGCTGAAGCTCGTCTTTCCGACCATCAAGCACCTCGAGTCCCTGCTCCCGTACCGAACCGCCGAGGAGGTGCTGGACGCGGCGCGCGCTCGGGTGGTCGAGCCGATCCTGCCGCGGGTGATCGAGCAGGACGGAGAGCAACGCGTCGTGCTGCCCGGCGATCCTGGCTACCCCCTACCCTGACACCGTGACGGCCAGCCTGCCAACCGAGGTGCGGGAAGCGTTCGAGCGTTTCGTCACCTGTGAGTACGCGACCATCGACGGGACCGGGCAGCCGATCGTTTGGCCCGTGACTCCCTATTACGGGGATGGGGAGGCAACGGTAGACATCACCACCGGCCTCGGATATCCGAAGAAGGCCAACGACGCCCGCCGCAACCCCAAGGTGGCGCTGCTGTTCTCCGATCCGACCGGCTCCGGCATCACCGGCGGGATCCAGGTACTCGTCCAGGGACCCGCCGACGTCGATGACCGAGACCTGGCGGCCAATCGCGAGCGTTACTGGAAGGAGTCCTGGGAGAAGCTTCCGGGCACCAGAAAGCTCCATCCGCCGAAGGCGATCCGTGGGATGCTCGGCTGGTACTACACGAGAATCTACGTCCACGTTCGCCCAGAACGGGTCTTCGTGTGGCCCGAGGGGGACGTCAGCAAGGCGCCGGACTGCCACGACGCCCGTCTGGAGGAGGTTCGCTCAGGCCACAGCGAGGAGCCGGCCGAGCCGCTGGCCGGGCCCGCGGGCGGCGCGATCCCGTGGGATGAGCGAATCGAGGAGCTCGGCCGCCGCTACGAAACCGCGGTGCTGAGCTGGATCGCTCCCGATGGGTTCCCGTTGGCTGTCCGTCTTCCGATCACGGCCGACCGGGAGCGAAGGCGGCTCGTCTTCGACACCGTGCCCGCCGGACTGCCATTGGTGGAGGGCCGCGCCTGCGTGACCGCGCACCGCCACAACCCCGACTTCTCATGGCAGGAGAACTTCCAGGTCCGAGGCGATCTAGCAAGGTCCGAGCAGGGCATCGAGCTCGTGCCTCGCAAGCTCGTCGGGGGCTTCGAGCTGCCCGACGAGGGCCGGCTCGCGGCCGTTCGCCGCAACCTCGGCAAGTCGATCCGCTTCCACCGCACCGCTCGACGCGAGCTCCGCGCGCGCCGGGCTCGCGCCACGACCTAGTTCAAGGGTCCGGGAACGGCTTCATCCCGGCGTGCCACGGCCCGGCCGGGTAGGTGTGGACGCCCGATTCCTCGACCTCCTTGCGGACCCGCTTGAACAGCTCCCCTCCGTTGTCGAGGGCGGACTCGAGCTGCTCGGAAGTCCGATCTCGCAGGCGCCACAAGAACCACAGCTGCTGCTCGGAGACGCCGAAGTCGATCTCGTTGTCGATCGTCGTCACCCACTCCAGGAACCCCGGGCTGAACGTCTCCCGCAATGCAACGGGGTCGTACTCGCTCGGAACGGTCGCCAGGAAGCGCTTGTTGAAGTCGATGCTCTCGAACTCGACCTTGCGGCGAGATGCCGCCTGCATGGCCAGCTCGCCCGGGCGTCGCTCGATCGACTCGACGTTGAACGGGGGCATCACCTCGGCCAGATCCGGGACCTGGGACTTGGCGAGGATCGCCCCCGGAAGTATCGCCTTCGAGAAGAGCCCTCCCTCGGAACGCTCGTCGGCGTCGCACGAGGCGCCCCAGAACCCAGGCGCGAGCTCGCCGGTCAATCGATTCGTGCCCCCCGGACAGAGGGCCACGGGGCCGCCCACCGGATTGATCCCTCCCACCGCGTCGTAGGTGAGGCCGCGCTTGGCGGCCAGCGCCTTGACGACCTCGACCCACGCCTCCGCGTCCTCCTTGGCGCTCACCTCGACCGCCGCCCGGAGCGTCGATGAGATCGGCCCAGCCCTGGTTCTGGACCGGGGCGCAGCGGCGAGGGACAATGGGTGCGCACGGATCGGATCCTATGCGGGAGCACCCCGGGGCTGGCTTATGCTGCGGACATGAACGGCGGCCCACCCGGCGGCTACGACTACGACTGGCTGGTGATTGGCTCGGGGTTCGGCGGCAGCGTGTCAGCCTTGCGGCTGGCCGAGAAGGGGCACCGGGTCGCGGTCCTCGAATCCGGTCGGCGGTTCCGTGATCAGGACTTCGCGCGCTCCGCCTGGAACCTGCGGCGCTATCTGTGGATGCCTCGGCTGGGACTGCGGGGGGTATTCCGCATGACCCTGTTCAAGGACGTCTTCATCGTCTCGGGCGCCGGGGTGGGCGGCGGCAGCCTCGGCTACGCCAACACCCTCTACCGCGCCCGCCCCGACTTCTTCTCCGATCCCCAGTGGGAAGGACTCGCCGCGTGGGAGGACGAGCTTCGCCCCCACTACGACACGGCGGAGAGGATGCTTGGCGTGACCGACTACGAAGGGATGACCCCGGCGGATGAGCTGTTGAAGGAATACGGCACCGAGCTGGGAGTGGGTGAGACCTTCAAGCAGACGCGCGTGGGGGTGTACTTCGGTGAACCCGGCGTAGAGGTCGACGATCCCTTCTTCAACGGAGCAGGACCTCCCCGAAGCGGGTGCGTGCGATGCGGCAGCTGCATGGTCGGGTGCCGCCACGGCGCCAAGAACACCCTGGTCAAGAACTACCTGTGGTTCGCCGAGCGAATGGGCGCCCGGATCCTGCCCGAGCGCCAAGCGATCGAGATCCGTCCGCTGGGCGCGCAGGACGGGTCCGACGGCTACGCGGTCGTGACCACCCATCCGGGCGCCTGGCTGCGGCGTCGCCAGCTCACCCTGACGGCCCGCGGAGTGGTGGTCGCGGCGGGGCCTCTGGGGACCAACCGCCTGCTCGCCGAGTGCAAGCACTCGGGCGCCCTGCCGCGCTTGTCCGAGCGCCTCGGCCACGTCGTTCGCACCAACTCCGAGTCGATCCAGGCGGTCACGGCGCCCGACGACAGCCGGGACTTCTCGCGCTCGGTCGCGATCACCTCGAGCATCTATCCCGACCCCGACACCCACATCGAGGTGGTCACCTACGGGCGCGCCGGCGATGCGATCAGCCGCCTGTTCACCGTGATGACGGGACGCGGGACGCGCGTCACCCGGCCCCTGAAGTGGATCGGCGCGATGCTCGCCCATCCGCTTCGCACGATCCGTCTTCTCTGGCCGGCACGCTGGTCGCGGCGCACCGTGATCCTGCTGGTCATGCAGTCGCTCGACTCGGCGATCCGGCTGCGGTCGCGGCCGGCGCGTCTGGGGCGCGGGGTGCGACTTCAGACCGAGCAGGACCCGCTGCGCCCCAACCCGACGTTCATCCCCGCCGCCGAGCACGCGGCACGGTGGTTCGCAGAGCGCACCGGGGGCATGCCGCAGAGCGGGCTCACCGAGTCGTCGCTCAACATCCCGACCACTGCCCACATACTCGGGGGCGCGGTGATCGGCGCCGACGCGCAAAGCGGCGTGGTCGACTCTCGCAACCGCGTGTTCGGCTACAGCAACCTGCTGGTCTGCGACGGCGCGGCGGTGCCCGCCAATCCGGGCGTCAACCCGAGCCTGACGATCACCGCCCTCGCCGAGCGAGCAATGTCCTTCGTGGCCGACCCTCAGCCAGAGGCGCCGAAGCGGCGGGCGACCTCGGACCAGTCGACGACGTTCCACCAGGCATCGATGTAGTCGGGACGCTTGTTCTGGTACTTCAGGTAGTAGGCGTGCTCCCACACGTCCACCCCCAACAAGGGCGTCTGGCCGTCTGAGACGGGCGAGTCCTGGTTGGCGGTCGAGACCACCGCGAGCCCGGACCCATCGTGTACCAGCCACGCCCAGCCGGATCCGAAGCGTCCGACGCCGGCAGCCTTGAACTGGTCCTTGAACGAGTCGAGCGACCCGAATGCATCGTCGATCGCCGCGCCGAGGTCGCCCTCCGGCTCCCCGCCCCCGTCGGGGCTCATGATCCCCCAAAAGAAGCTGTGGTTCGAGTGGCCGCCGGCGTTGTTTCGGACCGGGGTGCGGATGTCCTCCGGGAGCTTGTCGAGGCTTCGGAGGACGTCATCGACGTCTGCATCCGCCCATTCGGTCCCCTCCAGGGCCGCATTGGCCTTGTCGACGTATGCCTGGTGGTGCTTGTCGTGGTGAACCCGCATCGTCGCTTCATCGATGTGGGGCTCCAGAGCGCCGTAGTCGTACGGCAGGTCAGGTACCGAGTAAGCCATCGCCTCTCCTTCGTCGCCGGTTTCCGGTTTGAAATCTAGCGTCGTGGGTCGCTCGGGTACGGCTCGTCAGCTCTCTCCGAGCACGAGCTAACCGAGACCTTCGCGAAAGCCCTCGCGCCAGCTTGGATAGCGAGGGGTCCAGCCGAGTTCGCGCTTGGCCTTCGCGTTGGAGGCGCCTCGCAGCTCGGTGGCCATGATCACCGCGAACTTGCCGGCGAAGATCCGCGCCAGCCAGGTCGGGAACCGGCGCGGCGGCCTTGCGCCCACCGCCTCCGCGTAAACGGGGAGCCAAACACGCTCGGGCGCCGGCTCGTCGTCGACGACGTTGTAGATCCCGGACGCCCCGTGGTCTATGGCGGCGAGCGTCGCCGAGGCAGCGTCCTCCACGTGAATGAACGAGAACATGCCCCCACCTCGGCCGACGACCGGAAAGCGGCGTCGACGCACCTGCTGGGCGATGCCTCCGTCCGACGCGTAGTAGGTGGCGGGCCCATAGAACTGCCCGTAGCGCAGCACCAATCCGTCCAATCCTGGTGCCTCCAGGACCTCGCGCTCGTGCTCGAGCGTGGATTTGGCGCCGTCGCGGAATGGTTCCGGCGCGTCGGTCCATGGCTTGCCCTGCTCGTCCTTCACCATCTCCCCCTCCGGCGCGTAGATGAAGGCGATGCTCTGGGAGACGAACCGTCGGGTGCCGGCTTCACGAGCGGCGGCGATCATGTTGCGCCCGCCTTCGTATCGCGCCCGGTTCGTGGGCCCGTAGTCGACCGAGCGCGGGTCGTAGTCCTTGGGCAGACGTGTCAGCTGGCTGATCACCACCTCCGGCGCGTCTTGGACCACCGTCGCCTTCACCGCGTCGGCGTCGAGCGCGTCGCATACGACGGGCCGCGCGCCCGCGGCCTCGATCGCGGCCGCGTTCTTCTCCCGGCTCGTCATCCCAGTGACGGCGTGTCCCGCCCCCACGAGCTGTCGCACGAGCGGGCGCCCGATCGTGCCACTGGCTCCAGCGACGAAGACCTTCATCGCGCTTTCACCGGCGCGGGGTGACGCTCAGCTCGACCCGACTCGCGGCACCGCGGGCCCGGATGAACAGCCGTTGACCCCCGGGCGGACTCAGCAACGACCCGCCGCGAAGCTGCACGCGGTACCCGTTGGGGTACTGGACGGCGGGCAGGAAGACGACGGTCACCCCCTGGTCAAAGCGGCCATGACCGCTCACCCGGCGACGCGTATAGACCAGCTCGAAGTGGCGATTGCCGGGATCGAAGGAGAATCGGATCGGGGTGCCCGCGATCGCCTGCGGGTAAGCCCGGGCGAGTGCCTTCAGCTTGTCGTGGAACACGTTCGAGCCCCGTGGTCGCTGAGCCGGATCCTTGACCAGTGCCTGGGTGTCCCCGGGGCCGCTCGTCGTCGGGTCGTCGCATCCGCAGTAATGCCACTCCTGCCAGGAGACCATGTGCTGGTCGGCGAAGCCGGTGATCCGCTTCAGGGTGGAGAGGTCGTCCGTAGCGCCGTACTCGGAGAGGACGAGCGCGTCGCCGGTCGCATGGGCATGCGCGTCGGCGTTGTCGAAGACGGTCTCCTCAGCCTCCCCGCAGGTCGAGGGCCCCCCACTGACGAGCCCGAGCAGGCAGTAGTCGTGGAAGCTCATTCCGAGGCGCGTGAAGCCCAGGTCGGGAAGGTTCGTATTCGCGTCGAAGTTGAACAGCACGTTCGGCTCGTAAAAGACGAGGTGTCTGCGCTCGGCGGCGCGAATACGGGAGATCACGCGACGGTAGAAGGGGGCAAGCTTGGCCGTGTCGAACGTCGGGCATCCCGCGGTGCTGGCGCAGCTCCCGACGTCGCTGCCCGGCCAGGGCTCGTTCAGCAGGTCATAGCCCATCACTCCGTCCTCGTGCTCGAAGCGGGTCGCAACCTTCGCCCAGGCCGCCGCATAGCGCTTCTGGATTCCGACCCCGCCCGGGCCCGGGGAGTTCGCCCACAGATTGTCGAACGCCCGGTTGAGTCCCGGACTGGTCAGGTAGCTGTACGGAAACCCCGTCAGCGGGTCGGCCGGCAGACCGTCGTCGAGCACCGCCCAGTCGGGGAATCCCTCACCCCCGAACTTCTCGTTGTAGAGATCCTGGTGGAAGTCGAGCAACGAAAAGATTCCCCGCGCGGCCAGCATCCGCTCGGTAGAGCGGATGCCGTCGATGTAGGCGGCGTCGTAGTGGCCGGGCTGGGGCTCGACCGCCTTGTCGATCATCCCTAGGCGCACGGTGTTGAACCCGTTCCGGCGAAGGAAGCCGGCGTCGTCGGCCCCGAAGCCGACCGCCCGGGGCGCATAGGGAGGCAGCTTGTAGACCATGTTGAGGCCGTGGAGGATGACGACGCGGCCCCGCGCGTCGGTGATCCACCCGCCGGTGTTCGTCAGCGGGCCATGGGGCGCGGCACGGTGTGCGAGGCCCCCGCACGGGCACTGATCCCCCGTGCCGGCTGCCGCCACCGAGGCCAGGCTCAGCGCCAGCGTGGCCAGAGCGGCGGACGCCGCCAGCGCCCTGAGCCACCTTCCCCCCACGACCATGCCTCGCATTATCGCCGCCGAGCGCCGCCCGGTGTCAGGTCGTCGCCCGTGCTGGACGGCGAAGCTGCTCGGCGGTGCCTATTCCCCCTCCTTGCGCGCCGGGTGGTAGGTGAGGACGATGACGCCGTCCGGGCCGACCGGCTTCGAGTCGACGAGCTTCAGGACCGTGCCGGCGCCTCCCTCGGTGAACAGGCGCCTCCCGGTCCCCAGCACCACGGGGAAGACCATCAACCGGTACTCGTCGACGAGGTCGCGCTTCACCAGCGCCTGGACCAGGGTGGCACTGCCGGCGACCAGGATGTCGCCATCGAGCTCACGCTTGAGCTTCGACACCTCCTCCGCAAGGTCGCCCTTGATCACCGTCGAGTTGTCCCACTCGGCTGTGTCCATGGTCGTCGAGACGACGTACTTGCGCATGCCGTTGATCTTGTCGGCGAACTCACCGGAGCGCGAGGGCCAGGCCGCCGCGAAGCCCTCATACGTGACTCGCCCCAACAGGTGCGCGTCGGCCCGCATGACCTCGTCGAGCTTGAACCCGGCCCCGTCGTCGCCACGATCGAACTTGAAGGACCAGCCGCCGTGCTCGAAGTCCTCCGCTCCGCCCGGGTCCTCCATCACGCCGTCCAACGTCACGAACTCCGTCACCACCACGCTGCCCACTTGCGGTCCTCCTCCTGGTCGGTTGCCTCGACTCTATGACCACCGAGGCCGGCGGGACTCATCGGTGGTCTAGGATCGCGGCATGTGTCGAAACATCCGCACCCTCTACAACTTCGCCCCGCCGGCGACTGACGAGGAGATCGGCGCCGCCGCCGAGCAGTACGTCCGCAAGATCAGCGGCTTCGCGAAGCCCTCAAAGGCCAACGCGGAGGCGTTCGAGGAGGCCGTTGACGCGGTCGCGGTCGCGTCGGCGAGCCTGCTCGATCGGCTGGTCACGTCGGCGCCGCCCAAGGACCGCGAGGTCGAGGCGGCCAAGGCGCGCGCCAGGGCAGCCGAGCGCTTCGCCGCCTAGGGCTCAGCGCGACCGGCCGGCGCCTATCCCGGGCACCCGCGGCAGGACGATCTCGTGGTCCGGCTCGACCGGGGTCCCGCGACGCCTGACCAGCAGCACCGTGATAGCCGCTCCGAGCAGCGGGGCACCGATCCCGAGCGCCACGAAGGCGAGCTCGGTATCGACCCGGTCGACCATCCAGCCGAAGTTCATGCCGAAGAAGCCGGTCACGAAGGTAAGCGGCAGAAAGATCGTCGCCACCACGGTCAGCCAGTAGATCGTCTCGTTGAGGCGCAGATCGATCAGCTTGGCCAACCCGTCGCCCGCGGCGTCGATCCCATCGACGAGGCGATTCAACTGCGTGTAGATGCGCTCGAAGTAGCGCTCGTTGTCGGGCTCGAGCCCCTCGACCCGCGAGACCTCCTCACTGATCCGCTCGAAGATGCCGCGCTGGGGCCCAACCCGTCGCCGCATGCGTGACAGCCGGGAATTGATCGTTCGCAGGGTCGCCATTCGAACCCTGGCGGCCCGCAGGTCGGTCGACATCATCTGGAGCCCCTCGAGGGCGAGCTCGGTCTCGTTCAACGCGTCGAAGCCCGTGTCGACCATCGCGTCAAGGATCGCGTAGACGATGTACTGCTCGCTTCGGCCGTCGGGCATGGTGGGGTCGAGCGCCTCGGGCAGCGACACCGGCTCGGTGTGCACGGTAAGCAGATATTCGCCGCTGACCGCAACGTGGACCTCGATCGGGTGGAGCCTCGCCTGACCGGAGCCCTCGGCCAGACCGGACTCCAGGAAGGCGCTGAACGAGAACACGACGAGCCGGCCGTCGGCGTGGAACTTGCGCGAGGGGGCCGTCTTCACCGAGAAGTCCACCAGCGACTCGAGCGCCGGACCCTGAACTCCGAAGGTCGCGCCGAGCTCATCGCGGTCCGTCTCCCCGAGCGAGACGTCGGTCCAGAAGAAGCTTCCCTGTCTGCGGAGCTCGTCGATCCGGGCACGCTCGGAGGCCGCGAGTCCGTGCATGATCTCCCCCATCGACCACCGAGGCTACGGCGGCGCGAAGACGGCTTCGTCGGCCTCGCCGGGCCCCTATGGCGCGGTGGCCTCGATGATCCAGGTCGAGGCCGGCCCTCGAACGCCGTCAGCCTCCCGGAACTGCTCGAGCACATCCCGGATCTCGCCCGCCAGCCTCGGACGGATCCGCTCGGCCTCCTCGCCGGCGAGGCGGATCACCTCAGCGGCCGGACCGAGCGCCATATTGAATTCGACCGCTTGATCGAGGTCATCGCCGAGCTTCATGGGCAGATCGCAGCGGGTGAAGCTCGGCTTCTCGAACCCGGCGATCAGGAGCTGCTCGCTGACCGTGTCCGCGTTGGCCATCGAGAAGGGCCCGGGGCCGCACTTCGGCTCGTCGGTCTCCTCCGGCTCCTCCAGATAGCGGTCAACGACCTGCTCGGCCTGGTGAACCCAGGGGTTGTCGAGCTTTCGCCGCCACACGACGGCGCAGAGGCGCCCGCCGGGGGCCATCGCCTCGCGGATGTTCCGCCATGCCGCCACCGGGTTGGCGAAGAACATCACCCCCATGCGCGAGAACACGTAGTCGAACGGGCCCGGTAGGCCCATGATCTGCACGTCCCCGGTGAGAAACGACACGTTCCCGACCCCCGCCTTTTGCGCGTCGGCTATCGAGGCGTCGACGAACGGCCTCGAGACGTCAACGCCGACCGCCTCAGCATCCGGGCCGATCAACCGAGCGAGCTCCTGGGTGGTGTCCCCGAATCCGCACCCGACGTCCAGCACGCGATCGCCCCTCCGTGGAGGATGAAGGCGCAGCGCGGTCTCGCCGTGCCGGGCGATGCCCTCGACGATCAGGTGGCGGAACTGGACGAACCGATCGAACAGCACGCCGCTCCAGGCCTCGGTCGCCTCCTCGTTGTCGGGCGCAACCGCGTCGGGGCGAGCCGTGGGCTCCATCCGCAGATCGTAGCCCTCGCCCCGCTGCGTCCAGTCCGTCGCCATCCCCGTGTCCGCGAAGGCGCAGCGCGCATCACGGATAGACTTCCGGACCTCGTGGACTGGCGGCTCGAGTTGGTACAGGTGCCCGTTTCGGATGTGGATCGCGCCAAGGCGTTCTACACCGAGAAGGCCGGGTTCAACGCGGACCATGACCACCAGGTCAGCGACGAGATCCGCTTCGTCCAGCTGACCCCGCCGGGGTCGGACTGCTCGATCGCCCTCGGGACGGGGCTGTCGAAGATGGCGCCCGGGTCGGTCCAGGGGCTACAGATCGTGGTCCCCGACGTGCACGCCGCACGCGCGGAGCTGGTCGAGCGTGGAGTCGAGGTGAGCGAGGTCCAGGAGTTCGACTGGGGAGCGTTCGTCTTCTTCAGCGACCCTGACGGCAACGGCTGGGCCCTGCAGCAGCCGCCCGCTCGCGGCTAGGCCGCACTCGAGGGCTCCGTGTCGACGCCGCGCGATCTGGAGAGCGAATGCGATCTGCTGCGCTCGCTGCACACCCCGGGCGACCCGCTCCTGCTGCCGAACGCGTGGGATGTCGCGTCGGCGAGGGCTGTCGTTGCCGCCGGCTTCCCCGTCATCGCCACCACCAGCGGGGGCGTGGCCGCCACCCTCGGCTATGAGGACCACGAGGGAGCGCCCGCCGAGGAGATGATCCGGGCAGCCGCCCGGATCACGAGGAGCGTGAACGTCCCGGTCACGATCGACGCGGAGAGGGGCTACGGCATGGCGCCCGCCGACCTCGTGACTGCGCTGAGAAGCGCGGGAGCCGCGGGCTGCAACCTCGAGGACACGGATCACGCCACGGAGACCCTGGTCGAGCCCTCGCTTCAGGCGGGCTGGCTGCGCGGAGTGCGGGAGGCCGCGTCCGAAGGGGGCTACGGGCTCGTGATCAACGCACGGATCGATGTTTTCCTGGCCCGTGTTCTGCCGGGATCCGATCAGGGGACGCAGCGAGAGGTGGTGGGCGAAGCGCTCGAACGCGCGCATGCATATCTCGAGGCCGGGGCCGACTGCGTGTACCCGATCGCTGTGTGGGAGCGCGACGCGATGAGAGCGTTCGTCTCCGAGGCCGGGGGGCCGGTCAACCTACTCGCGATACCACGAGCCCCGTCGGTAAGCGAGCTCGCCGAGCTGGGGGCCGCCCGGGTCAGCTGGGGCGGCCTCCTGCACCGGCAGTCGATGGAGCAATTCGGCGGCGCGCTCGCGTCGCTCGCTGCTTGACAATCGGGGCGGCCGGATTTGAACCGGCGACCTCACCGACCCGAACGGTGCGCGCTACCAGGCTGCGCCACGCCCCGAAGGCCCACATTCTAGGTGCTCGCCACGACCTGCCGCCCGGTAGCGCGCCCGAACCCGCCGGAAACGCAGCCGAAGGCGAGGCTTCCGGCGGAGTTATTCAGCCGCCGGGTTGGTCATTCAACCGCGGCAACCGCGTGCTCGACCTCGTGCACGCTCGGCGAGTCCTGGAGGACCTTCGTGCCGGCCGGCCCCTCGACCACGATCGAGGGGCCGGTGACCCGCAGCCCGTAGTCGGCCGCAAGCGTCCCGTCGGCATCGACGCGAGCCTTGACCTCGGGCGACGCCATGTCCTTGCAGCCAGGTGCTCCGGTCCAGGTCCGTGATCGAGTTGACGATGTCGTCGAGGAAGTCGCTGGAGACGGTGTGAGCGGGGGCCGCATCCTGATTGCGAAAGAACATGTCCACGAACTCCCATTCGCGATCCTGCTGGCCGGCCGCAACCGCGGCGTAAGCCGCCTTCGTCGTCTCGGCCTGACCGAGGGAGTAGTTGCGGAACTCGAACTGCGCCTTGCCGGTCCGCGCGTACTCTTCGATCAAGGGGTCCACCGTCTGGATCTCGTAGTCGTCGCAGGTCGAGCACTGGAGGTCGGTGAAGACCGAGATCCTGATCGGCGCCTCGGGCGGGCCCAGGTCGGCCCCATCCTCCTGGATCCCGCCGAGGAGCTCCTGGACGGCGTCCCCGCCCGTCAGCCTGATCACCTTCGGGCCGCCCGTTCCGACCGAGATCGACACGATCGCGGCGGACAGCGCCACCGCGCCGAGCCCGAGAAGCAGGCGCGGCACCCATCGGTGTGACGTCACTAGCCGGCGACCGCCTTGTAGTAGCGCACCGCGAGACCGGTCAGGAGCGTCTCGAAGCTCTCCTCGATCGGGGCGTCGCCAGCCCGCGAGTAGGCCGCGAGGCCCCGGCGCTCGATCTCCTCGCTCCGCGTCACGACCTCCTCGACGAGGTCCGGATGCTCGTCGCAGAAGTACGCCCCGATCGAATAGAGCTCGGTGTCCATCAGCGACTCCAGAAAGGAGTCGGCGGGGGCGATCGGTCCGCTCGCCTCGGGCATTGGGACATCGTAGATGGCGGATGCCGCGACGAGGGTGCGGGGAGCCATGGGATCATCCCGTTGAGCATGGCGGCCGGCCGCGAGGAGATCGTCGAGTTCTGCGACCAGCTGCTGGACGCGGACTCGTTCGACGACTACGGGCCGAATGGGCTCCAGGTTCCGGGCGCGGCCGAGGTCACGAAGCTCGCGACCGGGGTCTCAGCCCACAGCGAGCTGCTCGAGAGGGCCGCGGACGCCGGCGCGCAGCTGCTGCTCGTTCACCACGGCCTGTTCTGGGATTTCCATCCTCGGGCGCTCAGCGAGCAGATGGCTGATCGCCTGCGGATCGCCTTCGAACGGGGGCTCTCCGTGGCCGGCTATCACCTGCCGCTCGACGCCCATCCCGAGATCGGCAACAACGCGCTCCTTCGCGATCAGCTCGGGTTCGAGCCCGACCCCCGTCCCTTCGCCGAGGTCAAGGGGCGGGCAATCGGGGTGATCGGCCGCCATCCGGATGGCATCGAGGCGCAGATGCTCTTCGATCGGGTCGCCGCAGTGTCCGCACGGGAGCCGCTCGTCTTCGACGCCGGCCCTGCGACAATTCGGTCGATCGGCATCGTGAGTGGAGCGGGCGCGTCGGCGATCCACGCCGCAATCGAGCTCGACCTCGACGCGTTCCTGACCGGAGAGCCGGCCGAGCATGCGATGGCCGACGCCCGCGAGGGCGCGATCCACTTCATCGCCGCAGGCCACTACGCGACCGAGACGCTCGGCATCCGACGCCTGGGTGATCGGGTGGCCGAGCGGTTTGAGATCGCGCATCAGTTCATCGAGGTCCCCAATCCGGTCTGAAACCCGGAAATTGCGGGCGAAATCATTGACATGTCCGTCTAGAGCGATAAAACTCGTCGGGCAGGCAAGCAACAGGAGGAGAATTTTCGCGTGGCCATTCACCTGACGCCCACCGAGCTCGCCGAGGAAGTCAACATGAAGCGGCGCGAGGTGATCTCAAAGTGCATGGAAATGGGCGTCCCGATCTTCAACGGCCGTATCGACAAGACACTGTTCGTCTCCTCGATGCGCCGCGTCACTGCGGCGTCCGAGCCGGGCCCAGACGGCCGCCTGATCCGCTTCGCTGAGATAGCCTTCTGAGCGGAGCGGCACCGAGGCCGCTCGGTATGTCGTAGGGCGAAGGAGGAGATTGATGGAGACAGCGACCGTCGGCGCTGACGTCGCGGGCGGGACTCGCGCCCGGGGCCGTCGCCGATCTGCTTCCCCTCGCCGCGCGTCGCCACGGGAACCTCAATGCCGTTCTCTACAAGGAGGAGGGCGGGCAGGGCTGGACGTCGAGGACCTTCGCCGAGGTCGGGGAGACCGTCGAACGGCTGTCACTCGGCCTGATGGCGCTCGGGATCGAGAAGGGCGACAAGGTCTCGATTCTCTCCAACACCCGCCCCGAATGGACCTACTACGACTTCGCCGCGTTGTCGGCCGGCGCAACTGTGGTCCCGATCTATCAGACCAACTCCCCCGAGGAGTGCCAGTACGTGCTCGAGAACTCCGACGCGAAGGCGGTGATCGTCGAAGACGAGGCCCAGCTCGAGAAGATCCGCCAGGTTCGTGATGCCTGTCCCAAGCTCGAGCACGTGATCCTGATCAGCGGCTCGGGCGACGGCGCGATCTCAACCGAGCAGCTGATCGAGCGTGGCGCCAACCTGGGCTCCGCCGACTGGGAGGAGCGCTGGAGCTCGGTGACGCCGGACGACATCTGCACCTTCATCTACACGTCGGGCACCACCGGCCCCCCGAAGGGATGCGTGATCTCGCACGGCAACTACCGCGCGATGATCGACATGGCGTTGAGGCAGAGCGTCCTCGAGCCCAGCCGCGTCACCTATCTGTACTTGCCGCTCGCCCACTCGTTCGCCCTCCTGATCCAGCTGCTCAGCTTCGAGGTGGGCGGGCAGCTGGCCTACTGGGAGCGCGACCCGACCAAGATCCTCCCCAACCTCGCCGAGGTGAAGCCGCACTACTTCCCGTCGGTGCCGAGGATCTTCGAGAAGATCTACACCGCGGCGACCTCGAAGGCCGAACAGGCCGGCGGCCCCCAGAAGCTGATCTTCGATTGGGCGATCGGGGTCGGTCGCAGGATGCGCGAGGCGGAGCGCGAGGGCCGAACCGCCTGGCCGCCGCTTCGCGTCTCCTACGAGATCGCCGACCGCCTGGTGCTGGGTCACATCCGCAACCTTTTCGGCGGCCGGATCGTCGAGGCGGTGACCGGCGCGGCGCCGATCAACCCCGACATCCTGCGGTTCTTCGACGCCGCGGGAGTCCTCGTGGTCGAGGGATGGGGCATGACCGAGACGTCCACTGCGGCCACGATCTCGACCGCGGAGGCGTTCAAGTTCGGGACGATCGGCAAGCCGTTCCCGGGCTGCGAAGTCAAGGTCGCCGACGACGGCGAGATCCTGGTCCGCGGCCCTAACGTGTTCCAGGGGTATTACAAGAACGAGGAGGCGACCCGGGAGGCGCTGGTCGACGGCTGGCTGCACACGGGCGACCTCGGCGAGGTGGACTCGGACGGGTACATCAAGATCACCGGCCGCAAGAAGGACATCATCATCACCGCGGGCGGCAAGAACATCACACCCGCAAACATCGAGGCCGAGATCAAGCAGCACCCGCTGGTCTCCCAGTGCGTCCTGATCGGAGACCGCAGGCCCTACCTGACCGCGCTGGTGACGCTCGATCCCGAGGAAGTCGTCAAGTGGGCAGCCGACCGAGGGCTGCCCGAGGACCCCGAGGCGCTGGCGTCGAACCCGCAGGTCCGCGAGACGATCTCCGAGCACGTCGACGAGATCAACGAGAAGTTCGCTCGCGTCGAGCAGGTGAAGAAGTTCGCGATCCTGCCCCGAGACCTCTCACAGGAGGGCGGCGAGCTGACCCCGACCCTGAAGGTCAAGCGGGCGATCGTGGCCCGCAAGTACGAGACCGAGATCGAGTCCCTGTACTCGGACTAGGCCGGGCTACTCGGCCGACGACGAGGAAGCCGACCCCGGCTGTTGGCGCAGGAGCGCCGCGGTCGTCTGCTCGAGGACCCTGCGCCAGGCTGAGAGCCGCTCCTCCTCGCGCTCGACCTGATCGAGGACGTGCCGGACGCGGCGGGCCGAGATCTCGATGCCGTGGCGCTCGGCAATCGACTTGTAGCGCTCGTAGTCGCGGGCGAGCTTCAGGGTCACCGACTCGAAGCCGTGCTTCGCGATCTCCAGCCGGCCGCTGTAGTCGAGGATCGAGGTCCCGAACATGACCTCGTCGTCGAGCTCCGGCTCGATCAGGATGATGTCGACGCCGGGATAGCGCTGCTCCCAGTACTCGACCGCGAGGTGGAGGCGCTCGTGGGAGAGGAGCCGGAATGCCTGGTTGCCGATCGCGGTGAAGCCCATGTCGGAGACGCGCCGGGCGCGGTTGCCGGTGATCGTGGGAATGCGCTTTCGGAAGTCGTTGACGTAGGGGACCATGGGGTTGATCACCACGATGAACTTGGCGCCGTGCTCGACGGCGACATCGACGTTGGTCGTCGACCGGATCCCTCCGTCGATGTACTCGCGGTCGTTGATCTGAACCGGCTCGTAGACCATCGGAAGGGCGCCTGACGCGGCGACCGCCGTCGAGATCGGCACGTCGGCCCACTCCCCCTCCCCGAGGACGACCCGCTCGGTCGTATCGAGGTCGGTGGCCGTCAGATAGAGCTCGTGCTCGAGCAGCCGGAAGTCGTTCGAGCGGTCAGGATCGGAGAGCACCTCGGCCACGTACCTCTCGATTCCCGCCCCTGTGTAGATGCCGGCCGGGAGCCCGGTCGCGAGCCCGGTCGCGATGTCGACCGCCGAGAGCTCCCCGAGATGGCTGACCACCTCCCGCGCCACCCCGGCGACACGGAGCGGAAAGGTGACCGACTTTCGCAGGAAGCCTCGGTAGTTGGGCCGGAGCAGGGTGCCGAGCGAGATGTCGGATAGGGGCGACGGGAGGTCGTTGTTGATCACCCGCATCATCTCCTCGGGGGTGATGCCGTTCGAGACCATCCCGGCGACGAAGGCGCCGGCACTGGTTCCGACGTAGACGTCGAACTCGTTGATGGTGCTGTTGACGGCGAGCAGGTCGAGCGCCCGAAGCGCCCCGATCTCGTAAACGCCACCGGTGAACCCTCCGCCGCCCAGCACGAGCGCGGTCTTGGAAATGCGTTTACGACCTCTTCGGCTCCGAGATCCGCGCGATTGGGTGCGCGGGGTCTCGAGCTCGACGACCTTCCCCATGGCTGTGGGGCATTATGACCGGATCCGCGCCCGATCTGATCCTTCACGGTTTCGAAGCTGGCTGACGATAGGCCTGGCAGCCGTCGCCGGTCTGCTGGTAGCGGCGCCCACGCCCGCCGACGCGTCGGTCTCCCGAACCCGCCTGGAGCGGGGCCTGGCCAAGCAGATGCGCCGTGTGGGCGGCGCCAGCGGCGCCTTCGTCACCGACCTCGACGCGCGACGCAACCGCGCTCTGTTCAGCTGGTCATCGCGCCGCCACCGGCCGCTGGCCTCGAACACGAAGCTTTTCACGACGGCGGCGCTGCTCGACCGGTTCGGCCCCCAGGCCACGTTCAAGACCAGGCTCTACGCACGCTCCGCGCGCCCCGCCGGGCGGCCACACCCTGCGAGGGAGCGTGGTGGTGGTCGGGGCGGGCGATCCGGCGCTCGGCAAGAGGTCCTTCGCGCGCCGCTTCGGCCTGCCCCTGACACCGCTGGGCAGGCTCGCCGGGGATATCCGCAGATCGGGCATCAAGCGGATCACGGGCAAGGTCCGTGCCGACGACTCGATCTTCGACCGCCGACGTGGCATCCCGACCACCGGGGTGGACGCGTCCGGCGAGCTCGGGCCGCTGTCCGGCCTCTCCTACGACTCGAGCCTCGTCCATGGCCACTACGCGGGGAATCCGGAGCTCGTCACAGCCAGGGCCCTGAAGAACAAGCTGCGAAGGATCGGGGTCAGGGTCGAGGGAGGAATCGGCCGCGCCGACCTCCCGGCGCGGGTGCTCCGCAAGCGCCCGCTTGGAAGCGTGAGCTCCCCGCGGGTGGCGGGCCTGATAGCAGCGACCCTCAGGCCCTCGAACAACTTCTTCGCCGAGATGCTGCTGAAGCGGCTGGCGGCCGCCCGCACCGGACCCAGGGGCACGACCCGACGCGGCGCTCGCAAGGCCAGGAGGTTCGCCCACCACGTCGGCACGAGCGTCAAGATGGAGAACGGCTCGGGGCTATCGCGATCCGACCGCGCCTCCCCACGCCAGGTCGTCCGGCTCCTCGCCGCGATGAACCGGCGAGACGGAGCAGGGGCCTACCGTCGGGGGCTCCCGCTGGCGGGGGAGCAGGGGACCGTCGCCGACCGCATGAACGGCACCGCTGCCGACGGACGCTGCCGGACCAAGACCGGCACCCTGACCGGGGTCAGCGCGCTGTCGGGCTACTGCAATGCCGGGCACGGCACAGTCGCCTTCTCGATCCTGATGGGCACCCCGAACCTCGACGCCGCCCGAAGCGCCCAGGACAGAATGGCGGCGCTGATCGCACGGTATAGGCGCTGAATAACTCCGGCGGCTGCTCGCCTTCGGCTCGTGAACAACTCCGGCGGCTGCTCCGCTGCCGCCGGGTTCGGGTGCGTTACGGGGCGGCAGGTCGTAAGCGCTGACCCGCGCGTCGCTACTTCGGGAGGAGCTTGCGGAGACCCTTCTCGTCGAGCACCGTCGTTCCCATCTCCTCGGCCTTGGCGAGCTTTGAGCCGGGGCTCTCGCCGGCGACCACGTAGTCGGTGCTCGAAGAGACGGATCCGGTCACCTTCCCGCCGGCCTTCCGGATCAGGGCGGTGGCCTCCTCGCGGGTCAGGTGCGGCAAGGTACCGGTGAGCACGAATGTCCTTCCCTCCAGCGGGCCACCCTGCGCCCTACGCTCGGAGGCCGAGAGCTCGAAGCGCAGGCCCCGCTCTCGCAGCCGCTCGATCAACGTGGCGGTGCCCTCGTCGCTCAGCTCCTCCTGCACCTGAACGGCGAGGACGGGCCCGATCCCCTCGACCTCCTCGATCTCCTCGGCGTCGGCCTCGATCAGGGCGTCGATCGAGCCGAAGTGCTCGGCGAGCGCCTGGGCGTTGACGTAGCCGATCCCCGGCACGCCGAGGGCGTAGAGCACGGTGCCGAAGGGCCGATTCTTGGAGGCCTCGATCTCCTCGATCAGATTGGCGGCGGATACCTCGCCGAATCCATCCAGCTCCTGGATCCGATCCACGGTCAGGTCGTAGATGTCGGCCGGATCGCCGATCAGGCTCTCGTCGAGGAAGCGGATCACGTTCTTTTCGCCCAGCCCCTCGATGTCCATCGCGCCGCGGAAGTGCTTGAGCTGCTGGAAGGTCTGTCCGGGGCAGCCTCGCCGGTTGGGGCAGATCGTCCACACCGAGTCCTCGGGCTTGACGGTCGGGGTCTGGCACCGTGGACACTTCGTCGGCGGCTTCGGCCTCCGGAGCCGCCTTCCCTTCCGTCGCTGGATCAACGGCGAGATCACCTGCGGGATGACGTCGCCGGCCCTGGTCACGACAACCTCATCGCCCTCGCGCACGTCCTTTCGGGCCAGGTCTTCCTCGTTGTGCAGGGTCGCGGTCGAAACCGTGACCCCACCCACGTGGACCGGCTCGAGCATCGCGAACGGAAGCAGCCGCCCGGTGCGACCCACGTTCCAGACGATCCGGTTGAGCTTCGTGGTCGCGGTGATGGGGGGGAACTTCCAGGCGACGGCCCAGCGTGGCTCGCGGCCGGCGACTCCAAGCTCGCGCCACAGGGTTCGCTGATCGACCTTGATCACCACCCCGTCTATCTCGAAGTCCAGCTCCTCGCGCCTTCCCTCCCACCACTCGCATCGCGCGGCAACCTCGTCGGCCGTGGCGTGCACCGCGATCTCGTCATTGACCTTGAACCCGCGCTCCCGAAGCCAGTCGAGCTCCTCGGCGTGGGTTCGCGGACCAGGCTCCTCGCGCCCCTGCTGGGCGCCCGTCCCGTAACACCAGATCGACAGAGGCCGTGACGCGGTGACCTCGGGGTCCAATTGACGCAACGATCCGGCGGCGGCATTGCGTGGATTGGCGAACGCCGCCTCGCCGGCGGCGGTGCGAGCTTCGTTCAGCTGGGCGAATGCCCCGCGGGGGAGATAGACCTCGCCCCGCACCTCGATCAGGCCCGGCGAATTCTCGATCCTGAGTGGGATCGCCTTGATCGTCTTCAGGTTCTGGGTCACGTCCTCCCCGATCACCCCGTCGCCTCGGGTCGCACCACGCGTGAAGCCTCCGTCCTCGTAGGTGAGCGAGATCGCGAGCCCGTCGATCTTCGGCTCGGAGACGAACCTCAACTCGCCGGGCTCGATATCGAGCTGTCGCAGGCGGTTGTGCAGGCGGGCATCCCAACCGCGGAACTCATCGACTCCGCGAGCGTTCGCCAGCGAGAGCATCGGTTCGGCGTGGCGCACCTGATCGAACCGATCCAGCGGGCGGCCACCGACCCGCTGCGTCGGGGAATCGGCGCTTCGAAGCTCGGGGTTCGCCTCCTCGAGCTCCCGCAGCTCGTTCAGCAGCGCGTCATAGGCGTCGTCTCCGATCTCGGGGTCGTCGAGGACGTAATAGCGGTGGTCGTGATTGGCGATCTCATGCCGCAGCTTCTGCGCGCGGCTCGCCGGGTCCTTGCGACTCACGGGCTCTCGGCCGCGCCCGCGAGCGTGTCCGTGAACATCCGCCCGAGGTCCCATTCCCGCAGGCGCTCGAGGCCTCGCCGGTCGGTGAGATCGAAGTGGACCGGGGTAATCGAGATCCGCCCCCGGGCAACGGCCGAAAGGTCGGTCCCCGCCTCATCCTCGAACGAGGGCTCGAAGCCATAGATCTGGTAGCGGCGCCGACCATCGCCGTCCTCGCCGACGAGCTTCAGCTCGTCGTTGTAGAGGCGCTTGCCCAACCGCGTGATCTCGATCCCCTGGGGCTCTCCAGCCGGACAGTTGACGTTCAGCAGCGTCTCGGCGGGCAGCGGTTCGGCGAGCTGTAACCGGACCAGCTCCGCCCCCAACCGCGCCGCGACGGCGAAGTCGAATCGGCGCCCGGGCGCGAAGCCCATCTCCCCGGCACTCGACTGCTGCGAGATCGCGATCGCCGGGATTCCGAGGACGATGCCCTCCAGGGCCGCCGCCACCGTTCCCGAATACGTGATGTCGTCTCCGAGGTTGGAGCCGTGGTTGACGCCGGAGACGATCAGGTCGGGGGGGTCGCCGACCAGACCGAGATCGCCGAACCGAACGCAGTCGACCGGCGTCCCGTCGGTCGCGTAGGCGGTCCCGCCGTCGTCGAGCTCGACCTCCTCGACCGAGAGCGGCGACCGCGTGGTGATGCTGCGCGCGGTGGCGCTGCGGTTCGAGTCGGGCACGATCACGTGGGTCTCGACGTCCTCCAGGTCGGCGAGCGCGCGGCGCACGGCATGGAGACCTTCGGCCCCGATCCCGTCATCGTTGGTCAGCAGTACACGCATCAGCGCTCGGGCTCGATTCTAGGGGTGGGCCGGCGGCACAATCAGGGTCTTGAAGCGCGGCCCGAGATCCTCACCATCGGCCAAACCACCCGCGATGCGGGCCGGCTCGTCGAGCTCTGAGCGTGAGGAGCGGGGCGGCGCTGGCACGCATCCCAGGTGGATTCGGCTAGGTTCGCCGCCTGGCTGAGCTCGAAGACAGCCCCGCGGCGAAGGAACGCATATGGACCGAGTCCGTGAGGGGCGACTACCCCGACCCGGCGATGGTCGCGCTCCCGGGTCGCGAGCGACTCGAGGGGTGGCGCCACGGCACCTGGCCCCCTCCACCCCTGTCTCACTTGACCGGGGCCGTGCCGGTCCGCTTCGGCGACGGCACGGCCGAGGCCGAGATGCCGGCGTCCGAGTGGCTTTCCTCGTCGACCGGGGTGATCTCGGGCGGCGCATTGGCGATCGTCGCCGACATCGCGTTCGGCTGCTCGATCGAGACCCAGCTCCCGGCCGCGACGACCTACACGACGGCGGAGCTTTCGATGTCGTTCCTGCGTCCCGCCCGGCCGGGGACCACGTTGGCCGCGCATGGACAGGCGATCCACGTGGGCCGGTCGGTGGCGCTTTCAGAGGTGTTCGTGCTCGACCGTGACAGCGAGCAGCTGATCGCCCACGGCACCTCGCGGCTGTCGGTCTTCCCGCCGATCACCGATCCCCCCGATCCCCCCGAGCGAGCGCCGATCCTCGAGCATCGCGACTACGGCTCGCCGGATCCGTTCGAGCGTCCAGCCCCCGAAGCGGTCATCCCGCAGCGGGTCTGGTCCGAGCTATCCGGCGCGGAGATCCTTCGACGCCAGCTCGCGGATGAGCTGCCGGCGCCGCCGATCCACCATCTGACCGGGCTGCGGCTCACCGAGGTCGGAGACGGGACGGCCACCTTTGTGCTGCCCGCCACGGAGTGGCTGGCGAGCCCCGCCCGCCGGCTCCAGGGCGGGGTGATCGCGATGCAGGCCGACTTCGCGATGCTCGCAGCCGCGGAGACTCTCGCTGCGCCTGGCGTCGCGATCGCCGGCCTCGACCTGAAGGCGAACTTCCTTCGCCCGGTGAATTACGACGGAGCCGATCTGACGGCGCGCGCCGAGGTCATCCACAGTGGGCGGACGATCGCGATCACCCGCGCCGAGGTCACGAACGCCGAGGGCAAGCCGGTCCTGCTCGCCACCGGCTCCTCGATGTACCTGCCGGGGCGCCCCGCGAGCCTGGGCGAGGTAGAGCTGGGTCCCGACGAGGCCTGACGCGACTCACCCGCCCGTCGGGCCAGCCGATCTCAGTACCGCACGGACGCCAGGTAGAGGCCGTGCGACGGCGCCGTCTCCCCGGCGCGCTCCCTGGGCGCCCCCCGCAGCAGAGCCTCGAAGTCCTCGAGAGTGCGTCGGCTCTCCCCCACCTCGAGCATCGTGCCCACGAGCGCCCGGACCATGTGGCGCATGAACGCGTCGGCCTCGATCCAGAGCTCGAGCAGGTGGCCCGGGAACGACTCCGCGAGGCGGTGCACCCGCCAGTCGGCGTGGACGATCTCGCGCTCGAAATGCACGTGGTCGGTCTCGGTCGGGGTGAAGGCGGTGAAGTCGTGCGTGCCGACGACCGTCGCGGCGCAGTGCTCGAGCACCTCTCGATCAACCGGGTGGGGCCACCAGAAGCGCCCGTCCGACCTCGAACGGGTGCCGGATGGGCGAGGCGAGCACCCGGTAGCAGTAGGTCCGTGAACGCGCGTCGCGGCGGGCGTCGAAGCCCTCTGGCAGCCCGGGTGGCCTCGATCACCGCGACTTCGGCGGGCAGCAGCGCGCTCAGCCGGTGGGCGAGCTCGTCCGGTGGCGCGCTCCCCGCCTCGAAGCTCGCCACCTGCCCCCACGCGTGGACGCCGGCGTCGGTGCGACCCGCGACGGTGAGCGAGGCTCGTTCGCCGAGGATCCGCTCGAGCGCCGCCTCGAGCTCACTCTGCACCGTGCGCAGGCCGGGCTGCGCCGCCCAGCCGGCAAACGGCGTCCCGTCGTAGGAGATGGTCAGGCGGTAGGTGCCCACGGCCGGAGGCTGGCCGGCGGCTAGACCAGCTCGATGAACACCATCTCGGTCGAGTCGGAGCGGCGCGGGCCGAGCTTGATGATCCGCGTGTAGCCGCCGGGGCGCTCCGAGTAGCGCGGGGCGATCTCCTCGAACAGCTTGTGGACGACGAACCGATCCTGGCCGAGCGACGACAGCGCCCGACGGCGCGCGTGCAGGTCCCCCCGCTTGGCCAGCGTGATCAGCTTCTCGACCTCGGGCTTGACCGCCTTGGCCTTCGCCTGGCTGGTCTGGATCCGCTCGTGCTCGATCAGCTCACGAGAGAGGTTGCGCAGCAGCGACCGGCGATGAGCCGAGTCTCGACTGAGCTTGTTCCTCTGCTTTCCGTGGCGCATGTCAGCATCGACCGTGAGGCGGGTGAGCGTTCAGGATCGGATCGTAGTTCCTGGCCGAGGTCGGGTCACTCCTCGCGGAGCGACAGACCGAGCGCCGTCAGGGCGTCCTGCACCTCGTCGGTCGAGCGCTTGCCGAAATTCGGGATCGCGTTGAGCTCCGACTCGGAACGCTGGACGAGATCCCCGACCGTCTGGATCCCGGCCCGCTTCAGGCAGTTGTACGCTCGAACTCCGATCTCGAGCTCCTCGATCAGGCGGTCGTCGCCGTCCGCTGTGCCGACGCTCGCGAACCCGCCGGGGTCCATCGCGACGTCGCCATCGCGGCTGGTCAGCTCCTCGACCCGGTCGGCGTCGGTGAATATCGCGAGGCTCTTGATCAGGATCTCCGCCGCCTCCCGAAGCGCGGTCGCGGGCTCGATCGAGCCATCGGTCTCGACCTCGAGCGACAACTTGTCGAAGTCGGTGCGCTGACCGACCCGGGACGTGTCGACCGCATAGGAAGCGCGGCGGATCGGGGAGAAGATCGAGTCGATCGGGATCACGCCGAGGGGTTGGTCCTCGGTCTTGTTGTCTTCGGCCGGTGAATAGCCGCGGCCGCGGCCGATCGTCAGGTACATCTCGAGCTTCGTTCGCTTCTCGAGCGTCGCGATCGGAGCGTCGGGGTTGAGGATCTCGACTCCGGCGGGGAGGTCGATGTCCTTGGCCTTCACGTCACCCGGCCCCGTGGCGACCAACGGCGCCTCAACCTCGTCGGCATCGGTGTGCATGCGCACCACGATGTCCTTGAGGTTGAGAACGATGTCGGTGACATCCTCCTTGACCCCGGAGACGGTCGAGAACTCGTGGGCAACGCCTTCGACTCGGACGCTCTTGATCGCCGCTCCGCCCAGCGAGGAGAGAAGTACGCGGCGCAGGCTGTTGCCGAACGTGTAGCCGAAGCCCTTGTCGAGGGGCTCGATCGTGAAGGTGCCGTGGGTGTCGGCGACCTTCTCGCTTGAGATCTTCGGGATCTGGAATTCGGGCAGGGTGGTCATCGCTTCCTTCGGGGTCGTTTCTTTACGGGGGTCTCGGCCCTACTTGGAGTAGAGCTCGACGATCAGCTGCTCGGCGACCGGCGTCATGATCTCGCTTCGGTCGGGCAGGCGAAGAACCTTGGCGGTCAGTGAGTCGTGGTCAGCCTGGAGCCAAGCGGGGACCGCGGCGGTCAGCTCGGTTGCCGAGCGGACGACGTCGGCCGCCTTCGAGTCGGGGCGGATCGTGATCACGTCATCCGCGCGCACCTGGTAGGAGGGGATGTTGACCCGCCGGCCGTTGACGAGCCAGTGGCCGTGACCGATCAACTGCCGGGATTGGCGCCGCGACGCGGCGAATCCCAGACGGACCAACACGTTGTCCAGCCTGCGCTCCAGCAGCCGCAGCAGGTTGTCGCCGGTGACGCCGTCCTGCCGTGAAGCCTTCTGGTAGTAGCCGCGGAACTGCTTCTCGAGCACCTGGTAGTAGCGTCGCGCCTTCTGCTTCTCGCGCAGCTGCTGGCGGTACTCGGACTGGCGCATCCGCCCGCGCCCGTGCTCGCCGGGCGGGTAGGAGCGCCGCTCGACGCCGCACTTCTCGGTCAGGCAGCGAGCGCCCTTGAGGAACAGCTTCTGCCCTTCACGGCGGCACTGCTTGCACTGTGGCGAGGTATCGCGGGCCATCGCTAGACCCTCCTGCGCTTGCGCGGGCGGCAGCCGTTGTGCGCCTGCGGCGTCACGTCCTTGACGGTGGTCACCTGAAGGCCTGCGGCCTGGAGCGAGCGAATCGCCGTGTCGCGGCCTGAGCCGGCGCCCTTTGCATGCACCTCGACCCGCTCGAGGCCGTGCTCCATGCCCTTTCGGGCCGCGGAGTCTGCCGTCACCTGAGCGGCGAAGGGCGTCGACTTTCGAGACCCCTTGAACCCGGCTGAACCGGCGGACTCCCAGCAGACCACGGCGCCGTCCGTGTCCGTGATGGTCACGATCGTGTTGTTGAAGCTGGTCTTGATGTGAGCGATCCCATAGGTGATGTTCTTCTTGACCCGACGGCGAGTCCGGCTGGTGCCTCGAGTTGATCCCTTCTTGGGCTGCGGCATCAGCTCACCACCAGCCGCACACGCTGCTCGCGGCGCCGTCGTCGACGCGCCTCGTGAAATGCGAAAGCTCCTGGTTGCGACACCGCGTCTTCATCGTGCCTCTACTTCGGCGTCGGCGCCTTGCGCCGGCCGGCGACGCTCATCCGGCGGGGGCCCTTGCGGGTTCTCGCGTTCGTCTTCGTGCGCTGGCCTCGAACCGGCAGGCCGCGGCGGTGGCGGTGGCCCTTGTAGGCGCCGATCTCCGAGAGCCGCTTGATGTTCTGGGAGCGTTCGCGTCGCAGGTCGCCCTCGACCTCGCGGGATTCGACCGCCTCTCGCAGCTTGACCACCTCGTCGTCGGTCAGATCCTTGACGTAGGTGTTCGGGTCGACCCCCACGTCGGTGACGATCTTGCGGGCGGTCGAGTCGCCGATTCCGTGGACGTAGGTGAGCCCCACCTCGATGCGCTTGTTGACCGGGATGTTGACCCCCGCTATGCGTGCCACTACATCACCTCCAGCACATGCCGGTCGATTCCAAGAGTCCCTTGCTGCACCGCGCCGAACATCTCCTCAACCCTGCCGCTGCTTGTGGCGCGGATTCGAGCAGATGACCAGCACGACGCCACGCCGCCGGACTATTCGGCAGCGCTCACACATCGGCTTTACGGACGCTCGAACCTTCACCAAAATCTCCTGCGGCTGCTTCGCAGCCTTACCTGCTGCTGCCGAGACACTCCGCGTCTCGGCCCAACATTCGTCGGGTCGTATCCAATCAGTTGCTGAGAAGGCCCGCCGGCCCCAGGAATCGGGCCCACGGGCACACACGCACGGCCTGTGACCGAACGAGAATCCTAGCAGGGAGCCGCTCGATCGCTGCCTCGGTCGTGGCGGTTCGCCGCGGCGGCCTTACGCCTGGCCGACCACGACGCCGACCGCGGCGACCGTGGCCCCGGCGAGGGTCACCTGGACGAGCGACTGGGTGAGCGGAACGTGCAGGAAACGCCGGCGGATCCAGGCGATCGCCAGGAGCTCGCATACGACCAGCGGATAGGCGACCGCGAGGGCGGTGCCGACGTCATTGATCAGGAACGGCAGCGCGTGGATCGTGCCACCAACGAAGGTCGCAAATCCGGTGATCAGGCCCCTCCGGGCCGAGTCGCCGCGGCCGGTCAGCGTTCCGTCGTCGGACAGCGCCTCCGAGATGCCCATGCTGATCGCCGCCCCGAGCGCGGCGGCGAGCCCGACGAGGAGCGCGGCGCGCGAACCCGCCAGGTAGGCGGAGGCGAAGATCGGAGCCAGCGTCGACACGGTCCCGTCGATCAACCCGATCAGGCCGGGTTGAACGACCTGAAGTAGCCGCTGCTTGTCGCTCGCCCCGCGCCAGCTTTCGAGCACAGAATCGACCATTGCGTCACTTATAGCAAATGGTTTAAAATTAGGACGCCCTTAGAAGAATTAGGCTACCCTGATGACGATGACGACGATCCGCCCCAAGGCCGCCGACACCTCCAGGACCGCCCAGGCGCTTCGGGCGGCCGGTTATCGGGTTACCTCGCAACGGCTTCTGATCCATCAGACGCTGGTCGAGCTCGATCGCCACGTGGGAGCCGAGGAGCTCCTCGAAGCGGTCGACGAGCGCCTGCCCAACGTCTCGCTGCCGACCGTGTACGCGAGCCTCGACGCTCTCGAGGAGGCGGGACTCGTGCGCCGCGTCGCTGCGGGGCGGGGTCGGGCGCTCTATGACTCCCGCCCGGTCGATCATCACCACATCGTCTGCAGGCGATGTGGTGCCGTTCAGGACCTGGACGCCCGGGTGTCACTGGACCGCGCCACGGATCTGGCCGCCGACAGGGGCTTCGAGGTCGACGGCGCCGAGATCGTCGTCCACGGCCTGTGCCCGACCTGCGCGCGGACGGCGGGCTGATCTGGCTACCAGAGGCCTGGGACCAAGCGCCAGGTGCGCCCCATGTAGGACCGGTATGGCTCGCCGAGCTCCGCGGCGAGCACTCGCTCCTCATGGGTGAGGCGGATTCCGAAGGCGATCAACGGCGGGATCAGGCAGGCGGGAATCGAGAGCCAGGTTCCGAGCGCCGTCCCAAGCCCCAGCGCGGCCATCAGGAGACCGGTGTAGCTCGGGTGGCGAATCCGCCGATAAGGCCCCGTGTCGACCACGCGGTGCCCGGCTTGAACCACGACCGTGTACTTGAAGAACCTGCCCAGCTCGACCACCGCCCAGGCACGCAAGGCGAGCCCGGCGGCGAATGTCGCCAGGCCCGCGGCCGGCGGCCACCATCCGGGGCCGGGCAACGGGAGATCGCCGGTCCGGGCGGCGAGCTGGGCGAGTGCGAGGCCGAGGAGTATCGAGAGAGTGAGCGGGATGACGCTGAGATCACGGTGGCCGGCCGAGCCACCGCGGGTGCGGATCGCGAGCGCCAGCTCAAAGGCGCCCCATCCACCGGCGCAAAGCCAGAACAACCAGTCCGCGGCTCCACCGTGAACGGCAAGCGGCTTCACTCCTCATGCCAGGGCGTCAGGACGCGGGGCCCGTCTGCGGTCACGGCAACGGTGAACTCGAAGTGGGCGGCGAGCGATCCATCCGCCGAGTAGACGGCCCAGTTGTCGTCTCCAACCCGGACGTCGGGCTCGCCGGCGTTGACCATCGGCTCGATCGCCAGCACCATGCCTGGCGCCAGCTCCGGGCCCCTACCCGCCTCGCCGTAGTTCGGAATCTGCGGGTCCTCGTGCATATCGCGACCGATCCCGTGGCCGACCAGGGAGCGGATGATCGAGAAGCCCTGTGCCTCGACATGGTGCTGGATCGCGGCCGACACATCCCCGAGGTGATTGCCCGGGCGAGCCTCCGTGACCCCGGCGACCAGCGCCTCCCGAGTCGCGTCGAGCAGCTTTCGGGCCGCGGGGTTGATCGGCCCGACCGGGACGGTCATCGCGGCGTCGGCCACCCATCCGTCTTTGGTGACCCCGACGTCGAGCGAGACCACGTCGCCTCGCCGGAGCTCGTAGGGGCCCGGGATCCCGTGGACGACCATCGAGTTGGGTGACGCGCAGATCGAGCCGGGAAATCCCCGGTAGCCCTTGAAGGAGGCCTGAGCATCCTGAGCGAGGATGAAGCGCTCCGCAGCCTCGTCGAGCTCGGCGGTGGTGACGCCGGGGTGGCACTTGGAGCGCAGCATGCGCAGGCAGCGGGCCTGGATCGCTCCCGAGGCGGCCATCCGCTCGATCTGCTCGGGCGTCTTCTTGATGATCAAAGCTCCTCCTCCATGCGGAGCGTCGCGAGCATCGCCCGGATCCGGTCGGTCACCTCATCGGGATCGAGCGAGCCGTTCACGCGCCGCAGGATCCCGCGCTCCTCGTAGTAGGAGACGAGGGGCTCGGTCTTGTCGTGGTAGGTCCGGAGGCGGTTGCGGATCACGTCGGGCTTGTCGTCGTCGCGGATCTCGAGGCGGGCTCCGCAGATGTCGCAGATGTCATCGTTCTTGGGCGGGTCGAACTCGACGTGGAAGATGTGGCCCTCCTTGACGCACGTCCGCCGGCCACTCAGCCGGCGGACGACCTCGTCGTCGGAGACGTCGATCAGCACGGCTACGGTGAGGCGGCGATTCAGCTCCTGCAAGCTTGAGTCGAGGGCCTCCGCCTGGGCGGTGGTCCGCGGAAAGCCGTCGAGGATGAACCCGTCAGAGGCCTCGTCGCGCGAGATCCGCTCCGCGATCAGCCCGACCATCACCTCGTCGGGCACCAGGTCCCCGCTGTCCATGTAGCCCTTTGCCTCGTCCCCGAGCTCGGTGCCCTCGCGAACCGCGGTCCGCAGGATGTCGCCGGTCGCGTAATAGGGGAGTCGGAAATCCTCCTGGAGTCGCTCCCCCTGGGTGCCCTTGCCGGACCCCGGCGGGCCGAGCAGGACGAGGTTCAACTCAGGCATCGGTCAAGGGTCGAGCGGACGAGGAGCATCGAACGGGCGCGCGGACCGGCACGCCAAACCGAAGGGACCCGCAAACGGGCCCGAAAACCAAGCAGGTCGGTGGACGCAGGCCAATCGGCGAAGCGAGCTTAGTTGAAAGCTAAGTGAGGGAGACGATTGGCCGAGGACGCCGAGATGCGCCGGTTTGCAGGGTCCGCCATCGTCACTTCAAGAAGCCCTCGTAGTTGCGCATCATGAGCTGGGCCTCCAGCTGCTTCACCGTATCCAGCGCCACGCCGATCACGATCAGGATCGAAGTTCCGCCGAAGAAGAAGTTGGCGGACGTCTGGCTGATCAGGATGGTCGGCAGTGCAGCGACCGCGCCGAGGTAGAGCGCCCCTGGGAACGTGAGCCTGGAGAGGATCCGGTCCAGATATTCGGCGGTAGGTCGCCCGGGTCTCACGCCAGGGATGAAGCCTCCGTACTTCTTCAGGTTGTCGGCCTGGTCGACCGGGTTGAAGGTCACCGCCGTGTAGAAGTAGGTGAAGATGATGATGAAGAACACCTCGCCAACCACGTATGCCCATCCGTTCGGGCTGAAGAAGGCCGCGAAGTCAAGCGCCGCGGGCGTATTCAGGAGCTGGCCGATGGTCGGCGGGAAGGCCATGATCGAAGCGGCGAAGATGACTGGGATCACCCCGGCCATGTTGACCCGCAGCGGGAGGTAGGTGGACCCGCCGGTGGTCATGCGGCGACCGACGACGCGCTTCGCGTACTGGACCGGGATCCGGCGCTGACCCTCCTGGACGAAGACGATCCCGACGATCACCGCGAGCGCGATGAACGGCATCATCACGACGAAGACCTGGTCGGGGTTGGTCCACCAGGCCTGAATGCCCGCTCGGGATCCGCGGACGCGATCGACGCGAAGATCAGCAGCGAGATCCCGTTGCCGATCCCGCGCTGGGTGATCAGCTCTCCGAGCCACATGAGGAGCGTGGTGCCGGCGGTCAGCGAGATCACGATCAGGAACAGCTTGGGGGCGGTCAGCGTGCCGACGACGCTCGTCCCGGCGGCGTTCTGGAACGACTGGAACAGGAACACGTAGCCGAGCGACTGGGCGAGGGCGAGGGCGACGGTCAGGTAGCGCGTGTACTGGGTGATCTTCTGCTGGCCGACCTCACCCTCCTTCTGGAGCCGCTCCAGCGAAGGAACGACGACCGTGAGCAGCTGGAGGATGATCGAGGCGGTGATGTACGGCATGATTCCCAGCGCGAACAGCGACAGCCGTGACAGGCTCCCCCCGCTGAACAGGTTGAGGAAGCCGAGGATCGAGTTGCCGGAGAAGTTCTGCTCGATCTCCTTGACCGTGTTGATGTCGACGCCGGGCGAAGGGATGTAGGCGCCGAGCCGGTAGAGCAGCAGCATCGCGGCCGTGAAGGCCAGCTTCTTGCGGATCTCGGGGACCCGGAAGGAGTTGAGGATCGTCTGGAGCAATTACCGAACCCCTCCGTCGACATCCTCGCCTTCGGCTCCGGTGTCGCCGGGTTGCGACGCGTCCGTGCCGGCAGGTTCACTCGCCTGCACCGCGGCTTCGCCGCCAGCGCCATCCGGCCCACCTTGGGCCGCGCTGGGCTTGGCGTCGATGAGCTCGCAGGTGCCGCCGGCTTTTTCGATCTTGTCCTTGGCGGCGGCGCTGAAGGCATGTGCGTGAACTGTCAGCTTCTTGGTGAGGTCTCCCCTGGCCAGGATCTTGACCGGATGGCGGCGCTTGGCGAGCCCGGCGGCGCGCAGCGTCTCGGGAGTCACCTGGTCGCCGGCGGCGAACCGCTCCTCGAGGTCAGCGACGTTCACGGGCTGGGTGTGGGTCCGGAAGGGCTCGAACGGCATCGACATCTTCTTGTGCGGGCCGCGCAGCTTCCTGGTCCGCATGTGAATCGGGTTCTGACCACCTTCGTACCCGGGCTTTCGCTTGTTGCCCGACCGCGCGCCCGCGCCCTTGTGCCCCCGGCCGGAGGTCTTCCCGAGACCGGACCCACCGCCACGGCCGCGGCGCCTTCGCGGATGCCGCGAGCCCGGCTTGGGCCGGATCGTGTGGAGCCCCACCTCCTCGGGATCGAGACGGGGGGTCACAGAGCCCTCCTCGGTGACCTCGACCAGATGGCTGACGACCTTCAGCATGCCGCGGAGCTCCGGTCCATCCGCTCGCGTGCAGGAGCTGCCGATCCGGCCGAGCCGAAGGGAGCGAAGCGTCTCGCGCTGCCTGGGGCTGGTTCCGTTGCTGGAGCGCACCTGTTTCACCAAGACGCTAGGCAACGGAACCCGCCCCTCCGCCGGAGGCCTCGGGAATCTCTCCGCCGGAAGCCTCGCCTTCGGCTGCGTTTCCAATCCCTCCGCCGGAGGCCTCGCCTTCGGCTGCGTCTCCGGCGGGTTGCGACGCGGATGTGGCGGCAGGGTCACTCGCCTGCACCGCGGCTTCGCCGCTCGTGCCGGCGGGTTCAGCTTGACCGGCCTTGTCGTTCTTCTCGAGGCCGAGGACCTGGGCTACGCTCAAGCCGCGGAGCTTTGCGACCTGCTCCGGGCGACGCAAGCCGGTCAGGCCCTCCATCGTCGCCTTCACGAGGTTGATCGGATTCTGGGTTCCGATGCTCTTGGTGAGAACGTCTCGAATCCCGGCCAGCTCGAGCACTGCGCGCACGCCGCCGCCGGCGATCACGCCGGTTCCCGGACTGGCCGGGCGAAGGACAACGTGGCCGGCGCCGAAACGGCCGATGATCCGGTGCGGGATGGTCTGGCCGTACATCGGGACGCGAACCAGGCTCTTGCGGGCGTTCTCGACCGCCTTCTGGATCGCCAGCGGAACCTCGCGCGCCTTGCCGTAGCCGATCCCGACCACGGAGCTCTCGTCGCCGACCGCGACCAGCGCGGTGAAAGAGAAGCGCCTGCCTCCCTTGACCACCTTGGCCACGCGGTTGATCTCGATCACTCGCTCCTGGAGGTCGAGTCCCTGCGGGCTGACTGTCTCGATGTCGTGATTCATGCGCGCTCGGGGTGACGTTAGCGACTCAGAACGAAAGCCCGCCCTCGCGGGCGCTGTCGGCGAGCGCCTTGACGCGGCCGTGGTATTGATAGCCGCCGCGGTCGAAGACGCAGGCCTCGATTCCGGCTTCCTTGGCACGCGACGCGATCAGCTCGCCAGCCCGCTTCGCCTGCTCGGTGGCCTTGAGCTTCCGCAGCTCGGGCTCGGTCCAGGAGACCGCGACCAGGGTGCGCGCAGCGTCGTCGTCGATCAGCTGCACGAACAGGCCCCGATTGGAGCGGAAGACCGAGAGGCGGGGACGCGCCGCGCTGCCGCGCACCTTCGCCCGCACTCGCCGGCGGCGGCGGAGCCTGCGCTGCTGTCGCGTCATCACGGTCATCGGCGAACCTGGGCCGCAGGCCCGTGCTGAAGCTGGTTGAGGGTGGATCGGCTCATCTAGGCCCGCTTGCCGACCTTGCGCCGCACGTGCTCGCCCTCGTAGCGGACTCCCTTGCCCTTGTAGGGCTCCGGGGGCCGGGTTCGGCGGATCCTGGCGGCGATCTCGCCGACCAGCTGCTTGTCGATACCCCGCACCACGACCTGGGTCGGCGTCGGAACCTCGAACTCGATCCCATCCGGAGCGGCGACCGAGACGGGGTGCGAATAGCCCACCGCGAGCTCGAGCGCCTTGCCCTGTAGGCGCGCCCTGTAGCCAACGCCCTGGATCTCGAGCCGCTTCTCGAACCCGTCGGTGACGCCTTCGACCATGTTGGCGATCAGGCTGCGGGTCAGCCCGTGGAGCGCCCGGTGCTCGCCACGATCGCTCGGCCGATCTACGGTCAGGACCCCGTCCGACTCGGCCACCTTGATGTCGCGACTCACCGCCTGGCGCAGCTCGCCCCGGGGTCCCTTGACCGAGACGAGCGCGGGCTCGACGTCGATGGTGACCCCGTCGGGGATCGCGATTGGCTTTCTTCCGATTCGGCTCATCTTCGCTCAGCGGCGGGCGCTCGAGGGTCGGGGTCGTCCCGATCCCGGCGCCGTCGCGGTCACCATACGTAGGCGACCACCTCGCCTCCTACTCCCTGCCGGCGGGCGTCGTGCCCCGTCATCACCCCGGTCGAGGTGCTCAGGATCGCGGTCCCCATGCCGCCCATGACGCGCGGGATCTCTGCGTGAGCTGCGTAGCGTCGGCGGCCCGGTCGCGAGATCCGCTCCAGGCCGCTGATCACCGACCGGCGACCCTCGGCGTACTTGAGCTTTATCTGGATCACCTCGCCGACCGCGCCGGGCTCGATCGCGAAACCGCTGATGTACCCCTGCTGGTCGAGGATGCGGGTGATCTCCTTCTTGAGGCGCGACGCGGGGATCTCCACGTCGGAGTGCTGCGCGGCGATCGCGTTTCGAACCCGCGTCAGATAATCGGAGATTGGATCGGTGAGCATCGTCAAATCACCAACTGCACGTGCTGCTAGAGGCGCCGCCGCGTACGCACGTCGCCTCTTTCATCGTCTCTGGTTGCGGCACCGCCATCACTCCTGTTTACCAGCTCGACTTGGTCATTCCGGGGATGTATCCCTTGTGGGCCAGCTCGCGCAGACACAGCCGGCAGAGGCCGAACTTTCGATAGTAGGCGCGCGGCCGTCCGCAACGGCGGCAGCGGTTGTACCCGCGGCTACGGTACTTCGGTTTGCGCCGCTGTCGAACTACTTGTGAAGTCTTCGCCATGTAGGTCCTCGGTCCCAGTCCTCGATCCGGTGCACGGACGGGGTCATCCTTCCTCTTCGGTTGCTTGGTCGTCCTCGGCTTCGGCTGGCGCCTCGGCACCCTCCTCGCCCTCACCCTCTTCGTCGGGCCGCACGGGCTTGGCATAGGCGTCGGGGTTCTCCTCCTTGAGCTGCTCGAGCGCCGCGGCCTCGGCCTCAGCCCGCTGGCGAGCCTCCTCGCGCCGGCGCTCCTCCTCCTCCGTCTCGTGATCGACCTGCCCCGGCCGCCCCTCCTGGGCGAACGGGAAGCCGAGCGCCAGCAGTAGCTCGAAGGCCTCTGGGTCGGTCTCGGCGCTGGTCGTGATCGTGACATTGAGCCCGCGGACCTCGTCGATCGAGTCGTAATCGATCTCCGGGAAGATGAGCTGCTCGCGAATCCCGAGCGAGTAGTTCCCGCGCCCGTCGAACGAGCGGGGGCTGAGCCCTCGGAAATCGCGGATGCGCGGGATCGCAATCGAGATCAGCCGGTCGACGAACTCCCACATCCGGGCACCGCGCAGGGTGACCGCCACCCCTACAGGCATCCCCTCGCGCACCTTGAAGTTGGCGATCGACCTCCGCGAGCGGCGCACGTTCGGACGCTGGCCCGAGATCACGCCCAGTTGCTCGGTGGCGGCCTCGAGGACCGAGGTCGTCTGCTTGGCTTCGCCGACCCCCATGTTCAGGGTGACCTTCTCGAGCCGCGGAACCTGCATCGGGTTGCCGTAACCGAACCGGCTGGTGAGCTTGCCGACGACCTCGTCGCGGTAGCGATCCTTGAGCCGGGGCGGCGGGGCGGCCCGCTGGGCATCTGTGACGGTGGCTTCCATCGTCCTCAGTCGATCGCGTTTCCGGTTCGCTTCGCATAGCGCTCGCGCTTGCCCTCGGCGATCCGCACGCCGACTCGAGTCGGCTTGTTGTCGGTCGGGTCGAGCAGCATCACCTTGGAGACGTGGATCGGGCCCTCCTTCTCGATGATCCCGCCCGCCTCAGCGCCCTTCTGGGTGTCCTTGACAGAGCGCGGGCGCTGGTGTCGCTTGATGATGTTGAGGCCCTCGACATAGATGCGCCGCTTCGCGGGCTCGGTGCGAAGGACCCGCCCGGTCTTGCCGCGGTCCTTGCCACCGGTGACGATCACCGTGTCGTCCTTTCGGACCCTCATCGCCCTCGCCATGCCTACAACACCTCCGGGGCCAGGGAGACGATCTTCATGAAGTTGCGATCTCGAAGCTCGCGCGCGACCGGCCCGAAGATCCGGGTGCCGCGGGGGTTGAGCTGCGGATCGATCAGGACCGCCGCGTTCTCGTCGAAGGCGATGTAGGTGCCGTCGGGGCGCCCGAGCTGCTTCTTGGTTCGAACGACCACCGCCTGGACGACCTCGCCCTTTCGTACCCCGGCATGCGGCGTCGCCTGCTTCACGGTCGCGGTGATCACGTCGCCGACGCTCGCGTAGCGGCGGTGGTGGCCGCCCTTGACCCGGATGCAGAGGATCTCGCGAGCCCCTGAGTTGTCGGCCACCCTGAGCCTGGTCTCCTGCTGGATCATCGGGGCGCTCGCTCCAGGATCTCGACCAGCCGCCAGCGCTTGGTGCGCGAAATCGGCCGACACTCGATCACTCGGACGACATCGCCCTCGCCCGCCTCGTTGCCCTCGTCGTGGGCACGCAGCCGGCTCGTTCGTCGAACCACCTTCTCGTAGGTCGGGTGGCGCCTGACGATCGCGATCTCGACCGTGATCGTCTTGTCGCCTCCGGTCGAGACGACACTGCCCTGCCGAACCTTGCGGGCTCCCGCCTCCCGCTCGGCGGGCGCGGTTCCGGTGCCCGGCTCGCCACGCTTGGAGCGCTTGGCGGACCGGTAACGCCTGCGGCTCTCGGCGGACGCGCGGCGGCGCTCGATCCGCTGCGCAGCCCTCTCCTCGGGCGAGCGAGGCGGTCGGGCAGGGCCTGACGCGCGCGATCGCCGGCGCCTTCGAAGCTCCTTCGGGGACAGGACGACCTCTCCGCCGGAGGCCTCGCCTTCGGCTGCGTCTCCGGCGGGTTCGGGCTCCGGCGTGGCGGCAGGCACCTCCGCAGCTTCCGCGACTTCGTCGCTAGCCCCAGCGGCTTCACCTTCGGCCGCATCTTCCTCGGCGGCGGGCTCCGAGTCGGGCGCTTCTGCCCTCGGCCGCATCCGACTCCGCCGCGGCGCCCCTCGGCCTTGGGCCTCCTCGGCTCGGTGGCCTCCGGGCTCGCCTGTCGTCGTCCTGGTCCCGCGTGCTCTTCCCTCTCAGCTGCATCACCTCAGCTCCTTCCGGAGGTCGATCCCACGCTGGCGCGCCACCGTGAGCAGGCGCGCGACATCACGCCGAGCATCGCCCAGGGCAGCGCTGTTCTCGAGCTCGCCGGTGGCGTTCCGGAAGCGGAGGTTGAATGCCTCCTCACGCGCCACCTTGAGGCGCTCGACCAGGTCGTGGTCATCGAGTGCGTGGACTTGGGTGCCCTTCACTCCGAGACCCCCTCGCGGCTGACGAACTTCGTCTTGATCGGAAGCTTGTGTCCTGCAAGCCGGATCGCCTCGCGCGCCAAGTCCTCAGGCACGCCGGCCAGCTCGAACATCACCCGGCCGGGCTTGATCACCGCGACCCAGCCCTCCGGGTTGCCCTTGCCGGAGCCCATGCGGGTCTCGGCGGGCTTCTTGGTGAACGGCTTGTCCGGGAATACGTTGATCCACACCTTGCCGCCTCGCTTGATCTTCCGGGTCATCGCGACCCGGGCCGCCTCGATCTGGCGATTGGTGATCCAACCGCGCTCCAGCGCCTTGAGGCCGTACTCGCCGAAGGCCACCTGGTGACCCCCCTTGGCGTTGCCTCGCATCCGGCCGCGTTGGACCTTGCGGTGCTTGACGCGCTTCGGCATCAGCATCAGGACGACCCCTCCTCGGCCGAAGCGGCGCCCTCGCCGGCGGGCGGCGCGTCGGGCGTCGGCTTCGGGGCCTCGGGCGGCGCGTCGGGAGTCGGCTTCGCGGCGTCGGACGAGTCCGCTGCGGCCGAGTCTGCCTCGGCCGAGTCGGGCGCCGTCGACTCCGCAACCGCCGGCTCACCCTCCGAGGCCGTGGGCGCGCTCGCAGGGGGCGGTGCCGGGGCACCAGCGGCGGGAGACGCCGCGGGCTTCGAGGCAGGCGGCGATGCACCCGTCCTTCCCGGCCTCTGGCCTGACGGGCGCCTATCGCGATCAGGCGCTCCGCGCGTCCCACCCGGTCGGCCGCGAGGCGTGCGACGGGCGATCCCGTCCGCCTCCTCGTCGGGCTGGCCGGTGCGGTAGCCCTCGGGCATGACCTCGCCCTTGTTGATCCAGCACTTGACGCCGATCCGTCCGGTCGTTGTTCGGGCCTCAACGAACCCGTAGTCGATGTCGGCGCGCAGGGTGTGCAGGGGGACGCGACCGTCCGAGTAACCCTCGGTTCGGGCCATCTCAGCCCCACCCAGTCGCCCGGACACCTGGACCTTGACCCCCTTGGCGCCGGAGCGCATGGCCGAGGTCAGGGCGCGCTTCATGGCCCGGCGGAATGCGACCCGGTTCTGGAGCTGCTCGGCGATCGACTGAGCGACGAGCTTGGCATCGAGCTCGGGGCGCTTGATCTCGCGGATGTTCACCTTGACCGGCTTATCGGTCAGCTTGTGGAGGTCGCGTCGGAGGGCGTCCACCTCGGAACCGGACTTGCCGATCACGATTCCCGGTCGCGCCGTGTGGATGTCCACCGTGACCTCGCCGCGCTGCTTGACGATCTGGATGTCCGAGAGCCCCGCGTGAGCGAGCTTGCCCTGGATGTGATCGCGGATCGCGATGTCCTCGAACAGATAGTCGGCGAACTCCCGCTCGTTGAACCAGTTCGACTTCCAGTCGTGGATGTAGCCGACCCGAAATCCCTCGGGATGGATCTTCTGTCCCATCGTTCCTCTAATCCTCGGTAGGCGTCAGGGCGACGCTGACGTGGGTGGTTCTCTTGTCGATCCGGGTCGCTCGACCGCGAGCGCGGGCCCGCCACCGCTTCAGGGTGGGGCCCTCGTCGACGCTGATCTCGGCAACCCGGAGCTCGTCGGCCACCAGCTCGTGGTTGGCCTCGGCGTTGGCGGCCGCCGATGCGATCAGCTTGCCGATGTCCCGCGCGGCGCCGCGAGCCGAGAAGTCGAGCAGAGTACGGGCCTCGGGCACGGGAAGTCCCCGCACCTGGTCGGCGACCAGGCGCGCCTTGCGCGGGGCGACCCGCGCGTAGCGGGCGCTCGCCCTCACGACGGGCGCCTTCGGTTCGCTTTCGGACTTGCCCGCCACCGGCTAGCGCTCCGTCTTCGTTCCCGAGTGGGCCCTGAAGGTGCGCGTCGGGGCGAACTCGCCGAGCTTGTGGCCCACCATCGACTCCGAGACGAACACCGGCACGTGCTTTCGCCCGTCGTGGACGGCGATCGTGTGGCCCACCATCTCGGGGAAGACGGTCGACTTGCGAGACCAGGTCTTGACCATCTGCTTGTCGCCGCTCTCGTTCATCTTCTGGATCCGGCCCAGAAGCCGGTCCTCGACGTACGGGCCCTTCTTGGTTGAGCGTCCCACTATCTCTTCTTCTTCCCGCGACGCCGCCCGCGGACGATCATCGCGTCCGATCGCTTGCCCTTCTTGCGGGTCCGATACCCGAGCGTCGGCTTGCCCCAGGGCGTCTCGGGATGCCCTCCGGGCGTGTGATGGGCCTCGCCGCCGCCGTGCGGATGGTCGACCGGGTTCATCGCCACGCCTCGGCTCTGGGGACGGCGCCCCTTGTGGCGCGCCCGTCCGGCCTTGCCGAGCTTCACGTTCTGGTGCTCCGCGTTCGACAGGGTGCCGACGGTGGCGCGACACTCGGCCCGCACCAGCCGGGTCTCGGACGAGGGAAGCCTCAGGGTGACCAGGGGTCCCTCCTTGGCCGCGACCTGGATTCCGGCCCCCGCCGCCCTGCCGAGCCTGCCGCCCTGGCCGGGCGTCAGCTCGACGTTGTGGACGATCGTGCCCGTCGGGATGGAGCGAAGCGGCAGCGCGTTTCCCGGCCGGATGTCGGCGCGCTCGCCGGACTCGACCTGCTCGCCCACGCGCATGCCCTGCGGCGCCAGGATGTAGCTCTTGTGGCCGTCCGCGTAATGGAGCAGAGCGATGTAGCAGGTGCGGTTCGGGTCGTACTCGATCGCGGCAACCTTGGCACGAACACCGTCCTTGAGGCGCTTGAAGTCGATTTGGCGATAGCGGCGCTTGGCTCCGCCACCCCGGTGGCGCGAGGTGATTCGGCCATGCGCGTTTCGCCCTCCGGACTTCGGCTTGCCTCCGGTCAGCGCCTTCTCGGCCGGCTTGGAGGTCAGCTCCTCGCGCAGCTGAAAGGTCGCAAAGCGGCGCCCGGGCGAGGTCGGCTTTGACTTTCGAATCGGCATCAGCTCACCCCTACTCGACCGCCGCGCCCTCGAACAGCTCGATCCGGTCGCCGGCGGCGAGCTCGACCACCGCCTTCTTCCACGAGCGCGTGCGACCGCTGTGAACGCCCCGGCGCTTCGGCTTGGCGCGCACCTTGGACGTACGCACCGCGGCGACCCGGACGTCGAAGACCTCCTCGACCGCCCGCGCGATCTGGGTCTTGTGGGCTCGGTCGTTTACGCGGAAGGTGTACTTGCCGTCGGTCATCAGGGCATAGCTCTTCTCCGAGACGACCGGCTCGATGATCACCTGGCGAGCATCCATCGCTACTTCGACTCCTCACCAGGCCCCGAGGGGGCGCCGGCATCGTCCTCGGTGCGGCCGCGCTTCACGTCGGCTGCCCTGCTCGAGAGGATCTCAATCGCGCTCTGCGAGACGACGAGCGAGGCGTGGCCGATCAGGTCAGCCACCGTCACATCGCCCGCCTGCATCACGGTGACCTCGGGGATGTTGCGAAAGCTCTTCATCGCGTCGACCTCTTCGGGGTCGAGCACAACGAGGGTCGGCTCCCTGGCCCCCCATTTCGAGAGCCCTTCCGAAGCCCGCTTGGTCGCGGGCTTGTCGAAGCCGGCCGTATCGAGCACGGCGAGGCTGTCGCGGGCGGCATGCACCGAGAGGGCGGTCCGCAGGGCGCGACGGCGCGCCTTGCGGTTCACCTTCACCGCGTAGCCGCGAGGCTTCGGCCCGAAGGCCGCGCCGCCCCCTCGGCGATGCGGGACGCTCAAAGCGCCTGCCCGCGCCCGCCCGGTGCCCTTCTGGCGCCACGCCTTGGCGGTGGTCATTGCGACCTCGCCGCGGCCCAGCGCGGACGCGGTGCCGCGCCGGCGGGCCGCGAGATCGGCCCGCGCCGTCTCGTAGACGAGGGACTCGTGGAACTCCTCGCCGAACACGGACGAAGGAAGGTCGGCCTTCCCCTGCTTGCCCAGCATCGGCGCCTTGGTCGCGGCGGCGGCCATCAGTCGGTCCTCACCTGAACCGTGCCGCCGCGCGGGCCGGGCACCGCCCCCTTGAGCATGAGCAGGTTGCGGTCGGAGTCGATCTCGACCACCTCGAGGCGGCGCTGGGTGATCCGCTTGCCGCCCATCCGGCCCGGCATCCGGATCCCCTTGAACACCCGCGCCGGATCGGCACTGGCGCCGATCGAGCCGGGGGCGCGCACGTTGTGCGAACCGTGCGAAACCGGGCCGCGGCCGAAGTTGTGTCGGCGCACGGTGCCCTGAAAGCCCTTTCCGATCGCCGTGCCGGAGACCTTGACCCGCTGGCCGGGCTCGAACTGCTCGACCGTCAGCACCTCGCCGACCTCGTGCTCGCCCTGGTCTCGGAACTCGGCCAGGGTGCGCGAGGGATCGGCGCCGGCCTTCTTCAGGTGCCCGAGCTCGGCCTTGGTCAGCTTGCGCTCCGCGACCTCTTCGAATGCCAGCTGCACGGCCGCGTACCCATCTCGCTCGGTGTCGCGGACGGCCGTCACCGGGCACGGGCCGGCCTCGATCACGGTCACGGGGACGCGCGAGCCATCGTCGGTGAACAACTGGGTCATACCGAGCTTCTTGCCGATCAGTGCGGCCATCTCAGCCGTGCCTCCTTTGCAGCCGGGTGAGACGTGCTGTCTTGGGAGGAGTCACGGCTAGGTCTTGATCTCGATGTCGACCCCGGCGGGCAGGGCGTCCAGACGCTGGAGCGAGTCGATCGTCTTCGGGGTGGGCTGATGGATGTCGATCAGCCGCTTGTGGGTGCGAATCTCGAAGTGCTCGCGAGAGTCCTTGTCCTTGAACGGTGAGCGGATCACGCAGTAGACGTTCTTGTCGGTGGGAAGCGGCACCGGGCCGGCTACCCGGGCGCCGGTCCGCTGGGCCGTCTCGACGATCTCGCGGGCAGCCCGGTCTATGGCGTCGTGGTCGTACGCCTTGAGGCGGATCCTGATCTTGTTTGCGGTGATCGTTGACATCGGTCCTATCGCGCAGATGGGGCGTCGCCCCTGTCGTGGGGCGCCGCCCCGGTCGTATGTCCTTTCACTTTTCCCCCACGGGGTGAGCCGCGGGCCTTGAAAGGGCCGGCGTCGGCGCCGGCCCTTTGAGCTGCTACTCGATGATCTCGGAGACCACCCCTGAGCCGACGGTGCGCCCGCCCTCGCGGATCGCGAACCGAAGGCCCTTGTCCATGGCGATCGGCTGGATCAGCTCGATCGTCATCTCGACGTTGTCTCCCGGCATCACCATCTCAGTGCCCTCGGGGAGGTTCGCCACCCCGGTCACATCGGTGGTCCGGAAGTAGAACTGCGGGCGATATCCGGAGAAGAACGGCGTGTGACGTCCGCCCTCCTCCTTCTTGAGGCAGTAGACCTCGGACTTGAACTTGGTGTGAGGGGTGATCGAGCCGGGCTTGCACAGCACCTGGCCTCGCTCGATCTCCTCGCGCTTCGTCCCGCGCAGCAGGCAGCCGACGTTGTCGCCGGCCTGGCCCTGGTCGAGGATCTTGCGGAACATCTCGACCCCGGTCACGACCGTCTTCGTCGTGTCGGTGATCCCGACGATCTCCACCTCGTCGCTGGTGTTGACGATCCCCTGCTCGATCCGGCCGGTGGCGACGGTGCCGCGACCCGTGATCGAGAAGATGTCCTCGACCGGCATCAAGAACGGCTTGTCGAGATCGCGCTCGGGCTCGGGGATGTAGGTGTCGAGCGCCTCCGCGAGGTCGAGGATCGCCTGCTTGGCTTCCTCGTCGCCCTCCAGGGCCTTGAGCGCCGAGCCCTTGATCACCGGGGTCTCGTCACCGGGGAACTCGTACTCCTTGAGCAGGTCGCGGACCTCCTCCTCGACCAGCTCGAGGATCTCGTCGTCATCGACCATGTCCACCTTGTTGAGGAACACGATCACGTAGGGCACGTTCACCTGGCGCGCCAGGAGGATGTGCTCGCGGGTCTGCGGCATCGGGCCGTCGGCCGCCGAGACGACCAGGATCGCCCCGTCCATCTGCGCCGCGCCCGTGATCATGTTCTTCACGTAGTCGGCGTGGCCGGGGCAATCGACGTGTGCGTAGTGGCGATTGTCGGTCTGGTACTCGACGTGCGAGGTCGCGATCGTGATCCCGCGCTCCTTTTCCTCCGGAGCGTTGTCGATCGACTCGAACGAGCGCGCCTCGGTTTCGTCGTCCTTCTCCGAGAGGACCTTCGTGATCGCCGCGGTCAACGTCGTCTTGCCATGGTCGATGTGACCGATGGTGCCGACGTTCACGTGCGGCTTATCGCGCTCGAACTTCTCCTTGGACATCTCGCTCCTTTTATTCCTTTACGTGGCGGTTTTCTTGAAGTCTTGTCGTTCGGTCTCGGGCGTCGCGGGGTGGACACCGGCTTCTCCGCGGGCGAACCCCGGAAATATAGGCAACCTACGCCGCCGCCACGGGTTCGGGGGTCCGGTGCTCGACAATCTGCTCCGCGATGTTCGCGGGTACCTCCTCGTAGCCCTCGAACTGCATCGTGTAGTTGGCGCGGCCCTGGGTAGAGGAACGCAGGTCGGTCGCATAGCCGAACATCTCGCCCAGCGGCACGAATGCCTGGATCGCGACCGCGTTTCCGCGCGGCTCCTGGCCCTGGACCTTGCCCCGACGGCGAGAGAGGTCGCCGATCACCTCACCGAGAAAGTCCTCGGGGGTGACGACCTCGACCGCCATCACCGGCTCCAGCAGAACGGGGTTGGCGCGCCGCGCCGCCTCCTGAACGGCCATCGAACCGGCGATCTTGAAGGCCATCTCCGAGGAGTCGACGTCGTGGTAGGAGCCGTCGACCAGCTCCACCCGGACGTCGACCATCGGATAACCGGCGCGAATCCCGCTCCCCAGCGCCTCCTCGATTCCCTGCTCCACCGCGGGGATGAACTCGCTCGGGATCGAACCGCCCTTGATCTTGTTGACGAAGTCGAAGCCCTCGCCCGGGGCCGGCTCGACGTTGATCACCACGTGGCCGAACTGTCCCCGGCCACCGGTCTGGCGAACGAACCGGCCGACCACCTTGTCGACCTCGCGGCGAATCGTCTCGCGGTAGGCGACCTGGGGGCGACCGACGTTGGCGTCGACGCTGAACTCGCGCAGGAGGCGGTCCACGATCACCTCGAGATGAAGCTCGCCCATCCCGTGGATCAGGGTCTGGCCGGTCTCCTCGTCGGACTGGACCTGGAAGGTCGGGTCCTCCTCGGCCAGACGGCCGAGGCTGGTCGCCAGCTTCTCCTGGTCGGCCTTGGTCTTGGGCTCGATCGCGACCGCAATCACCGGCTCGGGGAACTCGATCGTCTCGAGCATGACCGGTGCGTCCGGCGCGCAAAGCGTGTCTCCGGTGCCGGTCTGCTTCAACCCGACCCCCGCGCAGATGTCGCCGGCGAAGCACTCCTCGATCTCCTCGCGGTGGTTGGCGTGCATCATCAGCAGCCGTCCGATCCGCTCCGTTCGGCCGTTGGAGCCGTTGAGCACGCTGCCCCCGGCGCTCAGCTTGCCCGAGTAGACGCGAAAGTAGGTGAGCTTGCCCACATACGGGTCGGCCATCACCTTGAAGGCCAAAGCGGCGAACGGCGCGTCCTCGTCGGCGGGCCGCACCGCCTCTGCTCCCCTTGCCGTCCTCGCCCTTGCGCGGCGGCTCGATCCCGACCACCGGCGGTACCTCGAGTGGCGAGGGGAGAAGCTCGACGATCCCGTCGAGCAGCGGCTGAACGCCCTTGTTCTTGAACGAGGAACCGCAAAGGACGGGGGTCACCTTGATGTCGAGCGTCGCCCGGTGAAGCGACTTGGCGATCCGCTCGTGGGGAATGTCGGTGTCGTTGAGGTAGGCCTCCATCAGCTCGTCGTCGTAGTCGGCGCAGGCCTCGATCAACTGGGTGCGCGCTTCATGGGCTCGATCGGTGAGCTCCGCGGGGATCTCCTGATAGGTGAACTCGGTACCGAGCTCGTCGGTCCACACGAGGGCCTTGTTCTCGATCAGGTCGACGACGCCCTGAAAGTTCTCCTCCGCCCCGATCGGCAGCTGGATCGGCAGAGGGTGGGCGCCCAGGCGGTCCCGCATCGTCTCGACGGCGCGGTCGAAGTCGGCGCCGGTTCGGTCCATCTTGTTGACGTACGCGATCCGCGGCACCCGGTACTTGTCGGCTTGGCGCCACACGGTCTCGGACTGCGGCTCAACGCCGGCCACCGAATCGAAGATCGCGATCGCCCCATCGAGCACGCGCAACGATCTCTCCACCTCGACCGTGAAGTCGACGTGGCCGGGCGTGTCGATGATGTTGATCCGATGGCCCTCCCACTCGCAGGCGGTCGCGGCCGAGGTGATCGTGATCCCCCGCTCCTGCTCCTGCTCCATCCAGTCCATGACCGCGGCGCCCTCGTGGACCTCTCCCATCTTGTGGGTTCGGCCGGTGTAGAAGAGGATCCGCTCCGTGGTCGTCGTCTTGCCGGCGTCGATGTGCGCCATGATCCCGATGTTCCGGGTCTTTTCCAGGGGGAAGGTTCGTGGCATTTGTGCGTGAAGTGTTGAGGTGCTTTCCGTGATGCGGCGCCATGGCGCCACCGGGAAAGACGACAGGGCGGCACCGTATCCGGGCAAAAAAAAGGCCCACACGGGCCCCGTCGCGAATCTCGGCTCAGCCCAAAACGTCTATATCGTGCGGCTCTCCATGAATGGAATTTACGACTCGTGCGCCGAAGATCGTCGACGCGCGGGCGACGGCTGAATATAGCAGGTGAGGGGCTCTCTCAAGCGCCGCCGACGGCGCCGCACAGGCGGGAAATTCGCCCCCTTTCGCGGCGTCGGCGAGGCTACGCTCGGACGCCTTCGACGGCGGCGCTCGGGCACGCCCCGCACGGCGGGAGCCGCGCGACTCGCCGTGCGGGGCGGGTCGTGACCCCGGCGAGGACGCTCGTGATCGTCGCCCTGCCGGCGACGATCTGCCTCGGGGCATCCCAGTTCGGCGACTATCGCGCTGTCGAGGTCGGCGCGCCCCAATACAGGGGCGTCGACACGATCGCGCAGGCGCCAGAGCTTCAGCGTCGCTCGCCGCGGACGGCGCACGGACTGGCGGTCATCCTGATCGCCGTCGGATCGGTGCCTGGTTCTCGCCCTGGCGGTGGCCAGGAACCGGCGACTCGCCCGCCTGCTGGTCTTCTCCGGAGCCGCCGTGATCGCGATCAGCGTCTTGGTCGACGCACCAAAGGGGCTCCGCGAGGGATCGATCGGGATCGCCTATCAGGGAGCCAACGCCGTGCTGCTCGGCCCCTTCTGGGTCCAGCTCGCCTGTGGGGTGACCCTGATCGTGGTCGGCCCGCTGCTCGCGATGGAGCTCGGCGAGCGGGGAGCTCGCCGCTCCTCGCGGCCCAAGCGCCGCCCGCGCCGCGCCGACCGGGCGCGGTCGCGCGCCCGGTCCCGTGACGTCGCTGAAGCCGAGGGAGCGGCGCCGTGAGCGCTCCCCGACGGGGCCCCTCGAGGCGAAGCGGGGGGCCCGAGCGGGTCCTGCCGTTCGCCTGCATCGTCTCCGCATTGGTTCTGCTGGCCTCGGAGTTCATGACCACCTTCCAGCTCGTCTCAGAGCCCGCACCCGGGGGATCCCCCCTGTGCAGCATCGAGGCTGCCGACCGCCATCACGACGCGGTGGCCGTGATCGCGATCTTCGCCGTCGTGGCGGTCCTGGTGGCGATCTTCGCCGGATCAAGGCCGGCCGCCGTGGCGGTCGCGGTGGCGGGGGGCCTGGCCCTGGCGATATTCGCGATCGTCGACCTGCCCAAGGCCAACGATGTCGGAGCGATCTCCAGCGCCTGCAACGCCGCCAGCCAGGGCTTCGACGCCAAGGCCCTCCCCCAGGCGGGCTTCTGGCTGGAGCTGGTCGGAGGCCTCGCCCTCACCCTCAGCGGCATCGCCCTCGCGACCCTGAGCTCAGAGCAGCTCAGGGCCCTCCGACCCGGCCGCAGGCCGAAGGCGTCGGCCGCGAAAACCGAGCAGACATCCGAGTAGGGCGTCCTACCAGCGGTAGTGGGCGAACGCCTTGTTCGCCTGCGCCATCCGGTAGATGTCGTCCTTGCGCTTCCAGGCCCCGCCCTGCTGGCGGGTTGAGTCCATGATCTCGTTCGCGAGGCGCTCGGCCATCGACTTCTCACGGCGGGCGCGAGCGAACTGGACGAGCCAGCGAACCGCGAGGGTGCGGGCCCTTCGCGCGGGCACCTCGACGGGCACCTGGTAGGTGGCGCCGCCGACCCGGCGGGAGCGCACCTCGAGCACCGGGGTCAACTCCTTGATCGACTCCTCCAGCACCTCAACCGGCGGGCGGTTGGTGCGCTCACCGACCACGGCGAGCGCGTCGTAGACGATCTGCTCGGCGATCGACTTCTTGCCGGCGCTCATCACCTTGTTGATGACCTGCTGGACGAGCCGGCTTCGATGCATGGCATCCGGCTCGACGGGCCGGATGGGCGCGCGCGCTCGGCGCGGCATCAGGTCAGCGCTCCCGGCGCGGGGGCGCGACGGAACGTCAACGCTTCACCCCGTACTGGGAACGCGACTGCCTGCGATCGGAGACGCCGGACGCGTCGAGGGTTCCGCGCACGACCTTGTAACGGACCCCCGGCAGGTCCTTGACCCTGCCGCCGCGCACGAGCACGACCGAGTGCTCCTGAAGGTTGTGTCCCTCTCCCGGGATGTAGCAGGTGACCTCCATCCCGTTGGTCAGCCGGACCCGTGCGACCTTGCGAAGCGCCGAGTTCGGCTTCTTGGGCGTCGCCGTGTAAACCCGCGTGCAGACTCCGCGTCGCTGAGGCGCCGAGGAACGTCGCTTGCGACCGTGTCCCGATTTCAGGCCGGGGGTCGCCACCTTCTTCGTGGGGCGCTTGCGGCCCCTTCTGATCAGTTGGCTCGTGGTCGGCACGGACGCGGGATCTTAGCGATCGCCCTCGCTAGGCTGAGGGCATCGCAGCGAGCGAACGCCCGATACTTGCCCTGGACGTAGACGGCGTGATCAGCCTGTTCGGGTTCGACGGCCCCCTCGAGGAGGTCCCCGGCCGGTTCCACCTGATCGACGGGATGGCCCACTGCATACCGGACGAGGTCGGCGGCCGCCTGCGGGCGCTCGCCGACGATTACGAGATCGTCTGGGCGACCGGGTGGGAGGATCGGGCCAATGACCGCCTGCCCGACATCCTCGGCCTACCGGAGCGATTCCCGGTCCTCAGCTTCGACGGCAGCGCCACCTTCGGCTCCGCACATTGGAAGATCGGGCCAATCGAGATCTACGCCGGCGATCGACCGCTGGCCTGGGTGGACGACTGCCTGGATGAGAGCTGCGAAGACTGGGCGGCGATGCGCACGGCGCCCACGCTGCTGGTTCCCACCGACCCCCACACCGGCCTTACCGATGCCCACGTCGACGCCCTGCTCAGCTGGGCACGGGCGGGATACACTGCCTGAGGCGCGGCGCCGCGAACTGGAGATCGAGATCTTGCCGAGCGCGAAATAGGTGGTGAATCGTGGAGGGGTTCTGGCCAATCTTCTTCTTGGCGGTGATCCTCAAGATCCCGATCGCCGGGCTCCTCTACCTGGTCTGGTGGGCGATCCACCAGACTCCTGAGACCGAGGAAGCGCCGCCCGGCGCCGACGACCGCGACGTCCGTCGCCGCCCGAAGCCACGCCGCCCTCGCGGTCCTCGGCGCGGACCCCACGCACCTGACGCGCTGCCGCTCCCGGGCTGCCCGCCCGGCGGGCGACTCCGCGTTCTGACGCCTCCGGCGCCGGCCCGGGCCGCGTCCGCCCACGCTCGGGGCTCCGTGGAGCCGAGCGAGACCGAGCCCGTCTAGCCGGGGTTCGGCGCCTGCAGGTTCGGCGGCCTACTCGGACTCGCCGTCGGTGGTCTCGATCTCCTGTGCGAGCTCCTCGAGCTCCTCGGCGAACGAGGGGCCGAAGCCCTCGAGCTCGGTGACCTCCTCGCCCTCGTCGGAGAGGCCAAGCTCGGCGGCCAGCTCCTCCTCGTCCAGCAGGTCCTCCTCGGGCCGCTGGGCCGGCTCGGTGGGCTCTATCTCGAGCGTCCGGTAGTGCTTGAGCCCGGTCGCGGCCGGGATCAGCTTTCCGATGATCACGTTCTCCTTCAGGCCGACCAGGCGGTCGCGCTTCCCCTCCAGCGCGGCGTCGGTGAGAACCTTGGTCGTCTCCTGGAAGGAGGCGGCCGAGAGGAACGACTCGGTGGCCAGCGAGGCCTTGGTGATCCCGAGGATCACCTCCTCGGCCTTGGCCGGCGTGCCGCCGTCGTCCTTGACCCCCTTGTTGATCCGCTTCAGCCGGTGGCGATCCTCGAGGGCGCCGGGGAGGAGCGCCGTGGAGCCCTTGGCCTCGACGCGCACCTTCTTCATCATCTGGCGCACGATCAACTCGATGTGCTTGTCGTTGATGTCGACACCCTGGGCCTTGTAGACCCTCTGCACCTCGGCGACCAGATAGAGCTCGGTCTCGGTGCGACCCCGGATCTCGAGCAGCTCGGCGGGATAGAGCGAGCCCTCGTTGAGCTGCGTGCCGGACTCGATCCGGTCGCCATGCTCGACGTTGAGCCGGGTCCGAGCCGGGAACGAGTACGGCTCATCTTCGCCCTTGGCATCGGTGATGATCAGCTTGACCGCCTTGTCGGTCTCCTCGACCGCGACCTTTCCGGACTCCTTCGCCATCTGGGCGAGGCCCTTCGGCTTACGCGCCTCGAACAGCTCGACGACGCGGGGCAGGCCCTGCGTGATGTCGAGGCCGGCGACGCCACCGGTGTGGAAAGTACGCATCGTGAGCTGCGTGCCGGGCTCGCCGATCGACTGCGCCGCGATGATCCCCACCGCGTCGCCGAGCTCGACGACCGTGCCGGTCGCCATCGCCCGGCCGTAGCAGCTCTGGCACACGCCGGACTCGAGCTCGCACTTGAGGACCGAGCGGACCGGCACGAGAATCTCCTCGTCGGGATAGGCCTCGGCGATCAGCTCCATCTCGGGCAGGTCGATCACCTGACCGCGCTTCAGGAGCTCGCGCCCCCGCTTGGTCGCGAACTTCTTCGCCGCGACCCTGCCGATCAGGTTGTCGTTCAGGTTGCCGTCGTCGGCGCGCAGAGTCATCTCGACGAACTCCTTCGTCTTGCAGTCGTCGGAGCGGACGATCACGTCCTGGGCGACGTCGACCAGGCGGCGCGTCAGGTAGCCGGAGTCGGCCGTCCGTAGCGCCGTGTCGGCGAGGCCCTTGCGGGCGCCGTGGGTGGAGATGAAGTACTCGAGCACGTCGAGCCCCTCCATGAAGCTGGCCTTGACCGGGTTCTCGATGATCTCGCCCTTCGGATTCGCCATCAGCCCGCGCATCCCGGCGAGCTGGCGGATCTGCTTGAACGAGCCCCGGGCTCCCGAGTTGGCCATCATGAAGATCGGGTTCAGCTCATGGAGGTTGTCCTCCATCGCCTGGCCGACCTCCTCGGTCGCCTCCTCCCAGTTCCGAGTCGCCTGCTCGTGGCGCTCCTCGGCGGTCAGGTATCCGTCCTCGTACTGCTGCATGATCTCAGCGGCGGGCTTCTCGTACTTCTCGAGGATCTCCTGCTTGGTGGGCGGCGAGACGATGTCGTTCTTGGAGATCGTGATCCCCGCCTGGCTCGCGTAGTGGAACCCGAGGTCCTTGAACGCATCGAGCACCTGCGCCACCGCCGGCGCCCCGTACGCCTCGACCAGGTCCGACACCATCTCGTTGACGCCCTTCTTCTTCAGGGTGTGGTTGACGAACTCGAACCGCTCCGGGTCGTACTCGTCGCCGAGCGCGGTCGCCAGGGCCCGCTCGACCTTGTCGTTGAAGATGATCCGCCCCACGGTGGTCAGGAAGTGCTCGTGGCCGGGACGCCGGTACTCCGCGTAGTCATGAAGCTTGACCAGCGAGTTCTCGTAGGCGAGCTCGGCCTCCTGCGCGGAGCGGTAGCTGTGCGGCCGACTGCCGTTCGCGCTCTCGCCCTTGCTCGACTTCAGCTTCTCGTCGAGCTCGGCAAGCTCCTCGCCACTGGGGCCATAGGTCAGGAAGTACAGCCCGAGGACCATGTCCTGCGTCGGGGTGGCCAGAGGAGCACCGTGCGCCGGAGAGAGGATGTTGTTCGAGGACAGCATCAGGATCCGTGCCTCGGCCTGCGCCTCGGCCGATAGCGGCACATGGACCGCCATCTGGTCGCCGTCGAAGTCCGCGTTGAACGCGTGGCAGACGAGCGGGTGGATCTGGATCGCCTTGCCCTCGACGAGGACCGGCTCGAACGCCTGGATCCCGAGGCGGTGAAGGGTCGGCGCGCGGTTCAGGAGCACCGGATGCTCGGAGATCACCTCCTCGAGTACGTCCCAGACCTCGGGGATCATCGAGTCGACCATCTTCTTGGCCGCCTTGATGTTCTGGACCGCCTTGCGCTCGACCAGGCGGGCCATGATGAACGGCTTGAACAGCTCCAGGGCCATCAGCTTCGGAAGCCCGCACTGGTGCAGCTTCAAGCTCGGACCCGAGACGATCACCGAACGGCCCGAGTAGTCGACCCGCTTGCCGAGCAGGTTCTGGCGGAACCGACCCTGCTTGCCCTTCAGCATGTCGGACAGCGACTTGAGCGCCCGGTTGCCGGGCCCGGTCACCGGCCGGCCGCGGCGACCGTTGTCGAACAGCGCGTCGACCGCCTCCTGGAGCATCCGCTTCTCGTTGTTGACGATGATCTCGGGCGCGCCGAGGTCGAGCAGGCGCTTGAGGCGGTTGTTCCGGTTGATCACCCGTCGGTAGAGGTCGTTGAGGTCCGAGGTCGCGAACCGCCCGCCGTCCAGCTGGACCATGGGTCGAAGCTCGGGCGGGATCACCGGCACGCAGTCGAGGACCATCCAGTCGGGGCGGTTGGTCGAGTTGAGGAATGCCGAGGCGACCTTCAGGCGCTTCACCGCCCGGGCCTGCTTCTGGCCCTTTGAGGTGTTGATCGTCTGCTCGAGCTCCTCGCACTCGGCCTCGAGCTCGACCTGGTCGAGCAGGTCGCGTACCCACTCCGCGCCCATACCGCCGCGGAAGTACTCACCCCACCCGAACGGCGAGCCGAACCGATCCTTGAGGTCGCGGAACACGGCCTCGTCGTTGATCACATCCTTGACCTTCATCTCCTGGAAGGTCTTCCAGACTTCCTCCATGCGCTCGGTGGCGTCCTCGAGGTAGGCCTCGGTGTCGGCGATCTCGGCGTCCATCGCCTTGCGGGTGTCCTTGATCAGCTTGTTGCGCTCCGCGTCGTCGAGCTTCTTGGGGTTGACGTCAAGCGCGTCCGCCCACAGCTCGTCCTCCTCGTCGAACTTGTCCTTGGAGCCCTCGCCCTCCAGCCATGCGATGCGGCGGTCCCGTGACTCGTTGAGCTGTTGGGTGCGCTGCTCGCGCTCGGCCGCGTAGGCGTCGAGGACCTTCTTGACCTCCTTCTCGAGCTTCGGCAGATCCTTGGTGCGAGCCTCCTCGTCGACCCAGGTGACGATCGAAGCTGCGAAGTAGAGGACCTTCTCGAGCTCCTTCGGCGCCATGTCGATCAGGTAGCCGATCCTGCTCGGGACGCCCTTGAAGAACCAGATGTGGGAAACCGGCGCGGCCAGGTCGATGTGGCCCATGCGCTCGCGCCGAACCTTGGATCGGGTGACCTCGACCCCGCAGCGCTCGCAGACGATCCCCTTGTAACGGACCCGCTTGTACTTGCCGCAGTAGCACTCCCAGTCCTTGGTCGGACCAAAGATGCGCTCGCAGAACAGCCCGTCCTTCTCGGGCTTGAGGGTCCGGTAATTGATCGTCTCCGGCTTCGTCACCTCGCCGTGACTCCAGCTCCGGATCTTCTTGGAGGAGGCGAGGCCGATCTCGATTGCGTCGAAGTTGTTTATGTCCATCAGTCCTTTGGCTCTTGACTAGTCGGTTGGTTGATCTGGTCGACCATCGTCGGTGCGACGATGGTCATCGGGCCCGCGCCCTTACTCCTCTACCTTCGTCTCCTTCTCTTCGGCGCCGGCGCCGTTGGTGCTGCCGGCGTCGCCCTCGGCGACCACCTGCTCCTTGCGCTCGTCAGCGGCGCCGTTGCCGCCTGTGTCGGATCCTGCGCCGTCGGCTCGCACGCCGGAGAGGTCGATACCCAGCTCCTCAGCCGCGCGAAGCAGCTCGTCGTCCTCCTCGCCCAGCTCGACCGAGCCCTCCTCGGCGACCAGGTTGATGTCCAGGCCGAGGCTCTGGATCTCCTTCAGCAGGACCTTGAACGACTCCGGGACCGAGGGCTCGGGAATGTTCTCGGACTTGACGATCGACTCGTAGGCCTTGACCCGACCGACCGTGTCGTCGGACTTCACGGTCAGCATCTCCTGGAGCGTGTAAGCGGCGCCATAGGCCTCCAGCGCCCAGACCTCCATCTCGCCGAAGCGCTGTCCGCCGAACTGCGCCTTGCCGCCCAGCGGCTGCTGGGTGACCAGCGAGTAGGGGCCGGTCGAGCGCGCGTGGATCTTGTCGTCGACCAGGTGGAGCAGCTTCAGGATGTACATGTTGCCGACCGTGACACGGCTCTCGTAGGGCTCGCCGCTTCGCCCGTTGAACAGGCGGGCGGTTCCGAACGCCCGGGTACCTTCGCGACGGCTCTTGTCGATCGCCAGGTCGATCCGCCGCTCGGAATGCTCGTCCTGCCAACGGACCAGCGCCTCGTCGACGTCCTCCACCGTCGCCCCATCGAACACCGGGGTCGCGACATAGACGCGCCCGTCGTTGCGCTCGACGTCCTTGTAGGCCTGAGTGTCGTCGTCGTACCAGCCGTTGGCGGCTGCCCAGCCGATGTGGGTCTCGAGGATCTGGCCGATGTTCATCCGGCTCGGCACGCCGAGCGGGTTGAGGATCACGTCGACCGGCGTTCCGTCCTCGAGGAACGGCATGTCGGACTCGGGGACGATCCGCGAGATCACTCCCTTGTTGCCGTGCCGCCCGGCGAGCTTGTCGCCCTCGGCGATCTTGCGCTTCGTGGCGACGTACACCCGGACCAGGTCATTGACCCCCGGGGCCAGGTCGTCGCCCTCATCGCGTTCGAAGGTGATCACATCGATCACCACGCCGCCCTCGCCGTGCGGGACCTTGAGGGAGGTGTCGCGGACCTCGCGCGCCTTCTCCTTGAAGATGGCGCGGATCAGCTTCTCCTCCGCGGTCAGCTCGGTCTCGCCCTTCGGCGTGACCTTTCCGACCAGCAGGTCGCCCGACGCCACCTCGGCACCGATCCGCACGATCCCCCGCTCGTCGAGGTTGCGGAGGCTCTCCTCGGATCGGTTCGGGATGTCCCGGGTGATCTCCTCGTCGCCCAGCTTGGTGGTCCGGGCGTCGATCTCGTATTCCTCGATGTGGATCGAGGTCAGCTCGTCGTCCTTGACCAGCCGCTCGGAGATGATGATCGCGTCCTCGAAGTTGTAGCCCTCCCAGGACATGAAGGCGACCATGACGTTCTTGCCGAGCGCGATCTCGCCTCCGGCGGTCGAGGAGCCGTCGGCGAGGACGTCGCCTTCCTTGACCTTGTCGCCGACCGAGACGATCGGGCGCTGGTGGATGATCGTGCCCTGGTTCGAGCGCATGTGCTTGAGCAGGTCGTACTCGTCCTTCTTGGAGCCGTGGCTGACCGCGATCTTCTCGGCATCGACGTAGGTCACCTCGCCGTCATGGAAGGCGAGAACGACGTCGCCGGTGTCGATCGCGGCGCGCCGCTCCATCCCGGTGCCGACGAGCGGCGCCTCGGGCTTCAGCAGTGGGACCGCCTGGCGCTGCATGTTCGAGCCCATCAGGGCGCGGTTCGCGTCGTCGTGCTCGAGGAAGGGGATCAGGGCCGTGGCCACCGACCAGATCTGGGTCGGAGAGACGTCCATCAGGTCGACCTGCTTGGGCGGCACCGCGACGTACTCGCCGTCAGCCGCCCGGCAGAGCACCTGCGGGCCCTTCAAGCGCTTGGTCTTCGGGTCCACCTCGGCGTTCGCCTGCGCGATCGTCTTCTCCTCTTCCTGGGTGGCGTCCAGGTTGACGATCTTCTCGGTGACCACGCCGTCCTTGACCACCCGGTAGGGCGTCGTGACGAATCCGTGCTCCGAGATCTGCGCATAGGACGACAGCGAGCCGATCAGGCCGATGTTCGGGCCCTCGGGAGTCTCGATCGGGCACATCCGCCCGTAGTGGGTCGGGTGAACGTCGCGGACCTCGATCGGCGCCCTCTCGCGGGTCAGGCCGCCGGCGCCCAGCGCGGACAGGCGTCGCCTGTGCGTGAGACCGGCGAGCGAGTTCGTCTGGTCCATGAACTGCGACAGCTGCGAGGAGCCGAAGAACTCCTTCTGCGCCGCGACGACGGGGCGGATGTTGATGATCGTCTGGGGGGTGATCGCGTCCGAGTCCTCGGTTGTGAGGCGCTCGCGCACCACTCGCTCCATCCGGTACAAGCCGACCCTGAACGCGTCCTGGATCAGCTCGCCGACGGTGCGAAGGCGCCGGTTGCCGAAGTGCTCGTACTCGTCGAGGTGATCGTTGATCGGATCACGTGGATAGGTCTGAGCCTCGGCCGCGTAATCCTTGATCGGGTTCTCCTCGTCGATCTCCTCGGGGATGCCGAGGATCTTCGGGATCGTGACCAGCTCGCGGATCAGGGTCACGATGTCGTCCTTGGTCAGGACGCGGGTGTCGAGGTCGACATCGAGGTCGAGTCGGGCATTCAGCTTGTAGCGGCCGACCCGAGTCAGGTCGTAGCGCTTCGTATCGAAGAAGAGCTGCTCCATCAGGGCCCGGGCGGCGTCCACGGACGGCGGCTCGCCCGGCCGCTGCTTCTTGAACAGCTCGACCAGGGCGCCCTCCTCCGTCTTGGTCGGCTCGGTGTCCGCTTCGATCGTGTGGCGGATGTAGACCGAGCCGTCGAACAGATCGAGGATCTCCTCGTCGGTGACGAAGCCCATGGCGCGCAGGAGAACCGTGACCGGGAGCTTTCGCTTCCGGTCGATGCGCGCGTAAACACGGCCCTTCTTGTCGATCTCGAGCTCGAGCCAGGAGCCCCGGGCCGGCATCAGGTTTGCGATGAAGACCTGCTTCTCGCGGTCCTTCGGCTCCATCACGTAGGCGCCGGGTGAGCGCACGAGCTGGGTCACCACGACCCGCTCGGTGCCATTGATGATGAAGGTCCCGCGGTCCGTCATCCACGGGAAGTCCCCCATGAACACGGTCTGCTCGCGGATCTCTCCGGTCTCGCGGTTCTGGAACGCCACCGTGACGTTCAGGGGCCGCGAGTAGGTGATGTCCTTCTCGCGGCACTCGGCGACCGAATGGGTCGGCTCGTCGAACTTGAAGTCACCGAAGACAATCGCGAGATTGCCGGTGTAGTCCTCGATCGGCGATACATCGTCGATCGTCTCCCTCAGCAGTCCTCCCTTCGGATCGGTCAGATGCTCGAAGGAGAGACGCTGTATGTCGATCAGGTGTGGGACTTCAAGCGGATTATCAAGACGGGAAAATGCCCTCCGGTTAACAGGGGCAGCATGCGATCTGGCCAACTGGGCGACTCCTCAGCAGGTCGGGGGAACCGAGTTCCCCGCGAGTAAATTCGGGCAGCAAGGGCTCAACGGCGCGCGACCCTGCAAAATACCATAGTCACGCACGCTTGAGCAAGCCTAGCAGGCCGGGCAACCGTCCCCGGCCCCCCGGCTACTTGAGTTCGACCTCCCCGCCGGCCTCCTCGAGGTCGGCCTTGAGCTTGTCGGCCTCCTCGCGCTCCAGACCCTCCTTGATGGCCTTCGGCGCGCTGTCGACCAGCGACTTGGCCTCCTTGAGGCCCAGCCCGGTGGCGGCGCGGACCGCCTTGATCACCTGGATCTTCTTGTCGCCGGGAGCCGTCAGGACGACGTCGACGGTGCTCGACTCCTCCTCGCCAGCGCCGTCGCCATCGGCTGCTCCGGCGGCGGGCGCCGCGGCGGCAACCGCAGTCGCGGAAACGCCGAACTCCTCCTCGAGCGCCTTGATGCGCTCCGACAGCTCCAGCACCGAGATGCCCTTGAGCTCCTCGATCCAATCGGCCGTGCTGATCTTCGTGGCCACTCTCTACTCCTCGCTCTTCGTTTCCTCTTGAACATCTCCGCCGGGAGCCTCGCCTGCGGCTCCGTCCTCGGCGGGTTCGGCCTCCGACGTGGCGGCAGGTTGAACGTCCTGCTCCGCGTCTTCGTCGTCAGCCTCAGCAGACTCTTCCGGCGCAGCCTCGCCATCGGCAGCGGGCTCCTCCTCGGCAGCGGGCTCCTCCTCGGCAGCGGGCTCCTCCGGCCTCCTCGGCCGGCGCGCCTTCCTCGGCTTCGGAATCCGAGGCGGGCTCCTCGTCGGCAGCGGGCTCCTCGGCGGAGGGCGCCTCCTCTGCGACCGGGGCCCCCACCATGCCCTTCTCGTGGATCTGTCCCAGCGCGACCGCCAGTCCGGAGACCATCGACGCAAGGCCCCGCACGAGGCCGCTGATCGGGCTCGCCGCGATCCCGACGAGCTGCCCGCGCAGGGCGTCGAGGCCGGGGAGCCGCGAGATCACCAGGAACTCGTCGGGCTTCAGGGGCGCTCCATCCATGATCCCGCCCTTGTATTCCAGGATGTCGTGCTGCCTGCCGAAGGTCGAGATCGCCTTCGCCGCGGTCACGGCATCGCCCTTGACGAAGGTCAGGGCGGTCGGGCCCTCGAGCAGCTGGTCGAGCTCGCCCGTACCGACCCGCTCGACGGCTCGCTTCGCAAGGCGGTTCTTGACCACACGGAAGGTCGCGTCGGCCTCAGAGAGCTGGGCCCGAAGCTCGGCGGCCTGGGGAACGCTGATGCCCCGGTAGTCGACCGCGAAAATCGCGCTCGCCTCGCCGAGGCGATCGGCGATCTCGTCGACCAGAGCTGATTTTTGTTCTTTGTCCATGTGGTCTCGGGTCCGATCCGGTGACCGCGATGAAAGAGCCCGCACGCAGGCGGGCTCTGAGCAGCGACTCAGCACCTCGCCTGCGCCGGTCTTCCGGGCCCGCCGCTGGCGAGCCCCGCCGACGGTCTGCGGCAGGTTCGTGTGGCGGGATTCTACGCAGGCGCCTCCGCCGGCGAGCGCTCGGCCTCCTCGGACGACGTCGCTCCGTTCCCGGCGCTCGCGAGGATCTCGCCCTCGCGTATTCGGGACGCGTCGACCCGGATGCCTGGGCCCATCGTCGTCGCCAGGGTGACCGACAGCAGGTAACGGCCCTTGGCGGCGGCCGGACGGGCGCGAACGATCTCGTCGATCACGGCGGCGTAGTTCTCGAGCAGAGCGCGCTCGTCGAAGCTCGCCTTGCCGATCGTCAGGTGGACGATCGCCTGGCGGTCGGTCCGGTACTCGACCTTCCCGGCCTTCGCCTCGGCGACGGCCTTCGCGATGTCGTTGGTGACCGTCCCGACCTTGGGGTTCGGCATCTTGCCCTGAGGGCCGAGGATCCGGCCCAGCTTCGAGACGACGGGGCCCATCAGATCGGGGGTCGTGATCGCGACGTCGAAGTCGGTCCAGCCGTCGTTGACACGATCGGCGAGGTCCTGCGCGCCCACGTGGTCGGCACCCGCCTCGGTTGCGGCCTTGGCGGCGTCGCCCTTCGGCGAACGCCGCGACGACGACCTCCTTGCCGAGCCCGTGCGGCAGGGCCAACGTGCCTCGGAGCTGCTCCTCGGCATGGCGGACGTTGACCCCGAGGCGCAGGTGGACTTCGACCGTCTCGTCGAACTTCGTGCCAGCCGTCTCCTTGACCAGGGCGACGGCTTCGGCCGGCGAGTAGCGGCGGTCGCGGTCGACCTTGCCGTAGGCCTCACGGAACCTCTTGCCGCGGCGGCCGGCCATCACTCCAGGCCCTCCACGTCGACCCCCATCGAACGGGCAGTCCCGGCGATGATCCGGGACGCGGCGTCGAGGTCGTTCGCGTTCAGGTCAGGCATCTTGCGCTCCGCGATCTGGCGCACCTGGGCGGCGCTGATCGTCCCGACCTTGTTGCGGTTCGGCTCGCCGGAGCCCTTCTCGAGGCCGATCGCCTCCTTGATCAGGACGGCCGCCGGGGGCGTCTTGGTGATGAACTCGAACGACCGGTCCTCGAATACCGTGATCTCGACCGGGATGATCGTTCCCGCGTCCTGCTGGGTCTCGGCGTTGAACGCCTTGCAGAACTCCATGATGTTGACCCCGTGCTGGCCCAGCGCGGGGCCGACCGGCGGCGCAGGGTTTGCCGCCCCGGCCGGGATCTGGAGCTTGATCAGTGTTAGGACTTTCTTCGCCATCGGTGGGTGAGCTTAGGGGTGTTCTTCTTCTGAATCTTTGCGGAGCCTTCGGCATCCTTACATGCCAGTTTCGGGGCTCCGAAGCCCTCACTCAACCAGAACGATCCCTCAGATCTTCTTCACCTGGTCATACCCCACCTCGACCGGCGTCTCGCGGCCGAAGATCGAGACGAGCACCTTGAGCTTCGCCGCGTCCTCGTTGATCTCGGCGATCTCGCCGGAGAAGTCCGACAGCGGCCCGGAGATCACCTTGACCGTCTCCCCGACACGTGAACTGCGCGCGGCTTCGGGGGCGCTCGGCGGTCTCGCGGTGGAGCAGCCGGTCCACCTCGGGCTGCGAAAGCGGGATCGGCTTGTTTCGCGAGCCGACGAAGCCGGTGACCCCGGGGGTGTTCTTGACCAGGTTCCAAGCGTCGTCGGTCATCTCCATCTGAACCAGCACGTAGCCGGGCATGGTCCGCTTCTCGATCTGCACCCGCTGGCCGTCCTTGAGCTCGGACACCTGCTCGGTGGGCACCACGACCTGGCGCACCCTCTGGCGCTCGCCCATCGTCTCGATCCGGTGCTCGAGGTTGTGCTTGACCTTGTTCTCGTGCCCGGAATAGGTATTGATCACGTACCAGCGGAACATTGCCTCTGCTCTCGTTGCTCGGTTGTGGGTCGGCGTTGGTGGGGTTTGGAGGGCGCTTCAGGGAATGACTAGAGAATTCGCTGGACGAGCCAGTTGAAGGCCGCGTCCAGAGCGCCCAGGTAGGCCGCCGCGACGGCGATGAACAGCAGGGTCACCGCCGAAGCCTGGATCAGTGTCTCGCGGTCCGGCCATTGGACCCGCTTCAGCTCTGCCCAGCAGGAGACCAGGAACCCGATCACCGGCGCCGCGCTGTCGCTCCTGCGGCTCGGCGGGGGCCCGACGGCGCTTCTCGGACTCCTTGCGCGCGTCGCTCGCGATCGCGCTCCTCGCGTCGCTTCGCTCGCCGGCTGATCTCGGTCCGGCCGGCGCCTCCGGCGGCGCTCCGACGTCGGCGCGCGAGGGCGCGGGCGCTGCGCGCTTCTTGGTGTCCTCGGCTGCCGCGGACTCTCGCCGGGCGCCTCGGTCAGCGCGTCCAGGTCGGCCCCCTGCTCCGCGAGCTCGGCCTCGACCACGTCCGCGGACTCCGGGACCTGGGTCCGCTCCTGGGCGCGACTGTCGGCGTCGCGCGAGCGCTCGGCCTCGCGCGCGGCGCGCTCCTCGCGCGCTCGCCGCTCCGCCTTTCGCTGCGCTCTCGTCTTGGCCACGGCTAGTCAGGTCCCCGCTCAGCGCGTCTCCTTGTGGGGGGTGTGGCGATGGCACCAGTGGCAGTACTTGCGCAGCTCGAGTCGGTCCGGTGTGTTTCGCCGCGACTTGTTGGTCTGGTAGTTGCGCCGCTTGCATTCCTCGCAGGCGAGCGTGACGGCGATTCGGACGTCTCCGCGGGCCATTGGCTGGTCGTGATTCCCCTCTTCGGTCCGGGCGGGTGGCGCGTCACGGGACGCGTCCTCCACCCCTCAGAAAAAAGACCCGGCCCCTCGCCTGCGGCGAGGGGGCGCGAGGTGGCCGAAGGATAGCGCCCCGCAAGCGGCGCGGCTGCGGCGCGCCGCGCCGGGCGCGCTCGAAGGTCCGCGGACGTCGCTCAGAGCCCGAGCGTCTTGGCGATGATGTTGCGCTGGATCTCCGACGTGCCGCCGTAGATCGTCGAGACGAGGGTGGCCCGAACGAGGCGCTCCATGTCGTACTCGGATGAGTACCCGTAGCCGCCCATCATCTGCATCCCCTCCAGCGCCGCCTTCTGCGCCGTCTCGGTGACCAAGAGCTTCACCATCGAGGCCTCGCGCGGCAGCATCCGGTCGGGATCCTCGTCGACCTTCGAGGCGACCCAATAGGTCATCAGCCGGGCCGCCTCGAGCTCGGTCGCGAGGTCGGCCAGCCGATGCTGGAGGGCCTGGAAGGAGCCGATCGGCCGGCCGAACTGCCGGCGCTCCTTGACGTATGAGAGGGCGTCGTCGAAGGCGCGCTGGCCGATCCCCAGCATCGTCGCGGCGAGGATCAGGCGCTCGACGTTGAGGCCCGCCATCAGCTGGGTCCAGCCCTGGTCGAGCTTCCCCGAGCAGGGCGTCCGCCGGCGCCTCCACCTCGTCGAGATAGAGCTGTGCGGTCTCGCGGCCCCCCATCGTGTCGATCGGGTCGATCCGCAGATTCGGAGCGTCGGTCGGGATCCAGATCATCGACAGGCCCTGGTGCTTGTCGTCGCCCTTGCTGGTCCGACAGACGACCAGGATGTGGCGGGCGATCCGAGCGTTGGAGCAGAAGACCTTCTGGCCGCGGATCACGAACCCGCCGTTCACCCGCTCGGCCGACGTGGTCAGGGAGCCCACGTCGGAGCCCGCCTCCGGCTCGGTCATCGCGATCGCCTCGACCTCGCCGCGCGCGATCCCGCCGAGCACGTCGCGCTTCTGCTCGTCGGTGCCGAAGCGCTGGGTCGCGCCGGCGACGATCAGGGTGGTGGCATAGCCACCGACCGGTGCCAGACCCCGCGACGTCTCCTCCATGAACAGACACGCCTCGAGCATCCCGCCACCCGAGCCCCCGAGGTCCTCGGGGATCGTCACCCCGAGCCATCCGAGCTCGCGCCATCTTTCGATAGAGGCCGTCGTTATGGGCCTCGGCGTAGCCGTTGGTCAGCTTCTCGCGCTGCTCCTGTGTGCCGCATTCGCGGCGGCAGAAGTCGCGAATCGCGTCGACGAAATCGCGACTGAGCGTCAGTGAGCGAGAAGTCCACGAAGGAATAGGCTAACCGCGCCATGGATCGGCGGGCGTTGCGACCAGGGGATGTCGCGTGGGCAGCATCCCCGCTTCCAATCGGGTGTAGGTTGGGTGTGTCGGATGCCTCGTCTCGATCGCCACTGCGATCGTCAAAGGAGGGCCCGTGAGCTTGCATCGCCGAATCCTGAGCGCCTCGCTTGGGACGACGGTCGCCGTTGTCCTGCTCGTCGCTGCGGCCTCCGCTCATGCTCTGAGCTCGAAGCCGGCCAATGGCTACGTGACGAATGGCCCCGTGGACGCGATCGCTCCGACCGCGAACGCGATCTACCTGGGGGGGCACTTCACCCAGGTCGGGCCACGGACGGGCCCAGGGGTGGGAATCAACGCCTCCACCGGGAAGAGCCGCGGACTGGCGCAGGTCGCAGGCGGCCGAGTGTTCGCCGTGGCGCCCGATGGGTCCGGAGGCTTCTTTGTCGGCGGGTCCTTCACGCGGGTCGGGATGGCCGCCCGCCGCAACCTGGCCCACATCCTGAGCAGTGGACACGTCGATCCGGGATTCAGCCCGGACCCAGATGCTCCCGTCGCCGCGCTTGCGGTCTCGGGCTCGACCGTGTACGCGGGCGGAGCCTTCACCTCGATCGGCGGCCAGCCTCGAAGCGCGATCGCAGCTCTGGACGCGTCAACCGGCGAGGCGACGAGCTGGAACCCGGATGCCGGCAGCAGCTTCTCGGATGGGCCGGCGGTCCGCGCCCTCGCCGTCTCCGGCTCAACCGTCTATGCGGGCGGTTTCTTCACGTCGATCGGCGGCAAGAGCCGCAGCAACATCGCCGCCGTCGACGCCACCACGGGGGTCGCGGCCAGCTGGAACCCGAACCCCAATAGCGAGGTCTTCGCGCTGCGCGTCTCCGGCTCGACCGTCTACGCGAGCGGTTTCTTCACCTCGATCGGCGGCAAGAGCCGCAGACACATCGCGGCCCTCAACACAACCACGGGCGCGGCGACGGGCTGGGATCCAAACGCCGACGGCAACGTCTATGCACTCGCTGCCTCGGGATCGGCGGTCTACGCGGCCGGCACGTTCCATCACGTGGGCGGCATGGCTCGCAATGACATCGCCGCCCTCAACCCGACGACCGGCGCGGCCACGAGCTGGAACCCGAACGTCCAGTATCCCTCCAACCCGACGCTGACGGTGGTCAACGCCCTGCGCGTCTCCGGCTCGACCGTGTACGCCGGCGGCTTGTTTGGACGCATTGGCGGCCAAAGCCGTCACAACATCGCCGGGCTCTCCGCGACAACCGGCGCGGCGACGGGCTGGGACCCGAACGCCAACGATCAGGTCGACGCTCTGGCGGTGTCCGGCTCGACCGTCTACGCCGGAGGCGACTTCACCTCGATCGGCGGCGAGGCCCGTCACAACCTGGCCGCCCTCGACCCGACCACCGGCGCCTTGGAGAGCTGGAACCCCAACGCAACTACCCTCCGCAAGTACGGCCAGGACACCGTCTATGACCTCACCGTCTCCGGCTCGACCGTCTATGTCGGAGGCTTTTTCGACCACCTCGGGGGCGAGCCCCGGAGCAGCCTCGGCGCCGTCGACGCCACCACCGGCGCGGTGAGGGGTTGGGACCCGAACCCCAAGGATCCCCTAGGGGAGATCGGCTTCATCGAGGCCATCCGCGTCTCCGGGCCCACCGTCTACGCGGGCGGTTACTTCGCGACCATCGGCGGGAAGTCCCGCAACAACATCGCGGCCCTGGACGCCAGTACCGGTGCGGCGACGAGCTGGAACCCGAACTCCGCCGACGGGAATATCAATGCCCTCTCGGTCTCGGGTTCAAAGGTCTACGTGGGCGGCAACTTCGAGCACATCGGGGGCAAGGTCCGAAATTGCGCCGCCGTCATCGACGCCACGACCGGCGCGGCGACGAGCTGGAACCCCCGTGCGACCGGCGGCACTCCTCCGAATCCCCAGGTGTGGGCGCTCAACCTGTCCGGTTCGAGGGTCTACGCAGGTGGCTACTTCACCGGGATCGGCGGCCAGCCCCGCAACTTCATCGCCGCAGTGAACACGACAGGCGGCGGAGCGACGAGTTGGAACCCCGATGCCGAAAGCGTCCCGTTCGGCGAGCCGCCGGTGGTCTACGCCCTTCGTGTGGACGGCTCGATCGTGTACGCGGGCGGCGCCTTCGACGCGATCGGCGGCCAGCCGCGAAGCCACCTCGCCGCCCTGAACGCGGCCGGCGGCGCGGCGACGAGCTGGGATCCGCAACCCGACGACACGGTCCAAGCTCTGGCCCTCGGTCCCGACGGATCGGTCTGGGTCGGGGGGGAGTTCAGGGGCTTTCCGACGGCGGAGCAATCGGGTATCGCCAGGTTCGAGCCATAAGCCGAGGGGCCCGGAGGCGTCGGAGCGTCGATCGGGCCATGCGGCGTATCCCAACCACCCCGTGGATCAGCTTCGGGCCTTGGACCTGTTCAAGGTCACGGCGGCGCGAACGAGAGTCTTCAACGCCTTCTCGTCCACCTTCTCGCCCTCGTGGAAGTCGATCGCGCGCCTCGTGTTCCCCTCGAGACTGGAGTTGAAGAGGCCCGAAGGATCCTCCAGAGACGCTCCTTTGGCGAAGGTCATCTTCACGACCTGCTTGTACGTCTCGCCCGTGCAGATGATCCCGTCGTGCGACCAGACCGGAACCCCCCTCCACTTCCACTCCTCGACGACTTCGGGATCGGCTTCCTTGACCAACGCGCGGACCCGGCCGAGCATTTGGCCCCGCCAGTCGTCCAGCTCCTTGATTCTCGCGTCGATCAGCTCAGAGGGAGACTTGCCTGCCTGCGACCCGCTCTTCTCCATCCCGTTCTCTCCTTGGTCCTGAGGGCCTTCAGCCGCCCATTTTGCGGGTTTCCCGAGAGCCCGGAGTCGGACTTGAACCGACGACCCCCTCCTTACCATGGAGGTGCTCTACCAACTGAGCTATCCGGGCGGGGGGCTCACGATAGCGAGGCAGTGGCGAGCGCTTCGCCCTGTCGAGCGGTCGCCCGGCGCCCCCAGCGGGACGCCTCAGCCGATGGCCTCGGCGACCGCCGAGGCCAGACCGTCCACATCCTCCTCCGTTGTGTCCCAGGAGCACATGAGGCGGATCGTGCCGGCGTCCTCGTCCCAAACGTAGAACGGAAGCGCCGCGGGGAGGGCGTCGCGCAGGCGGCCGATGGCCGCATGCGCGAGGGTCACGAAGACGCCGTTGGCCTCGACGGGGTAGGCGATCTCAGCCCCTTCGATCTCGGCGATCGCGCCGGCGAGCCGCCGCGCCATCGCGTTGGCGTGCGCGGCGTTCGCCCGCCAGAGGTCTCCCTCCAGCAGCGCGTCGAACTGGACCGCGAGGAAGCGCATCTTCGACGCGAGCTGGCCGAGCTGCTTGCGCGTGTAGCGAAAGTTCTCGGCGAGCTCCGGGCGCAGGAACACGACAGCGTCGCCGAGCAGGAGCCCGTTCTTGGTCCCTCCAAACGAGACGACGTCGACGCCGCAATCGGTCGTCAGGGCGCGAAGCGGCACCTCGAGCGAGGCCGCGGCGTTCGCCAGCCGAGCGCCGTCGACGTGCACGTACATCTCGAGCTCGTGCGCGGCGTCGGCGATCGCCCCCGTCTCTTCCGGCGTGTAGACGGTGCCCAGCTCCGTGGCTTGGGTGATCGAGACGACCCGCGGCTGTGCCTGGTGCTCGTCCCCCCGCCGGCTCTCCCATCGGCGAACGTCGGCGGCGCCGAGCTTGCCGTCCTCGGTCGGCACCGTGAGGAGCTTGGTGGCGGCGACCCGCTCGGGCGCCCCGCACTCGTCCACGTGCATGTGGGCGACCTCGGTGCAGATCACCGCCTCGTGGGCCTCGGTGAGGGCGTCGACGGCGGTGACGTTCGCGCCGGTGCCGTTGAAGACGAGGAACGGCTCTGCCCCTTCGCCGAAGTGTCGACGAAAGCGATCTCGGGTGGCGGCGGTGTAGTCGTCGTCGCCGTAGGCGACCACGTGGCCCTCGTTGGCCGCAGCGATCGCTGCGAGGACGTCAGGGTGGCCGCCCGAGTTGTTGTCGCTCGCGAACCCGCGCGGGTGGCGATCGCTCACGGGTGAAGTGATAGCCGCTGACCGTTCATCTTCGCGGCGGCGTCGCTGCACACGAAGCAGATCGCGTCGGCGATCTGCTCGACCGTGGTGAAGGTGGGGTACTCCTTGTCCGGGTTCTGCTCGCGCATCTGCGAGGTGAGGATCGCGTTGACGACGATCACGTTCGCGGTCGCCGGGGAGTCCTTGAAGGAGTCTGCGAGGGCGAGCGTCCAGCTCTCGGCGGCCGCCTTGGCGGCGCCGTAGGAGGCGTTGGTCGCGTCGGGCCGCTGCGCCTGTGATGAGCTGACAAGGACGAAGCGTCCATGGTCGCTTGCGGTGAGGGCGCCCCAGAAGGCACGGGTCGTGTGCTGGACCGTGCGGACGAGCAGGTCATGAAGCCAGTCGTAATCGGACAGCGGCGCATTCGCCAGCGGCTCTCCCCCGCGCCAGCCTCCGACCAGGTGCAGCAGGGCGTCCACGCCGCTGAATCGCACGCTCAGGTCCTCGGCCCAGCTTCGAGCCGCGTCGGCGTCGAGGAGGTCGACCGCCCGTCCGTCGTAGCGCCTGTCGGACAACACCAGATCAGAGCCCAGCTGGTCGAGCCGTTCCTGCGAGACGTCCGTCGCGGCGATCGTCGCCCCCTCATCGACCAGCCGCTGGATCACAGCAGGGCCGAGGCCGCCTGCCGCGCCGGCGATCGCGATCACGCGTCCATCAAGCTCGCCCATGCCGCGGAGATTCTCCCCGATTTCTAGAGCGCGTCGTCGGGCCGTCTCAGCACCCCGTCGAGCCGCTCGGAGAGCTGGGTGTAGAAGAGGCTGAGCGGGAACTCGTCGTCCTTGACCAGGTCGACCAGCTCCTTCGGCTCGGAGACCTCCGGGAGCGCGCGCCGCTCGCGCGCCCACGCCGAGCCATCGGTGGGCGGCACGTAGGCGGCGACGAGATCGTGAGCCGCGATCCACTGACCGAGCTTCGAGCGGTCGATGCCCGAGTGGTAGAGGTCCTGGACCTTGGCGCGAAGGGCCTCGACCCCGTCGGCGATCCGCTCCCACTCGATCGTGAGCCGATTGTCGGTCCAGTGCAGGTAGCCCTCCCTGTGGAGGAAGGCGAACAGGAGCTGGCCGCCGAGGCCGTCGTAGTTCCGAGTGCGGTCGCCGGTGACCGGAAAGCGAAACAGGCGATCGAAGAGGATCGCGTACTGCACGTAGCGCGCGAACGCGAACCCCTGGCGCTCGAGCTTCACCGACTCGGCGAACGCGGTCAGATCGCAACGAAGCTCCTCGAGCGAGTACATCCAGTATGGGCTTCGCTGACGGATCATGAACGGGTCGAACGGCAGATCGCCGTGCATGTGGGTGCGGTCGTGGATCAGGTCCCAGACGATGTAGGCGTCCATCGAGAGCTCGGGTGATGTCAGAAGGCAGGCCGCGTCCGGCGGCAGCTTGAGGCCCAGGAACTCGGCGGCCGCGGCGCAGACGCGGCGGAAGCGCTCAGCCTCGCGATCGCAGAAGATGCCGCCGAAGTGGCTCGGTGCGCGCTCCGCCGTGGAGAATGTCTCGGGGAAGAGGACCGCGCACTCGGAGTCGTATCCCGAGGTGTAGTCGACGAGGTTGACCGGGACGAACTTCGGGTTGTCGTAGCCGGAGCGCTCCAGCTCGGCGACGAACTCGGGCCACGGGACACGGACGATGAGGGCCTCGAAGCAGGTGTCGCGCGACGCGTTCTGCTTGTACATGGGGAAGACCACCAAGTGCTCGATCCCGTCCCGGCGCTGGCGCTCGGGGCGAAATGCCTCGGTGGAGCGGTCAAAGTCGGGCTTGCCGTACCCCGACGTCGACCCATTCGCGCAGGTCGACTGCGAGCGCCTCGAGGTAGGCCTGCTGGTGCGGAAAGTGAGATGCCAGGCCGGCTCGCGCTCCGGCGATCGCCTCGACCAGCTCGGCGATCCGGCCGGCGTCGTGGGCGGAAGTGTCGACTGAGCCGTCGGGCTCCTGGGTCGAGCGCAGCTCCTCGACGGCCCGCTTCAGCTCTGCCCAGTTCGGGTCGGAGCGAGCCCGGGAGTCGGTGACCGTCTCGACGCCGGCGAAGGCGGGTTGCGCGACCCAGTAGACGAGGTTCAGCCACAGGGTCTCGTTGTCGAGCTCAGCGAGGCAGTCGTCGCCGAACAGATCGGAGTCGGCGAGGACGACGACCCGCCCGGCGCCGTGCTCGACGACCGCCGCCAGGGGAGCGCCGGGTGGCGAGGCGGTCGGATGTGTCCGCGCGATCGCCCGCGCGCCGTTGTGGAGGGCCAGGGTTCCGGCCCGGTAGAAGCAGGCTCGCTCGACGCGGGTCGAGAGGTCGACCGCGGCGTCCCCGCCGGTTGGCGCGCCGTCGGCGGGCGTGGCGCTCTCGCCGTTCGAGCGACCGTCGAGGGGGACGTCACCGAGCTGGGCGAGGATCCAGGACGGGGCGGAGTGGTGATGCTCGTAGTCCTGCACGGTCCGGCTCTCGATCTCGATCCCGAAGCGGATGAGCAGGTCGTTCAGGTTGTTTCCGTACTTCGCCTGCTCGGTCTCGCCCATGGCGATCAAGCCGCCGCCGCCGCGCACGAACTCCTCGATCGCGTCGAGCTCTGTGTCGGAGAGGCGGGGGGCGCGGTCGTTCACGGTCGCCTCCCACTTCGGATCGGATGGATGGGCGATCACCAGGACGTCGGCGCCCGCGAGCGTCTCGCGGGTAAGGGGGCGGTCCTCGTTCGGCGCGACCTCGAAGTCGCGGGCGGCAAGCTGCTCGGCGGCGGCCGCATATGAGGAGTCCTCCGGGTGGGCCGGCTGCATCTGCTCGGCCAGGTCGCGACGGATCGTCCACGCCTCGGAGTGGGACTCGTCGAAGAGGATCCGGGCGACCTTCGGCTGGGTGAGCATCTGCATTCCCTCCTCGTGTGGCCGGTCTTCAACGGTACGGACCGCAATCGTCCGCGTCAATCCCCGATCATCACCGTAATTGCGCAATGATTCGCCATATGGACGACATTGATCGCAAGATTCTTTCGCTGCTGGTCGAGGACGGGCGCCGCACCTACGGCGACATCGCCGCGCGTGTGAGCCTCTCAGCGCCGTCCGTGAAGCGGCGCGTCGATCGCCTGCGTGGCAGCGGCGCCCTGGAGGGGTTCACGGCGGTCATCGACCACGGGGCGATGGGCTGGAACACCGAGGCGCTCGTGGAGCTCTTCTTCCAGGCGGGGACGACCCTTGACCGGGTGGCGAAGACCCTGCATGAGCACCCCGAGGTGGTCGAGGCATGGAGCGTCACCGGCGAGGCCGACGCGATCGCCCGCGTCCGGACCGAGGACAACGGGGCGCTCGAGCGGCTGATCATGGACCTGCAGAAGGACGGCCAGGTGATCCGCACCCGATCGCAGGTCGTGATGTCGCAGGCTGGTCGGCCGGGCGGGCGAGGGCGCCTAGCCAATATCAGCTGGTTGCAGTTCAGCCCGGGGCCGGGTCGAACCTCGACCGCCGCAGAGCGATCCGTGGGTGGGAGTGCGCATCCGCATGCGGTCACCTATTGGCGAGGGTCTGCAGCCCAAATTAGAATCGACTCGACGCGGGGGAGTACCCAAGCGGTCAACGGGGTGGCGCTGTAAACGCCATGGCTCTGCCTTCGCAGGTTCGAATCCTGCCTCCCCCACTCACGCGTACCTCGGGCATTCGGTCCCAGCTTGCGCGGGCGGACGCTCGCGCAGCGGTCATCGGATAGCTCAGAAGCGGCGCGGATTATCTGCGGCTACGGGTCCGCCTCTTTGAGCTGCGCCGCTTGTGCGGCTCCCGCAGCGCCCGCTGGACGTCGCGGGCCGTCGCCTCCTCGACCGCCTCACTCATCACCTGCTGGAAGATCGCCAGCACCGCCTCGGAGGCCAGGGGGCGCAGGCGCTCCAGGGCATCGCGAACCTTCGGCCAATCCTCCTCGGGGCGGCCGGCGCGGTTGAACGGCTTCCAGACGCTGTCCAGGAACAGCTAGACGAACACGCCGGCGATCGCCCGCGCATGAGTCCGCACCTTCGAGGCGACCTCGAGCGCCGCCGCCGGGGGAACGCCCAGCGCTGCCAGCTCCGCGCCCGCCTGCAGCAGCCGCGGGCTGATGATCTCGATCCGCCCGCCCGGCAGCGGGCGCATCAGACCGAGCTTCTCGGCCTGCGCGATCAGTGGGGGATCGACTGCTCCGCCCCAGCGCTCGATCACCTCATCACCATCGACGACCTCGGGCTCCTCGTCCTCGAACGGGGCGCGGAGCGCGCGCGAAAAGCTCAGGACCTCGCGGCTCGAGCCGCCCGCTCCGTCGAGCAGTCGCCGAATCGCCTCGAGGTTGAACCCGTCCGCCTGGAGCTCCTTGATCAGCTCGATCCGCTCCAGGTGCTCGGCGCCGTAGTACCCGGTTCTCCCTCGAACCTCGGGGGGCGGCACGAGACCCCGCGACTGATGGGCCCTGATGTTGCGCACCGTCATCCCCGTACCGCCGGGCGAGCTCGTCGATCGTCATCGACGCCGCATCGGCCCCGTTCCTCCTGGTGGACTGCTCGGCCGAACGGGCCACACGATCATCGTACATCGCCGACTGTCTCATCAAATCGATGTTACGGTCACCTCGTCCCAGGGTAGGGGTATCGAAGAATGAAGCGCGAATTTCCCGTTCAGCACATTCCCCTCCACGGCCACCGGGTCGGCTTCCGAATGGCCGGCGAAGGGCCGGCGATCGTCCTCCTTCACGGGATCACCTCCACCTCGCACGTCTGGGTGGACACGATGGCCCGGCTATCGGATCGCTTCACGGTGGTCGCCCCCGATCTGCTCGGCCACGGACGCTCGGCGAAGCCGCGCGGCGACTACTCCCTCGGCGCCTATGCCAGCGGCGCCCGCGACCTGCTTGGGGTACTCGGTCTCGAGCGCGGGACCGTCGTCGGACACTCGCTCGGCGGTGGAATCGCGCTCCAGTTCGCCTACCAGTTCCCCGAGTACTGCGAGCGCCTGGTCCTGGTGTCGAGTGGCGGTCTGGGCAAGGAGGTCCATCCCCTGCTTCGGGCGGCGGCGCTCCCGGGCTCCGAGCTCGTGCTTCCGCTGATCACTCCGGGCTGGGCCGTGCGCGCCGGCTCGGCGGTCGCCGAGTTCCTCGAGCGCGTCGGCGCTCAAGGCCGGCCCCGACCTGGTCGAGGCCGCGCGAGGCTATGCGTCGCTCGCCGAGCATGGCGCGCGTGACGCGTTCGTCCACACGCTGCGCGGAGTGATCGACCTGGGCGGCCAGCGGGTCAACGCCACCGACCGCCTCTATCTGGCGGAGAACGTTCCGACGCTTCTGATCTGGGGCACGGAGGACCCGATCATTCCCCGTCGCCACGGCCGGGACGCCCGTCGGCTGATCCCCGGGAGTCGCCTGGTCGAGATGCCCGGGCGCGGGCCACTGGCCGCAGCTCGACGAGCCTGAGTCGCTTCGCATCCGAGCTGTCGGAGTTCGTCGAGACGACCGAGCCGCACATCTTCGACGTCGAGCAGATGCGCGAGATCTGCTCAGACAGGGCCCCTCGGCACTCGCTCCGGTCCGACGTGGCCGACGAGCGAGCCGGTCTAGCTCAAGCGAGCTCGCGAAGGCGCTGCGCCTCCGGAAGCTGCTTCAGCTTCTTCAGCGTGTTGTTCTCGATCTGGCGGATCCGCTCGCGGGTGACGCCGAAGGCCCGCCCGACCTCCTCGAGGGTCAGCGGCTCGTGGCCGCGCAGCCCGTACCGCAACTCGATCACCTGGCGCTCGCGCTCGGGCAGCGCGTCCAGCGCCCGCTGGATGTCCTCGCGCTGGAGGTTCTCGGTCGCGCTCTCGAACGGCTCCTCGCTGGTCTCGTCGGCGACGAAGTCCCCGAGCTCGGACTCCTCCTCGTCGCCGATCGGCTTCTCGAGCGAGACCGGCATCTGGGCGACCCGGAGGATGTCGCGAACCTCCTGCGCCGAGATCTTCAGCTCGGCGGCGATCTCCACCGGCTCGGGCTCGCGCCCCAGGCGCTGGACCAGCTGACGCTCGACGTGCGTGACGCGGTTCAGCTTCTCGACCATGTGGACCGGGATGCGGATCGTCCGCGCCTTGTCGGCGATCGCCCGGGTGACCGCCTGGCGAATCCACCAGGTCGCGTAGGTCGAGAACTTGTAGCCACGCCGGTAGTCGAACTTCTCGACCGCCCGGATCAGCCCCAGGGAGCCCTCCTGGATCAGGTCGAGGAAGCCGAGTCCCCGGCCGAGGTAGCCCTTCGCGATCGAGACGACCAGCCGCAGGTTCGCCTCGACCATGTGGCGCTTCGCGACCATGTCGCCCTTCTCGATCCGCTTCGCGAGGTCGATCTCCTGGTCGGCGGTCAGCAGCTCCACCCGGCCGATCGAGCGCAGGTACAGGCGAAGCGAGTCGAGGCTCGGCTCGACCGTGAGGTCGAGCTCCGGCTTCTTCGACGCGCCCGGCTGCCCCGACTCCTTCGCCTCCTTGTAGGCGGTCAGGCCGTCCTCGGCGATCACGTCGACGCCGTGCTCGATCAGATAGGCGTGCAGGTCGCGCACCTGCTCCTTGGTGACCTCGACCTCCTCGAGCGTCCCCGCGATCTGCTCGAACGTCAAGTAGCCGTGCTCGCGCCCCTGGAGGATCAGCGACCGCAGCTCGTCGGAATGCTGGAGCCGGCAGGTCGCCGTTCAGCTCCGCCGGACTCCTCAGCGTCGACGTCCTGGGCGGTCGACTGGCCGCCAGCCTCGCGCGTGAGCAGCACGTCTCCCTTCTTGGACACTCCCCGCCCCTACCTCTCCTGACGCTCGGGGTCCGGGCCGCGCGAAGTATAAGGGGCCGGCGAACCCCAGGCGACAAGCGTTCCCACCTCGTTAACCTTGCCTCAACAGCGTCGGCGAGCTGGTTCGAGCTCGTGCTTGCCGGCCCGATTTCCCTGAAGCGGATCATCACGACCAGATGAGCGAGACGCGCCAAGCGCCAGTTCCAACCCTCGACGTCCAGGCGGCTCGGCCGCGAACCGAGGTCAGCCTGACGCGGGTCGGAGTTCGCGGAATCGAGAAGGTGATCCGAGTCGGCGGCCACGGCCCGGCGACCGGCGACGGAGGATCCGCGGTCCCCGCCGGGGATCCGGCCGGCAGCTACTTCTTCGCCGAGCTCGAGTGCTTCGTCGACCTCAACCCGCGCCAGGCGGGGGTCCACATGTCCCGCTTCGAGGAGGTCGTCAACGAGGCGATCGACCAGGTCGTCCTCAGCGAGACGCTCCGCGCCGAGGAGCTCGCCGCTCACATCGCGACCCAGGTCCGCGAGCAGCAGGACGGCCTTCGCGCCGAGGTGACGATCGCGGCCCGCTATCCGGAGACCGTGCCGACCCCGGCATCCGGCCTGCCAACGCAGGAGATCTACACGCTGCGCGGCGCGGCCGTCGTATCCGAGCGCGGCACGCGCACCCTGACCGGCGTCGAGGCGCAGGGGATGACCGCCTGTCCCTGCGCCCAGGAGCTGGTGGCCGGCCGCTCGCGCGAGCGACTCGCCGCCGACGGTTTCACCGACGACGAGATCGAGCGCGTGCTCGCGGCCGTCCCGGTCGCCACCCACAACCAGCGCGGGATCGGCTCGCTTCACATCGGACGGCCCGAGGGCGTCGAGCTCGACGTCGACGCCCGCGACCTCCTCCGACATCGTCGAGCAGTCGATGAGCTCGGAGATCTACGAGCTGATGAAGCGCTCGGACGAGGTCGAGGTGGTCGAGAAGGCCCACCGCAATCCGCGCTTCGTCGAGGACTGCGTGCGCGAGATGGTCCGCCGGGTCGCCGACGCCTACCCGCAGCTCGGCGACGGCGGCTTCGTCCTCGCCCGCCAGGAGAACCTCGAGACGATCCACCGCCACTCGGTGCTCGCGGAGCGCTCGGGGCTACTGTCGGAGATCGTCGCCGAGCTCGAGAGCGGCGAGCACTCCCGCCACCACATGACCGAGCGCGAGTGGCTCGAGGCTCCCTGCAGCACCTAGCGGGCTGAGCGCAGCCGAATGTCGGGGCGCTACCCGGCCTCCGGCTTCGCAGCCGTTCGCCGCCCGCCCTTCGCGGCCGTTCGCCGCTCCCTTTCTTCGTCCAGCCGCTTGCGCAGCCCGAAGAAGTAGTCGACCCCCGAGATCACCGTCACCGCCACCGCGACGTAGACGAGCACGTCGACCGAGGTCGGGGACGGGATTCCAGATGATCAGCGCGAACACGGCCGCGACCTGGAGCACCGTCTTCAGCTTGCCGAGCCAGCTCGCCGAGATGACCACACCCTGCTCGACCGCCACGGCGCGAAGGACGGTCACCGCCAGCTCCCGGGCGATGATCACCATCGCCACCCAGGCGGCGAGACGCCCCAGCGAGACCAGCGAGACCAGCGCCGCGACGATCAGCAGCTTGTCCGCCAGCGGATCGACGAGCTTCCCGAACGTGGTGACGTCCTGACGACGCCGCGCGATGTAGCCGTCGAGGCCATCGGTGAACGCCGCGAGCGCGAACACCCCGGCCGCGAGAGCGTCGCCGTTGGGCGTCTCGCCGAGCAGCGCCACGACGATCACCGGCACCGCCAGGATGCGCAGGAGGGTGAGGACGTTCGGAACGTTGAGCGGGAACATCGTCGCCTCAGTATCCCCGCTGGGGCCTCGGATCACGCCGCTCCGAGGGCGATCTCCGACCCTCAACCGCCTCGCGGGCCCTCGCCAGGACGGCGTCGAGCATCGGCTCGGTGAGCTTCCCCGTGAAGGTGTTCTGCTGCGAGGGGTGGTAGCAGCCGATCAGCGTCAGGGGGCCGACGGCCGCCTCGGCGCCGTGCCCGAACCGTGGCTTCGGGCGCGGGATCGCGTAGCCCAGCTCCCGCATCGCGCGGAGCGCGCCCTCCCACGCGAAGGAGCCCAGGGCAACGATGACCGCCGCCCGCTCGAGCGCGCGGAGCTCGGCGACCAGAAACGGGAGGCAGTTGTCGCGCTCGAGCGGAGTCGGGCGGTTGCTCGGCGGGGCGCAGCGGTTGACGGCGGTCACGTACGCGTCGTGCAGCCGCAGCCCGTCGTCGCGGCCCTCTGAGAGCGGCCGGCTCGCCAGTCCGGCTCGGTGAAGAGCGGCGTAGAGCCACTCACCCGAGCGATCGCCGGTGAACATTCGCCCGGTCCGGTTTGCGCCGTGGGCGGCGGGCGCCAAGCCCACCAGCACGATCCGGGCTCGCCGGTCGCCAAACCCCGGCAACGGCCGCGCCCAGTAGGCCTGCCCTCTGTAGCGCCGGGGCGGATCGGCCGCCACCGCCTCGCGCCAATCGACCAGGCGGGGGCAGCGGCGGCATCCGACCACCGCTGCCTCGATCGCGGAGAGAGTCCCCGGCATGGCCCAAGGCTAGACGCGTGCGCCGGTGACTAGGATCGACCCGCCATGGAGCCGAAACCAGCCTCGGACTCGCGGGCGCTGCTGGTCGAGTGGATGAGCATCGGCGATGCCAACTCGGCCGGTTTCGTCCATGGCGGTGTGGTGATGAAGCTCTGTGACGAGGCCGCCGGGATCGCCGCGATCCGACATTGCCGCGGACGGATCGTGACCGCGGCGATGGACCGGATGACGTTCATCGGCCCGGTCAACGTCGGCGAGCTCCTGACCTGCACCGCGAGCGTCAATGCCGCCTGGCGAACCTCGATGGAGGTGGGCGTGCGGGTCGAGGCCGAGAGCCCGTTCACCGGCGAGCGCCGCCACACCTCGACCGCCTACCTGACCATGGTCGCGGTCGACGAGAACGGCACCCCGACCCCGGTCCCGCCGCTCCTCGTCGACTCCGAAGCGCAGGAGCGCCGCCAGCGCGAGGCCGAGCTTCGCCGGAAGAACCGGCTCGCCGAGCGCGAGGAGATCCTGCGCCGCCGCGGCGACGAGTGAGGCTCACGAGCCGGCGCGCCGGCCTCCTCGAAGTGACGCCAGCCGGTCCTCGAGCCGCTTGCCGACCGCGAAGACCGCGATCCACAGGACGACGGCGACGGTGGTGTTGACGAAAGCGATCGGGATCGAGACCAAGAACACTGCGGCGACGAGCAGGTTCGCCGGCCCGGCCATTCGATGCTCGAACTCGCGCGCCTCGGGCCAGACCAGATCGTTGCGGTAGGCGTACACGATCTGCGCCTGAAAGGCGATGCTGACGCAGATCAGGTTGATCGCGTAGAGGATCACCGCGGCGGTCTGACCCTCGTAGTCGCCCAGCACGGCCGAGGTGAAGGGGATCAACACCACGCATGCCAGGTAGACCAGGTTGAGGCCCATCAGCGTTCCGTCGAAGCGCTCCAGCGAGGCGAAGAACCGGTGATGAGCGATCCACACCCGGCCGACCACGGCGAAGCTGATCACATAGGCGAGAAGGTCGGCCTCCTGGCCCAGCAGGGTCCCGGTCAGATCGGGTCGGCCCGCGGGGATCGTCAGGCCGAGGACGAGAAGCGTGATCGCGATCGCGAACACCCCGTCGCTGAACGCGACGATGCGGTTGAACTCGACCGCCGCCTCATCGCGACGATGCGCGCGTCCTCCCGCGACCGGGTCGAAGCTGCTTCGGCGCTGTGCGGACACGCCCACTGATACGTGCGACGGGCCCAGAACCCTGCCGAGCGCCGATCCTTCCGTCCTCGGTCGCGGTGAGGGGTGGCCGGCGGCGCGAGAGGGCGGGGTCAGCCGCCGGATGTCCGCCGCGGCACCGGTTTTCAGTGGTCCGGAACGCTAACCTGGCGTGCCCGAGGGCGTCTCGCCGGCGGACCGCTCTCGCAGCCGCGATGGCCCCTAACGGATCCGATCTCCGCAAGCTCGCGATCGTTCCCGCCTACAACGAGCAGGGAATGGTCGGTCGCGTGGTGCGCGAGATCCAGCGGCACGCACCCGGCTTCGACGTGGTGGTCGTCGACGACGGATCTCGAGACGCGACCGCCGCCGAGGCCGAAGCCGGCGGAGCCCTGGTCCTCCGCCACCCCTTCAACACCGGGATCGGGGGGGCGATGCAGTCGGGGTTCAAGTACGCGCTGCGCCACGATTACGACGTGGCCGCCCAGGTGGACGGCGACGGACAGCACAAGCCGGCCCACCTTCCCGACCTGCTGGCCAAGCTCCAGACCTCCGGCGACGAGGCCGACATGGTGTGCGGCAGCCGCTTTCGGGGCGACCCCGGGTACAAGGTCCCGTTCGGCCGCCGGGTCGGCAACCTGATCTTCTCGGTCGTCCTGACGGCGATCTGCCGCCAGCGGATCACCGACCCCACCTCCGGGTTTCGGATGACCAATCGCCGCGGCATCGAGCTGTTCGCCCGTGACTACCCCCATGACTATCCGGAGGTCGAGGCGATCCTGATGCTCCACTACCACCGCCTGCGGATCCACGAGGTCCCGGTCCGGATGAACGCCCGCGGATTCGGCCGCAGCTCGATCGACTACCCCCGGAGCGCCTACTACATGGCGAAGGTGCTCCTGGCGCTGTTCGTCGGCCTGTTCCGCCGCCGCCCCACGCCCGTCGAGGAGCCCGCCGAGGACGAGCTGGTCGAGCCGCCCGCCTCCGGCCCAGCGACCACCGGCGGTGCGGCGGGATGATCGAGCTGCCGCCGCGGCCCACGAGGTCGGGACGAAGGCCCAGATCGTCGCCGTGCTGGTCGCGGCGATCTTCCTCGGGGTCGTCCTCGAGCTGGTCCGCCGGCGCCGCCTGGTCGAGCGCTACGCGCTGCTCTGGATGCTGGCCGCGGTGGGGATGCTGGGGCTCGCAGTGTGGCGCGACGGGCTCAAGACCCTGGCCGATGCGGTGGGGGTCCACTCGCCGCCCAACGCGCTCTTCCTGACCGCGCTCGGCGTCGTGTTCGTGCTCCTGCTCCACTTCTCGATCGCCACCTCGCGGCTCTCGGAGGAGACCAAGATCCTGGCCCAGGAGGTCGCCCGGCTCGACGCCGAGGCGCGGACGGCTCGCGAGGCATCGGGGAACGGAGGCGTCGCCGGCGAGGCTCAGCCGCGGGTGGCAGAGCGACCGCCGCCGAGCAGCAGCGCGACGACCGACCAATAGGCACGAAGCGACGCCCGCACCGGCCGGGACTCGGCCGCGGCGCCCAGGTAGGGGGAGTCGAGGTCGGCTGTCAACCCTGCGGCGAACTCCCCGGCCCGAATCGTCCGCGTCGCCTGGATCCGGCGACGCTGCCCCGCCAGGCGCCGCGGCTGAGCGCGTCAGGTCGCACCATGCGCCGAGCTTCGAGCCGAACCAGCCTCCAGCGATCGAGATCGGGATCAGCGCCAGCTCCGTGAGCACGAGCCCGGGGAGCACGAGCGCGAGCAGGGTCGTGGGGTAGGTACGGATGATGGTCGCCCACCGGTTGCGCTCCAGGCGTCGCCACTTGACCGGCCCTTTCGCAAAGTCGTAATCGTGATCCACGCGCGCCCCCTCCGCCACGCCAAGCCGCCCGCCGTCGAGGCGGGCCCGCAGCGAGAGGTCGACGTCCTCGTGGTACAGGAAGTAGTCCTCGGCGAAGCCGCCGAGCCGATCGAACTCGGCGCGCGGAATCGCCAGGCAGGCGCCGGAGGCGAAGCCCGGCTCGAGCGACGAGGCCGAGGGCCTTGCCCGTCGCCGTTTCGCGATCGCGCAAGGTCGGGGCCATCGGCCGCTTCGGCGTCCAGGGGCTCGCCGGCCCCGCCCGCCCAGGCGATCCCCGTGAAGTGGACGACGCCGCCCCTCGTGTTGATCACGCTTCCCCCTTCGGCCGTAACGAGTCCCTGCCACGCCGCCCAGCCGCGACTCTCGGCCAGCGGCAGCTCGATCGCGTCCCGGAAGCCCTCGAGCGGGATCGCGTCGGGGTTGAGGAACAGAAGCAGCGCTGTCGAGGCCTCCCTCGCCCCCAGATTGCAGCCCGACGGCGAACCCGAGGTTCGAGCCCGCCTCGATCACGTTCGCCGCCGGGGCCAGCTCTCGAACGGCGTCGGAGGTGCCGTCGGAGGAGTCGTTGTCGACCACGATCAACTCGTCGTCGGGCTTGAGCTGAGCGACCAGCTCGGGCAGCGCCCGGCGCACCGCGTCGCGGTGGTCGTGGGTGACGATGACTACCGAGAGGCTCAGCCGAGCGCCTGAAGGACCTGGGCGGTGTCGCCGAACGTCTCGGCGTCGGCGATTCTGCCGTCGCGCAGCTGATAGATCCAGACGGCGCGGTTCTCGATCGTGTTCCCCCGCTTGGTCCGTCCCTTGACCTTCACCGTGACGATCACGTGGTTGTCGTCGGCGCCAAGGACCTTGTCCGGCGTGACGCTGAACTGCTCGAAGTTGTCGTTCAGCCTGGCAATGAAATCACCGAACCCATCCGGGCCGGCATAGGTGCCGCCCCAGGGAAGAGTCTCGGGAACACGCGTCTCGGCCGCCGGAGCGATCGTGTCGAGCACCGCCTCGATGTCGCCGCGGGCGAATGCGTCCCAGGCACTCTGGACTACGTCCACGTTGTCCTGCGCCATGCTGCTTCTTCCTTTCCTGTACGCGTTGGCTCCCGTCACCCTATTGCGCGAGCGCCGCGACGGCAACCAGGCGCAAGCCGGCGCCCGGATTCGAACCGGGGACCCCTTCATTACGAGTGAAGTGCTCTACCAGCTGAGCTACGCCGGCGCCGCGGGCAAGTTTAAGCGGCGGCGTCCTCGGCCAGCCGGTACCCGATGCCGCGCACGGTCAACACCAGCTCGGGGTCCTGCGGGTCACGCTCGATCTTCTGTCGCAGATTGGAGATGTGGACGTCGCAAGCTCGGACGTCGCCCGAGAACTCTGATTGCCACAGCTCCTCCATGATCTCGCGGCGACTGAACACCTGACCCGGGCGCTCGGCGAGCAGCCGGAGGACCTGAAACTCGGAGCGGGTCAGGTTGACCGGCGCCCGCCGGATCGTCACCAGATGGCGGGCGAGGTCGATCCTCACGGGGCCCGCCTCGATCCGCTTTCCCTCGCGGGCGGACGAGCTCCGATCGAGCTCTCGGCGTCGCAGCTGGGCGCGAACCCGGCCCAGCAGCTCGCGTACCGAGAACGGTTTGGTCACGTAGTCGTCGGCGCCGACCTCGAGGCCGACGACCTTGTCGACCTCGGCGTCCTTGGCCGTCAGAAGGATGATCGGGACGGGGCTCCGGGCCCGGACCTCGCGGCAGATGTCGAGGCCGCTGCGCCCGGGCATCATGATGTCGAGGATCAGGAGGTCGAAGCCGGGTGCTTCGTCGCCGAGCTTGCGGTCGGCGTCGTCACCGTCCTCGGCGAGCGTGACGTTGAATCCCTCCTGCTCGAGGGCGTAGCCCACCGCATCGCGCACGGAAGGCTCGTCGTCCGCGATCAGGATCCTGCCGTCGGTCATTGCGATCATGCGACCGGCGTCGCGGCTGGCGCGGCGACCGGCAGCCGAATCCAGAACGTGCTGCCCACCCCGAGCTCGGACTCGACGCCGATCCGTCCCCCCATCACGTCGACCATCCGTCTCGCGATCGACAGGCCGAGGCCGAATCCCTCCTGCTCGAGCGAGCCCGAGCCGCGATAGAAGCGCTCGAAGATGCGCTCCACCTCTTCTGGGGCGATTCCGCTGCCTGTGTCGCTGACCTCTATCAGGACCTCACTGTCTCTGCCGACGGGCGCGAAGCGTAACGACGCCGGGCGCCTCCGTGTTCTTGAACGCGTTGGTCAACAGCCCGATCAGGACCTGGCGCAGAAGGACGGCGTCGGCCTCGGCCGCCAAATCGGGCTCGACCTCGATCTCGACTCGCAGGCCATCGGGGGGCGCGACCGCCTGGGCGGCCTCCTCGATCACGATTCCCACCCCGATCGCCTCGGTGCTGCCCCCGCCACCGGCCTCGATCCTCGCCAGCACAAGCAGGGAATCGGTCAGGCGGCTGACACGCTCGGCGTCGTCGGAGAGGCGCCCGAGGAAGTGATCCCGGGCCTCGGGGTCGTCCTTGGCGCCGGCGCGCAACACCTCGATCGCCCCCGAGATGCCGGCGATCGGGTTGCGAAGCTCGTGGGCCGCATTGGAGACGAACTCTCGCTCGGCGAGCTCGCGCCGAAGCGCGGTCGTTCGATCGCGGACGACCACCAGCACCGCGTTCTCGGCAGGCAGCTCGCGGGCTCCGATCGCGTACACGCGGTCATGGATCCTGAGCCCATCCTGCTCCACGGACCCCCGCGCGGACGCCCGCCGAAGCCAGGGCACGATCGCGTCGATTGCCTTGCCGTCCGACCCGATCACCGGCTCCGCGGCCGGGTTGGCGAACCTCACCTCGCCATCGACGCCGACCACCATCACGGCCTCGTCGAGGGCGTCGAATATGGCCGAAAGCCGGTCCCGCTCCGACGAGAGCGCCCCGAACGTCTCGCGCAACGCGACCCGCATCGCCTCGAGCGCCGTCCCCAGCTCGGTGATCTCGTCGCGCCCGCCGGTCCCCTGCAGCGGCTCGTCGAGCCCGCCCTCGCGGATCCGCGCGGCGCTTGCGGCGAGCCGCTTGACTCGCGAGGTGATCGCGGTCGCGATCAGGAACCCGACCACGATCGCGACCGCGAGAGCCACGGCCGCCGCCGTGAAGCGATCGCCGCGAAGCGCCTCGATCGCCTGCGCGATCTCCTGCGGGCGCTCCGCCCTGGCGACCAACGCCCCGGACAGGCGCCCGTTGCGAAACACGGGGGCCGATACGAGGGTCACCGAATCGGCCAGCGGTCGACCGCGCGCGAGCCCCTCAGGGCGACGTTCAGTGCCATGGCGCGGTCCGGAACGGTGCTCAGATGAACTCCGCGGGAGACGGTCGAGGTCAGCCGATGGCCCTTGCCGTCGAACACCCACGCCGAGTAGCCGGGATCGCTGATCGACTCGATCTCGGCGTCGGCCGCGGCCGACCGGGTGGGCGCCGATTCGATCCGCCAGCCGCACCGTTCGCCCGACCGTGATGTCGGCCGCGCGCTCGCTCGCGGCATCATTGCTCGACCCGCTGATCAGGACGTACGAGAAGCCGGCGGCGATCAGCGCCACGGCCGCAAACGCGAGCGTCAGGTAGAGGCGGACCCCGAACGGTCGCCGCGTTCCGCTCGCTTTCGCGGGCTGCCCGATCGCCGTCGTGCCGCTCACAATGCGAAGAGTCTAAGCGTGCGCTAACAGCGCTTCGAGGCGAAAGACAAGCGCCTCGACCGCGAGCTCCTCGGCGACGTTTACCTGGAGGCGGCGGCGAGTGTCGATCGCCAGCTCGGCCCCACGCCGGGCGCGGCGGGCGTCGAGGTCTCTTGCATCCGACCGGATCTCCTCGGCCCGATCGACGTTCAGCAGCAGGTCCTCGGCGCCCTCGGCGGCCGCGGCGAGGTCGCGAAGCGCGGCCGCGATCAACGCCAGGCCCAGGTCGAGCGCCTCGGTCCGGGCCCGCCGCGCGACCCGGCGCGCGCCTTCCTCGGCTTCGCGCCCGCGTGTCCGCGGGGCCGTTACCTGCTCGTGCTCGGCCATCCGCTCCTCGGCCTCCTCTCGGGCCCGCGATCCCGCCGCCTCGGCCGCCTCCAGCAGGCCGGCCCAGGGAGCTTCGCCGAGCTCGCCACCCAGCGCTCCGTCGACGCACGCCTGCGCCGCAACGCGAAGCTCGCGCCCCCCGGCGGTAAGCAGGAAGGCGGCGCGGTCGGGGTCGCCGCCCGCGAGCCGCGCCGCGGCGCGGCGCTCGAGCGCGCTCTCGCCCAGTCCGAGCTCGGCCAGGCCGATCCTCGACGGCTTGGTCGCCGAGCGGGGCGAATCGGATCGACTGACAGCGCGACCGCACCGTCTCGAGCAGGGCGCCCGGCTCGGCGCTGATCAGGATCAGGTGGACGAAGGAGGCCGGCTCCTCGAGCGTCTTCAGAAGCGCATTCTGGCTCTCGTCGGCCATCGCGTCCGCCGCTTCGATCACGAAGACGCGACGGTCTGCCTCGAAGGGCCGATAGGCAGCGGCGTTGATCACCCGCCCTCTGATCTCGTCGACCAGGTGCTGGGTCCCCTGCGGAGCGAGCCAGACCAGGTCGGGGTGTGGAGAGGGATCGGCGAGCGCCCGGCGCCGTGCGTCCTCGGCGTCGACGGCGCCGGCGGTCGAGCAGCTCGGCGGCGAACGCCCGCGCCGCGACTCGCTTGCCGGCGCCTCGCGGGCCCGCCAGGAGATACGCATGGGCGGGCGAGTCGAGGCCAGCCGCCAGCGCTGCGCGGGCAGCGGGCTGATGCTCGGTCGCGTCGCGGATCGACCGCGGGGATTTCGGCGGTCGTGGTCACCCCCGGGCCGCCGCGACCGCCTCCGAGCACCCGCGCGTGCACCTCGTCCACCGCGCCCTCCGCATCGATCACGACGATCCGGCCTCGGGTGGCGCTCGGCGAGCTCGTCGTATTCCGCAGCCACCAGGCGCTGCAGCTCGATCCCCTCTCCCTCGAAGCGATCGGATCCGTCGGTTTCGCCCGCGGCGAGCCGCTGCTGGCCGCGAGCCTCGGCCCGATCGGGATCGATCCGCAACAGCAGGGTGATGTGAGGAGAGCAGCCGGCGATCGCGATCTGCGTTCAGCTCCTCGACCAGACCGATTCCGAGCCCTCGGGCCGCCCCCTGATAGGCGACGGTCGAGTCGATGAACCGATCACAGACGACGTCGCGCCCGCGGTCGAGCGCCGGTCGGATCACTCGGGCGCAGAGCTCAGCTCTCGCGGCGCAGAAGAGCAGCAGCTCGGAGCGCGGATCGAGCTCGGTGGCCGGGTCCTTGAGCAGGGCTCGGATCCGCTCGCCGGCGTTCGTTCCGCCGGGCTCGCGAAGCAGCAGCGTCTCGGACCCGAGCGACTCCGCCAGCAGCGCCGCCTGGGTGGTCTTTCCCGAGCGGTCGATGCCCTCGAGCGTGACGAACACGCCGAGACGCTACTGGCTGCGTGTGCTGGACCGGGCTCGCTTGGTTCGAGCGGTCCCCGGCGAAGGTTTCGCGCGGCGAGTGCGCCGCTTCGGCGACTTGCCGTTTCCGCCCGAGTCCGCCGTGGTCGAGGACCCCTCGTCCGAGGCGCCGTTCTTGGCGGCCTCCCTGGCCTCCTGGGCCCGGCGCCGCTCCTCGCGCTTCTCGCGCATCTCGACCATCGTCGGACAGTCGTCGTTCAGACATAGCTTCCAGGGACGGCCGCGGAAGCCCTTGACCGTCAGCCTGGGCATCTCCTCGCACACCGAGCAGCGCTCCTCGAGGCGCCACAGGTCATAGCCGCGGCCGGGGAGCGGACCGCTCACCTTGCAGGAGTCGGGCGACTCGGGGTTGTCGCGGTCCCAGCCCTCGCATCCGTACATCCGCTTGCCGCCCTTCAGCTCGATGATCCGAAGCCGGTTCGGCGTGCCATCCTCGTGGCGTCGCCCTTCCTGCTCGCAGACCTTGCACGGCCCCAGGAACTTGTCCTCGTCCATACCCGCCCAAATCTGCTTGGCGAGGTCCTCGCGCTTGTCCTGGAGGTCGGCGGTGGTCGAGTGAAGCATCTCCCGGCTGATCCTCAGGACATCATCCTTCGAGGTGCTGCCTGCGGCGATCTCATCCATGTCCTGCTCGAGCTCCGCGGTCATCTCGGGGGTCGCCATCCGGGGCACGTACTCGTGGAAGGCCTTGTACATGGCGATTCCCGTCTCCGAGGGCTCGGGCGGGTTGCCGATAGACGTACCCGCGGTCGAAGAGCTTCTGGATGATGTCCGCCCGGGTCGCCTTGGTGCCGAGACCCCGCTCCTCCATCATCTCGACCAGGCGCCCTTGGCTGATCCGAGCCGGCGGCTGGGTTTCCTTGTCGACCATCCAGGGCTCGCCGTCGATCGCGAGCTGCTGGCCCTGGGTGAGCTTCGGGATCTCCTCGTCGCCGGAACGGGCGTAGGTGTAGATGGCCGCATAGCCGGGATCGACGACGACCGATCCGCGCACGAAGTAGGTCTCCGAGCCGGCCTCGATATCCGCCCGCGTCGACTCGGTGACCATCGGCTGGGCGAAGGTGGCAAGGAAGCGGCGGACGACCAGCTCGTAGACCCGGCGCTTCGGACCGTCGAGCGCCTCCGGGTAGATCGCCTGGGTGGGATAGATCGGCGGGTGGTCGGTGGTCTCCTTCTTACCGCGGGTCGGCTTCAGCTCACCCTCCAGAAGCGACGACGCGGCGGCGAAATCTCCAATTCGGACCAGCGATGAGACCAGCTCGCGAGTGTTCAGCGAGCGCGGATAGACGGTGTTGTCGGTCCGCGGATAGGAGATGAAGCCGTCCATGTAGAGGTCCTCGGCGATCCGCATCGCCCGCGACGGCGTGATCCCGAGCCGGCTTGAGGCATCGGTGGTGAACGCCGTGGTGTTCAAGGGGGTCGGCGGCCGGCGCGAGTTGCGCTTCGAGGTCACCTCCTTGACCACGCCCGGGCTCTTGGTCCCGGCAAGCGCGGCCTCAGCCTCGGAGCGATCCCAGAACTTGTCGGTGGAGTGGTGGGCCTCGAACGACTCGTCGGGATGCTGGAAACGCGCGAACAGCTCCCAATACGGCTTTGGCACGTGGGCGCGCCGCTCGAGCTCGCGCTCGACGATCAGGGCCAGCGTGGGGCTCTGGACGCGCCCGACCGACAGGAAGTTGGATCCGAACCGCCGGGTCGCCAGGGACACCGCGCGGGTCAGCGTCGCGCCCCAGATCAAGTCGATGTCCTGGCGAGTGGCCCCCGCGTAGGCGAGCTCGTAGGAGAGGTCGTCGAGCTCGGCGAAGGCGCGCTCGATCTCCTCCTTCGTGAGCGCCGAGTAGCGCGCCCGCTTGATCGGCGGCCGGCTGGCCAGGGGGTCGCCCGCGGCGGCGGCCTCGCCCTTGCTCACCACCTTCGGGTTGGCGTCGAGGACCTGCTCGAGAGCCTCGAGGCCGATCAGCTCGCCCTCGCGGTCGTAGTCGGTGGCGATCACGATCGAGTCGGCCTCCTTGGCCACCTTGCGCACCGCCTTGACCACGTTCTTGTCGGTGGGCTCCTTGATCAGCTCCGCGTCGATCAGCTCGTGAAGGTCGGTCTCCTGCCAGTTCGAGTAGCCGTCCGGGAACGCGGGGCTCATCACATGGCCCTTGAGACCGATGGTCATCTGGTCGCCGCCCTCGTCCTTCCATGTGTAGAAGGGGACCTTGTAGGCGGCGTCCGCGACGGCGCTGCCGCCGCTCAGGATGTCGGCGATCTTGCTGGCCGAGTTGTTCTTCTCAGTGATGATCAGGCGCATGTCGCTCTCCAGACGAAAGCGGAGCGCATGGCTCCGCAGTCGGGCGAGGGTAGCAGGGGCATCGACCGCCCCTGCACGCGTGCTTTCCGGCCCCGCACGGCGCTTCAGAGCTTCCGCGCGGGCCCTAGCGGACCGCCTAGAGCACCCTCATGGGCAGCCCGCCCCGCGGCGAGAGGGTGGGCATCTGGCGGACCCGCATTCGCCAGCCGGGGTCGACCTCGAGCCTGAACCGGTCGACGATCGCGGCCGCGATCGCCCGAACCTCGAGCTCGCCGAACCGCATCCCGATGCAGATCCGCGGGCCGCCTCCGAACGGGATGTAAGCGCCCTTGGGAAGCTTCGCTCGATTCTCCGGCGCGAAGCGCTCGGGCCGAAAGGCATGGGGGTCGCTGAACACGTCAGCGAGCCGATGGCTGGCCCATGAGGAGTAGTTGACCGGTAGACCCGCGGGCACTCGGTGGCCCCCGAACTCGAATTCCTCGCCGGCCCGCCGCGGGCCGATCCAGGCGGGCGGGTAGAGCCGCAGCGTCTCCTGGACCGCCATGTCGAGCTGGGGCATCTCGCCGAACAGCTGCGCGGCGCTCGGTGGGCCTTGGCGGCGCAACTTCCCGGCGCTCGGCCCCCAGGCGCTCCGCCCACTCGGGGCTTCGAGCCAGCTCGTAGAACAGGAACGCCACGGTCGAGGTCGTCGTGTCGTGGCCGGCAAACAGCATGGTCAGGATCTGGTCGCGAACCTGTCCGTCGTCGAACGCCCGGCCGTCCTCGTCGTGGGCCCCGATCAGCAGCCCGAGCAGGTCCTCGCCGATATCGTCGGTGCGCCGCCGCCGCGCGATCTCTCCGAGGATGATCCCGTCGAGGGTTCGCCGCACCCGTCGCAGCCGCGCGAACGGGCTGCCCGGCCCCCGCAACACCTGGAGGAAGTACTCGCGCTCATAAAAGGAGAGTCCGCGCTCGAAGGTGGCGGCGACGTCGACGCCCGAGCGATCCGGGTCGAGGCCGAACAGGGCCCGCATCGCGACCCGCATCGCGACATGCCGCGTCCAGTCGTAGAGGTCGAGCTGGTCGCCGGGCCGCCAGCGCTCCAGGGCGCGCTCGGCCTCCTCGCCCATCACGGTGGCCGCGGCCGCGATCCGCTCGCTGTGGAACCCGGGCAGCATCGCCCGCCGAGCGCGGTCGTGGTACTCGCCGTCGGTGGTCAGCAGGCCGTCCCCGATCAGCGGGATCAGGTCGCCGAGGCTCCCGTCCCGCCAGCGGAACTTCTCTCGATCGGTGACCAGGATGAAGCGGTTGGCCTCGGGGCCGAGCATGAACACGTTGATCGCGTGGAAGATCCTGATCGCGAAGATCGGGCCGTGCTCCTCGTAGGCGGTCAGCAGAACCGACAGCGGATCGCGCCGCATCCGCTCGGTGAGCACGATGCTCGGGAGCTTCGAGCCCGGCGGGAGCGGCCCCCGGCGCGCCGCCCGCCATTCGATCCCCAGGTCGCCGCGGATCCGCGCCAGGGGGTTAGTGGTGGGAGGACGCGGGACGCTGAGCGCCATCTCGTCCAGCATACCCCCGGCTGGCTGGCCAGACGAAAGGGCCTTGGGGATGGGAGCACACCCGACTACGATTCCGAGCATGCCCGCCCAGGCCTATGCCGGCAAGCCGTGCGTGTGTCAGCTCCGTAGAGGGATATGCGATCAGTCATGCGTCGCCGGCCTGCTGGAGACCCCGCTCTACATCGCCTGCCTTCGCCTCACCGGCCGCGGGTGTCTGGTGGTCGGCGGTGGCGACATCGGCCTGGAGAAGGTCGACGGCCTCCTGGCATGCGATGCGGAGGTGACGCTGGTCGCCCCCGAGGCGATCGAACCGCTCGCCGAATACGCCCGCGAGGGCTCGATCAAGTGGGAGCGGCGCGAGTTCGACGCCTCCGACCTGGACGGGAAGTTCATCGCGATCGCCGCGACCAACCGCACCGAGGTGAACATCGCCGTCTACGAGGAAGCCGAGCGCCGGGCGACGCTCTGCAACGTCGTCGACGTGCCGCCCCTCTGCAGCTTCATCCTCCCGGCGATCGTGCGAAGCGGCCCGCTCGCGATCGCGATCTCCACCGCGGGCGCCTCGCCGGCGCTCGCGAAGCGGATGAAGCGCGAGATCTCCGACGCCTTCGGAGAGCCGTACTCGCGCCTCGCCGTGATTCTCAACGACGCGCGCGGCTGGGCGAAGGCGACGCTGCCGACCTACCAGGACCGCAAGGAGTTCTTCGAAGGGATCGTGAACGGCGACCCCGACCCCGTCGAGCTGGTCCGGGCCGGCCGCGAGGACGAGGTCAGGGCGCTGATCGAGTCGGCCCAGGAGGCGCACGCCGCGCCCAGCCCGACCTAGCGAGCGCGACCGTGACGGCGACGCCGGCGCGGTAGAGTCGCGCCGTGCGCTACCGAAGGCTCGGCAACTCGCAGATCGAGGTTTCCGAGATCTCGCTCGGCTCCTGGCTCACCTACGGAGCGGGGGTGGAGCACGACCAGACCGCCGCCTGCACGCGGGCTGCGATCGAGGCCGGGATCAACTTCTTCGACACCTCGAACATCTACGGGGTCGGGGCGGCCGAGACGGCGTGGGGCGAGACGCTGGGGAGCTATCCGCGCGACTCCTACGTACTGGCCACCAAGGTCTTCTTCCCGATGTCCGAGGCGGACTATGGCCTCTCCCGGGAGCAGATCCACAAGCAGCTGGACGCATCGCTCGAGCGGCTGCGCACCGACTACGTGGACCTCTACCAGTGCCACCGACCCGACCCCGGCACGCCGATCGAGGAGACGATGGAGGCCCTGACCGAGGTCCGCGAGGCGGGAAAGGTGCGCGAGATCGGCTTCTCGGAGTGGACCCTCGAGCAGATCGAGGCCGGGCTCGGGGTCGAGGGAGCCGCCAAGTGGGTCTCCTCGCAGCCGCAGTACAACATGATCTGGCGGGCCCCCGAAGCCGAGCTGATCCCGTTCTGCGCCGACCACGGGATCTCGCAGATCGTCTGGTCCCCGCTGGCCCAGGGAGTGCTGGCGGGCAAGTACGCGCCGGGCGACCCGCCGCCCTCGGACTCGCGAGCGGCCAGCGACGAGATGAGCGTCTCGATCTCCCGCTATATGGACGACGAGGTGCTGGAGGCGGTGCAGCGGCTTCTTCCGATCGCCGAGGGAGCGGGACTCAACATGGTGGAGATGGCGCTCGCCTGGGTGCTCCGCGAGCCGAACGTCGCCTCTGCGATCACCGGCGCCTCGCGACCCGAGCAGGTCGAGGCCAACGCCGCGGCCTCCGGGGTCGAGCTCTCCGACGATGTCCTCGAGGCGATCGACGAGGCACTCGGCGACCTGGTGATCCGCGAACCCAGGCTGGCGGCTTTCGCCCAGGAGGGCGTCAAGCACCGCTGATCACGGGCACCAGTGCCCTACCTTGCCCGTTCGCTCGCGGGGCCTACGAGGCCGGCAGAGCGTAGATCGCCACGGCCGCAAAGTGAGCGGTGGCCGCGGCGATCACCAGAGCGTGGAAGATCTCGTGATACCCGAACACTGCGGGGTTGGGATCAGGCCGCTGGCGGGCGTAGACGATCGCCCCGACGGTGTAGAGGATCCCCCCGATCGCGATCAGGACCCCGGCGCCGAGGCCCGCCTTGATGACGATCGCCGGGAATCCCAGGGCCCCGATCCAGCCGACTGCCAGATAGACGGTCACGGCAACCCACTTCGGCGCCTCGACCCAGACCATCTCGACCACGATCCCCGCCGCCGCCCCGGCCCACACCGCGATCAGGAGCGCGTCGCCCAGAGCGCCGCCGAGCACCAGGACCGCGAATGGCGTCACGGTCCCGGCGATCAACAGGAAGATCATCGAATGGTCGAGCCGTCGCATCCAGCGCCGGATCTCGGGTCGGCGCCAATCGACCCGGTGGTATAGAGCGCTTACCCCCAAAAGCGCGGACAGCGACCCCGCGTAGATCGCGGCCACCGCGGCTGACCGGCCGCTCGGCGCGCTCAGCACCAGGGCGCCGCCCGCGATCAAGGAGACGAAGAACGCCCATTCGTGGGAGACGCCGCGAAGGCGCGGCTTGGAGCGCGCGATCAGTCCCTCGGCGGCGGCCCTGGCGTCCGCGACTCGCTCCGAGGCAACGGCTCGCGCATCTGATACCCGATCCGAGGCGGCCGTCTTGGCTTCGGCGACCCGCTCGGTGGCCACCGCGCGCGCGTCCGAGACCCGCCCCTTGGCTCGCTCCCTTCTGGTCATCGCGGCGCGAGCCTAGCGAATCCGTGCAGCACCGACGTGAAGTAGTCGGACCCGACCGTGCCCCCGCGCCTGACGTGCCACCGGTGTCTCTACGCCTGTCACTACGCCTGACCCTGCCACCTCTATATCTAGTGGTCTGGAGGAGAAGGAAAACACCACCACTAGTAGAATCTGGGGAGATGGATTGTCCGAGCTGTCACTCGCCGACCCGCGTTCTGGAGAGCCGCCGCTCGGCCGACGGCGCCGCTGTTCGGCGGCGTCGCCGGTGCTCGAGCTGCGGTCACAGATTCACAACCTTCGAGCGCCGCGAACCCGAGGCCAGCTACGTGATCAAACGCGACGGCGAGCACCAGCGCTTCAACCGGGAGAAGCTTCGCGCCGCGCTGCTCGGGGCCGCGCACAAGCGGCCGGTGGACGCATCCGACATCGAGGCGATCGTCGACCGGGTCGAGCTGGCCGCCGCCACCGAGAAGGGAGAGCTCTCCTCGGAGCGGGTCGGAGAGCTCTGTCTGGCGGAGCTTCGCGAGCTCGACTGGGGCGCCTATCTGCAGTTTGCGGGAACCCTGCCGTCCATGTCGGCCCGACCGGCCCGAAACGGGGCTATGGTCGAGGTCGGTTCCGTCCGCGCCGCGCGCGAGGATGCGGAGTCCAGCTGAAATGCCGTTCCGAGGAGGGACTTGATGAGTAAAACCGCTGCAAAGGACGTACGGGTCTCGGACTCGGGACTGACGGTCGAACGCCGCTTCACGACCATCGGCGTCCACCCCTTCGACGAGGTCGAGTGGGAGCTTCGCGATGCGGTGATCGGCGATCCCGAGAGCCCAGTGTTCGAGCAGCGGGAGATCGAGTTCCCGGCCGAGTGGTCACAGAACGCCACCAACATCGTCGCCCAGAAGTACTTCCGGGGCAAGCTCGGGACGGCGGAGCGCGAGCGCTCCGTGAAGCAGATGATCTCCCGGGTGGCGGGGACGATCGCCCGCTGGGGCCGCGAGGGCGGCTACTTCGCATCCGACGGCGACGCCGAGACCTTCGAGGCCGAGCTGACCCACATCCTGCTTCACCAGGAGGCCGCCTTCAACAGCCCGGTCTGGTTCAACGTCGGCTTCGAGGAGCACCCCCAGTGCTCGGCCTGCTTCATCCTCAGCGTCGAGGACACGATGGAGTCGATCCTCGACTGGAACACGCGCGAGGGGATGATCTTTCGCGGCGGTTCGGGGTCGGGAATCAACCTCTCCAACATCCGTTCCTCCAAGGAGCACCTCTCGAAGGGCGGATTGGCATCTGGACCGGTCAGCTTCATGCGCGGCGCCGACGCCTGGGCGGGGACGATCAAGTCGGGCGGGAAGACCCGCCGCGCCGCCAAGATGGTGGTGCTCGACGTCGATCACCCCGACATCGAGGCCTTCATCTGGTGCAAGGCTCGCGAGGAGGAGAAGGCAGCCGCCCTGCGCGACGCCGGCTTCGACATGCGGATCGACAGCGACTCCTTTCACTCGATCCAGTACCAGAACGCCAACAACTCGGTCCGCGTCACCGACGACTTCATGCAGGCCGTCGAGCGAGGCGACGACTGGGACCTGACCGCCCGGACCGACGGCGAGCCGCTTCACACCCTCGCGGCCGGGGATCTGATGAGTCAGATCGCCGACGCCGCCTGGCGCTGCGCGGATCCCGGCGTCCAGTACGACACGACGATCAATCGCTGGCACACCTGTCCGGAGTCGGGGCGGATCAACGCGTCCAACCCGTGCTCGGAGTACATGCACGTGGACGACTCGGCCTGCAACCTGGCCTCGATCAACCTGATGAAGTTTCGAAACGACGACGGGACGCTTCGACGTCCAGGGCTTCTCCCACGTGGTCGATGTCGTCTTCCTGGCCCAGGAGATCGTCGTTGGCCCGTCGAGCTACCCGACCGACGAGATCGGTCGCAACGCTCGGGCATTCCGCCAGATAGGGCTCGGCTACGCCAACCTCGGAGCGCTCCTGATGTCCAACGGGCTCCCCTACGACTCCGAGGAGGGGCGCGCGGTGGCGGCCGCGATCACCGCGCTGATGACCGGCCGCGCCTATCGCGAGTCGGCGCGGATCGCCGCCTCGATCGGGACCTACGACGCCTATCCGGTGAACACCGAGCCTCACAACCAGGTGATGCGGATGCATCGCGACGCAGCCGAGGAGATCGACGGCTCGCTGGTCGAGGACGCGCTGCTGAGCGCCGCGCGGCAGACCTGGGACGAGGCCGTGGAGCTCGGCGACCAGCACGGCTACCGCAATGCCCAGGCCACGGTGCTCGCCCCGACCGGGACTATCAGCTTCCTGATGGACTGCGACACGACGGGAATCGAGCCGGACTTCTCGCTGGTCAAGTTCAAGGAGCTGGTCGGCGGCGGGCAGATGAGGATCCCGAACCGCACCGTGCCGATGGCGCTGCGCACGCTCGGCTACTCGGACTCCGAGGTCGAGCAGATCGAGGCCTACGTGAACGACAAGGCGACGATCATCGGGGCCCCCGGGCTGCGCGACGAGCACCTTCCGGTGTTCGACGTGGCGGTGGGCGAGCGGGCCATCTCACACATGGGCCACATCGAGATGATGGCCGCCGTGCAGCCGTTCATTTCGGGAGCGATCTCGAAGACCGTCAACCTGCCCGAGTCGGCGACCGTCTCAGACATCGCCGACGCGTACCAGCAGGGCTGGGCGCTGGGCCTGAAGGCGCTGGCGATCTACCGGGACGGCTCGAAGACCGCGCAGGCGCTTCGCACCGACGCCGGCGAGAAGAACGCCGAGCCCGCCGAGAAGGCCGCGGCGTCCCGCGACGAGGCCGCGCCGCGCCCCGAGCGCCGGCGGATGCCGCGCGAGCGCGAGTCGATCACCCACAAGTTCTCGATCGCCGGCCACGAGGGCTACATCACCGCTGGCAAGTACGAGGACGGCTCAGTCGGCGAGATCTTCCTGACCGACATCGGCAAGGAAGGCTCGACCCTCCGGGGGATGATGAACGCGTTCGCCACCGCGATCTCGATCGGCCTCCAGTACGGCGTCCCGCTCGAGGTGTTCGTGCGCAAGTTCAGCTACATGCGCTTCGACCCCGAAGGGATCACGAACAACCCCGAGATCCCGTTCGCCAAGTCGATGCCTGACTACCTGATGCGCTGGCTCGGCAGCCGGTTCATCGACGACTCAGACATGCTCGAGGACCTCGGCATCCTGACCCCCGAGGTCAGGGCACGCCGCGATGCCCAGCAGAGCCTGCCACTCGGCGAGGCCGAGGAGGGCAACGGCTCCAAGGGCAACGGCGCCAACGGTCACGAGGGAAACGGCGGCTCGACCGACCCGGTTCCCCCAACCGCGGCGCTCACGGACACTCCCCCGGTGATCCCGGCCCGCCTCGAGGGCCGCGACCTGGGGCCGGCGTGCGAGCAGTGCGGAGGCATGATGCAGCGCACCGGGTCCTGCTACACCTGCACCAGTTGCGGGAACAACACCGGCTGCGGTTAGTTAGTAGGTAGCAGCGAGGCCGCCGTAGGCGGCAAGGCGGCCAGCTGGACTGCCGAGCCTTACGGGCCGGCCCGCCGACGTATGCTCTCGCGACGAACCTACGACCGACCAGGAGGTCTCGGACCATGCCGATGCTCGAACTCACCTACCCGAAGGGCGCGATCGGCTCCGACGCCCGCGAGGAGCTGCTCGAGGAGCTGGCGACCAAGATGCTCGAGGCCGAGAAGGCACCTGACACCGAGTTCTTCCGCTCGATCACCTGGGTGTACGCGAACGAGATCGAGCCCGAGATGCTCGCGGTCGGCGGTCGCCCCGGCGGCGAGCCACGCTTCCGCGTTCAGGTCACGGTCCCCGATGGGGCGCTCTCTGATCGGCGTAAGGGCATCCTCGTCGACTCGTTCAATCAGGCCATCCTGCGCGCCGCCGGGCTCGACCAGAGCGAGGGCATCCGCGTCTGGACCGTGATTCGCGAGGTCCCGGACGGAAACTGGGGCGCCGCCGGCCAGCAGGTCCGCTACAAGCAGCTGGTCGAGGCCGCCGCGGCGGAGCGCGACAAGGCCGGCGCGCCGGCCTAGCTGATCGACAGTCGATTCCGATCGGCCCCGACCTGGGCGATCGGGCCAATTCTCAGGCGTCGGCCTGCGGGGGAGCGCCCGTCGCGTAGCGGTGGTGGATCGCGAGCGCGTTTCCGTCCGGGTCCGCGAAGAACGCCTGGAAGCAGACTCCCGAGTCGAGCGTCTCCCCCTCGAACTCGACCCCGCGCGACTCGAGCTCCGAGCGGGCGGTGTCGAAGTCGTCGACGTGCAACTCGATCGGGTGGTTGTTGGCCCGGAACTCGATCCCGAAGGCATCCGACTGCATCACGGCGATCGTCAAATTGCCGGTCTCGAACTCGACCGCGGGCATGTTGCCCCACCGCTTCGACTCCTCGAGGCCCAGGACGCCGCCGTAGAAGCCGACCGCCGTGTCCAGGTCCTTGGTCGAGACGGTGATGAAGTCGGTGCCGCTGATAAGGGGGGCGGGCGAGGTCATTGGCTTGCCTCCTGGGTCGTGGTTCGAGCCCAGCTTACGAGCATCTGGCGGGGCCCCTAGGGTTCGGTCGTGAGCGAGAGCCGGCCTCGGAGACCCCTTCCCGCCCGCCTGTTGGGAACCGGCGCGCGCAGCGCGCGTCAGGTCGCGGGTCTGACCGGCATCGACAGCGCCGCCGAGACGGCGATCGAGGAGGCGCTGGTCAGCGCCGCCGAGAGCCCGGCGGTCGAGCGGGCGCTGGTTCGGATCCTCGAGGGACCGCAGTTCGAGGAGGCGCTGGCGCGAGCGATGGGGACGCCGGCCTTCGAGCGGGCCCTGGGCCGGGCCCTCGACAGCGAGCAGTTCGACAACCTCTGGACCCAGCTGCTGGCGAGCGACGAAGCGCAGAAGCTCGTCGAGCGGATCGCCGAGGCGCCCGAGGTTCGAGCGGCCGTCACCGCCCAGGGGGTCGGATTGATCGAGGACCTGGGGCGCCAGCTGCGCCGGGTGGCGCGACGCCTCGACGACGCGATCGAGCGGCTGGCGCGGGGGCTCTTCCGCCGGCCCCAACGGGCCGAGAGCCCGAAGCAGGCGGGTTTCGCGACCCGGGTGCTCGCTGTGGGCCTCGACGCGGTGATCCTGAACGGCATCTTCATCGTGGTCTCGGCGGTGATCGCGCTGGCCGCCTCGCTGATCGGGGACGGCAACGCGGAGCTCTCCACCTCCGAGGCGGCGCTCGGATTCGTGGGCTGGATCATCGCCTGGGGCAGCTACCTGCTCTTCTTCTGGTCGCTCTCCGGCCAGACGCCCGGGATGCGATTCCTGGCGATCGCGATCGAGGCGGACGGATCGCGGCGGATCGGCCTTCGCCGAGCTCGTGCGTCGACTGGTCGGCCTCGCGCTGGCGATCATCCCGCTCTGCGCCGGCTTCCTCGGGCATCCTCTTCTCCGAGCGCCGCCGCGGCTTCCAGGATCGCTTCGCCGACACCGATGTCGTCTACGTGACGCTCCGGGAGCCGGCCGCGCCGTGGTCGTCCGGCGCGCCGGCCGCCTAGCTAGTCGCCGGCGCCCACCGGACTCAGGCGACCCTGCTCGGAGGCTCCTCTCCCCCGAGCGCGGCGAGCACGTTCTCGGCCGCCAACCGCGCCATCGCGTCGCGAGCCCGGTTGGTGGCCGAGCCGATGTGCGGGACCAGGACGCACCGCGGGGCCGAGAGCAGCTCGCCGGGCACTCGCGGCTCGCCCTCGAATACGTCGAGGCCGGCCGCTCCGATCCGGCCTTCGCGAAGCGCCTCGGCCAGCGCCGCGGCGACGATCAGCGGGCCCCGCGCGGTGTTGACCAGCACGGCGTGGCGCCGCATCACCTCGAGCTCGGAAGGACCGATCAGGCCCTCGGTCTCGGGCGCGCCGGGCACGTGCAGGCTGACCACGTCCGCTTCGCTCAAGAGCTCGGGCAGCTCGACGCGGTGGGCCCCGAGCGCCCGCTCCACGTCGGGCTTGTCCGAACGGGCCACGTAGATGATCCGCCCGGCGAGCGGGGCGACGAGCTCAGCGTAGCGGTGACCGATCCTGCCCATCCCGACGACCCCGAAGGTCGATCCGCTGAGCTCCATGCCGAGGTATGCGCCGGGGTCCCATCCCACCCAGCCACCGGCGCGCAGATCAGCCTCGGCGTCGCTCATCCGCCGCGCGGCGGCCACCGTGAGCGCCAGCGCCAGCTCGGCCGTCGCGTTGGTCAGGACTCCCGGCGTGTTGGTGACGACGACGCCCCGGCGCCGGCACGCTTCAAGATCGACGTTGTCGTATCCGACCGCGAAGTTGGCGACCACCCGGAGCTGCGGACCCGCCGCGTCGAGCAGCGCATCGTCCACCGCGCACCGTCGGGTCGGCGACGATCGCCTCGACGCCGGCTGCCAGCTCCAGCAGTCGCTCTCGCCGCGCGTCGAGGCCGCCCTGCACCACGTCGCAGCTCGCCTCCAGCATCGTCAGACCGCCGGGGAGCAGCACGCGCGCGACCAGGACGCGGGGTCTGGCGGCAGCGCTCACGAATCTCCTCGCTCGTCGACCAACAGGGCCTGCACGGCGCGGCCGATCGGACCGCGCTGGTCATAGAGCGCCGTGTCGGCGACGCCGACTCCGTTCGCCTCCGGGATCGTGATCGCATCCATGCACACCCACTCGCCGACCAGCGTGCGGTGCAGATGGACCGTGAGCTCCACGTTGATGAACAGGTAGCGATTCCAGTCGAGCGCGGCGCTGACCCCATTTCCGGAGTCGGCTGCGACCAGCACCCGCTGAAGCGGCGAGGGATCCTCACCGTCGATGAGTGGCTGGCGCATCCGCATCCACGCGACGGCGGGACCGTGCTCGGTGAATGCGCCGCTCAGGAACCGGTACTCCATCGCGGTGTGGTAGCCGACGTCACCGCCCGTGTCAGGGAAGCCGCCCGCCCTGGCGACGGCCGGGCCTTCGGGAGCGAACCCCGGACGAAGCGTGGACGGCGAGCTTCCGATCAACCCGGGGCCGTCCGTGCTCCCGAGCCCCGGCGGGAGCTCGACGGGGGCGATGCGAAGGCGCCACGCCCTTGCCGTGATCACCTCGCCATCGGCATCCGAGAGCGACGCCTCCACCAACTCGACGCTTCGCCCCGGGCGCACGATCTGGGCTTCGACGGTGAGGGGCGCGATCGGGATCGGGCGCAGGATCTCGAAGGTGATCCGGGCGACGTGGCGATTCTCGCCGCCTTCGAGCCGCTCCACCGCGCGACCGATCAGCCCCGCCGGGGGTCCGGCGTGCTGGGAGTCGGGGTCCCAGGGGCCTCGAGTGAGCTCGGTGGGCGCGTAGCGGGCATCCCCCTCGGCCCGGAAGAAGGCATCGGCCACGGCGCGGATCGTATGGGTACGGGGCTCCGTAACGAACGGTGTCGCGACGCGACTAACCTGATGAGAGCTGCGAATCGAGCCCGAATAGGAAGGCCGAGATGGAGAAGCTTCAGAAGTCGGATGCCGAGTGGAGAGCCGAGCTGACGCCGGAGCAGTACGAGGTGCTTCGAAACAAGGGGACCGAACGCGCCTTCACCGGCGCCTACTGGGACGACAAGACGGGCGGCATGTATCGCTGCGCCGGTTGCGGCCAGGAGCTGTTCAGCTCCGACACCAAGTTCGACTCCGGAACCGGGTGGCCCAGCTTCTGGGACCCGGTCGCCGACGACAAGGTCGAGACCCGGCCTGACAACAGCCTGTTCATGCGCCGTACCGAGGTCGTATGCGCGCGCTGCGGCGGCCACCTCGGACACCTCTTCGAGGACGGACCGAACCCCACGGGCCAGCGCTACTGCATCAACTCGTGTGCGTTGACGCTGGACTCCGAGGACGACGCCTCTTCGGAGGGCTGACGGGGCGGCTCAGCCGCCGCCGATCACATCGGGCGCTCCCGCGTCGCGCAGAGCGGGCGGGAGCGCGACCGAGCCGTCGGCGCGCTGGCCGTTCTCGATCAGCGCGATGAGGATCCGCGGGACCGCCACGGCGGTCCCGTTCAGCGTATGGACGTGGACGGGCGAGGCATCCGGCCCGGGGCGAAAGCGACACTCGAGCCGCCGGGCCTGATAGTCGGTCGTGTTGGAGCACGAGGTGACCTCGCGGTAGCGCGATTGGCTGGGAATCCACGCCTCGCAGTCGAGCTTTCGCGCCGCCGGCGCACCGAGGTCTCCGATCGGGATGTCCACCACTCGGTAGGGAAGCTCGAGCATCTGGAGGATCCGCTCCTGGATCGCGACGAGGCGCTGGTGCTCGGCCTGGGAATCCTCGGGGCGAACGAACGAGAACATCTCGACCTTGTCGAACTGGTGGACGCGGAAGATGCCACGCGTGTCCTTTCCGGCCGCGCCCGATTCGCGTCGAAAGCAGGTCGAAAGCCCGGCGTAGCGGAGCGGCAGGTCGTCCGCGGCGAGCAAGTCCCCGGCGTGAAGTGCCGCCAATGAGACCTCCGACGTTCCGACCAGGAACAGCTCGTCGCGGGGGATGTCGTAGATCATCTCGCGCTCGGCAGGGAAGAAGCCGGTTCCGTGGAGAGGCCCCTCGCGGACCAGGACCGGTGGCGCCACGGGTACCACGCCCTCGGCCACGAGCAGGTCGACGGCGAGCCGGACGAGAGCGAGCTGGACCAGCACCAGCTCGCCCATCAGATAGGCGAACCGCGACCCCGACGCCGCTGCCGCCTTCTCCATCTCAATCCAGCCGTTGGCCGCCCCGAGCTCGAGATGGTCGCGGGGCTCGAACTCGAAGCCAGGTGTCTCGCCGACCTCGCGAAGCGTCACGGCGTCGTCCTCGGAGTCGCCGTCCGGAACCTCGGGGTCGGGGATGTTGGGCAGGGTCGAAGCGAGCTCGTCGAGCTTCGACTCGACCTCTGACAGCTCACGCTCGAGCTCCTTGACCTCGGAGCTCACCCTTCGCATCTCGGCGATCACGGGCTCGGCGTCCTCGCCGGCTCGCTTCGCCTCGGCGATTCGCTCCGAGGCCCGATTCTGAACGGCTCGGCGAGCCTCGACCTCGGGCAGGAGCTCACGCCGGCGCTGGTCGAGCCCCAAGAGCTCGTCGAGCGCCTCCGCTGCGCCACGCCGCGCGAGGCCAGCCCTCGCCGGCCCCGGGTCCTCGCGGATGCTCCGGAGGTCCAGCACCGCTAGCAATCCTGGTCCGCCGGTGGCTTCAAGATGGCCGCGTGATGCTCCAGGGCTCGAGCTCGCCTACGGTGAACCCGAGCCGGGCGGCTGCACGGTGGTCTGGGCGGTCGATCCCGCGTACTTGGAGACGAATCTGGCGACCTCGTCGGCCTCGTGGCCGGTGACGATGTTCTGAGGCATGATCGCGCCCGAGAATCCACCGTTGCGAATCGCGAAGATGACGTCATTGAAGGTCTCAACCCGCTGGTTCAGATTCGGCCCCTGGACTCTGACGGCCCGGTTGGCCGAGCCCTGGGTTCCCGCGGCCGTCAGCGTGTGGCAGCCGGCGCAGCGCTCCGAGAAGAGCACCGCGCCGCGATAGGAGGGATCCTGTTTGGACACTGAGATCCCTTCGCTGCCGCAGGCGCCGAGGACGATGGCGGTCACGACCGCCGCTGTGATTACGAGAACGGGGCGCACGCGGGCGGCATCATACTTTCCGCCTCCGTGGCCGTGAATCCAGTCAGCTGATCCAGATGCCGCTCGAGCCGCAGGCCCTCCGCGCTGCGATGTCCAGCGTCCCGACCGCCGTGACGGTGGTCACGGCGCTCGGACCGGACGGCCCTGCCGGGGCGACTGCCAACGCCGTCGCCTCGCTCTCCCTCGAGCCCCCGATGATGCTCGCCTGTCTCGACCTCGGCTCGCGAACGCTGGTCGCGGTGGAGCACGCAGGTGGGTTCGGGATCAACATCCTCGGCGCCGGCCAGGCGGCGCTCGCGCGGCGGTTCAGCACCAAGGAGCCCCATCCGCGGAAGTGGGAGGGGGTCCCGTGGACGGAGCGCGCCGGGACGCCGATGATCGAGGGCGCGCTGATCTGGCTCGGCTGCGAGCTCGGGGAGGTCCACCAGGGCGGGGACCACGTGATCGCCGTGGGACCGGTGCTCGAGCTCGAGGCGGCGGCCGGCGGGATGCCGTTGATCTTCCACCAGGGCGAGTACCGCGGTCTCGACCCCGAAACGGGTGGGGGACAGGCCGGGTAGGGAGTGGGCCGCCGGCCGGTGGGGCGAGCGCCACCTTATGGGTGACCAATCTGCCCCGGCGTGGATCGTCCCGGCCGCTCCCACCCAGCCGCGCGTCGATGGTGCCGCTTCTACCCCGTAGTGGCGGCCCGGACCGCGAGCCCGAAGACGACCAGAGCCGACACGGCCATGATCCCGGTCTCGCGCCGGACGATCGCCAGCGCGGTGAGTCGCTGGCGCGCGCGCGGGAGCGATTCGAAGTCCAGTCCGGTCAGCTCGCGCTCGGCCGCTCCCGCGCGCGCCGCCTCGGCCAACAGCGAGATGAGCAACGGGGCTACGCCGTACACGTAGTGAAGCCCGCTGGCCGCCTCTCGGCCTGAGAGCAGCAGGATCGCTCCCAGGGTCGCCTGCAGGACGACGGCAACCTGCTCTACACGAAGCGCATACCAGAAGCCGACGCTGGGCCGATCTCGAAGCCACGCCACCCCACCCCATATGCCCGCGGCGAGGCTGGTCGCGATGACGGCGACCCCGACCGTGATGTGGACGGTCAGCACCGCCTCAACCCCGCCCAGGCGCCGGCGCGGACGCAAGCCGCCGCGCGCCGGCTCGAGCCGCTCGGCAAGCATCGAAAATCCGCATCCTGATGCGGAAGATCACTATGTAGCAAGTTGACACAAGCCGGGTATATAACTCGCCTGTGGCTCGAGTCGCGGCGAGGAGGGTGTAGGTGCTTCGCAGCTATCTGCCGGTGCTCGTCTTCGGAGGCCTGGGCGTGGTCGTCGGGGGCACCCTGGCGCTCGTCAACGGCCTGATCGGGCCACGGCGCCCGAGCCGTGCCAAGAACGACCCTTACGAGTGCGGTCTGCCCAGCGAGGTCACCCGCACCTTCCGCTTCGGGGTCAGCTTCTACATGGTCGCGATGCTGTTCATCCTGTTCGACATCGAGGTCGTCTTCCTCTACCCGGTCGGGGTGATCCTGCGGGGAGCGCACTCGGTCTTCGTCCTCGTCGAGGTGATCATCTTCGTCGTCCTGCTGATGGTGGCGCTGGTCTACGTGTGGCGTCGGGGGGCGTTGGATTGGAGGTGAAGCGGGAGAAGCTCCGCGGGCTTGCCCCCCTGGAGGAGCCCCGCTCGCCAACCGATCTTCGCGTCCGGCAACTGCGCGCGAGAGACCTGCTGCGCGGAGACCTCGAGGGCCCGGACCTGGAGCGCCACGTCTCCGATGCAGTGATGACGACGACGATGCGCAAGGCGATCAGCTGGGGACGCGCCAACTCGATCTTCCCGGCGACCTTCGGGCTGGCCTGCTGCGCAATCGAGATGATGTCGATCGTCAGCCCCCGCTATGACATCGCCCGTTTCGGGGCGGAGAACATGCGTGCCTCACCGCGGCAGGCGGACATGCTGATCCTCTCGGGCCGCGTGTCGATAAAGATGGCCCCGGTCGTCAGGCGCATCTACGACCAGATGCTCGAGCCGAAGTGGGTGATCTCGATGGGCGCCTGCTCGTCGTCGGGCGGGATGTTCGCCAACTACGCGGTCGTCCAGGGGGCGGACAAGTTCATGCCGGTCGACATCCACGTGCCCGGATGCCCTCCCAGGCCGGAGGCCCTCGTCTACGGGTTCAACAAGCTCCAGCGGATGATCCTCGGCAGCCCCGACCCGGGCTGGCGACGCCGCTACAACGCGATCGGCACCGAGGAGTGGGCCCGGCCCGGAACCGGCAACGCGACCGAGGACGAGATCGAGGCCTATGCCGAGGCGCGCGAGGCGTCGGTGGCCTACGAGAGCGCGCGCTCGCAGGAGTCACGCCGGGGATCGTCGTAATGCCCGACGCCCCCGGTCTGGAGTTGATCGCCCACGAGCTGCGAGAGGCCGACGCGGGTTCGGTCCTCGGCACCTACCACGAGCACGGACAGGCCTGCCTGATCGTCGAGCCCGAGCAGATCATCGACACTCTCACCTGGCTTCGCGACACCCCGGGCCAGGAGTACGGCTTTCTCGCCAGCGCCCACGGTGTCGACTACCTGCCCGCCGAGCCGCGTTTCGGGGTCGTCTACGAGCTCCTCAACATGGCTAGGGTCGAGCGGCTGCGGATCCGCGCGGCGCTCCGCGATCCCGGCGAGGGAGAGCTTCCCGAGATCGACAGCTGCGTGTCGGTCTTTCCCGGCGCCGAGTTCCAGGAGCGCGAGGTCTACGAGTTCTTTGGGATCGTCTTCCGCGGCCACCCGGACCTGCGCCGGATCCTGCTGCCCGAGGACTACGTCGGCTGGCCGCAGCGCCGTGACTTCCCGGTCGGGGGCGAGCCGGTGATCTTCACCCACAACGAGCGCGAAGTCCCCAGGTGGTACGCGTGAGCACGCACGGGTCATCGCCGACGCATGGCGGCGACGTGCTCGCGCGGACCGGTGCGCAGGTGATCGGGACCTCGCCGCTCGAGCGAACCGCCGCCGGCGAGGCGATGGGCCACGAGCAGGAGCTCTTGACGATCAACATGGGCCCGCACCACCCGGCGACCCACGGGGTGCTCCGGCTTCTGGTCAGCCTCGAGGGCGAGGTGGTCCGGGACCTGAAGCCGATCGTCGGTTACGTCCACACGGGGATCGAGAAGAGCTGCGAGGACAAGTCGTATTGGAAAGTGATCCCGTTCGTCGAGCGGATGGACTACCTCTCCTACTTCTGGAACATGCAGGCGTTCGTGGGCTGCGTGGAGCGGCTGTTGGAGCTCGAGGTGCCGCCGCGCGGCCAGTACCTGCGGGTGATCCACCTGGAGCTCAACCGCATTCACTCGCACCTGGTCTGGCTGGGAACCTCCGCCCTCGACCTCGGCGCGATGTCGATGTTCTTCTACTGCTTTCGTGATCGCGACCGCGTCCTCGACATGTTCGAGATGTCAACCGGGCAGCGGATGCACACCCGGTACTTCCAGGTCGGCGGAGTGTTCGAGGACATTCCGCTCGGCTTCGAGCAGAAGGTGCGCGCCTTCTGCGCCGAGATGCCCTCCCGGATCGACCAGTACGAGGCGATCCTGAACCGCAACGAGATCTTCCTGCAGCGCACCAAGGGGATCGGGATCGTCCCGCGGCAGCGGCTGCTCGATCTGGGAGTCACCGGCCCGCTCCTGCGTGCGGCGGGCGAGCCGTGGGACCTCCGCAAGGTCGATCCGATCCTTGCCTACGGGGACCTCGAGTTCCAGATCCCCGTCGGCACGGTCGGCGACGGCTACGACCGCTACCGGGTTCGCGTCGAGGAGATGCGCGAGTCGCTTCGGATCATCGAGCAGGCGCTTGACGGCCTTCCAGAGGGGCCATGGATCGCCGACGACCGAAAGGTCGTGCTCCCGCCGCGGGACGAGCTCTCGACATCGATGGAGGCTCTGATCCATCACTTCAAGCTGGTCACCGAGGGGTTTCGGGTTCCGCCGGGCGAGGCCTATGAGGCGGTCGAGTCCCCCCGTGGCGAGCTGGGCTGCTTCGTCGTCGCCGACGGATCGTCGAAGCCCGTCCGGGTCCACTTCCGCGACCCCTCGTTCGTCAACCTGCAGTCCCTTCGCGACATGTGCGTCGGCGGCTATCTAGCCGACCTGATCCAGAACCTCGCCATGCTCGACCCGATCCTCGGCGGGATAGATAGATGACCTCCGAGAAACCACCCGCCGGAGCTAGCGACGAAGTCGCGGGTCTGGCGAGTGACCCTGCCGCCCCGTCCGCGTCGCAACCCGCCGACACCGGAGCCGGAGGCGAGGATGTCGGCGGAGTTATTCCGGCGGCTTCCGCCGGAGTTGCTCAGGGGTGGGTTCCCGAGATCAAGGCGACCGACGACATGTCCGCGGCCGAGCGCCACGCGCTGGTGGATTCGATGCGGCCCGAGGACGCCGAGCCGGTTCCCGAGCTCTCCCAGGTCGACGTGCCCGCGGAGCTCCGGGAGCAGATCGAGCTGGCGATGGGACGCTATCCCGAGCTCCGCTCGGCCGCCCTTCCGGCCCTGTGGGCCGTCCAGCGCCACTACGGCTGGTGCCCGCCGCAGGGAATCCGCCAGGCCGCGGCCGTGATGGGCGTGACTCCCGCCTACCTGGAGTCGCTGACGACCTTCTATGACCTCTACAGAACCAGCCCCGCGGGGCGCCACCAGGTGCTGGTGTGCCACAACATCTCCTGCTGGCTGCGCGGCGCCGACGACCTGATGAGCGCCTTCAGCGACGCGGCCGGCGTCGACCGGCGCGAGGCCGACCACGGAGGCGCGAGCTCGCCGGACGGCGAGGTGTTCCTGAAGGGCTTCGAGTGCATGGGGGCGTGCGACGTAGCGCCCATGGCCTCGATCGACGACCGCTACTACGGGCCACTGAGCACCGACGATGCCGCCACCGTGATCGAGCAGCTTCGACAGGGCGCCGAGGTGATGCCGGACAAGGCGCTCGCCAAGCGCGGCGCCGCCGGAGGCCCCGAGCCCGACCCGGACCCGCGGGTCGAGGGAGCCGAGGGCTGATGGCCGCCGAGACTCGGATGCTGTTTCGCAACATCGACCAGCCGGGCCTCGCCTCGATCGAGACCTACCGCGGACTCGGCGGCTACCGCTCGCTCGAGCGGGCGGTGAAGGAGCTCGAGCCGGACGAGCTCTTGAGCACGCTCGAGGACTCCGGCCTTCGGGGGCGAGGCGGGGCGGGGTTCTCGATGGGAAAGAAGGCCTCGTTCCTGCCCCGGGGGGAGATGTACAAGTTCCTGTGCTGCAACGCCGACGAGTCCGAGCCGGGGGCGTTCAAGGACCGAGAGCTGATGTTCAAGAACCCCCACCAGCTGATCGAGGGGGCCGCGATCGCCGCGATCGCAGTGGGAGCCGGGTGGGCCTTCATCTTCATTCGAGGCGAATACGCCGAGGTTGCCGACGTCCTCGATGCCGCGGTCGCAGAGGCCTACGAGGCCGGGTTCCTCGGTGCAGACATCCTCGGCAGCGGGCACCGGGTCGAGCTGGTCGTGCATCGCGGAGCCGGGGCGTACATCTGCGGCGAGGAGACCGCGCTGCTCGACTCGCTGGAGGGAAAGCGGGGCAACCCGCGGCTGAAGCCGCCCTTCCCGGCGATCGAGGGGCTCTATGGAGGCCCGACCCTGATCAACAACGTCGAGACGCTCTCAAACGTCCCCCACATCGTGGCCAACGGGGCCGAATGGTTCAAGGGCTTCGGCACCGAGCAGTCCCCCGGGACCAAGGTGGTCTCGGTCTCGGGCTGCGTCCAGCGGCCCGGCAACTACGAGGTCGAGCTCGGGACCCCCTCCCGGGAGCTGATCTACGGGCTCGCCGGCGGGCCGCTCGACGGTCGCGAGGTGAAGGCGTGGTTCCCGGGCGGGTCCTCGTCGCCGGTCCTGACCGCCGCCGACCTCGATCTTCCCTACAGCTTCGAGGCGATGGCCGAGGCGGGCTCGATGCTCGGGTCCGGATCGATCATCGTCGCCGACGACACCGTCTCGATCCCCGAGCTCGCCCTGCGGACGGCGCGCTTCTACCACCACGAGTCGTGTGGCAAGTGCACCCCCTGCCGAGAGGGAACCAACTGGACGGTGAAGATGCTCGAGCGGGTAATCGCCGGTGAGGCGACCCCGATGGACCTGGACATCATCACGTCGGTCCAGGAGAACATCATCGGCCACTGCCTGTGCGTGCTCGGCGACTCGATGGCGATGCCGGTCAGCGCGATGGTGAAGAAGTTCCGGCCGGAATTCGAGGAGCATCTCCGCCGGGTCGCGAGCGACCCGGCGGGTTCGGGCGCCGATGGGGCGGCAGGTCTGCACTCACTGACCGGGACTTCGTCCCTAGCTCCAGCGAGCGCCGGGAATGCCTGATCCTTCCCAGATCACGATCGTGATCGACGGCGTCGAGGTCGAGGCGCCGCAGGGTCAGATGCTGGTCGACGCCGCCAAGCACGGCGACATCGAGATCCCTGTCTTCTGCTACGAGCCAAAGCTCGGCGATCCGGTCGGCGCCTGCCGGATGTGCATGGTCGAGATCGAGGGGATCCCCAAGCTTCAGACCGCCTGCTCGACCCCCGTCCGGGACGGGATGGTCGTCTACACGCAGACCGACCGCGTCAAGGATGCCCAGAGCGCGGTGGTCGAGTTCCTGCTCGTCAACCACCCGCTCGACTGCCCGGTCTGCGACAAGGGCGGCGAGTGCCCGCTACAGGACATCGCGATGGGATGGGGGCCCGGTAAGAGTCGCTCGATCGACCCCAAGCGTCACTTCCAAAAACCGATCCCGCTCTCGCCCCTGGTCAAGATCGACCGCGAGCGCTGCATCCTCTGTTACCGCTGCGTTCGGTTCAGCCAGGAGGTCGCCGAGGACGAGCAGCTTCAACTCCTCGAGCGTGGGTCCTCGACCTTTGTGGGGACGTTCGACGATCGCCCCTATATCGCCCCCTTCCACGGCAACATCGTCGAGCTCTGCCCGGTGGGCGCGCTGACCGCGGAGGCGTACAGGTTCCGAGCCCGCCCATGGGACATCGAGGACGCCGGCACGGTCTGCACGCTGTGCCCGAGCCAGTGCAACATCAAGCTGACGGTCCGCGACGAGCGAATCGAACGGGTCCTGGCGCGAGACAACCTCGAGGTCGATGACGGCTGGCTGTGCGACAAGGGCCGGTTCGGCTTCCAGATGATCGAATCCGATGAGCGGATAACCCAGCCCATGGTCCGCTCCGGTGGCGAGCTTCGCGCCGCCAGTTGGGGCGAGGCGCTCGAGGCCGCGGCGGCGGGCCTGCGGGCCGCGGGAGCGCGGACCGGGGCGATCGTCGGCGGCTCATCCTCGAACGAGGAGGGCTACCTCGCGCAGCGGATCCTCCGCAAGGCGCTCGGGTCGCCGCATGTGGACTCAAGGCTCGCCGGCGGCTCAATCGGAGAGGCGCGCCGGACCGGCGGGCGTGGCCATGGTGACCTGATGCGAAACGCGCTCGTGCGGGCGTCCCAACCCGAGCTCGGCGCGGCGATCTCCGACCTCGATCGCGCCGAATCGGTTCTGGTGGTCGGCACGGACCCGCTTCACTCGATGCCGATCCTCGACCTGCGAATCAGGAAGGTCGCCCGCCACAACGGGACCCGGATCGCGGTCGCCACCGCCCGCCCCACGGCGCTCGATGGCGGCGCCGAGGAGACGGCCCGCTTCGCGCCCGGGGAGCAGGCGCCTTCCTCGCGGCACTCGCGGCCGAGCTGGGCGCCGAGGGTTACGAGCGCGCCGGGGACGAGCTCGGCGCCGACGCCGAGCGGATCGCCGGAGCGCTGAAGCCCCGCTCCACGGTGATCGTGTGGGCCGGCGGCGATCCCGGCGAGGTCGTCGACTGCGCCCGGGCGCTCGGGCTCGACGCCACCGGGGCGGGACTGCTCGAGGTTCCCGGCGGGGCCAACGGCCGCGGCCTGCGCGAGGTGGGCTGCGTTCCGGTTGCCGGGCCCGGGCTTGCCGAGACGCCACAGGGACTCGACGCGGGCGGGATCCGCGACGGCCTCGCCGACGGGAGCCTCGGCGCAGCGCTTCTCGTCAACGCCGACCCGGTCCGCGACTTCGCAGGCGGGTCGGCGTGGAGCGAGGCGCTCGGCAAGGCCGGGTTCGTGCGTCGCGGTCTCGATGTTCGAGGACGCGTCGACGCGCAGGGCAGACGTCGTGTTCCCGGCCGAGTCCTACGCCGAGAAGGAGGGCACGGTGACCCACCCGGACGGCAGGCTCCAGCGCCTGCGACCGGGGATCCCCAGGCCCGGCTCGGTGCGGCCGATGTGGGAGGTGCTGGCCGAGCTGTCCGCATTGCTCGGCGAGGAGACCGCGATCGACTCCGCACCTGACGCCCTCGCGGCGATCGCGGCCGAGGTCCCCTTCTACGCCGGCCTCACCCCCGATGAGATCGGAGGCACCGGCGTCCGGTGGCAAGAGCGCGAGGCGGCTAGCCGCGTTCCCGAGCCACCGGAAGCCTCATCGATACACGGCTTTCTGACCCTCGGCGAGCCCGATGGCGCTAGCGACGAAGTCGCGGGTCGAGCGGTTGAACCTGCCGGTCGGGCGGCGCCCGAACCCGCCGGAAACGGAGCCGAAGGCGAGGCTTCCGGCGGAGTTATTCAACTCGGGACTTACCGTGACCTCTGGGCGGCCGAGGTGACCGAGCGCAGCCCTGCGCTGAGGTTCCTCCGTCCCAAGCAGTCGCTCGAGGTCGCACCAGCCGACGCGGAGCGGCTCGGCCTCGGGAGCGGCGACGAGGTGGACGTGCGATCCAACGGCACCAGCGTGCCCGCCCGAGTGTCGGTCCGAGAGCGGGTCAAGCCGGGGTCTGGCTTCATGATCGAGGGGCTCGGCGACGACGCCCGGGCTCTTGGCGGGGAGACGGTGGAGATCACGAAGACCGGGCAGTCGGAGTGAGCCCCCTCCTCGCCAGCACGAGCTTCGTCGAGGCGACCTGGATCCTGGTTGTCAAGTCGATCGTGATCTTTGCGGTGATCTTCGCGATCGTCCCGATGCTGACGGTCCTGGAGCGAAAGCTCCTGGGGCGCTTCCAGGCTCGCTACGGGCCGAACCGTGTCGGCCCCTACGGCCTCCTGCAGCCGCTCGCAGACGCCGTCAAGCTGGTCAGCAAGGAGCACTACCGGCCCGAGAACGCGATCCCGTTTCTGTGGCCGATCGCCCCCGCGATCGTCGTCTTCACCGGCGTCGCCACGATGGCGATCCTCCCGTTCGGCGACGTCAAGAACGGGGTCGGGTTCTACGGCATCGACGTCCCGATCGGGATCCTCTACTTCTTCGCCTTCGGCTCGATCGCCTTCTACGGGTTGCTGCTCGGAGGCTGGGCGTCCGGCTCGAAGTACAGCTTCCTGGGCGCCATGCGGGCTGCGGCCCAGCTGATCTCCTACGAGATCTCGATGGGCCTGGCCCTCCTCGGGGTGGTCATGATGGCCGGCTCGCTGTCGCTGGTCTCGGTGGTCGAGGCGCAGAGCCAGATCTGGTACATCGTCCCCCAGGCGGTCGGCTTCCTGATCTTCATGGTGGCCGGCTTCGCGGAGACCAACCGGGCGCCCTTCGACCTGCCGGAGGCCGACGCCGAGCTGGTGGCCGGATACGGGACCGAGTACGGGGGAATGCGCTACGGCTCCTACGCGATGGCCGAGTACATCGAGATGTTCGTGATCTCGGGTGTCGCCGTGACCTTCTTCCTCGGCGGCTGGCACGGCCCGGGCCCGGGTTGGCTCGACCCGATCTGGGTGATCGTGAAGATCTTCGGCTTCCTGTTTCTGTTCATGTGGATCCGCGCGACCCTGCCCCGCACCCGCTACGACCAGCTGATGTCGCTCGGCTGGAAGGTGCTCCTGCCCCTGGCGACCCTGAACGTGCTCGTCACGGCCGTCCTGGTGACCGTCACGTGAATTACTCCGCCGAAAGCCTCGGCTTCGCCTACGGAATAACTCCGCCGACATGCTCGGCTGCGCCTCCGCTGTCGTCGGGTTCGGGTGCCAGCCGGGCGGCTGGTCGACACGCGGCTACCGCGACTTCGTCGCTAGCCCAAGCGAGGCAATGGTGAGCGAGGAGTTTCCGTACCTGCAGGACCAGAGCGTGGTGTCGGTGCAGCGGGGGCCGGAGCCGGGTGGGGTCGGGGGCGCGTATCGGGCCTTCGGCGAGACGCTCCGGGGCCTCAAGACGACCTTCGCTCGGATCGTTGAGGGACCGGTGACGATCCAGTACCCGGAGGAGAAGACCCCCGTGTACCCGCGTTTCCGTGGGCGCCACAAGCTTCACCGCTTCGAGGACACGAAGCTCGAGAAATGCGTCGGATGCTCGCTCTGCGCCGCGGCCTGCCCGGCCGACTGCATCCGAGTCGTGGCGGCCGAGAACGACCCGGACGACCGCGTCTCGGCCGGCGAGCGCTACGCCGAGATCTACGAGATCAACCTGGCGCGCTGCATCTTCTGCGGGTATTGCGAGGTCGCCTGCCCCTTCGACGCGATCACGATGGGCCACGAATACGAGCTGGCCGACTACAACCGCGAGGACCTGATCTTCACCAAGGAGATGCTTCTCGCCGAGCCCGTGGAGCGAACCCCGCTGCGGCGAGAGGGGGAGTAGTGAGCACGGCACCCAGCGGACCCCGCCGCCCCCGGAGAATCCGAGCAGGCTCGGATCACCGGTCGCCTTCGGCTCCCTGCGAGGAGGCGGGTAGTGGTTCAGATCGCCTTCTTCCTTGGCGCGATCGGCGCCGTGGGTGGGGCGCTCGCGGTCGTCGCGCTGCGAAACCCGTTCTACAGCGTCCTCGCGCTGGTCGTACACCTCGTCTCGCTCGCCGGGCTCTTCCTGCTGCTCTACGCCCAGTTCGTCGCCGCCGCGCAGGTGGTCGTGTACGCCGGCGCGGTGATGGTGCTCTACGTGTTCGTCGCCGCATACGTGGGGGCGGTGGACGAGCCGATCTGGGAGCCGATCCCGGGCCAGCGGTTCCTCGCTCCCCTCCTCGCCGCGGCCCTGTTCGTCGAGCTCTCGATCGCGATCCTCGGGACCGGCCTCTCGGCACTCGACACGGAGGGCCCGACGGTCCACGGGGTGTTCGGGACGCCGGCCGAGATCGGCAAGCTGTTGCTGGAACGGTTCCTGGTCGTCTTCGAGGCCACCTCGATGCTCTTGTTGGTCGCCGCGGTGGGAGCCATCGTCCTCGCCGGCCGTCGCCGCCATCCGGAGGGGTCCGAGTAATGGACGTCACCTGGTACGTGGTTCTCTCCGCCCTCCTGTTCGCGATCGGGGCCGGCGGGGTCCTGATCCGGCGCAGCCCGCTGGTCATCCTGCTCTGCCTCGAGCTGATGCTGAACGCCGGAAACCTGGCGCTGGTCGCCTTCTCGCGGGCGCACGGCAACGAGGAGGGGCAGGTGTTCGCGCTGATCGTCATGGTCGTCGCGGCGTGTGAGGTGGTGGTGGGCCTCGGCCTCATCGTGGCGATGTTCCGCCGGCGCCTGCCGCTGAACGTCGACGAGATGCGGAGGCTCCGGGGATGATGGCGCGGTGCCGAAGGCGAGCGGCCAGGTGATCGCCAAGGACGCGGTGCTCGGCGCCGCGAGATGCTGGTGGGGTGAGTTGTGAGCGCCACCACCTACGGGTGGCTCGTGCTCGCCTTCCCACTCGCCGGCTGCCTCGTGAACGCGTTCGGCTGGCGGGTGTTGCGCGGCCGCGCAGCGGGATGGATCGGGACCGCGGCGATCGGCCTCGCGTTCCTGAGCGCGGTCGGCGCCCTGGTGATGCTGCTCGACAAGCCGACCGAGAGCCGGGAGCTGACCTCGTCGCTGTGGACCTACGCCTCCGCTGCGGGCCTCGACATCAAGGTCGGGATCCTGGTCGACCCGCTGTCCGTCTACATGATCTGCGTCGTCACCGGGATCTCGACCCTGATCCACCTCTACTCGGTCGCCTACCTGGACTCCGACCGGGGCTACTCGCGCTACTTCGCCTACCTCAACTTCTTCGTCTTCTCGATGCTGCTGCTGATCCTGGCGGGCAACTTCGTCCTGCTGATCGTCGGCTGGGCGTTCGTCGGCTTTGCGTCGTACGCGCTGATCAGCTTCTGGTACCGGCGGAACACCGCGACAAAGGCCGGGATGAAGGCGTTCGTGATCAACGTGATCGGCGACATCGGCCTCGTGTTCGCGACCTTCTTCATCTTCCGCGAGCTCGGCACCTTCGACTACCTGGCGGTCTTCAAGGCGGCGCCGGAGCACTTCTCGACCAACCAGGGCGTGATCGTGGCGATCTGCCTGCTGCTCTGCGTCGGCGCGTTCGCCAAGTCCGCCCAGCTCCCGCTCCACACCTGGCTTCCCGACGCCATGGAGGGGCCGACTCCCGTCTCGGCGCTGATCCACGCCGCGACCATGGTGACCGCCGGCGTCTACCTGATCGCCCGCACCCACATCCTGTTCGTGCTCGCCCCCACCGCGGCCGACATCGCCGCCTTCATCGGCCTGGGGACGCTGGTCTTCGCGGCCACCGTGGCGCTCGCGGTCACCGATCTGAAGCGGATCATCGCCTACTCGACCATCAGCCAGATCGGCTACATGATCGTCGGCGTCTCGATCGGCGCCTATGGGGCCGGGCTCTTTCATCTCATGACCCACGCCTTCTTCAAGGCGCTCCTGTTCATGGCGGCCGGCTCGGTGATCTCGGCGATGGCGGGAACCCAGAACATCGATCGCATGGGCGGCCTTCGCCGCGCCATGCCGTTCACCACCACCCTGCTGATCGTCGGCGCCCTGGCGCTCGCCGCCTTCCCGGGGACGTCCGGGTTCTTCTCGAAGGACGAGATCCTGGTCTTCGCCGCCCAGCGCGGCGGCTTCTACTGGATCTTCACCTACGTCGGATACCTGGCGGCCTTCCTGACCGCGGTGTACGCGTTCCGGATCGTCTTCCGGGTGGTGTGGGGCGAGCCGTGCGAGGAGGCGCGCGAGCTCGAGCAGGGCCACCTCGCCCACGCAGAGCCGCAGAACCCGCTGAGCGGCGAGCCGGAGGACACGGACGTCGGGTTCCCCGGCGCCGACCATCACATCGCCGAGCGGGAATGGCCGATGCGCTGGGCGATGGCGGTGCTGGGATTCGGAGCGCTCTTCGCGGGCTTCGTCCAGGTGCCCGGGGTGACGGACCTGATCGACAAGTTCCTGCGCCCCACCTTCATCGAACTCTCCGTTCGAGAGCATCGTCGTCCCCGACTCCGCCGCCTATCGTGGCCTTGCGGTGGGCGGGCTGCTCGTCGATCGCCGGGATCGCCCTCGCCTACCTGATCTGGGTGGTCCGCCCGGGGACCTCGGCCGCCCTGATCAAGCGCCTTCGGCCAGTCCACACCTTCCTGGTCAACAAGTGGTACTTCGACGAGCTCTACGACGCGGTCATCTACCGGCCGCTGATCGCCACCGGCAGGTTCGCGAACGACGTCGTCGAGCGGTTCGTCGTCCAGGGGGTGGTCGCCGTGGCGGTCGACGCCGTCCGCGGGGTCGGGTTGATCGTTCGGGGGGCCCAATCGGGCTTCGTGCGCGCCTATGCGCTGCTCTTGATCGGCGGCTTCGCGGCCCTCGGCCTCTACTTCCTGATCGTCAGCTCATGAGCCCACGCGTGCATGCAGCGAGCCGCGTTCACGGGGCGAAGCAATGATCCAGGTCCTGCTGTGGCTGCCGGTGGCGGTGGGCCTCGCGTGCTTCGCGACCCCGCGGCGGGCCGTACCCGCGATCGCCACCCTCGGGAGCGCTCGGCGGTCCTCGGCATCGCGATCGCCGTGGTCGCCGGCTTCAACCCGAGCGAGCCGGGCCTCCAGCAGACCGTGAACGAGAGCTGGATCCCGGACCTCGGGGTGCGCTACCAGCTCGGTGTCGACGGGATCAGCCTCTTCCTGATCCTGCTGACCGCGATCCTGTGGGCGGGCGCGACGCGTCTTCTCGGCCTTCCGGGTGCCGGACCGACGCGCGGGTCTACTTCTTCATGCTCGGCCTCGCCGAGACCGCGACCCTCGGGGCCTTCCTCGCCCAGGACCTGCTGCTCTTCGTCCTCTTCTTCGACCTGATGCTGGTCCCGTTCTGGTTCCTGATCGGGACCTTCGGCGGCGAGAATCGTGTCGCGGCGACGACCAAGATGATCGTCTACACGCTGGTCGGGTCGCTCCTGATGCTCGTGGCGGCGATCGCCACTGCGATCCTGGCGCAGGACCAGATCGGCCACCTGACCTTCTCGATCGCGGAGCTTCGCGTCCCACGTGCTTCCGAGCGGCAGCCAGTACTGGATCTTCTGCTTCTTCGCCGCGGCCTTCCTGATCAAGATGCCGGCCTTCCTGGTCCACGGCTGGATGCCGGACGCCTACCGCGCCGCGCCGCTGCCGGTCCTGGCGCTGCTCTCGGGCGTCCTGTCCAAGGTCGGCGCCTACGGGTTCCTGCGGGTCGCGCTGCCGCTCTTCCCGCAGGCCACCGTCCAGTTTCAGGAGCTGATCCTGGTGATCGGAGTCGCCGGGATCCTCTACGGCTCGGTGATGGCCTTCACGCAGACCAACGTCCGCCTGATCGCCGGCTACTCGTCGATCGCGCAGCTCGGCTTCATCACGATCGGGATCTTCTCGCTGCGTGCCGACGGCGCCGACGGCGCCGTCCTGCAGATGGTCAACCACGGGCTCGTCGTCGCCGGCATCTTCCTGATCGTCGCGCTGCTGGCCGAGCGGGCGGGCAGCGAGGACCTGTCGCGGCTCGGCGGCCTCGCGATGCGCGCCCCGGTCCTCGCCGCGCTCTTCCTGATCGTCGACGCTGGCGACCCTGGCGATGCCGGGCTCGGCCAACTTCATCGGCGAGTTCTACATCCTGAACGGCCTCTTCCAGGCGAAGATCGTCTACGCGTTCGTGGCCGCGATCGGCGTCGCCCTGGCCGCCTTCTACGCGATCCGCCTCTTCCAGCGCACCATGCAGAACCGAAAGCCGGATGGGATCGAATCGCGAGAGATCGGGGTGCGCGACGCCCTCGTGGTCGCGCCGCTGGTCGCCTGCATCCTCGCCCTCGCGCTCTACCCCGGACTGATCCTGGGCCGAAGCGACGCCGCGGTCAAGGACAAGATCGCGGCGACCCGCGTCGAGGGCACCTATTCCAACGCGAAGCGTGGGGGCGCCGGCGACCGCCGCCGTCGCGTGGGACGCACGACGCCCCGGCGACCCGTTCGGGCCGCCGGCTGGACCGGCTACGGGCCGGTGACGCGCCATGACCTTCCACGCCCCCCACATCGACTACGCCGGGCTCTCGCCCGTGATCGCGCTACCGGCGGGGATCTGCGCGGTGCTGGTCGGCGCGGTGTTCAGCGGCGCCCGCCAGCGGCTCGTGGTCTCGGCCCTCTCGCTGACCGACGCTGGCGAGCGCCGCGGGCCTTTGCATCTGGCAGTGGGGCGTCCGCGAGGACCTCGTGTCGGGAGCGCTTCGGCTGGACGAGCTCGGGCTCGCCGGCGGGCTGATCGCGATCTTCGCCGCGGCCTTCGTGATCCCGATGACCTGGCGGGAGCCGGCGGCCGAGCGACCCGGCTTCGAGCCGCGCCACGGCGAGTTCCAGGCCCTGCTCCTGAGCTCGGTCCTCGGCATGGTCCTGCTCGCCCAGGCGCAGAACCTGATCGTCGCTGTTCGTCTCCCTGGAGCTGCTCTCGGTGCCCCTCTACGTCCTGTGCGGCTCGGCGGTGCGTCAGAGCGCGCTCGCTGGAGTCGGGGCTCAAGTACCTGATCGTCGGCTCGCTGGGCTCGGCGACGCTGCTCTACGGGCTCGCGTTCATCTACGGCGGCGCGGGGTCGACGGACTTCTCCGGGATCCGCGACGCGGTCGGCTCCGGGCTCACCGACGACCCGCTGATCCTGATCGGGATCGCCCTGGCGGCGACGGGCCTCGCGTTCAAGATCTCGATCGCGCCGTTTCACCAGTGGACGCCGGACGTCTATCAGGGCGCCCCGACCCCGGTGACCGCGTTCATGGCGGTGGCCACCAAGGCGGCGGCCTTCTGCGTCTTCGTTCGATTCTTCGAGGTGGCGCTCGGCCCCGCGGTCGACAACTGGCAGCCCGCGCTCGCCGTCCTCGCCGCCGTCTCGATCGTGGTCGGGAACATCGGCGCGCTCGGCCAGAACTCGCTGAAGCGCCTGCTCGGCTACTCGGGGGTAGCGCAGGCCGGCTACATGCTGATCGGCCTGGTCGCCGCGTCGGCGCTCGGGATCAACGCGCTGGTCTTCTACCTGGCCGCCTACACGCTGATGAACCTGGCCGCGTTCGCGGTGATCGTCGTTCGCGAGCGCGAGACCGGCTACGGGGACGACATCGAGGCCTTCCAGGGCCTCGGCCGCGACCGCCCCGCGCTCGCCTGGCCGCTGACGATCTCGATGCTCGGCCTGGCGGGCCTTCCGGCGACCGCGGGCTTCATGGGCAAGCTCTACCTGATCGAGGCGGCGGTCGATGCCGACTACACCTGGCTCGGAGTCGCGATCGCGATCGGGACGATGATCTCGCTCGCCTACTACCTGAGGGTCGTCGCCGCTGTCTGGATGCGCCCGGCGGCCGAGCCGAGGGAACCCGACAGCGCGGCCGTCCCCGCGATGGCGGGCGGCTCGCCGGATGCCGACCTCGACCCGATTCCCGCAAACGGCCCCGCGGTGGCGCCGCCGCCGGGCGCGCGCTGCAGGTCATCCTGGGCCTCGCCGCGATCGCGGCGGCCGCCACGATCTTCTTCGGCGTCATCCCATCGCCGCTCGTCGACTGGGCATCGCGGGCCGGCGACGCGCTCGCCTCGCTGATCGGCTGAGACGGCGGCTAGGTCGGGGGGCCTGCGCCGAACATCTCGCCGAGACGGCCGGCGACGGCGAAGTCGCCCTCGATCACGAGCGAGCCCTCGAGCAGCAGCTTGGGCGGGAAGGCCTCCCGCGCGGCCACGCGGACGAAGTCGGGAACGCTGGTCCTGCATCGTGACCGCTGGAGCGTTCGCCGGCCCACGCCGGGCACTCGCTCGTCCATCCGCGATCCGCACGGTCCAGCTTCGGGCGCCATCGCGGCCCTGGAGCTCGTAGAGGATCTCGCCCTCGAATCCCTTCGCCTGGTCGGCCACGAAGGCACGCTCCATCCCCTTGAAGATGACCGCCGACGCCGGGCCCGCGGTCGAACATGCGGTGAAGCTGGGCGTCGGAGCGGTTTCGAACCAGCGCCGCGAACCCGGACTCGCCGGCCCGCGCGACCAGCTCGCGTGGGCCGAGCCGCTCGGCTGATCGTCCGTTGCTCGTCGCCGCGGCGATCGCGGCGGCGGGCGCCGGCTCCGTGTCCGGCTTGACGACGTAGTCGGGGTCGGCGACCCGTGCGGGGGAACGCCGCGACGAGGGCCGCGTCGAGCGCTCCGGCGAGCCGCTCGGCCTTCTCGCGCTCGCGCTCGGAGGCCATGCCCGAAAAGCGCGGCGCCACCTCGGCGGCGAACAGCTCGAGGCTCTCGCAGATGTGCTCGTGGCGGTTCGGCCCCGCCTGAGAGACGAAGATCACCTGGTCGACCCCAGCCGCCTCGTAGCGCGCGATCAGGTCGGCGATCTGGTCCGGCGTGCCGATCGCGCCGCGCAGGCTTCCGAGGCCGTGCTGCAGCAACCGCACCCCGAGCGGCCCGGCGTCAGGCGTGACGATCTCGCGGGCGAACCCGACCTCGGCCCGGCGCTCGTTGAACTCGCGCCAGATGTTGGAGTGCCCGGGGCGATGCTCGCCGAAGCCGTAGTAGTAGGCGAGCGAGAAGCCGAAGAAGTGAGCGCCGTCGATCCCACGGTCGATCGCGGTCTGCTCGTCGCCGTGGCACATCATCGGCAACACGACCGCGACGTTGGGGTTGACGCTGAACCCCGCCGGCGTGCAGCGCTCCGAGGTGATCGTCTCGTAGTAGGAGTCCACCCACTCCTTTGCGTCCTCTGGCTCGACGAATGAGAAGGAGAGCGCGCCGATCCCGTTCTCCGCGGCGGTCAGGATCGTCTCCCGCCGGCTGCACGCCATCCACAGGGGAGGGTGCGGCCGCTGCATCGGCTTCGGGACCACGTTTCGAGGTGGCATCGAGATCCAGCGTCCGTCGTAGCCGGCGAATGGCTCCTCGACGAACATCCGGGTGATCGCATCGAGCGACTCCTCCCACTGGGCGCGCTTCACCTCACGCTCGACCCCGAAGCCCCCGAGCTCGATCTGGGAACCGCCCTCTCCGGTTCCGAACTCCACCCTGCCGCCCGAGATCAGGTCGAGGGTCGCGACCCGCTCGGCGATCCGGGCCGGATGGTTGACCGCGGGTGGCGCCTGCACGATCCCGTGTCCGAGCCGGATCCGGCCGGTTCGCTGGCTGGCGGCGGCGAGGAACACCTCGGGCGCGCTCGAGTGCGAGTACTCCTCGAGGAAGTGGTGCTCGACCTCCCACAAGTAGTCGATCCCGAGCCGGTCAGCGAGCTCCACCTGGTCGAGGGCGTCGCAGAGGAGCTGGCGCTCGTCGAGCTGGCCGTCCACGCGGGGCAGCTGATGCTCGTAGAAGACGCCGAACCGCACGAGCCCAGACGATATTCGCTCCCGATCGCAACGCGGTGCCTGCCCCAACGCCACTGGCCCGCGGTGACTTGCTCTGCGATCCTGTCGGCGTGCTCCACCACGTCTCGCTCGAGGTCGCGCCGGACGACGTCGAGGCGACGGTCGAGTTCTTCGAGCTGCTCGGGTTCACGCGGATCGCCGGCACCGGAGTCGATCGCGCCCTTCGTCACCTGGCTCGAGGCGGACGGGCACCCAGATCCACCTGATCCACACCCCCGAGCCGACCACCCCGCCTGCTCGGCCACCCGGCGGTCGTCGCCGAGGAATTCGGCCACCGTCGACCGCCTCCGGGATGCCGGCTTCGACGTCGAAGAGGCCGACGAGCTGTGGGGAGAGCGCCGCGCCTTCGCGGTGATGCGCCGAGCGGCCAGCGGGTCGAGCTGATGGCCGCGCCCCCGCCCCGCACCACCTAGGCCCCGCGTATCCTGGGGAGTGACCAGCTTTCCCACCGTTCGGGTCGCCGCCGTCCAGGCGACGCCGGTGATCCTCGACGCCGAGGCCACGATCGACAAGGCCTGCGGGCTGCTCGCCGAGGCCGCCGAGCGAGGGATCGACCTGGCCGTCTTCCCGGAGACCTTCGTGCCCCTCTACCCGTCCAACAGCTGGGCGAAGGATGCCGCCTCGTTCGAGGGCTGGGACGAGTTCTGGGAGCGCCTGTGGGAAAACTCGGTGGACGTCCCGGGCCCCCACGTCGATCGGCTCGCCGCAGGCGTGCGCGGAGCTCGGCATGCACTGCGCGATCGGCGTCAACGAGCGCGAGTCCGAGCGCCCCGGGTCGCTCTACAACGCCGCTGGTGCTGATCGGCCCGGAGGGCCTGCTCGCCAAGCACCGCAAGCTGATGCCGACCATGCACGAGCGGCTCTTCCACGGGGTCGGCGCCGGCGACGACCTCGCCGTCACCGAGCACCTCGGCCGGGCGGCTCGGCGGCCTGATCTGCTGGGAGAACATGATGCCGCTCGCCCGCTACGCGGTCTATCGAGGGCGGCCCGCAGATCTGGCTCGCCCCGACCGCCGACGACTCGGACGGCTGGCTCGCGAGCATGCGCCACATCGCGCTCGAGTCGGGCGCCTTCGTCGTCTCGGTGCCCCAGTTCATCCCCGCGAGCGCCTTCCCCGACGACTTCCCGGTGCCGCTCCCGGAGGGCAAGGAGGTATTCGGCAGGGGCGGTGCCGCGATCGTCGAGCCGGACGACGGCGAGGTGATCGCGGGGCCGCTCTACGGCGAGGAGGGGATGGTGGTCGCCGACTGCGACCTGCGGGTCTCGCTGCACACGAAGCGCTGGTTCGACGCCGTCGGCCACTACAGCCGCGAGGACGTCCTCCCGGCCCGGCTCGCGGGCCCTCGCCGGACGGACGGCGCGCCAGCCGCGGTCCCCGAGCCCGCTCGGCGCGCGGACCGAGCTCGCTAGCCGGCCGATCGCCGAGCTGCTCGGCGCGGGCGCCGCCGCGGAATCCTAGGATTCGCAGCCCGTGCGCTACCCGGTCGAGACCTTCACCGCCGAGGAGCAGGCGATCCTCCGCCCCCACTTCACCAACCTGGACCGGCCGGTCTTCTGCCTCGTCAACCTGCCGGAGACCGTCAAGGGGGCCCTGTTCGCGCGCTACTCGCGCTACCCGGGCACCCTGCAGGCGCCTCTTCCTCGACGAGTTCGCCGGCGATGTGCCGAGTGGCGAGCGGCCATTCGACGGGATCGAGGGCGAGCGGGCCGCGGGCCTCTACGAGCGGGTCTTCATGGGCTACGGCGACGACTCGATCGCCCAGGTGGGAGGCGCGCACGTGGCCTGCGAGTGGGTCTCGAACGTCCTCACCAAGGTCCTTCAGCGCGGCCGCCTCGCCGCCTATCTCGAGCAGTCGACCCGCTACATCCCCTACGACCAGCCGATGCCCGCCGGCGACGGCGGCTATCGCTACTACCGGGACGAGCGGCTCGGCGAGCCATACCGGGCGGCGATGGACGAGCTGTTCGCGATCTACTCCGCGGAGCCTCGAGGCGGTGCCATCGTGGGCGGCCGAGCGCTGGCCGCGAGGCGAGGAGCCCGAAGCGGCCTGGAGGCGGTCGATTCGCGCCAAGGCGCTCGACCTGATGCGCGGGCTGCTGCCCGCCGCCACCCTGAGCCACGTGGGCGTGTTCGCCTCCGGGCAGGCCTACGAGCAGCTCCTGCTGCGCATGGCGGCCTCGCCCGCTTCCCGAGGCGCGCGAGTTCGGCGGGATGATCCTCGAGGAGCTGGCGAAGGTGATCCCGAGCTTCGTCGCCCGGGTCGAGCGCCCGGATCGCGGCGGGGAATGGATCGCCTACCTGCGCGAGCGGCGCGAGGCGAGCGAGCGGGCCGCGGCGAGGCTCGGGCTCGATCGCCCGACGACCGGCGACGCGCCGTCGGTCGAGCTGATCGACGTCGACGGGAGGCGAGGAGGACCTGCTGGCCGCGTCGCTGTTCGAGTCCGTCCGCGGTCGGCGAGGCCGAGATCAGGCGGCGGATCGAGGCCCTGGACCCGCTCGAGCGAGCGCGAGCTGATCGCCGAGCTGGCCGGCGAGCGCGCGCAACCGCCGCCACCGTCCGGGTCGCGGCTGGGAGGCGGTCCGCTACCGGTTCGAGATCGTCTCCGACTACGGCGGGTTCCGCGACCTCCAGCGACACCGGATGCTGACCTGCCAGTGGCAGCGGCTCGGGCCCGACCTGGGAGCCGGGCATCCCGGAGGAGGTCCGCGAGGCCGGGGTCGGGCCGGACTACGAGCGGGCGCTGCGAGCTCTCGCGAGCGCGAATTCGAGCGGCTCGAGGGCGAGGGGCTGCCCGACGCCGCGCCCTACGCGCTCTGCCTCGGCTACCGGATCCGCTACGTGCTCGACCTGAACGCCCGCGAGGCGATGCACCTGATCGAGCTGCGCTCCGGCCGCGAGGGACATCCGACCTATCGCGCGGTCGCGCAGGCGATGTACGAGCGGATCGCGGCGGTCCACCCCGCGATCGCCGCGGCGATGACGCATGTCGACGCCTCACGCGAGCCTCGCCTGGAGCGGATCCTGAGCGAGATCCGCACGCACCGAAAGCGAGTCGCTGCGCCGCGTTGAGGATCGCCCGCTCACTTCCGGCGGGCTGAGGCGCAAGCGGCCACCGGGCCGATTGAACCCGCCGGCCGGTTGGGACGTATGCTGGGGTACGTGGGATCCGGGGGGAGCTCATCAGGCTTGGCCCGGGCCGGGGTGCGCGCCTTGGCGCTGACCGCGCCGCAGCTGGGGATCTCCCTCGCGGTCCCGGCGCGAATCTCGCCGCCCAGGGCACGCCGCCCCGCCCAGGCGCCGACCACGACGACGACCGTCGGCGCCGAGCCGGCGCCTGCGTCCCCGGTGACGCCACCCGGGGCCGGGGTTTCGCCATCAGATCCGGGAACCCCGAGGCCGTCCGCCGATGCGCCGCGCGAGGAGAAGCCCAGCGCCGGCACCTCCGCCCCGGGCCAGGAACCGCAGGGTCTCAGCCACGGCTTCAGGGTCGAGCTCGGTGTCGATCGTCGGCGCGCAACGCGAACGCCTTCGCCTTCACTCCCGGCACGATCATGATCCGAGCCGGCGACACGGTCCGGTGGACGAACGACTCGAGCGCATCCGAGGGCCACACCGCGACCGGCAAAGAGCTTCGACTCGGGCTTCATGAAGCCGGGCGACACTACTCCCACAAGTTCAAGAAGCCGGGGAGCTTCTCCTACATCTGCTCGATCCATCCGTTCATGAAGGGCACGGTGACCGTCAAGTCGTCGGGGTCCGGCGGAGGGAACGGAGGCGGGGGAGGCTCGTCAGGCGGCTCGAACGGCTCGGGATCGTCCGGGGGCGGGGGCGGCGGAACCGCAGGCGGGTCGAGTCCGGGATTCACCACTCCGGGATCGTCAGGGGCGTCCGGGCGCCCCGGTCAGCTGCCCTCCACCGGCCTGGCGCTGGCGCCCCTGGCTGGAACGGGCTTTGCGCTGATGCTCCTCGGGCTCGCGCTTTGGCGACGGGCCTGGCTCTACTACTAGGTCCGGCTCGTGCCAGACCTAACGGCGACGCTTTCGCTTTCGCTTCTCGGCGGCGGGGGCCGTCTGAGGAGCCTTGCGAGGACACATCGCCCGAGGCGATCTCGCTCGCGTCCCCCTCGATCACCTCCTCGATCTGAGCCGCGACGTCGGCGGGTTCTTCACCGGGGCGCTGCCAGGGGATCGCCTCCCCCGCCTCCCAGGCCGGCGGGCGTCCGCCGGGACCCGGCCGACGAACAACAGACCGAGGTAGCCGGTCCAGACAGAACGCCCAGGAGCGCCACCGGAAGGATCAGGATCATCGATGCGCCCAGGGCCATTCCGAAGCTGCCGAAGAAGCGGGTCAACAGGCCAACCCGCTGGGCCTGAAGCGGGCACGTAGATCATCATCACGACGAGACCGAGGATCGCCGGGAAAAGCAGCGCCTGGGCGATCTTGAGGGTGCTCGCGTTGGCGGTGGTGTCGTTTGCCCGCGCATCGCCGAGTTGGGCGTCGGCATCGGTCGTCGGTCTCGTGGTCGACGCTCGGGTCCGCGTCGTCCAGCTTGCCCGGGCAGGTCGCTGACGACCTTCTCGGCGTCGCTCTTGCCGAAGTCGGTGACCGTGTAGAAGGGACCGTTCGTCGGCTGGACCTCGAGCGCGGGCTTGTCCAGTCCGGTGTAGATGGTCACCTTGTCGATCGATTCGGGATCGCTGGTCAGCCCGCGCTCGGAAGTGCGGCATAGGACTCGCGTCTGCTCGATCGGCAAGCTTTACGAAGTCCGAGGCGGCCTCGCGAGCGCCCACTCGCCTGGGCGACGCTCTGCGCCGCGAACAGGATCGGGCCGAGCACGACGAACGCCGATCATCGCCGCCTGGACTCGCGGGTTTCGTGCCTGGGCGGCGCGAAACAGATAGATCAGCGGGATCGGAAGCAGCAGGAACGCGATTGCCCGCACCACGGACGCCGACACGATCGTTCCAGCGTGATCGTGCAGGGATCTGAGCTGCTCGGCGTCACTCGGGCCCGAGTAGAGGCCCGCGGTCCGCTCGATGACGTAGGACACGACGTAGAGCGCGAAGCGTGAGCACGGCAGCGACGGCCGCCGGAACCGCCCAGCGACGCTCGCGCTCGATTATCTCGCTGGCGGCCCACGAAGCGCCTATCTTAAGCGCGTGCCCGAGTTCGCAGTGACGGCGATCGGCCGCGATCGCCCCGGCATCGTCGGCGGCGATCAGCGGCGCGCTGCTCGAGCTCGAGGGCAACATCGAGGACTCCCAGATGTCGATCCTGCGCGGGCAGTTCGCCGTCGTGCTGATCGTCAGCCTGCCCGACCCCGTCGACCGTGAAGCCGTCGTGGATCGGCTGGCGCGGGTGCGGACGGATCTGGGCCTGGAGGCGATCACGATCAACCCGATCGACGATCCCGGGGTCGAGGGCGCACGGCCCTCGCACGTGATCCGCGTCCACGGCGCCGATCACCCGGGGATCGTCCACTCGGTTGCGAGCGCGCTGGCCGAGCGGGCGGTAAACATCACGGGTCTCGAGACGAGGATCGCCGGCGCGGCGGATGCCCGCATCTACGTGATGATCATGGAGGTCGCGCTCGGGGACGCCGCCGAGGCCGAGGTCGAGGCGACACTCGGGGAGGTCGCGCGGCGAGCGGGGGTCGAGGTCAGCATCAGCCCGCTCGAGTCCGAGGCGCTCTAGAGGCGGTCGCTCGGCATTGGCGGCCCGACAGGTTCTCCTCTATCCCGATCCGACCCTCAAGCAGGTGGCGGTTCCGGCGCAAGCCGACGACGCGGTCGCCGTGGGGCGAGATCTCCTCGACACGATGCGCTCCTTCGAGCGCTGTGTCGGCCTCGCCGCCCCGCAGATCGGCGAGCTGTCCCGGGTGGTCGCCGTCGACGTCCGCGCCCACCCGAAGGCCGACGCACAGAACAACGGCCTGATGATCCTGGCCAACCCCCGGATAGTCGAGGCCGACATGGCTCGGAGGTCGCCCGCGAGGGATGCCTCTCGATCCCGGATCTGACCGCGAACGTGCGCCGCGCGACGAGGATCGTCGTCGAGCACGCCGGGGGAACCGTCGAGTCGGTCGGGTTCGAGGCCCGCTGCCTCCAGCACGAGCTCGACCACCTGGACGGCGTCCTATTCCTCGATCGCGTCGAGTCGCTCGTCGACGACGTCTTCCGGCGCCGGGTGTACGCGGAGTCGAAGCCCGAGTCCGACTAGTCGACCTGCGCCGGCGCCTCGCTGGGCTGTGAGGAGCCGATCTCGAACGCCTCGTCGGGCGGGCGAATCGGGTAGTAGTCGCGGTCCTCGGGTGCGATCAGGCGCGAGACCTGCTCGCCGGCGTTCAGGATCAGGTCGAGGGCCGGCGCCATCAGGCCGATCAGCACCTCGAACCGGTCGCGCCGGATCGCCTGCTGCGGAGTGGATCGCATCGGGCCGCCGCCTACCCGCGCTCGTGGAAGAAGAACTCCGGCAGGGCGCCCTGGATGACGTCCTGAGTCATCCGCTGCGCGACCTCCAGGTTGCCGGTTCGAACCGCGATGTCGTCCAGCGTAACGATGCCCGCCAGCTCCCCGCCATCGAGCACCGGGAGGCGGCGAATCCGGTGACGGACCATGAGGGCGGCCGCCTCCTCGAGGTCCATGTCCGGCTCGCCCGCGACGAGCGGGCGGGACGCGTGCCGGCTGACCGACTCCGAGCCGGGCCGGGCATCCGCAAGCGCCCGCACCGCGAGGTCTCGGTCCGTGACCATCGCCGCGGGGTCGCCGTGCGGGTCGCAGAGCACCACGGAGCCCACCGCGTTGTCGCGCATCAGGCGGGCGACCTCGAGAAGCTCGGCGTCCAGACCCGCTGTGATCACCGCCGCGGTCATGATGTCGCGAAGCTGCATCGGCCGGGAAACCGTAACGCGCCACGATCGTCGGGCGTCAGAGGGCCTGACGCCAGAGCCGCTTGGCGAGCGGCAGGACGAGCGCTCGCGGCGCATGCTGACCCGTGATCGTCCCGGCACGGTTGAGCAGGCCGACGACCACCGCGCGCTTTCCCTTCTCCGCGGCCTCGACCGCCGCCTTGCCGACCTCGTCGGCCGAGCTCCAGAAGATGCCCGGGACCTTGCCCTCGGCGCCATCGAGACCGGCCGCCTCCATGAACTCGGTCTTCACCGGCCCGGGACAGATCGCGGTCACCGTGACCCCGCTGCCCTTGACCTCCTCGTGCACCGCCTCGCTGAGACTCAGCACGAAGGCCTTGGTCGCCGCATAGGTCGCCGTCCCGGGGAGCGGCTGGAAGGCGGAGGTGGAGGCGATGTTGATCACCGCGCCTCGGCGGCGCTCGACCATCGCCGGGAGGTACCGCGACTGGAGGTCGAGCACCGCGACGCAGTTGAGCTCGACCATCGCCACCTCGCGCTCGCGGTCGCCGGAGCCTCCGAAGCCAGCGTTGTTGACCAGGACCTCGACCTCAAGCCCGAGCCCGCTGATCCGGGCGGCGACCTCGTCGCGGGCGGCGGCCGTCCCGAGGTCGGCTGCGATCGTCTCGGCCCGGACGCCATGGTGGCCGGACAGCTCCTCGGCGAGCGCCCGAAGGCGGTCCTCGCGCCGCGCGACCAGCGTGAGGCCGTGGCCCCGCGACGCGAGCTGGCGCGCGATCGCCTCGCCGATCCCGGAGGACGCTCCGGTGATCAGCGCCGTCGAGGACCCCGTGGGCACGGGAAGCGCCACGTGTGGAGGCTATCTCAGGCACGCGGCCGGGCCTCGGTCAACCGGCTCGAGCCGGCCGGCGGGCTTTGACCACTAACATCGAATGCATGGAAGGAAGCGAGAACTTCAACCTGTTCGGCGATCCCGACGAGCTTCGAGAGCGACTCGGCGAGCTAGCCGACCAGATGCAGGGCGCGCAGCGTGTCGCCTGGGCGGACAACGCGATCAAGCTCGCGGTGGACATGACCGTCGCCGCGATCAACCGCCTCGACCTGACCGGCGGCAGCGACGAGCAGGCGGTCCAGGTCCGAGACGCGATCCGGATCGTGTTCCCGGAGGCCGTCACCCTGGTCCGCGAGGCCCGCGAGGGCCTCTCCTGAGCGACTGACCCGTTACGGGTTCGCCACGTCGCGCGCGCCTCGGATGCGCCGGCGCCGCCTAGCCTCGAGGCGTGCGACGCGGCAGCCACGGCGCAGCATCGGCCGAGCAGGTCGGGCTGGTCCTGATGATCGCCCTGCTGCTGATCGCCGCGATATCGGCGGTCGCGGCGCGGGGCCCGGATCGCGCCGGGCCTGAGCTCGGGTCGGCGATCGCCCGCAAGCTGCGGTGCGCACCCCGCCTTCCGGGCCCGTGCTGGCGTGACCCCCTGACCGACGCCTACGGACGGCCGCTCGCGGGCCTCATCCGCGCGCTCGCGCCCCAACCCGGCGGCGTGCCCGGAGCATCCGGCGCCTCACTGGTGCCGGTCGACTTTCGCTACTGCCGACACGAGTCGTGTGCCATGCCCTCCGGGCGGCCCGGCCTGACGACCTCGAACAGGCGGGTCACGGCGTTCACGTCGATCGCCGATCACCGCCGCTCGACCGGGAGGGTCGAGCTCACCTATTGGCTCTACCGCCCGGGAGTCGGCTGGGACTCCGCGGTTCGTCGCGCGAGCTCCGCGGACGTCGCCACCTATGCGGCAACGCCCCTGCTCGAGGCGACGAACCCGCGCCTCGTGCCCCTCGAGACCCTCGCCGGGCCGAAACCACTACGACTTCCCGGCCGACGAGGAGCCGCCGTGGCGCTGGCGGGTCGAGGGCGTCTATCCGGGGTGATCCGGACTCGCGCCAGGCACCCTGGACGATGTCGACCCCGGTCAGCCGAGTCGAAAGGAGCCAAGCGGGCGGGTGCCCGCGCCCGACAGCACCTTGTCGGTTCGGGCCAGCTCCACCTCGCGCCACCTCGAAGCTCCCGAACCGGGCCCGCCGAAGCCTTCCCACCTCGGCGATCAGGCGCGGCCCGACGGGCCCGCCGAACCGGATCAGGTTGGCGTGGGCGAGGCGGCGTCGAAGCCACCGGGACGCCGAGCCATGCTCGCTGGACTCTCCCGCCCGAAGCTCCCGCCGAACCGCCTCGAGCCCGGGGCCGCTCGGGTGAAGCTCGGCGAACACCGTGTCGAGGGCCAGGTTGAGCCCGCAAACCTCGACCTCGAAGCGCCGATGGCCGTCGAGCGCGGCCTCGACCATGGGCTCGGGCTCGGGGACGTCGGCGAGCGACGCAACCGTCAGATGGATGCTGCCGGGTGGGTACAGGTAGTGGCCCGACCGGGGACCGGCCACCCTCGAGGCCGCATCGGCGAGCGCCTCGGCGATCTCGGAGGGCAGGCGGGCGACCGTGGTCAGGTAGATCGGCGAGCCGATCTCGAGATCGGCCGGCGACCCCATCCGACGTCCCGTGACACGCAGCCAGCCACTGGTCAGCGCCCAGTTGACCGCGAACGCCGTCTGTGCGGCGCTCACCAATGGGCGTCGTGGTGCTCCATCACGCCGAGTCCCGTCTCGAGCTCGAGCCCGCCGCTGAGGCTTCCGCTGAAGACGCCGAACGGCTGCCGATATGCATAGCTGGCGACCACGCGCTTCTCCTCCCGTCGCCGCTCGCACTCGCCGGCGAACTCGAGTCGCGCCCCATCCTCGAACGCGATCGCCTCGAGGCCCTCAAAGCTGACCGGGCCGGGCTCCGACGCCTCGCCGTCGAGCCAGATGGCACGCTCGGAGCGCTCAGGGGGATCGTTTATCCCGCTGACCAGATTCCAGCCCACCGAGCGCCCGTCGATGGTCCGGCCGACCCCGGCCGACCAGCTCCAAACGGTGTGGTGGGGGTGGTAGCCGGCCGATTCGTCCTCGACTCCGCGAGCCTCGACCTTCCATCGGCGCTCGCCGATCCGCACATCGCACTCGATCTCGAGGTCGGCCCGCTTTCGGGTCCACACGTACTCGCCAGACGAGTTGGGGCACACCGCCTCGATTCCGGGGCCGGCGCCGACCCGCAGGAAGGCTCGCGTGTCGCCTGCTTCGGGATGGCGACCTTCGATCCGCACGACCGAGCCGCTCTCGTCGACGTGATCGACCTGGCCTTGCCCGTCCGGTGACTCCGTCCACACCTCGCCCCGCGCGCCGGGCAGGAGTGTCTTGGTCTGCTCCCACATCCGGCCCTCCGCGCGGTCCCAGACCAACCAGAACGTCTGGCGCACCGGACCGACCTGAACGCGCGCTGCACACAGCAGCAGCTCGTCGCAGAACGCCCCCACCCAACGCCACCGCTTACGCCAGACCCCACCGCGCCGAAGCGGCATCTCGGCCGGCGGATACGGCAGATCCGGCCGCCCGGGCCCCGGCCCCCTCCACGGCAGCGAGGCCCCAGTGATCTCCCCGCTCACGCCCATCCAGACGACGCGTTGGAGCTAGCGACGAAGTCGCGGTTCTCGCGAGTGACCCTGCCGCCCCGTCCGCGTCGCAACCCGCCGACACCGGAGCCGGAGGCGAGGATGTCGGCGGAGTTGTTCCGGAGGCTTTCGGCGGAGTTACTCATTCGATGCGGGCGATGGTGTCGCCGGCCACCACCGAGCCGCCCTCGGCGACGGCGAGCTCAACGACCTTGCCGGACCGGTGCGCGGTGATCTCGTTCTCCATCTTCATCGCCTCGACGATGCAGATCAGGGCGCCCTCCTCCACCTCGTCGCCCTGGCTCACCGCGACCTTCAGCACCGCGCCCTGGATGGGCGAAGCGAGCGTCTCGCTCGACCCTCCGCCCCCGGAGCCACCCATGGCGCGCTCCCGGCGCGGCGGCCGGCGCGGAGCTGCGGCCGGGCCCGCCGTCGCCGGGGCAGCTCCGATCACCTTGACGCTGTGAAGGCGCCCATCGACCTCGACCTTGTAGTCGCGGACCTCGGGCGCCTCCTCTTCGCCGGACGGCTGTGGCGCGGCGGGTTCGACCGGGGCGAGGGAGCGAAGCCATTCCTTGTCGCCCACCAGATCCCGGCAGGTCTCGGCCCGCGCCCACTGCTCGGTGGCGAGGATCGCCCGATGGAACGGGATCAGGGTGATGAGCCCGCCCACCTCGTACTCACCGAGGGCGCGGCGCATGCGCGCGGTGGCCCGCTCGCGGTCGGTGTCCCAGACGATCAGCTTGGCGACCATCGGGTCATACAGCGGGGTCACCTCGGACCCGTCCCGAACCCCGGAGTCGACGCGGACGCCGGGTCCGGCGGGCTCCCGGTAGGAGGTGATGGTCCCGGGCGCCGGGGCGAAGCTCTTGTGAGCGGCCTCGGCGTTGATCCGGCACTCGATCGCGTGGCCGCGGAGCTTCACGTCCTCCTGGCTCACGGAGAGCTCCTCGCCTGCGGCGATCGAGACCTGTTCGCGCACGATGTCGATCCCGGTGGCCATCTCGGTGACGCAGTGCTCGACCTGCACGCGGGTGTTCATCTCGAGGAAGAAATAGTCCTCGCCGTCCTGGAGGCCTTCCACAGTCCCCGCGGAGCGGTAGCCGACAGCGGCGGCGGCGTCGGTGGCGATCCGGCCGATCCGCTCCCGCATCGCCTCGTCGACGTGGGGCGCCGGCGCCTCCTCGATCAGCTTCTGGTGGCGGCGCTGGACCGAACAGTCCCGCTCGCCGAGGTGTACGACGTTGCCCTGCGAGTCGGCGAGCACCTGGACCTCGACGTGCCGGGGATCCTCCAGGTAGCGCTCCAGGTAGACGGTCGGATCCGAGAAGAACTTCTCGCCCTCCCGCGCCGCTCCCTCGAACGCGTCCTCGAGCTCGGCCTCGGACATAGCGACCCGAAACCCCTTGCCCCCGCCCCCGCCCGCAGCCTTGCAGGCGACCGGATAGCCGATCTCGGCGGCAGCCACCTTGGCGTCGGGAACGCTCTCGACGGGAGCAGTGGTCCCGGGGACGATCGGCACGCCGGCGGCGGCCATCAGCTCCCGCGCCCGGGTCTTGGACCCCATCGCCTCGATCGCGCTCGCGGGCGGGCCGATGAACACCACGCCCGCTTCCTCGCAGGCGGCGGCGAACTCCGCGTTCTCGGCCAGGAACCCGTAGCCGGGGTGGATCGCCCGAGCGCCGGATTCGGCTGCCGTCTCGAGCAGGCGCTCGATGCTCAGGTAACTCTCGGCGGGGATCGCCGGACCCAGCAGGAAGGCCTCATCGGCCTCGGCGACGTGGGGTGAGGAGCGGTCGGCCTCCGAGTAGACGCCTACCGAGGTGATGCCCATCTCCTCGAGCGTCCGCATGACGCGGATCGCGATCTCGCCGCGGTTGGCGACCAGCACCTTCTCGAACATGGCGCGTGAGTCTAGTGTGGGCCGTGATGGGCGAGGGTGCCTACGCCGCCCGAAGATGGCGCTCGGCCTCTCCGATCCAGATCACCTGCTCGCGCCCCGGGCCCACCCCCACCAGGCGAACCGGCACTCGCGTCTGCTCGGCGACGAACTCGAGGTAGTTCCGCGCCTCGGGGGGCAGCTCGGCCTCGTTTCGGCAATCGCCGATCTCGGGATCGAAGCCGGGCAGCTCCTCATACTCGGCCTCGGCGGCGTGCAAGACCGACTGGTGGTATGGAAGCTCGTCGAGCAGCGCTCCCTCGCTGGAGCGGTAGCGGACCGCCACCCTGAGCGGATCGATCCCCGCCAACACGTCGAGCTTCGTCATCGCCAGCGCCGTGAGTCCGTTGAGCCGCGCCGCGTAGCGGAGCGCCACCAGGTCGAGCCATCCGGTGCGGCGGTCGCGGCCGGTCGTCGTGCCGCGCTCGGCGCCGCGCTCGCGGATCTGGGATCCCATCTCGTCGTCGAGCTCGGTCGGAAACGGGCCGGCTCCGACCCTCGTCGTGTAGGCCTTGGTGACCCCCCAGACCTCGTCGATGTCGGCGGGCCCCACTCCGGCGCCGACGCACGCGGCGCCCGCGATCGGGTTCGATGAAGTGACGAAGGGATAGGTGCCGTGGTCGAGATCGAGCATCGTGCCCTGGGCGCCCTCGAAGATCACGGTCTGGCCCGCGTCGAGCGCCTTCCAGCAAAGGTGAGCGGTGTCGGCGATGAACGGCTCGAGCCGATGCCCGTAGCGCAGGTACTCCTCGGTCATCGCGTGGAGGTCGAGCCTCGGGTCCTTGACGAACGGGCGCAGCATCTGCTGCTTGGGCTCGAGGGCCGCCATGATCTTCTTACGGAGGATCTTCGGGTCGAGGAGGTCTTGGACGCGGATCCCGAGTCGGGCGGCCTTGTCGGCGTAGCACGGACCGATGCCCCGCTTCGTGGTCCCGATCTCGAGCTTTCCGAGCTTCGCCTCGCCGGCCGTGTCGAGCATCACGTGGTAGGGCATGATCAGGTGGGCGTTGGCCGAGATCCGAAGGCCTCCGGAATCGATCCCCTGCCGCCGCAGTCCCTCGATCTCGCCGATCAGGACCGCCGGGTCGATCACCACCCCGTTGCCGACCACACAGGTCTTGCCGGGATAGAGGATCCCCGACGGGATCAGGTGGAACTTGAACTCCTCGCCACCCCGAACGATCGTGTGGCCTGCGTTGTTGCCACCCTGAAACCGGACCACGAGATCCGCCCGCTCGGCGAGCAGGTCCGTGAGCTTCCCCTTCCCCTCGTCGCCCCACTGGGCGCCGACTATCGCTATTCCGGGCATCTGAGGTGGTGGATTATGAGGCACCGGGGGGCGTCGTCCGCCGGCCCGGCAAGCGCCCGCCAAGCGATCGCGGGTAGCCGGGGCATGGCTCGCCCGCCGTCGGTCGCTAGTACTCCGGCGCTCGCGGGTATCGCAGGTCGTCCCCGTCGATGGTCAGGGGCGGGCCGCAGATCTCGATCAGGCGCGAGACGGTGCGCTCCCCGATCTGCTCCTCGAGCGCCTCCTGGCCGAGGTTCGTGGTGACCAGCATCGAGCGCTCCATCTCGTAGCGCTCGTTGACGATCGAATAAAGCTGCTCCAACACCCAGTCCGAGCGCTTCTCGACCCCGAGGTCGTCGATGTGCAGGAGATCGAGCGAGACCAGGCGAGCGAAGAACTCGGTGTAGGAGTCGCCGCCGAAGTCCTTCTCGTAGGTGGCGCGCACGCGGGCGAGAAGCTTCGGGAGGGAGTAGATCGCGACGGTCCGTCCGGACTCGAGAGCGGACTTGGAGATCAGCATCGCGAGGGCGGTCTTGCCCGTCCCCACGCCGCCGGTCAACCACAGGCCGCGGCCCTGGTCGAGATGGGAGTCGAGGCCCTCGACGAAGTCGCCGATCACCTTCAGAACGATCGGGTTGACGCCGTCGTTCCGGGCGATCTCGAGGCTCACGTCCCTGTAGCGGCGGGGTATCACCGAGTCGACGCCTCGAGCCCGCCGGCGCGCAAGGCGGCCCTCCCGGCACTCGCAGGGCCGGGCGACGTCCTCGGGACCGAGGATCCAGCCCGAGCCGTCACAGACTCCGCGGGGGCAGGCGGGTCGGGCGTCGACCGCGCCCGCCACCCGCATCGGTCTCGGCGCGGAGCTCACGCCTCCTCAGCGAGGTCGATCATCGGGCCGCCCTCGCCAGCGGGCTGCTCCATCGGACGGTCGGAGCCGGTCGCGCGGTCGACGAAGCGCGGATAGGCCTCGAGGAAGACCACCGGGATGTCCCCCGTGGGGCCGTTTCGGTGCTTGGCGACGATCAGATCGGCCTCGCTCGGATCGGCTTCGTCGTCGTACTTGGAAGCGCGGTAGATGAAGACCACCACGTCGGCGTCCTGCTCGATGCCCCCCGACTCCCGCAGGTCGGAGAGCATCGGACGCCCGCCGGGGCGCTGCTCGGGCGCGCGGGAGAGCTGGGAGATGCCGATCACGGGCACCTTCAGCTCGCGCGCCAGGATCTTCAGGCCGCGGCTGAACTGGCTCACCTGCTCGACCCGGTTGGCTCGTGGGTCCTCGGCCCTCATCAGCTGGAGGTAGTCGACGATCACCAACCCCAGCCCCTCCTCGGTCGAGGCCAGGCGCCGGGCCTTGGCGCGCAGCTCGAGCAGGCTCAGGTCGGAGGAGTCGTCGAGCCACAAGGGCACCTTCTCGAGCTCGTTGCAAGCCCGGACGACCCGCGGCCACTCCCTCGCGGCGACGTTTCCCTTGCGCAGCTTGTCGCCGGGGATCCGTGCCCGGCAGGCGATGAACCGGTGGGCCAGCTCGGCCTCCGACATCTCGAGCGAGAAGAAGGCCACGGGCTTGCCGTGCTTGGAGGCGACGCTCTCGGCGATATTGCAGACCAGCGCGGACTTGCCGAGCGACGGTCGGGCGGCGATCACGATCAGGTTGCCGGGCTGAAATCCGCCCAGCTTGGCGTCCAGATCGCGAAAGCCCGACGGAGTCCCGGTCAGCGACTGGTCGCCGGAGGACAACGCCTCGAGGCGGTCGATCTCGTCTCCCAGCACCTCGGACACGCGGCGGAAGTCCTTGGCCGTGTCCTCGTGGGCGACCTTGAACAGCAGTGTCTCGGCGCGCTCGACCAGCGCCCCCGCGTCCCCCTCGCGATCGTGGACGGACTTCTGGATCTGTTGCGAGGTGGCGAGGAGGCGACGCAGCAGCGCGTTCTGCTTGACGATCTGGGCGTAGTGGCGGGCGTTGCCGGGCACCGGCACGGTCGATGCGAGCTCGGACACGCCCTCCTTGCCACCCGCCTCGGCGAGCTCGCCATGATGGGCCAGGTACTCGGAAACGGTCAGCGCGTCGACCGGCTCGCCCCCCTCGTAGAGGCCGGTGATCGCGCGGAAGACGATCCGGTGGCGCTCGCGGTAGAAGTCCTCGTCGCTGAGCCGGGAATCGAGGATCACCGGCGCGATCGCGCCCTCGGAGACCATCATCGCCCCCAGAACCGACGCCTCGGCCTCGAGGTTCTGGGGCGGGACGCGGGTCTCGGCGGTGGGCATCTGGCGTTCTTGGGGCTCGGCGGAGCGCATCGGCTCCTGCTATTAGAGGCCCAGCGGCGGCGGATTCGCCCCCGTGCCGGCCCCGTCGCCGAGCAAATCACAGGCGCGCGCGGCCCGTCAGGCGGGTTCCCGCAAACTGGCGCGAAAGACTTTCGCGGGGCGCCGGGCTACTTCTGCTCGGCGACGATCGTCTTGATCCTCGCCGTGGTGTCGCCGACCTCGATCTCGACCATGTAGGTCCCGATCTCGCGAATCGGATCATCGAGCCGGATCTTCTTGCGGTCCACCTTCAGACCGCGTGCCTCTGCGATCGCCTCGGCGATCTCCTTGTTCGTCACCGAGCCGTAGAGCTTTCCGTCCTCGCCGGCGCGGTGCTGGATCGTCAGGACGGTCTTCGAGAGCAGGGCGGTGGTCTCCTCGGCCCGCTCGGCGGCCTCGCGCGCTGAGCGCTCGGCGGCCTCCCGACGGCGGCGGGCCTCTTCGAGGGCACCCGCGGTGGCCGGCTGGGCGAGCTTTCGGGGAAGCAGGTAGTTGCGGAGATAGCCGGGCGAGACGTCGATCGCCTCACCGGCGCTGCCGAGCGCCTCGACGTCCTTCAGAAGGATCGCCTGGGCCATCGCGCTCGCGCCGCTTACCGCTCGCCCACGTAGGGGAGGAGTGCGATCTCGCGGGCCCGCTTGACGGCGACCGCGAGCTGCCTCTGGTGACGCCGTGACAGGCCTGTGACCCGGCGCGAGCGGACCTTCCCCCGGTCCGAGATGAACCGCCTCAGGGTGCCGAGGTCCTTGTAGTCGATCTGCTCGACATTGATCCGGGTGTACTTGCGGGGCCGGAACCGGTCCGCGCCGCGAGGTCGCCTTCGACCCCCGCCGGGCCCACCCTGGGAGGAAACCGGGCCTCGCTGCCGCCTGGCCATCAGCCCGCCTCCCGCTTGTCGCTCGGATTCAGCATGTTCATGGGCGCCGCCCGACCCCGGCTGGGGCCGGCGTGCGAGGGAGGATGATAGCCGGGAGAGACCGCAGCTTCGATCCCGCCCAGTCGGCGAAAACCGGCTAGAAGGGGATGTCGTCACCCGCCGAGCCGACACTCGCCGGCTCGGCGCTCTCGAAGTCCGAGGTGTCGGCTGGAACGTCGGAGCGGGGCGCCGTGCCGTTTCCAGCGCCCTGCTCATCGCGCGAGCCCAGGAACTGGACGGAATTGGCGATGATCTCGACGCTCTGGCGCTTCGAGCCGTCCTGCGCCTCCCACTCGCGCCAGTCGAGGCGGCCCTCGACCGCCACCGGGCGGCCCTTGGAGAGATAGGTCGCGCAGTTCTCGCCCTGTGCGCCCCAGACCGTGACGTCGAAGTAGTTGGGCTTGTCGACCCAGTCCCCGCTCGACTGATCCTTTCGGCGGCTGTTGACGGCGATCCTCAGCTTGCAGACCGAGGTTCCGCTCGGCAGGCTCCGGAGCTCCGGATCGCGGGTCAGGTTCCCCGTCACGACTACGACGTTCAGATTGGTGGCGGCCATTCGCTCAACACCTTCCTCGACTCGTTTATTCGTCCCCCAGTCTAAGGACGGAAGCGGCGCTTTCCGCCCCCCGGAGAAGAAGCGAAAGGCGCAACGAGCGGGTTAACCGGGGCCCGTGGCTCCTAGCCTTCGGTGGCCGGCGGGCGGTCGTCGCCCTCGTCCGGCTCGGGCGCGTCTTCGGCGGGAGCCTCGGGCGTCGCCTCGGCCGCAGGCTCCCCTTCGGCCGGGACCTCTGGAGCCTCTTCGGCCGGGACCTCCGGCTCCCCTTCCGCCGGAGCCTCGGGAGCCTCCTCGGCCGGGACCTCTGGAGCATCTTCGGCGGGAGCCTCTGGAGCCTCCTCGGCCGGGACCTCGGAGGCCTCGGCGGGCTGGTCGCCGGATGCCGGCCCGCCGCGATCCGCGCCCTGTCCGCGCCTGGAGCCGCGCGGAGCGGTCGGAGCCCCGCTCGCGAGCGGGGCGGGCGGGACGGTCGCGGGCGAGTCGGGGTCGACCTTGAAGATCCGGAAGCGCAGCACGCCCTCGGCGATCCGAAGGTTGTGGTTCAGCTCATCGAGCAGCCCACCTTGCGTCTCGAACCGGAACAGTCGGTAGTCCGCCTCGGTTCGCTGGCGGATCTCGTAGGCGAGCTTTCGCATCCCCCACGTGGTGTCGTGCTTGAGACTTCCCTGAGACTCGATTCGCTCCCGAGCCTCGGAGGCGATCTTCTCGCGCCGCTCCTCGGAAATCTCTGGGTCGAGCATCAGCACAAGCTCGTATTCCCTGTTCATCGTCGCTGCCAAAGGCGGCGGACGACTATAGCGGCAGGGGGCGCCCCGGCCCGAGCGGGGGTTGTAGGTCGCGATGGCCAGCCGTTCGCGAATCCGCTGGGAGAACCTCGCCAAGGTGGGCGCCGGCGCGGTCGCCGGCCTCGCGCTCCTGATCGGACTGCCCGGACTGCTTCGCCGCCCCGAGCCGCCGCCACTGGATAGCGACATCGGCCTGCCGCAGGCCTCGGCCCAACCCGCCCGGGAGACCGGTGGGCCCCACCGCGACCCGTCGCGTGGACACTCCGGCCACGCGGCAGGGCGAGTCCGGCGCGAAGCGGGCCGGACGGTCCTCCGCCCGGCGCGCGAACACCACCCGGGGCCGGGCCGTCGCCGCGGGGACGGTCGAGACCAGGCGGCGAGCGTTGGGCGCACGACACCGGCTCCGACCGCCGCGCCGCCCCGGGCGGCGCCGACGCCCCAACCCGCTCCTCTTTGGTCGCCGAGCCCATCGCCGTCCCCCGTCGCGCCGAAGCCGTCGCCGGATCCGCGCCCGGGCCCGCCCTCCGAGTTCGGTTTCGAGCATTGAGCGGTTGGCCCGCAGACGCCCGGACGGCTCGCACGGGGCGGCGCGCGGCGCTGATCGGGGTCGCGGTGGCGTCGTTCGCGCTCCTCACGGCTCCGCCAGCCCGGGCCGGCGCCTATCGCGCCGCTTTGTGCGACCCCGGCCTCGCGGCGTATCACGCCGACGCGACGTTCGAGCGCACCTCCCGCCGCTATCTGTCCGAAAGCTCGTGCGGCGCGGGGGGAAAGGGCCTGGTGGTCGGTCGACGAGCTGGATACACGAGAGCCGGTGCCTGGGGTGCGTGGGAGATCCGCGCCCCGGCCGCCACGACGATCTCGGCCCTCAGCGTCAAGGCGAGCGGCCAGGGGCGGGGCGGCGAGCTTGGAGAGCTCCTGGTCGGCAAGGGATCGGCATCTCGGCCGTTCGCCGAACCGGGGCCGACACTCGAGCGGTTCAGGTGGACCGGCAAGCCGGCGCGGGAGCTAGGCGCCAGGCTTCGTTGCGGGAGACGCCCTCGTTGCGGCCGGGCTCGCGGCGGCCGGGTCCGGATCAAGCGGGTGGCGCTGGTCCTACGCGACAACGCCCGCCCCAGCCTGGGGCTCGGCGGCGCCCTCCTCGCACCTGGCAGCAGACGCGGCTACCAAGCCGTGAGGGCCACCGCCGGCGATCGCGGCGCGGGGGTCCGCAGGTTCCTCCTCCAGGTCAACGGCGAGCCGGTCAGCTCCCGCACGCTGGGCTGCCACCTGCGCGACCGGATCGCCGTGCGACTCGTGCCCTGCCCGCGCCACGCGGCGGCCCGATTCGCCGCCGACACCGCCTCGGCCCCCTTTCGGCAAGGGCCAAACCGGGTTCGCGTCTGCGCGGCCGACTATGCGCTGACCACGGCGTCCAACCGCGCCTGTGGGCGGCGGCGGGTCCGAGTCGACAACCTCTGTCCCCGGAGCTCAGTCGGGGGTGCGGCGATCCTGCGCGCCCGGCTGCACCGCCACGGCGGCGCGGCCACTGTCGCGGGTCGTCTCCTCGACGAGGTGGGACTCGGAGTGGGAGGTGCTCGGGTGTGCATCGCGACCCGGGTGCGACGCACCGGCGTGCCGGAGCGAATCGCAGTGGTTTCGAGCACCGACGCCGATGGGCGCTTTCGAGCGCGGATCGCCCAGGGTCCGAGCCGCGAGGTGCGCGTCGCCTGGTGGCCGAGCGGCGGCCCGGCTCTGGAGCACTACCTCCACCTGGAGGTTCCCGCGTCACCGCGCCTTCGCCTTCGGCCAGATCGCCCGATCCGAAACGGCGACCGCGTGCGCTTTCGAGTCCGGCTGCCGGGCCCCGCGAACGCCGGGCGACGGGTCAGGGTGCAGGCGGCCTCGGGACGGCACTGGGTCGACCTTCGCGGCGGGCTCACCGGGTCGAGGGGCACCTACCGGGCTCGCTACAGGTTCCACGCCACCACCGGGAGGCGGACCTACCGGTTCCGGGCGCTCGTGCCCAAGCAGGACGGCTATCCCTACGAGGCCGGCTCCTCGAAGGTGCGGCGCGCGGTGGTGGTGGGCTGAACGCGTCGGTTCGGCCCGCTCAGCCCGCGGGATCGGTCCGGCGCTTGGCGCGGATGTCGGCGAGCTGCTCGTCGATCCACACTCCGGGGTCGCGCTCGTGGACGATCTCCCGCAGGCGGGAGGCCCGCAGCGCGCGCTCCTCGGCGTCCATCGTCAGGGCCCGGTGCATCGTGTCAGCCTGCTCCTGGATGTCGAATGGGTTCACCGACAGCGTGCAGTCGCCGAGCTCCTCGTGCGCACCGGTGTTCTCGGACAGCATCACGACCCCGTCGCGGGTGTTGACCGCCGGGGCTTCCTTGGCGACCAGATTCATGCCGTCGAACAGCGAGTTGACGATCAGCAGGTCGAAGTGCTTGTAGCGGGCCACAGCCTCGGGAAAGTTCTCGTAGATCCGCAGGTCGATCGGCATCCAGTCCGTCGTCCCGTGGCGGTGGTTGACCACCGCGACCAGTGCCTCGATGCGCTCCAGGTACTCGGCGTACTCGGGCACGTCGGTTCGTGACGGCTGCAGGTGAGCGATGAAGGTGACCCGCTCGCGAAACTCGGGATGCTGCTGGAGGAATGTGTCGAAGGCCGTGAATCCACGCAGGACGTTCTTGGACAGGTCCGCCCGGTCCACCCTGATGATCAGGGAGTCGCGGCGGCGGCGCAGCAACTCGGCCTCATACTCGGCCACCTCCTGCGACGCGGCCGCCCGCTCGAGCCGCCCGGCGTCGATCCCCAGGGGGTATGCCCGGACCCAGGTCTCGCGCCCCGAGTGCAGAATCGACCCCCGCTGATAATCGACCTCCATCTCCATCAGCTCGCGGCAGCAGTGGAGGAAGTTTCGGCAGTAGGCGCGGGTGTGGAATCCGATGATGTCGTTGGCGAGCAGACCACGGAAGATGCGCTCGCGCATCCTCCCCGGGAGGATCCGCCAGCTGTCGGGCTGCGACCACGGAATGTGAACGAAGTGGTGAAGGAAGGCCTCGGGTCGCGCCTCGCGGATCATGTCCGGGCACGTGTAGAGGTGGTAGTCGTGGAGCATGACCAGCGGAGCGGGATCGTCCTCGATCGCCCCCAGCACCGCCGCCGCGATATCCGCGTTGACGGTCTCGTAGCCGTGGTCCCAGGCATCCGCCTCCTCCTGGCGGATGTCGGGGGCGTTGGAGAGATCCCAGAGGTAGTGCTGAATGAACCACAGGATCGGGTTGGCGATCACGTTGTAGAAGCGCTCGTAAGCGATCGGGTCGCTCTCAACCAGGAGGACGTCGTAGCTGACCCCGTCGAGCTCCTGCGTGGCGGGCTCGCCCGCGGCCTCGCGGCTCACCTCGATGTCCTCATCGGTCATCGCCGAGGCGATCCAAAGCGCGCCCCGGTGCGCCACCAGCCCGCTCAGCGCGGTGACCAACCCGCCGCCTCCCCGTCTCACCGTGCGTCCCCCGTCCTCGCCCCGATGGAACTCCGCGGGGCCGCGGTTGGAGACGATGACCAGGGGGCGCTCTGTGCTCACATCGGGCCCTCGGTCGGCCCCCGGTGTTTGGCATCACGGCCCCTCAAAGGTCGAGGCCTCCGAACACGTCGAGCCAGTCGCGCAACAGGCGCGGCGTCAGGAACATCTCGCGCGCCCGCTCCTTGCCCGCCCTCCCGAGCCGCTTCGCCAGCTCGGGATCCTTGAGGACGCGCAGGATGCGGTCGGCGGCCTGCTCGGGGGAGGAGACCAGGAACCCGGTCTCCTCGTCGATGATCTGGAGGGGGATCCCTCCGACGTCGCCGGCGATCACCGGCCGCACCTTCCACATCCCCTCGGTGACCGTCAGCCCGAACCCCTCCCGCAGCGACTTCTGGATGATCACGTCGGCCTGCGACTGGAACGCGTTGACCTCGATCGCGCCGACGTTGTTGAGGTTGTTGAGGATCTTGATGTCCGGGTCGCCGTCGGCGTAGCTGAAGGTGCGTTGGAAGAACTCCCAGCCCTCGGGGTCATCGGTGGCCATCGAGCCGACCAGCGCGAGCTGTACGTCGGAGACCTGCTCGCGGACCAGCCGGTAGCTGTCGATCACGCCCATCGGGTCCTTCCAGGGGTCGAATCGCGACACCTGGCAGATCAACGGGCGCTCGACGTCGATCCCGAACTGCTCGCACACGAAGGCGGCGTCCTCGGGCGAGAGAGCCATGTTCTTCGGCGACAGGGGGTCGATCGCCGGCGGGATGATCCGCACCTTGCCGTCGACCCCGTTCGGCACGTACGTCTGCATGTGGTACACGGACTCGTCGTAGCCGCGGATCAGTGGCAGCAGCCGCCCGAGGGTCTCCTCGTTGGGGGTCGAGAGGTCGATGTGGCAGCGCCAGATCCACGCCCGGGCGCGCTCGGCGGCGTTGGCCCGGAGGCCCGCCGGCTGCGGGTCGTGGACGATGATCACGTCCCAGTCGTCGTCGAGGCCCTGCGCGTTCATCGCGTTGTAGGCCTCGAACACCTCCCAGTCCTGGTCGGAGATCGCCTGGGGGTCGCCCTGCAGCGAGTTGTGCATCAGCTTGGTGACGTTGAAGAACTCCTCCCGGCCCATGATCACGCGCCAGTGCACATCGAGGCCGACGTCGCGCATCAGGGGGACGAGCGTGTAGAGGATCTCCGAGACCCCGCCGCCGAACGCGGTCGCGCTGACGTGCAGCACCCGCTTGCCGGCCAGGGGCTCTGCCCGTTCGCGGATCTCCTCCACCAACCCGCGACCGACAAGGTGCGTGTAGTCCGCGAGCGACCTGGAACCGAGGGGAACATCCTGAAGCATGCGCGTCAGCCTACTTTTTGGCGCAGCCGACTTATCCCCAGGTCGAGCTGCGCGACGATCGCCTCGTGCAGCTCGGGGGTCGCGGCGGCCACGCATGAGACCTGGTAGTCGGGGCCCGAGCCGAGGATCGGGCGGCCCGCCAGGGACTCTCCGTAGGCATCGGTGATCACCGCTCCGGCCTCCTCGAGGATCAGGGCGGCCGCGGCCACGTCGTAGGGGGAGTTGTTGAGCAGCGCGCCACCTCCGACGCGTTCGAACTCCTCGCGCATCCCGGGAACGTCCGCGACGATCCTCGGCCCAGGCTCGACGTAGGCGTCGAGCTGTCCGGTGGCGACCCGGGTCATGTCGAAGCACGCCGACCCGAGGTCGAATGTCCCGCCACCGACCGAGGAGGCGTCGATCAGGTCGCCGATCACCTCGGCCATGACCCGCATCGGCCGGCCCCGCAACCCGTAGGCCCAGAACATCCGCGAGACATCGGTCGCACTCGAGAGGGCGGGCGCCGGCTCGAGCCCCTCGCCGCGCTCGGCGACGAAGCGGCGACCGGACTTGACCTCGACCACGCACCCGGCCCGGACGTCCCCCATCGTGGGGCCCGCGGGTGCGGAGGCCGACTTCCCTGCGCCTACGAGCGGGGCCACGGCCACCGAGACGCAGGCCGCCTCGAGGCCCGCCATTGCCGGCCTGGTTCCGTCGATCGGGTCGACCACGAGCACCCATTCCGCCTCGCCGGCCGGCGAGACGAGGCCGCGATCCTCCGAGTAGAAGGCGACGTCCGGCGCTCGCTCAGCGAGGTAGCGCTCCAGGAAAGCCTCCGCCCGCTCGTCGATCGCGAACGTGATGTCCCCTCCCTCGGCCGCGCCGGCGTGGGCGCGGCCGGAGTGGCCGCCGAGCTCGGGGGCGATCTCCTCGCGCAGCGCGTCCGCCAGTTCGAGCGCCAGCCCCCCGGGCGACTTCGAGCCCACCATCCGGCGGCTTAACCGCCGGCCGTCGGCCGCTCGCCGAGCTCCACGTCGACCGTCTGCTGGTGGCCGTCGCGGATGATCTCGAGGTTCACGGTGTCACCCGGGCTGAACCGCGAGATCAGCCTCGGCAGGTCGGTTTCGCCGACCACCTTGTGCCCGTCGACCGCGATGATCACGTCGCCCCCCGCCGAGAGCGGTTGATCCTGGAAGTTGATCTTCTGGTCCGAGCCCTGGAGCCCCGCGTCGTCGGCCGGGCCGCCGGGGATCACCCGCGCAATCAGTGCGCCGGTCGCAGACGGGATCCCCAGCCGCTCGGCGAGCTGCGGGTAGAGCGCCTCGGTGGAGACCCCGATGTATGCGTAGCTCGCGGAGCCGTCGCTGCGAAGCTGTTCCAGCGAGTGGGCCACCAGGCCGATCGGAACCGCGAATCCGACCCCTTCGTTGCCGCCGCCCGAGGCTCCCGAGCTGGTCAATATCTGCTGGTTGATCCCGATCACGTTGCCGTTGGCGTCGAGCAGCGGGCCGCCCGAGTTCCCGGGGTTGATCGAGGCGTCGGTCTGGATCGCGCCCTCGATGTGGAATTTGGTCAGCGAATCGATCGAGCGGTCGGTGGCCGACACGATGCCGACCGATAGCGAGCTGTCCTCACCGAACGGGCTCCCGATCGCCGCCACCGGCTGTCCGACCTGGACGTCCTCGTTGGTGGCGAGCTGCAACGGGTGCAGGTCGAGGCCGCTCGGGTCGACCCTCAGCAGCGCGACGTCGGCATTCGGGTCGAAGCCGGCGATATGGGCGGCGACCTGGTTGCGATCGGCGAACTGCACGTAGACGGACTTGGCCTCGTGGATCGGGCCGCCGCCGCCCTCGGCGTCGGTGACCACGTGGGCGTTGGTCGCGATCTCGCCGCCGTCGGAGATCACGAAGCCGGATCCCTGCGCGACCTGGGTTCCGCCGCCCAAGAGATCGCTTGTGCTCGAGCCCGAGAAGACCGACCGGATCGTCACCACGCCGGGTGCCGCTTCGCTGTACACCGCCTCGGGGTCGAACGTCCCGCCATGCGAGGAGAGCACGACCGCCTTGGAGTGCGAGTCGGGGGCCGCCACCGTGGTCACGGAGCCCGCCTCGTCCATCCCGGCGCAGCCGACCGGCGCGAGCGCAAGCGCCCCGGTGAGCGCGAGAATGCCGAACCACCTGCGCCGTCGCATCAAGCCCCCACCTCCTCGTCCGCGGGGTCCTCGACCGCGGGGGCCGGCAGTCGGAGGGTGAACTCGGTCAGCCCGCGACGCGACGAGAGATCCAGCTCGCCGCCCATGCGCACGCATGAGCTCATGGGCGATCGCGAGCCCCAGCCCCGTGCCGTTGACCCGATCGCCGGTGTAGAAGCGGTCGAATACGCGCTCGAGCTCATGGGGATCGACGCCCGGGCCATCGTCCTTCACAACCAGGCTCGCGGTCCCGTCCTGCCGCTGAGCTGTGATCGAGATCGAGGTTCCTTCCGGCGTATGCGTAAGCGCATTGTCAAGCAGGATACGCATGATCTGGGCGACCCGGTCGGCGTCGGCGAGCGCCTCGGCGCGGCCTGATTCCTGAATCGCGATCGGCGATCCGCGCCGCTCAGATGCCGGCCAGAACTCGCTCGCCACGCGGTTCGCGATCTCGCTCAGATCGACCGGCGTCGCCTCGAGCTCCAGCGCCCCCGCATCGAGCTTCGAGAGGTCGAGCAGGTCGGCGGTCAGCTTGGTGAGCCGCGCGATCTGCTCGCGCATGGTTCGCACGAACTCCTCGCGGGCGGCCGGGTCGGGCTCATCCTCGTCGAGCAGCTCGACGAAGCCCCCAAGCGAGAAGATCGGCGTGCGGAGCTCGTGCGAAGCGTTGGCGATGAACTCCCGGCGGGCACTGTCGAGCCGCCCGAGCCGCCGCTGCATCTCGTTCAGGGTCGCGGCGAGCTGTCCGACCTCGTCGCTTCCCTCGTCGGGGATCGGCGCGGTGAAGTCTCCCTCGGCGACCCGTTGTGCCGCCGCCTCGAGCCGCGCCAGCCGCTTCGCATGGGCCCTCGCGGCGATCCATCCCGCCGCGAGCGCGGCGATCAGCGCGACGCCGCCGGCGATCAGGATCTGGCGCCTGATCAGCGCCACCGTGTCGTCGACGTCGGCGAGGGACGCCGACAGCACGGCCACCGAGGGGCGGGGGCCTGCCCCGGCAAGCGGCAGTGCAGCCTCGCCGACCCTGACCCCCGCGACGTCCTCGACGCCCGATGCGGGTCGGCCGGTGGCGGCGGCGTGGTCGCCGACCGATGAGGCGGACGGTCCGGCTGCAGAGCCGGCGGTCGAGTCCGCCACCACGATTCGCCGCGTCACCCCGTCCGGCGATGGGCGCAGCTCGAGCAGGGTGACGCGTGCGTCGGTCGCCTCGGAAACCCTGCGCACCACCTGGCGAAGCCGGGCTTGCGTCGCGCCTTGCTTGAGCGCGAGCGCCAGGGGCTCGCTCTCGGCGCCTCCCGCCCGCTCCAGCCGCTCGAGCTTCTGAGCCGTGAGGCGTGAGCTCAGCTGCGGCACCACGTACAGGTAGATGAACCCGATCGCCGCCGCCGTGATCACGAAGAACAGCGCGGCCAGTCGATTGCGGACGCTTCGCATGATCAACGGTGGACCAGGGCCAGGGGGCCATCAGGAGCGCCGATGGTCATTCCTCCCGATCACGGAAGCGATACCCGACCCCCCGCACCGTGAGCAGATACTCGGGCGAGCTCGGATCGCGCTCCAGCTTCTCCCGAAGGTGGCGGATGTGGACGTCCACGGTGCGGGAGTCGCGGTAAACGGAGTCCCCCCAAACCTGCTCGAGAAGCATCTCGCGGGTGTGGACGCGACCCGGAGAGCGCACCAGGGCCGACAGGATCTCGAACTCGACGTAGGTGAGCCGCGGATCCTCGCCGCGAGCGGTCACTGCCCGCCGATCGAAGTCGATCCGCAGATCCCCCGTGACGATCGGCTCTTCGCTCCCTGGCCGGCCGCCGAGCATCTCCGCCCGGCGCAGAGCTGCCCGCACCCTGCTCCGGAACTCGCGGACCGAGAACGGCTTGGTGATGTAGTCGTCGGCACCCATCTCGAGGCCGAGCACCTTGTCGATCTCATCGTCCTTGGCCGTCAGCATGATGATCGGCACCTGGCTGCGGCTCCTTATCCGGCGGCAGACCTCGATCCCGTCGAGGTTCGGAAGCATGATGTCGAGGATCACCAGATCGAATCGCTGGTCGGCGAACCGGTCGAGCGCATCGTGGCCGTCTTGAACCGCGACGACGTCGTATCCCTCCTTGAGCAGCGGATAGATGAGCAGGGTCTGAACCGACTGCTCGTCGTCCACGAGCAGGATGCGGGCCGACACAGTGTTCGCCGCGGAATGCACAGTGAGCCGTTCGCACAGGGTAGTTTGCGCCTCCCGACGTGATCGACTTTCGCCTCTACCGAGCCGCATTCCTCCCATTGGTGGTCAGCATCGTGGTGGTTCTGTTCGCCCTCCAGGTGCCGCCGGCGCCCGTTCCTGGAGTCGTCGCGCCGACCGAGTTCAACCAAACGGGCGCCGCCCGGTTGGCCACCCGGATCGCCGAGCAGGCCCCCCAACGCACCCCTGGAAGCCCAGGTGATGCCGCGATCGCCGAGTTGGTCCAGAGGCGCTTCGAGGCGGTGCGGGACGGCCAGGTCGCCGAGCAACGCTTCACCGGCAGCTTCGACGGCAAGGACGTCGAGCTGCGCAACCTGATCCTCACGCTTCCCGGCCAGTCTGAGCGAAGTGTCGTCGTGCTGGCTTCGCGCGACTCCGCGGCGGGCCCCGGAGCCGCATCGAGCGCCGCGGCCACGGCGACGATGCTCGAACTGCTCAACGAGATGCAGACCTCGCGACGAACCAAGACCCTGGTCTTCGTCTCGACCGACGGCGCAAGCGACGGAGCCCTCGGTGCCCGCGAGTTTGCCGCGCAGTATCCCGAGCGCGATCTGATCGATGGCGCGATCGTGCTCTGGCAGCCTGGAGCCGCAAGGCGCTCGCTGCCAGCGCTCCTCGACACATCGGATGGGGCACAGAGCGCCTCGGCCGGCCTGGTGCGAACGGCGCAGCGCGCGCTCGCCGACCAGGCGGGGGTCAAGCCCGTCACGGGCGGCCCCTTCGGCGAGCTCGCCCAGCTGGCCCTGCCGAGCGGGCTCGGCGACCAGGCGGTGCTGATCCAGCGGGGCATCGACGCGATCGGGCTGTCGTCGGCGGGCGAGCGGCCCCTGCCGGTCTCCGAGGATCAGGCGTCGGGCCTCTCCCCGAACACGCTCGGCGATTTCGGCCGCGCCGCCCTCCTGCTGACGGCCACGCTCGACGCCGCGGCGCAGCCTCCCGAGCATGGCCCGGACGCCTACGTGGACCTTTCCGGCAGCCTGGTCCCGGGCTGGGCCCTGGCGCTCCTCGCGCTGACCCTGTGGCTGCCGGCCGCAGTCGCGTCGCTCGACGGGTTGCGCCGCACGATGAGGCATCGCGGGCAGGTCGGCTGGGCGCTCGGATGGTCTGCCTCCCGTGGGTTGCCGCTTGCCTCGGCGCTTCTGCTCCTCTATCTGCTCGCCCTGATCGGGATCGTGACCAGACCCACGTTCCCTTTCGACCCCGCGGGCTTCGCGATCGGGGCGGGCGAGGTGTTGATCATGGTGCTGCTCGCGGGAGTAGCCGCCGCCGGCTACCGGGTCCTCCGCGGCTGGCGAGTCCCGGCCGGGCTCAGGGAGGACGCGGCGGGCGCGGGCCTCGGCGCGATCTCGGCTCTGGCCGTCCTGGTGGCCTGGCTCGCGAATCCGTTCCTGGCATTGATCCTCGCGCCGGCGGCCCACGTGTGGCTGCTGGACGCGCGCCACCGCCCCCTCCCGTGGCCCGCCATCGCCGCCGGTGCCGCGCTGTCCCTGTTGCCGTTCGCGGCCGCCGTGGCCGATCTGGCTGGACGGCTGGGCATGGGATCCGCCGCCCCATGGCAGCTCGTGCTGATGGTCGCCGACGGCCAGATCGGGTTGGTCGCGATGGTCGCGCTGTGCGCCTTGGTCGGATCCCTTGTCGGGACCATCGCCCTCGCCGCCAGGCGCCGCGCCTCCACGCCGGCGCGGGGCCGTCGCGACACTGCCCCCACCCCTCTCGAACCAAAGCCGCCATCCCTCATCCACGATCAGGATGCGGGCGATTTCAATCCTCTGGACGCATCTCCTATCGCGCCCATCAGGGGCACTGACGATTTGGGGAGAGGAAGATGAAGCCAGTAACGGGTGACCGCCCGGATCGTCCGTCGGCCGCCCGGATCGAGACAATGACTCGGCTCAAGCAACAGATCGCGCGGCAGGCCTACCAGGTCGATGCGCAGGCCGTAGCTCGCGAGATCCTGTTCAAGCTGCGGATGATCAACATCAGCCGCCGGGCGATGCTCGCCGAGATCGCCGACGGTGCCGACCTGCGCCAAGCGGCCAGCTACGCCCAGGAGTAGCCGGGCGCGGACAGGTCGGGCAAGGGCGCGTCGGGACGGCACCCGGCGCCAGAATCAGTCGCGCAGCTGGTCGAAGCCCGACGGCTCGCGTTCCGCTCCGTCCGGGGCGCGGAGCACGACCCCATCGCCGTCCAGGACGGACCCGATCCGAGTCAGCGCATTCCCGCACCTCGCCACGGCATCGCGTGCCTGATCGAAACGGTCGGGTGGCAGGGTGACCAGCAGCTCGTAATCCTCGCCACCGGTGGTCGCCAGCTCGTGGGAGTCGGTGTCGGTCGCCGCGGCGACCGCTCCGACGCCCTCCTGGACGGGAAGGAGCGTCAGCTCGACCTCGACTCGCACCTGGCTCGCAGCCGCCAGGTGGCGCGCGTCGCCTCCCAGGCCGTCGCTCAGGTCGATCATCGCGGTCGCCCCAGCGCCGCCCAGCGCCCGCCCCGCTTCAAGGCGGGGCTCGGGTTCGAGCTGTCGCCGACGTAGCGCGTCCGCCAGGTCGCCCGGAAGGCGCTCGGCGAGCTCGGGGCGCTCCAGCAGGGCGAGCCCGGCGGCGGCCCCGCCCAGCTCGCCGGTGACCGCCACGACGTCGCCCGAGCGCGCGCCCGAGCGCAGCACGAGCCGGTCGGCCGAGGAGGCATGCCCCACGACCGTGACCCCGAGAATCAGCACCGGGGAACGGGTCACGTCGCCGCCGAGCACGGCCACCGCGTGACGCGCCGCTGCGTCGGCGAGGCCCGACGCGAGCTCGCCGCAGCCATCCTCGTCGAGGTGGTCGGGAACTCCCAGCAGCACGTAGGCCTCCCCCGGCGCCGCTCCCATGGCGGCGAGGTCGGAGAGTGCAGCCCCGACCGCCTTTCGGCCCACCGAGGCCAGCGGCCAGACGTCGCGGAGAAAGTGGACGCCCTCGACAAGCGCATCGATCGAGGTGACCGTCGCCCCGGCGGGAACGGTGACCGCGGCATCGTCTCCGCTCGCCACCGCGACCGGCGCCCCCCAGTTCGACGGGCGTCCGCCCCGCGCCGCTTCGACGCTCTCGACCAGACGCGAGATCAGCTCGAACTCTCCGAGGCGGGCCATGACACGTATTGAACCTGACGCCCACCCACCGGCCGCGCTGAGAGCCGACCCGGGCTCACCGGCCCCCGTTGCCGGTGGTCGGGCCGGTAGAGGGCCGGCTCGGTGGAGAGCCCCTAAAGCCCGATGGCGCTCATCCCGGCACCCCCACGGTGAGCTGGTACGCCGACAGCGCCAGCATGAGGATCAGGAGGGTGCGGTCGCGCGCCAGGGCGACCAGCGGCAGCGCCCACAGCAGGTACCACGGGGTCAGGTAGGCGGTCGCGAGGAGGAGGCCGAGCGACGCCCACGCGGCCGCTCGGATCCAGTCACCGCCGCGCGCGGTCCAGACGAGGAGCCATACGCCGAGGACGCCGTAGGCGACGAGCGCCAAGCACCCGAACCGCCCCGAGCTCGATGCCGGTGATCCTCGTCACCGTGGCCGGGAATGCTGTGGTAGCTGACCTGTTGCTGGCTTCCGGACAGGATCGAGATCCCGTCGAGCGCCGAGGTGCCGAACGCCGCGAGCGCGACGAGGCCGATCACCGCGACCGCGGCGGCCGCGCCCACCGCGAGGCGAACGCGCTCATGCCGCCCGCCCGCTCCGAGCAGGGCGAAGGGGATCGTCACGGCGCCCGCGGCCTTGACCGCGGTCGCAGCGACCAGCGTCGCACCGCCGACCGGCCTGCGCGCCCCACAGCACCATCGCCGTGCCCGCGAGCGCCGCCGCCATCATCAGCGCGTCGTTGTGGGCGCCGCCGACCACCTGCACCAGGACCAGCGGGTTGAGCGCCACGAGGGCCGCGGCGCGCCAAGGAGCGATCCCGCGCAGCGCGGCGAGGCGGGCCACGACCGCGCTCACCGCTGCGACTGATACCGCGGCCAGCACCTTCATGCTCCACAGGGCGGCAGGCACGCCCAGCAGGCCGAGCGGGTAGCTGACGAGCGTGAACAGCGGCCCGTAGACGCTGGTCGCCTGCCGGTAGTCGTCGACCCGTGCGGCCGCGAGGTCATGCGGTATCGCAGCGGGCGAGAAGTCGTACGGGTTCAGGCCGTGGACCGCACCGAGGCGGGCGTAAGAGATGTAGCTGAACACGTCAAGCGACAGCAGCGGTGGAGCGAGAGCGAAGAGCGCCAGGCCGATGCCGATCGCCCACCTGACCGTTCGGGCACCGAGCTCGACCGCGAACAGGACCACCGCGAGGTAGGCGACGAACGCCACCCAGAGGATGGCCGAGTACGCGCCGCTCCCGAGGCCGAATCCGTCCCCGAACACGCCTCGCAGCCAGCGAGGGGAGTCGGCTCCGGCGCCCGCGACGAACCGGGAGCCGGGGGCGGCGAGCGCGATCGCGGCGAGCCCGAGAACGACGAGGGCGAATACCCCCGCGGCTCGCCGGCTGGTGGTGCTCAGCGAGCGCCCCGACCTCAGGGGCTGCCGCCGCTGCCGCCATTGCCGGCTCCCCCGCCGCCCGCCGGAGGCGTAGGCGAGGGGCCCTGGCCGGCGCCGGGCGCGTAATACGAGGGCGGGTACTTGCCGGTCGTCGAGCCGCTACCGGTCGACGGCGGCGGCGCCGGTGCCGCTCGACGAGCTCGTCGGACGCCCGGCGAGGAGACGGTGTGGGAGCCGCTCCACGAGCTCGAGAACTGGACCGGGTTCTGCGGCTGCGGGAAGTCGCCGCAGTAGCTGCCGTGGGCAGCCTCCATGTAGTAGTGCCAGATCGGCGCCGCCGTCGGTCCGCCGAAGTCCGGTAGCGCGTCGCGCGACTCGGGATGGCCGACCCAGACCGCGGTCGAGATTCGCGGCGTGTAGCCGACGAACCAGGCGTCCGACTCAGCCCTCGGTCGTGCCCGTCTTGCCGGCCGCCGGGCAACCGATGTCCGTGTAGCCCGCTCCGGTCCCCGACGTGATCACGCCCTTGAGGACGTCCGTCACCTCGTAGGCGATCCCGTCCGAGAACGCCCTGGAGCGTGCTCGCCTCCCCGGGCGTATCGGTGTCGCCGTTCGGGAACACGACCTTCGCGATCGCGGTCGCCGTGTGGTGGACCCCGCCGTCGGCGAGCGTCGCGTAGCCGTCCGCCTGCTCGAGCGGCGTCACCCCGATGCGCAGACCGCCGATCCCCTCGGCCGGGATGCCGTCGAGGTGGGTCGTGATTCCCATCTCATAGGCCGTCTTTCGAACGTTCTCCGGGCCGACGTCGAGGTCGAGCTGCGCGAAGACGACGTTGACCGAGTCCACCGTCGCCTCGCGTGACACTCAAGGTCCCGCCGCCCGCCCGCTCCGCGTTGTTGACCGTCCAGGTGGTCCCGTCGGGGAGGGTCAGGGTCATCGGGCTGGCGCCGGAGTAGTAGGTGGTGTCCGGGTCCATCCCCTGGCGGATCGCCGTCGCCAGCACGTAGGGCTTGAACGACGACCCGGGCTGGCGGTGCGCGTCGGCCGCGAAGTTGAACTGGAGGTCGCCGAGTAGGGCTGCGACGAGGCCATCGCCAGGATGTGGCCGTTGGTCGCGTCGATCGAGGCGAGCGCCGACGCGGGCCGCCGCCCGAATAGCACACCGCACACGAGTCGACCGCGCGCTGGGCGTCGGCCTGGAGCGCGGGGTTGATCGTCGTGTAGACCTTGAGCCCGCCGTTTCGGACCGTGTTGACGCCGTACTTGTCGATCAGCTGCTGCTGGACGTAGTCGAAGAAGTAGGGCTCGCGGATGGTCTCGTACTTGTGGCCGCGGTCGAGGCCGAGCTGCGCCCGGGACGCCTGGTCGTAGTCGGCCTGCGAGATGTAGCCCTGCTGCTCCATCGCGAGCAGAACCTCGTTTCGCCGCTGGAGCGCCGCCCTCGGGTTCAGGAACGGGTTGTACTCGGAGGGCGCCTGCGGCAGGCCGGCGATCATCGCCGCCTCTGGCAGGTCGAGGTGGCTGACGCCCGTGTCGAAGTAGGTCTCCGCGGCGGCCTGCACGCCCACCGCGGTGCGCCCGTCCGTGGTCCCGTAGGAGGCCGTGTTCAGGTACTTGGTGAGGATCTGGTCCTTGGAGTACTTCTGCTCATACTCGGTCGCCAGCTTCGCCTCCTCGATCTTGCGATCGATGTCCTCCTGCGGGTGGGCGATGTAGAGGTTTCGAACCAGCTGCTGCGTGATCGTCGAGCCGCCCTGGACCGCCGAGCCCGCCTTCAGGTCGGCGACCGCCGCCCGGACGATCGAGGTGTAGTCCACCCCGCCGTGCGTCGTAGAAGTTCCTGTCCTCGATCGCCACCGTCGCGTGCTGGAGGACCTCTGGGATCTTGTTCCTCGTCCACCGGGTGGCGGATCGTGTCCGACTGGATGTAGCCGAGACGGCTGCCGTCGGCCGCGAAGACGACCGAGGTCGAGCCCTCCTTGATCGGCTTCAAGCTGCTGAGAGCCGGGGTCTTGTCCCAGATGCTCACCGCGTAGGCCGCCACGCCGCCGACCGCGATCGCCACCGCGGCGAAGACGATGCCGAAGGCCATGACGACCTTCCGACGTACGGACCCCCGCGAGCGGCGATTCCGTCTGCGTGCTCGCTGAGTCATTTCGAGGTGCTCGGGAAGGGTAGCTGGCCCGGGCCGGCTACCCGCCGAACTCGCCCTCCAGGAGCCCCGCGGCGCGCAGCGCCTCGTGGGCGCTCTCGCGGAGAACAGCCTCCTCGTCGCCGACCTGCGTGCGCTCGTGATCGCGCGCGCCCCTGAGCTCGATTCGAACCCCCTCCGGGGTCATCTCCGCGATGCTCACCTCGGCGGCGCCAGCGGGCTTCAAGACCCGCCGGGCCTGCTCGAGGTCGGCGGCGGGCGGCACCCAGACCGAGACGGTGGCCGGCGCCGTGCGGTCGCCGGTCGAGTGGTTGAACAGGACCCCCGACGTGACCTTCTCGTTCGGGACCACGACCAGGCGGCCATCGCCCGGTGTCGAGGTAGGTATAGGAGAGCGTGATGTCGTCCACCCGCCCCGTCTCGGCCTCGATCGTCACCGTGTCGCCGATCCGGATCGGCTGCGTAGTCGCGATCATGATGCCCGCCACCATGTTGGCGATCGTCTGACGTGCGGCGAAGCCGATCACCAGGCCGAGCACTGCGCTCGACGCGAGGAGCCCGGTCGCGAGCCGCTGGATCTTGGCGAAGTTGCTGAGCGCGAGCGCAGCGCCGATCAGCAGGATGGCGACGAAGACGAGGCGGCGGACCAGGCGCAGCCGAGTCTGGGCGGCGCGCGAGACGCGCACGTCGGTGACCCGGCCGGCGACCCTGCCACCGCGAGCGATCACCAGCCGGTCGACCGCGAATGCGATCGCGAACGCGACCGCCATCGTGATCGAGGGCCGAGATCAGATCGCCGTGCTGCTGCCAGAAGGTCTGGTCCATGGGGTGAGGTGTTCGCCCATCCGCGGGCGGGTTCCTCCGTGAGAATGCTCCCATGAACCGGCTTTCCCCCGCCCGCGCGGTGCTGCTCGACGCGCTCGGCACCCTGGTCGAGCTCGAGCCGCCCTGGCCGCACCTCGCCGAGGCGCTCGGCGTCGAGCCCGACGACCGCCTGGTCGCCGCCGTCCGCGCCGAGATGGCGTACTACCGCGAGCACAGCCACGAGGGACGCGACGCCGCTTCGCTGGCCGACCTGCGCGCCCGCTGCGCCCGCGTGCTCTCGCGCGAGCTGGGCCGCGAGGTCGGAGTCCAGACGATGATGTCCACGATCCGCTTCCGCGCCTTCGACGACGCCGGACCGGCGCTGGCCGAGCTTCGCCGGATGGGGCTTCGCCTGATCTGCGTGTCGAACTGGGACGTGTCGCTTCCCGAGGTGCTGGCGCGCTGCGGGTTGGGCGACGCGACGGACGGCGTCGTCACCTCGGCGGGCGTCGGTGCCAGAAAGCCCGACCCGGCGATCTTCGAGGCTGCGCTTCGAATCGCCGGCTGCTCAGCGCGCGAGGCGCTCCACGTCGGCGACACCCCGGCCGAGGACGCCGCGGGCGGCCCGTGCCGCGGGCATTCGATCGCTGTCGATCGACCGCCGGGGCAACGCCGAGATCGATTCGCTGGTCTGCATCCGCCACCATCTCGCGGATGAGTGACTCCGGCGCCAACCCGAGCGAGCCGCGCTACGCCGCATTTCTTCCCCGGCTGGTGGCGATTCTGATCGACCTGCTGATCGCTTGGGTCCTCCTCCAGCTCGCGGTCACGATCATCGTCCCGGGCGCGGTCGGGAACGACCCCACCCCCCACGAGACCTCCACCCTCGGAGCGATCACCCTGATCCTGCTGACCGTCTGGTTCAACTACCTCGTGGTCAGCGAGTGGCTGTGGGGAAGGACGGTGGGAAAGCTCGCGATCGGCCTCGAGGTTGCCGCGGTCGACGGTCGCGAGCTGACCTGGAACCGCGCCGTCGTCCGCAATCTGCTTCTCGTGGTCGACGTAATCGCCGGGCTGTTCATGATCCCGACCTCGGCTCGCCACCAGCGGCTGGGGGACCGGCTCGCCCATACGATCGTGCTTGCGAAGAAAAGAGGCGGCTCGAAGGAGGACGCGTCACAGCCGCCACCCCCGCCGTCGTCGGTCCCGCCGCCGCCGCGCCCTCGTGGTCGGGGCTCCCACCGCCCGCTGTCCCCCCTTCGCCGCGCCGGCCATGGGCTCGGGCGATCAGGGCGGCGGGGACCCGTCGCGAACCTGGGGGCCGGCGCGCGTCGCGATGGGGATCCTCGCCCTGCTCGGGATCACCGTCGTCGAGGTCGGCATCGTGTCGATCTTCGACCCCGGGCTCGACTCGCTGGCCGCGAGGCTGGTCAGCCAGGGGCTGCTCGCCCTCACTCTCGTCGGCGTGGCCTTTGCGTTCACCTCCGAGACAGGCCCGGGCATCGCGCGGCCCTCCGCACTCGGACTTCGGCGGCCGGTTCGCGCGCCATTCGGCCTCGGCCCGACCGTCGGCGCCCTCGTCGGCGCGGCGACCGCGTACGTCGCCTATGTGCTCGCCGCCGCCATCTACTCGAGCCTCCTTCATCCGCACCAGGAGGACATCACGAGGGACCTCGGGTTCGGCCACGGCGGCCTCGGCACCGTGGCCGCCGGGGTTTTGATCGTCGTAGCCGCGCCGGTCGCTGAGGAGATCTTCTTTCGAGGCTTCATCTTCGGCGGCCTTCGAAAGCGCCTGTCCTTTCTGCCGGCGGCCCTGATCGGCGCGGCCATCTTCGGCCTCTTCCACTACACGGGCGCCGGTAGCCTCGGTGTGGTGCCTCAGCTCGCGTTCCTGGGCTTCGCGCTCTGCTGGGTCTACGAGGAGACGGGCTCGATCTACCCCACCATGGCCATCCACGCGATCAACAACGCGATCGCCTTCGCGATCCTCACCTCGTGAGGGACGAGGCGCAAACGAACCCGGCGGTGATCGCGCGAGCCCTCCGCAAGAGCTACGGCCAGCGGGAGGCGGTGAACGGGGTCGACTTCGAGGTGCCGGCCGGGGTCTGCTTCGGCTTTCTGGGGCCGAACGGCGCGGGCAAGTCGACGACCATGAAGATGATCTACGGGCTGGTCGCCCTCGGAGGGGGCGAGTTGCGGGTGCTCGGGCTCGACGCCACGCGCGAGCGTCGGCGGATCAAGTCGCGGCTCGGGGTCGTGCCCCAGGAGACCAATCTGGACGGGGAGCTGACGGTGCGCGAGAACCTGATCGTCCACGCCCGATACTTCGGCCTCGGTCCCGAAACCGTGGCCCGTCAGGTCGATGACCTGCTCGAGTTCACGCTGCTGAGCGACCGCGCCGACGAGAGCATCTGGTCGCTCTCCGGAGGGATGAAGCGCCGCCTGCTCGTCGCCCGGGCGCTGGTCAACGAGCCCGACCTCGTCGTCCTCGACGAACCGACCACGGGGCTCGACCCGCAGGCGCGACTCGCCGTTTGGCGGGCCCTCGAGAGGCTCAGGGAGCGCGGTGTGACGTTGCTCTTGACCACCCACTACATGGAGGAGGCGGCGAGGCTCTGCGATCGTCTGCTGATCATGGATCACGGTCGGATCGTCACCGAGGGAGAGCCTGGCGCCCTCGTTCGCGAGCACGTCGGGCGCCAGGTGCTCGAGCTGAGGCTCGCAGAGGGATGCGACCCCGCGGCGCTGGTCGCGTCGCTCGACGGCGGGCTCGACGGGCACGAGCTGGCCGACGACGTGCTGATGCTCTACGCCGACGACGCCGAGGAGACCCTTCGAGCCCTCGACGAGGACCGCTTTCCCACCGACTCCGCGCTGGTCCGCGGGGCAACGCTCGAGGACGTCTTCCTGACCCTCACCGGCAGGAGCCTGGACGAGTAGCGATGGCATTCGCCGAGCAGCGCTACGCCGGGCTCGGCGCCCCGCTCGGCCGGGGCGACCTGATTCCGTCGCCGCGCTTCGCCGCCAGCATCTGGCTGCGCAACGCACGAGTCTTCTCGAAGCTCTGGAAGGGCGCCCTGCTCCCCCAGTTCCTCGATCCGCTGTTCTACCTGGTGGCGCTCGGATTCGGGCTCGGCACCTACGTGGCGATCGGGAACGGGGTCCCGTACAAGGAGTTCGTGGCGCCGGGGCTGATCGCCTCGGCGACGATGTGGTCGGCCTCGTTCGAGTGCACCTACAACGTCTATCTGCGGATGAACGAGACGCGCCTCTACGACGCGGTCCTCGCGACCCCGGTCGAGGTGCAGGACCTGGTCGCCGGTGACCTGGTGTGGAGCGCCAGCCGGGCCACGGTCTACGGGACGGTGTTCCTGATCATCGTCGCCATCTTCGGCCTGATCTCGTCGCCCTGGGCGATCCTGATCCCGCCGCTCGTGTTCATCGGCGGCCTTTGCTTCTCGATGGTCGCCTACACCTTCACCTCACTGATCCCGAAGATCGACCTGTACAGCTACTTCTTCACCCTCGGGGTCACCCCCATGTTCCTGTTCTCGGGAATCTTCTTCCCGTTCAGCCAGCTTCCCGGATGGGCCGAGGCGGTGGCGTGGCTGCTGCCGCTCTACCACCTGGTCGAGATCACGCGGGGGATGGCCAACGGCCCGAACGGCCTTCAAATCCTCCTCCACACCACCTGGCTGGTGGTGGTCAGCGCGGCGCTCTTTCCGATCCCGGTCCGGGCGCTGAGGGCCAAGCTCGTTCCGTGACACCTTTTCCCCCGCCTCTCATGCGAGAATTGGACCGTGCTTGGCCAGGGTCGACTCGGCTTCGCGGCGGGGATCGCGGCGCTCCTCGTGGTCTGTGCCGTGCCCGCGACGGCCACCGCTCAGGCCCCGGCGGACGGTGCCGGCGCCGCCGCGCAGCGGAATAGTGCCGCCCACCGGCCTGCAAGAGCGCATCTGAGCGTCGCGGCCAAGGGGCCGCACAAGGGCGCTCTGAGGGTCGGGCGACGATCGCGGGCCGTGGGCTACCTGCGTCCGTTCGTTCCCAATCAGCGGGTCAAGGTGGCGCTCGTTCGAGGGGGCCACACGGTCGTCAAGCGAAACCCCGTCGTGAAGCGTGTCCACGGGTCCGACAAGGGGCGCTTCGATCTGCGCTCGACGAAGCTGACCAAGCCCGGCACCTACCGCATGGTCGCCAAGCACCTGGGGACCGGAGCGCAGTCCCGCTCGGTCGCCCGCTCGGCGAGGTTCCACATCAAGTATCCGAACCTCGGTCCGGCGAGCAGGAGCAGCTCGGTGAGGCTGTTCAACCGCCTGCTCGCAAAGCAGGGCTACTACACGACCCACGGCCGCAACTACAGCCAGAAGACGGGCTTCGCCGTGATGGCGTTTCGCAAGGTGAACGGCATGAAGCGCACCTTCAACGCCTCGCCCGGGATCTTCCGCAAGCTGGCGGAGGGCCGCGGCGCCTTCCATCTCAAGTACCCGGGTGCCGGCAAGCACGTCGAGGTCGACATCTCCAAGCAGGTGATGGTGCTGGCCAAGCACGGCAAGCCCCAGTACACGTTTCACGTCTCGACCGGCGCCGCGGTGACCCCCACGATCCGGGGCCACTACGAGTTCTACATGCGACAAGCGGGCTTCAACTCCCATGGCATGTACTACTCGGTCTACTGGCATGGCGGCTACGCGATCCACGGCTACCACTCGGTGCCGCCGTATCCGGCCAGCCACGGCTGCGTGCGCAACCCGATCCCCGAGTCGAAGTTCATCTACAACTGGGTGAGCCTCGGGATGTCGATCTACACCTACGGCTGAAATAACTTCGGCGACGTGGCCCTTTGGACATCCCTCGAAGCACTCCGCCGACCTCCTCCGCTTCGCGTCCGGTGTCGGCGGGCAAGGGCGCCGGCCTGACTCGGCAGGCACCTCCGCACCTACCGGGGCTTCGTCCCTAGCTCCTGCGATGACCCCACTCGACGCCGCACGGTCCACTCTGATCGCGGAGCTTCGGGAGCACGCGCTGGTGCTCGGCGAGGTGACGCTGTCGAGCGGGCGGAAGGCTTCCTACTACGTCGACGCGAGGCGGGCCCTGCTGCGCCCCGCGGGGTTCAGGGCCGTTGGTGAGCTGATCGCCTCGGCGGCGACCGAGTCGGAGGCCGAGGCGGTGGGCGGCCCGGTGATGGCGGCGATCCCGCTCGCCTGCGCGGCGATCGCCGTCCCGGGAGGCGCCGGCCTGACCGGGTTCTTCGTGCGCAAGGAGCGTAAGGAGCACGGCCTACAGCGATGGGTGGAGGGCCCGGTCGAGCAGGGAACGCGGTGCCTCGTGGTCGAGGACACGGTGACCACAGGGGGCTCGACCGTCGCAGCGATCGAGCGGATCCGTACCGAAGGCCTCGAGATCGTCGCCGCGCTATGCGTGGTCGACCGCCTGGCCGGCGGAGCCGAGGCGATCGCCGAGGCGGCCGGAGCGCCGTTCCAGGCGCTGGTCACGATCGACGACATCTACCCGGACCGCCCCGACCGCTGAGCTCCGTCGGCGGTGGGGCGGCCGTGTTAGGTTGCCGCCATCGTCGCGTTGGGGAGGCAATCGTCCGACCGGAGCGCCAAGCGACGGGCGGTGATGCTGGCATTGGCGCTCGTCGTCCTGGTCGCCGGCGTCGGCGAGGCGGCCGGCGGCGGCGCGACCCATCCGAGCGCGGCGGGCGGCGCGGCAGCGGAGACGAGGCCCAACATCGTCGTGATCGAATCCGACGACCAGACGGTCGAGGAGATGCGGGTGATGGACAACGTCAACTCGCTGATCGGCGCCCAGGGCGCGACCTTCTCGAACAGCTTCGTCAACTACTCGCTGTGCTGCCCTTCCCGGGCCACCTTCCTGACCGGCCGGTATGAGCACAACCACCGCGTGGCCGGCAACAAGCCGCCGACCGGCGGGTTCCCTCGGTTCGAGCAGCTCCACGCCTACGACAACCTCGCCGTCTGGCTGCGAAAGGACGGTTACTACACCGCCCTGATCGGCAAGTACCTGAACGCCTACAAGGATGACCCGCCGGTTCCGCCCGGATGGTCGGAGTGGCACGCGGCGCCCGAGGGCTACGGCGTCTATGACTACATCCTCAACAACAACGGCAATCTGGTCCATTACGGAACCGACCCGGCCGACTTCAAGGAGGACGTCCTGACCCAGAAGGCGGTCGACCTGGTCGACCGCAGGGCCGCCGCGCCCAAACCGTTCTTCCTCTGGCTCACCTACACGGCGCCCCACTGGTCGCCCCCGGACCCGAACCCCAACCCGCCCTCGAACTGCGGCCACGCGGCGAAGCCCGCCCCGCGCGATGCCCACGCGTTCGATCAAGAGCCCCTCCCACGACGGCCCGACTTCAACGAGCAACACGTGGCCGACAAGCCGAAGGCGATTCAGAGGCTCCCCCTTCTGGGCCCGAGTCAGGTCGCCAACATCCAGCGCAGCTATAGATGCGAGCTCGAGTCGCTTCTCTCTGTCGACCGGGGCGTGAAGCACGTGATCGACTCCCTGGAGGCCAACGGCGTGCTCGACAACACGCTGATCATCTACACGTCGGACAACGGCTACTTCCACGGGGAGCACCGGATCCCCACGAACAAGGATCACATCTACGAGGAGTCGATCCGGGTCCCGCTCGAGATGCGCGGGCCCAACATCCCATCCGGCGGGACGGTGAAGGACCTCGTGATCAACGCTGACCTCGCGCCCACGGTGCTCGACGCTGCGAACGCGACTCCCGGCCATGCGCTTGACGGTACCTCGCTGCTTCCGGTGGCGAAGACGCCCGGCATCGCGAAGGGGCGAGAGCTCCTGATCGAAGAGCCCACCTTCAAGGCGATCCGTACGGGGCGCTACATGTACGCCGAGCACGACACCGGTGAGAGGGAGCTATACGACCTGATCAAGGACCCCTATGAGCTCGTCAGCCGCCACAACGACCCTGCGTACGCGGCGGTCAAGGCGGAGCTCGCCAGGCGCCTCGACGTGCTCAGGACCTGCTCCGGCGCCGGCTGTCGCGTCTACGAGCCGGGGCCGCCACAGCCCTAGCGCCTCCGGATCTCCCAGCGCGCCGGAAGGTGCTTCCGGCTACGGAGTGGAATCCTCGACGTACTGAACGGCAGCCGAGCAGCCGGACCTGTTTCCCGCCGCATCGGTTGCCTTGGCGCGAAGCGCGGTGGTCGTGTTGTTGGCCACCAGGACAGCGATTCCGGGCGAGCTGAACGCTCCCGCGGTGCCCTTCGCCGCCGCGACTCCGGTGCAGCCGGCGGTCTTGAAGATCTTCACGGTAGTGCCGGATGCGGCATTGCCGTGCACCTTTGGGCTGTTGTTGTTGGCCGGCGAGGCGGGAGTCGTCCCGGTGATCGTCGGCGTCACGGGAGGATGCGTGTCAACGGTGAACGACCGCGACCGGATCGTGCTGACGTTCCCGGGCGCGTCGATCGCTCGAACGAAGAAGGTGTGGGTGCCATCGGAGAGGTGACCGACCGGGTAGGGAGAAGCACAAGCCTTGAACGGCGTGGGGCCGACGTGGCACTGGAACGTGGAGCCGTTCTCGCTGGAGGTGAACGAGAAGCTCGGGCTCGGGTTGTTGATCATCGCGCCCTGCTTCGGCCCAGCTGTGATCGAGGCGCTCGGCTTCTTGGTCTCGGCGGTGAAGCTCTTGAAGGTCCCAAGCGCCGGCTTGCCGCTTCGATCGTGCTTCAAGAGCCCGGCGCTCCCGCAGAAGCTGCATCGGTGCGCGAAGTTCGAGTTCGGCGCCGGGTCGCGCCACAGGAACCAGTACATGCGCTGGAGGTTCCATACCTTTCGGTTCGCGAGTGCCGCCTCGATCGCCCCCTTCAAGAGGCGCTGCTGGCCCACGACACCCTGATTTATCCCGAAGCGGTCGGGCGGCGCGGATCCCCAGCCGAACTCGGTGAGCCAAAGAGGCTTGGCTGCATCGTGGTGGTTGACGAGCACCTGGCGCATCTTCTGTATCTCCGTCTTGAAGGTCCCCAGGGTCGAGGCGTAGGGATGAATCGCCGCGACGTCGAAGTGGGCGGCGGCCTGGCCGTACCCGTAGAGGCGGTCGAGGAACTCCCACGCCTTCAGACCGCCGCTCGGCGGGTAGCCGGGATTCCCGGCAAGCACGATCTGCTCGCCGGGATTCTGGCCCTTGATTGCGTCGTGGGAGAGCTTCAGGAGGCGGGCGTACTTCTGGACAGACTGCTGGGAGGTCCCGCCGGGGTTGAAGAACTTGTTCAGGTTGGGCTCGTTCCAGATCTGCCAGGCTTGGATCGGCCGCGGCGTGGCGTGGGCCCCATACTCGGCGCGATAGGCATTGGTCCAGTACCCACCGCCTGGCCCGTAGCGTTTCACGGCCTTGACGAGAAACGCCTGCCATGCCGATTCGTCCGTTGCGTTGCCCACCGGCGCGATGGCGGGCTGGCTGGCGACCCACTTCGGAGATCCCCAGATGAACGGCAGGGGTCGGATCCCGTGCGATGCGAGGGTCCCGATCGCCTGGTCGGCCCGGGTCCAGTTGAAGGTGTTGCGCTGCGGCTCCAGGAACCTCCAGCCGAGCTCGAAGCGGGCCGTCCGCACCGCGGCGTTGCGCATCCCTTCCGCGTCGCGGGCATCGAGCTGCTGCTGGGCAACGCCGAAGAACTCCGTCCGCATCGCGCCGGCCATGGGAGCAGCCGTGAGCGACCCGGCCATCACGGCCAGAACGATCACGCACCGGGCCATGCGCACGCCCGGGCCCATGCCCTTCGCAGAGGCTCCCACCACAGTCAGGATAGATCCCATGCGCCGACCGCCGCGCCGCAAGGACTAGGCCTCCCCGGCCGGGGTACCGCTAACCGCCGGCCGCGGACGTTCGACGGATCGTGGGGACGCCCGAGCGGTCGCGCCGGCGGCGCCGGGACTAGGATGCTCGCGATGGCGCCTCGGGCCGCGAGCAGGAGAACTTCGGTGGTGGCGCTGGCCCTGACGGCGACCGTGATCGCCGTGCCGGCCTCGAGCGGATCGGCGGCGTCGGCGCGCGGCCGAAGGGCGCAGCCGCAAAGCCCGCCGAGTTGGGCGACCGCGGCTCGTCTCGCCGGCCCGGCCTCCGGCGAGGTCCGCTTCGACGTGGCGCTCAAATGGCGCGATGCCGATTCGCTGGCGGCGCTCGATCGAAGCGTGTCCGACCCGCGAAGCCCCGACTACGGCCGCTACCTCTCGGCCACGGGGTTCAGAGCCCGCTTCTCTCCGACCTCGTCGGCGGTGGCCCATGTGAGGCGATACCTGCGCGGGGCCGGGCTGCACGTGGACGGGACCTCGAAGAGCGGGATGCTGGTCCACGCCAGCGGCTCGACGGACACGGTCGAGCGGGCGTTCCAGACCGAGCTTCGCACCTACCGATACCGGGGTCGCAAGCTGAGAGCCCCCGCAAGCGGGGTGTCGATTCCCCCGGCTCTGGCCTCGACGGTGACGGCCGTGGTGGGGCTCGACCAGACGCCGATGCGCCGACTGGCGCGAGCGGCTCCCCCGCCCGCGGCGTTCGTCAACGCGAGGCCTTGCTCGCACTACTGGGGGAGAAAGTTCGCACCGGGCTCGATCCAGCGCGCGTATCACCAGACGCAGCCGTGGGCCGTGTGCGGGTACGACCCCGCCCAGCTCCAGGGAGCCTACGGCGTCGACGGCCTGATCCGCGGCGGCAACGACGGCGCCGGACAGACCGTCGCGATCGTCGACGCGTTTGCGGCGCCCACGATCATCCGCGACGTCAACACGTACAGCCGCCGCCACGGCCTGCCGCCGGCCCAGATCACCCAGACGAAGGATCCGAACCCGTGCGAGGTCGGCTGCTCGGTCGGCGATCAGCAGGGCTGGTACGGCGAGGAGACGCTCGACCTCGAAGCGGCTCACACGATGGCTCCGGGTGCGGCGCTCGCCTACTACGCCGGTCGCGACCCCAGCAACGCGGGACTTCTGGACATCCTCGGCCAGGCGGTCGACGACAACACCGCGTCGGTGATCACGAACTCCTACGGGACGATCGGCCAGGCCGAGTCGAAGCCGACGATCAAGGCCCAGGAGCAGATCGCCCAGCAGGCGATCGCCCAGGGAATCAGCCTCATGTTCTCCTCCGGCGACGGAGGTGATGAGCGCGCCGAGCTCGGGCGCGTCTCGACCGACTACCCGGCGTCGAGCCCGCTGGTCACCGCCGTCGGTGGCACGAGCCTCGGGGTCGGGCCGCTCGACAACCACCTGTTCGAAGTCGGATGGGGAAGTCGATCGACGACGCTCACGCGCGGGAAGTGGCGGCCGAAGCCGCCCGGCCCCTTCTATTACGGAAGCGGCGGTGGCACCTCCCGCCAGTTCGCCGAGCCGGCCTATCAGCTCGACGTGGTCCCCAACCACCTGGCGACGCGCTACGGGGGGCGATCCCGCGTGGTCCCCGACATCTCGATGGACGGGGACCCCAACACGGGAATGCTGGTCGGCGAGACGCAGACCTTCCCGAACGGGAAGGCCAAGTACGGCGAGTACCGGATCGGCGGAACCAGCCTGTCTTCACCCCTGTTCGCCGGCTACACGGCCCTCGCCAACCAGGCCGCGGGGCACCGGCTCGGGTTCCTCAACCCGGCCCTATACGGTCTGGCCGGCAACGGTGTGATCCGCGACATCCGCCCGACCCGCACCCCGCTCGCGAACGTGGTCGGCTACTTCAACAACGGGGTCAACTCGAGCGGCGGCAAGGCGATCCTACTCCGCACCTTCGACCGCGATTCGAGCCTTCGCACCAAGAAGGGCTACGACAACGTCACCGGCCTCGGCACCCCGGGTGCCAACCTGATCGGGGCCCTGGCCGGGGGCTGATGATCGAGCACGAAAACGGCTCAATCGGCACGACGAGTTGAGCGGACGACGGCGACTGGCTGATCGACTGGGGCCAAAACAACGGCATCGGGGGCTACCGGCCCGATGAAACGAGAACCAACACCGATCACGGATTCAGGCGGAAGATGTTTGTCTTCGTGCTGAAGTAGATCGGGCCACCGTCCGCCGGCGTCTCCACGGAGAGGACGGAGTCCGGGTGATCGTAGAACGGTGCCTGTGAGGTGATTCCAGTCCGCGCCGAAGTCAACGTGGCGCGGTGAATCTTCCCGTTGTTGAAGTCGCCGAAGAAGAGCTGACCCGGGCTCGAGAGTCCGCAATGGTCACAGAAGGCGGCGCCGGTCAATCCCGGCGGCGTGCGGAAGTTGAACTTCGGCAGCACCGGGCTGGGCCCATCCTGGTTGGTGTTGCGTGGCGCGGGGGGCGGCGAGCTGCAGGTCGCCGATGGTCCCCAGCCGAAGTTCTGGAGCTTCGTCGTGGCGACCAGGTTGACCTCGTCGTTGCATTCGGGGCCGTTTTCGGTCAGCCACAGGCGCCCGCCCTGGGGGTCGAAGGTGAACCCGAACGAGTTGCGGATCCCGTAGGCGATGGTCGGGCTGCCGGCGCTCGGGTTGTCCGGGGGAATCGAGCCATCCGGGTTCAAACGCATCACCTTGCCGGCCGTGACCCCCAGGTTCTGAGAGAGGGCGGGGGTGTCGTTGTCGCCAACGACTACGTAGAGCTTGCCGTCGGGGCCGAACATGATCCGGCCGCCATCGTGGTGCTCGGCGGTCGAGAAACGGCGAAGAACCGCGAAGCCTGTGGCGTCGGCGCGGATTCGGATCAGCTCGTTCTCGGGTGTGCCGGACACGGTGCGGGTGACGTACGCCCAGACCCGCCCGTCGCTGGGGTAGCTCGGGCTGAGCGCCAGGCCCAAGACGCCGTACTCACCGGCGGTCGCGACGTTCGGAACCGTGAAGAACGGCGTACTGGCGCCCGTGGAGGGATCGAGCCAGTTGATCTTGCCCGTGTAGCGGGTGCCGTAGAGGATGCGGCTGCCGTCCGGCGCGAGCGTGAACGCGGCAGGAAAGCTGATCGCAGACGGAGAGAGCTGCTGGGCGCTCGAGGCCAGCGCACCCGCTGGCGCAGCGAGCACGCCGAGGACAGCGAGCCCCCAGACCATCGCGATCGTCACGATCTTCCGCACCTAGGCCTCCTCCTGACGAAACGCTGGAGCGCTCGACCCTATTCGCCGGGCCCGCGATCGTCAAGGAGTTATCGAGGCGCCGGGTTGCACGCCGCCAGGGCAGGCCGGGAGGAGCAACGCCGGACGCGATCCTGCGACGGGAGGGGACGCCCCGAGCAGGATTCGAACCTGCGGCCTACTCCTTAGGAGGGAGTCGCTCTATCCAGCTGAGCTATCGGGGCTCGACCGCAGATTACGGCTCTGCGGCGCCGTTTCCAGATGCTCGCGCATTCTCGACCAGGATTTGGGAGGATCGACAGCGTGTCAAAGCTCATCAATCCCGATGCCCTCGACCCAGACCGCCGCCGGGCCCACCGCTAGGACGATGGCGCTCTTTGCCCGGCGCGGTACGGGGATCGAGGTGCTGCCGGTCGCCGGTCGCGACGATCTCGCCCTGGTGTCCGAGGACGACGCCGAGGAGCTCGCCGACGTCCTCGCCGACGACACGCTCTATCGCGCCGAGACCGAGTACCTGACGATCGACGCCGCGCGCGCCCTGGAGGCCGGGCTGATGGCGCTCGCCGATCTCGAGGCAAGCGACCAGGAGACGGTCGACATGGCCCGCTGGGTCACGCGGGTCGGGTACATGGCGCGGATGGCCGAGTGGCAGCGGCTGCCCGAGGCGCGAAAGCCGAGCGGCTGGATGATCGCGGGCCTTCGCAGCGCGGTGGAGGAGAGCGTCGCCGAAGAGCTGAACGACGCCGACGGCGGCAAGGCCCTCTATCAGGCGCTCGGTGAGGTGGCCGCCTTCTTCGTCCTGCGTGAGCCGCTCGACGTCCCCTACGACGCCGGAGAGGGACTAAAGCCGATGTGGACGATCCCCGGCATGGGAGGCGACTTCCGTGCCCTGCTTCGCCACAAGACCCTCGCGATGGCGCTTGGCGTCGTCGACCCGCGCTATCAGGATCCCGCCGACTCGATCGATGCGGCCAGCTTCGAAGACCTCGAGTGGGTCTGGAAGTACGGCTTCCTGTTGCGATCCTTCGAGGAGTTCTTCCGGGAGGAGTGAGAGAGCCGATCCCGCCGGGGGCCTCGCGCGACCTAGTCGTAGAGGCTCTCGGCGGCGATCTGGCGCAGGGTCCGGTCCCAGAGCTTGATCTCGACGTAGAGCTCGTCGCCGAACCCGCGCACCGCGTCCACCGCGATCAGCGTGAAGCGGCCCTCCTGGACGGCGGCCTGGTCGATCACCTCCTCATCGAGCTCAGCCGTCGCCGCCACCGCTCCGCGCACCATCGGCAGGCCCCAGATCAAGGTGATGTCCCCGCCGCGCTCCTCGTCCGCCCGCCAGGCGCCGATCACGTCGTCGGAGAGGTCGATCTTCCATTCCGGGTTGGCGTCGGCCGTGACGTCCGTGAAGTCGGCCTTGGCGCGAAGCTCGCCGGGCTCACCGTCGTCCGGGCGCTCGAACGAGACCCACCCGAAATACTCGACCGGGCCGCCGCCCGCGTCCTCCTCACCGTCATCGGCCTCCTCGCCCTCTACGCCGGAGCCGGTCACCGGCACGAAGACACGACCGCCCCAGGTCCGCTCGGGAAACCACCGAAGCGTCTCGGGGTCAAGCGGCGCGCCGGCATCCTCTCGAAGCGGCTCGCAGACCTTGGCGAGCTCTCCGGCCAGCCGTTCCTCCCAGCGTCCGTAGGGCTTCCCGTCGTGGGGGTAATCGGCGATGAAGCGCGGGAAGGGCCGCGGTAGCGGGGGCACCGCCGCAGCCTAGCTAGGCGGCCGATCCCACGGCCTCGCGGAGGTCGGCGGCAGCCCGCTCCGGCGGGTAGATGTTGACCTCGACACCCGTGCCGAGCTCGAAGCCCGCTCGGATCGTGAGCCTCGGCACAACGTCAACGTGCCAGCAGAACTCCTCGGCGCCCCGCGGGGCGGACCGAACCCAGAGGTTCAGCTGCGGGGACGAGCCGAATCGCCGAGCGAGGGCGTCCATGGCGGTCCGGATCATCGCGGTCCCGGTCTCACCGTCATCGTGGAAGCTGGGCGCCGGGCGCCGCGGGATCACCCGGAGCGCAAACGGGGATCGCGACGCCCACGGGCAGACCAGCACCGCCTCCTCGTCGATCGCGACCAGCCGCTCCCTGCGGCGCACCTCCTCCGTCACCACATCGGACAGCAGATCGCCGCCCATCGTCCGCTGGTGGTACGCAGCCGCTCGCTCGCGCTCGCGGGCGATCTCCGCCGGCACGAAACGCATCGCATAGAGCTGGGCGTGGGAATGCTCGAGGGAGGCGCCGGCGTCGGGCCCCTCGTTGACGATCAGATGAAGGCAGGCGGCCTCGTCGGCTCGGGCCCGCATCCGCTCGCGCCACGCGTCCACGGCGTTGGCGAAGCCCGCCTCGTCGAGCTCGGTCAACGAGGTCACGTGCTCGGGCGAGTGGACGATCACCTCGTGGGCGCCGTCGGCCGGGTGCGACGCGAACAGGTCGGGCTCGCCGGCGCGGGTCGAGGAGCCGAGCGGATCGATCGAGCTCGCCAGCCCGGTTTCGACCGGGCGCGCCACGTCCGGCGCGAGCCGCCCCGATTCCTCGTCGTGTGCCGAAGGCGCGAGCACCGGATAGAGGTTCGGGATCGCCCGGGCCGTCCAACCGGGCGAGTCCGGCTCGCCCCCGGCCGGACGGCGAGCCCAAAACTCGGGTGGGGTCCGATCCTCCCGTCCAACGCAGAAGGGGCAGCTCGTCCGGGCGTCCTCCTTGGTGCGCCACGGGGCCGGGGAGAATGCGTCTGGCCGGTCGGCGCGGCCGGGCGCGAGGATCGCGCGCAGGCCGGTCAGCTGGTCGATGCGGACCTCGGGGGAGCTCACCGCGACCTGTGACGCACTTACGGAGGTGAGCCGGGCTCGCCGCCCCCGGGGCGGGGCTGCTCGGAAGTAGGAGCGTCGCTGTCGAAGCCCAGGAACGGCTTGATCATGTCGAGCGGCAGCGGGAAGATGATCGTCGAGTTCTGGTTCACCCCGATGTCGAGCAGGGTCTGCAGGTAGCGAAGCTGAAGGGTGGCCGGGTTGAGGCTGATGATGTTGGCGGCCTGCGAGAGCTTCTCGGCCGCTTGGAACTCGCCGTCGGCGGAGATGATCTTGGCGCGCCGCTCGCGCTCGGCCTCGGCCTGACGGGCGATCGCGCGCTGCATGTCGGCCGGCAGCTCGACGTCCTTGACCTCGACCGTGGTCACCTTCACGCCCCAAGGCTCGGTCTGCTCGTCGATGATCTGCTGGAGCTCGACGTTGAGCCGCTCGCGCTCGGACAGGAGCGCGTCGAGCTCGGCCTTGCCGAGCACCGAGCGAAGTGTCGTCTGCCCGATCTGGGAGGTGGCGAGGAGGAAGTTCTCAACCTCGGTGACCGCCTTGTTCGAGTCGATGACCCGGAAATAGGCCACCGCTGTCACGCGCACGGTGACGTTGTCCTTGGTGATTACCTCCTGGGGCGGCACGGTCAGCGTCACCGTGCGCAGATCGATCCTGACCATCCGATCGACGATCGGAATCAGGTAGATCAAGCCAGGGCCCTTCTGGGCGATCAGCCGCCCGAGCCGGAAGATCACGCCGCGCTCGTACTCGCGCAGGATCCTGACCCCCGAGACCAGCAGCACGGCCACCACGAGGATGACCAGGACGACTATCGCTATCGCGACCCCCACGGCGCTCCTTCCTGGTGGTTGCTGGACTCGACCGACACGTCGGCTGCATCCAAGGCCTCGACCGGGCTGACATCGAGCGTCAGCCCCTCCACGGACTCGACTCTCACTCTACTGCCGCGCTCCAGGGGTCGCGATTCCTCATCGGGCGAGGACGCGAGGCGAGCGCGCCACAGGGCGCCCTGGATGAAGATCTGCCCTGCCGGGTCGAGCGGCTGGCGGACCTCGCCGACCGCGCCAACGAGCTCCTCCCAGCCCGTGTGCTTGGGCAGGCTGCGCGCCTTCACCGCCCTGGATACCGCCACCGCGAGGAGGCCGCCGAGAATCAACGCGAGGACGATCACGACCGGCGCCGAGATCTCGAAGGCGCTCGAGTGCGTGTCATAGAGCAACAGGCCGGAGGCGGCGAGCGCCACAACCCCCGAGGCCCCGAGAATCCCGTGGGTGGGCAGGTGAGCCTCGGCGATGATCATCGCGAACCCGGCCAAGAGGAGCAGGACGCCTACCACGGTGACCGGAAGCTGCGCGGTTCCGTATAGGCCGAGCAGGAGCGAGATCGCGCCGATCGTCCCGGGCGCGATCAACCCGGGACTGAAGATCTCGATCCCGATTCCGACCAGCCCGAGGAGGATGAGCAAATAGGAGACGGTCGGGTTGACCAGGATCTCGAGCAACTCGTATTGGAGCGGCATGTCGTGGTTGGAGATCTCGAGGCCGGCGGTGTGCAGGATCTGGGCCTTGGGCCCCTTGACGTGGAAGCCGTCGAGCTTTTCGAGCAGGCTCTCCTGGCTGGGCGCGATCACGTCGATCAGGCCGGCCTTCTTGGCCTCGGTGGCGGTCAGGTTCTTTGCCTCGGTGACCAAGAGCTGGGCGAGCCTTGCGTTTCGCCCGTGGGCCGCCGCGAGCGCCCTCATCGACGCGGCGGCGTCGTTCTTGATCTTCCGCGACAGATCCTGGCTCTGACCGCCAACGCCGATCGCGATCGGCGTCGCCGAGCCGATGTTCGAGACCGGGTACATCGCCGCGACGTCGGCTGCCTCGGTGATGTAGGCCCCCGCCGAGCCGGCGCGGGCGTTGCTCGGGTACACGTAGACGACCACCGGCATCGGCGCCGATCCCATGTCCTCGATGATCGAGCGCATCGAGTCCGAAAGGCCGCCCGGCGTGTCGAGCCGGATGATCGCCAGCTTCGCATCCTCGCTCGCGGCGTCGTCCAGAGCGCTCGAGATCCATTTCTGGGTCGCTGGATCGATCGTCGCCTGGAGCTGGATCGAGTACGCGACTTCGCCCGAGGCGCCCGAGGACGAGGCCGGGGCGAGCGCCGACGACGCTGCCAGTGCGGCGCCGGCGAAGGCGAGAGCCGTCCAGATCCAGATCCGGAGCCGTCGCCGTCTCATGCCTCCAATTATCCGCCTCCGCGCGCCCGGCGCCGGCGCCCTGGCTCTGGCTAGCGCGCGTAGCGCCGAATGTCGGCGGCGAGCGCCGACTCACTCGGGTATTGGCCCTGCCTGGTGTAGGCGAGCGTTCCCTCCCGGTCATAGAAGGCGGTGCCAGGAAAGCCCACGGTCGCGCCGATCAGGCGGGCGATCTCCTCGTCCGAATCGGTGTAGCTCGGGAACGGAACCGGGAACTCATCCAGGAACGTCTTGGCGGCGGCGCTCGAGTCGTTCGAGTTGACGCCCACGAAGGCGATCCTGGTGCCGAGCTTCGCGGACAGGCGCTGGTACCAGGGGAACTCGATTCGGCACGGCCCACACCACGAGGCCCACTTGCTCACCACCACCGGATGTCCCCGGAGGTCGTCCAGCCGACGCTGAAAGGTGTCGACGCCGCCCGGTAGGAGCTGATCGGCGTCGTCGTACAGACGCGCCAGCGGCGCCGGCGCGCCGGCAAGCGCCTCGGCGTAGTTCGGCGGCCTGGCCGTCGTGCCGCCCTCACCGCCTCCGCACCCCGCCACACCGAGCGCGGCCAGCCCACTCGCAACCGTGATCGCGCACAACATGCGCGCCCGCCTCGGGCCACTGGCGGGGGCAGGGAATGGCCCATCCGCCTCGCGCGCAGACGAGTTGCAGGCGCCGTATCGACCGTGTGCATGCGACTTCGCCACATTACGCTCAGCGCGATGGTTTAATAGGGACTCGGTCCACGCGTCATCTGGACCAGGGGACACCGCCGACTCGCCACGAGGGGAACCAACCGGCGACCGAGCGAGCCTCCGGCGAGCTTACAGCGCGCCCACAGACATTCGTGGGGCGCAAGGCGCTCAACAACTTCTCTCATGGCAAAACCAGTCGAAGCCGTCGCAGCGCGCACGCGGCCGATCCCTGCGGATCAGCTCGATCGCGTGCGCGAGTTCACCCGCGAGCCGATCCTGCTCGAGGGCGAGACCGTCGACGACCTGATCCCGGGAAGCGCCCGGCAGCGGGCCGTCGATGCAGCCCTGGTCGAGCTCTCCGACGGGAGGGAGACCCCCTCGGCGGAGTGGCGGCGCCGCTACTCGCTTCTGCTCGGCCTCGAACGCCTGCTCTCCACCAACCCCGTCGAGCTGGCCGATGGAGCGGAGCTGACCGAGCATCAGGTCGACGTTCTCTCGGGGACGCTCGCCGCCCTGACGGCCGAGCTCGAGGACTCGGTCGCCGCCGAGAGCTCGAACGGGAGCGGCGCAGCGATCGCCCTAGCCTCCGGCGACGAGGCGAACCCGCCCGACGCCGGTGACAACGGCGAAGAGCCGGCGGACGGGCCACAGGATGCCGTGGCCGAGGAGGACGAGACCCTGGCGCCCGACGAAGAGCCGCAGGACTGGGATGAGCCCGCCGAGGAGATCGTCGACGAGGCGCCGGAGGATCCCGGGGCGTCTCGCCGCTTCTGGTTCGAGCACGCAACCGGGTCGGGCAAGACGGTCGCCGCTCTGGGGTTCGTGGAGGGCTCTCGCACCGGCGGGGTTCTGATCCTCACCCACCGGCGAAACCTGGTCGACCAGTTCATCGGTGAGATCTCGGATCGCGGCTACAAGGACCGGCTCGCGCCCCCGCTCCTCGACGGATCCGATCATCCCTACGGCCCGGTCACCGTCGAGACCTACCAGTGGTTCGTGCGAAACGCCGAGCGGATCTCGGATGCCTACGCGATCGTGATCTGCGACGAGGCGCACACCGCGCTCGGCGAGAAGACCAGCGCCTGCATCCGCAACTGGCTTGGGCCCGTGTACATCGGCATGACCGCGACGGGGGCGCTGATCGCGCGCCACGTCGCCGACCTGTTCCCCACCCAGACCTCTCGCTTCGACCTCGCGCAGGCCGCGCGCCGCGGGGTGATCGCACCGCTTCGCTGCATCCGCATCCCGCCGGGACCAGGAGTGCGCACGATCGCCAAGGTCCCGCTTCGACGCGGCGAGGTCGACCAGGACTTCGACCAGGACGAGCTCGCCAAGCTGCTCGACCAGGAACCCTTCAACGTCGCCGTCGCCGACCTCTACCGCTCTCGGTTCCGAAAGACCCCCGGCGTCGTGTACACGGCGGGCGTCCGGCACGCCAACAACGTCGCGGCCTCGTTCCGCGCCGCGGGCATGAACGCCCAGGCGGTGTCCGGCGAGACGCCGAAGCGCGAGCTGGCCGAGATCCTCGCAGCGTTCGAGCGGGGGGAGGTCGACGTTCTGTGCAACGCGATGCTGCTCGCCGAGGGATGGAACTCTCCCCGGGCGACGATCTGCATGCACCTCGCTCCAACCGCGTCGCGTCGCGTCTACCAGCAGCGCGTCGGCCGGGTGACGCGCCGGGCGCCCGAGAAGGAGGCCGGTCTGGTGATCGACTTCGTTCACCCGGCGACCACCAGCGACGAGACGATCGTCACCCTGCACAGCCTGCTCGACCGTGACGTCTATCGCGGCGGCGCGATCGTGGTCGGCCCGGTGCGCCGGGGGCGCGGGCGCCGGGTCCGCGTCGAGCGCCGGGTGGTACCCGTGTCGGCCGATGCCGAGCGGCGCCTCACCGTCCTGGAGCGCGAGCTGTGGCGAATCGCGGTCGAGAACCTGAACTACTCAGAGCAGCATGCGTGGGCCGCGCTCGCCGGCGCTCGCGTGACCGCCAACAACTGGCGGCGAGCCAAGGCGATGCTCCAGCACGACCAGGCAAAGGAGCTTCGGCGGCGGTTCCTGCTCACCTGCGTACAGCGAAACCGAAACCATCAGCTCCGTCTAAAGGCCCTCGCCGAGGTCGCGGCGCTCCGCGACCCCGACGCCTTCGACGACTCGGTCGAGGTCATCGCGACCTGGCCCCGCGAGGAGCGCCGGGCCGGCGCCAAGGCGCTGCTCCAGGCGCTCGCCGAGCGCCGGATCGGGCGGCGTGATCAAGCGCAGGCATGGGTGTGGCGCCTGGCGGCCATCACCCGCGAGCTCCACGAGGAGTACGCGGTGCAGCGCTGGCCGGAAACCAAGCGCCTGCTGGGCCTGTTCGTGAACTCCTCCGGACGCGCACACGGGCGAAACGCCCGGCGGATCGTCCACGCCGCCCGCCAGCAGGACCGCCGCCTGGCGATCTCGCTGCTCGCCGCGTCGGTCGCCCACACGCCGGAGGCCGAGGAGGTGCTCCGCGGCGCCCGAATGAGGATGGCCCGAAAGCCCTCTGCCGTGGCCCGCGAGCTGCTTCGAAACTTCCCCAAGTCCGGGGGCAAGCGCCGCCGTCGCAGGTCGAAGGGCGGCCAGCGCCAGGCATCACGCTCGGGTGCATCGAGCAGGAACGGCGCCCGCGCCGAGCGGGGCGAGAAGCCCGCGTCGAAGTCCGAGGCCCGGCCCGAAGCCGAGGCGTCCAAGGACTGAGTCGGGGCGGCAGCGGCTACTCGGCGGTCAGCTGGACCTCGCCCGCGCCGAGGCTGAGTCGCTCGCCGTCGACGGTCACGACGGCCAGATTCCCGCGCTCGTCGATTCCATCGGCAACTCCCCTCCCCGCCCCGACCGCGCCCCCGGCGCCCTCCCAGCTGATCCGGCGCCCGGCCAGCGCGTCGCGCCGCTTGAACTCCGGATGCAACCGCTGCAGGCGGGAGCGTCCACCCAGCTCGCGAGACGCTCGCACACCGCGGCGAGCGCCTGATCCGGCCCCACCCCGTGGCCGACCGAGGCGGCCGGCCGGCGGAGGTCATCCGGCAGCTCGGCGGGCTCGATCGAGACGTTGAGGCCGATGCCGATCACGGCCCAGGCCGGCGGCTGAGCCTCGATCAGCACCCCGGCGAGCTTCCGCCACTCGGCCGGCGGCTCGTCATCGGGGCCTTCTGCACGACTGATGCCCGCCATGCTCTCGAAGCCGCGGACCCAGACGTCGTTCGGCCATTTGATGCTGCATTCGAAGGGCGCCAACGACTCGACCGCCTCGCAGACCGCGATCGGGACGGCGAGCGGAAGCAGCGCGTGCCGAAGCTCGAGAGGCGCCAGGATCGCCGAGAACAGGAGCGCCTTGCCGGCGGGGGCGCTCCAGGTGCGACCGCGCCGGCCCCGCCCCTCGGTCTGCGCGTCGGCCGTGACCACGGTTCCGCCCGGCGCTCCACCGATCGCGAGCTCGCGGGCGCGGTCGTTGGTCGAGTCGGTGATCCGCAGGTGGCGCCTTGGCCTGCCGAACGCGGTCACGGCCGCAGGATCACCCGGTCGCCCGGGGCGAGCACCAGCTCGCGCGCCGCGCTGCCACGGTTGACGGCCAGGGCAAGGCTTCGATTCGCATCCTCGTAGAGGATCAGCTCGCCGGGCGGCACGTCGGCAAATGTGAGCGCGAAGCGGGCCGTGCGCTCGGCGCCGGGCGCCTCGACGCCGAGCGGCTGTCCGGGCCGCAGGCCGAGCCCTGCCGCGTGGCGCTCGGACAGGTCGAGGGCGACATTGCCATACCCGTCGACCGAGACCACCGTCGAGACCACACGGTTCTCCTCGACCGCAGGCTCTGCCCGCGGAAGCTCGATCAGGGAGCCGGCGTCTATCTCCTCGCCCGCCTCCGCGAAGTCCGCGCCGTTTGCCAGATGAGCGGCGACCGGCGCGAACACGTCGCGGCCGTGGAAGGTGGCCGAGATGGGCATGAGCCGAAACGGCGATCGCGAGACGTCAACCGCGGCGACCGCGCCATCGAAACGCTCGATGGCGCGCCAGAGCAGACCGTTGTCGGGGCCGACCAGGACTCGGTCGCCTCGCGCCACCCGGATGGCCACCGCCCTCCGCGACGTGCCGACCCCGGGATCGACCACCGCAAGGTGCACCCCGGCTGGTGCGAACGGCAGCGACGCGGCCAGGACCTCGGCTCCCTGGGCGACCGCGTGGCGGGGAATCCCGTGGGTGAGGTCGATCAGGTTGGCCTCGGGGGCGATCGAGGCGATCACCGCACGGCAGACGCCCGCGAACTCATCCTCGGACCCGTAGTCGGAAAGGAAGGTGATCGGCAGCGCCGCCACGTCGGGAGCCTAGCCCGGCTCCCGATCCTCAGACGAGCGGAACCGGGCGCCCGATCAGATAGCCCTGCGCGTAGTCGACGCCGTAGTCACACAGCAGGCTCAATGTCGCCTCGTCCTCGATTCCCTCCGCGACGGTCAGAAGCCCCAGCTCGCGCGCGATCGCGACGATGCCCCTGACCATCGCCTGATCCTCCGGACTCGTTGCGAGCCCGGTGATGAAGGTCGTGTCGATCTTCAGATAATGGACGGGCAGGCGCCGGAGATAGGTCAGCGACGCAAAGCCGGTGCCGAAGTCGTCGAGCGCGAACCGGCAGCCCAGCCGAGTGAGGCGATCGGCAAACTCGCGGGCCGCGTCGAGGTGCTCGATTGCCGCGGTCTCGGTGATCTCGAGGATCAGGTCCCCCGCCGAGGGCCCGGCCCGCCCGATCATCTCCTCGAGCTCGGTGGTGGTGTCCTCGTCGCCGATCGACAGCGCCGACAGGTTGACCTCGGCCGGACGGCCCCGACCGGCGAGCGCTACGCCCTGCGCGACCATCCAGCGATCGACCATCCCGATCAGCCCGCAGCGCTCGACTTCGGGAAGGAACTCAGCCGGGGTGATCACGTCGGCGCCGTTCTCAGGAGCGCGGAGCCGAACCAGCAACTCCTCCTGAGCGGTTGTGCCGCGGCGCGGGTCGCGGATCGGCTGTGTATAGGCCAACAGATGCTCGTCATTCAGGAGACCCGCCCAGCGCTGCTCCATCTGCTTGCGATCGGTGACATCGGTCGCGACGGCGAACCAGGCGTCGCCGTCGGAGCGGGCGCTCCAGCGCAGCCAGCGCCAGTCGCCTCCCCGGGCGCGGTAGCGGTTCTCGAAGCGCACGATCTCGTGCCCCGCCGTGGTCACCTGGGCGGCCTGCTCGAGGGTTCGCGCGCGGTCCGCCGGATGGACGAAGTCGACATACGGGCGCGCCATCAGCTCCTCGGTCGACCACCCCAGCAATCGCTCCCAGCCCCCGCTCAGCGAGGTGAAACGGCCACTCGCGTCGGCGGTGCAGAGCAGGTCGCGCTGGAAGTCGAATCGAAGGCCGGCGTCGCGATCCTCGTCCATGATCCAATCGGCGCTCATCGCTCTCCCGAATCGCTCGTGCCGAACCGGCGTCCGGCGCGAAGCGAGCCTACGGGCGGTCCCCCCGGGCTGTCAACCCGGCGCCCCGGCGTCGTCGAGGAGCGCCTCGAGCAGGCCGTCGGGGTCGTGTCGCCGGGCCTCCACGTGAACCTCGAGCCCGGCCGCGCGCGCGGCCTCGCTGGTCACCGGACCGATCGACGCCACCCGGCCTCGGGCGGGAGGGCGGCCGTCGACCGCCTCGACGAAGTTGCGCACCGTCGAGGACGAGGTGAAGGTCAGGTAGTCGGCTTCGAGCGCTGCCTCGATCGACTCCGGGTCGGGTCGATCGGCGGTGGTCTCATAGAGCGCCACAACGTCCACCTCGGCTCCGCGGTCCCTCAGGGCCTGGGGCAGGACGTCGCGCGCCTCGGCAGCCCGCGCGATGAGCACCGGCCTGCCGACGACCTCGACGTGGGCGAGGGCGGCGACCAGCGCCTCAGCGATCGAGCGCTCCGGAACGATGTCGGCTGCGATCCCGTGCTCGGCGAGCGCCGCGGCGGTCCCGGGACCGATCGCTGCGATCGTCGCATTGGCGAGTGCGCGCGCGTCTCGGCCCGAATCGGCGAGCGCCTCGAACAGGAGCCGGGCGCCGTTCGGGCTGGTCAGGCAGATGAGGGCGTAGGAGTGGATCGCCTGCACGGCGTCGCGAACCTGCGGCGAATCGATCCGAGGCACGATGCGGATCACGGGAAGCTCGACGACGTCGGCGCCCAGGCTGCGGAGGGCGTCGGAGAGGCCGCTGGCCTGGGGTCGGGCGCGGGTGACCACGATGCTCAGGCCGTGAAGGGGGCGACGCTCGAGCCACCCGATCGTCTCGCGCCGCGCCGCCACCGCGCCGCTCAACACGATCGCCGGCGGCCCGATCTCTGCCTCCGACGCGGCGGACGGCAGCTCGGCCAGGGTCGCCGTGACGGTTCTCTGGCCCGCCATCGTCCCTCGCTCGACGACCGCCGCGGGCTCGGCCGGGTCGCGGCCCGCGGCGATCAGCCTCTCGGCGATCTGGGGGAGCCGCCCGACGCCCATGTAGAGCACCAGGGTCCCCGGGAACCTCGCGAGCGCGGCCCAATCGAGCGCCGTGTCGTCCTTGGCTGGATCCTCGTGCCCGGTCACGAATGCGACCGCCGAGGAATCGTCGCGATGGGTAACCGGTATTCCGGCGTAGGCGGGAGCCGCCACACCTGCCGTGACCCCGGGGACGACCTCGAACGCAACCCCGGCCGCGACAAGGGCCTCGGCCTCCTCGCCACCGCGACCGAAGACGAATGGATCGCCTCCCTTGAGGCGAACGACGCTCTGGCCGGCTCGGGCGCGCTCGACCATCAGCTCCTCGATTTCACCCTGGGGGATCTCGGGCGACCCCGGACGCTTTCCGACGTAGACGAGCTCGGCATCCGGTCGCACACGCGACAGGGCGGCGGATGGGATCAGCCGGTCGTGGAGAACGACGTCAGCGGCGGCGATCAGCTCGGCGGCCCGGACCGTGAGGAGCCCCGGGTCCCCCGGACCGGCGCCGACCAGATAGACGACCCCCTTCCTAGCCTTCACCGGCGACCTCCGGGTCTCCCGCGGCGGGCGCGGCGGCCTGCAGGATCTGGCCGGCCCCGGCGAGGAGCATCCGCTCCGCGAGCGCTTCGCCGAGCGCCGCGGGCTGCTCAGGATCGCCGCTGAGGCGGTCGCGCACCCAGTCGGAGCCGTCGGGAAGGCCCGCGTAGCCGAACATCTCGAGCTCGTCTGGGTCGAGCCGGGCGCAGATGCCCACCGGGGTGTCACAGCTTGCACCGAGGGCGGTCAACGCGGCGCGCTCGGCGGTCAGCTCGACCAGCGCGTCGTGACTCGAGATGCGGGCCGCCTCCTCGGCGGCCCGCGCGTCGCCCCGACGCGCTTCGAGCGCCAGCGAGCCCTGGCCCCCGGCCGGGGTCAGCTCCTCGAGCCCGAAGCGGAACGTGACCTCGGCGTCGCGACCGAGCCGGCGAAGCCCGGCCGCGGCGAGGATGATCCCGTCGTACTCACCCTCGGCGAGCTTTCGAAGGCGGGTGTCGACGTTGCCGTGGAGCTCGACCGGCTCGAGGTCGGGGCGAAGAGCCAAGAGCTGCGAGCGTCGGCGAAGGCTCGCGGTCCCGATCCTCGATCCGGCGGGCAGCTCCTCGAGCGATGCTTCCGAGCCGACGAAGGCATCGACGGGCTCCTCGCGCTTCGGCACGCCGACCAACCGGATCGCCTCGGGGCGATCGGAGGGCAGGTCCTTGGCGGAATGCACGCCCAGGTCCACCTCGCCGTCCAGGACGGCCCGCTCCACGCCGCGCACGAACCGCTCCTTGTCATCGAGCCCCAGATCCGCCGATTCGACGGTGACGACCTCGGCGCCGCCGAGCGCATCGGCGACCAGCCGCGCCTGTGCGACGGCCAGCGGGCTTCCCCGCGTGCCGAGCTTCAGCCGATCGCTCAACTCGCTGGGCGCTTGCGGGCCCGAGCGTCCGGCAGGCTGCGGACCTCGCCGTCGGCGTCCGCGGCGGGGGCGCTGTCGGCGTCAAGACCGAACAGCTCGCGCAGGGCACTTACGTAGAGGTAGGAATCGTCTTCCCCGGAGGAGCGCTTGAGCCTCAGGGTCGGCTCGTGGAGCAGCCTGCCGGCGATCGCTCGAGCCATCGCGCTCATCCGGGCGCGGTCGGCGTCGCTCAGCGATTCCCATCGCTGCTCGTTCTCGACCAGCACCCGCGAGACGATCTCGTCGGCCCGGGCGCGAAGCGCGGCCACGGTCGGCTCGACGTCCTGGGAGCCCAGCCAGCGCTGAAATCGAGTCAGCTCGGCGCGCAGCAAGCTCTCGGCAATTCGAGCCTCGGCCTCGCGACCCGAGGCGTTTCGCTCCACGAGGGCCTGAAGGTCGTCCATGTCGTAGAGGCTGACCCCTTCCAGGTCGCGACAGTCGGGGTGGATGTCACGCGGCACGGCGAGGTCGATCAGCAGGACGGGACGGCCCTCTCGAGCCCTCATCACCTCGCTCATCCCCTCGCGCTCGATCACGCTGTGCGGCGATGCGGTGGAGGCGACGACGATGTCGGCTCGCTCCATCTGCTCTGGAAGCTCCTCGAACCTGATCGCGCGGCCGCCGAAGCGCTCGGCAAGGCCGATCGCCCGGTCATAGCGACGGTTGGCGATGAACGCCGGCTCGACGCCCCGAGCGGCGAGCGCCCGAGCGGTGAGCTCCGCGGTCTCGCCGGCGCCGACGACGACGACGAGCCGGCTCGAGAGGTCGCCGAGCGCCCGCCGGGCAAGCTCGACTGCCACCGAGGGGACCGAGACCCCGCGCTCGGTGATCCCCGTCTCGGTGCGGGCGCGCTTTCCCGCCGCCAGGGCGCCGCGGAACAGGCGGTTGAGGAGCGGCCCGGTGGCGCCCTCCACCAAGGCGAGCTCATAGGCCCGCTTGACCTGGCCCTGCACCTCGGCCTCTCCGATGATCATCGAGTCGAGGCCCGCCGTGACTCGGAACAGGTGCAGGGCGGCCTCGGCGCCCCGAAGCGAGTAGAGGCGACCCACCAGCTCGGTGGGCGGCGTCCCGGCCTCTCGGGCCAGCACCCCGAGCGCCAGCGACTCAGCGCCCACGGGGTCTGACGCCACGAGGTAGATCTCGGTTCGGTTGCAGGTCGAGATCGCCGCCGCCTCCTGGATCTCCGGCGCCGAGGCGAGCTCGCTCAAGAGCCCCGCCGCGCGGCCTTCGGTCAGCGCTACGCGCTCGCGCAACTCGAGCGGCGCGGTCTTGTGCGAGATGCCCAGTGCCAGGAGCTCGGTCATGGCTGAATACCTCCGCCGGCATCCTCCGCTTGGCGTCCGGTGCCGGCGGGTTGCGACGCCGAGCGACCGGCAGGATCACTCGCCTGCACCGCGGCTTCGCCGCTAGCTCGAATAACTCCGCCGGAGGCCTCGCCTTCGGCTACGTCTCCGGCGGGTTCGGACGCCGAGCGACCGGCAGGGTCGTTCGCCTGCACCGCGGCTTCGCCGCTAGCCCCAGCGATCCCACCTTGGAGCGTGGCGGCAGGCCGAGCTGCCTGCATCGGGATTTCGTCCCTGGCTCCCTCGATCCCACCCTGGGCCGTGCCGGTCTGTCTCCTCGGCCAGGTCGGCGAGGTCGTCCAGCTCGCGGTTGACGCGCTGCAGCTTGGCGGCCATGATCGCCACGTAGATCAGAATCAGCGCCAGGAAGACGAGGTACGCCGCAGCGACGTACTTGCCGGCTTCGTCGAGTGGCAGGGCGGGCATCAGGTGAGCGAGGACGCGGCGCGTGACGGGTTGGCGGACGGAGCGATGCGCGATGCCTTGGGGGCTGCGTATGCCTCTCCCTCGATCGCTCGTCGCAGGCGCGACAGCTTGGCCGAGGTCGCCTTGGCCGAGAGCTCGAAGCGCACCAGGCAGACCCACAGCAGCGCCATCCCGAGCAGGCAGACGAGGAAGGTGACGAGCATCGAGCCCGGGAGGCCTCCGCCCGACGAGAAGGTACGTGGGTGGACGAGCGGCTGTGCCATCCGGACGGCAAGGAAGTTCAACGGCACGAAGGCGCCCGCGGTGATCGCGAACACCGACGCATAGCGGGCCTGGCGGTCGCGATCGTCGATCGCGTAGCGCAACGGGTAGTAGGTGGCATAGAGCAGGAAGACGATCAGGAAGCTGACCAGGGTGGGCTCGTCCCACACCCACCACTTGCCCCATTCGGCGCGGGCCCAGATCGATCCCGTAAGCAGCACAGCGACTCCGAAGATCACAGAGAGGTGGATCGAGACGTAGGAACGCGCGTCGTGAACCGGATCGCCGGATCGCAAGTGGCGGATCGCGTGCAGCCCGGCGACCACGAACCCGACCAGGGAGCAGATCGCCATCGGCACGTGGAGGTAGAAGATCTTCTGGATGAAGCCCTCGCGATCCAGCGGGGCGTAGAAGAAGACCATCGCGAAGCCTCCTACCAGGCACAGGACGGTGGCGATGGAGAGAGCTCGGAGGCTGGGAACCTTCATCCGGGATCAGTCCTCGAGGAGGAAGTCGTAGACGGCGAATCCGATCGCGATGAACGTCATATCGTAGAGAGACAGCATCGCGATCCATTTGCCGATCCCGTCGTACGACGGGCCGCCAGCCCCCAGCAGAGGCTCCGCCGCGCCGGCGGCGGCGATCATCACCGGGATCAGGAGCGGCAGCAGCACGAGCGGGACGAGCAGATCACGAGCCCGCGAGTTGGCGGCGATCGCCGAAACGATGACCCCGGGGGCGGCGAGCCCCAGGTCGGCGAGCAGCAGAACGCCCGCCATCGGCGCGAGGCCCGCCCACGAGTCGAGGAAGAAGAGCCCGAACGCGGGCAGCGTGATCGCCTCGAGGACGATCAGGTAGACGATCAGCGCGGCGGCCTTTGCGGCGCCCAGGGCGACTCCATCGACGGGCGCGAGCCGGATCGCGTCAAAGCCGCCTTCGTCACGCTCGGCGACGAACAACCGGTTGATCGCCAGGATCGCGGCGAACAGCACGGTTGCCAGCAGGACGCCGGCAGCCAGGCTCCCGCTCAGCATCGTTCGATCCAGCCCGTAGCGAAACAGGATGAAGGTGGTGATTGCGAACAGCGCCATCGCGGGCACCGACTGGAGCGTCCGCAGCTCCACCCGAAGGTCCTTCGAGAGGATCGCCCGGAAGGCGCTCAGAGCTCGCGGTCGCCTCGCCTGGGCGCGGGCATCGACGTTGCTCACGGGGCGCCTCCGTAGATCGCTCTTGCGTCACCCGCCGAGAGCCCGCTCGCGGGGCCGTGATAGGCGAGCCCGCCTCGCGCCCGGAGGGCCAGGACGGTGTCTCCCTCCCCGAGCCCGTGCTCGATGTCGTGGGTGACGATCACCCGCGAGCACCCAGCCGCCGGGCCGAGGAGCGGCTCGACCAGGGAGGCCGCCTCGGGGTCGAGGTGGGAACGGGGCTCGTCGAGCAGCAGTAGCTCCGGCTGATGAAGAACGGCTCGGCAGACCGCCAGTCGCTGAATCATGCCGGCCGAGAGGTTTCGGACCAGCTCGTCCGCGCGGCGCGACATCCTGACCTGGTCCAGGAGCTCGGCGATCCGGCCCGCCCCGTCGCCTGGCATGCCGTGCAGGCGAGCCTGGAATCGTAGGTTCTCGGCGCAGGTCAGATCGCGGTAGAGCAGCGCGTCGTGGCCCAGGTAGCCGATCCGCCCGCGGGCACGCCAGGACTCCCGAGGAAGTCGACAGCCCAGCACTGCGACGTCCCCTGCCGTCGGTCGAAGCAGCGTCGCGAGCACCCGGAGCAGGGTGGTCTTCCCGGCGCCGTTGGGGCCAAGCACCGCCAGCGTCTCCTCGCGGGCCAGCTCGAGCGTCAGGTCGCGGAGCACCGGCACCTCGCCGAACTCACGCCACAGGCCGCGCACCGAGATCGCGGGCCCGTCGGCGCGCTCCGAGGCCGGCGGCATCCTCTCCTGGACAGAGGCTATTTCAGGCACTGCCCTGCGATTGTCCCAGCCCGCCCGTGCGGCGGCGGCTCTAGGCCTGCGGGTCCTTGCGAAGAGTGCGGGCGCCGATCTTCGCGAGGGGCAGGCCGCCCTCGCGCAGAGCCCGAAGTCGCTGGCCGTTTCGGCCGTAGAGAAGCCTCGCCGAGGCCCGCACGGCCTCGCCGAGGGTCCGGTCGTACGGCTGCCACCAGAAGTCACGGGTGATCCCGGGCTCCCAAGACACCATCTTGATGTCCACACACTCGTAGAAGCCGAACTTCGAGTGCGAGCGTCCCAGCCCCGACTCCTTGACGCCGCCCCACGAGCACTGACAGGCGGCGTGGGTATAGGAGTGGTCGTTGATCCAGACCATCCCGGACTCGATCCGCCTTGCGATTCGCTCGCCCTTGGCGCGGTCCTTCGTCCAGACCGAGGCCCCGAGCCCGAAATTCGAGTCGTTGGCGCGCTGAAGCGCTTCCTCCTCCGAGCCGACCACGATGATCGGGACCACCGGACCGAAGATCTCCTCCTTCATGATCCGCATCTCGTCCTCGACGCCGGCCAGGACGGTCGGCGCGATGAAGGCGCCGTTCAGGCCCGGCACCTCGCGTGTCCCGCCCGCGGCTCTCGTCGCACCCGCGGAGATCGCGTCATCGACCAGGTCGTTGACGATCCCGTACTGATCGGTCGAGACCATCGGCCCGATCTCGGTCTCCCACCGCGTCGGGTCGCCGACCGCGAGCTCGTCCGCGCGTCGGACGACACCCTCGATGAAGGGCTCGGCGACGTCCTCGACGACGTAGGTGCGCTCGATCCCGGAGCAGGTCTGCCCGGCGTTCGCGAACCCGCCCCAGATGCAGCCCGAGATCGCATTCTCGAGGTCGGCGTCCGCGCAGACGATCTGCGGATCCTTGCCGCCGAGCTCGAGCACCGACCCCTTGAGCTGGGCGGCGCAGATCTCGCCTACCCGGCGGCCCACCTCGACCGATCCGGTGAAGAAGATCTTTCGCACCGTGGACTCGCAAAGGGCCCCGCCGATCGCGCCGCCGCCGTGGACCACCCGGACCAGCCCCTCCGGGAGGCCCGCCTTCTCGAACGTCTCGCGGATCCGCTCTCCAAGCAGCGGGGTGAGGCTGGCCGGCTTCAACACGACGCCGTTGCCGGCCATCAGGGCCATCGCAACCTCGTCGAACGGAATCGACCACGGGTAGTTCCAGGGCGCGATCACACCGACCACGCCCATCGGCTCGTAGCTGAACTTGGCCTTCTTGGACAGGAACAGCGCCTGGCCCATCCGGATCGGCTCGTCGGCGAGGATCTTCTGGCCGGCGCCGGCGCACCAGTTGAGGACGTCGATGGTCGGAACCACCTCCATCGTGTAGCTCTCGGTGATCGGCTTTCCCTGCTCGCGCGTGAGCAGCTCGGCGACCTCGTCCACCTCCTCGACCAGCACGCCGGCGGCCTTTCGGAGATATCGCGCCCGGTCCGCGAGCGATAGCTGCGCCCAGAACGGCTGCACCTCGCCAACGTCGTCGACCACTGCCTGCACCTGGCCCGGCTCGATCGTCTCGACCGCACCGATCAGCTCGCCCGTCGCCGGGTTAAAGGACTCGAGCTTCCCCATCCCGCCGGATTCTATGGTCAGCGCAGTTGCTCGCGCCGGCGCCTGATCTCCTCCAGGCGCCGACCGAGCTCGGCCTCGGCGCCGCGGTCGGTCGGCTCGTAGAATCGCTCGCCCTCGAGGCCATCCGGGATCACCCCCTGGCCGGCGATTCCGCCCGGCTCGTCGTGGGGATAGGCATAGCCGATCCCGCGGCCCAGCTTCTCGGCTCCGGGGTAGTGCGCGTCGCGAAGGTGAGCGGGCGGAGGCTTCGCGCCGTGCCTCCGAACGTGGGCGCCCGCGCGGCTGATCGCCACATAGGACGCGTTCGACTTCGGAGCCAGTGCCAGGTATGCGGCCGCCTGGGCGAGGTTGAGGCGACACTCGGGAAGGCCCACCCGATCCACGGCCGCCGCGGCGGCGTTGGCGATCACGAGCGCCTGTGGGTCGGCGTTGCCGACATCCTCGGAGGCGAGGATCACCATCCGCCTGGCGATGAACCTGGGGTCCTCGCCGCCCTCGAGCATGACGGCCAGGTAGTAGAGGGACGCGTCCGGGTCCGAGGCCCGCGTCGACTTGATCCAGGCCGAGACGTAGTCGTAGTGACGATCGCCGTCGCGATCGTACGTCAGCGCCTTGCGCTGAAGCGCGTCCTCGGCGACCTCGAGGTCGATCGCGCGGCCGCCCGCGCGCGCGGTCTCAACCGCCCGCTCCAGTGCGGAGAGCGCAATCCGGGCGTCGCCCCCGGAGCGCGCGGCGATCAGCTCGAGCGCCTGCTCGGATGCGTCGGGCGGGTCAGCGATTCCTCTCTCCGGGTCGGCAAGCGCGCGATCGATCAGGGTTCGCACACCCTCCTCGGTCAGCGGATTGAGCTCGTAGAGCTGGGTGCGGCTCAAGAGCGCCGCGTTGACCTCGAAGTACGGGTTCTCGGTGGTGGCCCCGATCAGGGTCACGAGCCCGTTCTCCACAGCCGGGAGCAGGGCGTCCTGTTGTGCCTTGTTGAAGCGGTGGATCTCGTCCAGGAAGAAGATCGTCGGCTCCTCAGTCGTGCGACGCCGCTCCTCGGCCCGGGCGATCACCGCCCGGACCTCCGGACGCCCCGCGTTGACCGCGGAGAGCTCCTCGAACGCACCGCGACAGGCCGTCGCGATGATCCTCGCGAGGGTCGTCTTCCCCGAACCCGGAGGGCCGTGAAACACCGCCGAATGAGGCTCGCCGCTCTCCACCGCGGTCCGCAGTCCGGACCCCTCGGCGAGCAGGTGCTCCTGGCCGACAAGCTCGAGCAGGGTGCGGGGGCGCATCCTGGCCGCGAGCGGGGCGTCAGCCGTGGCTTCGTGGCGCTGGCGCGGCTCCTCGCTCGCGTCAAACAGCCTGCCGGTCGCCTTCTCGCCGTCCATCCGCTCAGTATGAACCCGCCATGGGCGCGTTTTGGCGAGCACCCCGATCGCGTATGGGACGGCCCGCGAGCGCCGCGGAGGGCCCGAACCGCCCAGGTAACCTGCGTCGGGTGGAGGACGAGGCTTCGGTGGCCACGGGCAACGACCTCGGCGCGCAGGGCGTCGAGCTCCTCCAGCGGCTGATCCGCCTCGACACCGCGAACCCGCCCGGCGACGAGCAACCCGTTCAGGAGCTCCTTGCCGAAATGCTCGAGGCCGCCGGGTTCGAGTGCGAGCTGCTCGCCGCGGCGCCCGGGAGGCCGAACCTCGTGGCCCGCCTGCGCGGCGTCGACCCCGGCCCCACCCTGTGCCTTCTGGGCCACGCCGACACCGTCCCGGCCGACCCCTCGGAATGGAGCTTCGACCCCTGGGCCGGAGACATCGAGAACGAAGAGGTGAGGGGTCGCGGGGCCCAGGACATGAAGGGCCAGGTGGCCGCCGAGGTCGCCGCTTCGGCCTCGCTGGGGCGCGAGGGCTGGCGCCCCCGCCGCGGCGACCTGCTGATCGTGACCACCGCCGACGAGGAGATGGGCGCCGGGAAGGGCGCCCGGTGGCTGTGTCGCGAGCACCCCGACAAGGTCCGATGCGACTTCGTCCTCAACGAGGGTGGGGGTGCCTCCTTCGAGCTCGGCGGGCGGCGTTTCTACCCGCTGTGCGTCGGCGAGAAGGGCGTCTTCAGGTTCGAGCTCCGCGCCCGCGGCACGGCGGGCCACGCCTCGGTGCCGGGGCTCGGCGACAACGCGCTCCTCAAGCTGGCGCCGTTCATTCAGCGACTGCGTGAGCAGCCGCCCCCCGAGCCCACTCCCGAGGGTTTTGCGTTCCTCGAAGCGGTCACGGGCAAGGATCTCGACCGCGACGCGGCGGGCCTTGCCGACGCTGTGGACGACCTGCGCCGCCAGGCGCCCGACCTGGTCGCCTACCTGGTCGACCCGATGCTCGGCGTGACACTCGTGCCGACCCGAGCCAGGGCATCCCGGAAGGAGAACGTGATCCCCTCGCGGGCGGAGGTCTTGGTCGACTGCCGGGTCCCGCCCGGGATGGGCGAGGCCGACGCTCACAAGCGCGCCGTCAGCGTCCTGGGCGAGTCCGCCGACTACGAGCTCGAGTTCGTGGAGCACGCGGCCGGCAACCGCTCGCCGGCCGCCTCCCCGCTGGCCGAGATGATCGAGAGCTGGCTCGCCGACGCGGACCCCGGCGCGCAGCTCGTGCCGATCGTGATGGCGGGGTTCAGCGACAGCAACTGGTTCCGGCAGGCGTTTGGCTCGGCGATCGTGTACGGGTTCTGCCCTCAGCGCGAGATGTCCCTGCTCGAGGCAGTGCCGCTGATGCACAACGCGGACGAGCGCGCCGCCGTAGCGGACATCGATCTCGCGACGGGGTTCTACCGTGACATCATCGTGGCGGCCCTGGGATGAGCCCGAGCGAGAACGGGGCATCCGAGGAGCGGACCGTGGACGCGCCGGGCAACGGGTCCGGGCCCGAGCAAAAGCTCCGCCTGGGCGGAATGGCGCTCCGCAACGGCCTTCTCATCCACGGGCCGAGCACCTGGGCGGCGGCGGCGCGAAACCGCGACGGCGGCATCGAGGTCTCCTCGGGACCCAAGCCTTCGTTCTCCCAGGGTTTGCTCGGTTCGACGCCGTTGCTGAGGGGGCCCCTTCGGCTCGCCGAAGCGTTCGCAGTGGTCCCGATCGCCCGCCGGGGGCTTCCGGTCGCCCGCCTCCCGGTCGAGGACTTTCGCGTCCTCGCCGTGGGTCTCGCGGCAGCCGTGGTGAGCAGCGCGATCCGCCGACTCGGGCCTGCCACGGTCGCCAGGGAGAGCGTGGTGGCGGTGATCGGATTGATGCCCGCCCTCACGGCGCTTCGCGATCGCGACCTGGCCGCCTATCACGGGGTCGAGCACAAGGCGATCGGCGCGTACGAGCGCGGCAGCTTTGACCCCTCCGACGCTCCCAAGGAGCACGAGCGCTGCGGATCGAACCTGCTCGTCCCTCTGCTCGTCCTCTCGACCGCCGGCCAGCTGGGCGTCGAGCGGCTTTTCACCCGGCCGGGCCCGGTGGTACGCGCCGCGGCAGCGGTGGCGAGCGTCTCCGGAGCCGTGGAGCTGTTCGCCTATGCGGAGCGAAAGCCGGCCTCGGCGGTCGGCCGCGCCGTCCACGCGATCGGCCACGAGATCCAACGCCTGATCTCGACCCGAGAGCCCACGCCCGAGCAACTCGAGGTCGGGGCGGCCGCCCTCCACGAGGTGCTTCGCGCCGAGGCCGGCCACGGTAGCCGGCGTTCTGCGTAATAAGCAGGCCGCCGCTACCGTGTATTAGGACAGGGAGGTCACAAACGAGCAGATGACGACGTTCGCGATTCTAGGCATCGACTGGTACCAGTTCGAGAACTTCGCGCAGCTCTGGCTCCCGCTCATCTTCATGGGGGTCCTCGTTCTTCTCGTCTGGAAGACGCTGCGGCTGGTGCCCCGCACGAAGCCCCAGCAGATCACGCCACGATCGTCGAGCTCGGTGACCTGGAGCGAGATCGCCGGAGTGGACGAGACCCGCGATGAGCTTCGCGAGGTAGTCGAGTTCCTTCGCCGGCCGAAGCAGTTCAAGCGGCTCGGGGCGACCGTGCCGAAGGGGATCCTCCTTCACGGCCCACCGGGCACCGGCAAGACGCTGCTGGCCAAGGCGGTCGCGCACGAGTCCGGCGCCAACTTCTTCGGGCAATCCGCGTCCTCGTTCGTCGAGATGTTCGCGGGCCTCGGCGCGGCCCGGATCAGGCGGCTGTTCAAGCAGGCGCGGGAGCACTCCCCGGCGATCATCTTCATCGACGAGCTCGACGCGGTCGGCGCCCAGCGCGGCTCCGACATCTCGGGTGAGCGCGACCAGACGCTGAACCAGTTGCTGGTCGAGATGGACGGCTTCGACGCCCGCGACAACGTGATCGTGATGGCAGCATCCAACATGCTCGAGAAGCTCGACAAGGCCCTGCTTCGCCCGGGCCGGTTTGACCGCCAGGTGTTCGTGCCGCCTCCCGATATGCGAGGCCGCGAGCAGATCCTCGGTGTCCACACCCGCGGCAAGCCGCTGGCTCAGGACATCGACCTCGACCGCGTCGCCCGCCACACGGCCGGGCTGACCGGCGCCGACCTGGCCAACCTGTGTAACGAGGCCGCGATCCTTGCCGGACGCAACGAGCGCGACTTCATCACCCAGGGTGACTTCGACGACGCCTTCGAGCGGGTCGTGGCCGGGCTCCAGTCGCGCAAGGTGATCACGGCGCACGAGAAACAGGTGGTCGCCTGGCACGAGGCGGGACACGCCCTGGTCTCCGAGCTCCTTCCCACCGTCGACAAGGTTCAAAAGGTCTCGATAGTGCCCCGCGGCAAGGCGCTCGGATACACGCTCAACCTGCCGCAGGAGGACCGTTACCTGAAGTCGCGCGAGGAGTTGATCGACTACATGAAGGTCCTGCTCGCGGGGAGAGTCTCCGAGCAGATCAAGTTCGGGCGGATCACCACCGGTGCGTCAGACGACCTGAAGCGGGTCACCGACATCGCCCGCTCGATGGTCTACGAGTACGGGATGGGAACGTCGATCCGCTCACACCAGGTTCCCGCCGACGACTTCGGCGTCTCGGAGGCGCTTAGGCGCACCCGAGACGAGGAGGTACAGGCGATCTCCGAGGAGTCCTACCGAGGCGCATACCGGCTGCTGGTCGACCATCGCGACCTGCTCGACGAGATCGCCGAGAGCCTGCTGGCCAACGAGGTGATCGAGCATGACGAGATCCGGTCGATCATGGATCGAGAGCGCGACGAGGCCGAAGCGCCCAGGGAGCTCGAGGAGCGCCGACCGCCGGCGCCGTCGGTCAGCGGCCGCGCGCGATCCTTCGCCAGCAAGCCGCCACCCAGCGACCCGGCCTGAGCGCCGAGGCGCCGCCAGCCGGTGCGAACGCCGGCCCGGCCACGGCGCTCATGTAAGGGCCAACGGTTGCCGATCAGTGGTTACGTGGTCCGCCACTGCGCACAATGCCTCACCGCCGTTTCCGGCCAGGCCACCTACCGTTCCCCCGACGGGGAGACGCTGTGCGAGGGGTGCCACTTCGCCCTCTGGGGCCTTCGTCAGGGCAAGCGCCCTCGAAGCGCGCAGCATCTGGCCGCACCGCAGCATCGACGTGTGCGGCGCTCGGTCTGGAAGCCCGACCCCGCCGACGAGCTGACCCTCGAGCAGCGGATGCGCCGCATCTTTCGGGCTCACCGCGCCGCACGCTGAGCAGCGGGCGCGGGTCGGACGCCCCGCGGGTGGCGCCACGCCGGGAGGGCCGTGTGGAGTCACTAGTCTTGCCGGTCATGTTTCAGGCCATCGACCACGTCGGGGTCGCCGTCCTCGACCTGGACCAGGCGGCAGACCATTATGCGACCGCCTTCGGGATGCCGCTCGTGCATCGCGAGACGGTCGAGTCCCAGGGCGTCGAGGCGGCGCTCCTCGATATCGGCGACGGCCACATCGAGCTGCTCAGGCCTCTCGGCCCGGAGACGGCCGTCGGCCGGTTCGTCGAGCGGCGCGGTGAGGGGCTCCATCATGTCGCCTACCGGGTCGAAGACATCGACGCAACCCTGTCGGCCCTGAAGACGGCCGGGGTCGAGCTGATCGACACCACGGCGAGGGTCGGAATCCGACGCAGCCGGGTGGCGTTCCTGCACCCGAAGGCGGCCACCGGCGTGCTGACCGAGCTGGTCGAGCCGGCCGGCGATCCAGAAGACTGACCCCGATTCGGAGGAGGAAGCGATGGCCGAGGAGTTCAAGCGGGTCGAGGTCGGTTTCGGCGGCGGCCAGGTGATGACCGTGCGGATCAGCGACCCCGCCCTCGCGCAGCTCCGAAGCGCGGTGGAGCGGGACGAGGGATGGCACGACGTCGAGACCGAGGATGGATCCGTGGGGCTCGACCTCGCCCAGGTGATCTTCGTTCGAACGGCTGGCGCGCCGCACACGATCGGCTTCTCCGGGGAATGACGCCGAAGCGCCCCGCGCTCCCGGGCGCGCCCGGCTACCCGGCCCGACCCGCCACCTGAGCGGCGTCGAGGGCGGCGTCGATCGCGAGCCGTGCGCGTCCGAACGCGGCTCGATCCTCGAACAGCTGGTAGGACGAGTTGGCCGCTTGGCCGAGCGCGTGAATCTCAAAGGCGAGCTGGGCGGGATCGTCCGCGCCTGCAAGGGCCGCCTCGCGCTCGAGGCCGCCCACCCATGCCCGGACCCCGTCGCGGATCCGGTCGCGGACCCGGCCAGGCCGTCCGTCGAACTCGATCGCCGCCGATGCCCAGAAGCAACCTCCGGGGAAGACCCGCTGCTCCAGATATCGGAGGTAGCGGTCGCAAAGGGCGCGAAGCCGCCTCGATCCCTCCGGCTCCGCCCTGGCGGGCTCGACGACCTCGCGAACGAACCGGCGAGCTGCGGCCTCGACGGTCGCCAGCTGCAGCTCCTCCTTGGAGCCGAAGTGGCCGAACAGCCCGCTCTTGCTCATCTCGAGCTCGCCAGCGAGCCTGCCGATCGTCAGGCCCTCGAGGCCCTCGGTAGACGCCAGGTCGACGGCCCTCTCGAGGATCGCCTCGCGGGCGTCCCGTCCCGACCGGCGCTCTGAGATCGCGCTCGCCACAGGGCGATAATAGCCTGCCTGCCGTACGAACGTTCGTGCGTTATGCTGACCGGCGCCTCACCCTGCCCCACGAAGAACTGGAGACCTGATGGCCGAGTTTGCGGTGAAGAGAATCGACGACATGGAAGCGATCTACGGCGGGGCGTTCAAGCGCGTTCGCGCCGAGCTGGGTATCGAGTCGTTCGGCATCCAGGTGATCGACATGCCGGCGAACGCGCACCAGTACCCGGAGCACGATCACGCCGAGGACGGCCAGGAGGAGGTCTACATCGCGCTGTCGGGTGGTTGCGAGATCGAGATCGACGGCGAGCGGTTTCCGCTCGACCCCGAGACGATGGTCCGGGTCAGCTCGGGCACCAAGCGCAAGTTGTGGCCGGGGGACAACGGGCTGCGAGTGCTGATCGTGGGAGGGGTTCCGGGTCAGGCGTATGAGGCGCCGGACGTCACGAAGCTCGGCGAGCCCGACCCCTTGGCGCAGGCCACCAGCTAGGAGGCCAGGGCCGGCCAGAGGCGCTCCTCGACGTCGAGCACGTCACCAGCCCGTTTGCCCACCAGCGCCCAATGGCCGGGGTCGGGGAGCTCGGGCCCGCTCGCCGTCTGGAGGGCCGTTGCCAAAGCCGTCCAGCTGCTCGCGGCCTCGGCCGCAAGCTCGGCGTGCTCGCTTCCCACCTCGTCGAGAAAGCGCGAGTACATGAGCCTGAAGTTGCCCCCTCCGGTTCCCCGGCGCTCGATCACCTGATAGCCGAATCGCGCGCACCAACGCCAGTCCTCGACCACACCGGGCCACTCGCCCACCTCGGTGGCGAAGCGGCGAAGGGCAGGGAGCCCCTCGTATTCGCCCAGCGGAGGGTCGATCATCTGGCGCGCGTTTTGCATCATCGCCCGGCTCGCCGCCGCGCGCAGCTCGGCGGCGTCAACCGAGCCCGAGGCCGTGAACATGTGGCCCTCGAGCGCAAACGCGGGGTGATCGCCGTGACGGGCTCTGCGGAGGTTCTCGAGCCGGGTGACCTGAAGCTCGGCAAACGAGGTGTCCGAGAGGTAGGCGCGCTCGTCGTCGTAGCCGGCCAGGACCACGGCGTGACCGGGGAATCTCGCCGAGCTGCCGTAGTGGTCGAGGTAGTAGAGGTCGGTGAGCAGGATTGCAGTGCGACCGTCGTCGACGACTCCGCGCGCCGCGTCCCACGAGGCGTCCGGCTGATCGAAGGTCTCGAGCCGGATCGGGGCACCGGTGAGCTCGACGAACTGCTCCTCGAGGCTCCGCACGCGCCCGTTCGTGAACCTCGAGGGAGACTGGCCGTCGAGCTTCAAGTAGTAGAAGCTCACCCCGGCCCCGAGGCCCAGCGCCATCTCCTCGGAGATCCTCGCGCCGTGATGGGCGAGCAGGTTGCGAAGCGCGGTGGATCCGCAGTGGTTTCCGGGCAGGTGGCGAAAGCCCGGGACCATCTGGGGAGCTGTTGGCCGATCCACGGCGGGGATTCTTCCTCAATCGGTGCCGCCGTATCCTGGGCGCGATGCGAAAGGAGCTCGAGCGGCTCGATCGACGGCTGCTGCGCGCGATGCGCACCCGCTGGCACGGCCCGCGGGCTGAAGCGGGCGTCAGGGCGCTGAGCACGACCGGCGAATGGGGGGCGGTCTGGGCGGCGGTCGGTCTTGCGGCGGCGGTAATCGACCGTCCCCGACGCTCGCGCTGGCTGAGCGCCGCGGCCGTGGCACCGGCGTCAGTGGGGATCAACTACGCCGTCAAGCTGGCGGTGCGAAGGCCGCGTCCGCGCCTGCGGCGGTTGCCACCGCTCGCTGGGGCCCCGAGTGCCCTGTCCTTTCCCTCGGCTCACGCGACCTCCTCGATCGCTTCGGCGACGGCCATGGGCCGGATCGCCCCCGGCGCGCGAGCACCGCTCATCGGGCTCGCATCGGCGCTCTGTCTCACTCGCCCGTATCTCGGAATGCACTACCCCTCCGACGTGCTCGGCGGAATCGCACTCGGCCTCCTGATCGGGCGTCTTTGGCCGGGGGTCGCCGCGAAGGACGTCGAGGATCGCCTGATCGACCTCGTGGCCGAGGCGGCGCGACAATCGGCCAACGGGGACGGGATCGACGCGCGGCGCTCGGCCGCGCCGATCAAGCCCGACGCGAGCACCCTCGGTCAGGGATCGTGAAGGTCGGCATAGTCGGGCTGCCGAACGCCGGCAAGACCACGCTGTTCAACGCGCTGACTCGCGCGGGTGCCCACACCGCGCCGTACCCGTTCACGACGGTCGAGCCGAACGTGGCGATCGTCGGAGTGCCCGACGATCGGCTCGCCGAGGTCGCCGCGGCGGCCGAAGCGGGGCCGGCAGTGCCGGAGACGATCGAGTTTCACGACATCGCGGGCCTGGTCCGCGGCGCCTCGGTCGGCGAGGGCCTCGGCAATCGGTTCCTGGCCGAGATCCGCGAGACGGACGCGATCTGTCATGTGATCCGCGCCCACTCCGACGATGGCGTGCCCCATCCCGAGGGGGGAGGTGACCCGGAGGCCGACGCCGAGACCGTGGAGGCGGAGCTGGCGCTCGCTGACCTCGAGCAGGCCGAGCGCCGGCTCGAGCGGGTTCGAAAGCAGGCGGCATCTGGCGCCAGGGAAGCCGCCGCGGAGCTCGAGTGGCTCGAGCGTGTGATCGACGCGCTGGGCCGAGGCGAGCGCGTGCGCGACGTGACCGTGCCCGAGATGGCGGCCGGTGCCCCCGATCGACTGCAGGCCCTGACCTCCAAGCCAACCCTCTATGTCGCGAATGTGAGCGAGGAAGCCGCCGGACCGCCGACCGCGCTGGTCGAGCACGCGCGCGGTCGGGGCGCCTGCATCGCGGTCAGCGCCCGGATCGAGGCGGAGCTGGCCGACCTGCCCGGCGAGGAGGCCGCGACGATGCGAGAGGAGCTGGACCTTCCCACCTCGGGCCTCGAGACGCTGGTCCGGGCCGCCTACGACCTGCTCGACCTGGTGACGTTCTTCACCGCTCAACGGGGAAGCGAGGCGCGGGCGCGGGCCCTTGCCGAGGGCCTTACCGCGTGGGACGCGGCGGGGAGGGTTCACGGCGACATCCAGGCCGGGTTCGTCCGAGCCGAGGTGATCCGGTGGCACGAGCTCGTCGACGCTGGCGGCTTTGCCCGCGCGCGCGAGCTGGGGCTGATCCGGACCGAGGGTCGCGACTACCCGGTTGTCGACGGCGACGTGATCACGATCCGCCACTGATCGGACCGCAACTCAAGTCCGCCATCCTTGTTAACGTTCCACGATCAGTTGGTAAGTGAGCCTTAGCATTGCCTAATCCCGCGGCGCCCAGACGCCGGGGAGCGGGGGAACCAACTCGGGGCCGAGGGCCCCAGGGGCGAATCGGACTTCTGTCCGTAGCGCATCTCCTTTCAGCGCAAGCCCGACAGCTAACCCCGCAGGCGGAAAGAGAGGATCTTGATGAGCCGCAGGGCAAAGACCCGGCGTATCGGAAGCCGAAGATGGCCAATCGTGATCGCGGTGATCGCGGCGGCCCTGTGCTTCCCGGGCGCCGCGACGGCCGCCGCCTCTGCCACCGAGAGCACGATGACCCCGGCGGCAGCGACGCCGGCATCGGCCGGCGGGGGCACCTCCGGTGGCGGCTCGGCCGCCGGGAGGCGATCCGGCTCGAGGTCCTTGAAGCTCAAGTCCGAGAGCGCGAGCCCCGGCAAGGCCTTCTTCTTCGGGAAGCGCAAGGCGACCTACCGCTACTCGATCGCCGGCAGCAGGCCGCGCAACCTGAAGATCCAGGCGGTCAACAAGGACACCTGGCGCGTGGCGCGGACCTGGAAGAAGTCGAGGGTCAAGCCCGGCTCGGTGCACAGGATCCGCTGGTCCGGGACCGGCCGGCATCGACGGCCGGCGCCGGCCGGGACCTATGTGTTTCGGGTCCGCACCCGCCATGGCGCCAACGCCGATCGTCAGGGGGTGAAGGGCGACGACCGCGCCTTCGCGCTCTACCCCTACAAGTTCCCGGTTCGGTCGCGCCACATCTACGGCGACGGCTACGGCGCTCCGAGGAACGGCCACGTCCACCAGGGCCAGGACATCCTCGCGCCCTGCGGCAAGCGGCTGGTGGCTGCTCGTGGCGGCCGGGTCCAGTACCGCGGCTACCAGGCAAGCGGCGCCGGCTACTACCTGGTGGTGGACGGCAAGGCCACCGGCCACGACTACGTCTACATGCACCTGCGCCGCGGCGGGCGGCCGAGGCAGGGCCAGCGGGTTCGTACCGGACAGCGAATCGGGACGGTGGGCGAGACGGGGGACGCCTCGGGCTGCCATCTCCACTTCGAGATGTGGACCAAGCCCGGCTGGTATGAGGGCGGCAAGGCGATGCCATCCGTGACCCGGCACCTCAAGTACTGGGACCGCTGGAGCTAGCGAGGCCGCGCGGGCGCGGCCGATAGATTCCCGCTGGTGCGAAGCCAGCCGCGCTTTGGCGGCGTCCTCCCCGGCGCCGGCCATTACGAGAGCTTCTACATCAAGGCGACCCACCCCTCGGGTGGCCGCGGCGCCTGGATCAGGCATACGGTCCACAAGCGGCCGGGCGAGGAGCCGACCGCGGCGATCTGGTTCACGCTGTTCGACGCCGACTCGCCCGGCCCCCGGGCCACTAAGGCCAGCTTCGGCGCCGACGAGCTGTCTGCGCCGCCGAGGCGCCTACATTCGGATCGACGGTGCGGTGCTGGAGCCGGGTCGGGCGAAGGGAGAGATCGAGAGCCCCGAGCTCGCCGCGAGCTGGGACCTGGAGTTCGATGACCCGGGCGAGCCGTTCCACCACCTCCCCTACGCCCGCCTGTACGAGACCTCCCTGCCCCGGACGAAGTTTCTGAGCCCCTATCCGCAAGCGCGGTTCACCGGTGAGCTGAGGGTCGACGGCGCGCCGATCGAGGTCGCCGCGTGGCCCGGCATGATCGGCCACAACTGGGGCACCGAGCACGCCGAGCGCTGGGTGTGGATCCAGGGGTCGGGGCTGGGCGGCGAGGAGGGGAGCTACCTCGACATGGCGGCCGGCAGGATCAAGGTCGGCCCCTTGACGACGCCCTGGGTGGCGAACGGGATGCTGCGGATCGACGGCGTCGAGCATCGACTCGGCGGCTTCGATCGCATCCTCTCGACCAAGCTCGACGAGAGTCCCACCGGGTGCCAATTCGAGATCTCGGGCAAGGACGTCAAGGTCCGTGGGCGCGTCTCATCGGAGCCGCGCAACTTCGTGGCCTGGGTGTACGCCGACCCGAAGGGGCCCGAGCACAACACGCTCAACTGCTCGATCTCGGACCTGGCGCTCGAGATCGAGCAGGCCGGCCGCGAGCCGCGGCGAGTCGAGCTCGCCGGAGCCGCCGCCTACGAGATCGGAATGCGCTCCACCGACCACGGCATCCCGGTCCAGCCCTTCCCGGACGGCTGACCCCCCTCAGCGCCGACGGAAGCGAGCCCAGGTGCTCTTCAGGCCGAGCCGGCCCTGCAGCACCGGGCCGGTCGTCTTCGAGCTGCCGCGCGAGCCGACGACCTTGGCCCTGACGATCCTCGGCGAGTCTCCGCGCTTCAGGACCTTGATCTTTCGGAGTCGACCGGAGAACAGCCCCGACAGGCGGGACTCCATCTCGCCCTGCGAGTAGCGGACCCGCCAGTTGTGGTCGGGCGAGATTCCGTCGTAGGGATCGTTGACGCTGGTCAGGTAGCGAACCGGCCGCGCCCCCGGGAACGCGAACTGGACGCTCTCCGTTCGACCGCCGGAGCTCGAGGAGTAGAACGCGGTGGCCACGTGCCCGTGGTATCGAAGGATCCTTCGCCGAGTGTGCCTGCAGGCCCGGTTTGTGCTCTGGGTCTCGCTGCCCTTGCCTCCATAGACCTGGCTTCGGGTGTCGTCGTAGACGTCGAAGAATCCGCCGCGGCCGCCGACCAGCGCGATCGATCGCGCCGCCACGGCCAGGGCGCGAAGCGCCGGCTGGGCCCACGATGGCGGCATCTCGTTCGGGACGACGCCCATCACGTAGTCATCGAGGCCGACCACGTTCGTGACCAGCAGCCCGCCGCCGGACGCCTTGACCCGCAGGCTCCCGCGATAGATGCCCTTTCCGCGGATCCGGATCGCGCCCTTGCCGCGCGCGGTCGCCGCGCGCCCGCAGCGGGCGATCCGGCGGCCGCCCGAGCTGAGGAGCGCGACTCCCGAGCGCGAGCGCTTGAACCTGTAGCCGTGATGGCGGTGGAGCCGCTTGCCACACGCCTTCCTCGCCTTCTTGAAGCCGACCGAGGTGGCTCCGCTCCCCAGCAGGACCCGCACCGGGTGGCGGGATGCGCGGCCGACGTGGGTGTGGCGGTAGTAGTGGGCCAGGATCGAGCGGTAGCCGTGGCCGTGGAGCGCCAGTCCGTAGGCGCCGTAGGCGCTCATCCCGACCCCGTGCCCGAAGCCGTGGCCCTTGATGACCCAGCTTCGCGCCTCGGCCTGCGACGAGGCGCCGGCCATCAGGAGCGCGACAACCGCCAACCCGATCGCGCCTCGTGTCGCTTTGCGCACGTACATGTTCTCGGCCTCTGGGGCCGGGACCTGAAACAGCTGCCCGGCCCGAACTGGAGCCTCGAGCACTTCGATCCGTTTCCCGCGGCTTCGCTCTAGGCTGCGGTCCCGAGGGTACTCGCGCTGGGTACCGTGGACACCAAGCGCCGAACTGGAGGTCCGAGATGAGCATCGCGACAGCGGAACAGGCAGTGCTCGACGGGGTTGAGAAGCGCCTCTACATCGGCGGAGAGTGGCGGGACGCGGATGGGGGCGCGACCCTCGGTATCGAGGACCCCTCGACGGGCGAAACGCTGTGCGAGGTGGCCGACGCCACCGCGGCTGACGCCACCGCAGCCCTCGACGCCGCGGTGGCCGTCCAGCCGGAATGGGCCGCGACTCCCGCCAACGAGCGGGCCGAGATCCTCTGGCGGGCCTTCGAGACGCTGAACGAGCGCGCCGACGACCTAGCGGTGCTGATGACGCTGGAGATGGGCAAGGCTGTCGCCGAGTCGAAGGCCGAGATCGCCTATGCGGCCGAGTTCCTGCGCTGGTTCTCGGGCGAGGCCCTGCGGGTCGACGGCTACTACAAGGTGGCCGCCAACGGCGCCAGCCGAGTGCTCGTGATGCGCCAGCCGATCGGCCCTTCGTTCTTCATCACCCCGTGGAACTTCCCGACCGCGATGGGAACCCGGAAGGTGGGACCGGCGATCGCCGCCGGGTGCACGATGGTCTGGAAGCCAGCCCAGCAGACGCCCCTCTCCGCCTACGCCCTGGCCCAGGTACTCGAGGAGTGCGGGCTTCCGGGCGGGGTCCTGAACGTGATCACGAGCTCGTCGTCGAGCTCGGTCGCTGGTCCTGTGATCGCCGACCCGCGGCTGCGAAAGCTCTCGTTCACGGGCTCGACCGAGGTGGGGCGAACGCTGATCGCCCAGGCGGCCGACAACGTGCTCAAGGTCTCGATGGAGCTCGGCGGCAACGCGCCGTTTTTGATCTTCGACGACGCCGACCTCGACGCCGCGGTCGAGGGCGCGATGATCGCCAAGATGCGAAACATCGGCGAGGCATGCACCTCGGCGAATCGCTTCCACGTCGCCGACTCGGTCGCGGATGAGTTCGCGACTCGACTCGCCGAGCGGATGGGAAAGCTCCGGATCGGGCGGGGCACCGACGACGGGGTGGAGATCGGCCCGCTGATCGACGACGACCAGCGCGGCAAGGTGGCCGAGCTCGTCGACGACGCGGTCGGCAAGGGGGCCGATGCGATCCTTGGCGGGTCGGCAGTGGACGGCGCGGGCTACTTCTTCGAGCCGACGGTGCTGGCCGCGGTTCCGCCCCAGGCGAGGGTCCTGAGCGAGGAGATCTTCGGCCCCGTGGCACCGATCGCCTCGTTTGCCTCCGAGGAGGAGGCGGTGGCCGCCGCCAACGACACCGAGTACGGCCTCGTGGCGTATGTATTCACGCGCGACCTGAAGCGGGCCCTGCGGGTCTGCGAGGCACTCGAGACCGGGATGATCGGCCTCAACCAGGGGATGGTCTCCAACGCGGGCGCCCCATTCGGCGGCGTCAAGCAGTCAGGCGTCGGCCGTGAGGGCGGCAACGAGGGGATCGAGGAGTACCTCGAGACGAAGTACGTCGCCGTCAACCTCTGATCGGAAGAGGAGACAGACCGCGCGGAGTCGCGGCATCCCCTCGCACGATCCGCGTAGATGCGGGATAGGATCGCCGATCGGCCGTGCGCAAGTGGATCCCCCTCATCATGTTGGCCTCGGCCCAGTTCGTGATGGTGCTCGACACGAGCGTCATGAACGTGGCGATCTCGCAGATCGTCGAGGACCTCGACACGACGATCCAGGGGGTGCAGACCGCAATCACGATGTACACGCTCGTGATGGCGGCTTTCATGCTGCTCGGCGCGAAGCTCGGCGACATCCTCGGCCGTAACCGCGGCTTCGCGATCGGTCTGGCCATCTACGGCGCCGGATCGCTGACCACGGCGCTGAGTCCGAACCTCGCGATCCTCCTGATCGGCTGGTCGGGGGTCGAGGGGTTCGGCGCCGTGCTCGTGATTCCCGCGATCGCGGCGCTCACCGCCGCCAGCTATGAGGGGCGGGAGCGTGCGCTGGCCTACGCGCTCCTCGGCGGCGTCGCCGCCATCGCCATCGCCGCGGGCCCGCTGATCGGCGGCTGGGTGACGACAGAGTTCTCGTGGCGCTACGTGTTCGCCAGCGAGACGGTCGTCGTGATCGGCCTCCTGCTGCTTCGCGGGCGGATTCCCCAGGCGCCGGCCGCCGAGCGGCGTCCGCGCCTCGACATCGCCGGCGTGGCGCTGTCGGCGAGCGGCCTTGGCCTGATCGTGTTCGCGATCCTGCGAAGCAGCGTGTGGGGGTTCGTCCAGCCGCGAACTCCACCGACGATCAGCGGCACGGAGATCACCCCGCTCGGCTTCTCGCCGGTGCCGTTCATGGTCCTCGGCGGCCTCGCCCTGCTCGGGGCGTTCTTCGTCTGGGAGGAGCGGCGCGCCCGACTGGGCCAAGACCAGCTCCTCGACCCGACGCTGCTGCGAGTCCGGCAGCTGCGCGCGGGGCTCTCGAGCCTGCTCGGGCAGCAGCTCGTCCTGATGGGCACCTTCTTCATCATCCCCGTGTATCTGCAGGTCGTACTGGGCTTCGACGCGTTCGAGACCGGCAAGCGCCTGCTCCCGCTGTCGGCGGCGATGCTCGTCTTCGCCCTGCTGGGGCCGCGGATGGCGGCACGGCGCTCGCCCCGCACGGTCGCGCAACTCGGGCTGGTTGCGGCCAGCATCGGCGCGATCGTGATGCTGGCGACGCTCGACGTGACTCTGAACGACACCGGCTTCAAGATCGCACTCGCCGTCATCGGGGCGGGCGGCGGCCTGCTCGCCTCGCAACTTGGAAACGTGATCATGTCCTCGGTCTCACCCGCGAAGAGCAGCGAGGGGGGCGGGCTCCAGGGCACGGCACAGAACCTCGGCTCCTCGCTCGGGACAGCGATCATCGGTGCCGTGCTGCTCGCGTCGCTCGCAACGGGCTTTAGCCAACGGATCGCCAACAACCCGGACGTTCCAGCCGCCGCCCGCGAACAGATCGCTTCGAACGCCCAGCAAGGGATCGACATCGTGCCCGTGAAGGACGTTGAGGCCGCGGCGGTCGAGGGCGGTCTTACCACCGAGGAAGCCCAAGCCGTGGCGGCAGACTACGGCGACGCGCAGCTCGAAGCGCTGCGGCTGGCGCTCGGCGCCGTTGCCGCAGCGGCGCTGCTGTCGCTGTGGTTCACGCGGGGATTGCCGACCGCGTCGCTCGCCGAGGGCGAGTCCGGCCGCACCGAGCCGGCGACCACCGCGGCATAGGTGATCAGGGACCGAACCAGCGGGCGCGGCGGCTCGAGCCGAAGTGCTCCTTCTCGGCGACGAGGGCGCCGGACGGCTCGTGAAAGGTGCCGGTCGGCTTCGGGCCCGAGAGAAAGTCCACGTCGACGCGGCCGACCCGGCCGGAGCCGAACTCGATGTAGCACGAGCCGAGCCCGTCGTAGCCTCCCGGCCCTTCGCCGCGCCTGATCTCGGCGATCAGGGAGGCGGCCACCACACGCGCCGCGCCCTCGGCGAACACGCCCGCCTTCGGCACGCCGACGGTCGCGACGTCCCCGACCGCGTAGACCCCGGCGAACCGCGTCCGGAGGGTCCTCGAGTCGACCGGGACGTAGCCGTCCTCGGTCATCCCGCTCTCGACCACCACGTCGGGGGCCCGGTGCTTCGGAACGCCGAGGAAGAGGTCGTAGGGCATCTCGCTGGCGTCGTCGAGGACGGCGACGCCGCGTGTGGAGTCGAGCGCCCTGATCCGAGCCCCCGGGAAGAACCGGATGTCGCGCTCGGCGAAGGCGGCGAGGAGGGCCTGCGAGGTCTCGGGCGACGGAGGAACCGGGCTGGGGAGCGGAAGGACGAAGCTGATCTCGCAATCGGCGCGAACCCCGCGCTCCGACAGGAAGTCATGAAGCAGGAGGGCGGCCTCGCTTGGCGCGGGCGGGCACTTGAACGGGGCACCGCAGACGCCGACGATCACGTGGCCCTGCGAGAACGTCGGCAGCCGCTCGCGCAGCCGCTCGGCTCCGGCGACGGAGTAGAACTCGTTCGCCCCGTCGGCGAGGCCCGGGGTCGCCGCGAAGTCATAGTCCGCGCCGAGGGCTACGACGAGCGCATCGGCCTCGTGGGCGCCGGCGTCGGTGGTCACACGGCGCGCCTCCGGATCGATCTCGGTGACCGTCTCCCGCAGCAGGCGCACCCCGGGCTTCACGAAGTCGCGGTAGGGCATGCGAACCGCGTCCGGCGACGCGCGACCGAACATCAGGTCGAGCTTCGAATAGCCGAACACGAACGAGTCGCCCTTGTCGATCAGCGTCACATCGGCGTCCGAGCCGAGCGCCTCGGACAAGATCGTCGAGAGCTCCAGGCCGCCGAAGCCCGCCCCCAGGACCAGGACTCGTGCCGGCATCCAGGCGACCCTAGCGAAGCGGGCCGCGTGCGTGAAATTGCCGGCGTCGCCCGAAGGTAGGTTCTCCGACGTGGAGTTGGTCTTGCTCGCGCTGTCCGCAGCGCTCTATCCCACCCTGCTCGCCGCAGTGGTGATCCTTCTCTCCCAGCCCCGGCGATTCGCGCTCTTGAGCGCGTATCTGGCCGGGGGTCTGACGGTCAGCATCGCGCTCGGGCTCGTGATCGTGAACGGCCTCGACGCCTCTCACACGCTCGACACGAGCAGGTCCACGCTCAGCTGGGGCGCCGATCTGGCGGTAGGCGGCCTCGCGTTGCTCCTCGCGGTCGCCCTCGCAACACGCGCCGATCAGCGGGTGCGCAAGCGTCGCAAGGTGCGGCGTCCCGCAAAGCTCGACGAAGGGCGCGAGCCGTGGTCGGAGCGCCTCCTGGCGCGCGGCTCGGTGCCGATCGTCTTCGCGGCCGGCCTGGCGATCAACCTTCCCGGGGCCAGTTATCTGGTCGCGCTCAAGGACATCGCCGCGGGCCACCATCCAGGGGGCGTGATCGTCTTTCAGATTCTCGTCTTCAACCTGATCATGTTCGCGCTCGCCGAGATCCCGTGGCTTGGGCTCGTGTTCGCCCCGCACCGAACCGATGCCCTCGTCGCCCGCATGGACCGCGTGCTCTCGGCCAACGGACGCCGGATCGCGATAGTCGTCTGCGCCGTGTTCGGCCTCTTCCTGATCGCCCGCGGAATCGCCCACGCCTGACCCGCGTCAGCGCGGCTCAGCGCGACACTCGAAGGCCTGCATCACCCCGCCGATCGCAAAGCAGGCCGCTCCGCTGAACGTCCAGACAAGCGCACCCCTCAGCGACCGAGCAGGGTCCCGATCAGGCCCCTCGAGGAGCGCTTCTCCAGATAGCACTGGTGGTACTCCTCGGCCCGCCAGAACGGCTTCGCGGACTCGACCTCGGTGACGATCGGGCTTCGGAACCTCGGCTGGACGCGCTCGATCACCTTCCGGGCAACCTCGGCCTGCTTGTCGGAGTGGGTGAAGATCACCGACCTGTACTGGAATCCCACGTCGGGCCCCTGGCGGTTGAGCTGCGTCGGGTCGTGGATCTCGAAGTACTTCGCGACCAGATCCTCGTAGCTGACCTTCGAGGGGTCGAAGGTGACCTGGCACACCTCCACGTGACCGGTCGTGCCGCTGCAGACCTCCTCATAGGTCGGGTTGTCGACGTGACCTCCCTCGTATCCGACCGCCGTCTCGAGCACGCCTTCGATCTCCCGGAAGGTCGCTTCGACCTGCCAGAAGCAACCGGCTCCAAAGGTCGCCATCTCGGTGCGGGGTCCTGCGTCGAGGTCGGTGCTTGTGGTCTCCACGTGGCTCCTTTCGAGGCTGCGAGGGGCGGTAGCGCCCCTCTGCTCCTTGGTCGCGCGAGCGGCCGCGGCGTTACGCCGCGGCCGCCACGCCAACGCTCCGGATGACTAGGCGCCCGGCATCTTCACGACGCCGACCAGGTGCCCCTCTGGATCGTTGAAGAGGCCGATCTCGGGTCCCTCGGGGACCTGCATAGGGCCCATCGCCCGCGTTCCGCCCAGGCTCTCCGCCTTCTTCAGGCTCCCCTCGACGTCGTCGGTGGCGACATAGAAGGTCACCCAACCATCACTTCCCTCCTGGGCGGGGCCGACGCCTCCCCCGATCCCGATCCCGTCCTCGGTCACGTTTCCGTCGCGGGAGACCATCCCGTAGTTCATCGGGTTGTCGGCATCGATCTCCCAGCCGAACAGGTCCGAGTAGAAGCCTCGAAGCTTCTCCCCATCCTTTCCAATCACCTCGAAATGCACAACCGGCTGACCCATCTCAGCTCCTTTCCGGCGCCATCGGCGCCCTCCGTCTTGTGGTTACGGGCGATCCCGCCTCAAGGCTCACTTGGATGCGACAGCGGGCCCGCGATCCGGGCCTGGATCGCCGCCGCCAGCCGCCACCTCGAGGCGGGCAAGGTAATGCTCCCATCCGATCCCGTGAGGCTCGCGAGAGGCGGAGGGCAGGTCGCGATGAGTGAGGCGGACGAGCGTCGCCTCGCCCTCGGGGATCAACTCCACCTCCACGGTGCTGGAGCCGGGCGGAACCAGGGTGTCCTCATGCTCCCAGCCCCATGTGAGGACAACGCGGCGCGGTGGATCGACCTCGATGTACTCGCCCCTCACCACGTGGCCGCCCGGCATCCGGATCCGATGGGCGCCCGCGGGCCGGGGGTTGAGCGTCGCCTCATCCCCCATCCAGCGAACCATGAGCGACGGGTCGGTGAAGAACCCGAACACGGTCTCGGCGCCGGCCGCGATTCGCACCTCGCTGACCACGGCACCGAGCTCGGGGGATCGCTCAGTTGGCACTTGGCCTCGATCCTCCCGCCTGCTCGGCCTCGGCCGCAGCTTTGAGGCGGCTCAGGCGGTCTCCCCAGAAGTTCTCGAGGAAGGCGCGCAGGTCGGTGAGTCCCTCCGGACGGGCGCGATAAAGGCGCCGCGCGCCCTCGCGGCGCTCGGAGACCAAGCCGGAGCGCTTTAGCACGCTCACGTGCTGGGAGACCGCGGGCCTCGTGACCTCGAAATGTCTCGCGATCTCCCCCGCCGAGAGCTCGCGGTCACGCACCAGTCGCAGGATCTCGCGGCGTCGCGGCTCAGCGATTGCTTTCAGCACGCCCTCGGTGTCGGCCGGCTCGGCAAGCACTCGAGGTAGTTAAGCACAGACTTACGTTAGAGAGGGCTTACGCAAGTCCGTGGTACGAACTCAGTCGTGAGGCCGGGCCATCCTGCGATGGTCGAGCGCCTGCTCCAGGATCTCCTCGTCGACGCCCATCTCACGGGCCACCTCGCGCAGCGGGCGACCCGACTCGTGTGCCCGATTGACGATCTCCGTCCCGCGGTCGTAGCCGATGTGCGGGTTGAGTGCCGTCGCCGTGGCCAAGCTCGCCTCGGCGTGGCGCTCGGCCATCTCCTGGTCTGCCTCGATCCCCTGCACGCATTTGGTGTCGAGCAGACGGCAGGCAGCGGCCAGCAGCTTGATCGAATCGAGCAGGTTGCGGGCGATCAGTGGCACGCGGACGTTGAGCTCGAACTGGCCCTGCGAGCCGGCGATCGTGATCGCCGCGTCGTTGCCGATCACCTGCGCTCCGACCTGGATCGCCACCTCGCAGATCACCGGGTTGACCTTGCCCGGCATGATCGAGGAGCCCTTCTGGAGCGCCGGAAGTCGCAGCTCGGCAAGCCCGGCGCGGGGACCGGAGCCCATCAGCGCGAGGTCGTTTGCGATCTTGGTCACCGAGACGGCGACGACCTTCAGCGCGCCCGAGAGCTCGACCAGCGCGTCACGATTGCCCTGTGCCTCGAAGCGATCGAGCGGCTCGGAGATCTCGAGCCCGGTGTCGGCAACGAGCTTGGCCCGCACCCGCTCCGCGAACTCCGAGTGCGTGTTGAGGCCCGTCCCGGTGGCAGTGCCGCCGAGCGGGAGCTGGCCCACGCGCCCCAGGGTGCTTCGCACCCGGTCCTGCCCCAGTTTGATCTGGGCGGCGTAGCCGCCGAACTCCTGACCCAGCGTCACCGGGACGGCATCCATCAGATGGGTCCTCCCGGCCTTGATCACATCCGCGAACTCGACGCTCTTTCGCTCCAGAGCCGAGGAGAGCTCGTCCATGGCCGGAAGGAGATCGTGGCTCACCTCGTCCAGCGCCGCCAGGTGGACGGCGGATGGGAAGACGTCGTTTGAGGACTGGCCCATGTTCACGTGGTCATTCGGGTGCGCCCCGTCACCGGCGAGGTTCGCCATCACCTCGTTGGCGTTCGTGTTCGACGACGTGCCGGATCCGGTCTGGAAGACGTCGATCGGGAACTGGTCGTCGTGCTTGCCGGAGGCGATCTCGTCGCCAGCGGTGGCGATCCGCTCGGCGATCTCACCGTCGAGCAGCCCGAGCTCGGCGTTCACCCGAGCGGAGGCGGCCTTGATCCTGCCGAGCCAGCGCACCACCGGAACCGGAACCGGCTCTCCGGAGACCGGGAAGTTGGCGACCGCCTTGCTCGTCTCCTCGCCCCAGAGCTCGGTTTCAACGCCCGTCGCGGTCACTCGGTTGCCTCCGTCTCGGTCAGCCGTCTTGCTCCCCGGCAGCGTATCCCTTCCCAAACGCTCGCTCGAACGCCGCGCCAAGGGTCCCACCGCTCGGGCTGAAGCGGGCCGCCGCGTCGAAGCGCCGAACGAGGTCTGCGTCGGCGCCGGCCGCGTGGGAGGTCCCCTCGTGCACCGCGCCCGCCAGGTAGCCGAGCATCACCGTGTCCTCGCCGCCCGGATCACGCCGAGCCTCGGCGTTCAGCTGGGTCGCGACCCGAATCACGGTCTGCCCGACGTTGGCGAGCTCACCCGCCTCCTGAGTGGCGCCGAAGCAGTCGCTGATCGCGGTGCCGGACCCGAGCCGCACCTGGTCGGGGGCGGCCTGAAGGGCGCTCAGATAGGCGGTGGCCGGGTCCAGGCAGGCCGTCGGGGTTGCGTCTGGGCCATTTGAGCCGCAACCGGCGAACGCGGCGAGGAAAAGCAGAACTGCGAACGTACGGCGCACCCAGCGGATGCTACGCAGCGGGCCGTTGGTAGCCTCGCCCGCCATGGCTCATGCGGGTCAGGAGATCGAAGGCGCCGACGGCTTCCGGCTTCGCCTCGTCAGGACTGGCGCCGAGACCGACGGTGAGGTTCTTGAGATGGAGGCCAGCTACAGCGGCGCCGCCGGGATGCCGCCGGAGCACCTCCATCCGAGCCAGGCCGAGCACTTCGAGGTCCTCGAGGGCACGATGCGGGCTGTGATCGCAGGGGAGGAGCGGCTCTACGAGGAGGGAGCCGCGTTCGAGGTGCCGCCCGGGACGCCACACCAGATGGCCGCAGAGGAGCCCTCGCTGATCCGATGGGAGGTTCGTCCAGCGCTTCGCACCGCGGAGTTCTTCGAGCGCCTCCACGGCGACGGGCCCGGCAGCATTCGCACCGCCCCGTCGATCGCGGACTTCCTGGAGGAGTTCAGCGACGAGGTCCGCTTCACGGCCACGTGACCGCGGCCGGCCGGGGCTACATCCGGGCAGCGCGACGCGCGCGGCTTCGTCCAAGGATCGTGACCCCGGGCGCGCTTGGCAGAATCAGCCGCTCATGGCCGGCTTTCGCCCCGTAGACACCAGGCAGTCCTTCCCCGAGCTCGAGGAGCGGGTGCTCGAGCAGTGGCGGGAGCGTGACGTCTTTCGCGCGCTCGCTCGCCCAGCGCGCGGACGCCGACGTCTGGAGCTTCTACGAAGGGCCGCCGACCGCGAACGGCCAGCCCGGGTCGCATCACGTCCTCTCGCGGGTGTTCAAGGACATCTACCCGCGCTACCGGACCATGCGCGGCTATCGCGTCCCCAGGAAGGCCGGCTGGGACTGCCATGGGCTGCCTGTGGAGCTCGAGGTCGAGAAGGAGCTCGGGATCTCCTCGAAGGCCGAGATCGAGGCCTACGGGATCGCGGAGTTCAACCAGCGCTGTCGCGAATCCGTCTTCCGATACGTCGAGGACTGGGCGCGCCTGACCGAGCGGATCGGCTTCTGGATCGACCTCGGCGACGCCTATGTGACGCTCGAAAACGAGTACATCGAGTCCGTGTGGTGGTCGCTGCGAAGGATCTGGGACGACGGGCGGCTCTACCAGGCCAACAAGGTCGTTCCGTACTGCCCCCGCGACGGCACAGCGCTCTCCTCGCACGAGGTCGCGCAGGGCTACCACGATGTCGTGGATCCCTCCGTGTACGTCGGCCTTCCCGTTCGGGACCCCGTGGCCCCGCTCGAGCCCGGCGACCAGCTGCTCGTCTGGACCACCACGCCATGGACGCTGATCACGAACGCCGCGGTGGCCGTCGGCCCCGAGATCGAGTACGTCCGGGCCCGACCGGTGAACTCGACCAACGTCTATGTGGTGGCCGCTCCGCTGGTCGAAAGGGTGCTCGGCGACGGCGCCGAGGTGCTCGACCGGTTCCGCGGCGACGCCCTGGCCGGCACGGCGTATGAGCCCCCCTTCCAATACATCACCGACTACGGGCCGCGCGGGCATACCGTCCTAGAGGCCGACTTCGTCACCACAAGCGAGGGCACCGGCCTGGTGCATACGGCGATCGCTTTCGGCGAGGACGACTTCCGCCTCGGCGAGCAGTATGGGATCACCCTGCAAAACCCGGTGCTGCCGGACGGCACCTTCGACGAGCGGATCACCGACTTCGCCGGCCGCTACGTGAAGGAGGCCGACGCCGACATCATCGAGGCGCTCCGGCGGGGCGAACGCCTGCTCCGCGCCGAAACGTACGAGCACGCCTATCCGCACTGCTGGCGTTGCGACACGCCGCTCCTCTACTACGCGAAGTCGAGTTGGTACGTGCGGACCACCGAGGTCCGGGATCGGATGCTCGCCGAGAACGAATCGATCGGCTGGCGCCCCGAGCACATCAAGCACGGACGGTTCGGAAAGTGGCTGGAGGGAAACGTGGACTGGGCGTTGTCAAGAGAGCGCTATTGGGGGACCCCTCTGCCGATCTGGGAATGCCGGGCCGAGGGCTGCGACGAGCGCTTCTGCGCCGGCTCGCTCGACGCCCTGCGCGAGCGCGGCGCTGACGTCCCCGAGGACCTCCACCGCCCGCATATCGACCAGGTCGTCCTGCGCTGCGAGGCGTGCGGCGGCGAGATGCGCCGCGTGGAGGAGGTGATCGACGCCTGGTACGACTCCGGCTCAATGCCATTCGCACAGTTCCACTACCCGTTCGAGGGCGAGGAGCTGTTCGCCGAGCGCTTTCCGGCCAACTTCATCAGCGAGGCGATCGACCAGACGCGTGGCTGGTTCTACTCGCTGCTCGCAGTTTCGACTCTCGTGTTCGACAAGGGCAGCTATCTCAACTGCGTCTGCCTCGGGCTGATCCTGGACCCGGACGGTCAGAAGATGTCGAAGAGTCGCGGAAACGTCGTCGACCCATGGCAGGTGATCTCGAGCCACGGCGCCGATGCCTTCCGTTGGTACTACCTCACCTCCCAGCAGCCGTGGGCGGGCTATCGGTTCTCGCCGGATACGGTCGGCGAGGCGGTGCGTCAGTTCACGCTGACGCTCTGGAACACGTACGCGTTCTGGGTCCTCTACGCGAACGCCGAGGGCCTCGATCCCCGCGACGAGCCCGAGGCGATCGGGGAGGACGACCTGGACCGGTGGGCGGTGTCCCGCCTCCAGCGGACGATCGCGGACGTGGTCGAGCACATGGATGCGTACGACTGCACGAGTGCCGGTCGTGCCATCGCCGCGTACGTGGAGGAGCTGTCCAACTGGTACGTAAGGCTCTCTCGGCGGCGCTTCTGGGAGGGGGACCGGGCCGCCTTCGCGACCCTGAGGCGATGCCTCCTCGACACATCCGCCCTCCTGGCGCCGTTCACGCCCTTCCTCGCCGAGGAGCTCCACTGCAACCTTGCGGGAGGCGTCGAGCAGGAGTTCGGCGAGCTGCCGGACTCGGTCCACCTGCGTGACTTCCCCGAGCCCGACCTCTCACGCGTCGATCCCGGGCTCGAGGCCGCAATGGAGGCGGTTCGCCGCACCGTCGAGCTCGGACGCGCGGCGCGCGCCCAGGCGGCGATCAAGGTGCGCCAGCCGCTTCGCCGCGCGATCGTGGTGGCAAACGACGCCGAGCGGGAGGCGATCTCGGACCGAGCCGCGATCGTCAGGTCGGAGCTCAACGTCAAGGAGCTCGACTTCGTCGCCGAGGAGTCCGAGCTTGTGAGCTACGAGGCTCGGCCTAACTACCGTTCACTGGGCCCTCGCTTCGGGAGCAGCATGCCGCAGGTGGCCGCCGCCGTCGAGGCGCTCGACGCGGTCAAGGTCGCAGACGCGATCGAGGCCGGGCGGGAGATCGGCATCAACATCGACGGCCACGACCATGCCCTCGGCCCCGATGACCTGTTGCTGGCCCTGCAGCCGCTCGACGGCTACCAGGTCGAGGCGGCCTCCGGCCACGCCGTCGCCCTGGCCCTCGAGCTCGATCCCGAGCTTCGCCGCGAGGGCCTTACGCGCGAGATCGTCCACGCCGTCCAAGGCGCGCGACGCGACGCCGGGCTCGAGGTCACCGACCGGATCCTCCTGACTCTGGACGGCGATCCCGAGTTGCTCGACGCGGCCAAAGCTCACCAGGAGTATCTGGCGGGCGAGACGCTCGCAACCACCGTGGACTATGCCGAGGCTCCGAATGCGGCGAGGTCGGCGATCGACGGGCGCGAGCTCCGCGTGGGGGTGCGCAGAGCCTCTGGGGCGGAAGGCTGATCGCGCTTTCCGCGGTCATCTTCGACCTCGACGGCGTCCTGATCGACTCCGAGCCGGTCTGGGCATCGGTGCGCGAGGAGCTGACCCGCGAGAAGGGTGGACGATGGCACGCGCGGGCAGCCGAGCAGATGATGGGCATGAGCTCGACCGAATGGTCGCGCTTCATGCACGATTCGCTGAAGGTGCCGATGGAGCCCGAGGAGATCTCCAAGGAGGTCGTCTCGCGGCTCGAGGGGCGATATCGCGATCGGCTGCCGCTCCTTCCGGGTGCACGGGAGGCGGTCCGCGGGGCAGCCGAGCGCTGGCCGATCGGCCTCGCGTCGTCCTCGAACCGGCCGCTGATCGACCTGGTCCTCGAGCTCGCCGGCCTGGCCGGAACCTTCCGGGCCACGGTCTCGTCGGAGGAGGTGGGTCGGGGCAAACCGGCGCCGGACGTCTACCTCGATGCGGCGCGCCGGCTGGAGGTCGATCCGGCGGGCTGCGCCGCGATCGAGGACTCGCCCAACGGGGTCCGCGCGGCGAGCGCCGCGGGGATGCGAATCGTGGCGGTGCCCCGCCCTGACGTGCCGCTGCCGTCTGAGGTGGCGGGCCTGGCCGACGTCGAGCTCGGCTCGCTCGCCCGGCTCGACGGCGCCCTCGGGCGCCTGGACTGAGCGACCCGGCTAGGTGGTCAGAGCCGGCTCGAGCTCGGCCTCGAGCCTGCGCTTGGGCATCGCGCCGATCACTCGCTTTGCCTCCGCGCCGCTGCGAAACAGGATCAGCGTCGGGATCGAGAGGATCTGGAACCGCGACGCGGTCTCCTGGTTCTCGTCGGTGTTGATGCTGACGATCCGCAGGTCGTCACGCTCGGCGTCCATCTCCTCGAGAATCGGATGGACGACGCGGCACGGACCGCACCAGGGAGCCCAGAAATCCACCAACACCGGCTGCTCCGATTCGAGCACCTCGGACTGAAAGGTTCCGTCGGTCACGTCGGGGAGCTTCCCGGTCACTTATGGCCTCCTGATGGCTGTCTGTTCATTCGTCCGGACCTCGGCAGTTGGCGGTGCCGGGATGACCCTACTCGGTCGCCAACCCAATGCTATACAAAATATAGTAGTCGGCCCACCGATCGAATTGCGCGGCCGCCGGCGATGCTATCCCTCGGTTGATGACAAACGTCGAGATCGCCGAGGCGCTCAGCGAGCTCGCAACGCTTTACGAGCTCGACGGGGCGATCCGGTACCGCGTGCTCGCCTATCGAGAAGCGGCCCGAGTGATCCGCCAGAGCCCGGTGTCGGTCGAGGAGCTGGCGCGAGACGGACGGATCACCGAGCTTCCCGGGGTGGGCGGGACACTCGAGCAGAAGGTGCTCGCGCTTCTCGACGAAGGTGAGATCCCGGCGGCGGCGAAGCTCAAGCGCCGGCTACCGCCGACCCTGGTCGAGGTCACGCGGGTTCCCGGCGTTGGGGCGAAGACCGCGCGGCGCCTCTACGACGAGCTCGGGGTGTCGACCCTGGAGGAGCTCAGAGTCGCGGCCCAGGATGAGCGGATCCGCGGGCTCAAGGGCCTTGGCCCGAAGTTCGAGGAGAACGTTCTCGAGGCACTCGACCGATTGGCCGAGAGCGGGCCCGCCGAGCGACTCCTCCTCTCGGAGGTGCTACCCGTCGCCGAACGCCTGGCCGCCGATCTGCGAACCCATCCGGCGAGCGACGCGGTCGAGGTAGCGGGCTCGGCGCGGCGAAGAACCGAGACCTGTCACGACGTCGACCTGATCGCCACCGCGGTGGATCCCGCCGCGCTCGCAGGGGCCCTGCTCGAGCACCCACTCGCGGCGACCAAGGGATCGGCCGGCGAGGGCGGGGCCCGGATCACTACCCACAACGGCATCGCCGTGGACCTTCGCATCGTCGCCCCGGACGCCTACGGCAACCTGCTTCAGCACTTCACCGGCTCCGCGGAGCACAACGTGGAGCTCCGGGAGCGTGCTCTGGCCATGGGGCTCTCGGTCTCAGAGCATGGGATCACCGATACCGACGCCCGCGAGCTGACGAGCCACGCGAGCGAAGCCGAGGTCTACGGGCGGCTGGGACTTGACTACATCGAGCCCGAGCTCCGTGAGGCGCGCGGCGAGATCGAGGCGGCGGCCACGGGCGTCCTCCCATCGTTGGTCGAGCTCGAAGACATCCGCGGCGACCTGCATTGCCACACGACCCTGTCCGACGGCCATAACTCGCTCGAGGAGATGGCCGCGGCGGCGCGCTCGCGCGGATACGCATACCTCGGGGTCACCGACCATTCGGCGACCCACGGATTCGGAAACCACGTCACCGAGAAACGGCTCGCCGAGCGAATCGAAGAGGTGCGGGCCCTGAACGCGGGCCGGCGCGGCTTCCGGGTCCTCGCCGGGTCGGAGGTGAACATCCTTCCCGACGGCGGGCTCGACTACGACGACGAGCTGCTGACCGAGCTCGACTGGGTGATCGCAAGCGTCCACACGTCGTTCAACATCTCGCGGGGAAAGATGACCGACCGGGTGCTTGCCGCCATCGAGCACCCGCTTGTCGACTGCGTCGGCCACCTGAGCGGCCGGCTGATCAACCGCCGGGATCCGTATGAGATCGACGTCGAGCAGATCGCCGACGCGGCGGCGCGCACGGGGACGATGCTCGAGATCAACGGGAACCCGAACCGACGCGACCTCTCGGAGCGCCACGCGCGGCTCGCCGCCGAGGCCGGGGCGTTGATCTGCGTGAACACGGACGCCCATCGCGTCGAGACGATGGACAACATGCGGTACGGATTGGCCACGGCGAGGCGCGCCTGGCTTACGGCACCCCAGGTCGCCAACACGAAGCCTTGGCGGGAGTTCTCCAGGCTTCGCAAGCGCGCCGGGCGGTGACGCTGAACGCAGGGCATGGTTGACTCCCAGAGCTAGTTTGCTAACGTAATTAGCAATGGCAATGATCTCCCCTGCCGCCTCCCCCGAGCCCCATCCCCGGCCGGGTAAGCCGACCGCGCCGGCTTCAATCAGCGAATTGGCCGCGCAGCTTCGCCTGGCCATCACCCGGACCGCGCGGCGTCTCCGCCAGGAGGCGGGGACGGATCTCAGCCCGAGTCAGACCGCGGCCCTCGCGACGATCGACCTCCATGGTCCGTTGACCCCGAGCGAGCTGGCCGCAATCGAGCGGGTGCAGCGGCCAACCGCGACTCGGATCGTCGCTCGCCTGGAGCAGGAGGGCCTGCTGGACCGGGCCGCCGACCCATACGACGGCCGCTCTTCGATCGTCAGCACGACGCCTCGAGGCCGGGCGCTGATCGCCAGGCTCCGGACAAGAAAGAACGCCTACCTCGCCAAGCGCTTACGCACCCTCGACGACGGCGACGTTGCCACCTTGGCCCGCGCCGCCGAGATCCTCGAGCGCCTCCAGGATGGTGAGCGCGGGTGAGCGCCGCGCTCCGTCGCTCCTTCACATCCCTCGCCGTGCCGAACTACCGGCGCTACTTCGCGGGCCAGATCGTCTCGCTGAGCGGCAACTGGATGCAGATCGTCGCCGAGATGTGGCTGATCCTCGCCTTGACGGGAAGTGGCGTCGCGGTCGGGTTCACCTCCGCGCTTCAGTTCCTGCCGGTGCTCCTGTTCGGCGCCTGGGGCGGGCTGCTCGCCGACCGCTTCTCGAAGCGGTCGCTCTTGATCGTCACCCAGACGCTGATGGCGCTTCCCGCGCTCGCCCTCTGGGGCCTGACCACGGCGGACGTGGTTGCGCCGTGGATGGTCTACGCGCTGGTCTTCGTCCGGGGCTCGATCAACTCGGTCGACAACCCGGCGCGTCAGAGCTTCGCGATCGAGATGGTGGGCGCGGAGCGGGTCGTCAACGCGGTGAGCCTGAACAGCGTGCTGATCCACTCGGCGCGGATCATCGGACCCGCCGGGGCCGGGCTCGTGATCGCGACCCTGGGCGTCGGGCCGTGCTTCCTCGTCAACGCCCTCTCGTTCGTGGCGATGATCGTCGCGCTCAGGGCGATGGAGCCGGGAAAGCTCAGACCCGCTCCTCAGGCGGCCGAGGGACGCGGGGCCATCCGGGCCGGCCTTCGCTACGTCCTTCAGAACCCCGCCCTGTTGATCCCCTTGGGCATGATGGCTGTGGTTGGGACCCTGGGCTTCAACTTCCAGGTCATCCTTCCCCTCCTGGCCCGATTCAGCTTCGATGGCGGGGCCGCCACCTACACGGCGCTCGCGGTCGCGATGGCGGTCGGCTCGGTGGCCGGCGCCCTGGCCGCCGGCGCGCGGGGACAGGCGGGCCCGCGACTGATGATCGGCGCCGCGTGCGGGTTCGGGGGCGTGGCGTTGATCGCCGCCGCCGCGCCCACCCTCCCCCTGGAGCTGCTCGCCTTGATCCCACTCGGCGCCGCCAGCGTCACGTTTGCGGCGGGGATCAACTCGTCGCTTCAGCTCGCCGCCGAGCCCGCGATGCGCGGCCGCGTCATGGCGCTCTACTCGATCGTCTTCCTGGGGTCGACACCGATCGGCGGGCCGATCACCGGATGGCTCAGCGAGTCGATCGACCCGCGAGCGGGCTTGGTGCTCGCCGGGGCCGCTGGGTTGATTGCCGCCCTCGGCGCCCACGCCGCGCTGGCGCGGGTGCGGGCGCGCCTTCCCGTCAGCTCGGATCCACCCTGCGAGCCGGTCAGGATCCACCGCCCGGCAGCGGCGGGGGTGGATGGCCGGCGGGCATGCGATCGCGGCCAAGTCCCGGTGTCCGAACCAGCTTGACGGGCTGAAGCGCCGAGCTCGGCTCCACGTAGAAGCGGATCCCATCGCGCTCCTCAATTGCGCTGACGGCCCGCTCGCGGTTTCGCCACGCGAGGGCGTTGAGGATCGCATAACCGGCGCCCACCGCGGAGACCTGAGGAAACACCCAGCCCAACCCCCCGACGACCAGCGCGAACGCGCCGATCGGCCATAGCCGAAGGAACGCGATCCGTCCTGGGCTCTCGGTCGGAAGCGAGGTCGCGGTTCGCGCCGAGGCAAGCGCCCGCGTCATCGCCTGCGCGGCGCGCGGCGAGGTCCCCAGGACGGACCCGACGACGACGGCGAGCGTCCACCACGCGCCGGCCACGATCAATGTCGCCGTCGAGCTGTCCTGGCTGGCTACGACCACGGTCACCGCGCCCATCGCGGTCGCGGCGGCGCCAATCAAAAGCACCGTGATTCGGAGCAGGTCGACGAACAGCATCAGCCCGTGGCTCGCTGCCGGCACGCGTCGGCGAGCTCGCTCAACACCGTGCTGAGCGCCGCGGGGCCATCCAACACGACGTCCGAGGAGGCCGCCAGCTCGGTCGGCGCCTCATCGGAGGCGATCCCTATGCATACCGCGTGCCGTAGCTCTTTCGCCTCGCGCATCGAGCGCAGGGCGCGGAACGCGTCGAGGTCGGTCCGATCGTCACCGGCGAACATGGCGACCTCGATGGCGGGACCCTCGAGGAGCCGTCGCACGGCGGTTCCCTTGTCGACCCTCGCCGCCGGCCGGATCTCGAGCACCTTTCGCCCCCAACGTGGCTCGAGCCCCGCCAGCTCAGCACGATCCGCGATACGCCGCGCTCCTTGCTCGGCCGCATCGGGATCGGCTGCCCCGCGCCAATGCAGGGCCTGGATCGGGCCCTTGTCCTCGAGCCGCAGCCCGCTCGCCTCGAACTCGTCCTCCAACTGGGCCTCGACGAAATCCCGGGTCTTCCGCGCACCCGTGGCGGCGGAGTCGAGCTCGGCGTCGCGGAAGCCCGGCGGCAACACCTCGAGCCCGTGGTTGCCGACGTATGTGAGCTCGTCGACTCCCACCACGCGCCGTGCGTCAACCGCGCGGCGTCCGGAGATGCAGGCCACGAGGGCCAGGTGGCGGGCCAGCCTGCGAAGCGCGTCGCGCGTCTGGGGCGGCACCGACGCGTCGGCGGGGACCGGGACGATCGGCGCCAGCGTCCCGTCGACGTCGAGCAGCGCAGCCGACTCGCCCGGCGCGTCCCGGAGCGGTTGGATGAGCTGGGCGGCGCTCGCCGGAGTCCCCGACGCCACGTTCACCCGGACCTGGCGGTGGCGGCCCTCACGGTTACTAGTATCGCCGCCCGTGACGCGCGATCGAATCCTCAAGCTGCTGGTGATCGCGACGGCGGCGGGGCTGTTCAGCGGCCTGTTCGGCGTCGGAGGAGGAACGATCATCGTTCCGCTCCTGATCCTCTGGCTCGGCTATGGGGAGCGCGAGGCGACCGGGACCAGTCTCGCGGCGATCGTGATCATCGCCGCCTACGCAACCGTCGGGCAGGCCATCTACGGGAACGTCGACGTACCCCAGGCGGCGCTCGTGGGCGTCCCCGCGCTGGCGGGGGTGGTCGCCGGTACGGCGCTTCAGCAGCACATCTCCGAGCGCGCCGTGGCGCTCCTGTTCGCCGCCTTCCTCGTCGCGACGGCGATCGACCTGATCGTGCCCTGATGGAGTACGTCGCTGCAGCGCTGCTCGGATTCGCCGGTGGGACGCTCGGTGGCCTGGTCGGCGTGGGAGGAGGGGTCCTGTTCGTCCCGGCGCTGGTCATATTCCTGGACCAGACCCAGGTTCGCGCCGAGGCGACATCGCTGCTGGCGATCGTCTTCGTGGCCATGCTCGGCGCCCGGCGTCAGCACGGATACGGGAACGTCCGCGTGCGTGACGGCCTGGTCCTCGGCATCGTGTCGCCGCTCGGCGTGGCCGGCGGAGTGGCGATCTCGAACGCGGTCCCGGAGCGCACCCTCGAGCTCCTGTTCGCAGGCCTCGCCCTGGTGATCGCGACCCAGCTCGTCAGGCGGGGAATCCGCCCGCGCACCGGCGAGTGACTCAGATGCCGTGCTCAAGCGCCCCCTTGACCGATGCGTCGAGGGCATTCAGGCGGTAGAGGGCGAGCGCTTCGGGAGAGCCGAAGCCTCGTGCCGCCGCGGGGCCTCCCTGGCGGCCCGTATCGGGACCGTGGTGGCTGAGCACGCAGTGGAGGAGCGCCAGCCGGCGCTCCTCGGCGAGCTCGCCGGACTGCGCCCCGATCTGCTGCGCCCCGATCGCGAGATGTCCGACCAGCCGTCCCTCGTCGGTGGTCTCGATCTCGGCGCCGAGGGTGAACTCCCGCGTCTTGCCGACGTCGTGAAGGAGCGCCGAGGCCATCAGGAGGTCCGAGTCCAGCCGGGGGTGAAGCTGGCAGATCTCGCCGACCATGGTGCCCACCGCGACCGTGTGCTCGATCAGGCCTCCGAGGTAGGCGTGATGCCCCGCCGGAGTACATGGGGCGCGCCGGAACTCATCGGCGGTCGGCCCCGAGAAGATCAGCCGCTCGACCACCGCGCGCAAGCCCGGATCGTGGACCTCGCGGGCCAGATGCTCAATGAAGCCTTCGAGCTCCTCCACCGATCGGTAGGCGGTGGGCAGGAACTCACCCGGTTCGAAGGATCCGGGCTCGAGCCGACGGACATCCTCGAGCTCGGCGACCGGCTGCCCCAGATAGCGCTCCAGCCGCCCGCGGGCGAGCACCGCGTCGCCTCGCTCGAAGCGCAGACCGATTCGATCCGCCTCGCGAAACACCCGACCGGACAGCGTCCCGGTCCGGTCGCGTAGCTCGACGGCGAGATAGGAGCCTCCGTTGCGGGAGGTGAGGCGGTCCTTTCGCAGGCACGCGTAGCGGCCCTCGAACCGCTGCCCCGATCGCAGCTCGGCGATCCGCGGCTGCCGCCCGTCACGAACCGAGATCGCCGCTGCAGCTTCCACCCCGTGATCGTGAACCCGAGCTCGGACGGCGCACCTTGGTGTCACGCCCTTTTCTGGATAGGCTCGACGAGTGGACCCGATCGTCTGGGACGGCGACCCGCCCGAGCTGCGCAGACCGGCATTGATCTGCGCCTTCGGCGGCTGGAACGACGCCGCCAGCGCGGCTACCGCGGCGCTCGAGGCTGTGGCAGCCTCGCTCGACCCGCAGGTGGTGGCACGGATCGATCCCGAGGAGTTCTATGACTTCCAGGTCAACCGGCCGACGATCCGGCTCGTCGAGGGACTCACCCGCGAGATCGACTGGCCCGCCAACACGCTGTTGGGGGTTGAGGTGCCAGCCGCCGAGCGCGACCTCGCTCTGTTCAGCGGAGTCGAGCCGAACCTGCGCTGGCGGACCTTCGCCGGAGCGATCGTCGAGGCCGCTCGGCGGCTCGACACCGAGATCGTCATCACCCTCGGCGCCCTGATCGGCGACGTCGCGCACACCCGGCCAGTGCCGATCACGGGCCTGGCGTCCGATCCGGATCTCGTCGAGCGCCTCGGCCTCAGTCGCTCGAGCTATGAAGGGCCGACGGGGATCGTCGGCGTGCTCCACGACGCCTGCCGAGAGCAGGGGCTCGACTCGGCGAGCCTGTGGGCGGCCATCCCCCACTATGTGGCGGCGGTACCGAACCCGAAGGCCGCCCTGGCGCTGCTTCGCCGCCTGGAGGGGCTGACGGGCGTCGCGGTGGAGGCCTCCGAGCTGGAGGACGCCACCGAGCGCTTCGAGGAACAGGTCGACCGTGCGGTTTCCGCCAACCCGGAGATAGAGAAGCTCGTGCGTGGGCTCGAGGCCTCCCAGGAGGAGGGGCTCGACCTGGGCCACGAGGTCAGCGCGGACGACCTCGCGCGCGAGTTCCAGCATTTCCTTCGTCAGCGCGGCGACGAGCAGGACTGAGGAACAACTCCGCCGGAAGCCTCGGCTTCGCCTCCGTTTCCGGCGGGTTCGGGTGCGTTACCGACCGGCAGGACGTAAGCGCCTGCGCCGGGACTTCGTCCCTAGCCCCGGCCGGGTGGTTCCCTCGTGCGGCAGGGCCCCGTTACCCAGCCCCGCGCCACCACCCTCGCGAACGGCCGACATGGCTCGAACAGGGCGAGGCGCCATCCCGGGGGTCGGCGCGGGTTCAGGCCTCTGAGGCGGGGCAGATGAGGCGGTAGTCGCACCAGCTGCAGATCTCATACGACGGGCGCGGCTCGAAGTCCTGTGCCTCGATTCCGGCAGCCACCTCGAGCACCGTGCGCTCCACCCGCTCGGCGTCATCGGGCTCGGGGGCGATCGGCACGCGTTCGTCGTCGAGCACATACCAGTAGCTGCCCATCCCAGCGTCGACCTGCCAGGCTTCCCGGGCCCCGAGCCGGTACAGCGCCAATTGCACGTCCTCGCCCGGGCCATCGCGGCGCTCACCGGTCTTGTAGTCGATCAGCTCGTAGCGACCGTCCGAGAGCTTGTCGACGCGGTCGACGCGGCCGCGCAGTCGGTGCGGGCCGATCGCGAAGGCAAAGCTTCGCTCGAGCCACACGGGTCTCGATCCGCGAGTGCAGATGCCGCTCGTGATAGCGAGCCAGCGCCGCGACCGCGCGATCCCGGTACTGGAGCTCATCGTCCGAGGCGCCGAACCCGGTTCGCCGCCAACCGGCCTCGAACAGTGCGAGGAGCCGGTCGAGGCCGCCGGCGTGACCGGGATCGCCGTCGTCCGATCCCGGTTCGTGCTCCCGTGACGCGGCGTGGAGAGCCTCGGAGTGAAACCGCTCGAGGACCTGGTGGATCAGGATTCCGAACCGCTGGTTGATGGTCGGCTCCTGCGGGATCGCGAAAACCCGGGCGAACTTGTATTTGAGGGGACATGTCCGGTAAAGGTCGATGTCCGAAGCCGAGAGGGCCAGGCCATCGCCTCGGCGCGGTATGAACTGCTCGAGCGAGGGCTGGCGCCGCGCGGCGACCAGCTCGCGACGGGCGGCCAGATCGGCCTCCTCGCCGATCACGAATTCGTCCAGCGCGGACGCCTCCAGCGCGGCGCGCTGCTCCGGCGAAGCGACCCGCCCGAGCAGCTCGTTGAGCGCCGCCAGCGACTCCGCGGCGGGCTCGGAATCGGGGCTCTGGACCAGGGCCGCGAGCTTGATGAGCTCGAGGTATCGCGCCACCGCCTGGGTGACATCCTCGGCCGTATCGAGGCGCATCTCCGAAAGTGCTGACCCGGCGCGCCACGATGCCTCCAGGACCTCGTCGCGGAGCATCCGATAGGTCGAGTGGAGACCCTCGGCGGGGCCGAACAGCTCCTCCTCGTGAACAACCTCACGGGCGTCGACCGAGGCGCGTGCGGCCTCGTAGAAGACCGACGGCGCGGCCGGCTCCTCGCCCACCGACTCCGGCCAGGACAGGACCAGCGCCCGGCGAGCTCGGGTCATCGCCAGGTAGGCGAGGCGCGCCCGGGCGGCGAGCTCGACATCGCTGCCATCCGAGGGCGCCGGCTCGGAAAGCAGGGCGGGTGGGATCGAGGTGGGATCGAGGTCGCGGGCGGTGATCGCGCTGCGGTCGAGCCCGAGGGCGTACACATATTCGAACTCCATCCCCTTGACCTGCTCGGGCTCGGCGAGCACGACCGCGCCGGGGGAGGGGTATGGGGAGTCAGCGCTCTCGAGCTCGCCTGCGTCGGCGACCGCGGTCAGGTGCCGAACGAAGTCGCGCACCGAGCCGCGGGGCTCGCGGCGCGTCCAGGCCGCGGCGAGCTCGGAGAGCCGGGAGAGGCTCTGAAGACGCTCAGCCGCCTCCGGCGTCGCGACGAAGAGTCGCTGGCGGCGCACCCCGATCCGCTCGATCAGCCGCCGCACGAAGACGTCGGCCCGCATCTGCTCCAGCGCCGCGGAGGCGGCCCCATGGAGCTTCAGGAACGCCTGGATCCGATCACGCGCCTCGGGCGGCAGCTGGGGGCTCTCGAGCGATGCTTCGAGGGCCGAGATCATGTCCAGCCGGCGGCGCCGGGCGATCGCGGTGCACCGCGCGAGGTCGATCGAGCGGAGCTCCACGGGAGCCCTGGTCAGCGCTCGGACGACCGCCGCGGCGTCGGTCGGGTCGGCGAGCATTCGCAGCCAGGCCAGCACATCGCGCACCTCGGGTCGTTGGAAGAGGGCGGCGTCCCCCGCGAAGCGAAACGGGATCGACCGCTCCTCGAGCGCCGCCGCCGCCAGCCTCGCCTCTCGCCAGCCCGAACCGACGATCACGCAGACGGCCTCGGGCCTCACCTCCCCGGCGGCGAGCAGGTGCTCGATCTCGCGCGCCGTTGCCTGGGTCTCGGCCCGCTCGCCCCGGCAGCGCCAAAACCTAACCACTCCGTCGGGAGCCTCGGGAATCACTCCGTCGGGAGCCTCGCCTTCGGCTCCGTTCCCGACGGGTTCGGGCTCCGGCGTGGCGGCAGGCACCTCCGCATCTACCGCGACTTCGTCGCTGGCGCCGGCCGCTTCACCTTGCGACGTGGTTGCTCGACCTTGCGTGGCGAGCCTTGCGACGGCGGTGGCGGCGTGGGCGATCTCGGGGGCCAGGCGGGCCGAGGGAGCGAGGGTCACCTGCTCGGCGTCGGGATGGAGGCGCAGGAACCATGTCGCCGGGTCGCGGACGGCGATCGCGGGGGGGCGGATCGCCTGATCGGGGTCGGATGCGCATACGACGTTGCGGTGCTCGGCAACGAGTGACTCGACCAGCGCCCGGTGAGCCGCCCCGGCGTCCTCGAGCTCATCGACCATCAGAAACGGGAATCGCTCGGCCACCGCCGCGCGCACATCGGCTCGCTCGGAGAGCAGGCGCCGCAACCCGATCACCAGGTCGGCGGCGTCGAGGCTTCCGCACTCTCGCAGCACGCGGTCGTGGCTCGCGTAGAAGTCCGCGAACTCCCGCTCGCGGGCCGCTCGCTCGCGCGTTGCAGCATTCTCTGCCCCGCGCTCGGCGCTCTCCGCCCAGTCGCGGAGCATCGCGGGGGTGATCGCTTCGGACTTCAAGGCGTCGACTCGGCGAAGCATGCGGGCCAGGAGGCCGGCTGGGTTCCCGCGGATCTCGTGGCGGCGAAGCGACAGGTCGTCGATCCGGTCGAGCAGCATCGCCAACCGGTCCGCCGCCCTCACGGTTGCGAAGAACGGATCCAGCCCCGCCTCGAGCGCGTGCTCGCGCAGAAGCCGCTCCGCCGCCGCTTCATACGTGGCAACCACGAGCTCCTCGTAGGGAGTATCGATCAACGCCGCCGCCCTTCCCCGCAGCCTGGTCGCGCCGGCCCGAGACCGGGTCAGGACGAGGACTCGCTCGGGCGTGGTACCGCGATCGGCGAGGCGTGCGAGGCGGCGGGCCAATGCCTCGGTTTTTCCCGACCCGGCAGCGCCGACGACCAGCATCGGCCCTTCTCCATGCCCGACGACGGGCTCTTGGCCCGCGCTCGGGTCGACCGGGTCTCCCTCCATCCGCCCTAACGCTAGCGAGCGGCGGGTCGAGGACCATCAGCGCTGGATCGGTCGTCATCGCACCCCGGACGAGGGTCGGGACCAACCATCTAGCATGGGCTCGGTGGCGCTCGATCAAACCGAGAAGGACGATCCCGGGTTCGACGCCGGCGTGCTCGCCGCCGACTGGCTCGGCTCCTGCCGGCGAATCGCGGCGGCCCAGAGAAAGCTCTTCTCAGAACACAAGGGGATCGCGAAGCGCACCGTCTACGAGGGAGTCGGGGAGGGCGGAGACCGGACCCTGGCGATCGACCGCCGCTGCGAGGACATCGTCTTTTCTGAGCTCGAGCGCCTGCACGCCGTGGGCCACGAGTTCAAGGCGATCTCCGAGGAGCGCGGCGAGGTGGCATTCGGCGCGCCGACGTCCGAGATCTCGGTGATCGTCGATCCGCTGGACGGCTCGCTCAACGCGCGACGCATGCTGCCCTCGCACTCGCTCAGCATCGCGGTGGCCTCTGGACCCACGATGGCCGATGTCGAGTTTGGCTATGTGTTCGACTTCGGGGCGTCGGAGGAATACCACGCCCGCCGCGGCGGGCCGGCAATGGTGGACGATGCACCCCTGCACGCGGAGGGTCCCGGGTTCGGACTCGAGGTCGTGGGCGTCGAGTCGGCCAAGCCCGAGCGGACCGTGCCCGTGCTCACCGCCCTCGAGGGCAAGGCCTACCGGATCCGCGCCGTGGGCTCGATCGCGATCTCGCTTTGCTACGTCGCCGGAGGGCGGTTCGACGCCATGCTCACCGGACGCGCCTGTCGCTCGGTCGACGCGGCGGCCGGCCAGTTGATCGCGCGGGAAGCGGGCGCGGAGGTTGTCTTCGACGGCGCCGATCTCGACGTCAGCTTGGACTTGGGGGCCCGCTACCACGTCGCGGCGGCCCTCGACCGGGAGCTCCTTGCGACCGTGCTGGAAGCTCAGGAGAGCTCCGAGCCGGTTGGCGAGGAGCACCGTTGACCGCCGCCCGCCTGGTCGACTGGGGGCTGGCCCGGCGAATCGCTGTGCGGCTGGCCGGAACCGAGCGTGAGGCCGGCCCGTTCGACCAGAGGGCGATCGATGGCGCCTGCGCCGACGCGGTGGGACTGGTCGAGGAGTACACACGGCTCAAACCCGGCGGCCCCCTTCCGGCGCCACAGCTGATCGATCGAGCCGAGTGGGCACGGCTCGCGGTTGGAAGCCTGGAGGAGCTCTCGGGCGAGCTTGAGCTCCGGATCGCCGACGGGCTCCGCCTGCCGGCGCCGCTTGGAGGAATCGCCCGGTCGGTCGCCGGCGCGGCGGTCGCCACCGAGGCCGGCGCCGCGGTCGGGTTCGGGGCACGAAAGGTGCTCGGCCAATATGACGTCGCGCTGGTCAGCGCGGACCGCGAGCCGCGACTCGTGTTCGTCGGTCCCAACCTGGCCTCGACTCATGCCCAGCTCGGAGAGGATCCCGGCCTGTTTCTGCGCTGGATCGCGATCCACGAAACCACCCACGCGATCCAGTTCGGCTCGGTTCCGTGGCTTCGGGCCCACCTCTCGGGTCTGCTGGATCAGCTGATCGGGGGAGCATCGGCCCGGCTCGACCAGACCACGCTGCGTGCCGTGGCGGGGCGGCTTCTTCGCTCCGACCCGCGCAAGACGGTCCGCTCAGTGATGCACGGCGAGCTACCGCGCCTGCTCGCCGGGCCGGAGCAAGCGCGCACCCTTGACGCGCTCCAGGCCACCATGTCGGTGATCGAGGGGCATGCCGAGCACGTCATGGACGCAGCCGGTGGGGCGCTCGAGCCCGGATATGCCCGCCTTCGCGACCGCCTCGAAGCGCGGCGAGCCGATCGCGGCGGCCTCGCCGATGTGATCGCACGGCTGCTCGGGATGGAGCTGAAGCTTCGCCAATACAAGCAGGGAAAGGCGTTCTGCGACGGGGTCGCCGACCAGACGGGCATCGATGGCCTGAACGCGGTCTGGAGATCCCCTGAAGCGCTTCCGACCCTCGAAGAGCTCGAGCATCCGTCGGATTGGCTTCGCCGAGCTCTGGCGCCCGCCCCCGCCTGAATCAAGCGTCCGGCGAGCCCCCGCCTGGGGGAGTGCATGAATGTGCCTAGGAGGCGCTCTTCTACGCTCGGCGGCGGCGGCGGGGCGGCTTAAACCAAGCGTTCCTGTAACCGGCTCCAAGGCCTGGGTTACAAACGTGTGTTCGTGTTGCTAGACTCGAACATCCTTAGAGATAAGGAGTCCGCCAAGAGGATGACCCACCGAGGGGGTTCGAAGTACAAATGCCAGTCAACGCCAATAACACCCAGCCCAACAGCCGACCGAGGACGACCGCGAGCCGCTCCGACAGCGACAAGGTTCGCGAGGGCCTGAACAAGGCTCGCGAGGGCGGCGTCTCGTACGTTCGCCAGACGGCCGAGCGTTCGGTCGACCTCCCGGTCGGCGTCGCGCTCACGGTCACCGACCGCGTGTCCGACATCGTCGAGCCATTCACGACCCGACAGACGGCCAACCGCGAGCTGAAGTCGATTCGCACCCGCGCCGAGCGCGAGCTGAACAGGCTCGAGCGACGTGGGGCCACCGCGCGCCGCAAGACGAGGACCCGCGTCCGCCGCACCCGCAATCGGGTCGAGCGGGAGCTGAACCGTCGGCGCCGCAACGTCCGGACGGCCGTGAAGCAGAACCGGACCAGGGCCGAGGGCAACCTGAAGCGCGCCCAGTCCGTCGTCCAGGAGCGTGTCTCGACACTGGTCTAACCGCCTTAGCCCGGTCCGTCCGGAGAGGGGACGGGCTCGGGAGAGCTGCCGGCGGGCAAGGCGCCGTCCCAAGCGCCACGGGAGCTTCGCTCCCATTCCCGCAGGCAGAGCAGCAACCTCTCCTCCCCGGATCGACCGGCCTCAGGGCCGGTCGATCCATTTCCGGAGCTATTCCGCCCCGACTGATTGTCTGAAGCGCACCCTGCGACAATGAGAGCTATGGCGATGCCGACCGAGCAACAGGTGACCGAGGCCCTGCGGGCCGTGATCGACCCGGAGCTGCGACGTTCGATCGTCGACCTCGGGATGGTCCGATCGATCGAGATCGAGGAGACGGGACGCGTCGCTGTCGTCGTCTCCCTCACGACGCCCGGATGCCCGATCCGGTCCCACTTCCAAAACGCCGTCGCCGAGCAGGTCGGCGGTTTGGATGGCGTCTCCAGCGTCGCGGTTGACTTCGACGTCCTCTCAGACCAAGAGAAGGGCCAGCTTCAACAGTCGCTTGGTCGCCAGCGGCTCCCAGAGGGCGCGCTCGCGCAGGTCAAGAACGTCGTCTGCGTAGCCTCAGGCAAGGGCGGGGTCGGCAAGTCGACGATGACGGCCAACCTCGCTGCCTCGCTTTGCGCGCAGGGACACTCTGCCGGCGCCCTGGACTGCGACGTCTACGGCTACTCGATCCCCCGCATGCTCGGGGTCAACCGAAAGCCAGAGGTGAACGCGGAGCGAAAGATCGTTCCGCTGCCCGGGCCCGCGGGCCTCAAGGTGATGTCGATCGGCTTCTTCTTGGAGCGCGACGCCGCGGTTGTCTGGCGCGGCCCGATGCTCCACAAGGCGATTCAGCAGTTCCTCGAGGATGTCGACTGGGGCAACCTCGACTACCTGCTCCTCGACCTCCCCCCGGGCACCGGCGACGTCTCGATGACGCTTGCGCAGCTTCTCCCTCAGGCGAAGGTGCTGATCGTCACCACTCCCCAGCCGGCTGCTCAGACGGTCGCCCGGCGGGCGGCCGAGATGGCCGGAAAGGTCGACCTGGAGCTGCTCGGCGTAATCGAGAACATGTCGGGCTTCACGACTCCGGAGGGTCAGCGATTCACGATCTTCGGCGAGGGCGGCGGCCAGCTCCTCGCCGACGAGCTGGAGTTGCCGCTCCTCGGCAAGGTGCCTCTCTCCGAGGCGCTTCGCGAGCACGCCGACTCCGGTTCGCCCCTGGTGCTCGACGACCCCGACGACCCGGCCGCACAGGCCATCGCCGCCGCCGCCCGCGGAGTGGTGGCCACGACACCGCAGGAGCTCCCGGTGATGCAGGCGGCGCCCCCGGCCCTGGCCGCCCAGGCCCCGGTCAGCGGGACCGAGCTTCCTGTAGTGCAGTCCAGCTAGCGACGAAGTCCAGGTTCACCCGCCCCCGCCCGTTCGGCGCTAGGGGACGTGCGCTCGGGCTAGCGACGAAGTCGCGGGTCGCGCGAGTACGACCTGCCGCCACCTAACGCGCCCCGACCCGGCGGCAGCGGAGCCGAAGGCGAGCAGCCGCCGGAGTTACTTCGTGAAGTAGTCCGCGTTGATCTGGGTGTACTTGGTCCACTCCTCGGGGAGCTGGTCCTCGGCGAAGCAGGCGTCCACGGGGCACGCCTCGACGCAGGCGTCACAGTCGATGCACTCATCGGGGTCGATGTAGAGCTGCTCCACGCCCTCGTAGTCGGGCTCATCCGGGGTCGGATGGATGCAGTCGACCGGACAGACCTCCACGCACGAGTTGTCCTTCTGACCGATACACGGCTCGGCGATCACGTAGGCCAAGTGTCGAGCTCCCTCTTCAGTGCGGTGTTCGGCGTTGTCTGAATGTCGCCGGTCCTGTGGACCCGGCCCAGCGGAGCCGACATTGTAGGCAAGAGGCGGTGCGTGGATAGAGTCCAGCGGCGTGATCCTGCTAACAGGGGCGAGCGGAACCGTAGGCAGGGCGCTCCTCCCGCTGCTTCTCGAATCCGGCCATGACGTGCGGGCGCTGGTCCGCGACCCGCGGGGTTTGGGCCGCCACCGCGTCGAGGTGCAGATCGCGCTCGGTGACCTCGCGCGCCTGGGTGATCGGCACCTTCAGCGTCAGGCGCTTCGCGGCGCCGACACCGTGATCCACCTCGCCGCGGCGATCCGCGACGAGCCCCACGCCCGGGTCGAAGAGCTGAACGGCCTGGCGACCGTGCGCCTGCTGCGTGCGGCCGAGCGCGAGGGCGTCGAACGGTTCGTCTTCTTCTCGGCGCTGGGAGCGACCGAGTTCCAGCGGACCCGCTTCTTCCGGGCCAAGGCGCTCGCCGAACGCGCCGTGGGCGGCTCCCCTCTTTCCACCACGACCTTCGCCCCGTCGATCGTCTACGACCCGAGCGATCGCTGGATCACGCTGATGAAGCGCCTCGCCCTGCTCCCGGTGATCCCGATCTCGGGCGCGGGCAGATCCCCGTACCAGCCGATCTGGGCACGCGACGTGGCACGGTGCGTGATGGCCTCGCTCGAGCGAGGCGCCCACCGGGCCCGATATGAGCTGGCCGGGCCGGAGGTTCTCACCTACGGCCAGGTCGCCCGGGTGGTCGCCCACGCCGCGGGGCGGGATCGACGTCTGTTACGCGTTCCGCTCGGTCTCGTCCATCTGACCCTCGTCGCCCTGCGCAGGGCGTTCGGCGAGACGGTGTTCGCCACCTGGGAGGAGGCCGAGCTCCTCGAGGTGCCGATGACGAGCCCCCGCGGTCCTGCCGACGCGCTCGAGCTCGGGGTAGAGCCCGAGCGCATGGCCGACGTCCTGCGGCGCTGAGGCCGGATCGGCGCACGCCCGCGTCCTTGACGCGAAATCCCCACCGGCGCCCTTCGCGCAGACTGCCTCCGCGTCCAGCAGTGGCACTTGCTTCGCGAACGACGAATTGGGCCCTCACGGTCAAGCGACGCGCGTCTCGCTTCTCGGTAGCCCCAGGCAGCAACCCGGCAGGAACGAAAGAGGGCCCGGCGTACGCCGGGCCCTCTCGAAACTGAGCGTCTGCCCGAAGGCAAGCGCTGTCGCTACATCATCCCGCCCATGTCCGGCATGCCGGCGGGAGCCGCCGCGCCATCCTTCTCGGGCGGCTCGGCGACGATCGCCTCGGTGGTGAGGATGTTCTTGGCGATCGAGGCGGCGTTCTGAAGCGCCGACCGGGTGACCATGGTCGGGTCGATGACGCCGTTGCCGACCAGGTCGCCGAAGTCGCCGGAATCGGCGTTCAGCCCCTCGCCGGGCTTCATGTCGCGGACCTTGTTGACGATCACGGAGCCCTCGAATCCCGAGTTCTCGGCGATCTGACGCATCGGCTCCTCGAGTGCGCGACGCACGATCTCGGCGCCCGTCCTCTCGTCGCCATCCGCGAGCCCGCTCGAATCGACCGCGTCCTGGGCGTTCAGCAGCGCGACTCCGCCGCCGGGGACGATGCCCTCCTCGAGGGCCGCCCGAGTCGCCTGGAGCGCGTCCTCGACCCGGTGCTTCTTCTCCTTCATCTCGGTCTCGGTGGCCGCGCCGACCTTGACTACGGCGACGCCTCCGGCGAGCTTCGCGAGGCGCTCCTGGAGCTTCTCGCGATCGAAGTCGGAGTCGGTCGTCTCGATCTCGGAGCGGATCTGGTTGATCCGTCCCTCGATCTGCTCCTTCTCGCCACCGCCGTCGATGATCGTCGAGGTGTCCTTGTTGACGACCACGCGGCGGGCCCGTCCCAACTGCGAGAGCTGCGTGTTCTCGAGCTTCAGGCCCATCTCCTCTGTGATCACCTCACCGCCCGTGAGGATCGCGATGTCCTCGAGCATGCGCTTGCGGCGATCGCCGAACCCCGGAGCCTTGACGGCGACCCCGGTGAACGTGCCTCGGAGCTTGTTGACGACCAGGGTCGCCAGCGACTCTCCCTCGACGTCCTCGGCGATGATGACCAGCGGCTTGCCGCCCTGCATCACCTGCTCCAGGATCGGGAGCAGGTCGCGAACCGAGCCGATCTTTTGGTTCGCGATCAGGATGTAGGGGTCTTCGAGGACCGCCTCCATGCGCTCCTGATCGGTGATCATGTACGGGGAGATGTAGCCCTTGTCGAACTGCATCCCCTCGGTGAACTCGAGCTCCATCCCGAAGGTCTGGCCCTCTTCGACGTTCACGACGCCGTCCTTGCCGACCTTGTCGATCGCGTCCGCGATCACATTGCCGATCTCGTCGTCGGCCGCCGAGATGGCTGCGACGCGGGCGATCTCCTCCTTGCCGCCGATCTCGCGCGACTGCTTGTCGCGCAGGCTGTCGACCACCTGGTCGACGGCGCGCTCGATTCCGCGACGAAGGGCCAGCGGGTTGGCGCCGGCCGCCACGTTCTTGAGGCCCGAGCGGACCATCGTCTGGGCGAGCAGGGTTGCGGTGGTGGTGCCGTCGCCCGCCACGTCGTTGGTTGCCGTTGCAACCTCGCGCACCAGCTGGGCGCCCTGGTTCTCGAATACGTCCTCGAGCTCGATCTCGCGGGCGATCGTGACGCCGTCGTTGGTGATCGTCGGGGCGCCGAACTTCTTGTCGAGGACGACGTAGCGGCCCTTCGGACCGAGCGTCACCTTGACAGCATTGGCGACGCCGTCGACGCCGGCCTGTAGCGCCGCGCGTGCTTCTGCGTCGTACTTGAGCTCCTTGTGAGGCATTTCGTTCCGTTCCTTCCTTCGAAGCCAAATTCGTGCCCGCCCGAGACTCGGGGGGCACCGCTGATTCGGGTCGTGCTAGACGACCTTGGCCAGCACGTCGGACTCGCGAAGGACGAGCAGGTCGTCGCCCTCCACCTTGATCTCCGTGCCGCCGTACTTGCTGTAGAGGACCTCGTCCCCTTCGGTGACGTCGAGGGGGCGACGTTCGCCGTCCTCGATCGGTCCGTCGCCCACCGCGACGACTTTGCCCTTCTGGGGCTTCTCCTTCGCCGTGTCGGGCAGCACGAGGCCACTCACGGTCGTTTCCTCCTCGTCAATTGCCTGGACGATCAGGCGGTCCCCAAGGGGCTTGAGGTTCATCCGTCTGCTACCTCCGTCTGCTTGAGCGTTTGAAAAGACTCGCCGGTTCGTTTCCGGCTCCTGGCACTCTTACGGTCAGAGTGCCAAGCGGTCAGAAGTGTAGCGGGTGCCGATCCGATGTCAACTCACAGATCTGAGTCAGAGGGACTCAGGGCCGCCACGCATCGCCCAGGGCCCGTTTCGCGCGCTCGCGGGCTCAGTCGGACGCCAGGAGACGGCAGCCGAGCAGCGACGCGAGGCCCTCGCCGCCGTTTCGCATCACCCAGTCGTGGTTCCACGCGAACAGCGGGCGGGCGATAGGCGTCAGGAGGTTCATCCAGGGCTTGGTGGTGCTCACGTTCCACTCATAGATCACCGCGGTCACAGGGACCTCGCCCTGATGCTCGAAGAGGCGCCACCGCCCGACCCCGGCGAGCTCTCCGCTCGCCGCTCCCTCGAGCAGATGCGGCCTCGCGACCTCGGTTGTGACCATCTCGAACTCGAGGTCGTAGGGAAGCCGGGAGCGCCAGGTGTAGCGGCCGACCTGACCGATCCCGCTCTGATCACCCTCCGAGATCGTCCGCGCGGCCACCACCCCACGCCACCAGTCAGGCCAGCGCTCGGAGTCCCAGATCGCGTCCCAGACCCGCTCCCTGGGCGCCTCCAGGCACCACGTGGTCAGGAACTCGTAGTCGGGCATCCGCCGGGGCTAGTTGGGGGAGGGCGTCTCGCCGTTGCCCAGGTGCGGGGCGACCGACTCGACGATCTGTGAGAAGCGGATCACCGTCACCGTGTCCTCGTCCTTGATGTCGCGCCCGTAGATCTGGCGCAGGAAGCTGAGCGTCTCCTCGAGGCGGCGAAACTCGGGGTTGTCATGCTCGATGTCGCGCGGTGAGAGCTCCTTGATCCGCTTCACCTCGACGCCATCGATAACCGCCGCGAAGATCTTCTCCCGCGGGCTGTGCTGGTAGCCGACCGTGATCCATACAACCTGCCCCCGCTCGTACTTTCGCGACTTGTCGCCCAGCCGGATCGTCGCGGTCTTTCGACCGCGCTTCAGCTGATCGACGAAGGCGGGAGAGAAGAAATTGAGCGCGAGGAGTCCACCGGCCATGCGGGGGCCAGCCTAACGTGATTCCAAATCCGCCCGCTCACTCGGAGAAACCCTCTGCCCCGATCAGTGGAACGAAGCGGCAGGGCCCGATCACCTCGCTGGCGATGCCCCGGCCGGTCGCGGGGTCCATGGCCTCGCCGACCCGCTCAAAGACGGTGAGCATGTCCGCGGTCTGAGCGGCGACGGGCAGCACGAGGCGCCCGCCGACGGCCAGCTGCTCCAGCAGAGGTGGTGGCACCGCGGGTGCCGTGGCGTGGACCGCGATCGCGTCGAAGGGCGCCCGCTCAGCGAGCCCGAAGCTGCCGTCGCCCACCATCACCTCCACGTTTGCGATCCCGAGCTCGGCCAGCAGCCCGCGGGCCGCGGTGGCGAGGCGGTCGACCCGCTCGATGCTGAGCACCTCGGCGCTCAGCAGAGCGAGCGTCGCCGTCGAGTATCCGGAACCGGTCCCCACCTCGAGCAGCCGCTCGGAGCCCTGCAGTGCCAGCGCCTCGCAGATCGCCGCGACGATCCATGGCTGGGAGATGGTCTGCCCGTTCCCGATCGGGAGCGCCTGGTCGGCGTAGGCGTGGCGGCGATGGCCTCGCGGCACGAATCGCTCCCGCGGCAGCTCCCCCATCGCCTCCAGAACCCGCTCGTCACGGATCCCCCGGCGTCTCAGCTGGTGCTCGACCATCCGAGCACGCTGGTCGGCGAACTCGCCGACGGCCCGTTCACCCGACATCAGAAGATGTAGGCGTGAAGGCGGCGAGGCTCGAGCACCGTGACCCGTCCCCTCCCGACCCTTACCACCCCGGCGCGCTCCAGAGTCGCGAGGAACCGGCTGACGCTCTCGCGCGACGTGCCCGCGAGCTGCGCGAGGTCGGCCTGGGTCATCCGGATCGTCACTCCCTGGCGCACCTCGGCGGCCGCCTCTTCGGCGATCAGCTGGGTCAGGACCCCCGCGACGCGGCTCGGAACGGTCTGAAACGACTGTCGGGAGACCCGCTCGTTGGTCTCGCGGATGCGCCGGGTGAGCGCGGCGATCAGCTTCACCGCGATCTCGGGATGGTCGGCCAGCAGGCTTCGGAAGTCTGTCGCGGGGAGCGCAAGGAGCTCCGAGTCGGACAGCGTCTCAACGCTCGCGGACCGAGCCTCGCCGTCGAACATCGCGAGCTCGCCGAAGATGTCTCCCGAGCTCAGGGTCGCGAGCGCGATCGCCCGCCCGTCGGAGTGCTCGCGCGTGACCCGCAGATCGCCTGAGCGAACGAGATAGCAGGCGTCGGAGTGGTCGCCTTCGTGGAACACCCGAACGCCAGCCGGAAACGAGCGGGGCACGGCGACGCGGGAGATCCTCTCGAGCTCCTCGCCCGAGAGCTCCGAGAACAGGGGCACGCGGGACAGCAGGTCGATCGATCCGGTGACGCTCATGCGCGCTCCTGCGACACGAATCGATTATCCCCCCACGGGCGCCGCCGCGGCCCACCAAGCCCGCCGGCGCTCAGGCCTGACAGCGCGGGCACCAGTACGTGATCCGGTTGGCGTCTCCCTGGCCACGCGCGCTGACCCGCCCGGCGCAGCGCGGGCAACGGCGGCCGGCCGGCTTGTAGATCGCGTGAGGTCGTCGCCCGGTTTCGAGCCCGCGGCGCATCACCCGTTCGGCCTCCTTGACGACGCGCACCGCCTCGCCGCCGTCCAGCTCGGCGATCCGCCGCCATGGGCTCAGCCGGGCCCGAAAGCACGCCTCGTTTCGAATCACGTTTCCGATCCCCGAGATGACCCGCTGGTCGAGCAGAACGTCGCCCAGCTCGAGCGACCCGTCGCCGGCCAGGAGTCGCGACGCCGCCAGCTCGGGATCGAAGCCCGGCTCGAGCGGGTCGGGACCCAGCTGCATCAGACCGGGGTCGTTTCGTATCCGGGACTCGCTGACCAGACGCAGCAACATGCCGCCCTGCTGCGAGGCGACCACGGGACCCGACGCCATCGTCAGCCAGGGTCGCCCATGGGGTGGGCGCCCATCCGCGACGATGAACCAGCGGCCCGACATCCCCAGGTGGCTATGAAGGGCCACGCCCCCCGAGAAGTGCGCCAGCAAGTGCTTCCCGCGGGCCTCGACCCCGTCGAGCACCCGCCCCTCGATCTCGCTCGCACGGGTGGCGAGTGGGGAGCGGGGGTTCGGCGCGGACGCGCGCGCCACCTCGCGGCCCACGAACGCGACTCGGAGCCGCTCGGCGACGCGATGGATCGTGTCTCCCTCGGGCACTTCGAGGGACGTTACGCACTCAGGCCGAGGCGACCAGCCGGCGGGGCTCGCGCGAGAAGCCGGATGAGATCAAGATCTCCTCGACGCCCGAGCCGATCACGGGCTCGCCGTCCAACCGCTCGATTGCCAGGCGCGGCAGGAGCCCGTCGCGAACCGCACCCGAGAGCTCGGCGACGGCCTCCGCGAGCTCGCCCGGGTCGAGCTCGGCAAGCCGCAGGACACCCCGCCCCCCGCGCTCACAGAACAGGAGCGGCTCGCCGTCGCGCATCAGGACATACGCTCCCGGGGTCCGGCTCGGGCGCCGCCCTCCCCGGCCGCTCCGATCGGATTTGGGCCAGGGGACGCCGGCCCCGTAGGGGTTGGCGGGATCGGTCGCAGCGAGGATCAGATAGCGGCGCTCGCCCCTCGGCGGCGAGCGCAGGCGCTCGACTGCGCCCGGAAGCGCGAACTGGGCGCCCCCGAGCCCCTCGACGAAGTAGCCGCGCCGTGCCGTTCCCAGCATCTCCAGGTTCGACATCTCGCCGTAGAGCCCGGCGAAGCCGCCCGGGATTCCCTCGCCGAGCACCGTCTCTCGGGTGACGATCCCGTAGCGCTCGAGCATCAGCTCGGCCTGCGCGCGCAGACGCGGGCCGCTCGGCGGCGCGTCCTCGAACAGGGGGGCAGTCAGCGACCAGCGACCCTGGACCGCCTGCCCGGCCCCGGCGCGTCGGGCGGCGAAGCGACGGCCCCGCCGCTCGGCTCGTGGCAGGCCGCGAAGCCGCGGAGCCCTGAGCGGAGCGAACGCGTCGTTGGTCGCCTCTCCCGCCCAGGCCAGATCCCAGAGGGCCGAATGAAGCTCCTCGGCAGGCAGGTCGAGCCCGGCGACCAGATCCACCCAAAAGCACGGCCCGCGGGCGAGCAGCTCGCGGATCGCGTCATGCGCTGCGCCGGACGGCGGCTCGAGCCTGGTCTTCGAGGGTGGCGGTCCGGCCAGTCGCACGTCCTCGCGCAGGTACAGGGCCACCCGACCTCCGCTTCGGCCCAGGGCGCCGGCTCCGACCCAGACCAGCTCACCCCCGGTGGACAGCTCGTCGAGCCAGGTCGGGCTGTATGCGCCGAGTCGTCGCGGCAGCACGTCGCGCTCCCAGACCTCCGGAGTCAACGTGACCCCCTGGAGGGGAACGATCGCCTCGCGCAGGCGATCCGGGCCGGCCCCCGCCGGGCGGTGAGCGTCGACGTTCTGCCAGCTCGGCAGGAACACCGCCAGCTGGCGGGTGTCCACCGCCTCGGCCTCGGCTCTCAGATGGGCCAGGCTTGCCCGGCGCAACCGGCGCAGGACGTCCGGGTCACACCACTCCCGCTCCGTCCCTCCGGGGAGGAGCTCTCCCCGCACCAGCTCGCTCGCTCGCTCGAGCTCGCGAAGCGCGGGCGTGGGGTCAACCGCATAGCGGGCGGCGAGGCGTTCGGTTGGGAACGGCCCGTGGGTGCGTGCGTACCTGCGCACGACGGCGGCGATCGGGTCGGGTGCGGAGGCCAGGAACGTCTCGGGCAGGCCCGAGGGCGGGGGCACGCCGAGCGCGTCCCGGTAGAGCCCGGCATCCTCGGCGGCGATCCACCGCTCCTCCCCGGCGACCCGGATCAGCGCGGCCCGGCGCTCGCGCTCGAGCTTCTCGAGCATCGAGGCCGCCGAGTAACCGTCCGTCACCCGCTCCTCGCACTCGTCGGGGGTCAGGTCACCCAGACGGCGCAGGATCTGCTGGAGAGCGTCTCGATCCCTGGCGCGCCCCGCCTCGGCGCGATGCTGGAGGGACGCCTCGACCTCGGCCAGGGCGTCGGGGTCGATCAGCTCGCGGAGCTCCTCCTGGCCGAGCAGCTCACGGAGCAGGTCGCGATCAAGCGAGAGGGCCGCGGCTCGCCGCTCGGCGTTCGGCGTGTCGCCCTCGTACATGTAGGTGGCGACGTAGTCGAACAGCAGCGAGGATGCGAACGGTGAGGCGGTCGGCGTTTCGACCTCAACCAGCGACACCCGGCGAGTCGAGAGGTCACGCAGCAACGACTCGAGGGCGGGCAGGTCGAGCACGTCGCGAAGGCATTCGCGGTAGGTCTCGAGCACGATCGGAAAGCGTGGGAAGTCCTTCGCGACCTCGAGCAGGCTCTGCGCCTTGAGCCGCTGCTGCCAAAGGGGCGTTCGCTTGCCCGGATAGGCGCGTGGGATCAGAAGCGCACGGGCGGCGTTCTCGCGAAACCGGGCCCCGAACAGGGCCGAGCTTCCGAGCTCCCGGACCACCAGGTCCTCGATCTCGTCGGGCTCCAGCAGCACGAGGTCGGCGGGGGGCGGCTCGTCCGCATCGGGCAGATGAACCACGATCCCGTCGTCTGACCAGATCGCGTCGGCCTCCAACTCGTGCTCGTCGCGGATCCGAGCCGACAGCGCGAGGCCCCAGGCCGCGTGAACGCGCCCGCCCCATGGAGAGAGCACGCAGAGTCGCCAATCGCCGATCTCGTCCCTGAAACGCTCGACGACCACGGTTTCGTCGGAGGGCACGACGCGGGTCGCCGCCTGCTGCTCGCGAAGGTAGGCGACGAGGTTCTCGGCTGCCCGGCGGTCGAGGCCGTACTCGCTCGCGAGCTCGACCGGATCGGCACTCACCGCTTCGCGGGCGAACGCCCCGATCGCCCGTCCGAGCTCGGCGGGCCGCCCCACGCCATCGCCCCTCCAGAAGGGAACCGCCCCAGGAACGCCTGGCGCGGGGGTGACGATCACTCGGTCGCGGGTGATCTCCATGATCCGCCACGTCGTCGCGCCGAGCAGGAAGGTCTGCCCGGGCCGCGCCTCATAGACCATCTCCTCGTCGAGCTCGCCCACCCTGCGGCCGTCGGGCAGGTGGACCCCGTAGAGCCCGCGATCGGGGATCGTCCCGGCGTTCGTTGCCACCAGCTGCCGCGCGCCGGGTCGGCCCCGCACGCTGCCGGCGGCGCGATCCCAGACCAGCCGAGGTCGCAGCTCGGCGAAACGGTCGGACGGGTAGCGCCCGTCGAGCATGTCGAGAACGTTCTCGAGCTGTTCCCGGGAGAGCTCCGCGAACGGCTCGGCGGCGGTAATAACGCGCTCGAGATCGTCCACCGCCCACTCGTCGGAGGCGCACATCGAGACCAGGTGTTGTGCGAGCACGTCGAGCGGGTTGCGGGGGATCACGGTCTCCTCGATCTTGCCCTCCACCATCCGCTTGGCGACCACCGCGCACTCGAGGAGGTCGGCGCGGAACTTCGGGAAGATCCTCCCCACCGAGACCTCCTCCAGCGTGTGGCCCGCGCGGCCGATCCGCTGCAGGCCGCGGGTCACCGACTTCGGAGATTCGACCTGGATCACCAGGTCGACGGCGCCCATGTCGATACCAAGCTCGAGGGAGGACGTCGCGACCAGGCACGGCAGCCGGCCGGACTTGAGGAGATCCTCGACCACCTGACGCTCTTCGTGGGCGAGTGAGCCATGGTGGGCCCTGGCGATCTCCTGAACAACTCCGCCGGAAGGAACTACTCCGCCGACGTCCTCGCCTTCGGCTCCGGGAATTACTCCGACGACATCCTCGCCTTCGGCTCCGGTGTCGTCGGGTTGCAATGCCACCGGGGCGGCAGGGTCACTCGCCTGCTCCGCGACTTCGTCGCTCGCGCCGGCCTGGGCGTCGTGGCCGGCGTGCTCGGTGGCCGGGAGCTCCTGTTCGGGCTCGTCGGCATTGAGCTCGTTGAGGCGCTTGGCAAGGCGCTCGGCGCCGCGGCGGTTGTTGACGAAGATGATCGTCGAGGTGTGCTCGCGGATCAGTTTCAAGAGCTCGGGGTAAATCGCCGGCCAGATCGATCGCGTGTTGATGGCTGAATCCATGGAGGCCTCGATCGGCCCTGGGTCAATGCGCTCCGGCGAGCTGTCGAGGCGCTCGGCGCCGGTGCCCCCGCCGTTGGCTCGGGAAGGCTGAGCGATGCCGGGCTCGGTCATGTCCTCGACCGGGACCACGATCTCGAGGTCGAGCTGCTTGCGGATCCCCGCGTCCACGACCTCGCACCGGCGGCGGGATCCGGCCAGGAACTTCGCGATCCGCTCCAGGGGGCGCTGGGTCGCCGAGAGTCCGATGCGCTGGAGGGGAATAACTCCGCCGGGAGCCTCGCCTTCGGCTCCGTTCCCGGCGGGTTGCGACGCCACCGGAGCGGCAGGATCACTCGCCTGCGCCGCGACTTCGTCGCCAGCGCCGGCGGCTCCACCTTGGGCGTTAGTGCGGACGAGGTGGTCGAGGCGCTCGAGGGTGAGGGCGAGGTGGCAGCCGCGCTTCGACTGGGCCACGGCGTGAATCTCGTCGACGATCACCGCCTCGGCGCCGGTCAGGATCTCCCGCGCTCCGGAACTGATCATCAGGTAGAGCGACTCCGGGGTGGTGATCAGGATGTCGGGAGGCTTTCGCTTCATGGCCTGACGCTCGCGCTGCGGGGTGTCCCCCGTGCGCAGGCCGACCGAGATCTCCGCGCCGATGCCCTTCAGTGGAGCGCGCAGGTTGCGCTCGATGTCGTAGGAGAGGGCCTTGAGCGGCGAGACGTAGACGATCCGGACCCCCGATCCGAGCCGCTCGGGCTCGCGGGCCAGGCGGTCGATTCCCCACAGGAACGCGGCCAGGGTCTTCCCCGACCCGGTCGGCGCGCAGATCAGCGTGTTGTCGCCGGAGACGATCTTTGGCCAGCCCAGCGCCTGTGCGGGCGTCGGCTCAGCGAACGACGCCTCGAACCAGCGCCTCACGGGCTGGCTGAACGGGGCGAGGGGGTTGGATTGGCCAGTGTCGAGTGCCACGATGCTGAATCTTCCGATCTTAGGGATGACCTGGCCGCGATACTTACGGCGGTGTCGAGGGAGAACGTCGAGATCGCGCGCCGGATGCTTGACGACTACACGAGCGGCGAGCTCGACGAGGCGCTCGCCCGCACGTCGACCTGAGCCGACGTGCTTCCCTGCGGGCGGTTCTACCAGGGCAAGCTGGGAGCGATCTCAGAAAGCCGCGGCGCGCTGCAATCGCGCTCGGAGAGAACGGGATCGTCGATCGGCCACTCCACGCCGACCTCGGGATCGTCCCAGGCGATCCCGGCCTCGGTGGCCGGGTCGTAGTGGCTGGACAGCTTGTAGGCGACGTCGGCGACGTCGCTCAAGACGCAGAAGCCATGCGCAAAGCCCACCGGCACGAGCAGTTGGTGGTGGCGCTCGTCGTCTAGCTCATAAGCCTCCCACTGACGGTAGGTCGGCGAGTCGCTCCGCAGGTCCACCGCGACGTCCCAGATCCGCCCCCGCAGACAGCGGACCAGCTTCGCCTGTCCGGGATCGGTCTGGAAGTGGAGCCCGCGCAGGATGTCGCGGCCTGATCGCGAGTGGTTCTCCTGCACGAATTCGAGCTCGACGCCCAGGTCACGCCACGCGTCATCGCGGAACGTCTCGACCAGGAATCCACGCTCGTCACCGTGGACCTGCGGCTCGATCAGGACGACGCCGTCAATCCTGGTCCCCAACCGAGTCGCCATCAGCCGCCGAGGGCTCTGCCGTACTGGCGCTCGTAGTACTCCCGGTACTCGCCGCCTCGGATCGGGGCCCACCACCAATCGTTGTCGCGATACCACTCAACGGTTCGGCGAAGACCCTCCTCGAAGGTGACCTTCGCCTCCCAGCCGAGCCCGCGGGCCTTCTCGGAGCCCAGCGAATACCGGCGGTCGTGGCCCGGGCGGTCGGTGACGTACTCGATCAGCGACTCGTCGCGGCCGGCCAACGAGAGGATCGTCTTCACGACCTCGATGTTCGGCAGCTCGTCGGGCCCGCCGACGTTGTAGGCCTCGCCGGGCTGACCCTGTTCCAGCACCAGGTCTATCCCGGCGCAGAAGTCCTCGACGAAGATCCAGTTGCGGACCTGCATGCCGTCGCCGTAGACGGGAAGGGGGTCACCGGCGAGCGCGTTGAGCACGCAGAGCGGGATCAGCTTCTCGGGGTGCTGACGAGGCCCGTAGTTGTTGGAGCCGCGGACGATCAGGGCGTCCGCGCCATAGGTGTTGTGGTAGGCCCCGACGATCAGGTCGCCCCCCGCCTTCGAGGCCGAATAGGGCGACGAAGGCTCGATCGGCGAGCGCTCGCTGAACGACCCGGACTCGATCGAGCCGTAGACCTCGTCGGTCGAGACCTGGAGGTGGCGGATCTGAGCCGCCCGCGCCGCCTCGAGCAGCACGAAGGCGCCGAACACGTCCGTCTGGATGAACTCGCCCGGGGACTCGATGGACCGATCGACGTGCGACTCGGCCGCGAAGTTGACGATCGCGTCGCAACCTTCCACGGCTCCCGCCACCGCGTCCGGGTCCGCGATGTCGCCCTCGACGAGCTCGACCCGGCCATCCGGCAGTCCCTGCAGGTTCTCGGGCCTCCCCGCGTACGTGAGCTTGTCGAGCACCCGCACCGTGTCGTCCGGGTGTCCCTCGAGCCGGGCCCTGACGTAGGCCGATCCGATGAAACCCGCGCCGCCCGCAACCAGAAGCCTCATGCCGCCGCTCCCGCGAGCTGGCGCTCGGCCAGGTACTCGGCGAGGCCCTTCCTCCAGTGTGGAAGGGTGATCGGCTCGGGGCGCTCGGAGCCGAGAGCCGAGTACGGCGGGCGCGGCGCCGGGCGGGCAAGCATCTCGGTGGTCGCCGCCATCACCTTGCACTCGACCCCGGCCTGATCGAAGATCTCCTGTGCGAACTCGTACCACGAGCATTGGCCCGCTCCGGCGATGTGATGGATGCCGAAGTCGTCGCTCTCGGCCAGGACGACGAGGGCCTCTCCGAGATGGCGGGTGTAGGTGGGCGAGCCGACCTGATCCGACACGACGAGCACCTCCGGTTGCTCTCCCCCGATCCGGAGCATGGTCTCGACGAAGTTCTTCCCCCCGAGTCCGTACAGCCACGAGGAGCGGACGATGAAGTGACGGGGGTTGGAGACCGCCACCGAGGTCTCCCCGGCCTGCTTGGAGCGACCGTAAGCCGAGAGGGCCGACGGCATGTCGGACTCGACGTATGGCCGCCCTGCGGAGCCATCGAAGACGTAGTCGCTGGAGGGGTGGACGATCTTGGCGCCGACCCTCTGGGCGGACGCGGCGAGCAGGCCCGCGCCCTCGTCGTTGATTTGCATCGCGCCGGACTCGTTCTCCTCGGCGCCGTCGACGTCGGTGAAGGCGGCGCAGTTGATCACCGCATCGGGCCTGTACTCGGCGAGGGCGGCGTCGACGGCAGCGGCGTCGGCGATCTCGAGATCGGCATGAGCCAGCGCGATCACCTCGTGGCCGTGCGCCGGGCCGGCGGCGACCACCTCCTGCCCGAGCATGCCTGACGCCCCGGTGACCACGATTCTCATCGGTCCATCCGTTCCGAGAGGTGATCGCAGATCGTGTCCGCGCCGGTTCTCACGGGATCTTGATCTCCGAGTTGTCACCGACGATCATCCGTAGGGTCTTCGGAAGCGCGTCGCCGCGTGACAGCCGGACGTTACGGCCGAGCAGGCTCGCCTCCATGCGGTAATCGAGGTCGGAGACGCTCGAGCCTGCGAGCAGGATCGAGTGCTCGACCTCTGCGCGGGCGATCGAGACCCCGGCGTCGATCGAGGTGTAGGGCCCGACGTAGGCGTCGCTGATCCGGGCGTCGGCGCCGATGATCGCCGGACCGCGGACCAGGGAGCGCTCGAGCCTTGCGCCGGCTTCGATCACCACACGTCCCTCGACCTTCGAGTCGGCCAGCTCGCCTTCGACGGAGCGCTCGAGGTCCTCGAGCACGAGCCGGTTCGCCTCGAGCATGTCGGCGAGCTGGCCGGTGTCCTTCCACCAACCGCTCACCCGATGGCTCTCGACTCGCTTGCCGCCGTCGATCAGCCATTGGATGGCGTCGGTGATCTCGAGCTCGCCTCGACCGGAGGGCTCGATCGCCTTGACCGCCTCGAAGATCGAGGGCCCGAACATGTAGACGCCGACCAGCGCAAGGTTGCTCGGGGGGTCGGTCGGCTTCTCGACCAGGCGCACGACGCTTTCTCCGTCGAGTTCGGCGACGCCATAGTTACCGGGGTCGGGGACCGGGGTCAGCAGGATCAGCGCATCCGGCTGGGAGGTGCGAAAGGCGTCGACCAGGGCGGTGAGCCCGTCGCGCAGGAGGTTGTCGCCGAGGTACATGACGAACGGCTCGTCCTGCAGGAACTCCTCGGCGGTGAGCACCGCGTGCGCGAGGCCGAGCGGCTCGGCCTGGCGCACGTAGGTGATCGACGCCCCGAACGCCGAGCCGTCTCCCGCGACCGAGGCGATCTCGTCGCCGGTCTCAGGGGCGATCACGATCCCGATCTCCTCGACGCCCGCCTCGACCAGCGCCTCGATGCCGTAGAAGAGCACGGGCTTGTTGGCCACGGGGACCAGTTGCTTCGCCGAGGTATGGGTGATTGGGCGCAGACGCGTGCCAGCGCCGCCCGAGAGGATCAGGCCTTTCAGGTGCTCCATCGCGCGGCAAGGCTACATAGAGCGCGCAAACGGAGGGCTCAGCTCGCGATTCGAGGCCGCCCGGCGCTCAGTGCGCGCCGCCGAGCTTTCGGTGGTCCCAGGTCGCGGTCCGCCTCGCCTCGAAGCGTACGGCGACCCTCTTCAGCGCCTGGGCGCGAAGTGCCTCGGCGCCGGCCGCGTCGATCGCCGCCGCGCCCGAATAGCGGATAGTCAGCTCCCGTGCGAGCTCGTAGACGACCTCGGGGTCGCGGTGGATCTCCGCCTCGGCCTGGATCTCGATCCCTCGAAGCTCGCCGTAGTCGTGGCCGGTTTCGAGCAGCAGGGTGGCGCGCGGGTCGCGATTCAGGTTGATCACCTTCTGAGATTTTGCGTACGTGTAGATCCAGACCTCGCCGTCGCGGGGCACATACCAGAGCGGCATCGAGTGCGGCCAGCCGTGCGGACCCCACGACGAGACGACGACGATCCGCTCCGAGCTCAGGAGCTCGAGCTGGTCGTCCTGATCGAGCTTGATCTGGGATCGCCGGCTGCCCATCACGAATCAGCGGCCACCGGCTAGCCAACCGGTGGGACCGCTGCGGGCACCAGCTCGAGGCTGCGCCATGGCGCCTCGCCCCGCATGGGTTGGGTGCGGCCTTCGACCCAGTCGGCCTGGAGGTCGTCGTAGTGGGGGCTCGCCACCTGGCCTGACTGCCCCGTGAACGCCTGCCAGCGTGAGAGCTCCGGACGAGCGGGGTCGGCGACCATCCGCCAACAGGGAGCCCAGATGGCGGTGTAGGGGTCATTGGGGTCCCAGCCGACCTGGGCGACCGTCTCCTGCGCCCCTCCCACCTCGAGGGTGCGGTTGAAGATCCGCGCCATCACCGGGTGCACTGCGCCGAGCGCGTGCGAGAAGACGAGCGGATGCACGCTGCCCCATCGCCACTGAGCCCGGTCGGGTCCCAGCCGGCCCTCGAGCTCGTCGAGCGCGCCACGCAGTGCATCGAGGGCGAGCTCGTCCCATGGCCGGCCGATCAGCTCCTCGTCGGCCTCGGCCCAGAGCGTCAGCAGGTGGGCCTGCCAGCGCCACGGCGAGGTCACATGGGAGATGAACCCGTTGTCGGCGCGGTCGAGCCAGCGTTCGGACAGATCGCGATCGCCGATCGCCGCGCGCGTCACCTCGCGGCCGAGCCGCAGGGTGAAGGCCTGGTAGATCGTCGCCTCGGTGGAATCGGGGCTCATCCGCCCGTCCCAGGAGCGAAGCTCCTCGATCGCCGTTCGCTCGCGCTGGTCGCGGGGGCGCAGCCGGGCGAGGCGGTGCGCCGTCTCGAGGCCGGGCAGCGACAGCATGTCGGTCTGCATCGACTCGAAGCTCGCCAGGTCGTGCTCGTGGCGCTCCTCGATCAGCTGCTCGATGCGGTGGGCCCGGTAGCCGTCGAGATAGTCGCTCGTGATGTGGTGCGGGTAGTCCTCCGGCGCGATCCGGTTGTTGGCCGTGACCACGAATCCGCGCTCGGGATCCGTCACCCCCGGCAGCTCGGGGTACGGGATCCAGCCATCCCACTCGTACTCGGCGGTCCAGCCGGGCTTGGGAAGATCCGGGCAGCCGCCGGGACGCAGCGGGATCCGGCCCACCGTCTTGTAGCCGATCGATCCGTGGCGATCGGCCCAGACGAGGTTCGAGACCGGGTGTGCGTGCTCGCCGATCGACTCGACGAGGTCGGGGCCGCCCGCGAACTCGAGGGCCCGCAGGTTGGCCTCGGTGATTCCCGGAAAGTCGAGCGCGGCGAACCGAAGCGCGAGCGGCTCGGCGTCGTCGGCTCCGAGCGCCTCGTTGACGATCGGCCCGTGGCGGGTCCGGCTGACGGTCAGCCGCTCGGGCTCGGTGCGTCCCCTGACCCGGATCTCCTCCTCGCTCCTCGCCAGCGCCACTCGCTCGCCCTCGAACTCGTACGTGTCGCCGTCGATGCGCTCGATGAACAGGTCCATGACGTCGGCCATCGCGTTCGTGAACGACCAGGCGACGTCGTTGTTCTGGCCCATCATCACGCCCGGGAGGCCCGCGAGGGACGCTCCCCGGCAGTGGCGATCGCCCAGGTAGAGCCCTACCTGGTAGACGATTCCCGGCATCCCCGGGGGAAGGTGCGGGTCGCCCGCGAGGAGCGGCGAGCCGGTCACCGAGCGCGAGGCGGCGACCGCCCAGTTGTTGGAGCCGGTGGCCTCGGCCGTCAGCCCGATCGAGTCTCGCACTCTCGCCAGTTGCTCCACGAGGTCGAGCCCGTCGCCGTCCCAGGCGATGCCCGGAGCGAGCACGACCGGGTTGCCCCGCGGATAGGAGGGGTCGAGGCGCGTGGCCAGCTCGGGCCCCAGCTCGCGGGCCATCTCGGCGCGCAGGAGCTCGCGCTCCCAGTTGGTCGAGAGGCCGAACGAGAGCAGCTTGGTGAGAGTCAACGCGTCCGCCGGGGTGAAGGGCTCGAACTCCAAGCGCAGGAGCTGGAACTCGACCGGCAGCGATCGATCCGCAGCCGCGGCGTTGACGCCCGCGCAGAGGGCCTCGAGCTCCGAGCGAAGTCCCGGCTCGAGGGCCTCGGCTTCGTCACATGCCGCGCGGCGCAGACCCAGAGTCCGCATGAAGCGATCGGTCTCGAGCCCGGCGGAGCCCGCGATCTCGGCCAGGCGCCCGGATCCGATCCGCCGGTAGAGGTCGAGCTGCCAGAGTCGGTCCTGGCCGTGGCACAGGCCCTGTCCGAGCCACAGGTCGTGCCTCGATCGGGCGCGGATGTGGGGAACCCCCCATCGATCTCGCCGGATCTCGACCGGCCCCTCGAGACCCGGCAGGCGCAGGGTGCCGGTGGTGCGAGGGAGCGGCCGGCGCACGAGCTGCCACCACAGCCCGGCTGCGGCCCCGGTGGCGAGCGCCGAGAACGCTCCACCGAGCACTGCGAGGCGCTTCGCCAGAGTGCCGCTCAGCATGCCGCCACTCTAGAGCTACGGGGCCTTTGGTCGGACCAGTCCGCGACAACCCTGCCGACGTGATCGCTGGCAAGTTGGACCACCACAACGGACGGCGCCCTCGGTGAGCGCCCTACTCCTCCAGCCCGGCGGCTTCGAGGGCTTCGGGCCTTGAGCGGAAGCCAAGGATCGCTCGGACGACTATTCCCTGGCGGAACTCGTACAGGTCGAACTGGTGGGTGTCTATCGAGATGCCACTCGTCTTGCCCTGTCCCCGCCAGTGGGCGACGCAAATCACTCCGTTCGGCGTCTCGATGTACTCGTTGACCTCAACATGCAGATGGTCGAAGGCATCTGCCCAAAGGGTGAGGTTTGCCTTGATCGCCTCGATGCCCTGAACCCTCAAGGGCTGGTCCGGAGCGTTCTGCCGGTCTTCGAGCACTGCATCTGGAGCGAACAGTTCACCAAGACGCTCAAAGTCACCCTGGTTCAGAGCCGCATTGCCGCGTCTCGCCGCTTCCACGTTCTCCTGCGACATCGCCCGCGCAGTATCTCGCGGCGAGGCTTCGTTTCGGGGCGAACTATTGGCCGAAGATCAAAGACCGGCGCACTGATCGACCTTTCGGCCGCTGACGACGTTCGGCTGGCCCTCCGAATCGCCCACCTGAGGAGCAGGCGAGTTGCCGTGACAGACAAGGCTGCCCTTGATCGTGTTGGTGACGAACTCGTTCGCGTCCGGGTCGTCCATGTCGTTGTTGCTGAGCTTCACGGTGCCGTGGACCTTGTTGCGGATGAAGCCGAGCCAGAACCCCGAGTAGCCGTTGATCGTCGCGCCGCCGTGGATCACATTGTCCTCGACGGTCGAGAAGAACCCGTTGCCGCCGCGCATCCTCAGGCCGCCGTTGATGTGCGCGAAGTGCACTTGGAGGGAGGCGGGAGCCTTTGCGCGGATCCCGCCGCGGATCGTCCCGGTGTCCGCGCCGAGCTCCTCGCTCCCGAGGATCACAAAGGCGTGCTCCATTCGGACTAGTCCACGCGGGGAAAGTGGTCTCAGCCGATCCTGCGTCGTGAACCGCTTGGACAAGACGGAACAAGGGACAAGTGGCTACAACGAGATGTCATCCGGCAACCGGCCCTCCGCCGCCAGCTTCTGGAGATGCGCTTCCATGACCACCGCCGCTGCCCCCCTCAGCTCGGGCGGAACGTCGGCCCACGCCGAGGCGAGCAGGCGATCGCGGGATCGGACCCCGCTGTCGAGGGCCGATACGAGCCTCTCCTCGCGCATCAGGCGGTGCCGGCGGTACTCGGCGACCTTGGCCGCGGGGTCGGTCACGTACGGCCCGTGGCCCGGGCACAGAAGCTCGAGGTCCGCAGCCCCGAGGCGCTCCAGCGAGTCGAGGTAGGCGATCAGAGAGCCGCCGTCCGGGGGGACGAAGGTCGACCCCTGCCCGAGGATCAGGTCTCCGCAGAACCCGACCTCGCCGTAAAGGAAGCAGACGTGGTCCGCCGCGTGGCCAGGGGTCGCCAGGACCTCGAAGGGGCCCACCCGCCGCGGGTGGGATGCGGAGCCCGCAGCGGCGTCGCCGGCTACCGCTTCCCTCTCAGGTGAGCCCTCCTGCGCGGCGCCGACCTCCCCGAACACAAGCGGCGCCCCGAGCTCGATCACCCCGGCGGAGTGATCGGCGTGCGAGTGGGTGAGCAGGACCCCGGCGATGCCGCCGCGCTCATCGGCTACCCGACGGACAGCCCGCAGATGGGCCGGATCGGCAGGACCCGGGTCGATCACGTAGGCCGGGTCGGCGCCGATCACGTAGGTGTTGGTTCCCTGGAGCGTCATCGGGCCCGGGTTGGGCGCGACGATCCGGATGATCTCGGGGTGGTCGGGAGGGGAGTCGGAGGTCGCCAAGATCTCGCCGCGGCGGCTCGGGACCCGGGTCCGCCTAGCGCGTGGCGCTCACCGCGTCGTGAACGGCGCTGCGAGCGTCCTTCGGCTCCAGCGCCACCAGGTCGCCGACCCCCTTCAGGATCTCGCGGACCAGCCAGTCGGTGGAGCCGTACGGAAGCTCGACGACGACCGCTCCGTCGGAGAGCTCCTCGACCACGGTGCGCTCCTCGCGCAGCCAGCGTGCGCGCTCGGGCGCGACCCACACCCGCGCCACTCCGGCGCTGCCGACCTCGCCGTGGACCAGCCACTCCTGCTCGGCGAGCCTGGCCTCAACCCCCTCCCGAGGCTCGAACTTCCGCCGGGTGGCCCGCGCCTCCTTCATCCGGTCCAAACGGAAGTGGCGAGTGTCGTCGCGGCCGAGGTCGTAGCAGCCGAGATACCAGCCCTCGGGGCCGCTGACCAGCTGATAGGGCTCGACCTCGCGCTTGATGAACTCGTCCTCGTTCTCCTTGTAGTAGTGGAGCTCGAGTATGCGGTGGCCCTCGATTGCGTCGTTGACGGTGCGGACGACCTCGGAGTCGTCGCGGCCGGGGGCGATCTCGAGCCCCTCCTGAGACGGGTCATGTCCGAGCGCCGCGACGATCTTCTCGCGGGCGGTCAGCAGACCGGCCTGCGGGAGATGGTCGCCGAACAGGTCGATCGCGGCGACCAGGGCCTTCGCCTCCAGGGGCAGCAGGCGGGCGGGGCGGGCGAAGTTCTCGCCGTAGGTGTCCGGGTCGACCTCGATCTCGTCGCCGGCGATCTCGGCGTAGAGCACATAGGTGCCGCCGCCGAAGTTGACCACGTTGAGCACGTCGATGTCTTCGCTGAGCTCCTGACGGCTGACGTTCAACTCGTCGAGCACCGTGGCGACCGGGAGACGCGAGTCCTCACGGGCAGCGCCGATCAAGAACCCGGCAAGGGTGACCAGGCGGGCGAACCGCTCCGGGCGGATCACCGATTCGGAACGCCCGTTGGTCGACCGTGGCCGGCCGTTGCCCTCGGCGGCCGGTCGCCGGACGGTCTCGGCCAGCCCGAACTCGCCGCTGTGGCGCTCGCGCAGGAGCTCGAGCCTTTCGGCGGCCTCACGCGCGAGGCCCTCGGGCTCGACCAACGTTGCGTTCTCGCGCCATCCCAGGACCCACGAGATCAGCTGGCGCCCGGACGCGAAATCGGTCTCGTAGATCCCTCCTCGACCCGAGACGCCGTCCTTCTTGCTCGCCTTGCGTAGCTTGCCGTAGCCGGCGAAGTCGCGTTCGACGAGCCAGGCTGATCCGCTCGCGGACGAACACCTTCGCCGGCCCCTCGACCTCGCCCATCTGCCAGTCGGCACGGGAGGCATAGTCGCGGCGATCAAAGTTCTCGGGAGGCGGGAAATCGTGCTCGGCCTTGGTCGCGTAGGAGACCTTCCCGCGAATTCGCGAGAGGCGAAAGACGCGCACCCCATCGCGCTCGTGCGCGTGGCCGATCAAATAGAACTGCCCGCTGCGGAACACGAGGTGGTAGGGATCGATCTTGCGATCCGACAGCTCGTCGCGCTGCATCGAGTAGTACCTGAACTCGATCGTCTTGCGGCGCGAGATCGCGGTTTCGATCTTGGCCAGCCGCTGGGACATCTCGCGCCCCCATCCCGGGGCGGCGAGCTTGACGTCGATCGGCGCCGTGTCGTTCTCGTTCAGCGGACTGGGTCGACCCCACGAGACCTGCTGGAGGGCGAGCCGGAGCGGCTCGGCATACGCGAACTCACCGTCGAGCAGGCCGAGGGCGGTCCGAAGCGCGGCCAGCTCACCGTCCGTGAACTCGATCGCCGGCAGGTAGTAGTTCTCGGGAGGCAGCGCGTAGAGCTCGGCCTCGAAGAACCCCTCGGCCGGCTTCTCGACCTGAAGCGAGATCCCGAGGCTCTCGAGCTCCGCTCGGTCCGCGTAGAAACGGCGCGCGAACGCGTCGTCGTTCATCGAGCTGTAGCCCTCGACCTCGCGCTTGATCTCGAGCGCCGAGACGGGACGTCCATTCGCCATCAGGAATGAGATCAGCGAAAGCTGCCGGATGAGCTTCTCGGTGTCCTTGGCCATCGGTGGCGGAGGATAAGGGCTGGCCGCGGCCGTCCCGACGGCGTTGCGGAAGATGCCGCATTTTCGGCCCGTAGACCGCGGCATCGATCGAGGTGACGGGCGCTCAGGCGGCTCGGGAGCCGAAATACGCCGCGGAATCGAGGCCTCGATCGAACCGCGACCAGGCCTCGCCGTCGGGAAGCTCGCGCTCGATCCGGTCGAAGCTGCCGAGCTTTCCGCCGAGGTTGTCGATCGAGTGGACGAGGGTGGCCTCGCGGGTCGCGGGAAGCACCGGAGATCCGTTCTCGAGCGCGCCGTGGTGGGACAGGATGATGTGGAAGATCGCCTGCGCGAGCCCCGGATCGAACCCTTCGATCCGCTCAACCTCGCGACGGACCAGGTAGTAGCCGAGAGGGATCTCGCCCTGAAGGCGGCCGGCGTCGGTCAGATCGATCGCAAGCGGATCGTCGTTGTAGGCGATCGTCTTGCCGATGTCGTGGAGCAATGCCCCGGTGATCGCTACGTCGCGATTGATTCCGGGGAACGCGGCGGCCGAAGCGCTGACGGCCTGAGCGACCGACACGGTGTGATCGAGTAGGCCGTGCCGGTAGGCCTGGTGGTAGTACTTGGCTGCGGGAGCGTCGCGGAAGCGGGCCCAGATCGTCGAATCGGGGGCGAAGAACGCATCGAGCAACCGCGACAGCTGCGGATTCTGGATTGTCGAGAGCAGCTCGCGGAGCTCTGCCTCGAGCCTCTCCACCGGAACGCTTGGACCCTCGGCGAGATCCTCGGGCTGAAACTCCGTCGGCTCGGCGGCTCGGATCGCCTCGATCGTGATCTTGGCTCCGTACTGGGGGTGGATCCCGAACCTGCCGCGAATCTGGACGGCACCGCCCGGAGCAGCGATTCGGTAGGCATCCTGGACGTCCTCCCAGACCACCGCCTCCGTGCTGCCCGACCGGTCACAGACGATCAACCGAAGCCACTCGCCCCCGTTTCGCTTCTGGCGAAGCTCGCGCTGGCGAACGGCGAACACTCCCTCGACGATCTGTCCGTCGTCGAGCTCGCGGACCCAGACGCGCTCCGGAGAGCTCGGGGCTCCGCCGTTCCCGGAGAGCTTCTCGAGCCCCGGCTGACCGGTCAATGTCACCTGTTCACTCATCGCAAATCACAGTAGAGGGGGGGGCGGACGGCGGAATCTCCCCATTTGAGTCGCTGAATCCCGCGGTGATCTGACGCGCCACCCCTGGCCGATCGGTCGACGCGGCGCCGCGTGCGAGGAGGGGTGGGAGTCCCTCAGCCGGCGCGGCGTTCGATCTCCGCGTTCAGCTCGGCGCCGAGAAGAACGGCGAGGTTTGAGATCCACAGCCAGACAAGGAACACCACCACTCCCGCGAGGCTTCCATAGACCTTGTTGTAGGAGGCGAAGCTGCCGACGTAGACCGCGAACCCTGCCGACGCCGCGATCCACAGCACCACGGCGGCGATGCTCCCCGGCGTGATCAGGCGAAAGCCCGGGTTTCGCGTGTCCGGCGCGACGTGGTAGAGGATCGCGACCATCGTGATCACGACGCCAGCGACCACCGGCCATTTGGCGATGTTCCAGGCGGTCACTGCGGGCCCCTCGACGCCGAGGACATTTCCCACCTCCTTGGCGAGCGGCCCGCTCAAGACCACGGCGATAGCGCTCAGGCCGACCAGGAAGAGGAGCAGAAGCGTGATCGCGATCTGCAGCGGGCGGAGCTTCCAGAAGGGACGCTCCTCGGTGACTCCGTGGATGACGTTGGCGGCGCGCGAGAAGGCGCCGATGTAGCCGGATGCCGACCACAGGGCGGCGAGAAGCCCGATGATCAGGGCGGCACCCGCGGCTCCCTGGTGGCCGGAGATCTCCCGAATCGCGTCGGCGACGATGTCCTGGGCCGGGCCCGGGCCGAGCTCGTCGATGTTCTCGAGCACGGAGCGGGTGGCGGAGTCGCCCGCCAGCCCGAGGATCGCCACCAAGACGATCAACGCCGGAAAGATGGACAGGACGCCGTAATAGGTGAGCGCCGCCGCCCAGTCGGTGAGGCCGTGATCGCGAGAACGGGCGACCGCCAGCTTGAGCTGTTCCCACCAGCGATGAGGATCGGTGTCTGTCGATGGCCTCATGCGCTCCATTCCCGACCGGTCGTGTTCCCGGCCGAGCTCGCCCCAAACGAGACACCCGGGCTCCCCGTCGGAGAGGCGCGCGTCCGCAGGTTCGTTCTGGGATCCTCTGGGCCGGAGGATGGGATGGAACAGCGGCTCAGCCTGATCACGCTTGGAGTGAGCGACGTGCCTCGCGCACGCCAGTTCTACGAGGCCCTGGGCTGGCGCCCGGACGGAGGGGTCGACGACGAGAGCGATCAGGTGGTCTTCTTTCAGGCCGGCGGAGTGATCGTGGCGCTATGGGATCGCGGCAAGCTCGCGACGGACAGCGGCGTCGAGGACTCAAGCGGATGGGGCGGCGTAACGCTCGCGTACAACGTCAATGCCCCGGAGGAGGTCGATCGGGTGATCGAGCAGTCCCGAGCGGCGGGCGCCGCAATCCCCCGAGAACCCGGCGAGACCTTCTGGGGCGGCTACTCCGGTGTCTTCGTCGACCCCGACGGCCACCCGTGGGAAGTTGCCCACAACCCTCACTGGACGGTTCACGGCGACGGACGAACGACCCTCGTATGAGGTAGACGGACAGACGGGGCGGTTGGTGTTCGCCGCCGCGAATCCGTGGCGTGAGCGATGGCGAGGGGCGGAATCGAACCGCAGGAGAGCCCGGAGGGCGAGCCGTAGGAGGCGGTCGTTCCGCCGCGAGCCAGGATGGCGAGGGGCGGAATCGAACCGCAGGAGAGCCCGGAGGGCGAGCCGTAGGAGGCGGTCGTTCGGCCGCGAGCCAGGATGGCGAGGGGCGGAATCGAACCGCCGACACCACGATTTTCAGTCGTGTGCTCTACCAACTGAGCTACCTCGCCGCCGGGGGAAGGCTAACGACGTGTACCGGTCTCTACACGGCGCGCCGTCGGAGCGCCGATTCGACCGCGGAAGCCGGATCAGCCGCCACCTCCACCCCGAGGCCACCGTCCCCCGGGCCGGCGCCACCGGCGGTCCAGCCCTCCAGCGCGATCACCGGCCGGGCAAGCCGACGGGCGAACCCGATCTCGGTCAGGGTCCCCCACTCCCCGCCGATCGCGATCACCGCATCGGCCGACGCGACCACCGCGAGGTTGCGTGCCTGGCCGATGCCCGTTGCGACGACGTGAGTCACATGCGCGTTGGCGGCGTCGGGTTCCTCGCCGGGGAGGATCCCGATCACATCCCCACCCGCCAGGCGCGCGCCGCGTGCCGCCGCCTCCATGACGCCTCCGCGGCCTCCACACACCACGGTCGCGCCCGCCTCGGCAAGGCGGCGTCCCACCTCTTCCGCGGGCCCGGCCAACCGTTCGTCGGCCTCGGAGCTGCCGATCACCGCGATCTGGCGCCCGCGCGACAAGCTGCCCTTTCAGGCCTTCGCGCCGGCGCGGGCCAGCATCGCCGTCATCAACTCGAGCGCGCCCCGTTTGTGGAGCGGCTCGTTGAGGTTTCCGCACTTGGGGCTCTGGATGCAGGAGGGGCACCCGTCCGCGCACGGGCACTCGCCGATCAGCTTCGTCGCATCGCCAACCAGGCGGCCGAACACATCGAAGCCTCGCCTCGCGATCCCGACTCCGCCCGGATGACCGTCGTAGATGAAGATCGTGGGCCGGCCGGTCTGGAAGTGGACGTTGGTGGACAGCCCGCCGATGTCCCACCGGTCGCACATCGCGAGCAGCGGCAGGACGGCGATCTGCCCGTGCTCAGTGGCATGGAGGGCGCCGAGCAGCACCTCCGGGGGCATGACGTCGGGACCGACCAGCTCGTCGCCGAGCACGTACCAGAGAGCCTGGGTCGGAAAGTTGGTCTCGGGAAGCTCCAGCGCGATCATGTCGATGACCTCGTGATCGGAAAGCCTCTTTCGCTGGAAGGCGGTCACCTGCTCGGTCACCGAGACCTCACCGAAGAAGAGCTCGAACGCCGAGACGGACGGGTCGGCACCGATCGCGCCACCCGACCCGTTGGTCGTCGCCGCTTCGAGCGGCGCGTCGGACTTGGCGAGCATGCGCTCCACGTAGACCTCCGTCTCGCGCCTCGGCTGGGTGTACCAGTCGCCCTCGAACGGATCGACGACCGCACGGCGAGCGTCGACGTCGAGCTCGCGAACCTCGTACGAGCGCCCCAGGTGCAGGTAGACGGCGCCTGGGTGGACGGTCGTGAAGGCGCGCTCGGCTTCGACTGCGCCGAGCAGCTCGCCGGATCCCGCGTCGACGATCGCGACCGAATCCGCCGAAGCGGAGCGCAACGAAATGTCGCCGGCCGGAAAACGCGGGGTGCGCGGCAGATAGTTCCCGTCGCGGCCCCGGCGAAGCTCCCCCGAGGCCACCAAGGCGTCGGCGCGCTCGCGCCAGCCTTCCCCGAACACATCGTCATCGCTCCCCGACAGCGGCACCTCGTAGGCCGCCGCGAGCAGGTGGGCGCCCTGAATTCGCTCGTTGCGGTGGTCGAGGATCGCCGCCTCCACCGGGCGCTCGAGGAACTCGTCGGGATGGCGGCAGAAGAACTGGTCGAGCCCGTCCTGGCCGGCCACGTACATCGCTATCCCCTCGCTCCGCCGGCCCGCCCGGCCCCACATCTGGCGAAGGCTCGCGACGGTTCCCGGGAAGGTGACGCAGATCGCCGCATCGAGCGACCCGATGTCGATCCCCAGCTCCAGCGCATCGGTGGCGACCACCGCGAGCAGCTCGCCCGCGGCGAGGCGCGCTTCGATGTCCCGTCGCTGCGAGGGCGTGTACCCGGCCCGGTATGGAGCGATCAGGGCGCCGAGCTCACCGTGGTCGAGCTCATCGAGGCGCATCCGGACGAACCGCTGGATCAGCTCGATGCCCCTCCGACTGCGCAGAAAGCAGATCGTCCGAAGGCCCGCCGCAACCAGGTCAGCCAGAAGCTCTGCCGACTCCGAGAGCACCGATCGGCGGGCCATCGACCGCTGGTCGATCACCGGCGGGTTCCAGACCGCGATCCGGCGCTCGGCGCGAGGTGCTCCATCGGAGTCGATCAGCCGGAAGGGCTCACCGACGAGGCGCTCGGCCAGCTCAAGCGGATTCGCGATCGTCGCCGAGGCGAGCACGAAGCGCGGGGCGGAGCCGTAGCGGGCCGCGACCCTGCGCAGCCGGCGAAGGACGTTGGCGACGTGCGATCCGAACACGCCCCGATAGGTGTGGGCCTCGTCGACGACGACCCAGCCGAGGCCGGCGAAGAATTCGCCCCAGCCCTTGTGGTGGGGCAGGATTCCGACGTGGAGCATGTCGGGGTTCGTGAGCACCAGGTTCGAGCGCCTGCGAAGCGCCGGTCGATCCTCGCGCGGCGTGTCGCCGTCGTAGATCGCCTGCCGAAGCGGCGAGAAGCGAAGCTCCGAGAGCTGGCGCGCCTGGTCCTGGGCAAGCGCCTTGGTCGGGTAGAGGTAAAGCGCGCGACGCGCGGGGTCGCGACCCAGGTCGTCGAGGACGGGGAGGTTGAAGCAAAGCGACTTGCCCGACGCGGTGCCGCTGGTGACGACGGTGTTGCCCTGGGTCGCCGCCTCAACCGCCTCGACCTGGTGGGAGAAGAGCGACTCCACCCCTGCCGCCCGCAGGGCCGCCGCCAGCTCGCTCGACAACGAGTCCGGGAGGCCGCCCAGCTCGGCGGCTCGAGCCGGCTCGAGCCGCTCTGCGACGAGCCGGCCGTCGAGGCGGCCGGGCTCGATCGCGTGCTCCCATCCCGCGGACGCGGCGGCGCGGGGACTAACCATCGTCGTCCCCTGGTCCGGCGCTCGCTCTCGCCGCGGGACCGATGATCGCCGCGGCGGTCCGCAGTGAGTCGAGGGCGCTTCGGTCGTGAAGCCTCAGGATGTCCGCGCCGCCCGCCACCGCAAGTGCAACCGCCCCGGCTGTCGCCCACTCTCGCTCGGCGGGAGGCGAGCGGCCCTCCCAGGACCCGGCGAGAACGGCTCCGAGAAAGTCCTTCCGCGACAGCGCCACGTAGAGCGGGCGCCCGAGCGCGTCGAAGCTCGCCGAGTCGAGCGAGGATCTCGAGGTCGTCGTCCACGGAGAGGTCGAAGTCGAGACCGGGGTCGAGCGCGATCTGCTCCTCGTCGACCCCGCACGACAGCGCCGCCTCGATCCGCTCGGCGAACCACGTCGCCAGGTCGGCGACCGGGTCCGCGCGCTCGCGAGGCCTTCGATCCGCCCTGGGCCTGCCGTCGATGTTCATCAGCACGTAGCCGCATCCACGCTCGGCGACCAGGCGCAGCATCGCGGGGTCGGCGCCGCCGGAGATGTCGTTGATCGCCGCGGCCCCCGCGTCGAGCGCACGCCTTGCGACCTCGACCTCGAACGTGTCGGCGCTCACCGGCACACCCGAACGCCGGGCGAGCCCCTCGACCGCCGGGACGAGCCGCGCGACCTCGCTCTCGAGTCGCGACCGCGGGGCCGCTTCGAGCCGGAACCGCACCGACGTCGAGCAGATCGAAGCCTGCCATCCACCAGGCCGAGCCCGTCGTCGATCGCCGCCTCAGGCGTGACGCTGCGGGCGCCCTCGAAGAACGAGTCATCGGTGACGTTGACGATCCCCGCCGCCAGCGGGGTCGACAGGTCGAGCACGTGATCGGCGAGGCGCCATCGGGTCATCCGGCGCCTAACGTAGCGCGGCGTGCGCCTTGTACCGTTGGCCGGCCGTGGGGCTGCGCTGCGTCTACACCGACCTCGATGGAACCCTGCTGGGACACCGCGGCTCGCTGTTTCGAGACGCCGACGGAGGCTTCTCCCTGATGCAGGCGCGGGCTCTCGAGGCTTGCCACCGTGCCGGGGCCGAGGTGGTGATCATGTCCGGACGCCGCGAGGCCCAGGTGATGGCGGACGCGCGTCTGCTCGGCCAGAGCTCCTACATCTACGAGGCCGGGTGTGGAGTCGTGATCGAAGGCGAGCGCACCTTTCTGACGGGAGATTGGACCCCGAACGAGGAGGGCACCCCCGCCGAACGGATGATCCGCGAGGGAATTCCCGGCCTGCTGTTCGCCCGCTTTCCGGATCGGCTCGAGTGGCATCGGCCGTGGCACAAGGATCGCGTGCTGTCCCACCTCTTTCGCGGCCTGGTCGATGTCGAGGCAGCCAACGCGGTCCTCGCCCTCCACGGACACGATGACCTGCGATTCCTCGACAACGGCGCGATCGCCCGTCCGATGGAGGGCCTGGAAGGCCCGGCACACGCCTACCACCTGGTGCCCGGAGGGGCGAGCAAGGCAAACGCGGTCGCCTGGCATGGCCGAGCGCGGGGATATGAGCCGGAAGAGTGCATTGCGGTCGGCGACTCGGTCGAGGACCTCGACGCGGCGCGCGCGGTGGGCCGCTTCTTCGTGGTCGCGAACGGGCCCGAGAGAGATCCGGGACTGCGCGCCGCGATCGCCGGGAGGGCCAATGTGACGGTCACCGAGGGCCGAAACGGCGACGGCGTCTACGAGGCCGTGGTCTCCACCCTGGCGCGAGCGAGCGTAGGCGGCGGCCGGGCGGCGTCAGCCCGCCCGCGTCAACTCCTCGAGTGCCTGGACGGCGTGCACGTAGGGCCTTCCCGTGGCGCGTTCCATGCCGACCTCGCAGGTCCGGTTGCTCGACAGGTAGGCGTCGAAGCCGCGCGAGGCGACCTCGGCGGCCTGGTCGCTGGTCGCGGCTTGCGTCAGCTCGGGGTGAAGGAAGCCGCGATCGCCGGCGAACCCGCAGCATCCCGCCGAGGGAGGGACGAACACCTCCTCGGCCAGCGCCGCCGCGAGGGTGCGCGAGCCGGCGGTCGATCCCGAGGTGACGGCTCGAGCAGGTCGGATGAATTGCCGCGGATCGAAGCTTGGCCGGTGGCGGCTCGAGGCTCGGCAGAAGGCGATCCGTCGCCCAGGCGACCGCGTCGACGAACTCGAGCGCGGAGTGTCGTTCGCGATTGGCCTCGCTCAGAGCAGGGGCGGTCTCGACGGCGAGCCCATGCGTGCACGAGCTCGCGTCGACGACGATCGGCAGGCGCCCCGAGTCACTCCATCGCCACAGGCTCTCGATCGTGTGGTTCGCCATCCACGCGTGGCCGTCCGTGTACCCCTTGGACGCCCATGGGGTTCCGCAGCAGCGCCCGGCGACGTCGGGCGGGATCCGAAGCGGCGACCCGGCCCGCTCGGAGACCGCGACGAGGGCGACGGGCACGAGCCTCGACCCGAGCGTCCCCGGGCGAGCGCCCGAAGACCCTGTTGATGCAGGCGGGGAAGTAGACGGCGGCCGGGTCGGCGCGGGTCCGAGCGCGGGAGGGCCCGGGGCGCGGCGGACGGCATTCCGGCGACCCACTCGGGGACCAGCTCGGAGCCGAGCACGCGGCGCGCCCCGCGGGTGGCCGCGCGCAGCGGACGATCCCCGGCGACGCGCCGAAGCGCTCCGCCGATCCGCAGCCCCGCCCTCGCCGCCCGCTCGGCGGTCCTGAACCGGCGCGCGAGCCGCAGCGCCGAGCGCTCGGCGGCGCGCGCCGTGACCCGCGGCCCGGAACTCCTTGATCAGGGTGCCGGTGTTGATCCCGACCGGACACGCGAGAACGCAGGCGCCGTCGGCGGCGCAGGTCTCGATCCCGTCGTACTCGTACTCGGTGCGAAGCGCCCGCTCGAGCGGCGATCCCGAGGGCTGGCGCGCGATCTCGCGCCGCAGCGCGATCCGCTGGCGCGGCGTGGTGGTCAGGTGGCGGCTGGGACAGACCGGCTCGCAGAACCCGCACTCGACGCAGGTGTCGGCGACCTCCTCGATCTCCGGCGTCGTCTTCAGGTTTCGCAGGTGGACGCCGGGGTCGTCGTTCAGCACCACGCCCGGCGCCAGCACTCCCTCCGGGTCGGCGAGCCGCTTCACCCGCCACATCAGCTCGGTCGCCTTGGTCCCCCACTCGCGCTCGACGTAGGGCGCCATGTTGATCCCGGTGCCGTGCTCGGCCTTCAGCGAGCCGTCGTACTTGTCGACGACCAGGTCGACGAGCTCGCCCATGAAGGCCTCGTAGCGATCCCGCTCCGCGGCCTCGGAGAACTCCGGGGTCAGCATGAAGTGGAGGTTGCCGGCCGAGGCGTGGCCCGCGACTCCGGTCAGGAAGCCGTGCTTTGCGAGCAGCGCCTGGATGTCGGTCGCCGACTCGGCGATCCGCTCGGGCGGCACGCAGACGTCTTCGATGATCAGCGCCGTACCCCGGGGACGGAGCCTGCCGACGATCCCGTGCATGCCCTCCCGGACCCGCCACGAGACCTCGGTCACCTCGATCGTCGCGCGTGAACTCCGGATCGCGCAGGAGCCGGCGCTCGCCGAGCGCCGCGCGCGCAGCGGCCTCCATCTCGTCGAGGTCCGCCGCCGTCGTCAGATCGGAACTCGATCAACAGGGCGGCCGACTCCGGCGGCAGATCCCGCCAGTAGGACGGGCGTTCCCGGAATCGAGTGTCCGGCGGCGATCAAGGCGGGCGCGACCATCAGCTCGACCGCGCTTGCCCCGGCGGCGACCAGGCCCGGCACCGGCTCGGCCGCGGCTCCGATTCCCTCGAAGTGGACCCAGCTGGTGATCGTGCGCGGAAGCAGCGGGACGGTCTCGAACACGGCCTCGGCGACGAACGCCAGCGTTCCCTCCGAGCCGACCACCAGCCGCCGGAAGATCTCGAGCGGCGTATCGGCGTCGAGGAAGGCGCACAGCCGGTACCCGGTCGTGTTCTTGATCTGGAACTTCCGCCTGATCCGATCGGCGAGCTCGGTGTCCGCGCGGATCTCGTCGCGGATCTCCACCAGGCCGCGCGGCGAGCTCCGGCTCGAGCTCGGCGAAGCGCTCCTCGGCGTCCGGGGCGGCGGTGTCGATCATCGTCCCCGAGGCGAAGCAGCAGGGTGAGCGCCCGGACGGTCGAGTAGGAATCGTGGAGGATGCCGCAGCGCATCCCCCCTGAGTTGTTGGCGATCACGCCTCCGACCGTGGCGAAGTCGGTGCTCGCCGGGTCCGGGCCGAGCTTTCGGCCGTACGGCGCCAGCACGCGGTTCGCGTGTCCCAGGACCGTGCCGGGGCCGACCCGGGCGAGCTCTCCGCCATCCTCGACCGTGACGCCGGTGAAGTGGCGGCGGACGTCGACCAGGATTCCGTCTCCCTGGCCTTGGCCGTTCAGGCGCGTGCCCCCGGAGCGCAGCGTGACCGGCGATGCCCGCTTCGCCGCCCGTAGTCGAGCGTCGCCGAGACGTCCTCGGCGTCGCGGGCCATCACCACGACCTTCGGGAAAGAGGCGATACGGGCTCGCGTCGGAGGCGTAGCGGACCAGGTCGAGCGGGCGGGACGAGGACCCGATCGCGCCCGAGCAGCGCCTCGAGCTCGCTGCGAAGCGGCTGGGGCGTGCCGGCGGCGACCCAGTCGGGGGCGCGGTCGGGGCTCGGGCCGGCGACCCTCGGGGGCGATCACGCTTCGAGCCACCCAGGTCGGCATCGCTCAGAACAGGGCCATGCCCGGAGTGACGCCGATCTCGATCAGCTCGGGCGGCTCTGAGGCGATCGCCGTCGACAGCTCCTCGCGGAGCTCGTCGAGCCCTCGCGACCGTTCGCGACTTCAACCCGTAGCCGGCGGCTATCGCCGCCGTGTCCAGGGAGGGCAGGTCGAGGCCCGGGGCGCCCGAGACCTCCTCGAGGTCGGCGAACCACTTGAGGATCGAGTACTCCTCGTTTCGAAGCACGAGGAAGGTGACCGGGACGTCGTATGCGACCGCCGACCAAAGCGCGGTCACCGCGTACTGCACCGAGCCCTCGCCGATCACGCAGACGACCGGGCGGCTCGGCTCGGCGAGCTGGACGCCCGACGGCGGCCGGCCAGGCCGAACCCGAGGCCGCCGCCGGCGCCGAAGTAGTAGCTCCCGGGCGCGAGAGCCGAAGCTGGTTGCGAAGCGCCATCGTGCTCGACGGCGACTCGAGCACGACGATGCCGTCGTCCGGGAAGCGCCTCGCCGAGCGTCGCGTGGACCGTACGAGGGGCTCAGGGGGTCGGACTCCGGCTGGAGCCTCGGGCGGCGCCGAGCGGCTCGGGGGCGGGGCGATCGGACTCCGGCACCTGGCCGAGGAGCGCCTCGAGCGTGAGCCGGACGTCGGCGACGATCGCCTCGCCCATCGGGGCCCTCGGCGGCCTCGTCGGGGTCGCTGGTGATCTGCACGAGGGCGGTGCCCTCCGGCAGCAGGGGGCCGGGGATGTAGGGGTAGTAGGGGAACACCGAGCTGCCCGACCACGAGCACCAGGTCGTGGCCCGCGAGCATCTCGCCGAGCGGCCCGATCGCCGGCGGCAGCGTGCCGCGGAAGTTCGGATGGCCCTCCGGGAAGCCGATTCGCCCTCCCCCGGGAGCGGGGGTCGCCCACACGGGAAGGCGCTGGCGCTCGGCCAGGGCGACCGCCGCGTCCCAGGCGCCGCTGGCGTCGACGTCCGGCCCGACGACCAGCACCGGCGCCTTCGGCCGCCGCGAGCCTCTCGGCGAGCGAGCTGATCGCCTCGGGGTCGGCGCCGGCGCGGCCGCTACCGAGCGCTCGATCGCCTGCGGCATCGCCGTCGGGGTCCGCCTCGGCCGACCCAGTCGTCCATCGGAATCGAGACGAACACCGGCCCGCGCGGGGGCAGCGTCGCGAGTGTGGGTGGCGCGCGCCCAGAGCGGCCGGGCACGTCCTGCGGCGCGGGCGGGCTCGTAGCTCCACTTGACGAACGGATGCGGGAGCCGGGTGGCGTCCCGGTTGGTCAGGTTGGCCTGAAGCGTGATCATCGCCCGCACCTGCTGGCCGGCGGTGATCACGAGCGGGGACTTGTTGGCCTGGGCGTTGAAGATCGCCCCCATCGCGTTGCCCACCCCTGGCGCCGTGTGGAGGTTGACGAGGGTCGGGCCGGCCCGACGCCTGCGCGTACCCGTCCGCCATGCCCACGACCACGGCCTCCTGCAGGCCGAGGACGTACCTGAAGTCGTCCGGGAAGCCGTCGAGCATCGGCAGCTCGGTGGAGCCGGGGTTGCCGAACATCGTCGTCATCCCCTGGGAGCGGAAGAGCTCGTAGGCGGCTTCGCGAACCGTGGTCACGGCGCGGCCAACCTATACGAGCAGGGGCGGTCTGCGTCCGGTGAGGGCGCGGCGTGCCCTTCGCTAGACTCGACTGGCGTGAGCACCGAGCATGCCACCGTCGCCGAGGAGGAGTACCTCCAGATCATGTTCTGGCTCCACGAGGCCGGCCTGCCGATCACCGGGGCCAACATCGCCCGAGCGATGCAGCTCTCCGCGCCGACCGTCCACGAGATGATCGGCCGGCTCGAGCGCGACGGGTACGTGGAGACGGCTCTCCGACAAGTCGCTCGCCTTCACCGCCGACGGCCGCGAGCACGCGCAGGCGATCGTGCGGCGCCACCGCCTGATCGAGCGCTTCCTCACCGACGTCCTCGGGGTCCCGTGGGACGAGGTCCACGAGGAGGCCGAGCGGCTCGAGCACGCGATGTCGCCGGTGCTCGAGGAGCGCATGCTGGCCGCGATCGGCGACGCCAAGACCTGCCCGCACGGACACCCGCTGGTCGAGGGAGTCCGCGAGGAGGGGGCGCTGCTTGCCGACGTCGAGTCGGGAGCGACCGTGCACGTGCTGCGGTTCGAGAACGAGGCCGAGGAGATCCTCCACTACCTGAAGGCCGCCGGCCTCCAGCCCGGGCCTCGACGGAACCCTGGAGGACTCCGGCACGAGACGAGGTCGTGCTGAGCTCCGAGGACGGGCGCCACGTCGTCTCGCGGAGCGTCGCCGAGACGGTGTCGGTTCGCGCCGACCCGTCACCCCCGCCGCGGCCCGCCACTACCCGAGCAGCTCGAGCTGAGCTCCGACCGCTACGGGCGCTAGCTCGACAGGTCGCCGCAGATCTGGCGCAGGCGGCGATACAGGGCCTGATCCTGGGGGCGCATCGCGTACTCCCGGCGACGAACCGATGCCTCGTGCTCCCGCACGGCCGAGGCCAGGGCCGAGAACCGACGCTCGGCGAGCTTGCGCTCGCTGACCGCGATCCAGCTTCCGCGCTCCCTCCACCATCGTGATCGGGGTCATCGTTGGCTCACCTCCTGTGCTGCGGTCGTGAACTGATCGATCGCGATTCAGGCTAGGCGCAAGCCATAAGGAGGATGTAACGCGCAGGTAAAAAGGTGCCGAGTACGCCGGCGGTCGAGAGCGCCCACGCCGGAGGATCGGGTGCGTTCAGGCCGGGCTCGCGGCCCGGATCCGCTCGAGGGCCCGCGCAGATTCGAGCGACCCCCTCCGCGATCTGGTCGGGCGGGACGCTCGCGAACGAGAGGCGCAGGCTGGAGCGCCCGCCCTCGAGCATGAAGTCGGGGCCCGCGACGAAGGCGACCCGCTCCTCGAGGGCGGCGGCGAGCAACTCGGCGGTGTCGACGTCGTCGTCGAGCGTCAGCCAGAGGAAGTAGCCGCCGCCCGGGACCACGAATTCAGCCTCGGGAAGTTGCTCGCCGAGCGCGCCGACCAGCGCGTCACGTCGGTCGCGCAGCGCGCCCTTCACGAACGCGATGTTCTCGTCGAGGGCGCCGGAGCGGCAGAGCTCCCAGACCACGGACTCGGCGAGCATGTTCGGCGAGATGTAGGTCTCGTTGGCCCACTTGGCGAGCGCTCTTGATCTCGTCGTCGGGCCGACGAGATAGCCGACGCGCACCCCCGGGCTGACCGTCTTCGAGAACGACGACGAGTGGATCACCCGATCCGCAGCCGTCGAGCGACAGCATCGTCGGCGGTGGGTCGTCCTCGAATGGCAGCTCGCGATAGGGGTCGTCCTCGAAGAGCCAAAAGCCGTGCTCGGCAGCGAGCTCGACCAAGCGCTGCCGCTTCGCCTCCGAGAGCGTGCACCCCGCCGGGTTGTGGAAGTTGGGGATCACGTGGACCAAGCGCGACCGGCGAACTCGCCCAGCCGCCCGCTCGAGCTCCTCGACGTCGATCCCGTCGTCCTCGAGAGCCACTCCGACCCGCTCGGCGCCGAGCCGCTCGAGAAGCAGCAGCGTCCGGTCGTAGGAGGGCTGTTCGACGATCACCCGATCCCCGGGCTCCGGCCAGATGCTGGAAGAGCATCGCGCCGGCCTCGAGCGAGCCGTTGGTGACCATCACCTGAGCTCCGCTCGACCCCATGGCGCTCAGCGATCCACTCCCGCAGGCCGGGGTGGCCCACCCCGGTGCCGTAGGAGAGCGCCCGCTCCCAGTCGTCGGCGAGCGCGTCGCTGGGCGGCCTCCCGCACCGCCTCGGCGGGCAGGATGTCGGCGCTCGGCGCGCCGCGGGCGAAGCTGATCACCTCGATCGGCCATGCCGCGAGTATAGGAACGCTCCGGGCGCCGCCCGGTCGACCCACCCATCGGTGGCGCCTACGACCAGCGGGCTACGCGGCTTGTCCACGCCCGCCGACCTGGCGACCGGGCGTTACGTCCGGGCGCCGATCGCCTCGACGGCGAGCTGGCGGCCTCGGTCGGCGAGCGGCCGACCTGTGACGCCGCGCGCCTCGAGGGCCTCCTTCTTGGCCTCGGCGGTGCCGGAGGAGCCGGAGATGATCGCCCCCGCGTGGCCCATCTGCTTGCCGGGCGGAGCGGTGAACCCCGCGATGTATGCGACCACCGGCTTGGAGACCTGCTCCGCGATGAAGTCTGCCGCGCGCTCTTCGGCGTCGCCGCCGATCTCGCCGACCATCACGATCAGCTCGGTCTCGGGATCCTCCTCGAACAGGGTGAGGATGTCGATGAAGTCCGAGCCGATGATCGGATCCCCGCCGATCCCGACGATCGAGGAGTTGCCGGCGCCGGCCTGCTTGAGCTCGTTGCCGATCTGGTAGGTGAGGGTGCCCGACTTCGACACCACCCCGATCGAGCCCGGATCGAAGAACTGGGCGGGGATGATCCCGACGTTCGACTTCCCCGGCGAGAGGACGCCGGGGCAGTTGGGGCCGATCAGCCGGACTCCAGCCTCGCTGCGCCTGCCAGTAGACCCGCAAGCATGTCGTAGACCGGGATCCCCTCGGTGATCGCGATCACGGTGTGCACGCCCGCCTCGATCGCCTCGCTCGATCGCCGCGGCCGCGAACCGCGCCGGGACGAAGATCATCGAGGTGTTGGCGCCGCGCTCGGAGACCGCCTCGGCGATCGTGTCGAACATCGGGATGCCCTCCACGTCCTGGCCGCCCTTTCCCGGGGTGACGCCGGCCACCACGTCGGTGCCGTAATCGCGGTTGCGCAGCCCGTGGAAGGTGCCCTCGCGGCCGGTCAGGCCGCTGATCACGAGCTTGGTCTCGTCGTTGACGATGATGGCCATCAGACGTGCGCGAGCTCCACGACGCGCTCGGCCGCGCCGAGCATCGTCTTCTCCACGTGCAGGTCCGGCAGGTCGGCGTCGGCGAGGAGCCCGAGCCCCTCCTCGGAGTTCGTGCCGTCGAGCCGGACCACCAGCGGCACCTCGATCGCGGTCTTGGCCGAGGCCTCGATGATCCCCTTGGCGATCTCGTCGCAGCGCGTGATCCCGCCGAAGATGTTGAACAGGATCGCGCTGCACGTTCTCGTCCGACGTGATCACCTCGAGCGCGTCGACGATCGTGTCGGCCTTCGAGCCGCCCCCGGCGTCGAGGAAGTTCGCCGGCTTGCCGCCCGCCTGAGCGACCACGTCGAGCGTCGACATGCAGAGCCCTGCGCCGTTTCCGAGGATGCCGACGTCGCCGCCGAGCTTCACGTACGTGAGCCCCTTCTCCTCGGCCATCCGCTCCTGCGGGTCCTCGGCCGAGCGATCCCGCAGCTCGGCCAGCTCCTCGTGCCTGTACAGGGCGCTGTTGTCGATCGTGATCTTCGAGTCGAGGGCGACCACCTCGCGGTCCGAGGTGACGATCAGCGGGTTGACCTCGATCAGGGTGGCGTCCTCGGCGATCGCGACCTCGTGCAGCTTCAGCAGCAGGTCTCGCCGACGCCGGCCGCTCGCGTCCTCGTCGATGTGGGCGTCGATCGCGAGCTGCCCTGCGGCCTCGGCGGTGAAGCTCCTCGCCGGGCTCGATGTGACGCCGGACGAGGGCCGAGGGATCGGCCTCGGCGATCTCCTCGATGTCCATGCCGCCCATTCGCGACAGCATCGCCAGGAGCTTCTTCTCGGATCGGTCGAGAATCACCGACGCGTAGTACTCGGCGTCGATCTTCGACGCCGCCTCGACCCAGACCTCGTGGACCGTGAACCCCCGGATGTCCATCCCGAGGATGGCCTCGGCGTGCTTCAGCGCCTCGTCGCGATCGTTGGCGATCTTGATCCCGCCCGCCTTGCCGCGCTTGCCGATCCGCACCTGCGCCTTGACCACGCACGGATAGCCGACCTCCTCGGCGGCCTCGACCGCGGCGGAAACGGTGTCCGCGTGCCTGCCCGGCGGGACGGGCACGCCGTGCTTCGCGAACAGCTGCTTGCCCTGGTACTCGAGCAGGTCCATCAGAGAGGCGCGGTGAAGCCGTTCCGCATCGGGGCGGCGCAGCCTATCCGAAGGGACGCGTCCCGGTTGCGAGCGCCCGCTCACGAGTCGGCGCGGACGGGGGAAATGTGGCGCTTGCCATAATCTCGCGCCCCGGCGCGCCAACACCGATCGCGCCTGGATCACCGTCACCATGCCTCTACCGAAGCTCAAGGACATCAACTGGGTCACCGCCGACTGCTACGGCACCCTGATCGACTGGGAGAAGGGGATCCTCGACGCCTTCAAGAAGGAGGCTGACGGGACGGGTTCAGCTTCGAGGAGGAGCCGTTCCTCGCCCGGTTCTTCGAGATCCAGGCGGAGATCATTCGGGGCTCCTACGAGCTCTACGCCGAGGTCCTGCGTCGCGCGACCGTGCGGGCCGCGAAGGAGATCGGCTGGGAGCTGGAGCCCTCTCGCGCCCAGTTCCTGCCCGACAGCGTCGCCCGCTGGCTGCCCTTCCGCGAGGCGAACGCGGCCATGGACCGGCTCTCGAAGCGCTACGAGGTGGGGATCGTCTCCAACATCGACGACAAGCTCCTGGGCGTCTCCCGTCGTCACCTGCGAACCGAGCTCGACCTCGTGGTCACCGCTCAGCAGGTGCGCAGCTACAAGCCCGACCCAGCCCACTTCAAGGAGTGCGCGCGTCGGATCGGCGGCAAGAAGGGGTGGGTGCACATCGGCAGCGGCTACGACACCGACGTCGCCCCGGTCCTGAAGATGAACGTCCCCGTGATCTGGGTGAATCGCAACGGCGAGAAGCTCGACGGGCGCAAGCCGCCAACCGCGACGGTCAAGAACTTCCGCGAGGCGGCCAAGAGGCTTGGCGCCGGCTGACGCCGTCCCGCGCGATCCCGCCGACGAGGCGATGGTGGCGCGTGCGCACGAGCGCTTTGCCGCCGAGCGCCGCCGACGCGCGGCGCGGCCTCGGGCGGTCGCCGGACGGCGCTCCCCAACCTGCTGATAATCGGCGGCCTCAAGTGCGGGACGACGAGCCTCCATCACTACCTCAACCTCCATCCCGAGATCGAGATGTCGCGTCCCAAGGAGCTCAACTTCTTCGTGGCCGAGCTCAACTGGCCGCTCGGGGCGGACTGGTACGGCGCCCATTTCGACCCCGACGCCCCGGTCCGCGGCGAGAGCTCTCCCGCACTACACGAACCGGCCTCGGTTCGCCGGGGTGGCGGAGCGGATGCGTTCCGTGCTCGGCGAGCCGCGGCTGATCTACGTGGTCCGCAACCCGATCGACCGCATGCTGTCGCACTACCTCCACAACGTGGGCGGAGGCTACGAGGACCGCGAGCTGACCGAGGCGTTCGCCGACCCCAGAGCTCCTACGTGGCCCGAAGCCGCTACGCGTTCCAGCTCGAGCCGTATCTCGACAACGGCCTTCGGGCCGACCGGATCGAGATCGTCCGAGCCGCGAGGAGCTGAAGGAGCGAGCGCCCGGCGACGATGCGGCGCGTCTTCGCCTTCCTCGGGGTCGATCCCGACGTTCACCTCCGAGCAGTTCGAGCGCGAGTGGGAGACGGGGACCGCGAAGAGCGGCTCGCGCTTCCGGATCATGGACCAGGCGGTCCGCCTTCCCGGCCTGCGAGCCCTCGACCGAAACTTCGACCGCCTGCCGGAGTCGCTCCGCTGGCTGGTCGAGCGGATCGTCCACGACCCGCGGCGCCGGCGAGGTGGAGAAGCCCGAGCTCCCGCCCGGACTTCGCGACTGGCTCGCGACCTCTTCCGCGAGGACGTGAAGCGACTCGAGGAGCTCACCGGCCGCAGCTTCGACTGGCTGCGATTAGCGGTCCCTCGGAACGGCCGCTGGCGCACGCACCTAAGCTGTCGGCCATGCGCGTGTCGGTCGTCAGCGGACGAGCTGGTGGGCGTGGCGAGCTCGTCGTCGAGGAGCTCCGCCGCCGCGGTCACGAGCCGATCGCGCACGGCGCGCTCGCCGACGCTGAGCGGGACGACTGGGCCTGGGCGAGCGAGGCCGCCGCGCGCGACGTGGCCGAGGGCCGCGCCGAGCAGGCGATCGTCTGCTGCTGGACCGGCACCGGCGCGTCGATCGCCGCCAACAAGGTCTCCGGGCGTCCGGGCGGCCCTGTGCCGGGACGCCGACAGCGCGGCGGGGCGCGGAAGTGGAACGACGCCAACGTCCTCGCGCTCAGCCTGCGTGCCACCTCCGACGCCGAGCTCGGCGAGATCCTCGACGCCTGGTTCGACGGCCCAGCCGAGCGCCGATCCGGCGACGATCAGGCCAACGTCGATCACCTGTCCGAGATCGAAGCCTGACGACGGCTAGCCTGCCAGACCATGCGCCGGCTGCTTCCAGACCCCGGCCCGACCACGGTCGTCGACCAGCTGCGCGACCTCGAACTCGTCGAACAGGCTCGCGGACGACCGGCCGTACGTCGTCACCAACTTCGCGATCACGCTCGACGGCATGGCCACCCTGCACGGGCGCTCCGGCGCGATCGGCAGCGACACCGACACCCAGATGCTGGTCGGTCTGCGCACCAAGGTGGACGCGGTGATGATCGGCGCCGGGCACGATGCGCGTCGAGCGCTACGGCCGAGTCGTCGCCGACTCCGAGAAGCGCTCGCGCCGCGAGCGCCGGGGGCTTCCGCACGACCCGTTGATGGTGATCGTCAGCGGCCGGCTCGACCTGCCCTGGGACGCCCCCCTGTTCACCGCCGGCGGGGGCCGGGTGCTGATCTTCACCGCGTCCGACGCCGAGCCTCCGGAGACCGAGACGCCCGTCAGGGTCGTCCGCCACTCCGGCGCCGTCGACCTCGCGGAGATGCTCCGCTACCTGCGGGTCGAGCGGGGGTCCGGGCGCTGCTGTGCGAGGGCGGCCCCCGCCTGCACGCCCAGCTCATCGACGCCGGCCTGGTCGACGAGCTGTTCGTGACCCACGCCCCAAGCTCGTCGGCGGCGACGGGCCGGGCCTGGTCACGGGCCTTCCGGAGGTCGAGCGCCCCCTCGAGCTGGCGTGGCTCCTGGAGGAGGGCGGCGAGCTGTTCGCGCGCTACCGCGTGATCGGCTGAGGCGCCGGCGCTCAGGGAGCGGGATCGCCCGCTCGGACTCGACCCGCTCCTCGCCGCGGCGAAGCATCCGCAGCGCGAGGATCGTCCCTCCCAGGGTCGCGGCCAGCCCCAGGCTGAGCTGGACGCTCAGCACTCCCTCGCGGGTCCAGTAGACGTCGCGCAGGTCGAGCAGCAGGGCCGCCTCGTCGAAGGTCAGTCCGATCCCGGCGCCGAACGGCACCGCGAGGTACTGCTCGAGCCGCGCGTTGTTGGTCACCAGCGCCACCGCGCCTGAGCCGAACGCGATCAGGATCCCCGGGACGAAGTGGTGGATGTGACGACCGCCGAGCCGGACGTTGCCGGCCGGCCACCAGCCGCCGCGGATGCCCGTGGTCGAGAGCCTCATCAGCGCGAAGGCGACCGACGAAGCCGGTCAGCAGGTTGAAGAGGACCGTCTCGTGCCTCGAGGTGGCCTCGTAGCCCTCCACCAGGACGGCGACCGTGTCCTGGGTGGCGCGGCTCGCGGTCTCCAGCCGGCCCTCGGTGCTTCGCGCCCGTGCGGCGGACGGGCGACGGCGCGCGCGACGGCGGGCCATCCGCACTCCCTCCCAGGCGATCACCGTGCCGGCGGTCCCGAGCGCCGCCGCCGCGAGGGCCACGGTGAGGCGATCGGCCCGGCGCCGCGCCCTGCGGCGGGCGATCCAGCGCCGACGCGGCGCATCGCTACAGCCGCACGAGATTGGGAGCCTCGATGCCCTTCGTGACGCCGCGGAAGTCGACCACCAGCTTCGCTTCCCGCACGACCCGCTCGTGGTCGACCTCGGGGTGGGCGGTGACGATGCAGACGAGGTCGGCTTCCGCGACTGCTCGTCGAGCGCCGACCGAGGCGATCGAGAGCTCGGGCAGCTCGGGGACGTGTGGGTCGTGGTAGGAGATCTCGGCGCCCAGCTCCCGCAGGCGCCGGATGATCTTCAGCGCCGGCGCCTCGCGCAGGTCGCCGACCCCGCCCTTGTAGGCGACGCCGAGGACCAGGATTCGAGTCCCGCTCACCGGCTTGCCGACGTCGTTCAGGGTGCGCTCGATCTTCTCGACGCAGAACTGCGGCTGAGCCTGGTTCAGCTTCCCCGCGAGCTCGATGAACTCGGTGTAGAAGTCGTGCTCGCGCGCCTTGAACGCCAGGTAGAACGGATCGACGGGCAGGCAGTGGCCGCCCATGCCGGGTCCCGGATCGAAGCGCATGAACCCGAACGGCTTCGTGGCCGCCGCGTCGACGACCTCCCAGACGTTGATCCCCATCCGGTCGCAGAGCTGCGCCAGCTCGTTGACGAGCGCGATGTTGACCGAGCGGAAGATGTTCTCGAGCAGCTTGCTGAGCTCCGCGACCTCCGGCGAGGAGACCTCGACCACCTCGTCGCAGATCAGCCGATACAGCTCGGCGGCGCGGCGGCGGCAGTCGTCGGTCAGGCCGCCGACGATCTTCGGCGTGGTGCGGATCGTGTGGTCGGTGCGGCCGGGGTCGATCCGCTCCGGCGAATAGGCGAGGTTGAACTCCCGGCCGGCCGCCAGCCCCGACTCCTCGAGGATCGGCAGCAGGCGCTCGCGGGTGGTCCCCGGGTACGTCGTCGACTCGAGCACCACCAGCCGGCCCTCGTGGAGGACCCGCGAGAGCTGGGTCGCGGCGTCGACCAGGTACGAGAGGTCCGGCTCGCGGTGGTTTGCGAGCGGAGTGGGAACGCAGACCACGATCGCGTCGCAGGCGGCCAGCGCCCGATACTCGTCGGTTGCGGTGAACCGCTCGGCGATCGCCCTGAGCCGCTCGGACGGGATGTCCTCGATGTCCGACTCGCTGCGGCGAAGGCGCCCCACCCGTCGCTGGTCCGCGTCGACGCCCACCACCTCGCAGCCGGCCTCCGCGAAGGCGACCGCGAGCGGCAGCCCGACGTAGCCGAGGCCGATGATCCCTACCTTCATCGGGAAGAGTTAGTCGCCGCTCGTGGCTTGGGAGGTCGTTGCGGCTCGCGCAGCCAAGCGGCGATCGCCGCTGCATCGTCCGGAAGCGCCGCATCCGCGAGGTGCTCGATCAGGCGGGCGTTGAGCCGGGCGCGCGACTCCGCCGGCGGTTCGGGTCGTCGCCGTCGACCGCGGCGACCGGGATCAGCATCTTGGTCGCCACCAGGAGCGCGGCGAGGCTGCGTTCGACGAGTCGGTGAGCACCACCCGTCGACCGCTCCTTCGCCCAGGGCGCTCTCGAACGCCCTCAGCGCCGCCGCGAGCTGCCGCACTTCGTCGCCGTCGAGCGCGAGGCCCCGGGGGCGCCGAGACCAGGTCGCATCCCGCCGCTTCCAAGGCGGTCTCTGACGGCCGCCCGGTGCTCGCCCACGAGCGTGACTCTCACGACCAGGCCGCCCCGTCGGGCGCGGCGCCCTTGCAGTGAAGAAATAGGCCTCCAAACCGGTAGATAGAGTTGGATGCTCATGCGGAGGATTCTCGTCCCGATCAACCTCGGCGTGGGCGCGACCCGGCATCTGCTCTGGTACATCAGCTACCAGATCACCGGCGAAGCGCGCCACCGCGAGGCAGCCGACACCGACGCCTGAGGCGTCTCGGGCCGAAGCCGGCCGCGCATCATACTCTCCGCCATCGTGGCCGAGCGGAGGACGGTGACCGGATGGACGGGTTGATGATGGATCGCCCGCTCCTCGTGAAGCAGATCGCGGAGCGGGCCGAGCGCGTGTTCGCCGACCGCGAGATCGTCGCCCGAACCCAGACCGGGTCGAGCGCTCCACCTACGGGCGGGTGGTCGAGCGCGCGCGGCGCCTCGCGGCGGCGCTGACGGACCTCGGGGTGGGCCCGGGCGACCGTGTGGCGAGCTTCGCCTGGAACTCGCTGCGCCACCTCGAGCTCTATCTGGCGGTCCCGAGCATGGGCGCGGTGCTCCACACGCTCAACATCCGCCTGTTCGAGGACGACCTCCGATACATCGTCGAGCACGCGGGCGACAAGGTGATCTTCCTCGACGCGTCGCTGGCGGAGGCGATGCCGAGCTTCGAGGGGGTCGAGCGCGAGATCGTGATGCCGGACGGGCCGGGCGAGCGCGACGGGGCGCTCGACTACGAGGAGCTCGTCGCCGGCGGCGACCCGGGCTTCGAGTTCCCCGAGCTCGCGGAGAACACCGCGGCGGCCATGTGCTACACGAGCGGCACCACCGGGCGGCCGAAGGGCGTCCTGTACTCGCACCGCTCGATCGTCCTCCACACGCTGGGCGCGGCCGTGCCGGACTCGATGGGTATCCGCGAGGCCGACTCCGTGATGCCGGTGGTCCCGATGTTCCACGCGATGGCCTGGGGGATCCCGTACGTACTCGCCGCGATGGTCGGCGCCAGGCAGGTGCTGCCCGGGCCGGACCTGAGCCCCCGATCGCTGGCCGACCTGATCGCAGCCGAGGGGGTGACCTGGAGCGCCGGCGTGCCGACGATCTGGAACGGCGTGCTCGAGCTCGATCCGCCCCCGGACCTGTCGAGCCTGCGGGAGCTGAAGGCCGGCGGCGCCGCGGTGCCCGAGTCGCTGATCCGCGGCTTCCAGGAGCGCTTCGGCGTCCCGTGGTCCAGGGCTGGGGGATGACCGAGACGAGCCCGCTGGCGGCCACCTCGCGCGTGCCCGCGGGGGTCGACCCGCGAACCGACGAGGGCTACGCCCTGCGCGCCAGCCAGGGCCGGATCCTGCCGCTGATCGACTTCCGGGTGGATCCCGACGCGGGAGGCGAGCTCCAGGTCCGGGGGCCCTGGATCGCTCGCGCCTACTACGAGGAGCCGGAGGAAGCCGAGAAGTTCACCGACGACGGCTGGCTGCGAACCGGGGACGTCGCCGAGGTCGAGCACGGTTCCTACATCAGGCTCGTCGACCGGACCAAGGACCTGGTCAAGTCCGGAGGTGAGTGGATCTCGTCGGTCGAGCTCGAGAACGCCATGGCGGCCCACCCGGACGTGTCGAGGCCGCGGTGATCGCGGTGCCCGACGAGCGGTGGGGCGAGCGGCCGTGCGCCTGCGTGGTCCGCCGAGGGATCCGACCTCGCGGCGGAGGACCTCCGGGCGCACCTCGAGGGCAAGGTCGCCAAGTGGTGGATCCCGGAGCGCTTCGAGTTCATCGAAGAGGTTCCGAAGACCTCGGTCGGCAAGTTCGACAAGAAGGTTCTGCGCGCTCGGTGGCCGGGGTCGCGGCGGACCGGCGCGTGTAGCATCTCGCTGCCACATCCCGCCTGAGCCCGAGAGCCGGCGCCCAGCGCCGCCGCCGATCATCCGAGCGCCAGTAGATCTGATTGGCCCGCAGGTTCTTCGCCTCCAACATCTACACGGTCCTCGTCTGCGAGCGCTGCCAGCGCCAGGCTGGGTCCGGTGACGCCGGCGACCCGTGCCCAATCGAGGGCTGCGACGGCGCCCTCGCCCGCTTGGAGGTGGTCCCCCTCTCGGTCGCCAGGCGGTGGCGGCTGGAGCGAAACGCGGCCGACGAGAAGGTCGAGCGGCTGCATGCGGAGCTGGTCGACACCTTGAAGCTGGTCGACTGACCCTCGGGCCCCGGGCGGCCTCGAGCCACGCGGAGGGGCGCCGCTAGGCTCTCCCACATGGGGAGCGAGCGCTCGTCCGTCGACGCCGGGGTGAGCCACAGAGCTCCGCGGGCCGCTGGGTGCTGGCGTTGCGGTGCTCGGCTCGGGGATGGCATTCCTCGACGGCACGGTGGTCAACGTGGCTCTCCCGGACATCGGCCGCGACCTCGGCGCGTCCACCAGCTCGCTCCAGTGGATCCTGAACGGCTACCTGCTCACGCTCGCCTCGCTGATCCTGCTCGGGGGATCGCTCGGGCGACCGCCACGGGCGTCGCCGTGTGTTCGCGCTCGGCGTCGGCGTGTTCACCGTCGCGTCGGCGGTCTGCGCCGCCGCGCCCAACGCGACCCTCCTCGTCGCCGCCCGGTTGCTTCAGGGAATCGGCGGAGCGCTGCTGACCCCGGGAGCCTGGCGATGATCGAGTCGAGCTTTCGCCCCGGCGACCGGGCGCGCGCCATCGGTGCCTGGTCCGGCCTGGGCGGCGTCGCCGCGGCGATCGGGCCGCTGCTCGGCGGCTACCTGGTCGAAGCGGTCTCGTGGAGGGCGATCTTCCTGATCAACATTCCCCTCGGGATCATGGTCATCGTGATGGCCACCCGACATGTTCCCGAGACCCGGACCCGACCGCTCGGGGACGGCTCGACTACATGGGCGCGACGCTTACGGCGCTCGGTCTGGCTGGGTCCACCTACGCCCTGATCGAGGGGCCGAACGCGGGCATGTCGGCCGGTATCTGCGGTCGCGGCGGATCGGGGGGATCGCGGCGCTCGCCGCGCTTCCTGCTTCACGAGCGGCGGACCCCCAACCCGATGATGCCGCTCGAGATCTTCAGCTCCCGCCAGTTCAGCGCCGCGAACTTGGTCACCTTCGTCGTCTACGCGGCGCTGAGCGGCTTCTTCTTTCTGTTCGTCGCCTTCCTCCAGGTGTCGCTCGGCTACTCGCCGATCGCCGCGGGGGCCGCGTCCCTTCCGGTGACCGCGCTGATGCTGCTGCTGTCGGCGCGTTCGGGCGCCCTGGCCCAGCGAATCGGTCCGAGGATCCCGCTCGACCGATCGGCCCCCTCGGCGATCGCGGCCGGGCTGCTCCTGATGACCCGGATCGAGCCGGGCGACGCCTACGTCACCGCCGTCCTCCCCGGGGTGATCGTGTTCGGGCTCGGCCTGACCCTGGTGGTCGCGCCCGTCACCGCGACGGTGCTCGCCGCGGCCGACGCCCGTCACTCGGGGATCGCGTCCGGGATCAACAACGCGGTCTCCCGGGTGGGCGGCCTGCTCGCGGTCGCCGTCCTGCCGTTGATCGCGGGCCTGACCGGCGACGCGTTCTACGACCCGTCGAAGATGAGCAGCGGGTTCGACACCGCGATGGTGGCCTGCGCCGGGCTCGCCGCGGTCGGCGGGATCCTGGCCTGGCTGACGATCAGCTCCGACGTGCTCGCGCCCGAGGCCGAGACCAGCCGGCGCCGCGCCCGAGCGGCCTGCCGGCGAGTACACCTGCGGGGTCTCGGGCGCGCCGCTTCGTCCGGGCCGTGAGGCCGACGGCGAGCCGGTCGCCGCTCCCGAGGTGGCCGCCACCGGCGCTCGGTGAGAGGCGCCTCCTAAGCCTGCAGCCCGCAAGCGTCGCAGAGCGTGCGTGCGGCTCAGATAGTTGTCGACCCGATGCACCTTGCCTTCCCGCATGTCGATCACCTGCCAGTAGTCGAGCTCCATCGGGAAGCCGCTTTCGGCGCCGCGGGCGCGGAAGTGCAACGAGACGAGGATCTTGCCGTTCGGCGCCTCGACGAAGTCCTCGGGGGCCATCTCCCATTCCTCCCAGGCGGCGAAGAAGGTGCTCCAGAACTCGACGATCTGCGCCCGGCCCCTGAGGGTCTCCGGCGCGTCCGGTCCCTGGCCCTCGATGAAGTTCCAGCTGATCTCCGGATGCAGGAACTCGTCCGAGCGCTCCCACTCGCCCCGATTCAGGGCGGCGTATCCCTCGCGCAGCGTCTGGACCTCCCCGGAGACGGCCATCTAGAGCAGGCGCGAGATCTGCCTCACGACGGAGGCTCCCAACGAGACCAGGTCGGACCTTTCGATCCGCGCCGTCCTCCGTGGCGCGGACCGCCAGCTCGGGCGGGCCGGTGGAGAGCGAACAGAACCCGGTCCAGCGCCCGCGCCGGGGCGAAGATCTCCGGCTCTGAGAGCGGCCACACCTGGCACCGGGGCTGGGTGGACCCTGCCCTCTCCAGGATCCCGTTGACGGCTCGCCGCGCTGCCTCGTTTGCGCCCTCCATGGTGGCCAGGTCGGTGTGGGTGCGAACGTAGTCGGAGGCGAGGACGAGGTTCTCGATCGCCGTCGTCGCCTCGGGGCGGTTGTTCCACGAGCCCGCGGTGTTGACCAGCAGCGGCTCGAGGTTCTCCGCCGCGGTCGGATTTGGGTACACGATGTCCGGGTCGAGGAAGGAATGCAGCACGTTCGCATCCTCCAGCACATCGACCCCGGCGTCGTTGAGGCTCCGCTTGAGCTGCGCCCAGACCTCGTCGCACACCTCCTCGCTCGAGCAGTACATGGCCTGCTTGCCGTTGTTGCCCTGCGCCTCCCAATCGGAGACGTCGACGGAGAGAATCCCCTCCACCCGCCCGTCGCCCAGCCGCTCGAAGTCCACCCCGGGCCAGAACTGCCGCTGGGAGATCGAGGTCAGCGCCCAGAGGGAGTCGACGTAAAGGCTGTGTCCGTGGACCACGGGCACGTCGCGATCGAGATAGAACATCACCCCGTTCATCCAGCGCGTACGGAGGCGGTTCAGCCCGGCGAGCTGTGGTTCGGCCTGCTTCATCTCGTCGGTGGCCAGCATGCGCATCACCTCGACCGGCACGGCGGCGACGTAGAAGTCCGCCGTGTCGGTCGAGCGCGCGTCCGCCAGCGACGATGCTGACATCGGTCACGATGCCATCCCGCGTGTGGATGGCCTGCACCTGATGCTCGGTCCGGTAGTCGACTCCCAGCGAGCGCAGATGTGCGAGCCAGGGATCCATCCAGACGTCGTTGGTCGGGCCGTTGAGGACCCGGTCCACCTGCTGTCCGGGCCGAGCCAGGTCGAACAGCAGCTGCAACAGGATCGTGCCCCCGGTGCGGGCGCTCATCTCCCGGGCCTTGGCGGCCACCAGCGTGCGGGTCAGTCCGTCGGCGAGGAACTTGCCGTACTCGGGCGAGCGCGTCTGCGCCCCCGAGAACTCCCACCAGCTCTGGTGCTCGTACTCGGCGAAGCGGCGCTCACTGGCAGCTGGTCAGCAGGAGGAGCAGCGCGTTGACGAAATTGGCCTGGTCGGACGACGGGGATCCCCAGCGTCGTCGCCTGCGCCATCAGCGACTCAAACGCCTGCTCGAGGTCGTCGAGAGAGGCCGGAAAGTGTGCGGGCGTGACGATCTCGGCCCGGCCCTCGAGTGCAAGCTGCACCGCGCTGGTCGGCACCAGATTGTCGAGGACCCCATCCCGTTGGCCGCCGAACGGGATCCGCTTCATCGTGTCGGGCAGATGGCGATAGAAGCCGGGGAAGAAGCGGAAGCCGTGCTCGGCCGGCAGGTCCCCTCGGCCCCGCTTGCCCGAAGCTGGAACCGGGATGCTCCTCGCCTTGCCGCCGGGAATCGCGCGAGTTTCGTAAACGACCACCTCGATGTCGCGCTCGGCCAGCTCGTGGGCGGCGCTCATGCCGGCGACGCCCCCACCCAGGACGATGACCTTCATGGCAATGCATTGTCCCCCCAATCGCGTGCCGGCTCCTTCCCCCTTCCCCGCTGGCCGCGAGGTCGGGTGCCCCGTGGCAGTCCTCAGCGAGAGAAACGGCTACCCGACGGCGCCTGGCTCGCGCGGTGTGAGCTGGACGATCGGGATCGTCCGGTTTGCCTGGGCCGCGTCTCTACGGTAGGCCGCGTAGGGCGCGAAGACCCGGTCAGCGAGCGTCCAGAGCCTCCGGCGCTCAGCCTCGTCGTGAACCACCGTGGCCCGCATGGGAATTCCGCCGAACGTGACGTCGGGGTGTGCTCGGAGATTGTGGAACCAAGCCGGGTGCCTTGCGTCGCCCTGCTTCGAGGCGACGATGGTGACCCGGTCGGAGTCGTGGAAGTAGATGACCCCGTTCCGTCGCACCGCGCCGCTCTTCGCGCCCCGTGTCTCCAGCAGGGCGGTCGGGAGGACGAGGCCCATTCCGACCCGGCCCCGGGTCGCCCGCAGTAGATAGGGATCGACCTTCCAGACGATCTTGGCCGAGATGAACCTACCAAGACGCGTGCTCGAAAATGAGGCGAAGACGCGGCTGAAGATGCTGCGCGGGCGGTTCGGGTCGACGTACTTGAGCGGAGCCGGCATCGCAAGGTCTCTTTCGGAGTCTGGAAGCTCTCGCTCCATCGTGAACCTCCGTTTACGGAGGGGATCGGCGCCACGCAATAGCTGTCACACGGGAAAGATAGGCTGCGCACGATGGCAAGGGTCCGAATGCGATAGGAGGATCTGATGGAGCAGCAGAGCACCTGGGAGCGCCTCGCTCCTCTGACGGGAGTGATCTTCGTCGCGATCGTCGTGGCCGTATTCGCGATCGGTGGATCTACGCCGGGCGATCATGAAACCGCCCAAGAAGTTCAGGCCTTCTATGGACAGCACCACGACAAGCACATGGCCCTCGCGTTCATCATGGCGCTCTCGATCCCCTTCCTACTGTTCTTCATCAGCATCCTGCGATACGAGCTGCGGCGTGCTGGTGGCACCGGTCAGACCGCCAATGCCGCATTTGCCGGCGGTGTGCTGGCGGCGGCGGGCTTTGGGATTCTCGCCTTCGTGCACTATGCGCTGGCCGATGCGGCGGACAGCGCCGCGACGATCGGCACGGCCCAAACGCTCAACGTGCTTGACAACACCGACTTCATTCCGGTGGCGGCCGGCGTTGGGGTGCTGGTGCTTGGGGCCGGGCTATCGACAGTGCGTCATGGCGGCTTGCCGAAGTGGCTGGGCTGGGTCGGCGTCGTGATCGGCGTGGTGGCGTTCACGCCGGCAGGGTTCTTCGCGTTTCTGGCCGGAGGGATCTGGGTCGCGATCGCCAGCATCTCGCTGACCCAGCGGCGCCATTCGGCCGCTCCGGCCCCAACCGCATAGCAAAGCTCCGCAGCGCCCCACCCTTACGTGCCCAGCCCGAACGGCTTCGTCATGCTGGCCGCCCCTGCCGCGCGTCCCAGGGGGGGCAGGCCTAGCAAATCCTCGCTCGTCCGCAGCAGGGAATAGTGGTTGAACAGCTTTCCGGAGCGGCGCCCGGCGGGAGTCGACGGACTGACGATCACGGTTGGCACATGGCAGTCGACCGCAGTCTGATTCGTGGCACAGTGGACGGTGCCGCCTTCACCCTCGTCGTAGGTGATGAAGAGCACGGTGTGGCCCGCGCGGTAAGCGGGGCTGTTCAGGATCTCGGTCACCTGGCCGGCGAGCCAATCGTCTCCGGTCGTGATCGTGCAGTCGTGGGTGTCATGGCAGACGTTCGGCGTGATGAACGAGAACGCAGGGAGCGAGTTGTCTGCCAAGTCGGAGGCCAGACGCGTCAGGGGTAGGTCGCGGTGCGCGCACCCGGCCGAAGGGATGAAGTACGCGGGCGGGTTGTGGCGGACCGCATAGCTGCCCGAATTCTCGTCGGCGCAAGCGGTCGGCATCGACTCCTCGTAGGCTCGCCAGCTCCGCGCTTGGGCGAAGATGCTGGTGCCCCTCACCGAGCAGGATGGAGAGGGATTGCAGTCGCCCTTGAACCGCTGCACGGCCCGGAAGTCGAGCCCGGAGGTCGCGGCGATGTAGTTCAGCAGGCTGGCGTGCGAGATGTTGTGGTAGTTGGTTGCGAGGCCGCACTTCGCGGCCAGGGCGTTCAGATACGGGGCGGAGCTCGAGCCGATGACCTGGTCGTAGTCGTGGTTCTCCATCCACAACCAGATGACGTGCGAATAGGAGCCAGTTTCGGGTGGAACGCTCCCGCAGGGCGAGTGCGGCTCGACTATGGCCGAAGCCTTGGGGTTTCCCTGCGAGCCGCAGCCTGCCAGCAGCGTGATCATCACCGCCGAGATCACGAGCAGGCTGGTTTTCGCTCCGGTTCTCCGCGGATCACTGAGCGTGGCGACCACCCTGGCATGGCCAGCTAAACAGGGCATGAGGGCGGCAGCCCTCACAGTCGTGCACCCGGCTGCGACTTTCCTGCACCTGGTACCCCGCTCCCTCGAATCGGCGCCGCCTGTGCGATCGTCGTGCCGAGGTGCGCACACTCGTGATCTCAGATCTCCACCTTGGCTCCCGCCTGCGGCACGACGTGCTGCGCCGCACCGAGGCGCTCGAGGCGCTGCTCGCCGAACTTGAGAACGTCGACCGGCTAGTGCTGCTCGGGGACGTGGTTGAGCTACTGGAGGGCCGCCCCGAGCGGGCGATGGAGGTCGCCGAGCCCGTGCTCCGGGCAGTGGGCGCCCGGCTCGGTGCTGGAGGCGAGGTGATCGTGGTGCCCGGCAACCACGATGGCGAGCTCGTGCGTCCGTGGCTGCGCGCGCAGGGGATGCAGCCCGATGTCGACGCCCCCATCCCGTGCGACGCGACGCCCTTGCTCGCCCGAGTCACGTCATGGCTGGGACCCGCTGATGTCCGCGTCCGTTATCCGGGCGTCTGGCTGGGGGAGCGTGTGTGGGCAACCCATGGCCACTATCTCGATCGTCACCTGCTGCCGGAAGCAGCCTTTGGAATCGCCCGCGGGCTGCTGGGGCGCGTGCCGCGGGATGGCGCCACGCCGGCCGACTACGAGCGGGCAGGAGGCCCATCCGTGACGCGGCTGGAGGCGCTCCTTACGCGCTTCTTGCCGCGCCCGATCGCGGCGCTTGCGGAGGACTTGGCGGAGTTCCTGCGCGCAGCCACCATGCCGGGCATCTCGGGCCTGCTGACCCACCGCGTCGCGCCGCTCCCCGCGATGCTGCTTGGAGCGCAGATGCGGCGGGCGAGCATCCCGGCGCTGGCGCGGGTGGTCCGCCGGCTCCAGCTCGACGCCGACTGGGTCATCTTTGGGCACGTCCACCGCTGTGGGCCTCTCACCGCCGACGATCCCCGCCACTGGCGGGGTCCCCATGGGCGACCGGGGATTGCCAACACCGGCTGCTGGGTGTACGAGCCGCTGCTCGTTCATCGCGCGGCGCCGCCGCACCCGTACTGGCCCGGCGGGGCCATCCTGCTCGAGGAGGGTGGTGAGCCGCAGCCGGTCGGGCTACTCCACCATCTCGATGCGGCGCTGCTGCATTAGCCGCCATCAGCCGACGGTGACCGCGACTCGACGCCGAACGCCGCCCTGAGGACGGCGCTTTCCGCTTGCCTAAGCCATGGGCCGTGAAGGACTCGAACCTTCAACCTTGAGATTAAGAGTCTCCTGCTCTACCAGTTGAGCTAACGGCCCGCGGGGTGGGCATCGTAGCGAGGGGGCCGAGGCCCTCCGCGCCTAGGGCGTTGTGCCGAGCGGAGCCTGGAGGGGGTTGGCGCCGGGCGTTGTCGCGGGGGGCGCGTTCTTGCTGGCCTTCGCCTGCTGCTTCTTGAGCGTCACCGCTTGCTTTCGTATCTGATCGAGCTGCTGGGCAACCTGCTTTCGCTGCAGCTTCGGGGCCAGGCTCTGGGCCTTCTCGGACGCCTTGTCACCGCCCGAGATGTCCCCGCCGAAGTAGAGGTACAGGGCGAGGTTGCCGTAAGAGTTCTGGTTCGGGGTCTGCTTGGCCACCAGTTCCTGCGCCTTCGCGGCGCCGTTCGCATCGTTGAGCAACGCGTACACCTGGACCATCTCCGCCGCCACCCCGGGATCGGGCTTGCCCTGGTTGAATTTCAAGTACTTGGTCCAGGCGTCCGCCGACTCGCCGAGGTTCGTGTGGGCGTCGTCGCTGATCGACACCTGTCCCGTGGCCGCATCCTGCGAGACCCCCGTCTTGGCCTTGAACCACTCGTTCTCCGCCAGCTTGAGCAAGGCGGCGCTGTCCTTCGGGTCCTTCTGAAGGCGGGCGTTGGCGGCATCGATCTGGCCGTCGAACTGCGAGCTGGTGGATCCGCCGCTTCCGCCACCGAACAGATCGGCGACGCTGCCGACGCCCCCCGACCCGATGCCGAAGAAAACGAAGCCGATCAAGAACGACGCGGCGAGCAGGGAATAGACGACCTGCACGAGCCGCCGACGCTTGCCACGAAGGTCGAAGAGCACCGCCGGAGCCTAGATGATTGATTCCGCGGCCCCACGCGAGGCCCGGGGGTCGCTCACCTCAGCCTGCTGGGCTGCCCGGCGGCTCGGGGCCGGCGTCGGTGGCACCCGAGCGGTCGGCCGGGGTGCCCACCAAGCGCGCCAGGATCAGCGAGAACTCGAACAGCGCCAGAAGCGGCGCCAACTCGATCAACATCGTGACCGGGTCGGTTCCGGGCAGAATCATGGCGACGACCGCCAGGATCAGATAGGCGTAGCGGCGGTTGTGAGCGAGCTGCTCAGGCGTCGTTATCCCGAGCCGGGTCAGCGCCAGGATCCCCATCGGCACCTGGAAGACCAAGCCCAGCGCGGCCAGGGTGACGATGAAGAAGCTGTAGTAGTTGCTCGCCTGAACCTGGATGTTGAACTCGCCCTGGTTGAAGTTCAGCAGGAACTTGGCCGCGGGCGGCAGGACGACGAAATAGGAGAAGACGACGCCGGCGATGAACAGGACCGGAATCAGGATCAGGAAGGGCATCACCGCGCGCCTCTCGGTCGGCTTCAGCGCCGGGAGGAGAAACGCGTACACCTGATACAGGAGCACCGGAAGCGCGAGCAGGATCCCGGCGTAGATCGACAGCTTCGTCGTGGTCATGAACGGCTCGGTCACCGACAGCGTGATCGGCTTGGTGCCGTCCGGCAGGGGCTGGTTGGCGATCCGGAGCAGCAGGTGGTTCTGCCAAAAGCAGAGCCCACAGGCCACGACCAGCACGGCCGCCGAGACGATGATCCTGTTTCGCAGCTCGTCGAGGTGCTCGACCAGGGTCAGCTGGTCGTCGAACTTGGCCGCCCGCAGCTTGGGCACAGCTCAGCTGCGGTGTTCGGTTACGACCTCACCCTCGACGGGCTCGGACGGGGCGTCCGCTCCCTCGATCTGGGCGGGCTTCGGCGGCGGGTCGTCCTCGTCGTCGTCGTCAACAGAGCCGGAGACGGAGGATCTGAACTCGCGAATGCCCTTGCCCACGGAGCGCCCGAGCTCCGGAAGCCGCTTCGGTCCGAAGATGACCAAGGCGATGATCAGAACGACGATCAACTCTAGGGGTCCTACGTTTGGCATCCCGAGGAATGGTAACGGCGTGGAGGCGCGGCTGGATCAAATCGCGGTCGCGAACCGCCGCTCGCCGCCCGTCAGTGCTTGAAGTTGAGGTAAAAGCGACTCGGGGTGGGCTCGTCCTGGCCCTGGTACTTGCTCCCTGCCTCGCCCGAGCCATAGGGCCGCTCGACCGGGGCGTCCATGCGCATGAATGAGATCTGCCCGATCGGCATCCCGTAGTAGATCGTCACCGGGAGGTTGGCCACGTTCGAGAGCTCCAGGGTCAGGTTGCCCTCGAATCCGGCGTCGACGAATCCGGCCGTGCTGTGGATCAGCAGGCCAAGCCGCCCGAGCGAGCTCTTGCCCTCGAGCCGCGCGACGATGTCATCAGGCAGCCTGACGCGCTCCAGGGTCTGGCCGAGCACGAACTCGCCGGGGTGAAGGATGAACGGATCGGAGTCCGAGATCTGCACCGATTCGGTGAGCTCCTCCATCGGCTGGCGGACATCGATGAACGGATAGCGCGCGTTGTGGAAGACCCGAAAGCTCCGGTCCACGCGCACGTCGACGCTCGACGGCTGAACCATCGTCTCGTCGAAGGGATCGAGCGCGATCCGGCCTGCCGCGATCTCCGACTTGATCGTCCCATCCGAGAGCACCATCGGCGTGAGTCTATTCGCGGGGCCAAGCGCGCCACCGGCAACGACCGCGGGACGATCAACCTCCCGATCGTGGCGGCGGCGGACATCTAAAGCATCCGGGATGCCCCGCCGATAGAGCATCCGAAGTGCCAGAGCGAGGAACAGCCAAGCGAGACTCCAACCGGCGCCCGCCACTCGAGCGAGGCCTCGAGCCGAGCATCTTCGAGGGGCGCCTGACGACGACTGCTCCGCGCCGCGAGGGAGATCTCCATGTCTGCCCGTCGTGCAACTCGGGGCTCGTCTACCCCACCGACTGGGCCCCGGCCAGCGAGCGTCAATGGCACGTCGCGCTGCGATGCCCGGAGTGCGAGTGGAACGGCGGCGGGCGCTACACCCAGGAGGTGGTCGACCGGCTCGATGAGGCGCTCGACCGTGGCACGGAATCGGTCCTCGACGATCTGACCGTTCTCACCCGATCCAACATGGAAGACCAGATCGAGCGCTTCGCCGCGGCACTCGAATCCGGGCACATCCTGCCCGAGGACTTCTAGCCGGCCACCCCCGGATCGCTAGGAGTAGCGCTCCACGACGCCCTCGGCGACCAGCTCGAGGAGCCGCCGGCGCTCGGGCTCGATCGGTCCGAGTGCAAGCGCCTCGATCGCCACTTCGACGCGGCGCCGCGCGCCGGAGCGAACCTCGTCGAGGACACCCGTGGCGGCGATCCGATCGCACAGCGCCTCCGCCGAGGCGGAATCGAGCGCCCGAAGGTCGAGCTCTGCAAACGACGGATCCCGCTCGCTTGCCCGGATCAGCGGCAGCGTCACGGTGCCGTCGAGCAGATCGGTGCCGCGCGCCTTGCCGGTCCGCTCGGGGGGGCCGGTCACGTCGAGGACGTCGTCGAGGAGCTGGAAGGCCAGCCCTATCTCCCTCCCGAAGGTTCTCAGCGCGGATCGGCCCTTGGCCGCGTCCCCTGTCTGCCCGATCAGACAGGCACACTCGAACAGGCGCGCGGTCTTGAGCTCGCAGCGCCGCAGGTAGCGCTCCGCGGAGATCGACGCATCGAATGAATCGCGCCGCTGCGCCAGCTCGCCGAGCGCGAGCGCGACCGACGCTTCGGAAAGCAGCTCGACCTGGCCCTTCTCGCCACCGTGGCCGAGCTCGGCGAAGGCGCGCGAGAAGAGCAGATCGCCGACCGCGAGCGCCGCTTCGCGACCCGAACGTGCCATCACGGTCGGCCGGCCGCGCCGAATCGGAGCCGCGTCGAGCACGTCGTCATGGACGAGCGAGGCCATGTGAACGAGCTCGATCGCGGTCGCGGCGCGGATCGCAGGCTCGGCGCCGCGCGGCCCTGCGCTCAGGAGCACGAGCATCGGCCGAAGTCGCTTGCCCCCCGCTTCGAGCGTCGATCGCGCGTCACCGGCCAGGATCTCGCCGTGGCCCTCGACCAGCGCTCGCAGCCGCTCCTCGACCGCCTCCATCCTGGCGGGCAACCAGGCGTCGGCTGCGTTCAGGACGGCCGTCACCGGCGGCGGTACGGAGGAGCGGTTCACGATCCTCGCGCCATCCCAACCCCCGTGGCGCTCAGCTGGGCCGGCTCGCGGAGTGGATCGCGATGATCCCGCCAGCCAGCACCAGGTATCGAATCCGCTCGAATCCGCCTACGGCCATCCGCTCGGCGAGCCCGGCGGGCGAGGGGAAGCGCTTCACGGACTCTGGGAGGTAGGCATATGCGTCGCGATCCCCGGCGAGCGCTCCGAGCATCGGCACTACTCGGTCGAACCACACCGAGTAGAAGGCCGACAGAGGTAGCCTGGTGGGCCGTGTGATCTCCAGGATGACCAGGCGTCCGCCTGGCGTCAACACCCTGATCAGCTCGGCGAGCCCCCGTCCGAGATCGGCAAGGTTGCGGACCCCGAACCCCACCGTGACTGCGTCGAAGGCCTGGTCGGGGTACGGAAGCTCGAGTGCGTCGGCCCACTCGAAGCGCACCTGAGGGATCCGCCCCGCTACGGCCTTGCGTCGGGCCAGGTCAAGCATCGGCTCCGAGAAGTCGCAGCCGACGACCGCTCCGCCGGGACCCACCCGGCTCGCGACCTCGAGGGCCAGGTCGCCGGTTCCGCAGCAGACGTCGAGCGCGTGGTCGCCCGGGCGCAGCTCGGCTCGATCCACTGCCCGCTCGCGCCATCGGTGGTGCATCCCCGCGGTCATGGTCGTGTTCATCAGGTCATAGACGCCCGCGATCCGGTCGAACATGGTCCTCACCTCGCCCGCGAACTCGGGCGAGGACCACTCCGGATGCTGTGTCTCGGTGGTGGCGGTGAACATGTGCAAGCGGTTGGCGCCGGGCGGATCGATCGCGCGGAGGGCCGCCGCTCCAAGCCTACGTCAGCGAAGCAGGGGGGTGGCCGACAGGGTCCCCCGCAGTTCGCGGCGTCGCGCCTACTTCAGGTAGGCGAGGAAGTCAGCGACCTCGTTCAGCTTCTTTTGGCCGAGGTTCTCGAACGAGGGCATGATGCCCGGGCCCGCCTCGAGCGAGCGCAGGATCGCGTTCCGCGGGATGCGAGCGCCGACCTGGGTCAGGTTCGGTCCCAGGGTCCCGTTGCCGTTCTCACCGATCTTGTGGCACGCCAGGCAGCCCGACTGCGCGACGACGAGCTTGCCGGCCTCGTATTGGGACGGCACCTTCATGTCGATGTTGGTCGGCGGGCCGGCGTTGGCGCCCGCGTAGGTCAGATAGGCCATCGCGACCACCGTGAAGCCGAGCGCCGCCATCGCGATCGGCCTGCGCTCTGGGCGCCGCTGGGGACCGCGGTCGTAGAACGGCAGCAGGAAGAGCAGGATCATGGCGATGGTCGGGATCCCGATCGTCGCCAGCGGGACGAGCTCGGGCGGCTTGATCACCCGCAGCACCTCGAACAGGAAGAAGAAGTACCACTCCGGCCGCGGCGTGTAGGTGGTGGTCGTCGGGTCGGCCTTCGGACCCTGCTCGGCTCCGAGCACCAGGGCCATCACGATGATCACGGCGACCACGATCAGGGCCATGGTCGAGTCCTTCATCACGGCATACGGGAAGAAGGGCTTGCCCTGCTTCTTCTGCAGCTCGTAGTCGCGGAGATAGGCCTCCTTCTCGGCCCGGTTCATCTCCCCTCCCGCGCTCTCAGGTCACTGATCATCGTTCCCCTCGCCCCTTGACCACGCACTCAGACCTGCTCCTGCTTGACGATCGTTCTCGAGCGCTTCGGGGTCAGCCACGGGGGCGCGGTGGTCCCGAGCTTCACGACCAGATAGAGGTGGGCGCCGATCAGCGCGATCAGCAGTCCCGGGACGAGGAGCATGTGGATCGCGTAGAAGCGCGACAGCGTGGTGGGGCCGAACTCGGATCCCGCTCGCAGGAAGTCGCTCAGGTAGGGCCCGACGAACGGGCCCGTGCCGTTGATGTTGACCCCGACCACCGTGGCCCAGAAGGAGCGCTGGTCGAAGGGCAGGAGATAGCCCGTGAAGCCCATCAGCATGGTCAGGATCAGGAGGACGACACCGATCACCCAGTTGAGCTCCCGTGGGTACTTGTAGGCGCCGAAGACGAACGTCCGCGCCATGTGGAGAAAGATCAGGATGATCATCAAGCTGGCGCCCCACTTGTGCATCCCCCTCACGAACTCGCCGAGGAAGACGTCGTTGGTGAGGTGCGTGATCGATCCGTATGCCTGGGTCGGCGACGGCGTGTAGAACATCGCCAGGAAGACGCCGGTCACCGCCTGGACCGTGAATGCGAACAGGGTCGCCGAGCCGAGCGTGTAGAACCAGTTGGTCCCCTTCGGCACCTTCCGGAACAGCATCCCGGTGAGGAAGCTGGCGCCGCCGGTTCGCTCGTCGAGCCAGCCGAGCAGGTCCGCCGGGGCTTCCTTGATCGCCGGGCCCGCGCCGTTGCCCTGACCGGGCTCGGAAGGCTTGGTGAGCGACTTCGGGATCGGCGCCTTCATCTCAGCTCCCAGAGGGCGCGGGGAAGGTATCGGGCCGCGGCGGGTAGATCACGTTCCAGACCCCGCCCGTGTACTCACCCGGGTCGCGGGCGCGGACGGGCTCGAGCTGCGAGGTGACGCTGTAGCGAGGGCCGACCTCCACCTGCCCGTTTCGAACCCGGGTCTGAAAATGGTCGAGGGGGCGCACGGGTGGGCCGCCGATCACCTTGCCCTGGAAGTCGTAGACGCCGCCATGGCAGGGACAGATGAAGTTGTTCGCCGCCTCGACGAACCGCACCGGGCACCCGAGGTGGGCGCAGCGGGTAGAGATCGCGACGTAGGGCTCATACGACTGGGTCTCGTTGAACGGGGCCTGGGGGATCGCCTTGCGGACGTAAGCGGTGGTCTTTCCGGCCTCCCCGATTCCCTCGACCAGGGTGAAGACGACCGGCGTGTAGGTCCGCTCGGTGAATCGGCTGGTCGGGCCGACGCCCTCCCAGCGCTCCTCGGGGCGCTCGAAGATCGGTGCCACGGCAAAGCCCACCGCAGGGAGGATGATCGCCGCGCCGGCAATGCCCCCGACCGCCTGCCCCGCGATGGTCAGCGCGCGGCGACGGGACATCGACTCGCCCTCGAAGTGCCCGGGGGGATCCGGCTTCGGGACGGCGCCGCCGCCCGCGGAACCGTTGGTCTTGTCAGCTTCGGCCACGTTTCAGGCAGGGGTGCTAGTGGGGCTCGAAGCCTATCGACTCGGCTGCGCGCCCCAGGCGCTCGGAGATGTCTGCCAGGTCGGCGGTGCGCACCGCGTCCTTCCAGAGCGCCTCGGGCGCCGCGGCCTCGGCGCGGCGAAGAGCCGATTTCGCCTCGTCGTGGGCGGCGCCCTCGCCCGAGCCCACGACCGCCACCGACGCAAGCCACAGCTGATCGGCGCCCGAGCGGCCCTCGGCGTGAAGCTGAGCCGACAGCGAGATCAGATCGGAGAGCTCGCGAACCGCCTCGAGGTCACCGAGCGCGGCGAGTCGCTCCAGCCCGCGCGCATACAGGTAGTCGCCGGCCAGCAGGGCGAGCTCCGCGTCGACCGCCGCGACGACCCTGGGCCGTCCGTAGTGGAGCAGGTATCCCTCTCGAATCGTCTCGATCAGGAGGGCATATTCGGCCCGGTGATCGGAGGCGCGGGGTCCCGCCGCGGCAAGCAGGCCGAGGTCGGGGGCGGGCGGCTCGGTGTCGGCGACGTGCGGTGAGATCACCGAGCCCTCCTCGCGCAGCTCTGCGGCGAGCCTCTCCAGAGCTTGCTCGGCGAGGAGCATGGCGCGCGAGATTAGTCGCTAGCGCGCCGGGACGGGCAGGCGGTGCCGATCAGCGGGCCGCGGGCTCGGGCTTGGGCCGCATGCCGTCGAGGATGATCTCGAGGTAGCGCTCCCAGCTCATCGTCGGGCGGGTCCCGGACGGGCGCGTCGCCCGCCCGAGCCCGCAGATCAGGCTGGGCACGTCCTCGGCGGCGAGATCGTCTCGCAGCACGCCAGCGCGCTGGGCGCGGTCGAGCAGCCTTCCCACGATGCCGAGCAGGTCGACTTCCTCGGCCGCGCGTCCGCACATCTCCGAGCGCTGGTCCATGGCCTCCGACAGGGCCCGGTCCTCGGCCATGACACGAGCGGAGTGGCGCATGAAGCCCTCGAAGCCGTTCCACGGATCGGGGTCCTCGAGGCCCCGCGAGGCCGCCTCGGCGAGGCCGATGAAGCGATCGTCGGCGAGCGCTTGGAGGAGATCCTCCTTGGTCGGGAAGTGGCGGTAGACCGTCCCAACTCCCACCCCTGCCCGGCGGGCGACCTTCTCGATCCGAACGTCGAGGCCGTCCTCGGCGAAGCTGGTGCGCGCGGCGTCCAGGACCCGGCGACGGTTACGCCGGGCGTCGGAGCGCTGCGGGCGCTGGCCGGAGGCCGGTGGCGCGACGGTCTTGGTGGGCGTCATGTCCCTCTCTTCGGGGCCGTGGTGGTTGTGTGATCACCAGCACGCAACCGGAATACAGATTCCGTATAGTGCGTGAAGCGAAACCGGAGTTCCAATTCCGATTATCGCACAGGCAGACGTCGCAGACCCGAGGAGGACCCCGATGATGACCACAGCCCAGGAGTTCGAACGCCGCCGCTGGATCGCCCTCGCCCTGCTCTGCTTCGCGCAGTTCATCGTCGTACTCGACGCCTCGATCGTCAACGTGGCGTTGCCGTCGATCGGCGAGGGACTCGACTTCTCGCAGCAGAGCCTGCCCTGGGTCGTCAACGCCTACGTGCTCACCTTCGGCGGCTTCCTGTTGCTCGGCGGGAGGCTGGCCGACCTGCTGGGACGGCGACGAGTGTTCATCGCCGGCCTCCTCGTCGTCGCGGCCGCGTCGCTCGCGGCCGGCTTCTCCACCAACGAGGGTCAGCTGATTGCCGCCCGCGCCGCTCAGGGCCTCGGTGCCGCGATCATCTCCCCCGCGGCGCTCTCGATCGTCACGACGACGTTCCGTGACGGCGCGGAGCGCAACAAGGCGCTCGGGGCGTGGGGGGCCGTCGCAGGGGCTGGCGGCGCCGCGGGAGTGCTTCTCGGCGGGATACTTACCGATGGCCTCGGCTGGGAATGGGTGCTCTGGGTCAACGTGCCGGTGGCGCTCATCGTCGCCGCGCTGTCGCCGCGGCTGATCGCCGAGAGTCGCTCCGAGTCCGCGACGCGTCACTTCGACGCCGCCGGCGCCGTGACGGTCACGGCCGGCCTCTCGGTCCTCGTCTACGCGATCGTCGACGCAACCGATGCGGGTTGGGGCTCGCTGCAGACGCTCGGCCTGATCGGTGTCTCCGCGGCGTTGATCGGCGCGTTCATCGCCATCGAGCTGCGTTCGAAGGCGCCACTGATGCCGTTCCGCATCTTCCGGCTGCGCACGCTGACGGGCGCGAACGTCGTCGGGCTTTTGGTGGGCGCATCGTTGTTCTCGATGTTCTTCTTCATCACCCTCTACATGCAGCAGGTGCTCGGCTACAGCGCGATCCACGCCGGGCTCTCCTATCTGCCCCTCGCGATCATGATCATCGTTGCCGCCGGGGTGGGGTCACAGCTCGTCACGCGGATCGGCTTCAAGCCGGTGCTTGCAGCCGGGATGGCGTCCATCGCCGCGGGGCTGCTCTGGTTCTCGCAGGTCTCGGTCGGCGGCGGCTTCCTCACCGACATCTTGGGTCCATCGCTGCTCGCGGCGACCGGGCTCGGCTTCGCCTTCGTGACCACGACGATCGCCGCGGTCTCGGGCGTGCGCGACCAGGAGTCCGGGCTCGCCAGCGGCCTGATCAACACCTCCCAGCAGATTGGGGGCGCGCTCGGCCTGGCCGTCCTCGCAACGATCGCCAACACCCGCACCGACCACGTCATGGCGTCGGCTGGAGGCAATCCGTCCGCGCTCACCAACGCGCTCACGGAGGGCTTTCAGGCGGCGTTCCTCGGTGGCGCGGTAATCGCCCTGCTCGGCTTGGTCCTGACGCTGGTCTTGATCCGCAGCCGCGACAGCCGCGCTCACGTGCAGCTCGGAACGGCGGCCCGTGGGCCAGAGCTGGCCAACGAATCCGCCTAAGTCCCCGATTCGGCCGCCTGCCGCCTAGGCGAGCGCCTCGGCGAAGGCCTCCGAGGCCGCCTCGGCGGTGCGGTCGATCGCCGCCTCGTCGTGCGCAAGCGAAACGAACCAAGCCTCGAACTGCGACGGAGGCGGATAGATGCCCCGCTCGAGCAGCGCGCGGCAGAAGCGCCCATAGGCGTCGAGGTCGCAGGCCGATGCCCCCGCGAAGTCACGCACCGGCTTCGCGCTGAAGAACGGCGTCACCAGGCCGCACACCGAAGCGATCTGGACCGGACGTTCGCCCGCGGCCGCACGTAGACCGGCCGCCAGCCGCTGCGTGAGGTCCTCCAGGCGCTCATAGGCCTTGCGGTCGAGGCGACGAAGGGTGGCCAGCCCCGCGGCAACCGCGAGCGGGTTGCCCGACAGGGTCCCGGCCTGGTAGACGTCGCCGGCCGGCGCCATCCGCTCCATCAGCTCGCGGCGGCCTCCGTAGGCCGCCGCCGGCAGGCCGCCGCCCAGCACCTTTCCCATGATCGTCAGGTCCGCGGCCACCTCATGCGCCTCCTGGGCTCCTCCCCGGGCCACCCGAAAGCCCGAGATCACCTCATCGAGGACCAGCAGGGCTCCGGAGGAGCTCGCCAGGTCCCGCAACGTGGCGAGGAAGCCGTCGTCCGGCGGGACCAGGCCCATGTTCGCGGGCACCGCCTCGGCCAGGATCGCCGCCGGTTGATGCTCGCCGATTGCGGCCTCCACGGCAGCGGGATCATTCCAGGGCACGACGATCGTCTCGGCGGCCTGCGCCCTGGTCACTCCCGGGCTCGCCGGCAGCCCCTGCGTGGCGAGCCCCGAGCCCGCCTCGGCCAGCAGGGCGTCGACATGGCCGTGATAGGCCCCCGCGAACTTGACGATCCGGTCGCGCCCGGTGAATGCCCGAGCGAGCCGCGCCGCGCTCATCGACGCCTCGGTCCCGGAGTTGACCAGCCTTACCATCTCGACCGACGCGAAGCGGTCGCACACCTCGGCGGCCAACTCGCCTTCGCCCTCGGTGGGAGCACCGAACGTGGTACCCAGGCCGGCCGCCTGGCGAACCGCCTCCACGACGCCCGGGTCGGCGTGTCCGAGGATCAGCGGGCCCCACGAGCAGACCCAGTCCACGTAGCGGTTCCCGTCCACATCGACGAGCTCACAGCCCTCGCCCCGCTCGACGAAGATCGGGTGGTCGCGGCCGATCGAACCCATCGCCCGCACCGGCGAGCTGACCCCTCCCGGCATCAGCTCCAGCGCCCTCGAGTAGAGCTCCGCTGAGCGCCGTTCGTCCGCCAATGGGGCCTACCGTTTCGGGGGCGCCTCAGGCACCCGCGTGCTCCCGCTCCCAGTTCGCGTAGTCGTCGGTGAAGTAGCGCAGGCGCACCTTCTTGAACTCGGTCGAGGAGTAGAGCACCGCGCGGTCGTCGCCGTGCAGTCCGTGCTCAGATGCGATCCCGTCGAGGATCGCGTCGCACTCCTGCTTGGAGCGTCCGTGGGCCATCGTGAACACCGAGTACGGCCAATCGCCGTAGGTGGGACGCTGGTAGCAGTGCGAGATGCCGCGCACCGCGGCCATCCTCGCGCCGACTTCCGGGATTCGGTCGGAGGGCACCCGCCAAACGCCCATGCCGTTGGCCGAGAATCCGGCCCGGCGGTGATAGAGGATCGCGGCGACCCGCCTCAGGAGCTTTCGGTCGACCATGCCCTGGAGATGCCCCAGGAACGCGTCCGTCGCCATCCCGAGCTCGGTCGCCGCTCGGTCGTAGGGGCGCCGGACGACCTCCATCGGTCCCTGCAGGGCTCGGATCACCGCAACGTCGGTGTCGTCGTAGGGCTGTCGCTCGAGCTCGCGCGGGGGCTGTGCCTCGACCGCGGTCGCGAGCGCCTCCGTTCCCTGCTCCATCTCCAGATTCATGTTGATCTTGAACAGCGTCAGGGTGGGGAGCTGGCGGATCGACTCGGCTGCGGTCTCCTTGCGGAGCGCCTCAAGCGTGCCCTGCAGCCCCAGCTTCGAGTCGGGCGGGGTGGCGATCGTGAACCACAGGTTGAACTGGTGGGTTCGCAGATAGTTGTGGGACACGCCGGGGTGCGCGTTGATCACCCGCGCGGCACGGTGAGGGTTGTCAGCGTCGACCCTCGCCGCCACCAGCATCGATTCATAGCCGAGCGCGCGGGTGTCGAAGATCGGGGTGATCTCGCGGATGATCCGCTCGTCCAGCAGTCGCTGGGTCCGCTCCATCACGTCATCGAGCGGCAGCTCGGCCTCCCTGGCGATCGCGCCGAACGGCTCTGGCTCGAGCCCGAAGCTCGACTGAAGCAGGTTCATGAGCCGCCTGTCGTGGTCGTCGAGCGGAACCGCCGATCCGCCACGGCGCGAGCGGACCTTGGGGCGAGGTTCCGTAAGCGGGGCGTCGGCGCCACTCACAGCCATGCCGCCGCCTCCTTGGCGTAGTAGGTGAAGACCAGGTCGGCACCAGCGCGCCTGATCGCTGTGAGCGTCTCGACCACGGCTTGGCGCTCATCGATCCAGCCGTTCTCCGACGCTGCCTTCAGCATCGAGTACTCGCCGGAGACGTGATAGGCGCCCACCGGCGCCCCGGTCTCCTCCTTGACTCGGCGGACCACGTCGAGGTACGGCACCGCCGGCTTCACCATCACCACGTCGGCCCCCTCTTCGAGATCGAGCCTTGCCTCTCGAACGGCCTCGAGGGCGTTGGCCGGGTCCATCTGGTACCCGCGGCGGTCACCGAACTCCGGGGTCGAGTCGGCCGCGTCGCGAAACGGTCCGTAGAGCGCCGAGGAGTACTTCGCGCTGTAGGCGATCATCGCCACGCTCGAGTGGCCCTCCTCGTCCAGCTGGGAGCGGATCACGCCGACCCGCCCGTCCATCATGTCGCTCGGCGCCACCACGTCGGCGCCGGCTTCGGCCTGCGAGATCGCCGTCTTGGCCAGCAGCTCGATCGTGATGTCGTTGTCCACCTCACCATCCCGGACGATCCCGCAGTGGCCGTGCGAGGTGTACTCGCAGAGGCACACGTCGGTGATCACCACCAGGTCGGGGTGGGCCTCCTTGAGGGCCCGGACGGCCATCTGGACGACCCCCTCGGGGTCATAGGCGCCCGAGCCGGCCTCGTCCTTGGCGCTCGGGACCCCGAACAGGATCACCGCCCCGACCCCCGCCGCCTGGACGTCGGCGGCCTCGCTGACCAGCTCGGTGATCGAGAGGCGGTCGATCCCGGGCATCGACGGCACCGGCTCGCGGACCCCTTCGCCCGCGACCACGAACAGCGGCTGGATCAGGTGGCGCGGGGAGAGGTCGGTCTCGCGAACCAGCCCGCGCAGAGCCTCGGTTCGCCGTAGCCGGCGCATCCGCGTCGCTGGGAAGGTCACGTCGGGGGAGTCTAGGGTGCTGGCACGGTTCGCCTGAGCCGGCATCGACCCCACACGGGGCGTTGCGGCTGGGCGCGGGGGCGCCCCGAGAGCGCCCCGCCGAGCGATCACGAGAAGCGCCGGATCGCCACGCGTGACAGGAAGCCATAGCCGGCCACCAGGATCGCCAGGTGGAGAAGCGGCGCGGCGAGCGAGGGGCCGGAGGCGTCGAGGGCGCCCGACATCGCGTTGAGTGCAGCGTGGAACGGAAAGACGGCCCGGATCACCTCGATGACGTCATACATGCCCGGGCTCACGGTCCCGGACTCGACCAGCGAGACGAAAGCGATCGGGAGCGACACCATGAAGGCGAGCAGTGAGCTGGCGCGAACCTCCCGGGCAGCCGCGCCGATCGCAGCCCCGAAGGCCGCGAAGGCCGCGCCGCCGGCCAGGATCGCGACGACGATCGCGGGCAGGCGCCCCCATTGGATATCCACGAAGAGCGACAACCCGCCGAGCATCAGCAGGGTGACGGCGAGCGCCAGGACGACCCCGAGCCCGATCTTCTCGGCGAGCAGGCCGGTACGGCTCACCAGCCCTCGCACCAGGCGCGGATAGGCGTTCTCCTCCCACTCCAGCGCCAGCGAGCCGGCGACCAGAAGGACGGTGACGAACATCAGGGTCACGGTCGCGGCGACGGCGATCGCGAACGAGTCGAGGCTCGGCGGCGAGCCTGAGACGACGTCCTTCTGGACGTCGATCGGGTGCGCGATCGAGGTGAGCAGCGGGGTCGCGAGGTCGAGGTTCTGGCGAGCCAGCCGCGCGAACCGGATCACCCGCTGGAGCTCGGCGGACGTCGGGCTGCGTTCCGGGACGCCGGAGCGAATCGACTCGAGAATGCTCTGTGCGTTCTTCGAGTCCGAGGATGGTCAGCGACTGGCCGAGCAGATGAAAGCTCCCTCCCCGCAGGAGCAGGTCCAGGTAGTGACGCCGAGATGTGCGAGACCTCCTTGGAGATCCGCAGGTTCGCCTGGGTGACCAACGAGCTGATCTGGTCGTTCACCAGCCCCGCCTTGACCGGGTCCTCCTCGTTGACCAGGACCCGCACGGTCGGCTGGGCGGGATTGAGGCTGCCGAGCGACTCGAGCTTCGTGATCAGGTCGGGCGGCAGGATGAGCGCCGCGAGCGCATCACCGGACTCGACCATCTGCCGGGCCTCGGCCTCGCTCGAGACGTCGACGCAGTCGATCCGCGAGCAGAGCTCGCTGCGGGCGCCGGTCAGGTCGAACTTCGAGCCTCCGAGGACGAAGGGCGTGTCCTGCGGGACCTCGTTCAAGAACGCGACCCGGGGCTTCTCGGGGCTTCTGGAGAGCGCGAAGCCGATCAGCACCGCGATCGCCACCGGGTACAGGACGAGAAGCGCCGTGACCAGCGGCGAGCGGCGCAGGATCTGGAGGTCCTTCAGGAACAACCAGCGCATCGAGATCAGGCCCCTTCCACGTCGCTCAATGGCCCCGCTCTCGCAGGAACGCGACGAAGGCCTGCTCGAAGTCGTGCGCGCCGGCTTCAGGAACCGCGGCGTGGAGAGCGCTCGAGGTGCCGTCGAACAGCGCCTCGCCGTCGGCCATCACGAGCAGGCGCTGGCCGTAGCGCTCGGCCTCGGCGATGTTGTGGGTGGAGAAGATCACCGTCGTTCCGCCTCCCGCGAGACCGAGGACGAACTCCCACAGGCGCTCGCGCTGGCGCGGGTCGAGGCCGCCGCTCGGCTCGTCGAGAAGCAGGATCGCGGGTCGCGCCAGAAGGCCGAGGGCGATGTTCACTCGCTGCTGGTTGCCGCCCGACAGGGTCCCGACCTGGTCGTCTCGGCGCTCGCCCGAGCGCCGTCTGGTCGAGCATCTCCTCGACCGCCGAGTCGACGTCGGCGAGCCCCTCCAGACGTGCGAACAGCCGAAGGTTCTCGACGACCGTGAGGCGACGGTAGAGCGCGGCCTGCTGAGGAACCCAGCCGATCTCGCGCGGGCGACCGGCTGACCGACCCGCCGTCGGGCTGCCGGACACCCGCCAGGATCGAGAGCAGCGTCGTCTTCCCGGCGCCGTTCGGACCGATCACCGCCAAGAGCTCACCTCGATCGCGCCTCGAAGCTGACCCCCTTCAGCGCCTCGCGCTCGCCGAACCGCTTGGCGAGCCCGCGCGTCTCGATCACCACCTCCGGTCGCCTCGTCGCTCACGCTCGCGGAACGCTAGTGGACCCGCCTGAGGGCGGAAACTTCGCGGCACGCGCATCGTTGGTCGAGTGGGCAGGGGGATCACGAATGGTCACGGCAAGTTCTCTTGGGTCAGCGGCGCGCGGACGCCGCGCCCGGCGCGGCGCGGCGGGACGCCGACTGATCCGGCAGGCCAGCGCCTGGCTGCCATCGCGAACGCCGACTCCGGCTCCGCTGCAGGATCTCGAGCACCTCGACGCGATCCGGTGGGTCGACCTGAACGGACAGGGTCTCGGGATCTCGGAGGCGATCGCTCTCCTCGACCCCGTCTGCGACGGTCAGCTCCGAGCCGGCCTAGTCGAGGGACTTATCGGCCTCGGCCGATCCGGGCCGAACCACGGGAGCGCGACGAACGGCATCTTTCTCAGCTCGGCTTTTCGCGTCCGGCACGTTCACGGCGAGGACGGTCGGGCGAGCCTCGCTGTTCGAGCCGGTGCGCCTGCTGGCGGGAGCCGACTGGCTGGTCAGCTGCTGGCTGAACCCGCGGGTCTACCGCGGCATGGCGGCCGCGGCCCAGCCACGCGGCGGACGGCGTCGATGACGACCTCTACCTCGCGGTCGCCTCGGGCTGGCTTCGAGAGCGAAGCTCGACCGCCGACGATCTGGCCAGGCTGGTCCGCGGCGAGCTCTCCGGGCCCGGCGCCGCCTCGGCGGCGAGCTGCGTGAGCCGTCCCCGGGCCCGGGGATCCGGGCCTGGAAGGCTAGGCTCCCGCGGGCGTGCGCGTTCTTTTCATCGGGGACATCGTCGGGCGGCCGGGCCGAGCCGGGCTCGCAGCCGCGATGCCGGAGCTTCGCGAGCGTCACGCCCCGGACCTCGTGATCGCCAACGGGGAGAACAGCGCCGGCGGGCTGGGAATCACCGAGAAGACGGCGGGGGAGCTGTTCGAGCATGGGAGTGGGCGCGATCACGACCGGCAACCACGTCTACCGCCATCGAGGCGCGTACGACTTCCTGAGCCGTGACGAGCGGGTCGTGCGTCCGGCCAACTACATGGCGGGGAACCCCGGCCGCGGGCACACGGTGGTCACGGTCTCCGATCAACGGCTCGGGGTGGTCAACCTGATCGGATCGGTGAACCTGAAGGCGGCGCGCTCACCGTTCGTCGAGGCCGACGCCGTGCTTCACAAGCTCCGCGGCCAGGTTGACGCGGTGGTGGTCGACTTCCACGCCGAGGTGACGAGCGAGAAGGTGGCGATGGGGTGGCATCTGGATGGCCGCGTGGCGGCGTGCCTCGGGACCCACACCCATGTCCCGACCGCCGACGCCCGCGTACTGCCGGGCGGGACCGCGTTCATCAGCGACGTCGGCATGACCGGGTCGCGGGCGGGAGTGCTCGGGGTGCGGCGCGAGCAGGCGCTCGAGTCCTTCCGGACCCAGATGCCGGTCAAGTTCGAGACCGCCGACGAGGACGTGTGGATCAACGGGGTGCTGGTGTCGATCCGCGACGACGGCCTCGCCGAGTCGATCGAGCAGGTGCTGATGCCCGCGCCCGTCTGATTCAGCGCCAAGCCGGGCCGAACGCTACGCGGCTTCCCGCCTATTGCGACGCCCCCGCGTTCGTCCTTGTGAGGCGCCGAGAGGACGACCCACCCGGCGAGCTCAGCGGATCAGCGGGCGAACTCGAGCGCTCGATCGAGAATGCGAGCGCCGGAAGCGCGAGTCCGCACGAACCAGGGGATGTAGAGGTAGAACCAGTGCTCAGCGGTCAGCTCGACCGCGATCATCACGGCGGCGGCGAGCGCCGCGACCTGGACCAGCGAACGGCGGCGGGGCACGAACGCGACGGCAAGCGCAAGTCCGACGGCGAGCGCCTTGACGGCGGTCTGAAGCCACTCGAGGGAGTGGTCCTGGCCCCAGATGCTGAACGGAGAGGTGCGGTCGATCTGGCTCTTGACGGTCCGGTCATAGAAGCCGCTCAGCCCCGGGTCGAGCGCCGGCAGGATCAGCATCAGCGCCGATCGCGACAGGCGAAGGCGACGAGGAAGCAGGGCGGCGCCCCGTCCGACCTGCCCCCGTTGCTTCGGGCCCCGTGGCTCGGCGCCGAAGCCGGCCTCGCCGGCCGCGAACAAGGGCAAGAGCGGCAGCGGCGCGAACTTGGTGGCCACCGAGAGCGCCAGCAGCACGCCGCGCCACACGGGCGCGGCGAACACGACCAGCGCCCAGACGAGCAGGGCCGCGACGAGGGTGTCGTTCGAGTTCGACTGGAGCGCGTAATCAGTGAACGGGTAGGCCGCCCACGCGAAGGCGAGGATGACCCCGAGCCTGGCCACCGTCGCGACCGGGGCGCAGGCGTCGGCCGAGCACGAACAGGCCCGCGACCGTCGCGAGATCGAAGAAGATGGCCGCCGCGTGGGCCGCCGGGAGGTCGTCCCACTGACCGCTCCACGGGAGCGCCAGCTCGAACGGGACGTACACGTAGTAGTTGAACGGGCCATAGGTGTCACCGAACGGGTTGTCGGTCGGGAAGTTCCCCCAGATCGCCTGGCCGTGGGTGAGGTGGTCGGCCCCGATCACCCCGGCGTAGCCGACGTCGATCACCCCCGAGTCGGCGATGTTGAGCGCGATCCGAAAGCCGAGCAGGAACGCGCCGCCGATCGCGAGCCAGGCGGTCGGCGTCGAGGGGCGAAGTCCCTGCCCCGGTCCGCGGAAGCCGATCCAGATCATCCGCACGAGCAGGTACACGAGCGGCGGGTAGGCGAGCGGGACGCTGACGCCGATCTGCCCGGCGTTGAAGTAGATCTCGGAGATCCCGAACGAGAGCAGGACCAGCAGGTCGAGGTGGGCGATCCGCAGCTTGCGCCGGAAGTCGAACAGCGCGAGCAGGAAGATCGCGGCCAGCGGGAGCCACACGTAGGGGGCGTTGAGCTTGTGGCCGAACTGCCCGCTGTAACCCCGGGCCATCTGCCAGGCGATCTGGTACCCGGTCCACGACTCGCGGATCTCACCCGTCGCGGAGTCGACGACCACCTGGACTCGGTCGATGCCGCCGGCATAGAAGTCGACCTGCCAGGTGCCCTCCTTCGCCTCGGCCGTCGCGCTCAGCGGCCCGTACCTGCGGCGCTGCTCGGCGACCTTGGGGTCGGTTCGGGCGATCCGGGTGGCTCTTGCCTTGTCGATCGCGGCCCGCGCCGGCGCGGCAGGTGGGCGATCCAGATGCCGTCGAGCGGGTCGACCCCGGTGAGGGCGCCGTCTGCGCGAGGGCGTCGACACGGCAGCAGGAGGGCCGCCGCAACGGCGACCAGCGCCGCGCGTCCCACCAGCCGACGGGCTCGGCGGCGACTCAGCGCGTCTCGGAGCGGGCGGTCCATCGCCGGGCTCCTGCCCGCAGCAAGCGCGCGGGCGGTGCCGGGTCGGAAGGTGGAGACGGCGAGGCTCGGCGCGCTCACCGGAGCACGCGGAGACCCTCGTGCTTTCGCTGGGCGCGGCGGTGGCGGGCCGAGGCGAGCCACAGGAGCGCGGCAAAGGCGACCAGCCCGAACGGCTCGAGGAAGACCGACAAGACGGCGATCACGATCGCCGCCCCGGCGACGATCAGGCCGATCGACGAAGCGCCGCCGCGCGCCCGGGCCTGCGCTCCGGCGACAACGGCGCCGACCACGCCAAAAGCAAGCAACGCGATCAGGATCCCGAGCGGCACCCCGGGCCAGGCCGGGTGGTCGCGGTTCGACAGCGAGACCGCGAACAGGATCCCGCCGCCGATCGCGGACGGGATGGCCACGAGGGCCCCGATCGAGCCCCGGCGCCCCGAGGCGCCGGCGAAGGTGCCGGCCGCAACCGCGAGGCCGATTCCCTGGCAGGTGGCATAGAAGAGGCTCATCGGCGCCAAGAGGCTAGAGCATCGATCCGATGCGGCTTCGCGGCGCGAGCTCGTCGCAGCTCGCGCACGCGGGCGGCCGCGAGGTGCGGAGTCTGACGCCGGGCCTACAACTAGGAGCCGAAATGCCGGGTGGAGCCGCACCCGGCGAGCGTGACGGCCAGGGGCCCGTCCGTGACCACGTCGAGCTGCGCCTGGCAGCTCAGCTGGGCCCTCGCCGGCTGCACCACGACGCGGGCCACGTTCTGGGCGTCGATGTGGAGCACGTTTCGCTTCGGGGCGCTCGGCGGTGGGCCCCAGGTCTTCGTTCGCTCGCTGTAGTTGAGCGGCGGCAGGTTGCCTCCCTGAAGCTGCTTCGAGGGGACCGTCTGGGTCGGATCGACGCCGGGATCGGCGCGACCGAACCCCCCCGACCGCGCGTCGATCTTGGCCAGCGGGGCGCTTCCCGAGCTGTCGCGAAGCCGCATTCCGGACAGCCAATACGCGTGGTCGGCGACCATCCCGACTCCCGGGAAGTCCATGGTCGGGTTGACCACGTACGAGACGTGGGACGGATCGCGGTCCACCTGGTGGGTGCCGAGGAATCGCGCCGCGGGCGCGTACTGGTCCTCCACCGCGAGCGAGAAGTGGTCGGCGGTCGAGAACAGGTCGTAGACGTAGCGGTAACCGAGATCGTCGAAGGTCTGCGCCTGGGCCGTCGCTCCCGCCACGGGTACGAGCTCGTCCTCGGCGCCGTCCCAGATCATGAACGGGATGTTTCGGACCGAGGCGAGCATCCGGTTCGTGTTGCTCGCCGCGCCGCCCGGCTGGGGCGGCGACGGCGGGACCCAGACGCCGAGCCCCGGGGGCCCTACGACTGGGTTCGCCCGGGCGAACAGGTCCGGGAACTGGGAGGCGAACTTGTAGGTGCCGTAGCCGCCCATCGAATATCCCGAGATCGATGTCCAGGCTGGGTTGAGGCGATAGCGGCGCGCCGCGTCGGCCCAGGCCTCGAAGGTGTCGGCGCCGGCGTGCCCGTAGTACCAGCCGTCGGGGCCCCGGCCCTCCGGCGTGATCACGATCGAGCCCTTGCCCCTGTCACCGAGCTGGGACTGATTGCGGCTGTCCGAGAACTGGTTGTAGTTGGCGCCCAGCGAATGCAGGAGCAGCGTCAACCCGTAGCCCGCGGTGGGAGCAGGCTTGGCGGGCACGTAGACCGCGTAGGGCTGGAGCCGGCCTCGCAGCTCGCCCTGGCAGTCGGTGGCGTTGCCGCAGGCCTGCGCGTAGTCGGCCCCCTGCTTGGTCTCGAAGTGACTCGCCAGGATGCGATCCATCGGGCCGGACCGCGGGACGCCCGTCGGGGTCGCCCCTCATGTCGTCCGTGACCCGCCGGGCGAGCTTGCCGAAGTCGACCTGCGACGTGGAACGGGCTCAGGTCGCCGCGTCGCGAGGGCGTTTCCCTGCTCGCGGTCCCGCCACCAGGCCGGGTCAGTGAACACCGAATCGGGCGGGAAGGTGTGCTGCCACGGCTCGTGGAACCGGAAGGCGGCGTTGAAGAAGGCGGTCGGATCGGCGAGTCCCGCGGCGCCGCCCGGGTGCTGGGCATCGGCGGCATCCCCGGGAATCAGATAGCGCCCGCTGGCAGCGTCCCACAGCCCGACTCCCGCGGCGAGGCGAACGGTGCGGGTTCCGGGGTTCCAGGACGAATGGGGGACGAGAACCTGGATCTGACGGCGGGCCGTGCTGACGCTCACCTTGGGCGCTGGGCCGATCGGACGCAGGGCGCCGGCGCCCAGCAGGTCGGCGTGCGAGCCGTGGACGGTGAGGAACTTGCTCGCCGGCGCCTTCGCATGGGCGCCGTGGGGAAAGCGGCGAGGCTGGGCAGAGGTCGCCGATCGCGATCGTGGTCGCGACCAGCGAGGGCTTCTTCATGGTGTTCAGGGTGAGCCGGAAGGCCGTCGCGTTCGCGAGCGGCTTGACGCGAAGCTCCACGAGGTCGGCGGCATTGTCGGCGTAGGCCGGAGCGGTCGGGTAGGTGTAAGTGCCGTTGGGTGCCGAGAAGGAGTCGCCGGAGACTCGCGGATCTCCCGGATCGCGCGAGATCGCCTTCGCGCCGTGATCGTCGTAGAGGTAGTCCTGATAGAGGAACTCGCCATCGCGGTACGCGCTCGCGCCGGAGACCAGGATCGGGTCGGCGCGCCAGATGCCACGGTTTTGAAGCTGCGGCGCCCGGGTCGCCGGGCGATAGAGGATGTCCGGGCCCGGGCGGTGGCCCGGGCCCTGATAGAGGGAGGGGTTGGCGAGGGCCGGCGGCGCGACCAACGCAACCGTCCCGAGCAGACAACCGACCCCTAGCCGCAACCGCAGCACGCGCCAAACCTACCGCGAGGCCGAGGTTCGGTGCGCCGATGGGCTCCAGTGGCGGTCCACGGCGCGCACGTGCCGGTTGGTTCGGCACACTTGAAGGAGTGGCCGAGCCCGAGGACAGCCCCGCGCGCCCGCAGGATCCGGCGCCGCACCGGCGCGCCCACCAGACGCCGCAGGACCTGGAGCGCTACGGCAGACTGTTCGCGCGAGCGCACCCGGGTGATGCGCTCCTCGGCGATGCGCGACCTGATGGCGATCACCGCGAGGCCCGACGTGATCTCGCTCGCCGGTGGTCTCCCGGACACCTCGACCTTCCCGCCGCAGACCTTCGCCGCGCAGATGACGCGGATCGCGCAGGAGTCCGCGGCCGAGGCGCTCCAGTACGGGCCGACCGAGGGGTTCGCGGCGATGAAGGCGGCGATCTGCGACGTGATGGCGGCCGAGGACATGGACCGCGGAGCCGCAGGACATCGTCGTCACCACCGGCGGCCAGCAGGCGATCGACCTGATCGCCAAGACTCTCGTGGATCCCGGCGACCCGGTGATCTGCGAAGCGCCGACCTACCCCGGCGCGGTTCCCGTCTTCTGCTCGTATCAGGCCGACACCATCCAGGTCGAGATGGACGACGACGGGATGAGGGTCGACGAGCTCGAGGCGCTCCTCGATCGGCTCGCGGCGGACGGGACGGCGGCCGAAGTTCATCTACTCGGTGCCGAGCTTCCAGAACCCGGCGGGGGTGACGCTCTCCGCCGAGCGGCGCAGGCGATTGGTCGAGGTCGCGCGCAGAGCGCGAGGTGCTGGTCGTCGAGGACAACCCGTACGGCCTGCTTCGCTACGAGGGCGAGGCCCAGCCGCCTCTCTATCAGCTCGACGGCGGCGACTACGTGATCTACGTGGGCACCCTGTCGAAGATCCTCTCGCCCGGGGATCCGGCTGGGCTGGGTCGGTGGCCCCGCCGCCGGTGATGGAGAAGATCGCGCTCGGCAAGCAGGCCACCGACCTGTGCACCTCGACCCTCTCGCAGTACTTCGCGCTCGAGTACTTCGCCGAGGATCGCTGGCGCTCCTACATCGACAGCCTCTGCGGCGTCTATCGCTCCCGGCGCGACGCGATGCTCGAGGCGCTCGAGCGACACTTTCCGGAGCAGGCGTCGTGGACCCGGCCCAGCGGGGGACTGTTCGTGTGGGCGACGCTGCCCGCGCTACATCGACACCTCGGACCTGCTCGCGAAGGCGCTGCGCGAGAACGTCGCCTTCGTGCCGGGCGCGGCTGCGTACGTGGACGGAGCGCGCGGCACCAACTCGATGCGGCTCAACTTCTCGGGCTCCGCCGAGGACGAGATCCGCGAGGGCATCCGCCGGATCGGCAAGGTCGATCGACGAGCAGGTCGCCCTCTACGAGACGATCACCGGTGAGCACCCGCTGCCGGGCCGCTCCGGCGAGGCGCCGCCGACGCTCGGCTCGGCGATCCGACCGCCGGAGCGACGCGACGCCGCCGACGTCCTGCCCCTGCGCCGGCGGCGAGAGAGCGCTAGACGCCTCGATGAAGGTCGCGGTCCTGAAGGGAGGCAGCTCGCTCGAGCGACAGGTGTCGCTTCGCTCCGCGGCGCGGGTCGAGGACGCGCTCGCCACCCTCGGCCACGAGGTGGTCTCGCTCGACGTCGGGGCCGATCTCGTCGCGCGCCTGAAGGCGGCAGCGCCCGACGTCGCCTTCATCGCCCTGCACGGTCCTGGGCGGCGAGGACGGAACCCCGCAGGAGCTGCTCGAGATCCTCGGCATCCCCTACACCGGGCCCGGCGTCGCCGCCTGCATCCGGTGCATGGACAAGGTGCTCACCAAGCACCTGCTTCGGGCGAGCGAGATTCCCACCCCCGACTGGGTGGCCTTCAACTCGACCGCGTTCCGCGAGCTCGGCGCGGCCGACGCGCTCGACGAGATCGAGGCTCGGCTCGGCTTCCCCCTCGTCGTCAAGCCCGCCGCCCAGGGCTCGGCGCTCGGGGTTCGCTTCGCCGCCTCGCGCGACGACGTCCCGGAGGCCCTGGTGGCGGCCTTCAGCTACGACGACAGGGTCCTGCTGGAGCGCCACGTCGAGGGGCGCGAGCTCGCGGTGTCGCTGCTCGACGGCGAGCCGCTGCCGGTCGTCGAGGTGCTGCCCAAGGAGGAGGACCTGTTCAACTACGAGGCCCGCTACGAGATCGGCCGCACCGAGTACGTCTGCCCCGCCGAGCTGACGGCCGAGACGAGGCCGCCGAGGCAGAGCGGGTCGCCCGCGCCACCTACGAGGCCCTCGGCTGCGCGGGGTTCGCGCGCGTCGACCTGATGCTGGACGGCGACGGAACGCCGCAGGTCCTGGAGGCTCAGGCGATCCCCGGCCTTACGGACACCAGCCTGCTCCCGATCGCGGCCGACGCGCGCCGGCCTCGGCTTCGAGGAGCTGATCGGCCGGATCGTCGAGCTGGCGTTGAGCTCGGACGGCCCAGGCGACCGCCTAGCCGCGCCGCTGCGGCGACCATCCGACCATCAGCTCGACCGCGTCCGTCTCGTCGAGACCCTGCTCGCGAACCAGCGAACGCCAGGTGGGAAAGCTGATCGCGTGTCCGATGCCGGCGGCCGCCCGCGTACGCGGGCGTCCCCGCTCCAGCCGGCCCGCGAAGCAGTCTCGCGGCCGCCTCTCGAAGTAGTCGAGCGTAGCGCTCCGCCGGGCGGGCGCCGGCACCCGGGCGGCGTCGCGGCTGGTGTTGGAGAGCATCTGCTCGGTTCGCCCGTACCACGCGTAGAGGTCGCCGAGCGCATGCCGCAGGCGCTCCTCGGGATCGCGGATCGCCTGCCCACCGCTCCGGGTCAGGCCGTGGGTGGAGGCCGTAGAAGTGGGCGGTGCAGGCATCGAAGAGCGTCTCGCTCGTCCGGAAAGTGCCGGTACACCGTGGCTCGCTGGACGCCGGCCTCGGCGGCGATCGCGCTGATGGTGGTGCGCGACGGGCCGACCGTGCCGTGGAGCTTCACGGTCGCCTCGGCGATTCGCTGCCGTGTCTTCCATCTCGAGCTCGGCTCGGCGACGCTTCCGGTACCTGCGTCTTTCGGTGCGTAACTCCAGTAGACATCCGCGTTCACTCAATATTGACAGGTCGAGCGGCTCGTGGTAGGTTCGCGACACACAGCTGTTCAACGAATGAGGAGGCTCTCGTGACCACCCCGCACAGGACACCGACCGCCAGCGCTTCGACGCTTCCCAGGGTCCCCGGATCATCGGCCCGGGCGACGGCAAGGCGGTAGACCTGGGCTCGATCGGCGCCCGCATGATGGCCTGGACCGAGGAGACCGGTGGTGGCTTCTCGCTGGTCGAGCACCCGATGCCCCCGCGCCGCCTGGCCGCACCCGCTCCACAGGCACTCACGCGAGGACGAATACAGCTTCGTGCTCGAGGGCCGGATGGGAGCGCTGCTGGGCGACGACGTCGTCTACGCCGAGCCGGGCGACCTGGCGTTCAAGCCGCGTGACCAGTGGCACACCTTCTGGAACGCGGGCGATACGCCGTGTCGGATCCTCGAGATCATCTCGCCGGGCGGGTTCGAGCACTTCTTCGACGAGCTGGGTGCCATCACCCAGCAGCCCGACTTCCACCCGGAGCAGCTCGGCGCGCTTGGGCGCGCGCTACGGGCTCGAGTTCGATCCGGAGAGCGTTCCCCGCCTCTGCGAGGAGCACGGACTGACGCACCCGCTGCTCGATGCCGAGTAGCCGGTAGGCCCGGCCGCCGTTACTCCTCGCCCTTGGCGAAGTCCTCGGGCGTCACCTGGTCGAGGAAGTCCTTGAACTTCTCGACGACCTCCTCGGTGTCCTCGACCTCGTGCTCGAACTCGATCGAGGACTCCTCGATCACATCGTCGGCGGCGAAGATCGGGGCCGGGTGCGCACCGCCAGCGCGATCGCATCCGAAGGTCGGGAGTCGATCTCCATCTCGGAGCCGTTGACCGAGATCGTGATCGACGCGTAGAAGGTGTTGTCGCGAAGCTCGGTGACCGCGACCCGCTCGCACTTGGCGTCGAGCTGCTCGAGCATGTCCGAGAGCAGATCGTGGGTCATCGGCCGGGGGGTCGATGCTCCCTGGAGCTTCATCAGGATCGCCGCGGCCTCGGGGTGGCCGATCCAGATCGGCAGGAAGCGGTTTCCATCGACCGTCTTCAGCAGGACGATCGGCTGCTTGCCGACCATGTCGAAGCTGACGCCATAGATCTGCATCTGCTGCAAGGTGATCTCCCGGCCCGCGGAGGGCCTGCGCCATTATAGGTACGGTCCGAGGGGCCTCCGCGGCACGGCAGACCCGGAGAACATGGCGCGATCCTGGACTCCAGGGAGCGCGAACGCGACCGGTGTGAGAGTCCGCGGGCGGCGGGCGGAGAGCATGGGCGATCCTGGACTCCAGGGAGCGGACACGCGACCGGTGTGAGAGTCCGGCGGCGCGTGCGCGGCGGACGGAGATGAGCATGGGCGATCCTGGACTCGAACCAGGGACCTCCTCCTTATCAGAGAGGCGCTCTAACCGACTGAGCTAATCGCCCGCGCGGGCGTCATTGTAGAAAGCCGATCCCGCGGGGTGGTCGACCGACGGATCGCTCGCGCCGTCTAGGCTGGCTGCGCGATGCCGCGCCGGCCCGACATGCCACCGCTTGCACCGCTCGGCATTGGCGGCCGACCCGATCGAGCAGTTCCGCGATTGGTACGAGCTCGCCGTCCGTGAGGTGCCGCTTGCCGATGCCATGACCCTGGCGACCGTCGGCGAGGAAGGAGCGGCCCCGATGCGCGCATGGTGCTCCTGAAGGGCGTCGGGGCGAAGGGGTTTCGCTTCTTCACCAACCTCGATCGACGAAGGCCGCCCAGCTCGCCGCGACGCCGCGGGCGGCGCTGGTCGTCTACTGGCGCGAGCTCGATCGCCAAGTGCGCATTCGTGGCGCCGCGGAGCCGCTGTCCGACGCCGATTCGGACGACTACTTCGAGAGCCGGGCCCGTGACTCGCAGATCGGCGCCTGGGCCTCGCCACAGAGTCAGGCCTTGCCCGACCGCACCGATCTCGACCGCCGCTTCGATGAGGCCGAAGCGAGGTTCGCCGGCTCGAAGGTTCCTCGCCCGCAGTTCTGGGGCGGGTTCGCCGTCCGTCCGGACACGATCGAGTTCTGGCAGGGTCAGGCGGCCCGGCTTCACGACCGCTTTCGCTACACGCGGGCTGGAGAGGGCTGGACGCTCGAGCGGCTCGCTCCGTGACCCCGAGCGCTCGGGGTCAGGCGGACGAGGAGCGCAGCTCGGCGAAGGAGAGGAGCTCCTCCAGGTCCTCGAAGTGGAGCTCGGCCTTGATCCCGCGCCTCGCCGAGCGCACCCGCACCCCGGTCCCGAGCGCCGACTCGAGTGCCTCCTCGGCCCTGATCAGTGCCGCCTGCTGGTCGGGGTGCGCGACCACCTTCGGCCGCGGCTTGTCGCCGGCGTCCTTGGCGCGCCGCTCGGTCTCTCGCACCGACCACCCCTGGGACGCGGCCTCGCGAGCCAGGGCGCTGCGGGCCTCGGCGCCGCGGGTCTGGAGGATCGCTCGACCGTGCCCCTCGCTCAGCTTGCCACCGGCCAGCAGGGCGAGAACGTCGTCCGGCAGATCGAGGAGCCGGATCAGGTTCGAGATCGCGACGCGGCTTCGGCCGAGCCGGCGGGCCAGATCTTCCTTGGAGAGACCGAGATCCTCGACCAGTGCCGCACACGCTCGCGCCTCGTCGACCGGGTTGAGGTTCTCGCGGGCCATGTTCTCGATCAGGGCCGTCTGAAGGCGCTCTCCCTCGTCCTGGTTGCGGATCAGCGCGGGCACCGTGTCGAGCTCGGCCTGGCGGGCGGCCCGCCAGCGCCGCTCGCCCGCGATCAGCTCGTAGCGGCCGTCGGACAGCGGGCGGAGGATCAGAGGCTGGACGAGTCCCGCATCGGCGATCGAGGCGCTGAGGCTGTCGATCGTGGCCTGGTCGAACTCGGTCCGTGGCTGGTCCGGGTTGGGCCGAATCAGCTCCACGGGCACGTCGCGGAAGAACGGCTCGCCGATTCCGGACTCGGGCAGGATCGCCGCCAGGCCCCGGCCCATACCTCGCTTCGTCATATCTCCACCTCTACTTGAGCCTTAGACTCGCCCGGGCGATCCGGACCCGCGACCGATACGGCGCTGGCACTTTCCCTCTCCGCGAGCTCGCTCGCGAGCTCGCGGTAAGCGGTCGCCCCGCGTGACCCCGGAGCGTGGTCGATGACCGGTAGCCCGAATCCCGGCGCCTCCGCCACGCGGATGCTGCGCGGGATGACTGTCTTGAACACGAGCTCGGGGAAGTGGTCTCGAAGCTCTCGCTCGACGTCGTGCGCGAGCCTGGTCCGTTCGTCGTGCATGGTGATCACGACGCCGGTCAGAACCAGCCCTGGGTTGAGTTGGCCGCGAATAAGCTGCAGGGTCTCGAGGAACTGGACCAGACCCTCGAGCGCCAGGTACTCGGCCTGTACCGGGACGATCACCCGGTCGGCGGCGACCAGCGCGTTGACCGTCACGGGGCCGAGTGCGGGGGGGCAATCGAGCAGGGTGAGGGCGAAGCGCTCTCGAACCGGTCCCAACATCCTGCGGAGGTTGCCGTCCGATCCCTCGATCCGCGGCAGCTCGACCGCGGCGCCGGCGAGATCGCGGCTCGCGGGCACGATCCACAGGTTGTCAGGGCCCGCGGGGCGGGCTGCCTCGGCCACCGAGCGTTCTCCGACCAGGCAGTCGTAGGAGGAGGGGCGGGCGTCTCGATCGAGGCCGAGCGCCACGGTCGCGTTGCATTGCTGGTCGAGGTCGCAGACCAGCACCTGGCTTCCGCCGCTCGCCGCGCAGGCGGCGATGTTGACCGCGGTCGTCGTCTTGCCGACCCCGCCCTTCTGGTTCGCGATCGCGTACACGGAGCCCATGTCCGCGCCGACCTTACCTATCGCCCACGACGGGCCCTCGGGCCTCAACTCACCGAGCCGAACGGGCGCTTCTTCGCAAGTCCGGGGCGTCTCGGCAGATCCGCTGGGGTGCCGGCGGTCTTTCGCATCACGTGGAGATGTCGGTTCCGAGAGCCCGCATAGGGCCCCACGGAGAGGATCTCGACGGGCTCCATCGCGAGGCGGCCCGCGGCTCGCTCGAGCTCGCGCTCCTCGTCGGGGCGGCGGCGGCCCTTCCAAGCGACCAGCACTCCGCCCTCGACCAGAAGGGGCGAGGCGAGCTCGGCGAGGGTGGAGAGCCGGCCGACGGCCCGCGCGGTCACGGCCTGATGAGCTTCGCGCCCGCCCGACGGCGGCTCGCTCATCGCCCAGGTCTCGGAGCGATCGCAGACCACCCGCGCATTGCCGATCCGAGCGTCGTCGATCGCCCTGGTGATGAAGTCGCATTTGCGCCCGATCGACTCGATGAGATCCACCCGAGCCCTAGGCAGGGCGACCGCGAGCACCAGGCCCGGAAATCCAGCGCCTGCGCCGACGTCGGCGATCGTCGACGCCCCGCGCAGGTCGTCCACCACGAGGCCGCTCAGGGAGTCGGCTACGTGGACGCGCCACGCGCGTTGAGGATCGGCCACGGAGGTCGGTGCCGCGGGGTCATTCGCCAGGAGGCGGAGAACCCTGGCGAGCGCCTCACGCGCCGCCGGCGTCAGCTCGGTGGCGGCGCCTGGGCCGAGGCTCAATCGCTGACCAGGGGCGCGACGATCACGCAGCGCTCGGGCTCCTTGTCCTTCGCTGAAGGTCTCGATGCCGCCGCGATCCTTGAGGTACTGGTGAACCACCCGGCGCTCGGTCGGGGTCATCGGCTCGAGCTCGATCTCCTTACCCGCCTTGAGGGCGCGCTCGGCCGCTCGATCGGCCTGTCGCTCGATCGCCTCGCGGCGACGCTCACGGTACCCGGCCGCGTCGACCACGACGCGCTTTCGGTCCTGGCGGCCGCGAAACGCCGCCCGGTAACAGAGCAGCTGAACGGCATCGATCGTCTGCCCCCGCCTACCGATCAGCAGGCCGACGTCATCGCCCTCGATCCGCCCGACGATCTCCTCGTCGACCTCGTCGACCTCGATGTTCGCGTCGATTCGCAGCTCGTCGACCACCCGCTCGAGGATGGCTCGAACGCGGTCGACCGGCTCCGTATCGATCGCTTCGGCGTTCAACGACGTTTCTTTCGCTTCCGCGGTGGAGGCGGTGGGGCCTTCGCGGCCTTCTCCTCATCCTCGGTCGGCTTCGGTGGCGGCGGGATCAACTGCTTGACGACCCACTGCTGCCCCATCGTCCAGAGGTTGGTCGTGATCCAGTAGACCATCAGCCCGGCCGGGAAGTTGATCACGAACGGCGTGAAGATGACGGGCAGCGCGTACATCATGAGGCGCTGATTCCCCTCCGCCGAGGACGCCATGATCGAGGTCGAGCCGACCATGGTCACGAAATAGAGGACGATCAGGATGATCAGCGCGGCACCGGTCGCCTTCTCGTCGAGGGTCACCCCCAGAAAGGCGGGGTTGCTCCCCGGGGCGTTGATCTCGGTGTTGAACTCGCTGCTCCGGAGCAGCGAGAAGAGGGCGAAGAACACCGGCAACTGGAGGAGCAGGGGCACGCACGAGGCGAGCGGGTTGATCTTGTTCTCGCGGTAGAACTCCATCAACTCTCGCTGAAGGCGCTGGCGGTCGTCCTTGTAGCGCTCCTGGATCCGCTTGATCTCGGGCTGGTGCGCCTGGAGCGAGCGCATCGAGCGGATCTGCCTCAAGGACAGCGGGAGGATCGCCAACCGGGTGACGATGGTCAGGAAGATGATCGCCAGGCCCCAGCTCGCGTAGACGTTGTCGTAGAAGAAGGTGAGGATCGAGTTCGCGACATCGATCAGCGGCTGCATGACGTTGGCGTCGAGGATCACGCCGCGACCCCGCGCTTCGGTCTGAAGAGCGTTCGCGCCTCGACCGGGTCATAGCCCCCGTGGCTGAAGGGGTTGCAGCGCGCCAGGCGCCAGGCGGCGACTATCAGCCCACGCGAAGCGCCGAGCTCACGGATTGCCTCGGCCGCATAGGCCGAGCAGGTGGGCTCGTACTTGCAGCGCCGCGGCAGGGCGGGCGAGATGAAGCGTTGGTAGAGCCGGATCGGGGCGAGCACGACCGCGGTCACGGAGCGTTTCACGTTTTACGCTCCCACCTAGGTGGTTCCGCCCGCCGCGCGGGCCTCCGCGACCAACTGCTCCAGCGCGTCTGCCACTGCCGGCGGGCCCTCGCGGTCCAACAGCCCGGCGACGTCCGGGCGCGCGACGAGCACGAAGTCGTGGCCCGGCGGAAGCTCTCCCAGGGCCCAGAAGGCGTCTTTCAAGGCTCGCTTCACGGCATTTCTCTCTACGGCGCCGCCGACCTTACGGCTCACCGACACCCCGAGCCTGATCCCCTCGCCGTCGTCCGCGCCCCGACGCGGAAACGCGTACACGACCAGGAAGCGGTTCGAATGGGATTGGCCGTTTCGGTAGACCCGGTCGAAATCACCGCTGCGCGACAGACGGCCGCGCTTGCCGCCGCTCGCCCGGTGAGCCCGGACGGCCGCCCGTCACGGCGTCAGCCGCTTGCGACCCTTGCGGCGCCGGCGCTTGATGATGTCACGGCCACTGCGCGTTCGCATGCGGGCGCGAAACCCGTGGGTCCGAGCCCGCTTGCGCTTCTTGGGTTGATAGGTCCGCTTCACGACCGGCGAGGCAGTATAAGCCGCCCCGCAACCCACCACCGGGACCCGGCGGGATTCTTTATGCCGCGAATTGCGAAGTGGGGTCGCCGGCCCTTGGCGGCGGGCCATCACCCGGTTCTATGATCGCGCGCCGTGCGCAACGACCTGCTCTCCGACGACCTCGCCTCGATCTGGGGTGGCGTCAAGGAACAGCTTCGCGCGGAACTGCCGAGCTCTACGTTCGAGCTCTGGATCGCCCCGCTCAGAGCCGTCTCGGTGAACTCATCGACGCTGTATCTGGCCGCCCCCGACGGAACCAGGGCATGGGTCGAGCGCCGCTATGGAAGCGCGGTGGAGCGAGCCTTGCGGGTTACGAGCCAAGGGGTCCAGCGCGTCTCGATCGTGGCCACCGGAAGCGAGCAGGCCAAGGGGCCCTCCCGAGAGGGGTGGAGCACCGGCGTTGAGTCGCTGCCGATCGATCCCGGCCACACCTTCGAGCGCTTCGTGATCGGCGACGGGAACCGGCTCGCCCACGCCGCCGCGCTCGCGGTCGCCGAGCTCCCGGGCGAGGCGTACAACCCGCTCTTCCTGCACGGCCCGCCCGGGCTCGGCAAGACTCACCTGCTCGGCGCGATCGGCAACTACCTTCGTCGCCAGCGAACGGACCTGCAGGTCCACTACACGACCGCCGAGCGCTTCACGACCGAGTTCGTGGCCGCGCTGCGCAATGACGGGCCGGAGAGCTTCAAGGAGCGCTACCGCGGGCTCGACGCGCTCCTGATCGACGACGTCCAGGCACTCGAGGGCAAGGAGCACACCCAAGAGGAGTTCGTGCACACATTCAATGCGCTTCACGCGACCGGAAAGCAGATCGTCGCTCTCGAGCGACCGGCCGCCTGAGTCCCTCGCCCGCCTCGCAGAGCGACTCCGAGACCGCTTCCAGTGGGGCCTGATCGCGCAGCTCGGAACGCCCGACCTGCGGACCCGAACGACCTTGTTGTGGCGCATGGCGGTCGACGCGCCGGGCACTCCCCTCGAGCCGATCGCCCTTCATGAGCTCGCCGCCTCGAACGGCCGGAAACGTACGTCGGCTCGAGGGCGCCATGACCCGCGTGATCGCTCTCTCCTCGGTGCTCGGAAAGCCCGTCACACAGGGCCTGGTGAAGCGTGCGCTGGGTGATCGGGACGAGGCGGCCGGTCGACCTCCGGAGGGCTCCGCCGCGCCCAGCGTCACGGCGATCCAAGAGGCATCCTGCGCAGTCCTGGAGGTCAGCCGGGCCGATCTGCTCTCCAGCAAGCGGACGGCACGGGTGGTCAGGGCTCGGCAGCTCGCCATGTACCTCAGCCGCGATCTGACCGGGTTGTCACTCGCCCAGATCGCCCGCGAGTTCGGGCGAGATCACAGCACCGTTCTCCATGCGGTCAGGGCCGTGAGCGCACGACTCGAGCCCGAATCGGAGATCAGCGAGCAGCTCGCGCGAACGCAGCGCCTCGTTCAAGCCGAGCGGACAGCCGCACGCTCTGCCGGCCCGATCTCCACACCCCACAGCGACCATCCACATCAGCCGTCCACGCCGCAAAGCCGCTCGTCCTGACGACAAACATGCCTTCTCCACAGCCGTCCACCACACCTATTACATCTGAGCCAGATAGGAAGATGCTAGATCCCAACATGAAGCTGACCATCTCCCGCGACTCCCTCCTCACCGGCCTTCAACTCGCCGCGCGAGCCGTTTCGAGTCGCGCAACCCTCCCGGCGCTCGGCGGCATCCACTTCACGGCAGCCGGTAACTCCCTGACGCTTCAGGCAACCGATACGGAGCTGGGGCTGAAAGTCACCCTTTCAGACGCCAAGGTCGAAACCGATGGAAGCGTCCTCCTGCCCGGTCGGTTGATCGGTGACGTGGTCAGAAGCTTGCCCGCCGGCGAGGTCGCGCTCGCTCTGCGGGCCGAGGAGCGCGACGTCGAGCTCACCACAGGCGGCGCGCGGTTTCACCTCCGCACCCTCCCGACCGAGGATTTCCCACGCTTTCCGGAGCTCGAAGAGGGAAGCGCCTCATTACCTGCACAGCCCCTGGAGGAGACGATCGATCGTGTTGCGCGGGCCGCCTCGCGCGACGAGGTCCGGCCGATCCTCACCGGGGTTCTCTTTCAGGCCGAGGGAAGCAAGCTGACCATGGTCGCAACCGACTCCTACCGGCTGAGCGTCAAGCACACCGACCTGGGAACAGCGGTGTCCTCCTCGATCGAGGCAAACGTTCCCGCTCGGGCGCTTCGAGAGCTCGCGCGCGTGATCTCACAACAGGATGCGGAGACGGTCTCCATGTCACTGGCCCGAAACCAGGCCGTGTTCTCGGTCGGGCCGGTGGTGCTCTTCTCACGCCTGATCGAGGGCCAGTTCCCGAGCTGGCGCCAATTGATCCCTGAATCGTTCGAGCACCAGGTCAAGTTGCAGCGGGCAGAGCTGCTGGATGTCGCGAAGCGGATCAGCCAGCTGGCCCAGCGCAACGCTCCGCTGCGTTTCGCCTTCGCGGACGGCGAGCTCACGATCGCCGCCGAGACGCCGGAGGTGGGCGACGCAAGCGAGTCTCTCCCGGCGCCATACTCGGGCGAGGCGTTGGAGATCGCCTTCAACCCCCAGTTCCTGATCGAGGGCCTCGAGAGCATCGACACCGACGACCTGGTGATCAAGCTGAGCTCGCCACTTCGCCCCGGTCTGCTCGAGCCGGTCGACCGCGAGGACTTCAGTTATCTCGTGATGCCGATCCGGCTCAACGTGTAGTCGTGCCCACGTTCGAGTCCGGCGCGGCCGACGACGCTCGGGTCCCGGGCATGCTCGTGACTGGCGTCGCCGTTCGGGGGTTCCGCAACCTGAGTGCTCAGGAGGTCGACCTTGGTGACGGGTTGACGCTCCTGTGGGGCGTCAACGGAGCCGGGAAGACGAACCTCTTGGAGGCCGTCTGCGTGGCGCTCTCAGGACACTCGTGCCGGACGCGCAACGAGCGGGAGATGGTGTCGTTCGGCGAGCGCCTCGCCAGGGTGGAGGTGGAGGTGAGGGAGGGCGCCGAGCGACGCGACTTCCTGTGGTCGCTCGGCCGCGATGGCGAGCGACGCCACCTGGTCGACGAGAAGCCGGCATCGGAAGCCAGGGCGGGAGCTCGCCCGGCGCTCGCGATCTTCATTCCCGACCGCCTGGGCGTCTTGAAGGGCCCGCCCGCCGGGAGGCGTGGCCATCTGGATGCGCTGCTCGCCGCGCTCCGGCCGGCGCGAGGGAGCCTGCGGCGCGCTTACGGGCGGGCGCTGGCCCAGCGAAACGCCCTGCTCGGCCGGGTGCGGGCGGGCGCCGCGCCGCCCGATTCCCTCGACGCGTGGGATTGGGAGCTGGCCCGCGCCGGCATCGAGCTAGCCGCCGCGCGGAGTGACGCGGTCGGTGACCTGGCCCCCGAGTTCACTGCCGCCGCGGCCGACCTGGGCCTTCCGGGCGAGGGCCGGCTCGCGTACCGCCCTCGCTCCGAGGCGGCTGACCCCGCCGGCCTGGCCGACGAGCTCCTGCTCGCGGCGCGAGGCCGATCTCAGCCGCGGCCACACGACCCACGGGCCCCATCTGGACGAGCTCGACCTCTCACTCGGCGGTCGCTCCCTGCGGCGCTTCGGCTCCCAGGGCGAGCAGCGTGCCGCGATGCTCGCCCTGCTGTTCGCCGAGCGCCGAGCGCTGCTCGAGGCACGGCGAGCGCCGCCGCTGATGCTCCTCGACGACGTGATGAGCGAGCTCGATCCGAAGCGCCGAGCGCTGCTCGCGCAGCGGCTGCTCGAGGGCGGCGGGCAGGCGGTCCTCACCGCCACCGAGCCGGACCAGCTCCCCGAGGACTGTGAGCGGGTCGAGCTCGCAGCTGCGGGCGGGGACGGCGAGTCCAGCTCGCGGCGAGACCTCTGCGAAGCCTGGGCCCGTGGCGCCGGCGCTCGCCGCATGAGCGGCCGCTCCTCGCCACGCTCGCTGGCGGCGGCTCTGCACGAAGTGCGCCGGCGAACCGAGCCCATGACGCCTCTCGCCGCGGTGCAGGGTGTCTGGGCAGCGGCCGTGGGAGGCGCGGTGGCCGCGCGAGGCCGAGCCGGTCGCCGAGCGTGACGGCGTCGTGACGGTCGCGTGCCGATCGTCGACCTGGGCCCAGGAGCTGGACCTGCTCCAGATCGAGCTCCTGCAGGCGGCTCAACGCGGCGCTCGCGGACGCCGATGCGCGACGGCGATCGACCCGTCATCGCGAGCTCCGGTTCACGGCCGACGCGCAGGAACGCTTTTAAGCGTGATTTGCAGGTATTTCGTGACACACTCGTGAGGTTTTCCGGGGGCCTTTCCTGGTATCCTTGGATGAGCTTGAACGACGCCCCGAACCGCCGCGCCGCGCCGTCTGCGGCACCCGGCCGGTCGGGGTTTCTCATGACGCCAGCGAGCGGAAAGGACTGAGTGGCGAGCAAGGCCCAGACCGGCGGTAGCACCAAGGCCGCCCCGCAGGAGGGCTCGACAAGGCGAGCCCAGCCCGGCACCAAGGGCAGGGCCGCGAGCGACGGCTACAGCGCCAAGGACATCACCGTCCTCGAGGGCCTCGAGGCGGTCCGCCGGCGCCCCGGGATGTACATCGGCTCGACCGGTCCCCGCGGCCTGCACCACCTCGTCTACGAGGTCGTGGACAACTCGGTCGACGAGGCGATCGCGGGGTTCTGCGACCAGCGTGACGGTCACCCTCCATCCCGACAACTCGCGTCACGGTCGCCGACGACGGCCGCGGCATTCCCGGTCGAGGAGCACGAGAAGGAGAAGCGGCCGGCGGCCGAGGTCGTGATGACCACCCTCCACGCCGGCGGCAAGTTCGGCGACGGCGGCGGCTACAAGGTCTCCGGCGGGCTCCACGGCGTCGGCGTCTCGGTGGTCAACGCGCTCTCGGAGCGCCTCCACCTCGAGGTGCGCCGCGACGGCTACAAGTGGACGCAGGACTACGAGCGCGGCGAGCCCAAGGGCCCCCTGAAGCGCGGCGAGAAGGTCAAGGGGACGGGGACGATCATCACCTGGCTTCCCGACGGCGAGGTGTTCGAGGACGTCGTCCTCGACTACCAGACGCTGTCCGAGCGACTGCGAGAGACCGCCTTCCTCACCCGCAACCTGCGCATCGACCTGATCGATGAGCGCGGCGCCGGCCAGCGCGAGACCTTCCAGTACGCGGGCGGGATCGTCGACTTCGTCCGCCACCTGAACGAGAACAAGGACCCCCTCCACCGGAAGACCGTCTTCTTCGAGAACGAGACCGAGGAGGGTCAGGTCGAGGTGGCGATGCAATGGAACTCCTCCTACCAGGAGTCGGTGTTCAGCTTCGCCAACAACATCAACACGCATGAGGGCGGCTCCCACCTGTCCGGCTTTCGCGCCGCGCTGACCCGAACCTTGAACGCCTATGCGCGTGAGAAGGGGCTGCTGAAGGAAAAGGACGAGAACCTGAGCGGCGAGGACGTCCGCGAGGGGCTCACCGCGGTGATCTCGGTGAAGCTCCGCGATCCCCAGTTCGAGGGGCAGACGAAGACGAAGCTCGGGCAACCCGCCGGTCGAGGGCCTGGTCAAGGAGACCGTCAACCGACAAGCTGGGCGAGTTCCTCGAGGAGAACCCCGGCGAGGGCCGCCGGATCCTCCAGAAGGCCGTGGACGCCGCGCGAGCCCGCGAGGCGGCGCGCAAGGCGCGCGATCTGACCCGCCGCAAGTCGGCCCTCGAGAACTCGACCCTGCCGGGAAAGCTCGCCGACTGCTCGGTTAAGCGATCCCGCGACTGGCAGAGCTCTTCATCGTGGAGGGCGACTCGGCCGGCGGCTCGGCGAAGCAGGCCCGCGACCGCAACACCCAGGCGGTCCTGCCGCTTCGCGGCAAGATCATCAACGTCGAGAAGAGCCGCATCGACAAGGTGCTGCAGAACATCGAGATCCAGGCGCTGATCACCGCGATCGGGACGGGCGTGGGCGACGAGGAGTTCAACCTCGAGGACGCCCGGTACCACAAGCTGATCCTGGCGACGGACGCCGACGTCGACGGCGCCCACATCCGGACGCTCGCGCTGACCTTCCTCTACCGCCACATGCCGCAGCTGATCGACGCCGGGTACGTCTACATCGCGACGCCGCCGCTCTACCGGGTCAAGAACGGCAAGCAGGAGACCTACATCGAGAAGGAGTCGGAGCTGGAGGAGATGCTGCTTCGCGACAAGATCGAGCAGTACGAGCTCACGGACGCCGAGGGCAAGTCACGGAGGCTGACCGCCGCTCGCTGGCAGCGCTTCAATCGCCGCTTCCGCGAGTACGAGGGCTGGACGGAGTCGGTACAGGCGGAGTTCGGGCACGAGACCGGTCGCCTTCCTGGCCGAGTCGCAGATCCTGGACGCCGGCGCGGCGAGCATCGCGGGCGTGAAGAAGCTGGTCGAGGCCGCCGATCCCCAGGAGGAGCCATACGAGACCGAGCTGATCTCGTCGACGGCGAACGAGCTGGTGGTCAAGGCCATTCATCGGGCGAGTGGGCTCGCGCGCACCCACCACCTCTCAGCCGAGCTCTTCAAGTCGAACGACTACCGGCACCTCGTGGAGGTGCACGGCGAGCTCCTGAAGCAGGTCGGCCGCCCGCCATTCCGGATCACGCTTGGCGACAAGCGGCGCGAGGCGGACTCATTCGACGGGTTGCGCCGCGCCATTCTCGAGCTCGCGCGGCTGGGCGTCACGCTCCAGCGCTTCAAGGGCCTGGGCGAGATGAACGCCGACCAGCTGCGTGAGACGACGATGGATCCCTCGAGCCGCACGCTGCAACGGGTCACGATCGAGGACGCGTCGAGCGCCGAGCGGGTCTTCGCCGATTTGATGGGCGACAAGGTCGAGCCGCGCAAGCACTTCATCGAGAAGCACGCCAAGGAGGTCCGGTTCCTTGATGTCTGACTTGCATTCGATTGCCCACGCAGTCTGCGTTGCAACCCGGCGATGGCGGAGTCGTAGGCGAGCAGCCGCCGGAGTTATTTGATGGAAGGACTTGACGCACTGACCGGGCGCATCGAGGAGCGCGAGCTCACCCAGGAGATGCGCTCCTCCTACCTCGACTACGCGATGAGCGTGATCGTGGGCCGCGCGCTGCCCGATGTGCGCGACGGCCTGAAGCCGGTCCACCGCCGTGTGCTCTATTCGATGCACGACCTCGGGCTGCAGCCGAACCGTCCCTACCGGAAGTCGGCGTTCATCGTCGGCGAGGTGATGGGTAAGTACCACCCGCACGGCGACAGCGCCATCTACGACACGCTCGCGCGGATGGCGCAGGACTTCTCGCTGCGCTACCCGCTCGTCGACGGCCAGGGAAACTTCGGCTCGATCGACGACGATCCGCCGGCGGCCATGAGGTACACGGAGGCCCGCCTGGCCAGGCTCACCACCGAGCTGCTTCGCGATATCGAGGCCGACACCGTCGAGTTCGTGCCCAACTACGACGAGTCACAGCAGGAGCCCCTCGTCCTCCCGTCGCGGTTCCCCAACCTGCTCGTCAACGGCGCCACGGGGATCGCCGTCGGGATGGCGACGAACATCCCACCCCACAACCTGCGAGAGGTCGCCGGGGCGGTACGCGCCTACGTGGAGAACCCCGACATCGACCTCCAGGGGCTGATGGAAAACGTCAAGGGACCCGACTTCCCCGGCGGCGGGATCATGAGCATGGAGGGGATCCGCGACGCCTACGCCTCGGGCCGCGGCAGCGTCAGGATCCGCGGCCGGGTCCACAGCGAGCCGCTTCGCGGCGGCAAGGACGCCCTGATCGTCTCCGAGCTCCCCTTCATGGTCAAGAAGGGTGGCGACGGCGGGCTGATCACGAAGATCGCCGACCTGGTCCGTGACAAGAAGCTTGAGGGAATCTCGGACCTGCGCGACGAATCCGACCGGTCGGGCATGCGCCTCGTCATCGAGCTGAAGCGGGGGGCCGACCCCAACATCGTCACCAACAACCTCTATAAGCGCACTCAGCTTCAACAGGCCTTCGGACTCAACATGGTCGCGTTGGTGGACGGTGTGCCCCGCACGCTCTCGCTGAAGGAGCTGATCCACCACTACGTCGCCCATCAGCGCGAGGTCGTGACCCGCCGGACCCAGTACGAGCTACGACGTGCCGAGGCTCGCGCGCACATCCTCGAGGGGTTGCTGATCGCGCTCGACAACCTCGACGCGGTGATCGAGCTGATCCGGGCGTCGGCCGACACCGACAGCGCTCGCTCGGGGCTGATGGCGAAGTTCGAGCTCACCGAGGAACAGGCTCAGGCGATTCTCGACATGCGACTCGCCCGCCTGACCGCGCTCGAGTCCGACAAGGTCCGCTCCGAGCACGCGGAGCTGATCGAGCGAATTGGCGAGCTGCGCGGGATCCTCGGCGAACCCGCGCGGATTGACGGCCTGGTCGTCGACGAGCTCGGTGAGCTGGAAGCGAGCTACGGCGACGAGCGCCGGACCGAGATCACCCACTTCGAGGGCGACGTGGACGTCGAGGACATGATCGCCGAGCAGCAGATGGTGATCTCGATCACCCACTCCGGCTACGTGAAGCGCCTGCCGCTCGCCACGTACCGCCAGCAGCGCCGGGGCGGGATCGGGGTGATGGGCATGGATCTCAAGGAGGGCGACTACATCGAGCACCTCCACATCTGCTCGACCCATGACTACCTGCTCTTCTTCACCAACCGCGGCAAGGTCTACCGGCTGAAGGTCTACGAGCTGCCGGAGGGGTCGCGCACCTCGAAGGGCAAGGCGCTGGTCAACGTGCTGCCGCTGCGGGATGGCGAGCGGGTGATGGCCGTGAAGCCCACGCGCGACTTCACCGAGGGCAAGTACCTGGTGTTCGCAACCGCAAAGGGGATGGTCAAGAAGACCGAGTTCATGGCCTACAACACCAAGATCAAGGCCGACGGGATCATCGCGATCAAGGTCCGTGCCGGCGACGAGCTGGTGGGAGTGAGGCTCACGTCGGGCGATGAGGACCTACTGCTGGTTTCCAAGTCGGGACACGCCTCGCGCTTCAGCGAGAAGCTTGTGCGCCCGATGGGTCGCGACACGTCAGGGGTCAGGGGCATGAACGTGTCCGCCAAGATCCCCGGCGGCGGAGCGAACCGCGTGCTGGCAATGGACATCGCCCGGGACGAGTCGGAGCTGTTCGTGGTCACCGAGAACGGCTACGGCAAGCGCACCGCGGTGGCTGAGTACCCGGTAAAGGGGCGGGGCACCAAGGGCGTGCTGACCGCCAAGCTGACCGCCAAGAAAGGCGGGCTCGCGGGGGCCCTGATCGTCCGCGAGCACCAGGATCTCCTGTTCATCTCCCAGAACGGCATGGTCCAGCGCACGCAGGCGGGCGGCATCTCCCAGATGGGCCGGGCGACGCAGGGCGTGCGGGTGATGAACATGAAGGACGACGATCGGGTGAGCGCCGTCGCCCTGGTGGTCGAATCCGGTGCGTCCGTGGCCGACGAGGCCGAGGAGGTCGCCGAGGCGGCGGCCGACGGCGCCAAGCCGGCCGAGTCCTCCTCGCCGGCGGCGGCCGACGCAGAGCCCGGCTGACGCGCCGCTGACCCGCGGGTAGGGTTGCGGCGTGGATCGGCTTCGTGATCGCAATGCCCTTGTAACAGGAGCGGGCGGCGGGCTCGGCGAGTACATCGCGCGGGCGCTGGCCGCCGAGGGCGTCAACCTGGCGCTGACGGACCTGGCGAAGGCGCCCGTCGACGGGCTGGCGAGCTCACTCGCTGCCACCGGCATCCGCGTCGAGCACACCCCGGCCGACCTCACCGCCGCCGACGATCGGGCTCGCCTCGCCAAGTGGGCGTCCGAGGCTCTCGGACCGATCGACGTCGTGGTGAACAACGCCGGGATCGAGTTCGGCGGCCCGTTCACCGGGACGACCGAAGCCGAGCTCGAGGCGATCGTCGCCGTCAATCTGCTGGCGGTGATGGACCTGACCCGCCTGATGCTCCCCGGGATGCACGAGCGCCGCCGCGGCCACGTGGTCAACATCGCCTCGCTCGCCGGCAAGGCGCCGTCCCCCTACCTGGCCTCCTACTCGGCGACCAAGCATGGCGTCGTGGGGTTCACGCACGCGCTGCGCGCCGAGCATGGGTCGGAGCCGGTCGGGTTCACCGCGATCTGCCCGGTGTTCATCAGCCGGGTGGGCATGTACGGGCGGATCGAGGATCAGATCGAGGGCCCGAACCCGATTGGAACGCTGCCCCCGGAGCGCGTCGGCGAGGCCGTCGTCCACGCGCTTCGCCGGAATCCCCGCCGAGGTGATCGTCGCCGGTCCGGCGGTCCGGCCGTTGATCTGGCTTTACGCGCTGTTCCCGGGGGTGGCGGCGAGGCTGGCCCGCAATCGGCGCTCGATCGAGTTCGCCGAGCGCTTCGCCAAGGCTCGGGGCCGGCTCTGAGCGGGGGTCGAGGGGCGCCGGCGCAACCCGCAACCCGACTTGCCGATTTGCTTCAATGGCCTTACCGGAGAAAGGAGGTGGTCCTAACTTGAATCACATGTTTCTCGGGACACCGGAGGTGCAGGGCCGCTAGGTAGGCCATGCGGGCCGCCCGGCGGAATCCAACCCGGGCACCGACGAGATGGGGAGGTGGGGAGCATGTCCCGCCCCGCCGCGAATCCCGCTCTCGTTCCAACCGCACCTTCGAGCCGGGGTCGCCTCGATTTGTCGGGGCGGCCCCGCGCTCGCGAAGTCGCCCCGTCCGGCCCCGTGCTTTAGAGGTCGGCGATCAGGCCGCGACCAGGTACGGTTTCCAGGCGATCGGTATCCGCGGGCTGGCCAGGCGGATGAACACCGTCGGCCCGGGCGGCGCGGGGATGGTTTCGCGGATGCATTCGCGCCTCGCGCGGGGTCAGGTTGCCCTTCTTTCGGTTGCACGGAGCGCACGACGCGACGATGTTCTCCCACACCGACCGACCGCCTCGGCTGCGTGGGATCACGTGATCGACGGTGAGCCCGCCGGACTGGTGGCCGCAGTACTGGCACGTCCACGCGTCCCGCGCGAGCACGGCCTTGCGGGTGATCTTGCGTCGGTGGACGTCGCGCGGCACCCGGACGTAGCGGACCAGTCGAATCACGCAGGGACGCTGGAAGACCAGCCGTTCGGAATGGAGGGCGCCCTCGCCGAGCTCGAGAATCTCCGCTCGCTCCTTGAGCACCAGGACGGTGGCACGGCGAATGTTGCACACGTTGATCGGCTCGTAGCTGGCATTCAGGACCAGCACCCGGCCCCCGATCCCGCGAGCCGCGACCGGTGCCCGTTGATGCCGCTCCCCGCGGCCTGCGATGTCCCCCGCCGCTCCGGCGCCCTGCCGCTTCTCAGCCCTACATGAGGGTCGGCCGCCGTGTCCATAGCGCCAGGATTGTAGACGGCACCCACGAACGGCCGGACGGATCAGGTGGCGACCCGTCGGCATCATCCAGCCGGATAGCACCGTGGATCTCGGCCTCGGATCGGCTAGGTCCCCGGGATGCCTTCGGCTGCGATCGGGTACGTCCCCAGAACGCGAACCGACTCGGCTTCGCCCCGCAGCGCCTCGATCGCCTCGGCGATCGCCGGGTCATCGGCCCGTCCGTCGAGGTCGACGAAGAACATGTAGCGGCCCAGTCCGCTGCGGCGAGGCCGCGACTCGATCCTGGTCAGGTTCACCGCGCGGCTCGAGAACGCTCCCAGCGCCTCCACCAGCGCGCCGGGGTGATCGGCGCCGAGCTCGGAGAAGACCAGCGTGGTCCGCCAGGCCCCGGCGCCCGAGGCCCGAGTTCCCTCCGGCGCGATCCAAACGAAACGAGTCACGTTGTCGGGGCTGTCCTCGACCCCCTCGCGCAGGACCACGCAATCGTAGATCTCGGCGGCTGACGCCGGCGCCAGCGCCGCCCAGGGCTCCGAGCTCGACGACACCTCGCGAACCGCCTCGGCCGTGCTGGACGCCGCCCGGACTACCGCGCCGGGGAAGCTCCTCGCGGATGAACCTCGCGCATTGAGCGCTCGCCTGCGGATGCGAGAGGACGACCTCGACCCGCTCGAGGCCGAGCTGCTCGCGGGCGATCAGGCTGCTGCGGATCGGATGGTCGTGCTCTCCCGTGATCGTGACCGGAAAGCCCTCGAACGCGAGCGTGTCGAGGGCCGAGCGCACCGAGCCCTCGATCGAGTTCTCGAACGGCACCAGCGCGCGGTCGACCTCCCCTTCGCCCACGGCGCGAATTGCGTCGTACACGGTGGGCGCCGGGCGGGCGTCGATCTCCTCGCTTCCGACCGCCGCCCGCAGCGCATCGTCCGAGAAGGTGCCCGCCGGCCCCAGGAACGCGACGCGTACGGTCACGATGCGAATTATCGTCGCCGGCAATGGCTTCCGCGTGGCCACGCTCCGGCTAGCGGAACGTGACCGTGTAGGTCGAGCGGTTGTTGGTGGTGATCCGCTCGCCGGGCACCGGCTCGACGGTCACCTCGAGGGTGAGCTGCCGTGTTCTTGTCGGGCGCGGGCCGAACCGGAATCGACGCCGTCTGGATCGACCCGGCAGTGAGGCGCGGGATCGTCGGGGTGCCGTTGATCGTCTGCGCGCCGCCGGTGAGCTGGAAGCTGACCGCCACGGCGCTCTCGTCCGCGCTGCCCTGGTTCTGTACCTGGACGTCGAGCTCCGGCCTCCCGCCGCCGCTGATCGTCGCCGGCGTGTTCGGGTCGAGCGTCGTGTTCCCGGGCTTGACGGTCGTCTGCAGCAGGGCGAGGCCGTGGCTGCCGCTCGTCGCCTTGCCGGCCGACACCGCGGCCAGAGCGGTCGAGACCTGAAGCGAGTCGAGCCAGCGCTGCGGGTCGGTCATGAAGACGCTGTCGGGAACGGTCTCGTTGACCCCCTGCTCATCGAGCTTCGCGTTGATCTTGCCCCACGGCCAGCCGGTAGAGGACGTCGCTGGCCAGGAAGTACTCCATGTAGGTGGCGATCGAGTTGACGGCCTTGGTCCGTTCGGGCCCCGGGTCTCCGAGCGCCGCCTTCATCTGGTCCGAGATGCCGGTCAGGGCGTCACGGCGCAGGTCGAAGGACTGGTTGAGCTGGTTCTGCGCGTCGTCGAGGCCTCCGGGGGTATCGAGCGCGTGAACGCGGGTCGTCGAGACTCTCCGCCGTCCCGCGATCCGCTGCGATCTGCGCTTCGAAGCTGAGCGGCGAGAGACCGGCCGGATCGCCGAGTCGCTCGAAGAAGTCCTTGGAGAGCTGGTTGGACTGAGTGGCGATCGCTGTCAGGTCGGAGGCGTAGTTCTCGTAGCTTCGCTGCGTGCGGGCATTGAGGCAGCCTCGAATGCCCAGCACGAGCAGGATCAGCACGATCACCAACACGCCGACGCCGATTGCGCGCCGGACCATGATCTGCCGCTGCCGATCGGACACGCGGCGGGAGGGCGGTCGACCGCCGCCCGATTCCGCTAGCGGTTCGTCCTCGTCTACGAATGCCAAAGCTGAACCCCGTTGGGTGCCTTCAACGCCGAGAGTATGACCCCTGCACCGGGCGCGTCCGCCGGGTGTGGGGCGCACGAACTCAGTCCGGGCGGGCAGGGTACGAACGGCCCGCGGCGAAGCTGAATTCGGAGATGGTGGGCGATCTGGTCATGGAGCGTTTCCGGATTCTCGAGCGAGTGGGCTCGGGAGGCATGGGCACCGTCTACCGGGCGTTCGACGAGCGCCTCCAACGCCAGGTGGCCGTCAAGGAGATCCCCGCCGCGGACGCGGACCGCATACTGCGCGAGGCCCAGGCGGCCGCGCGCCTCAATCACCCCGGCATCGTGACCCTGTATGAGCTCGGGTCCGAGCGCGGGCGCGCGTTGCTGGTCAGCGAGCTCGTAGACGGCGCGACGCTCGCTGAGCTCGCCGAATCCGGCGATCTCTCTGATCGCGAAGTAGCCGGGTTCGGGGCGGACATCTGCGCGGCGCTGACCCACGCGCACGCGCGCGGCGTGATCCATCGAGACGTCAAGCCCCACAACGTGATCGTTCAAGTCGACTCGGGAGCCGGGAGGCGAGCCAAGCTGATGGACTTCGGGATCGCGTCGCTCGCCGGCGCTCCCGCGCTGACCGCGACCGGCGAAGTGGTCGGCACGCTGGCCTACATGGCCCCCGAGCAGGCGGAGGGCGAGGCCGCCGAGGAGGCCGCCGACGTCTACTCGCTCGCCCTGACGCTGTATGAGTGCTGGGCGGGCGTCAACCCGGTCGCTCGCCCGACGCCGGTCGAGACGGCTCGCGAGATCGGCGAACCCGTTGCCCGAGCTTCGCGACTACCGTCCTGACCTTCCCGCGCGCCTCGCTGACGGGATCGACGCCTGCCTTGACCCGGACCCGGCGATGCGTCCGTCGCTGGCCGAGCTTCGAAGCGACCTCGAGGGGGTGATCGGGGCCTTGGACGACGGGGTCGCCGTGCCGTCCCCGAACGACGAAGAGCAATCGGCGACCCCGCTGGGCGCCCTCCGGGTCGCCCAGCTTCTCGCGCTTTGTCTCTGGGGCGTGACGGTGGCGGCGATCTCGGCCGCGGCGGGTCGTCCCGGTCTAGCCCTCGTCCTCGGTGTGCTGAGCGCGCCCGCGATCCTCGTCGCCACGAGGCTTCCGTGGGCCGCGATCCCCGCCCTCGCTCCGGTGCTCGGGGCCCTGTCGTCGGCCGCGCTCTACCCGGCCCTCGCGGGATCTCGGGGCACCACGATCGAAAGGGCGGTGCTCGGCGCGCTCGGCTGGTGCTGGCTCCTGGTCGCAGCATGCGCGATGGGGGTGGGATCGCGCCTCGGACTGGCGAGCGCCGCGCCGGGGGGCTGGACCCGCTCGACGGCGTCGGCGGCCAGTGCGGTCCTCGCGCCGCTGCTGGATCCGCAGGCGCTGCTGGGCGCCGCCGTGTTCGCCCTCGCCTCGGCCCTCCTGGGGCTGGTCCTGAGGGCCCCCCACATCGCGCTGGCCCTGGTCGGCGCGCTGGTCTGGTCGGCGGGGCTCGAGGCGTGTCTTCGAGTCGTCGCCGATGGCAGTCTGTCGGGCCGGCCCGCCCTCCTCGCGCTCGGGGCAGTCGCGGTCGTGATCGCGGACTTTCGCCGCCGCGCCCCGCGCCCCGCTCCTCGGATGGCTCCCATCCCCGACCTTCGCCTTCGCTATCGAAGCCGCGCCGCCGGTGGCGACACAGTGATCTCGGGCCACTGAGCCGCGGGCTGCAGTGGCCCGCTCGCGCTCGAACTTTTCGGCGGCGACCACTTAGGATTGGCCGCCCGCACGCGGCGGGGAGCGCCTTGTGCCGCGTACATGCCCACGACGGAGGGTCCTCAGATCAGCGTTCTGCGAAACCTGGAGCAGCGGATAGAGAACCTCGTCGAGGGGGCGTTCAGTCGAGCCTTCTCGTCGCAGGTTCAGCCGGTCGAGATAGCGCGCAAGCTGGCCAAGGAGATGGATGCCCATCGAACGGCATCGGTCGCCCGGGTATACGTGCCGAACCAGTACACGGTCTGGCTCTCGGCCGAGGATCGCCGCCGGCTCGAGGGCTACGAAAGCTCACTGGAGCAAGAGCTGTCCGGGTATCTGCTCGAGCACGCCCGGCGCCACGACTACGCGCTCCTCACCCGGCCCAAGGTGGACCTCGAGACCGATGAGCGGCTTCGGCTCGGCGAGTTCGGGATCCAGACCCGGCTCGTCAAGCCTCCCGCACGCCAAGGCGAGGAGCCCTCTCAGGGTGAGCAGGGACACACGATGGTCTACACGGCCCCGCCGAAGCAGACCCGCCGCGAACGCCGCCGCCCGGAGGGCAAGCTGGTGGGCACCAAGGCGATCGTCACCTTGGACGACCGCCGCTACGTGCTCGATGGCCCGATCGCGGTTCTGGGCCGCTCCCGCGAATGCGACTGCGTGCTCTCCGACCCCAATGTGTCGCGACGCCATGCCGAGCTTCGCCGCGGACAGACCGGGGACTGGCAGGTCGTCGACCTCGGGTCGACCAATGGGATCAAGGTCAACGACCGCCAAGTCGACCGGTCCCGGCTCTCGCCCGGGGATGTGGTCACCCTCGGGACGACCAGGTTCACCTTCGACATCGAGCAATAGCCACCGATGGATACCGAGCCGATCGCGGTAGCGCTCAAGTTCGGCTTCCTCGCCGTCTCTGTACCTGTTCCTGTTCTGGGTTGCCCAGTCCGCCTTCCGGGAGCTCCGCCGAACCACGGCGCCGGCGCCCGAGGCGACCGGGATGCACCCGATCGGCCCCGGGGGTCGGGCCGCGGCGCACCGACGCCTGGCTGGTCGCCACCACCGGTGGGGGACTCGACGCGGGGGAGCGCTTCGACCTGTTCGGCGGGCTGTCGATCGGCCGCTCGCCCGACGCCGACGTGCGAATAGAGGACCGCTACGCGTCCGGGATCCACGCGCGCATCTACTCCCGCGGAGCCAACTACTACGTTGAGGACATGAACTCGACCAACGGGACGCTCCTCAATGGGGAGCGCCTCAATGGCGAGGCGGAGCTGAAGGACCTCGACGAGCTGCGGATCGGGGGGTCGGAGTTCCGCTTCGAGCTCGACGTGCCCGAGGGCTGATGCTGAGGATCGTCGAACAGGCGCAACGCTCGGACACGGGCCGCCAGCGCGAGGCCAACGAGGACTCGTACTTCGCCCGCCCGCCGGTCTTCGCCGTGGCCGACGGAATGGGCGGCGCTCAGGCCGGCGAGGTGGCCTCTCGGCTGGCCGCCGAGTCGTTCGAGGCCGTCGAGCGAAGCGGCCAGTCGCCCGAGGTGTACCTGCGCGCGATCGCAACGAAGGCCAACGCGCGCATACATCGACTCGCCCAGGCCGACGCGTCGCGGTCCGGAATGGGGACGACGCTGACCGCGGCTCTCGTCGAGGACGACGAGGTCGGGCTGGCTCACGTCGGCGACAGCCGCGCATATCTGTTTCGCGACGGGGACTTGAAGCTCCTGACGTCCGATCATTCGCTGGTCGAGGAGCTTCGGCGCCAGGGACGGCTGACCGACGAGCAGGCCGAAGACCATCCGCAGCGGTCGATCATCACCAGGGCGCTCGGGCCGGAGCAGGACGTGGAGGTCGACACGATGACCTACCGAGCTCGCCCGGGCGACGTCTACCTGCTCTGCTCGGACGGGCTCACGACGATGCTGCCCGACGACAGGATCGCCGCGGTGCTCGAGGCCGCCCCGACCTTGGACGCAGCAGCCGAGCGCTTGGTGCGCGAGGCCAACGAGGCGGGGGGCAGGGACAACATCACCGTGGTGGCGTTTCGTCTCGCCGAGGCCCCCGCCACCGCGGATCGCGGGGACGGCGCGACGCTGGTTGGTCCGGCGGCCGAAGAGGCCGGCCTCACCGTCGAGGGTGTGCGATCGGCGGCGGGCCGCCGGCCGGGCCCGGCCCTCGGGGGGCGGCGGCCCCCGGGCGGGAAGGCCCTCGCCGTTCCCGTCCCCGCGCTGCCCTGAAGGTGCTGGCGCGATCGCGCTCACCGTCGGGCTTGCCGTGGTGGCGGTGTGGGGCGCCCGGCAGATCTACTTCCTGGGCAGCGACCCGGGCGGCCGCCTGGCCCTCTACCGGGGCCTTCCCTACGACCTGCCGTTCGACATAAAGCTCTACTCGGAGGTCTACGCCGCACCGGTTCAGGTCAGCTCGATCCCGAGTGATCGTCGCGACAGCGCCGTCAACCACACGCTTCGCTTCCACGCCGACGCGGCCTCTCTGGTCAAGGATCTGCAGGTCTCCGCCGAGCGTGCCGCCGGCTCGAAGCCGCGCGTCGGGTGGACGCTCCCCAGGCCGCGGTGGAGGGCCGCCTCGAGGCGGCTCCGCGGCGACTGGAGGCTCGAAGAACAGCCAACCCAAGAACGGCCAGCGCAAGCCAAGCGGCGCGAAGAGCCCGGCTCGCGGGAACGGCGGCGGGGCAAAGAGCGGGGGGGCCGGTGGATCGGGCGGTCAGGGCGCCGCGGGATGAGCGCGCGAAACCGCGAGCTCGTGGCGCTGGTCCCGGTCGCGATCCTGGTCACCGCGGGCTTCACCGCCGTGTTCATCGTCGAATCGAACCGGATCGGCGATCTGAGCCTGATCTACGGCGGCTACTTCCTCGCCGTCTGCTTGGCGGTCCATCTGTTCATCCGAGCGCGCCTCCCATACGCGGATCCGTATCTGTTCCCCCTGTGCGCCCTGCTGGCGGCGATCGGCCTGGTGATGCTGTTCCGCATCAACGACCAACTTGCCTTCAAGCAGGCGTCGATCTTCGTCGCCGGAGCAGCGCTGCTGGCGGTGACGATCGTCTTCGTTCGCGACTACCACACGCTCGAGCGCTACCGCTACCTGATCGCCACGGTGGGCATCTTGCTCCTGGTGGCGCCGCGGCTACCTGGCATCGGCTCCCAGGTCAACGGAGCCTATCTAGGCATCGATCTCGGGCCGCTTTCGTTCCAGCCGGCCGAGGTCGCAAAGATCTGCATCGTCATCTTCCTCGCCAGCTACCTGCGTGAGAAGCGGGAGCTGCTCACGGTGTCGGCGCGAAGGGTCGCGGGCCTGACGATCCCGCCGCTGAAGCACTTCGGCCCGCTGCTCGTCGTCTGGGGCGCCGCGATGCTGATGCTGGTCCTGATCCGCGACCTGGGGAGCTCGCTGATGTTCTTCGGCGCCTTCCTCGCGCTGCTGTACGTGGCCACGGCCCGCCTCTCCTACGTTGTGGCTGGCCTGGTGCTGTTCCTCGCCGGCGCCTGGGTCATGGAACACGCGATCGCACACGTGGGCGACCGGGTGGACATCTGGCTCGACCCCTGGCACAGCAAGGCGGTCGGGGCGGGCCAGATCCAGCAGTCGCTGTTCGCCCAGGCCGACGGCGGACTATTCGGTCAGGGGTTGGGGGAATCGCTGCTGAAGCTGCCGGGGCCGTTCGCTCCCCACTGCGCTCAACCGTTCCCGGACTGCGGCAGCATCCTCCCCGCACCCCATACGGACGAGATCTACGCGGTCCTGGTCAGCGACCTCGGGGTGTTCGGCGGGGCGGGCGTGGTCGCGGCCTACGCGCTGGTCACCGCCCGGGGGCTGAAGATCGCGGTGATGGCGCGGGACGGGTTCTCGAAGCTGCTCGCGGCCGGCCTTACGGCGGTGTTCGCCCTCCAGGCGGTGGTGATCATCGGCGGAGTCGTCAGGTTGATCCCGCTGACCGGGGTGACCCTTCCGTTCATCAGCTTCGGCGGCAGCTCGGTGATCGCCAACATGATCCTGCTCGGGTTACTGCTGATGATCTCCAACGACGCCCGGCGACCGCGGGCGGCCCCCGAGTCGGGGCGTGACCTCGAGGCGCTTCCGGCTTGAACACCCCGATCGTCCGCCTCTACGGACTCCTCCTGCTGCTGTTCGCGGCGCTGATCGGCTTCACGTCCTACTGGGCGGTCTTCGACGCGAACGCGCTCAAGGACAATCCCGAGAACCGCCGGCCGCTGATCGTCGAGCAGACCGTCAAGCGCGGGCTGATCAAAACTGCCGACGGGGTGGTGGTGGCGCAGAGCCATCCGGTCGGGGGCGGCAATCACCCGGTGTACGTACGCTCATACCCGCAGGGATCGCTGTTCGGGAACCCGGTCGGATACAGCTTCGTCGACCTCGGTCAGACCGGGATCGAACGCTCGGAGAACGGCGCGCTGGCAGGCGAGCGCAACGAGTTCACCTCGATCCTCGACCAGATCCGCGGTGTTCCTCAGGAGGGCGACAACGTCACCCTGACCATCAACGCGAACGCCCAGCGGGTCGCCACCCAGGCGCTCCAGTCCGCCATCGCCTCGACCCCGGGAGCGTCGGGAAGCGGCGGCGCGGTGGTGGCCCTCGACCCCTCGACCGGCGCGGTCGAGGCGATGTCCTCGGTGCCGGGCTACGACCCGAACTCGCTCGAGAATCCCAAGGTCCGCGAGCAGCTGGGCAAGCCGAGCTCCGGCGCCCCGATCGTCAACCGTGCCACACAGAGCACCTATCCGCCGGGCTCGACCATGAAGGTGGTCACCGCCGCCGCAGCACTCGACTCGGGCGCGTTCACCCCGTCGAGCGTCCTCAGTGGCGCATCCCCGCAGACGATCGACGGGCTGCCGCTGTCGAACGCGGGAGGCGAGCAGTTCGGCGACATCGACATGACCACCGCACTCACCCACTCGGTCAACACGTACTTCGCCCAGGTCGGCGAGCAGCTCGGGACTCAGACGATGGTCGAGTACATGAAGCGCTTCGGCTTTTACTCGGACCCCGAGCTCGACTATCCCGACGAGCAGATGGCGCCGAGCGGGGCATACAACTCGAGCGGCCACCTGGTCACCTCGGGGTTCGACGTCGGAAGGGTTGCGATCGGCCAGGGCGGGGAGGAGGGACAGGACCTGACGACCCCGCTCCAGATGGCGGAGGTGGCCGCGACCGTCGCCAACGGCGGAAAGCTGATGCGCCCCACGTTCGTCCAGCAGGTCACCGATCCCGACGGCCGGGTCACGGACAAGTTGACACCCAAGGTCCAATCCACGGCGGTCAACCCCCAGACGGCCGCCGAACTGACCGACATGATGACCCACGTGACCCAGGAGGGAACGGCTGCGGGCCTGACCGTGGGCGGAGTGACCTTTGCGGGCAAGACCGGAACGGCCGAGATCGGCGATCCGGCGAACGGCATCAACCAGCCGTGGTTCATCGCCTTCGCGCCGGCCGTCAATCCGCAGGTCGCGGTGGCGGCGACGATCGAGCGCTGCCAGGGTTGCTTCGGCGCCGAGGTCGCGGGGCCGATCGCCACCCAGGTGATGGAGAGCCTCCTCAAGTGATCTCGCACCGGCGCGATCGCTCCCGACTCGCGGCCTCGCCATGCAGCTAGCCCAGGACACGGTGGTCGCGGGGCGGTACCGGCTGCTCGGCCGGGTCGGCTCGGGGGGCATGGCCGACGTCTGGTGCGCCGAGGACACGATGCTCGGGCGGCGGGTGGCGCTCAAGTTCCTTCACGACCGGTTCGTGCAGGACGAGCAGTTCGTCGAGCGGTTCCGCCGCGAGGCGTCCTCGGCGGCCGGCCTGCAGCACCCGAACGTGGTCGGCGTCTTCGACCGTGGAACCTTCGAGGGGGCCCACTACATCGCAATGGAGTACGTCGAGGGGGCGTCGCTCAAGGACCTGATCGAGCGTGGCCTGTCGGTTGGCGAGGCTGTGGAGATCGTCCGCCAGGTGCTCGCCGGGGCCAAGTACGCGCACGCCCACGGGATCGTTCATCGCGACCTGAAGCCCCAGAACGTGCTCGTCGACGCCGAGGGTCGCGCCCGAGTGACCGATTTCGGGATCGCCCGCGCGGGCGCCTCGGAGATCACTCAGACCGGATCGGTGCTCGGCACCGCGCAGTACCTCTCGCCCGAGCAGGCCCAGGGGCTCCCGGTGACCGCGGCATCCGACATCTACTCGATCGGCGTCCTGCTGTACGAGGCCCTGACGAGCCGCGTCCCGTTCGAGGGCGACTCCCCGGTCACCGTGGCGCTCAAGCAGGTGTCCGAGCGCCCCCGGCCCCCCAGCGAGCTGAACCCAGCGGTGTCGCGAGCCCTCGACGCGGTCGTCCTGAAGGCGCTCGCCAAGGACCCGGCGAACCGCTTCGCGTCGGCCGAGGAGTTCGAGCAGGCGCTCGACGCAGCCGAGCTCGACCCGTCCGGGGACCAGCTCGGCGGGACGGCCTCGTACGCCGCGGTGGCCGCCGCCGCCGGCACCCCCCCGCCGCCGGCCGACGAGGAGACGCCCGCCGAGCGGGGATTCTTCACCCCGGCGCGGATCGCGATGCTCGGGGTCGCTGCTGCTCGCGCTCGTCGCCGCGCTGCTTGCTGATTATCCGGCCCTGACGAGGCGCGAGCCGGTCCTGGTGCCGACGGTGATCAACAAGACTCAGGCCCGAAGCCGAGGCGATCCTCGGCGACGCGGGGTTCGAGGTGGCGGTCACGTCCGTGCCGACTGACGAATCCTCCCGGGACGGTTACTCGAGCAGGACCCGCCCGCCGGGCTCGAGCGCGGACAAGGGCTCGACCGTGACGATCACGGTCTCGAGCGGCCTTGGGACGGTGGTGGTCCCCGACGTGGCCGGGCAACCCGAAGAAGCAGGCGGTCAAGGCGCTCAGGGACCAGGAGCTGCGGCCCAAGCTGCGGAAGGTGCCGTCCTCGACGGTCAAGGCCGGGCTCGCGATCGGCACGGTCCCCGCCGCCGGCAGCGAGCTGGCGCGCTGGCAAGACGATCAAGCTGGACATCTCCAGTGGCCCGAAGGCGGTGTTGGTGCCGTCGGTGATCGGTTCCCAGCAGGATGCCGCGGACACGCAGATCCGCGATGCTGGGCTGATACCCGACTTCGAGAACCGCGACTCCGACGCCCCGGCGGGACAGGTGATCGCGCAGGACCCGAGCGCCGGCACTTCAGTCAGCAAGCACACCGCCGTCACGCTCGTGGTTTCGAATGGACCGGCTCCGTCGGTGGTGCCGAACGTGGTCGGCGAGTCCCAGGATGCCGCCAAGGGAGACCTGAGGGCGGCGGGGCTCAACGTTCGGATCGTCAAGCGCACGACCACGGACCCGAACGAGGACGGTCAGGTGCTCGACCAATCGCCGAGCGCGGGGACCCAGCTTTCGCGGGGTGAGTTCGTGACCGTCTTCGTCGGCAAGCTCACCTCCCCGCCGCCGACCACGACGACGTCCACGACGCCCACCATCCCGGCGCCCTGATGCGCGTCGCGGTGCTGAGCGGCGGTCGCTCGAGCGAGCACGAGGTCTCGCTGGCGTCCGGCGCTTCGGTTGCCGAGGGCCTTCGCGCCGGAGGACACGAGGTGGTCGAGGTCGTGATCGAGCGCGATGGACGGTGGATCGCGGACGGCCGCGAGGTCGAGCTTCGAGCCGCGGACGGCCTGCTCGACTCGGAGGTCGCCTTCCCGGTCCTTCACGGACCGTTCGGCGAGGACGGGACCGTCCAGGGGATGCTCGAATGCCTCGACGTCCCGTATGTCGGTCCCGGGGTGCTCGCGGCGTCCCTGGCGATCGACAAGCTGGTCTTCAAGCGCCTGCTCGCCTTTTACGGCGTGCCCCAGGTCGGGTTCTGCGAAGCCGGCGCCGAGGGGTGGAGGGAGGAGGCCCAAGCGCTCGGCCTGCCCCTCTGGGTAAAGCCGGCCCGCCTCGGGTCGAGCGTCGGGATCACGCGGGTCACCAACCTCGCCGAGGGCCTCGACGCGGCGGTCGAGGCAGCCCTCCGCCACGACCCGCGGGTGATCGTCGAGGCCCACGGCAACGGCAGGGAGGTCGAATGCTCGGTGCTCGGCAACGACGAGCCGGTCGTCTCATCACCGGGCGAGATCGTCGCTGACGCGGATTGGTACGACTACGAGGCCAAGTACGACGAAGGGGGCATGGAGCTGGTGGTCCCAGCGCGGATCGGCGCCACGGAGACGGGCAGGGTCCGCGAGCTCGCAGCACTGGTCTTCAGGGCGATCGGGGGCTCGGGCATGGCGCGCTGCGACTTCTTCGTGCGCGCCGGCGGGGAGGTACTCGTGAACGAGATCAACACGATCCCCGGATTCACCTCGACAAGCGTGTTCGCGAAGCTGTTCGAGGCGGACGGGATCCCCTACCCGGACCTCTGCGACAGGCTGCTGCGGCTGGCGCTGGAGCGCCACGAGGCCGAGCGCGAGCACCGGTTCTAGCGCCGCGCCGCCGGGTCTAGCCCGACAGGCCGACGTCGTCGATCTGAACGCTGTACCCCGTGTCCGTCTGGGCGAGCCTGGGTATCCAGATCAGGTAGTAGCGCGACGCGGTTGTGGCGTCGAGCTCGACCCGCTGGTCCATCTCCATGTCCGAGTCCTCGCCGATCGGCGACCCCCAATCCTTCAGGGTCGAGGGCGGCCCGCTCGCGGCACCGAATACCTGCATGCTCCAGCCGGCGTCGCTCGACCGCACGGTGAGCGTTCGTGCCGCGACGGGCTTTCCGACGTCGAGAATCAGCCCGACCCCCGGCTTTCCGACCGCAGCCTCGGTGGTCGGCGCGTCATATGTCTCGGTCGACCACCCGGTGCCCGGATTGCCGTCAGTGGCCAGACCGACGTCCTCGCTGTGCTCCTCGCCGTCGCCGGGTGGGGGATCGAACGCCTGCTGGCCGATGATCGCGATCGGGCCCGACGAGGGGGCGCCGTTCGCCTGGCCGCGCCGGTCAGGGCCGGTCAGCGCCGCGATCACGAGCGCCGCGGTGACCGCCGCCAGGACGAGCCCGATGCCGGCGGCCGAGATCCTCCGGGTGGTGAGCAGCTTGCGCCGCGCCGGCATTGCGTCGAGGACGCTCGTGGCCTGCCCATGGGCGCCGCCCGAGCGCGCCACCTCGACCTCCAACGCTCCCTCGAGGTCGGCGAGGAAAGCTGGCATGTCCGGGTATCGGCTCTTCGCCTCCTTGCTTGTCGCCCGCTCGATCACAGCGGCGAGCGCCGATGAGATCTCGGGGCGGTTCTCCTGTACGTCGGGCATCTGCTCGTTGACGTGCTTCATCGCCACCCCGACCACGGTCTCGGCTTGGAACGGGACGTCACCCGTGAGCATCTCGTAGAGCAGGACGCCGAGCGAGTAGATGTCCGATCGCGCGTCGACCCCTTGGCCCATCGCCTGCTCGGGCGCGACGTAGTCCGTCGTTCCGAGCACGCGTCCAGTCTTGGTCAGGCCGTCGGCCTCGAGCGTTCGAGCAATCCCGAAGTCGGTCACCTTGGCCCGTCCTTCCGCGTCGATCAGGACGTTCTGCGGCTTGACATCGCGGTGGACCATCCGCCGCGCGTGCGCGGCGGCCAGACCGCGACCGATCTCGATCGCATACGCGACGGCCTCGTCGACCGGGAGCCGGCCCAGCCGGTCGATCCGCTGCTTGAGGGTCTCGCCCTCGACGTACTCGAGGACGATGTAGGGGTAGCCGCCGTCCTCGCCGGCGTCGATCACGGCGACGACATTGGGGTGTGAAAGCTGGGCGACCGTGCGGGCCTCGCGCCGGAACCGCTCGATCTGGTCCGGCTGGTCGGAGATCTCCCGGTGCATCACCTTGATCGCGACCCACCGCTCCAGGGTGTCGTCGCGGGCAAGGAACACCGTCGACATCCCGCCGCTTCCCAGCTTCGACTCGAGCCGGTAGCGTCCAGACAGAACCGTCCCGATAAGGCTTCCCGCTAGCCCGGTTGTCGCTTCGTCGGCCATCCAGTGCGTATTTTCGACACTCACCCCAATCCCGGGTTGAACGAGCGCCGTCCTGCATGGCCATGCCCGTAGAGGTCCGCTACTACACAGATCCGGCCTGCTCGTGGTCCTGGGGCAGCGAGCCCATGCTGCGGCGTCTGATGTGGGAGTTCTCCGATCAGCTCAGCTTCGTCTGGGTGATGGGGGGCTTGGCGCGAGAGTATGGCCCCGATTATCGCGACGAGGAGGGCCGGATCGGCTTCGGCGTGAACTGCTTCGCGGATCTGATGGCGCATTGGCTGGACGTCGGGGCGCAGACTGGGATGCCGATCGACCCGCGGCTCTGGAGCCGGAGTCCGATCACGTCCACCTATCCCGCCTGCCAGGCCGCGAAGGCCGCGGCGGAGCAGGGCGGCGACGGTGCCTACCGATACCTGCGCAGACTTCGGGAAGGCCTGATGGTCGAGCATCGAAAGCTCGACCACGCCGAGGCCCTCGTGGCGGTTGCGGGGGAGGCGGGCCTGGACGTCCCTCGCTTCCGGATCGATCTCGGATCACACGCGATCGTGGAGGCGTTCGCCGCCGACCTCGAGGAGGTCCGAGATCCGCCGCAAGAGGCGATCGAGGCCGGCAAGGTGAAGGTCACCGAGCGCAACCGGCGGGTGAGCTTTCCTTCGGCGGCGTTCGTGAGCGCGAGCGAGACCCGATCAGGCGTCTGGGGCTGGCAGCGCTATGACGCCTACCGGAAGGCCGCGATCGACGCAGGTGCGGAGATCGTCGAGGAACGGCTGGCCGAGCCGGTGGAGGCGATCGAGCGATTCGGCCGTTGCGCGACGCGTGAGCTCGAGGAGCTGACGGGGAAGCCGCGCCCGGTGTTGGAGGCCGAGCTCTGGGCACGCGCGCGTGACTGGGAGCTCCGACCAGTCGAGGTCGGCGGAGGCACCATGTGGGAGTTGCCCTAGCAGCTCAGCGGAGCCGATCAGGCTCGTGCGGCGATTCCGGTGCGGATCAGCTCAACTGCCTCGGGGGAGGCCTTGTCGGGGGAGCCGGAGTCAAACGGCGGTTGCGGGTCGTACTCGATTCCGAGCTGGATCGCCTCTGCCACCTGGTCGCCGGCGATCCGGGCCACGAGCCCGAGGGCCATGTCGATCCCGGCCGAGACCCCGGCCGCGGTGATCAGCTTGCCGTCCTGGACCACCCGCTCGGCGATCGGCTCGGCGCCCAGCTCACCGAGCCGCTCCAGCGATGCCCAATGGGTGGTCGCCCGCCTGCCTTCGAGGATCCCCGCCGCTCCCAGGACCAGTGAGCCGGTGCAGACCGAGGTCGTCCAGGTCGAGGTCTGATCGGCCGTGCGCAGCCAGTCGAGCACCTCCGAGTCAGCCATCAAGGCGCGGCTGCCCTCGCCGCCGGGCACCAGGACGACGTCCGGATCGGGCAGCTCGGCGAGCGCGAGATCGGCCTGGATCCCGAGGACACCCGTGTCGGTCCGAATCGGCCCCGCCTGCTTTGCGATGAAGCGCAGCTCGGCTCCGGGGAGCCGCGAAAGAACCTCGTAGGGACCAACGGCGTCGAGCGCGGTGAGCCGGTCGAAGATCACGATCGCGATTCGCATCGCGGTCAGGCTACCGGCGGAGCACCTCACCCGATCGGTCGGTGGCCCGCCCAATCCGCTTCGCCTCCGGGTAGTGGCCGCGCAGGAGCTCCAACGCGGCCCCCTCGTCGGCGCCGGCCACGACGCAGCAGAAGCCGCACCCCATGTTGAAGACCTCGTTCATCTCGGTGTCCGATACGCACGCCAACTCTTGAATCAGCCCGAAGATCGGGGGGACTATGAGCGGATCGTCGATCTCGTAGCCGCACTCGGCCTGAAGGCGAAGGAGGTTGTCCACCCCGTCGCCGGTGATGTGGACGAGGCCGCGGACGTCAACCGGGGAGGAGAGCAGATCGAGGATCGCTCGAACGTAGATCTCCGTCGGCTCGAGCAACACGTCGCCGAGCGGCCGGCCGAGCCTGGAATCGTCCAATGAGAGCTCGGCGAGCGCCCGCCGCGCGAGCGTGTACCCGTTCGAGTGCAGGCCCGAAGAGGGCAGCCCGATCACCGGGTCGCCAGGCTCGACGGCGGCGCCGGCGACGATCGCCTCGAGCTCGACCAACCCCACGCACGTTCCCCCGAGCTCCTGGCCGGAGACGATCTCCGCGACTTGGGCGATCTCCCCACCGGGGATCTCGACGCCCGCGAGCTCCGCTCCTCTCGCGAGCCCGATCCCCAGCTGGCGGCAGATCTCGGGGTCGGCCTTCTCGGTGAGAACGAAGTCCAGCATCGCGATCGGTTCGGCCCCGACGCAGATCACGTCGTTGGCGTTCATGGCCACGCAGTCGATCCCGATCGTGTCGTAGCGGCCGAGGCGCTCGGCGACGATCATCTTCGTACCAACCGTGTCGGTGGAGATCGCCAGGCCGGCGCGCTCATCGAGCCGCAGGACGCTGGCGTAATGGCCCGCCAGCGGGACGACGCGTGAGGGCTTGCCCGTGTCGATGGCCCGCAGGCTCCGGACCAGGGCCTCGACTGCGGCACCCGCGTCCGTCTGGTCGACCCCCGCGCGGGCATAGGCGCCCGCAGACGATTCCCGGTCCTCTCGGGGCGAAGTCGTCAAGGAGCGGATTCAACCATCAACCGCGGAGGGGTCCCATTGCTGGACGGGACGCCATCGGCGCCGCCCGCTGTCGCCGCCCGTCGGCGACGCGCCGCCCGTCGGCGAAGCTTCAGCAGCACCGTCGCGGCCAGCCCCACCCGGTACGCGGCGTAGGGCCACAGGGCGCGGTCCCGCTCGACCACCGAGATCAGCTTCTGTGAGGCGAGCGTGGAGGCAAACGACGCGGCCACCCCGGCGGTCATCGCCCCGGCGAGGCCCGGCGCGATTCCGCGACGGCGAAGCCGAGCGCCCTTGAGGATTGCCGCGCCCACGATCACGGGCAGGGCAACCGTGCGTGAGAGAAGGTTCGCGTGCTGGCGGTCGAAACCCCGCCAGCGCGCCGCGGCAAGGGTGGCACCGTTTCGCGACACCCCCGGCGCCAGTGCCGCGGCCTGCCCGAGCCCGAGGGCCAGGCCATCGACGGCGGTTGCCTCCCCGGGGCCGCGCCTCTGTGGACGGCGATCGGCAATCGCCATCGCTAGGGCGCCGACAATCAGGCCGATAGCGGTCGCCCCCGGGCCGCCCAGGCGCCTCTCGATCTGGCGCTCGAACCGGTAGCCGATCACCGCCGGCGGCACGAAGGAGAGGAGGATCACGACGGCACGACGGGCGTCGAACAGTCGAAGCTCGTCTCCGATCACCCGCCGCTGTCCGATCAGGAGCGCCGCCGCGGCGCCTGCGTGGAGAGCGACCTCGAAGCTCTTCCTCGATTCCGGGTCGATTTCGTCCCAGGGCCACCCCGCGAGCCAGGGAAGCAGCGAGAGGTGAGCCGAGCTGGAGACCGGCAACAGCTCGGCTGGTCCCTGAACGACTCCCAGGACGGCCGCCCGGGACGGTGTCAGTGCGCCACCGGCGGGATCCGGGGTCAGGACGGAGGCGCCGGTTCCCACTTGGCGCTCCCGCGGCGACGCCGAACAAGCAGATAGACGATCGCGATTGCGATCGCGGCGAGGACCGCGTAGTCGAAGTAGTGGAGGTAGCCCTTCCACTGGTCCCAGCGATCGCCGACCTCCCGTCCGATGATCGCCAGCATCAGCACCCACGGGATGCAGCCCGCGACCGTGTAGGCGGTGAACCTCCCGAGTGGCATTCGCGCGACGCCGGCAGGCAGCGAGATGAAGGTGCGGATGATCGGCAGCATCCGCGCGAAGAAGACAGTCGCCGGCCCGTGGCGCTCGAACCACCGATCGGCGGATTCGAGGTGCCGCTGATTGATGTGGATCAGCCGGTTGCGCTCCAGCAGCTCCATCCGGCCGTAGTAGCCGACCGCGTAGGCGATCAGCGAGCCGACCAGGTTGCCCAGCACGCCGGCTGCAACGATCCCCAGCAGGGTCAGGTTGCCCTCCGAGACGTTGAAGCCGGCGAACAGCATGATCGCCTCGCTGGGCACCGGGACGCAGGCGCTCTCGAGCGCCATCAAGATGAAGACGCCGACCAGCCCGGCGGCGTCGATGAAGTTCGTGGCCGCCTGGATCAGTGGTTCCAGAATGTCACCGGTCATGGGGCGTCAGCATTACACTCGGCCCGATGTCCCGCCTCCGCGCTCGCTTCGGAGACCCGGTGTACACGCGACGGGCTCTTCAGTTCGCGGCCGACGCCCTGCTCGCGGCGGTCGCCTTCGGCCTCGCCTTCAAGCTGCGCTTCCTGGATGCCTCAGGCGGCATCCCGGACCGCTACTGGACCATGCTCACGGGCACGATCGTGTTCGTCGCGGTCGGCAAGGCGGTCGTGTTCGGAGTCCTCGGACTGCACGGCAAGTGGTGGCGCTACTTCCAGCTTCCCGACCTGTGGCCGGTTGTGCGGGCGGCGGCGGTGGCGAGCGGCCTGCTGGTGGCGGTGTTCACGCTGGCCAAGCCGTACGCCTACAGCCTCCCGCGCTCGATCGTCGTCTTCGACCTCCTGCTGACGATCTTTCTGCTCGGGGGCGCCCGCCTGGCGAGGCGCATGGTCGCCGAGCGGCCCGAGCGATCGACCCGCAGGCGCCGGGCCCGTGGCGTCCTAATCGTCGGGGCGGGGTCCGGCGGCCAGATGGTCGCCCGCGAGCTACGCCTGAACCCCAATCTCGCCGCCCGCGCAATCGGGTTCGTCGACGACGATCCGCGCAAGCGGGGCATGACCGCCGCCGGGGTGAAGGTCCTGGGGGCGACGACCGAGATCGGGCAGATCCTGGATCGCAGGGGTCCCGACGAGGTCGTGATCGCGATCCCCTCGGCCCCGGGCGTGCTCCGCGCCAATGTCGCCGCGGCTTGCAGAGAGCGCGACATACCGGTTCGAACGCTTCCGACCGTCTTCGAGCTCCTGCGAGGCGGCGTGCAGCTGACCAGGCAGCTCCGCGAGGTGCGGGTCGAGGACGTGCTCGGCCGCGAGCCGGTGGTAATGGAGCTCGACCGCGTGGGCGCGTACCTCGAGGACAAGATCGTCCTCGTGACCGGCGCCGGCGGCTCGATCGGCGCCGAGCTGAGCCGTCAGGTGGCCCGAGTGCGCCCGAAGCTCCTGGTGCTGCTCGACCACGCAGAGGACAACCTCTTCCGGATCGACCAGGAGATGCTGTCCGAATGGCACTTCACCCGCGTCGAGGCGGTTCTGGCCGACTGCCGGGAGCCCGAGCGGATGCTCGAGGTGATGCAACGCTTCAAGCCCGACGTGGTCTTCCACGCGGCGGCCTACAAGCACGTCGCCCTGATGGAGGCCAACCCGCTCGAGGCGGTGCGAAACAACGCGATCGCGACCCGCGTCACGGCGGAGACCGCGGCTGCGTCCGGCACCGAGCGCTTCGTCTTGATCTCCACCGACAAGGCTGTCAATCCCGGCACCGTGATGGGTGCGTCCAAGGCGATGGCCGAATGGATCGTCGAAGCGGCGGGCCAGCGACATGCGCGAACGAAGTTCGTGATCGTCCGATTCGGAAACGTCCTCGCGTCGTCGGGCAGCGTGGTGCCGATCTTCCGCAGCCAGATCGAGAAGGGTGGCCCGGTCACGGTCACCCACCCTGAGATGACCCGCTACTTCATGACGATCCCCGAGGCGGTGCAGCTCGTGATCCAGTCGGGCGACCTCGGCGGGAGCTCCGGGGACGTGTTCGTGCTCGAGATGGGTGATCCGGTGCGGATCCTCGACCTGGCGCGAAACATGATCGTCCTGGCCGGCTACGAGCCGGAGGCCGACGTGGCGATCGAGTTCATCGGAGCGCGCGCGGGGGAGAAGATGCACGAGGAGCTGTTCAACAGCGACGAGCAGGCCCGTCCCACCACCGCCGAGCGGATCGTTCGCGCTGTGCGCGCGGCGCCGCTCGACCCGGTCTGGGTGGAGCGCTCCGTAGAGCGCCTCGAGTCACTGGTCGCCTCCGGGGACGAGGCAGGCTTGGCCGAGCGGGTGGTCGAGGTGGTCACCGAGCGCCTCGAGCACGCTCCGGCCGAGCTCTGAGCTGCGCCTTCAAGGCAGGCGGACCCTCGGAGACCTGGCTCGGCGGCGCCGCTTAAGGGCGCAGGTCCCGCCCTTAAGATGCCCGCGCGCATGCACGTGATCGAGTCCATCGGGCCCCTGCTCGGGATCGCCGCCTTCCTCGGGCTGGCCGTGCTCGCGTTCCTGCTGTTTCAACAGTCGCGTGACGTTCGCCGGCTGCGCGAATGGGCCGGCCGGGCGCCCGAGCGGGCCCAGGAGGCAGCCGAAGCAGTCCAGGCCGCGGCCGAGGCGACCAGGCAGGACGCGTCCGAGGGCGCCGTCGAGGAGCCCGAACCTGTCGAGCCCTCGAAGGTGAGCCGCCTCGGCGCCGCGTGGGCGCGGGGCGCGGGGCGGGCCCGGGACGGCCTGAGCGCCGTCGACCGCCGACTTCCGGTCGACGGCCGCTACCTGCTGGCGCTCGGGGCGGTGGCCGTAATCGCCGCAGGCGTCTTGACCAGCGGGTTCGGGCTGGTGGGCGGAGACGACGCCAATCATCACGCTCGCCACGCGTCCCCGAAGCCCAAGGTCGCGGTGCTGAACGGAACCATGGTCACCGGGCTCGCGGATCTGGTCGACAAGAAGGTGATCAAGCCGGCCGGCTACGAGGCTGGGGTGGTCACCAACACGGCTTCGAGCTTCGCGAATACGGTAGTCATGTACGAGGCCGGGGGACGTACCGATGCCAAGCGACTGGCGGGCTCGATCAAGCCGAAGCTGGGCGAAACCCCGGTTCAGGAGATGACCGCCGACGTCAAAGCCCGGTCCGGAGGGGCTCCCCTGGCGCTGGCGCTGGGACTCGACGACGCGGGGTTCGGAACCGGATAGGCCGATGCTCGCGTCAACCGACGTCTACGACGCGCTGCTGAGACTGCCGGCCTACGTATCGCTCGCCGCGATCATCGCCTGCGGCTTGCTCGTCGTCCTCTACCTCTCACAGCGTCGTGACTTGGAGCGGCTGCGCGACTGGATGGAGCGCGAACCCGGCCATCCCGCGGCTGACCTGGGGGCGAGCGAGGCGCTCCTGGATCGGGCCGAGGCCGATCTCGAGCAGGTCCTCGGCGACTTCGAGGAAGCCGAGGACGTTCCGCCCGCAGCGGAGCGCACGCTGGTCGGGCCACCCCTGCCACCGGCGCCCCGGACGCCCGCGGCGGCGGCGGGCGCCGGCGCCGCCTGGGCGACCGCCGAGCGGCCGGCCCTGGAGCGGATCACGACCGAGCGGGCTGCACTTCAGCCTCACCCGCGCTGGCGACGGCTGGTCGCCAGGGTGAGCCAGCCGCGCGTCCTAGGCGTGGTAGCCCTGTTGGCGGTCGTGCTCGGGATTGCCGCCATCTTCGGGTCCGAACGGCTGCTCCGCGACAGCGGCCCATCGGGCCCCTCGGCCAAGCCCGGTGCGGTCGTGCCGGCGGACGTCACCGTCGCGGTTCTGAACGGCACCTCGGTCCCGGGGTTGGCGGGCAAGGTCGGCGACGACGTCACGGTCAACGGCTTCAAGCTGGGCGCGGTCACCAACAGCCGTTCGCGGTTCGATCAGACGGTGGTGATGTACGAGCCGGATCAGCGTCGCGCGGCGATGCGCGTCGCCCACGACCTGGGCGTGAAGCCGGTGCAGCCGATCGACCGCCAGACCGAACGGGAGGCGGCCGGCGCCGACGTCGTGGTGATCGCCGGCGCGGATCGCGCCAAGCCGTGAAACGCGTCGGCCTGGCCCTGTTCTGCGCCCTGGTGGTCGCGACGGTGGTCACCGCCGCGATCGTGGTGCATGCGCGAACGCCCGATCTCGCGCTCCAGGTCACCCACATAACGCACCGGATCTCCCCTGAGGGCGGCAGCGGCTACCCGGCGGCCCACATCCGATTCTTCGTCAGGCAAAGCGACCCCGACGCGACGGTCGAGATCGTCGGACCCAACCTGAAGCCGATCAAGACGCTCTATCGAGGACCGTTGGCCGCCGATCAGCCGGTTTCCTACACCTGGAACGGTCGCACCGCCTCCGGAGACGTCCCGAACCCCGAGCATCGTTATCGCCTGCGGGTGCTCATGCCGAGCCAGGACCGCGACATGGTCTATCCGCGGCGGATCGACATCATCGAGCCGGATCGCGGGTGACCGCCTCGGCGCCTCAGCTCCTCGGGATGCTGGTCGCATGCGGAGCCGCGACCGTCTCGCTCCTCGCGCGCGACGCCCCGGGTCCGCTATGCGGCGGCCGGGGTGGCTCTGGTCGCAGCGCCTGCGCTGGTCGCGGGTGACGTCTGGCACTCGACCCGGCTGGTCGAGCTTCGCCACCATCCCGCCAAGCTGGCCGCAGCGCTCGGCGTGGCGATGGTGGCGGTCGCGATTGCCGCGACGCTGTTCCGCCGCGTCCCCTGGACCTTCCCGATCGCCCTGTTCGTCGCCCTCCCGCTGCGTGTCCCGGTGCAGGTCGCGGGCGAGACCGCCCATCTCCTGATCCCGCTCTACCTGGTCATCGCGGGGGGGCTGGCCTGCTTCGCGGCCGCCGAGCTCGTCGCCGGCCGCGCCCCTCGCGACCCCTCGGGCGCGGTCCGTGGCCCGCCGTCGGCGGCGACAGAGCCATCACCCGCTCGCTGGCTGCGATGGGCGGTGGCGGCCACCCTGATCCTCTACGCGATCCAGTCCGCATATTCCGCCGACGTCTCCAACGCGATCGAGAACGCTTCCTTCTTCCTGGTTCCGTTCGCGGTCATGCTGATGCTCCTCGGCGAGGTTCGCTGGACCCGGCGCGTCCTCGGCGGGGTGCTGATCGCGGTCGCGGGCACGGCGCTCGTGTTCGCCGCCATCGCATTCGGCGAGTACGCGGCACGGGACCTGCTGCTGAGTCGCGGGAACCTGCTGCAGTCGAACCAGCTCCACCTCTACTTCCGGGTGAACTCCCTGTTCTACGACCCGAACCTGTTCGGGCGGGATCTCGCGCTCACCCTGGTCGCCCTCGGCGCCTACCTCGCATGGTCGCGTGACACGGGGCTGGCGATCCTCGTCGCGCTTGCCTCCGCCGTCCTGCTCGGCGCCCTGGCGCTCAGCTACTCGGTCACCAGCTTCATCGCCCTGGGCGTCGGCCTGCTGGTCGTCGCCGGGCTCCGGTGGGGCGCCCGGTGGGCGCTCGGGGGTGGCGCAGCGATCCTGGTCTTCGGGGCGATCTTCCTGCTCCTCAGCGGCACCGGTCGGACCGACTTCAGCTCGTCCGAAAGCCTCAACACAGCTACCAGTGGCAGGGTCGACCTGGTCGGGGGAGGAATCAAGCTGGCGCGCGAGCGCCCCGTGGCAGGGTGGGGCTCCGGCTCGTTTGGCGCGGCGTTCTCACGCCACATCGAGCGGGCGAAGACGACGGTCTCGCACTCGGAGCCGATCACCGTGGCGGCCGAGCAGGGGAGCATCGGACTGATCGTCTACGCGTTCTTGGTCGTGCTCGCCCTCGCCGTCCTGCTCAATGGCGCAAGCTCGTCGATGGCGACGGCGGCGATAGCCGCCTGCTTCGTGGCGATGGTCGCGCACAGCCTGGGCTACGCGGGATTCACGACCGATCCCGCCACCTGGGCGCTCATCGGTCTCGGCCTTGCGCTGCGCCGAGCAGGGGCGCTCGAGCCGCCGGGAGGCGAGGCGATCCCGTCCGTCGCCGCGCCGCCTCCGAACGCTCTCGGTCGGACGCCCGCGCGCCAGTGATCGCCGAGCCCGCGTGATGTTCGAGTACCTGCGCCGTCTGGCGACCACCGGGGCGGCGTACACCGGCTCGAGCGTCGTCTCGAAGCTGATCGCGGTCTTCCTGCTGCCGGTCTATACGCACTATCTGACCCCTGCCGACTACGGCGCCGCCGAGGTGATGCTCTCGTCGGTGATCGCCGCCAGCATCGTGGTGCGGTTCGGGATCATCGAGGCGATCCTTCGCTTTTACTACCAGGCCGACGAGAGCCCCGAGGGCGTGGTCTCGACCGGCTTCGCGACCCTGTTCTGGGGCGCGACGATCGCCGCTGCGATCGCGCTGCCGTTCGCGGGGCCGATCTCCGAAGCCCTGCTGAGGCACGAGGACGCCGGACTGGCGCGGCTCGCGATCCTGGGGCTGTGGACGCTGACCCTGTACGAGTTCGCGCTCACCCTGCTGCGGCTCGACGAGCGCGCGCGAGCCTACTTCGGGATCACGGTGGCCAACGTGCTGGTGACGATCCCGTTCACCGTCTGGCTGATCGTGGTCGCAAGGGGAGCGGGCCGAGCGGCATCCTCCTGGGCACTTACGCGACCGGGGCCCTGTTCGCGGTCTGGATGCTGTGGCACCAGCGCCGCCGGCTCTCGTTTCTCCCTGACCGCCCACTCCTGAGGCGGATGTTCCGCTTCGGCCTGCCGACCATGCCGGCGGAGCTGTCGCTCTACTCGCTCAACTTCATCGACCGGATGATCATCGCCCGGACGGTCGGCCTCGCCGAGGCGGGCCTCTACGCGCTGGCGGTCAAGTTCGCCCAGGGGATGCAGGTGCTCGCCCGCGGATTCCAGCTCGCCTGGCCGCCGCTGGCCTACTCGATCCGCGACGACGACGAGGCGCGTCGGGCCTACGCGGCGATCTTCACCTGGTTCGCCGCGCTGCTCGCCTTCGCCGTCACGGGCCTGTGGCTCGACTCGCGCTGGATCGTGCGGCTGCTCGCCGCGCCGGACTTCTTCGACTCGTACAAGGCGATCGGCCTGCTGGCGACGGGCATCGCCCTCTATGCCCTGTACCTGGCGATGGTGGTGATCCTCGGGCGCACGGGCCGCACCGAGTTCAGCTTTCCTGCCACGATCGCCGCCGTCGCCACCAACCTCGCGCTGAACCTCGCGTTGGTGCCATCCCAGGGGATCGTCGGCGCGGGCATCGCCCTCGTCGCGAGCTACTCGTGGTGCTGGCGATGATGTACGTGTTCACCCAACGGCTCTTCCCGGTGCCGTACGAGTGGCGGCGCCTCGTCGCTGGTGTTGCTCTCGGCGGCCGCGCTCGTCGGGGGCGGCGGAGGCGCTGCTTCCGACCGCCGGCCTTGTCGGCCTCGCGAGCCGGACCGCGCTGTGGCTCGCCTACCCGGCGGTCCTGTTCGCGCTCGGCTTCCTGCACGAGGAGGAGCGCTTCGGCTCGCCGAGCTGCTGCGCCCGTCGGCGATCGCCGCTCGAGCCCGCCGTCTGCGGGCGGCGCCGAGCGCGCCCGAGGACGACGCTCCGGAGCCGCGGCTCGGACCCGAGATCTACGAGGCGGTCGCCCGCGACGAGGACCGGCCGGGGACCTGACCGCGACCTTCGGCGTCCGGCTCGTTCGCGTCGAGTTGCCGGTTGTAGGCCTCGGCGCGTTCGCGCATCCCCTCGCCTCGCGAGGGTCGAAGGGCCTGGCGGGCATGGGCGAGGTAACGACCCGGATCCTGCCCGCGGATCACGGCGGCGGCGAGCGCCCGCGCCAGGTACGACCACGCCCACAGCAACCGGCAGGTCGCCACGACGGCCGGTGAGTGGTGCTTTCGCATGTAGGTGTCGCGGCCGCGCTGGAACTGGACGATCCGCCGCTCGCCCGCCGAGCGGTCGGTGGCGAGCTGCTCGCGGTGGACCGCCCGCGCCGCGGGGACGTGGAGGATCGTCCAGCCGGCATCACGGATCCGCCTCTGGAAGTCGACCTCCTCCGAGTAGACGAAGAAGTCGCGGTCCAGGTAACCCACCTGCTCGGCGGCCTCGCGGCGCACCAGCATCGTGCACGACTGCACCCAACCGACCTCGCGCGGGCGCTCACCGCCGCGAGGGCCGCTCTGGGTCACCAGCAGGCGATGCAGGAAGAGCGCCTGCGCGAGAGCGGTCCCGAGGCCGGGAAACCGCCACGCGCACGGGATCGGCCGGCCGTCGGGATCGACGAGCTGCGCCCCCGCGGCCGCCTGCCCCCGGATCGGCCCGCAGCGCCTCGAGCAGCGCCACGGCGGCTCCGTCGAGAAGCTCGGAGTCCTCGTTCAAGAGCAGGCAGAAGCGCCCCCGAGCCTCCGAGAGGAGCAGCGTGTTGTTCTCGGCCAGCCCGGCGCGCCGCGGGCGGGCGATCACCCGGACGTCGGCGAACCGCTCGGCGACCGCCGCCGCGGAGCCGTCATCGGAGGCGTTGTCGAGCACCAGGATCTCGTGCTCGACGCCGGCCGGGTGGGTGCGCTCGATCGCCTCGAGGCAGCTGAGCAGGAGCTGGCGTCCGTTCGTGTTGACCACGCAGTAGGAGAGCTCCATCGCCACAATCACCGAACGTACCGGAGCCGCCGGTTGGCGGCGCCGCCGTGCTTGCCGGAGCCCTGAGATGCGAGTCCAGATCGTCGATCCGCCCGCGTACACGCCGCCGTATGACCGGTCGCTGTGCGCCGCCCTGGCGCGCCACGGCGCCGACGTGGAGCTGGTCACGAGCCGGTTCGACCACGGCCCTGTCCCCCCACCCGATGGTTATCGGGTCTCCGAGCTCTTCCATCGCCGCTCGGCAGGCCGCTCTGGGCGCGTCGTCGGGCGCGGCTGCTGAAGGGCGGCGAGCACCTCGCCGGAATGGTCCGCCACCGACGCCGGCCTCGATCCGCGGACGTGGTCCACTACCAGTGGCTCCCGCTCCCGGCGCTGGACAGCAGGCTCCTGGCGCAGGTTCGTCCACGGGTCATGACGGCCCACGGTGTGCTTCGCGAGGAGGCCTTCGAGCGCCGACTCGCCCGCGGGCTGCGCGGGCTGCTCGAGCGGATGGACGCCGTCGTAGCCCTGTCGGAGCATGGGGCTCGTCGCCTGCGCGAATCCGGGATCGATCCGGAGCGCGTGCGCGCCATCCCGCACGGCGCGTTCGACTATCTGACGCGGCTGCCGAACGAGGTCCCGCTCTCCGCCGAGCTCGCGGCGGTCGAGGGCCCGGTGATCCTGTGCTTCGGGCTGGTTCGCCCCTATAAGGGGGTGGACGTCCTGCTCGACGCGTTTCGCGAGCTCGAAGGCGCCGAGCTGTGGGTGGTCGGGCGCCCGCTCGGGATGAGCCTCGACGGCCTGCGTGCTCAGGCCGAGCGGGCGCGGGGACGGGTGCGCTTCGTGCCCAGGTTCGTTGCCGACCGCCGAGCTCCCGGCCTACTTTCGCCGCGCCGATCTGGTCGTTCTCCCGTACCGTGACGCCGAGCAGTCGGGGGTACTGTTCGCCGCGCTCGCGTTCGGCAAGGCGATCGTGATGAGCGACGTCGGGGGATTCGCCGAGGTCGCCGCCCACGGCGCCGGGCCGCCTCGTGCCGCCGGGTGACCCGCAGGCGCTGGCGGCGCAGCTGGACCGTCCTGCTCGCTGACCGCGAAGAGCGCACGCGCCTGGCCGCCGCAGCCGCCGCAGCCGCCGCGGGCCCCTACTCGTGGGACGTGGTCGCCCGCCAGACCCTCGCTCTCTACGGAGAGCCTCAGCCGATGACGGTCGTGGCCATCGCCTTCTGGGCGTCCGTGGGAGCGTTGCTCTACACGCACCTGGGCTATCCGGCCGCGCTCTGGGCGCTCGCGCGGGGGCGGATCGCCGCGAACGGGGCCGCGGACCCCGACGCCGACGGATCTTCCGAGCGTCTCACTGATCGTCGCGGCGCACGACGAGGAGGACGGCATCGCCCGATGGGTCCGCTCCGCCCAGGCCTTCGACTATCCGCGAGAGCGCCTCGAGATCGTCGTGGTCTCGGACGGCTCGACCGATCGGACCGCCGAGTGCGCGGGCGAGGCCGGCGCCGATCTCGTCCTGGAGGTGCCGCGGGCCGGCAAGGTGACGGCCCTGAACGCCGCCGTGGCGAGGGCGCGCGGCGAGGTGCTCGCCTTCTCCGATGCCAACTCAGCCTGGGAGCCCGAGGCGCTTCGCCGGCTGGTGGCGCGCTTGGCGGATCCCCAGATCGGCTACGTGTGCGGCCGCCTTCGGCTCGATGGGGACGGCGGTGAGAACCAGGAGGGTCTCTACTGGCGCTACGAGACGGCGGTCAGGGGCCTCGAGTCCTCGCTCGCGGGAGTCACCGCGGGCAACGGCGCGATCAACGTGATCCCGCGCGAGGACTACATCGAGCTCGAGCCCACTCGGGGCCAGGACATCTCATTTCCCTTCGAGCTGACCAAGCGGGGTCGGCGGGCCGTGTTCGAGCCGACGGCGGTGGCGCGGGAGCCGATGGCCGCGACCCTGGGCTCGGAGTTCCGGCGCAAGAGGCGAATGCTCGCCGGCGCCTGGGCGACCATCCTCCGCCACGGGATGCTCTCGCCGCGTGGGTACCGGCCGGCCTACGCCTTTGAGATCTACTCCCATCGGGCGCTGCGCTATGCGTCGCCGCTCCTCCATCTGATCGCCTTCGCTTCCAACCTGGCGCTGCTCGGTCGGGGCTGGGTCTACGCGGTCACGCTCGCCGCGCAGCTCGCGCTTGCTCGCGGCGGCGGCCCTGAGCACTCTGGTTCCGCTTCGAGCCTTCAGGATCGCCCGCTACTACGTCGCCGTCACCGCCGCGAGCGCGGCCGGGCTGTGGGACTACCTGCGCCACGGCGTGCCCCGCACCTGGGAGAAGGCGGAGGGCACCAGGTGATCGGCCCGCCCGCCGGCGGGTACGGCGGATCATCCGGCCGGGGGCTGCCGCGGGCGATCGACCTGGCGCTGGCGAGCGCCGGCCTGGTGCTGGCGACCCCCCTTCTGGTGGTCTGTGCGGTCGCGATCAGGCTCGACTCGCGCGGCCCGGTCACCTACCGGCAGCTTCGGGCCGGCAGGAATGGTCGTCCGTTCGAGCTGCTGAAGCTCCGCACGATGCACGAGGGCGCCGACCCGGTCGGCGTCGGCGTCCCGGTGTTGGAGGGCGATCCCCTCGTCACCCGGGTCGGCGCGGTGCTGCGGCGCTTCTCGCTGGACGAGATCCCGAACCTGGTCAACGTGCTGCGGGGCGAGATGGCCCTGGTCGGGCCCCGCCCGACGCTCCCCGCCCAGGTCGACGAGTACACGCCCCGCCAGCGGCGCCGCCTCGAGGTGAAGCCCGGCGTGACCGGCTGGGCGCAGGTCAACGGCCGGGCGGGGATCCCCTGGGAGGAGCGCATCGAGCTCGACGTCTGGTACGTCGACCATCGCTCGGCGGCGCTGGACGCCCGCATCCTCGCGCGCACCGGGCGCCTGCTGGTCACCGGCCGGGGGCTTTACGGGTGAGCCCGGCCGCACGCGCACCTGGCTGCAATCCACCGATGAAGCCACTCCTTACCCAGACAGCTCGAGACGACGAGCGGGTAGCGTACGAGCGCGATGACCGCCAAGGTCGAGCTGCGCGACTTCCGGCCCGAGGACGCCCCGGCGGTTCACCGATGGTTCAACGAGCCGCGCGTCACCTCGGACCTCGTCGGCCGCCGCGACGGATTCTCCGAGGACGATGCGCAGGGTTGGGTCCACCGGGCGATGAACCGGGCCGAGGACCGCAAGTGGGCGATCATCCTCGATCGCGCGCCCGAGCCGGTCGGCTTCGTCGCCCTGTTCGGATTAGGTCGCGAGACGGGGCCAGAGCTCGCCGTGCTGGTCGGCGACCCGGATGCCTGGGGCCGGGGAGTCGCCCGCGAAGCGGAGCGTCAGGCATGCATCCACGCGTTCGACGACCTTGACGCGCACCGGATCAACGCCGAGATCCCGGCTACCAACCAGGCGGCCCAAAAGGTGGTCACCTATCTCGGCTTTCGGCGCGAGGGCGTGATGCGAGACGCGATCCGCCGCGGCGACGAGACGGTCGACAACGAGCTCTGGGGCCTCTTGCCCGGCGAGTTCACCGGCCGGGGAGATCGGGCCAGCTGACCGTCCACGGCGAGCCGCCGGCCGCCGACCTGGTCGCCGACCGGGGGAGCACGGCGGAGAGCGACGACTTCTTTCGCTCCCGCGCCTTCTACGACGCCGAAGGCGTCACCCACACCCTCAGGATCGACTCCGGGCGGACGACGGTCGCTCTGCCGGTCCTGGTTCGCGAGGTGCCCGGGTCCGACCTGCTCGACGCCGTCTCGCCCTACGGGTATCCGGGCGGCGCCGTGCGCGGAGCAGCGGATCAGCCACCGGACCCCTCCGCGGTGGACTGGTCCGGCGTCGGGCTCGTAAGCGCGTTCATCCGCGACCGTCTCGGACCCCCTGCGTGCCTCGCCGGCGCGACAGCGCGCTCCACCGTTCAGGTTCACGATCCGTCGGCTGAGCGCCGGCTGCGGAGTCGTTTCGCCGAGCAGATCCGCCGCAACGCGAGGCTGGGCTACGAGGTGCAGACGGTGCTCGGCCCGGAGAGCTCGGCCGAGGCCCGCTCGAGCTTTCACGAGCTCTACATCGAGACCATGGAGCGCACCGCCGCAGCGCGTCGCTACTTCTTCGAGCCGGACTACCTGGCGGGGGTCCTCGGCGATAGCCGCTCGTGGCTGGCGCTTTGCAGGGCGCCGGACGGCAGCGCCGCGGCTGGGGCGATCGTGGCCCGTTCGGACGAGTTGCTCCATTACTACCTCGGGGGGACTGCGGAGGGACACCTGTCGCGCTCCCCGTTCAAGAACGTCGTCGACGCGATGGTCGAACTGTCGGACGGGCTGGGCATCCCGCTCAGCCTCGGAGGCGGGGTCAGTCCCGGCGACGGGCTCGAGGACTTCAAGCGCGGCTTTGCCAACGCCGAGCTGCCGTTCCACACCCACGAGGTGGTCTGCGACGAGGAGGTGTACCGGCGTCTCAGCGCAGGCCGCGCCGCCGGGAGCTTCTTTCCCGCCTACCGCGCCCCGAGGGCGTCCGGGAACTAACCCGCGGCGGAGCGGGCGGCCGGATCGGCGATCGCGCCCGATGACTCGTAGAAGTCGTCGAGGAACGCCGCCAGCTCGTCGTTGAGCCGCGTGGGCGTGAGGCGCCACTCGAGGATCGAGTTGGCGTTCACCAGCTGGGCGCCGCTCAGCTCCTCGGCGAGTATGTCGGCGTCCGAGAAGGGGTGGAGGGGGTCAGCGGGATGGCCGATCACCAGGGCCGGGATGGTGATCTCACTGCGCTCCTCGGGCGGTGGCGCGGCGCCCGCGAACAGGATCCCCTCCAGCACTCTGCGCGAGGCGCCGGGGTCGCGGCGCAGCCAGTCGAGGAATATGTCGACCAGATAGTGGGAGCGCGGGACACGCTGCAGAGCGCCCGACAGCGGATCCAGCAGGGGCCTGCCGAGGCGGAGCCCCAAGAGCATCGGCGTGAAGATCAGGACCGCACCCAGCAGGGCGTCCTCGAGGACCGGCATCTCGATGAACAGCGCCCCGGCCGCTCCGGGGTGGTGTACGGCGAGCTCGAGCGAGACGTTCGCCCCGAGTGAAGTGCCCCCGACGACCGGCGAGCTCAGCCCCAGGTGATCGATCAGCGCCGCGAGCTGCTTGGCAAACGAGCTCATCGAGTAGATCCGCATGTCGTCGGGTTTGTCGGACTCGCCGTGCCCCAGCAGGTCGACCAGGACCACCCGGTATCCGCGGGCGGCCATCTCGGGCGCCAGCGCGTCGTACATGCGCCGGTTCATCAGCAGTCCGTGAGCGAGCACGAGCACACGCTCCCCCTCGCCGTGGACCTCGTATGCGACCCGGTGGCCGCGGTAGCGGAACGAGCCCTCCTGCGCCATCGCGTCGGCCAAGTCTATTCGACGCCGATCGAGGCCGAGACGGCCCCCCCGTCGGCGCGCTCCCACGGTCGGGAGGCCCGCAGGGCGCTGAGAACGGCGCGCGTGCCGGGCGCGCGATTGAGCGCGTAGAAGTGGACGCCAGGCGCCCCACCCGCCAACAGCTCCTCGCATTGCCGTGCCGCGAAGGCGACCCCGAGTAGCGCCTCAGCCTCGGCGTCGCCGCCGAGCGCCTCCATTGCCGCCGAGAGCTCCCGCGGGATCGACGCGTCGCAGAGGTCGCAGATTCGCGCTACCTGCGCGTAGCTCGCGATCGGGATCACCCCGGGGATGATCGGGATGTCGATCCCAATCGCCCGCGCGGACTCGACGAACTCGAAGTAGAACTTGTTGTCGAAGAAGAGCTGCGTGATCAAGAAGCCGGCGCCCGCCTCGACCTTGCTCTTCAGATAGGCGAGGTCGGCCGCCGGGCTCGCCGCCTCGGGATGAACCTCCGGAAAGCACGCGGCGCCGATCGCGAAGTCGTGCCGCTCGGAGATGAAGCGGGCAAGCTCGGCGGCGCTTGACAGCCCGCCGTCCGGAACCTCGAAGCTCGCCTGTCCTCGCGGGGGGTCGCCCCGCAGGGCGAGGACGTTGTCTATGCCCGCCGCCTCGAATCGGTCGAGGATCTCGGTCAGGCCCTCTCGGGTCTCGCCCACGCAGCTCAGATGGGCCATCGCCTCGAGGCCGTGGTCGCGCTTGATCCGGGTCGCGATCTCGACCGTCCCGTCGCGGGTCCCTCCGCCCGCGCCGTATGTGACCGAGACGAAATCGGGCCCGAGCGGCTTCAGAGCCTCGACTGTCTCGAACAGCGCATCGACGCCCTCCGGCGTCTTGGGGGGAAAGAACTCGATCGAGAAGACCGGGCCGTCACCGTTCAGGATCTGATCAATTCGCATCGTCGGATGATGGTAGAGCGGACGGGCGCGCTTGCGTGATCGCGGGTTGCGAGGGCTCGCGACGCCGCGCGCTCAGCCCGCCGTCGGCCGCGCCGCCCCGGTCCCACCCTCGGGCTCGTGCGGCGTCTGGTTCCAGTGAACCACGACCGGGAGGGCGTGCTCATATCCGAGCGTGCAGAGCGCCTCCGTGTCGAGCTTCAAGAGGCCGCCGTCGGCGGGCGGGAGGCCGACCCACCGGGCGCCGAGCACTCGCAGCATGTGGCCGTGGCCGAAGGCGATCGCCCTGCCCGTGGCGGCCCGGGCCTCGGCGATCACCCGGTCGGCGCGCGCCCCCACGTCGGCGGCCTGCTCACCCTCCGGGCACCCGTCACGCCACAGGCTCCAGTCTCCTCGCCGCTCGAGGATCTCGGCCGTCGTCAATCCCTCATAGGCGCCGTAGTCCCACTCACGAAGATCGTCGCGCACCTGGCCCTGGCCCCCGAGGCCCGCGAGCTCGCAGGTCTCGATTGCGCGTTGAAGTGGGCTGGTCAGCACGAGCGCGAACGATTGCCCCGCCAGGAGGTCGCCGAGTCCTCGTGCCCGGCGCCGCCCAGTCTCGGTCAGGGGCAGGTCGGTGCGGCCCGTGTGACGCCCATTCGCGCTCCACTCGGTCTCGCCGTGACGTGCCACAAGGAGCTCGCCCATGCGCGCCAGGCTAGATCATGGTCACGCGCCGGGCGCGGCCAAACCCACGAAGCGCCCGCGTTCGACACTATGTGGGTACAGCTGTTTGCGTCGGGAAAGCCGCGGCGCTTGCGACCTTCGATTTCGATCACGACCCAGGAGGAGACCTGATGGCCAAGGAGCCCCGTTCACTGACAGGAAAGGTCGTCGCGATCACGGGCGGCGCGCGCGGGATCGGCAAGGCGACCGCGACCGCGCTGGCGCGCGAGGGGGCCCGGGTCGCGATCGGCGATCTCGACAAGCAGCTCGCCGAGCAGGCTGCGGCCGAGCTGGGCGGCGAGGCGATCGGGCTCGAGCTCGACGTGACCCGACGTGACTCATTCGCCAACTTTCTCGATCAGGTGTCAGAGCGGCTTGGCCCGCTCGACGTCTTGATCAACAACGCCGGGATCATGCCGATCGGCGAGTTCGCCGCCGAGACCGACGCCACCGCCCAGCGGATGGTCGACATCAACCTGCACGGCGTGATCTACGGGATGAAGCTCGCGATCCCTGGGATGACCACCCGCCGAAGCGGGCACCTGGTCAACATCGCCTCTCAGGCGGGCAAGGTCGGCCTGCCCGGCGGCGCGACCTACTGTGCGACCAAGCACGCGGTCGTCGGCCTGAGCGAGGCGGTCCGCGCCGAGCTCCGTGACACGGGGGTCGAGCTGTCGGTGGTGATGCCCGCCGTTGTCAACACCGAGCTCGGATCCGGGCTGCCCGACACCCCCGGCGTCAAGAAGCTCGAGCCCGAGGACGTCGCAGAGGCGATCGTCAGCGCGCTCAAGTTCCCCAAGTTCGACGTCTGGGTGCCGTCCTCGAGCGCTGTGATCGACAAGCTGATCCACCCCCTCCCGCGCCGGGCTCGCGAAGCGGTCGGGCGGCTCCTGAAGGCCGACAGGGTGCTCGCAGCCCCGGACCGGGCCGAGCGTGCCGCCTACGAGGACCGGGTGGCGCCGGAGGCTTCGACGAAGTCCGCGGCCAAGGCCGAGACGAAGCCCTCCGAGGAGAAGAGCGCCTCGCTGTCCTGAGCCGGGCTCCGTCAAGCAGCCGGCCGGCGCGCTCGGTAGAGCGCCAGGGTCCCGAACGGGGTGCGCAGGCGGTCGGTTTCGACGACCTCGCCGAGGCCCCCGCGCTCGAACACGCCGGGCAGCAACCCTGAAAGGTTCTCGCGGGTCGGCTCGTCCCCGTCGAAGAAGCGGATCTGGAGCGAGAGGAGGCGCATCAAGGGGTCGGAGGGGAGCCCCCAGTCCGCGACGTGGAGCTCCCCGCCCGGCTTCAGGACCCGTACGACCTCGGCGACCGTGAGCGCCTTGACCTCGGGCCGAAGGTGGTGAAGGAACAGCGTGCTGAGGATGCGGTCAAAGGATGCGTCGGGGTAGGGGAGCTCGTTCGCGAGGCCCTGGTCGAAGCGGATCTCGAGCTCGGCCTCGCGCGCCTTGCGGTGTGCGCGGTCGAGCATCTCGGGATCCGCGTCGAGGCCCGAGACATCGGCGCTCGGACGCGCTCGCTTGGCCATGATCGCGAGCGTCCCGGTGCCGCAGCCCAGGTCGAGAACGCGAGCTCGAACGCCAACTGCAGCCTGCTCGAGCAGCCGGCGCTTGAACGTCTCCTCGCGCGTCGTCAGCCGGATCGCGGGGTCGTAGAACCGCGTCAACGCCGGGAAGCGCAGGGCGGGAAGATAGCGTCGCTCGGCCATCTCGGCCAGGCTCAGTGCGCGTGCGCCGGAGCCCGGTCGCGGGCGTCGCGTCGCATGGTCAGGTAGAAGAGGGTCGAGAAGACGAGAAGGCCGACGACGTTGAGGAACAGCTTGTAATCGAGCTCCACGCCGCCGAAGATGTCCCCCCGGGTGGGTCGCGGCCCCGTGGGGATCAGCCCCGCGGCGCTGAACAAGGCATCTACGATCAGGGCCGCCACGACCATCGTGGCGAACATCAGGGCCGTGATCCTGAGGGCGAAGGCCGTCCCGTAATACTTGCGGTAGGCGAGGACGATCGGCAGCACGATCAGGTCGGCGAAGATGAACGCGAGCACGCCCGCGAAGCTGATCCCGCCGGACCACAGGACGGCGGCGAGGGGAACGTTGCCGACGGAGCAGACGAAGCTCAGGATCGCGATCAGGGGGCCGACGATCACGTTCTCGATCGCGGCCACGACCGGTGGCGCGTCGGTGATGAACAGGCCGTTGAAGAAGTCGTCGCCGAGCAAGCCGATGAAGCCGGCCAGCAGGAAGCCGATCAGGATCTCCTTCCAGAGCATCCGCCAGTCACCGCGGAAGTTGTCGGCGACGTCCGACCAGGCCTCGAGCGACGCGGCCCGCTGCCTCAGGGTGAGGCGTCCTGCATCGGTGGCCCGGTGTATGTGTTTGGCTTGGGCCTCCTGCGCGTGGCGGCGGGCCCGTTCCTCGAGGCGCGGCGAGACGACCAGGCGAAGGGCCATCGCCATCAGCGCGATCATCACGATGCCGCCCAGGAACTCCGCCAAGGCGAACTGCCACCCGATCAGGATCCAGAGGATCAGGCCCAACTCCCAGACCAGGTTGGTGGACGCGAACTGGAAGGCGAGCATGGTCGCCGCCGAAGCCCCCTTCTGGAACAGCGATTTGCCGATCGCGATCGCCGCGTAGGAGCACGACGAGGACGCGGCGCCGAGGCCCGTGGCTTTGGCGAGTGGACGCGGGCCGCTTCCCGAGAGGGCGCCCTCGATCCGCTCGCGCGGGACCCAGGACTGCACGATCGCGGAGATCGCGAATCCGAGGACCAGGGCCCACCAGACCTCGTATGCCATCAGGAAGGACTGCTTGAGCCCCTCGCCAATCGTGTTCAGAACCTCGCTCATGGATTATCAGCGTCGCTCATGAAGTATCAGCGCTTCCACTGAGCCGCAGGTCGGGGCGGTTCCGCGGAGCTCCGCGTTCAGGGGACGATCGCGACGACCCGGGCGGGCGCCCCGCTTCCGCCCACCAGGCGGAGCGGAAAGCAGGCGACGTCGAAGCCCTCCGGCGGCAAGGCCCCGAGATTGACCAGGCGCTCGATCTGCGAGTAGGAGAGGTTCGCCTGGTGAGCCTCCCAGAAGATCCCGGACTTCCCCGCGGCCTTTGCGCGCTCGGCCTGGAGGTGGAGGGGCGCGTCCCATCCCCAGGCGTCTATTCCCATCACGCGGACGCCCTGATCGAACAGCCAGCGCGTTGCCTCGGCCGAGACCCCGGGCCCCCGCACCATGTAATCGGGCGCCTCGTAGTAGGCGTCGCGGTCGGTGCGGACGAGAACGATGTCGAGCGGCTCAAGGTCCCGCGGCAGGCGCTCGCGCAGGTCGGCGCTCGCCAGCGTCTCCCCGTCGTCCCGATCGCTGGCGTCGATCACGACACCGGGTCGAAGGAACCAGTCCAGCGGAAGCTCGTCGATCGTCTTCGCCCGCTCTCCGCCGATCGTCGAGTTGTAATGCCACGGCGCGTCGACGTGGGTGGTGCTGTGGGTTCCGAGGCGCGTGAACGTCTCGTTCGACCAGCCCTCGCCGTCACGGAGCAGCTCTGGGCCCACCTCGAACAGCTGCTTGATCAATTCGGCGCCGGCTGCGTGGCCCTCGTAGGTGACGTCGACGCGTAGCGCGTCGAGTTGGTCCGGCGGCCCCTGCGTGATCGGCGCGGAGAGATCGATCAGGTCCATGGACGCACCACCTCATAGCGGATTGTCTCCGTTCCGCCGCGATGCTGCCGTCTGGCCGCTCAGGCCTGGGCCAGGCGCTCGGCCAAGCGGTCGAAGAAGCCACCCCAGCCCTGCTTGGCATGCTCATATTCCTCGGGCGTCAGATGGCCGCCCTCCTGCTCCATCAGCATCTCGGTGCGGCCGTCGCCGAGATCGGTGAGCGCGACGGTGACGAGCTCGAACTCCTCGCCGGGCCGGTCGGAGACCGTGAACACGAGCCGCTCGGGCTCAACAACTTCGCGGTACTCGCCGTGCCAGTTGATCTCGCTGCGCTGCGGGCCCGCGAACATCGTCGCTTTCCACCCACCGCCCTCCCGGACATCCATCGACACCGACGAGATCGGGATCTCTGCCTGGGCCCCTCCATACCAGTCGGCGAAGGCCTCGGGGTCAGTCCATTCCTTCCAGATGCGCTCGCGAGGAGCGTCGAAGACCCTGGTGATCGAGATTCCCGGTTCAGCCACTGTCCCTCTCCTTTGCAAGTCGTGTGTCGAGTCGGTCGAAGCTCTCCGTCCAGAAGCGGCGGTAATCGCCAAGCCATTCGGACGCGTCCTTGAGCGCCGCGCCGCGCAGACGCGATGGGCGCAGCTGGGCGTTTCGCCCGCGAGTGATCAGCCCAGCCTGCTCGAGCACCTTGAGGTGCTTGGACACCGCCTGGACGCTGATCGGGAACGGTTCGGCAAGCTCGTTGACGGTCGCGTCCCCGTTCGCCAGGTGGCCGAGGATTGCGCGGCGGGTCGGGTCGGCGAGGGCCGAGAACGTGCTGCTGAGCTGATCGACCGTCACCGGGCGCTGCTCCTGTTCAACTGTCCGGTTGAACAACCGATCAGTTGAATATAGCAACAGAGCCCGAGGCTGGCGGCGGTCAGACCTCGATGCGCGAGCCCATGATCACGGTGCGTTCGCGCGGGAGGCCGAAGTACTCGGCGGCGTCCGCGGTGATGCGCGAGGTGGCCAGGAACAGGCGCTTGCGCCAGCGGCTCATTCCTGGCGCGTCGCCGCGAGTCAGGTCGATCGTCGAAAGGAAGTACGAGGCCTCACCGACGTCGATCGGTGCCTCGATCGCCGCCTGCTCGATAAGCCGCATCACCGCCGGGACGTTCGGCTCGTCCATGTAGCCGAAGCGGGCGCTGGCATGGGTGATGCCGTCATCGCGGTAGCCGAGGTCGTCGATCGCCAGCCGCTCGGCGACCGGCAAATGCGGCACCGACAGCGTTTCGATCGACAGGATCACGACGTGCTGGTGGAGCGCGTGGATCTGCTCGACCGTGGCGCGCATCGCCAGCGGAGCCGTCTCCTTGGTGCGGTTGAGGAAGACCGCGGTGCCGGGGACCCGCTGGATCGGAGGCTTGCGATCGTGAAGGCGGTCGACGAACTCGCGCAGCGATCCCTCTTCGCGCTGGCGCTGCGCGGTGACCAGCGCGCGACCGCGCTGCCAGGTGGTGAGAATCGCGAATGCGATCAGCGCGATCAGGAGCGGGAGCCAGGCCCCGTGCGCGATCTTGGTCACATTCGCGGCCAGGAAGAGGAGGTCGACGGTGAGAAGGAAACCGGCGCCGATCGCCACCAGCCAGAGGGGCTTTCGCCATTGGCGCCGCGCGATGTAGAAGAAGAGGAGCGTGGTAATGGTGATCGTGCCGGTGACCGCCATGCCGAACGCGAAGGCCAGCGCGGCCGATGACTCGAACGTGAAGACGAGGGTCAGCACCGAGACGAGCAGCAGCCAGTTGATCCACGGGACGTAGATCTGCCCGACCGTCTGCTCAGAGGTGTGCACGATGCGCAGACGTGGCAGATAGCCGAGCTGCGCGGCTTGCCGCGCGACCGAGAACGCGCCGGTGATCACCGCCTGAGAGGCGATGACCGTCGCGGCAGTGGCCAGGAAGACCATCGGCCATCGGCCCCAGTCGGGCACGAGCAGGAAGAACGGGCTGGCGATGTTGGCACTTGGGTCGTCCAGGATCAGGGCGCCCTGCCCCATGTAGCTGAGGATGCAGGCCGGGAAGACCAGGATCAGCCACGCGCGGGTGATCGGCGCGCGCCCGAAATGCCCCATGTCGGCGTACAGGGCCTCTGCGCCCGTCACCGCGAGCACCACGGCGGCCAGCGCGAAGAACGCGGTCGCGAAGTGACCGAAGAAGAAATCCAAGGCGTAGCTCGGCGAGAGCGCCTTGAGGATCTCCGGGTGATCGGCTATGCCACTCACCCCGCACGCGCCGATCGCGAGGAACCAGACGATCATCACCGGACCGAAGAGTCGGCCGACGGCGGCCGTGCCCAGGCGCTGGACTAGGAACAGGACGACGATGATCCCCGCCGTGATCGGGACGATCAGGTGCTCGAGCGACGGCTGCGCGACCTTGAGCCCCTCGACGGCTGACAGCACCGAGATCGCCGGGGTGATCATGCTGTCGCCGAGGAAGAGCGAAGCACCGAAGATGCCCAGTGCTGCGAGGGCCAGCTTGGTCCGCCGCCCACCCGCCACCCGGCTGCCCCGGATCAGCGTGATCAGCGCCATGATGCCGCCCTCGCCGTCGTTGTCGGCGCGCATCACGAGCCCCACGTAGGTGACCGTGACGATGATCACGACCGACCAGAAGATCATCGAGATGATCCCGAAGATGCTGTCGGTCGTCGCGGCGACCGGGTGTGGGTCGCTCGGATTGAAGACCGTCTGGACCGTGTAAAGCGGACTGGTGCCGATGTCGCCGAACACCACGCCCAACGCACCGACGATCAGCGCGCCCTTGGCGGCGCTGCGGGTGCTGCCAGTGTCAGGGCGTGTGCCCACCTGGTCTCGAGTCGGCAATCGGCGCATCACCGTACACGCCGGCGGGCGGTCGACGAAACGACTTGCTGCAGGCGGCCCGCCCGGCGGCTAGCGGGTCCTCACGACCCTCGACCTAGTGCGTCGCGGCTAGCGGTTCCTCACGACTCTCGACCATTCCATGCGAATCGCACTCAGGTCGTCGCCGTTGGTGACACAGAACTGGACCCAGCCCCAGCCCTTCTTCAGCTGTCCGCGGCTGCCCTGTTCGACCGTGTCGACCTTGAACCACGCCACATGCCGCTTGCCATCGCAGGTGAAGGAGCCGCGATGGCTCTGCCACCAGGCAGTGGCCGCGCCACCGAATCCCGAGCCTTCCGCCGAAACGGACGGATCGATGTCAGCCGCTGCGTTTTGCTTCACGGACACCCAGATGTGGTCGCCGACATCGCACGAGTACCGCGCATGGACCTTCGCGACGTCGCCGCGGATGTGCACCGGTCCGATCACGTTGGCGTCGCCAACCGTGAACGACTCATTCTTCGTCTTGGCGCCTGCGGGGGCGGCCGCAATAAGTCCCACCGCCGCGATCGCGACGAGCGTGAGAAATGCTCTCATGGTTGCCTCGCTTCTCGGGAGTTCAAGGGCGCGCCACCTTACCGCCTACCGCCTGTCCCGACCCCTTGGCGGTTTCGGAGGACTAAGTCCTCAGGGGTCGGATAGCCAAACATGCGGCTCATTCACCCTCACGCTCGTTCACCGTGCAGCCGGTCAGGTTGTGGACCGCCGCCTCCGGCGTCTCGCCCAGAGCGAACGCCTCCCTTGCGAGCGGACCGGTTTCCCAGGTGGCCATCCATGTCTCAGCTCTCGGGTTGAACCAAGCCTTGACCAGGTCGGCACCCTCGCTCAGATGCGGTCTGCCCTGTGCCGCGAGAGCCTTCGTTTTCCTCCAGCGAAGCGCTCGGCGCCGTACCCGGCGGCCCAGGTGTCGCAAAGGTGGCCGCAACTCGCTCTTAGGGGAATCGCGACCGGTTTCGGACCAGCGACCCATGAGCAGGACCATAGCGTTGGCGCGTGGAGCCGCAAAGAGCCATACCCGGATTCATTACACCCGACCAGGCCCGCTCCTTCATCCTCGAGGGCACCTGGACCGGCGCGATGGTGGAGCCAGTTGCGCGACAGCCTGCCGAACAGCCGGGTTACGCGGTTTTCCACGGCTCGGGGACCCCGATTGGGCGAGCCTCACTTGAAAAAACGCACCCGGTCGACCTTCATGGTGATGCCATCGGGTACGTCGGACCAGCTGCCTGCCCAGTACTTACTGCCACCGATCAGCAGCGCAATCTCCGTGAAATAGTCCTTCCTGTGTCAGGTTCGCCCAGGTCGTGGAGTCGACGGTGCTCTTTTCCGTCGTGCCCCAGATGCACCCGTCGATGGTCCACTCCATGCGGTCGGGGAATACGTTGACACCATAAACGTGGTAGGCCCTCGAGAAGTTTGCCACGGGCTGATGGCAGGGCGGTGGCGAGTCAAGGAAGTTCACGTTGTGGGCCGCCGCTCGTATGCCGTTCGATTTTGCGAAGGCGTTGAGGACTGCCGGATACTTTCCCAGCCATTCTTGGGTGTCGATTTCACCCGACCCGAAGTCGGCCCTGTACAAGGCGCCCAGGGCGTTCCACTCTCCCATTACCGCGGGATTGGTCAGCTTGGCGCTGACCCGGTACTGGAAGGGAGCGCGAGTGGCGTAGAGGCTTCGGATCGCGCCGGCGTGCCAGCATGGCGGTTTGTTCGGCAACAGACCGCAGTTCGCGTAGCCAGTCCTGTAGGCAGAGATGAGGAGATGGCCGTTGCCGTCGCCGTGTAGGAACTGCGGAGTAGCCTCGGCACAGGTGGACGTGTTGTTCGTGACGCATCGATTGAGCAGCTCCCAGCGCTGGGACGAGGGCATCTGGCCAGCAGCCAGGTCATTGAACTCATCATGGAAAACGAGCGACCGGGCCCCAGCTGGGCTGGCCTGCCCACAGAAGAAGCCAACCGCCAAAGCGACTAGTAGAACCGACCTGATCCTGTTCATCCGACCGTCCCTCGAGCGCCGCCCGACTAGCTGCCGAGCGCGCTGCTCAGTCATCGTCTCTGATCTTGCCTGGTCTAGCCCCTGTCGGCGACTAGACACAACTAACAGAGAACGGACCACGAAACTAACAGAGAGAACCACGCGATGCCATCCTCGCCGCGCGCCTCTCGTAGTCCCGACTCGGTCGGGCAAGCATAGGCGGGTCTCGGGGTGCGTGCGGCCTCAGCGAGCCTCCGCGGCTTAACCGCGCCGGACCCGCGCCTGCCAAGTAGGCTGTGGGGCATCGGCAGGGGCGATCCAGGGGCGGGAGTAAGCGGTGGTCGGGAACGAGCTGGCAGCGCGAGACAGGGGTCGAAACCGGTACGCGGTAGCGGCGCTGGTGGCCGCACTGGCGACGCTCTGCCTGATCTCGAGCGGCTGCAACGGCAGGACCGTTCTACATGGGGCCTGGATCGGCAAGCAGTTCACGGGTCGGGAAGCTCCGTGGGACTGGAAGGCCGTGAGGGCGTTCGAGCGCCGCAACATGGGCGGTGAGCATCTGGACCTCGTGCACTGGTCGTCCCCCTTCTACTCGATCCGCCACTGCGGCGGCCACTGCCGCTTTCAGCGGGGTGCGTTCCGAAAGGTGCGAGACCACCACGTCACCCCGTTCTTCTCCTGGGCCGACAAGCGGCACGGGGACGCCCGGGTGGCGTCCGGCGTGGAGGACGGCTACCTCCGGAGCTGGGCGAAGGCAGCCAAGTCATGGGGACATCCCCTCCTCCTGCGCTTCGCGTGGGAAATGAACGGGTCGTGGTTCCGATGGGGCGTCGGGAATCATGGGAACACGGCGGGCGACTACGTCGCGATGTGGCGGCACGTCCACGACATCTTCACGAGGGTCGGAGCGACCAACGTCAAGTGGGTGTGGTGCCCGAACGTGGGCGGCTCGCTCTCGCTGCTTACCCGCCTGTATCCGGGAAGGCGCTACGTGAATTGGACCTGCCTCGACGGCTACAACCGCGATCACCCGTGGAAGAGCTTCACTGAGCTCTTCGGGAGTACCTACGACAAGATCCTGCGGATCGCGCCCTCAAAACCGATGATCATCGGTGAGGTCGCGTCCACCGAGTCGGGCGGAAGCAAGGAGCGGTGGATCACCAACATGTTCGCGGCTCTCCCGAGGCGCTTCCCGCGCATATACGGGATCATCTGGTTCGACAAGTACGAGCACGGCGATTGGCCGATAGAAACGTCAGCGGCGGCGTCGGCGGCCTTCGCGGACGCTGTCAACTGAGTCGCCCACATCACGCATCACTCTGCTGGCGCTGGCGGTAGTCCGTGTTAAGGCGCCATGAATGTGGTAATGGGTCCCCATTTCTGGGTAGATTGGCCTTGAGAGGAGTTGACTTTCGATCGGCGGCGCATAGGCTGCCCGCGTCGTTGTAAGTTCGGCCCGCGCCGCCCGGTCGTGCATCCGCAAAGCACGCTGAGCACGGGTTTCAACAAGAGAGGCTCGTGTGTTCACAGACGGGGCGCTGTCCTCGGGCAGCACTCGCTACGCCGACCGTTCGTCGTCGGGTAGCGTGGGATCGGCCGGCACGCAGTACGCGGAGCTTCGCGTCAAGCCACGGACGGGAGGAGCGAACGCCGCAGGCGTCACCTCCGGTCCACGGCGTGGTGCTCGCTCGCTGGCTGAACGAGGCGTCCGGGTGAGCGTCGTCGTGCCGACCCTCAACGAGGCGGCGAACATCCCGCACGTCTTCGCGCGGATGCCGGAAGGCCTCTTCGAAGTCATCTTGGTGGACGGCCATTCCACGGATGACACCGTGGCGATTGCAAAAGCGATTCGCCCGAGCGTGCGAGTCTTGATGGAAGCACGGCACGGCAAGGGCGCCGCGTTGGCGGCCGGGTTTGCGGCTGCCCGCGGCGACATCATCGTGATGCTGGATGGAGATGGCTCGACCGATCCCTCCGAGATCCCGAGCTTCGTCGACGCGCTCCTCGGGGGCGCCGACGTCGCAAAGGGATCGCGCTTCATGAACGGTGGTCGAAGCACCGACATCACCTTCACGCGACGGCTCGGCAACCGCGCGCTGAACGGCGCCGTGAACGCGCTGTTCGGGACCTCGTATACGGACCTCTGCTACGGCTACAACGCCTTCTGGGTTCGCTGCCTGCCGGCCCTCGACGTCGACTGCGACGGGTTTGAGGTCGAGACGCTGATCAACATACGCGCGGCGCGCCGTAGGCTCCGGGTGGTCGAGGTCCCAAGCTTCGAGCACGAGCGACTGTACGGCGAGACCAAGCTTCGGGCATGGCGTGATGGCCGGAGGGTCCTTGCCACCATTGCCCGTGAGCGCCTGCGGAATTCCCCGGCGCGGATCGGGGAAGCCGCGGCGACCGTCTGAGCCTCGAGCGGCCCTCCAGCTTTCGGCGAACCGATCGCGGGCCTACGAAGAGGTGGCTGGCCTGTGGCCCTGTGCCTCGGACGAAACGCGCTCCATCTTCGCAACGGCGTCACGCGCGAACATGAAGCGCAGGCCCGCCCGCAGGCCGGGCACGTCGACCGCCTCGAGCTCCACCAGGTCACCGTGGCGACCCCGCGCGCGATAGGTGGCCACGGATCCGAGCCGACGGTATCGGATCAGGTCACCGAGGGCGAAAGCGTTCATCAGGATCCCATCGGTTGGTCGCCACCAAGACTTGAAGGTCAGGTTCATAACACTCCCCGAGCTCGCATGCGGTCCTCGGGTACCCGAGGAAGTTCTCTCTAAACGCATTTTGCGGTTCTTTGAGTGCGACCGCTCTACGATCCCGGCGTGGCCCGCCCTTCGAATGAGAGCGGAGGATCCGGGTGAGGATCCTCGTCGAGCCCTGCGCGCACGGCATGATCAACGCTGGGGATACGGCGATGCTCAGCGTTGCGACCGCACGCCTGCGGCACCTGTGGCCGGATGCGCGGATCGGCGTGATCACAGATGTGCCGGCCCGCCTCGCCCTCCATTGTCCCGGAACCTTGCCCGTTCCTGCGGAAGGCCGCCGCATCTGGCTCGAGGAGCCACATGTCGGGGCGCGCGTCCACGGAATGCTGTCCCCGAGCACCGCCAGGGGCTTGCGTGATGTGGAGGAGCGAGTGCGGCGGCGATGGCCGGGCGTCGCCAGCTCGACCATCCGTCTGCGGAGGCGCTTGAGGCGGCTTCGCAACGAGGATCTGACCGAGTTCCTCGACTGGCTTTACTCCGCCGACCTCGTCGTGGCGACCGGTGCAGGGCTGCTGGCCGACCCCTACGTGCCACGCGCCTGCTCCGTTCTCGAGCTTCTCGAGACCGCGATCCGGCGCGGTGTCCCGACGGCGATGCTCGGGCAGGGGATCGGACCGCTCACCGACGGGAGGATGCGCGCCGTGGCAAGGAGAGTGCTGCCCAAGGTCGAGCTGATCGGGTTACGCGAGGAGCACTACGGTCGGCCCGAGCTGCGCGCTATGGGCGTGGACGACCGGCGGATCGTCACCACCGGAGACGATGCGATCGAGCTGGCGTTCAAGCGAGCATCACATGCCGGTGACCGAGGAGGAATCGGCGTCGGCATTCGGGTGGCTCGTTACTCGGGGGCCACCGCGGAAGCTCTTGCTGCTGTTGGTTCGGCCCTCCGCAAAGCGGCGACCCGTCACGGAGCGGAGTTGATCCCGGTGCCGATCTCGGCCGCCGTCAAGGAGCGTGACGCGACGATGATCGCCCAGGTCCTAGGGATCGACGAGGCCACGATCACGCCGCTCGACGGCCCAGCTGCGGTGATCGACCAAGTCGGGCGCTGCCGGGTGGTCGTCAGCGGCAGCTATCACGGAGCCGTGTTCGCGCTGGCGCAAGGGGTCCCGGCGATTGGGCTCGCGGGCTCCGAGTACTACTTCCTCAAGTTCCGCGGGCTTGCGAAGCAGTTCGAGGTGGTTGCGAGATGCGTCCGATTGCCGATCCCGCAAGCCGCGACTGGGCAGGGGGCCCTCGAAGCCGCCCCGTCGAGGACGCTTGGCGCTCGAAGCCGCCGGCGGCGTCGGCGGGTCGAGAGGCCTACCGTCGCTTGTCGGCGTCGAACGCCGGGTACGGCCCAGGGCTTGGAACGGCCGATCACCTAGCAGTTATCTCTGCCTCCGCGGATCGCCGGCCGGATTCGGGGCTCCCTTCGCATTCACCAACTCACCCGAGGTCGAGCGCAAGCGCTAGTGGACCGGTTGCACCGCGAGGGGCTCACGTATATGGAGCCGGATGCCCTGGTCGCGTGCGTAACCGGGTCCGCGAGATCGAACGGCGTGGCGTGCCCGGCGGTGATCGAAGCTGGCGCGGCGCGGGGCGGCTCGGCGATCTTGATCGCCGCGGCAAAGTCGCCGGAACGGCCGCTTCGCCTCTTTGACACCTTCGGGATGATTCCACCTCCGTCACCCCGCGACGGCGAGGATGTGCAAAGGCGCTACGACGTGATCACCTCCGGAGTGGCGACCGGCCCTCAGGGACCGCCTATTACGGTTATGAACCAGACTTGCTAGCAAAGGTTCGAGCGAGCTTCGAGGAGTACGGCATCGCGCCAAAGGAAAACAACGTGCGCTTCATTTCCGGCCTTTACGAGGAAACGCTTCGCGTCGACGGTCCCGTGGCGCTCGCCCATCTCGATTGCGACTGGTACGAGTCGGTGAAGGTTTGCCTTGAGAGGATTGAGCCAATGCTCGCCCCTCGCGGAGTTCTCGTAATCGATGACTACGATGCCTGGTCTGGGTGCCGGGAAGCGGTCGACGAGTACTTCAAACATAGGCGGGATGGCTTCACCTTCCAGCGCCGATCGAGGCTGCACGTGGTGAAGCATGCGGACTCCTAGAATCCGCATGTGCTGGAGCGCAAAGCTGGGAGACCCTCGCTGTGCGTGACGCACTGGCACGAATGTTTCGAGCTGCCAAGCGGCGTGCGTACGAATGAGCCCGTCCATCGGTGCCGGCGAAGCGGTTCAACCTCCACCTACAGGCCTCGCCTCTGGCAGGGAGCCGAACGGCGGTCGAGCTGTGGGACACGCAACACGCTCCCCGGGACCCTCCATTACGCACCCGATCTCGTGGGCGACCTCGGCTGCGGTAACGAGCGCCTGCGCAGCTGCTCGCGAACCGCTCGAGCCCCTTCACCTACCAGGGATACGACCTTCAGCCGCAGAGGCCGACGACGTCAAGCTCGATCTGAGTCGTGAGCTATCCGGACCGGGAGTTCGACCTCGTGTTCGCCCTCGGGCTGCTCGAGTACCTCCGCGATCCCGGGAGCTTCCTTGCGCGTATGCGCCGAATTTCAGGTTCGCCATCCTGAGCTATGTCGTTTCTGGACTCTGCGGCAGCCGCTCGGCGAGGCCGAACGTGAGGCGCGCGGCTGGCGGCACACATTACACGCGTGACCAGCTGCAGCGGCTGTCCGAGCGTGCGGGATGGGTCGCCGAGGACAGCGTGGTGGTCGACAGAGGCCGCACCGTCGTTTGGCTCTGGGATCCCGGACGCTCTGTGCCGTCGGTAGGCCTTCAATCGGACCGAGCGTCTCCGCGCGCCGTGCGGGCCGGCGCCCCCGCGGCGTCGGCTAGGTGCGGCCACGGCGTACCCGAGAGGGTCTCGGACGGTTGCCGATGTGCGTCGATCAGCAGAGCCCGCCCAGGTCCCCAGGTCAGGCCCCACCGCTCGAGGCGGACAGCTCCCGCCGTGAGGGGCAGCGCGGCAGCGCGCACGCGAAGCGACGAGTCCTTGGTGCGTTGAGCGATCTCCTGGCCGAGGAAGACCACGTTGCGAGCCGTCGGTTGGATTGAAGCTGCCGTGAGCCCCGCCTGCTTCAGCTTCGCGACGAGCTCCTCGGCACCGTAGCCGTGGCGTACCTCGAGCCTCCAGGTGCGAGGGCTCCCCGGGAGCACGGGCAGCCAGTCACGGTGGGGCACGTGTGCGAAGAAGCGCCCGCCGGGCCGCAGAGCGCGCGCCATTGCGCGCAGCGCGGCGTCGTCGTCAGGAATCTCCGACAGGCATTCCACGGCGAGCACGACGTCGAACTCCTCGGAGCCGAGATCGTCCGTGAGGTCCGCCCTGACGAACTCGAGGTTGCGGAGGCCTTCGTCCTCCGCGCGGCGCCGTCCGCGGTCGAGCATCACGTCGTCGACGTCGGCCGCGACGATCTGCCAGTCGCTGTGTTGCCGAGCGAGCGTCATCGCGAGGAGCCCTTCACCGGCCCCCGCGTCGAGCACCCTCACAGGCCGTCCGGCGTCGATTCCGTCGATCATCTCCAGGACCAGCTCGAACCGAAAGCGCCGCGCTGGTTGCATCAGGCGCGTCCGTTGCTCGAGCCGAGCACCGATCGTGGCCCGCGGGTCGTGCCATCGTCGTCTCACGGTCCGACAACGTATCGAGGCCATCTGGGTAGCCCACGCCACGCTTCGTCTCGGCCCACGTCGGACGCCCGGTCGACTCAGCGTCGCGCCCGCGCCAGCTGCAGCGTGCCGAGCGCGACCCGTCGCAACGCAAGCCGCTCGTCGGCGCTCGCGGAGAAAGAGAGGTAGCCCGCGGCGTAGACGAGGCCCCCGATCGCTCCCACGGCGACGATCGCTACCAGCGACGACGGGTCCAGCACAACCCGAAGGCCGAGCAGCGCGAGGACCGCCGGAACGGCTGGAAGTAGCCCCGGCGCCAGAGCCTCCGACAAGAGTGTTGTCGCCGGAACGTCATACCGGCGCATCGCGAACGGGGTAACGACGAACGCCTGGAGCCCCGTGGCGATGAGGGTCGCGAGCGCCACGCCGGTCACGCCCATGCTCCCAACGAGCACCACCGACAGGCCGAGATTCAGGAGTGCCGACCCTCCCACGAACAGCGCGAGCGGTCGGTGGGCGTCGGTCCCCATCAGCATCGAGGCGGCTGGCAACATCGGCATGTCGAAGAGACCGGCTGCGACGAGGATCACCGTGATGTTCGCGTCGCCGGCGAAAGCCTCACCCACCCAGGCGGTGAGGAACGGCTCGGCCAGCACCATGAGCCCCGCGCCGATCGGGACGAACAGCGCCAGCGCCACCCGCGTGCTGCCCACGTACAGCGCGCGCAGCTGGGCCTTGTCTCTGATGCCATGGAGCTCGGATGCGAGCGGAAAGAGGACGCGGACGAACTGGTAGGTCAGCATCGTGGGCAATAGGCTGATCCGCTGTGCCAGCGAGTATGGAGCGAGGGTCGAGACCGGCAGGGCCGCTCCGATGATGATCTGATCCGTCTGCGTCTTGACGACGCCGCCTCCGTTGATGACGAGCAACGACGTGCTGAATGAGGCGACGTTCCGCACGAGCCGACGCTGGGCCCCGCGCAGCCCGAACCTGATATCCGGCGCGACGTGCCGGATCACCGCGAGCATGGGAATCTGCGTGAGGAGGGTCAGCGGGATGATCAGCGCGGCCAGGCCAACGACGCCGCCGCCCAAGAGCAGGACCGTGATCGTCGCCGCCGCCTGGACGAGGGTGGCCGCGACGCTGATTAGGTTGTTGAGGTCGAACCGCTGCAAGCCGCGAAGCACCGCGTACGCCGCGGTGGTGGGGAGCTTCACTGCGAGCGCCAGGCCGGTCAGGAAGACCACCCATCGGGCTTCGCTCTCCTGACCCGGTGGGATGTTGAAGAGGTGGGGAACCACAAGGGCGAGCGGCGCACTCGCGAGCACGACGAGCAGACCGACCACGCAGTAGATGCACAGCGCAGTCGCGATCAGGTCTGACGCCTCGTCCGATCGGCCGCGGGCACGGAACTCGGCCACGTACTTGGTCACGGCGGCGCCTACGCCGAGGTCGAGCAGGTTCCCGTAGGCGATCAGCGAGGCAACCAGCACCCACAGGCCGTAGTCGGTCGCGCCGAGACGATGGACGATGAACGGGGTCAGCCCGAACCAGACCCCCAGCACCACGACCTGCCCTGCGACGTTGCTCGCCGTGCTGCGCAGGAGATGGCGTGCCATCGTGGGCATCGCGCGTCACGCCTCGTGTCGCGCGAGCTCGTGTCGGGCGAGCTCGAGGAACAGCGAGCCGTCTTGGGGGGCACCCATCGTCTCGGTCTGCGCGCGAAGCTGAGCTGATCGCGCATGGACGAGCCAGCAGAGCAATCGCAGGGGCTGGGAGCGTGGACTGGTCGAAACCGACTCGCTCCGTGTACATCGCGGTGCACTCCGCGTACGCGCCGCCGCGTGAGGGTGGTCGGAGTCAGCATGCGACGGTAGGAGGCGATCTCCCCGCCGGTATGCATGGTCCCATCGACGAAGAACCCGGCGTAGCCCAGGAAGTACACGAGGTCGAGCCCCGGGAGGCCGCGCTCCTCGGCCGACTCCCAATCGAGCAGGGCGAGAGTCCCGTCTCGCTGAACGAGCACGTTCCAGGGGGAGCAGTCGCGCTGCTCGAAGACCTCGGGGAGCGGTCCGAGCTGCGCGAGGATCGCGCGAGCCCGTTGCTGCTCGGCTGGCGAGAGCGCCTGGAGGGCGACCTCCGCGATGCTCTCGCGCCAAGCTGTCGAGCGGCGCCGTGGCGCATCTGTGGCGAGATCGGCCAGGAAGTCCGTGACCTTGAGGCACAGCGTGCGGTGCGAGTCCCGCGCCAGGAGATCCAGCAGCGGCCGGCCCGTGACGACGCTCTCCGCCACGGCAATCCGGCCGGCGATGGTGGCTCGCGCGATGAGCCGCGGGATCCCTGACCGTTCCCGCTCCGCATGCGCTGCATGCAGCACGGCGGCCTCGTGTTCCAATCCGGCTTCGGCCTTCGGCACCCTTGGCAGCTTGACCGCGATCCGGGGTTCGCTCCCGCCCGAATTGAAGGTAAGGGCGACGAGCTTGTTCTCCGGGCTTCGCCCCGCGGTGATCAGCAGGCAAGCGGGGCTTTCGCCTGAGTCGTCCAGTCCCCACGCCTCGTGCTGAGCTGCGAGGGTCGCCGGCAGGGAGTCACGCGGAATCCTCGGCTCCGGGTTCCCGGGATCCGGCGACGTCGCCGGCCTCTCCCGGGAGCGGAGGCTTTCGCGCAACCGCGCAGATTGGAGCGAGCAGCCCGAGCCGCCAAAGCGAGCGCCAAAGCCGCCGCTGAGCGGCCACGGCGATGCGCGCGGGCCACCGCGCTCGGTCGTGGGCGGGTTTCGAGAAACCACAAGATCGCCTCTGGCGTATCGATCGGCAGCCACACGACGGGCGTCTGGCGGCCGGGTCGCGGCCATGGCCAGTAGCAGGCGACCTGCTCGAGGCCTGCGGCCTCCAGTCGCTTGCGCACGGTTGCGGCGCCGCGGAGGACGGGGCGCCAGTGTTCGACATAGAGGGCTCCGCCCGGCGCGAGGACCGCGCATCCGCGCTCCAGCCGGCGCCTGCCTGGGGCTCGGAGCACGACGAGGTCGCACTCGCCTCGGCCCGGCTCGTCGACCAGCCGGGTCGCCACGGTTCGGACCGCCTCCCGCAGCTGCCCCGCCCCGGGACAGTAGGCGCGGCGGGGCTCGGGCATGCCGGCGAGGAACCGCCAGTCGGCTCGGCGCAGGAGGGCGTTGGGGTTCATCCCGGGGGAACTGGTCTGCACCTGGGGCCGGGTTGCTGAGCAGCTCATACAACTCCGTCACCCGTTGCACCATGCCGGGCGCCGAGAACTGGGTCGTCACGAGCGAGCGGCCCGCGGTTGCAAGTCGAGTTCGCAGCTCGGCGTCCGCGAGAAGGCGGCGCAGTGCGGACGCCATCGCGCCGGGCTGGGCCGGCGGGACAAGGAGGCCCGACTCGCCATGCCTCACCACCTCGTCCACACCCCCGATCGCCGTGGCGATGGTGGGGCGCTCGGCCGCCATCGCCTCGAGCAACGAGATGGGGAGTCCCTCGTAAAGCGACGGCAGCACGAATAGGTCACACGCCGCAAGCAGATCGGCCACGTCAGAGCGCTCACCAAGAAACCTGACTCGGTCGGCCACGCCCAGTCTGTCGGCGAGTTCCTCGAGCCCTTGACGCTCCGCGCCCTCGCCCGCGAGCACGAACATTGCGTCCGGCACCTCAGTGGCCGCTACGAGCAGGTGTCGGTGGCCCTTCTGAGGGTCCAGGCGACCGACCGTCAGCACGAGCGGTCGGTCGCCGGCGAGCGCCCGCCGCAGAGCGGGATCGGGACGTCCGCCAAAAGGGGCCGGGTCGATCGCGTTGTGGACGACGTCCATCTTCCGCCGCGGCCAATGCAGCAGAGCCTCCAAGCTTCGAGCGTTGTGCTGGGACACCGGAAGGATCCGGTCGACGCCCGCCGCGATGATGCGCTGCTGCAGCAGCATGGGCCGCGTGACGGGCACGTCCATGTAGAGCTGGACCGTGACCAGCACCGCGGGGAGGCGCGCCGCGAGGGCGGCGAGCAGCGCGTTCTTGCCCCCCAGCGGCCAGGTCAGGTGCGCGTGGAAGACATCAGGGCGACGGTGTCGCAGTGCCCGGGCGAACCACGGAATGCCGAGCATGCCCCGCAGTCCGTGGGGCATCGGCGGGACGCTCCAGGTGTCGGCGCCAAGCTCGCGAGCCCGCGCCACGAGCGGTTCCACGCCGGGCGCGGGATGGTGCGCGAGCGTGGCCCGCCAGGGGCTGGGAAGGCCATCCAGTAGCGTCAAGAGCGCGCGCTCGGCTCCGCCGAAGCCCGCGCTGTCGGTGAAGAGCACGACGTCCTGTGGCATCAGCCAGCCCGAGCGGCCGTGGGGGGAAGCTCGCGCCGCTCGTGCAGCGCCCGTTCCACGCCGAGCGCATAGAAGTACTCGAGGGCAAATCGGTAGACGGTCTGAATTCGGTTCGGCGCCAGGCGCTGGGCGACGCCAACCGCGGCGAGCACGAGGTCGGGCATGCGGCGGAACACTCGCGTCGCCCACAGCACCGCCCTTCGTGCGGCGCGTCGGTGGACCCGCTGGGCTCCCAGCGCGGTGATCTTCAACTCCAGCGACGCGTCAGGGTGCGTGGCGGCGAACAGTACGGCGGTGCGACCCTTGGCGAGCTCGTCGCTCGCCAGTCGGCGGAGGCTCTTGTCGTAGTGCTGGCGAGCCACGGCGTCGATCGAGAAGCCGAGCTCCACCCCGCCCGCGACAAGACGGTGCGCCAGCTCCAGGTCCTCGTTGCCGTACTCGCGGAACCGCTCGTCAAACAGTCCGGCCGCCATCAGCTCCTCTCGCCGCACCGAGGAGTTGCCACTGTAGAAGTCCCGGATCTGGAAGCTGTGGTCGGGACGAGCGAGGCGCGCGAGGTGTTGGTTGAACTTCTCCGCCACGTAGCGCACGTGCGGCGGGTCACCGTCCTCGAGTGTGATCGGCACTGCTCCCATGACACACCGGCGTGCACCGGATGGGTGCTCGTGCTGGTGCGCCTCAAGGAGGCCAGGAGCCGGCTCCATATCGTCGTCGAGGATGACGACGAGATCGCCCTCCGCGAGACGAATGGCTGAATTGCAAGCCACGGCCCGACCTCCGTTGGGTTGCCAGATCGAGCGGAGTCTGTACGGTGCCCGGAAGGACACGAGCGCCTCCCGCGTCCCGTCGCTGGAGCCGTCGATGCCGACTACGACCTCGAACAGCTCGGCAGACAGGGTCTGGCGAGCGAGTGCTCCGAGCAGTCGCTGAAGCGCGTCCCGGCGCTGGAACGTCGGGATCACGACACTGACGCGCGGGCGTTCGGGATTGCCCGTCAAGAGTGGCTGCCATCGTTGACGTCTTCCGTGGATCTCTTGAGCCTGTCCAGAAGTGAATCGAGGCGACGGCGACGCTCGGGGAGGAGAAAAACTCCGCCGAGCGCCACGGCGGCCCTTCGCGGCGCGCAGGCCATCGCCGCGAACCATGCGATGAACATCAGCTTCATCGGCCACCGCACGTCGAAGCGCCGACCGGCCGCGATCACGCCACCGACGGCGAGGCGCGGGACGCGGTCGCCCGATAGTGGGTGCGCGTCAGGCTCGAGCTTGCGGGAGACGAGGCGATTCGCGAGGTCGGAGACGGAGAGGATCGGACCAGGCGGAAGCGTCAGTCCGAGCTCGCCGGCCATGCGGCGCAGATGGCGCCGGGTCGCGGCGGCATAGCGAACGCTTTGGCGGACGTGGTTCAAATCGAGAGCCGCGTGCGCCAGCTCGTAGCTGTTGGCGTCGTGAACGCGGTAGCAAGCGCAAACGTCCTCCAGTGAGATCACCTCGCCGAGCAGCGGGATGGTGTGCTGCAGATACCAGTCCGCGCTCCTTGCGAACTCCCGCTCGGGAATCGGCATGACACGCTTCAGCGCCGCAGCCGAGAAGGCATTGCCGCTCGTGGCGATCCGCCCCAGATCGAACGGGAAGGTCAACGCGCTGCGCCGCAGGTCGCCGGCCGCCAGCCGCTCGTAGGGGCGAGGCTTCACCTCGCCGGTCGGGTGGCCATCCACGTCGATCACCGCCATTCCGTACTGGACCTTCACGGCTCGCGGTGCCGCGGCGAAAGCGGCGGCCACGTTCCCCGCGGCGTCCGGCAAGAGGAGATCATCGGCGTCGAGGAAGATCACGGCGTCGCCACGGCACCGCGCCCATCCCTCGTTGAAGGCGGACGCCTGACCGCCATTCTGTTTGAGGACCGCCGTGATGCGATCGCCATACCGCGCTACCACTGCGGGCGAGTGGTCGGTTGAGCCGTCGTCGACGACGATCACGCGAGTGCGCGGGTGACGCTGTGCCAGAGCGCTGTCGATCGCCGCCTCGAGGAAGCGCCCGTAGTTGTAATTGTCGACCACGATGTCGACTGCGAGTGAGCGAGTCATGATTGGTCCGGCCCGGCAGGCCGGGGCACCGTCAGGCCCGCGGTGGCGTCGGCCCGTCGCGCGAGGCGACGCGCTCCGTGGTCGAGTCGGTAGAGCCGGGCCGTGACGCGGGCCCCGGAACGCAGAGGTGGCGGGACCCGGGCCCGGTATTCCTCGCCTGGGGCCAGAGTAAAGCTGGGAGATGCGTCGACGGGGTGTCCGTCCACGCTGACGGACAGCTCATATTGGACGGGGTGAAGTTGATCGCTGCGCGCGACTGCCGCCGCACCCCCCGCCGCGTTGGTCTGGATCCACAGAGCCGTATAGCCCGGGGTCCCGCCGGGCGCGCTGAGCGGCGTCGTGCCGAGCACCAAGGCGCCGGCGATCAGCGCGAGAGCGAGTGCGATGAGCAGCGCACCGACGGGGCGAGGGGGCGCCAGTTCGAGCCTCCCCCGCGGCAGGTACAAGTGCCGGACGTGCGCCACCACCGAGGCGACCACCGTCACAGTCACGAGTACAGGTGCCCAGACGGCCGCCTCCAGGGGGAGCCCGATCAGGTCCAGGATGATCGCCGCGAGCACCACGATTGCCGCACTCCCTCCCAACGCCACCACCAAGCGCTCCGGCCCTCGCTCATCGAGCGGTAGCAACGCACGCCCAACCGCCAGACCGGGAAGAATGAGGACGAGAGCAATGCCTGCGATCAGTCGGGCTGGCGAGCCGGTGTGCAGGATGAGGACCGCCGCGCAGCAGCAGGCCGCGAGGATGGGCACGGCCAGCTCACGGAAGTGACGCAGCATCGCTCACCCCTCTGAGGTCGTCGACGACGATGTTCCCGCCGTCGTAGATGCGGTGTGCCCCGGCACGCTCGAATTTGGTCGCCGCGGCAGCCGGAAAGCGCTCCTGCGGGCCGGCGCGATGCCGGGGAAAGTAGTAGCCGATACTCACGTTTGCGCTTGCCTCGCGGGCGTCGACGACGACGTACCGGATGCCCTTGCGCCGGAGCAGGTCGAGCTGCCACTGGTAGAGCTTCGGCGTCTGCAGGACGGACTCGATGGGCGGGCGCACGCCGGTGAAGACATGCTGCCGCCCGTCCACGAGCAGCGAGCGTGCATCCGCCTGCTCGGCCGCGATGTGTTGTCCCGGCCCCAGGGCATGGCGCGTCCACCGAGCGACCGCTACCGCTGGAGGGTCGAGGTCCCTGCCGCCGGCGGCGACGCGATAGGGCTCGGCCATGCGTCCCGCATGGGGCGTCGTCGAGACGATGCCGCCCACGAGGACGACGCCCGCCGCCGCCATGGCCCCGACGTGCACCAGGCGAGGCGGGGACAAGTGATCCAGCGCCTCGAGGGCCGCCAGGGCGACAACGAGCGCGACCCCGACGAACAGGAACTCCGACGCGCGGACACCGGTCTCCCATGCGGCGGGCACCAAGCGCAAGCCCAGCGTGCCCACGTACGCAACGCTGGCGCATCCCAGAACCACCACGATGGGCTGGTCCCGATAATGACGCCACAGGAACCTGAGTCCGAACGGGATCGCCGCCAGCACTATGAGGGCCGAGCCGACGGCAACCACATGTTCCGAGGCGGGCGTCGCCTGCCCCGCGCTCGAGTGAAAGAGCTCCCTCGTCGCCGACTCGCCCGCGGCGGTTCGAAACGAGTCCGCGATCGCGTTGGTGATCACCGGCGACAGGTAGCCGACCGTGCGGCTGGCCACGAACACCAGCCACGCGGCGGTGGCGGCGAGTGCGGTCGCAGCGAAGACCCAGGGTCGCCATCCGAACACCTGACGCGAACTCAGGGGAATCAGGCAGATCGCCACCAGGACGGCCACCAGGCCGTACGAGGTGATGTGGTGTGTGACGACCACGGTGCATATGGCCGCGACGGCCACGATCGCCCACTCACGATTGACGAGAGGGAAGGGCCGAGCAGGCCAGCGGCGCGGATACTCGAGCTGCGGGAATGTCGCACGGGACACGGCATAGACGGCCAGCACCGCGAGCGGTAGGGCAAACGATTCGTAGGAGAACGAGGCATCAAAGAACAGGTAGTGGGGGTTTGTCGCGTAGAGGGCGGCGGCAACCCCTGCGATGCGGCCGGATCCGGTGACCGATTCGTAAAGGAGGAAGAGGGCGAGCATGAGGATCAGGCGCGCGATGCCGATCACGATCAGGCCAGCCGTGAACGTCGACGTACCGCCAGTTGACGTCAGCGCCGCGGTGACAGCCTCGAGACCCGGGTACAGCGGGGTTACGGGGAGAATCGGGTTGTGGCCGAACAGCGCCTGGGACTGGATGATCGCGAGGACGTTGTGTTGATGTACCAGTTCGTCAGCAGAGGCGAAGGCGAACGGATCGTGGAGCACCTTGACGAGATAGAAGGCGATGCCGAGGACCAGGACCAGAGCGATGCGCTCACCACGCCGCGGAGCGGTCGACGCGAGCCGCGCGGCGATCGGTAGGAAGATGACAAGGAGCCCCAGCCAGAACAGCGGCTGCGCGAAGGGACGGCCGCTCCGGGACAGGGCATCGGCCACCGACACGAGAGCGACACCGGCTGCGCTCGTCAGCGCCAAGAGGGGTGCGCGCCCAAAGCCTGAGCCGGTGCCCTGGTCCGCAACATGCTCGGGAGGCGCACCGGTGCGCGGTTCGCGGGAAACGTCGGCCACGGCGCTCATGGCGCCTCGGTCAGCTGGCCGTAGACGTCTTCGAGCTCTGGCACCACCCTCGCCGGGGTGAAGCGCTTGACGCGCTGGATAGCCGCCGCTGCCCATGCGCGCTCGCAGGTCCGGGTCGGAGTGCAGACGGCGCAGTGCATCTCGTAAGGCGTCGGCGTCGCCCGGCGCCACCAGCAGGCCGGTCTCGCCGTTGGCGACGATCTCCTGGAGCCCTCCATGATCCGCAGCGATGACCGGGCGTCCCGCCGCCATGGCCTCGAGCGCGACCAGGCCAAACGCCTCTTCGGTGATCGACGGGACGACGCCGATGCCACACCGCCGCCATGCCGCCATGACCTCCGAGTGAGGGCGAGGCCCGAGCACGACGACGTTGGGCGGCGCCGGGGAGAGCCTGGCGGATAGGCGTCGGCCGATGAGCACCAGCGGCGGCGCGTCGGCTAGCTCCGCATAGGCGTCCAGTAGGAGCTCGACGCCCTTGTCGCGAGCCAAGTCCCCCACGAACAACGTGAACCCGTCTTCGGGAAGGTCGTCCGCTCGGTCGCTCGCGTTCCCAAGCGGAGGAGTCTCTGACAGGAAATTCGGCACCACCCGCCATGGAGCACCGAGCTCCAGGAGCCCCGTATGGCGCGCGACGGCGGTGCTCACGGGCAGGAACATGTCCACCGTCGACAGCGCCAGCGGGCGCATCGCTCGCACCGCAAGCGCAACCGCTGGGCCCTTCGTCCGACCGTAGTGCCCGGAGGCGCACGCCACGCATTTGGCTGGGCCGGGTCCGCTGCACGGCTGGTTCGCATAGACGAAGCGCTTCGTGGCGCACACGAAGCTGTAGTCGTGGAGGGACAGCACCAGCGGGCTCCCCGAGATGCGCTTGAGCGGCATCATCGATTGGGCCAGCCAGTTGTGCCCGTGAATGATTTCCGGCCGTTCGTGGCGGATGACGGCCAGGAGGTTGCGCATGATCAGGGGGTCCGGTATGGGCGGCGCATGCGGCCGTCCGTCGTCGCGGTACAGGCTTCGAAACCGTTGGGCGGCGCTGGCGATTCGATGCACCCTGACCTCCTGGTGCAGCTCGTGCGCCGGCAGATCTCCGGTCTGCAGCGTCGCCACCGCCACCCGGTGCCCTCGGCGGGAAAGCTCGACGCTCATCGCCTCGACCATGCGCTCCTCCCCGCCGATCACGGGGGCGAAGAACTGGGAGAGCATCAGGATGCGCACTCTGCCTCCTCCGCCACTGTGCGGTACAGCGTTCGCAGCTCCGAGGCGCAGTCGTCCCAAGTGAACACCTGGGGCGACGAGGCCACGATTGGGTCACGCAGTTGCTGGAGCATGGCGGCGGCCACCTCGCGCGGGGACGCGTCCAAAGGCACCGCGCGGGCCTCCCCCCGAGCCGCGAGTTCACGCAGGCCGGAGGTGTCGGCCACGACCAGTGGCAGATCGAGCGCTCGCGCCTCGAGTGCTCCGATTGGGTGGGTCTCGAACTCGCTCAGGAGCACGACGAGCGATGCGCGTGCGAGCGCCGCGGCCATCCCCTCACGGTCCCCGGCGGGCACGGCTTTGATCTCAACCCGGTCCGCGACGCCGCAGCGCTCGGCCACGCGTCGCAGTCGACCCTCGTACGGGCCCGAGCCCGCGATCCACAGGCGGGCGCGGGGTTCGTGCCGGAGCAGATGGGGGAGCGCCGCGATCGCGCGGTGATGGCCCTTATAACGTTCCAGCCTGCCCACGGAGGCGATCAGGACCCCGCCGTCAGCAGGGGACGAAGTCACGGGCTTCGGAAGATCGGTGCCGTTCGGGATCACGACGAATCGATCGCGGGGCAGTCGCAGCTCACGGCCGTAGAGATCGACCTCAAATTCCGCGACCGCGACCAGCCGTCGCGCGCGCGACAAAAGCGGGCGCAACGCGGCTCGCTGCGTACCGCGCAGGAGCTGCCTCGTCCTCGAGGAATGTCCGCCGCCGTGGAAGGTGAGGATGAAGGGAAGTCCCCGCCGAGTTGCCGCCCACATCGCGTGCGGCGCGACGAAGGTGTGGTACGACTGGACGTGGACGACGTCCCAGCGATCCTTGACGATGCGTCGCCCAAGCGCGGGAGCGAGGTGGAGGTCTGACTGTCTCGGCCACGCGTTCACGCGGCGGACCTCGAAGCCATCCTGCGTCTCGCTGGCGGGAAGCCGCCGCGAGCGATCGGTCGTCAGTACGGTGACCTCGCAGCCCGATGCCGCGAGGCGGCTCGCGACCTCCTGGACGTGGCGCTCGACCCCGCCGATCTCCGGCAGGAAGCACGGCGTCACCATCAGGACGCGCATCGCGGAATCAACGGTCGTCGAAGGCTGCGAGGTCCCCGTTGGTCGGCGAACGCAGCCGTCGAGCGAATGGGCCGGCGCCGCGGAGCGTTTCCGAGACGTAGCCTGCGGTCGTCACCGCGAGCCCGAGGAGGACCGCGACCGGACGCCCAAAGCTCGCACGACGCTGGACGGCGCGCCACAATCCGTGCGCGATCGCCGCAGCGAGCGTTCGCCTCACATACGCCCGCTCGGCTTGAAGGCCGTCCGCGCTCCCCACCAAGCGCGCGACGACGGCCTTCGACCGTCCCTCCGCGTGGCAACGGGACAAGAAATAGCGCAGGCTGGTGCGCTCCGGCGACACCGTGTGCCGGACGCGGGCGTCCGGCACGTACAGCGTCACTCTGTCCGGCCATCGCTGCCCCGCGCGGATGCACAGCTCCGTCTCCTCGCAGCCCCCGGGCGCCGTCCCGATCCGCCCGATACCGTCGCGAAACCCGTCCAGATCGACCAGGGTCTGGTTGCGGAAGGACATGTTCGCCCCCACTAGATTTCGCACGGCGGTCGTCTTACGCGGCATTGCCGAATGTGTGCACCCGACCACCCAGTCGAACTCCGCCGGGAACCAGCGCGGCCGGCCCGCCGGCCAAATGGGCTCAACGACGCCGCCGGCCGCGAGAATACGCGAATCATCGTATGCGCCGCTCAGGTGCTCCAGCCATCGCTCGTCGGCCTGGGCATCGTCGTCGAGGAAGGCCACGACGTCTCCGCGAGCGATCGACGTTCCGGTGTTCCTGGCGCCCGATAGCCCGCGCGCGTGCGCGTTGGGGACGATCAACACATCCGGCCATGCTGTGCGTGCCCGCACCAGCAGCTCCTCGTGGTGATCGATTACGACGATGATCTCACGCGCCGGCTGTCTCTGATCGCGCACCGAGTCGATGGCGGCCCCGAGCTCCCGCCATCTCCTTGCCGTGAAGGCGCAGATGACGACCGAGATGTCCACCGCGTCCGTCTGCTCCCCGACCGGATCAACTGCCTGCCGAAAGTGCGGACCCCGCGACTGATCGCTCGGCTTGTCCGCGGCGCCCCCAGCGTGCTGTGCGAACGGTTCCGGAGATACCCTTTGCCCCATGCTCAGGATAACGTCATGAGGGGCCTCGATCTCTCGGGTGGTCCAGCCGGTGCACTGCGATTTTCCCCACTTTTGCACGGCTTTGAGGTTAGTGAGAGTTCGGACGCTCCGCGGCGGATCGCCGTAGCGGCACCTGCCGGCATCAGGCGACGGGCCTGTCGAATGCGGGCGCTCTGTCCAGGCTCTGGGATATCGCCCTGGGCGTGATCCGCTCGACGCTCGCGTGGGCGCTACGCCTCCGCGCGCGATGGTCCTCTTCACGCGTTGGGCTGGTGCTCTGTTACCACGGGATCTCCGAGCGCGAGGGCGACCCGGTGCGGGAGATCAGCGCCGACGTCTCGCTTCGGAACTTCGAGCGGCAGCTCCGTCACCTCCGCCGTCGGTACAGGGTGGTGCCGGCGTCATGCCTCGCCGAAGCTGCGGCAGCGCGGACGCGTGGTAGGCGCGTGCCGGTCGCGATCACCTTCGACGATGACCTGCCCTCCCACCTCTCGCACGCCGCGCCGGCCCTTCGGCGGGCACGGCTTTCCGCGACCTTCTTCCTCTCGGGGGCGGGATTGAACGGGCCATTCAGCTTCTGGTGGCAGCTGCTTCAGCGCGCATGGGACCGCGGCCTCGTCGATGCCCCCCTCCTCCACGCCTGGGGTATCCGGGATCGGGACGTGTCGCTTCGCCAGGTCGCCCGCCGTCTACAAGGAATGTCCCCCGCCGAACGCGAGGTTGCCGCCGCGTCTCTGCGCGCTGCGGTCGGCGGTGACGCCCCGGACGATACGTTGTCGAGCGAGGGCGTCGAGGCTCTCGCCGCCGGATTCGAGATCGGGTTCCACACCAGGAACCACGACGATCTGCTCGGGCTCAGCGACGAGGGGCTCCCCGTCGCCTTGAGTGCTGGACGCGCCGAGCTCGAGCGGATCGCCGGCTCGCTGTCCGTGATCTCCTACCCGCACGGTCGCGCGGACGATCGGGTGGCGGCGGCTGCCCGCGGTGCGGGCTTCCGTTTCGGATTCGTGGCGGACGGCTCTCCCGTGACGCCCGGGGACGACCCGCACCTCCTCGGGCGCCGCTATCCGGCAAGGGGGGCGCGGGGCCGGTTCCCTCTGGACCTTGCCTCCGTCTTGTCCGCAGCATGTCCGAGCCCACTGAGGCGTTACGCGCCGGAGCGGGCCCTAGTCCAACACCTCGGCCACCGCCCGCTCCAGCCGATCGACGTGCGCCTGTGGGCTGTGATTGGCCTCGACGTACGATCGCGCCCGCCGTCCAAGGTCTCGCCGAGCGTCCGGGTCCCGGAGGAGGCGCGCGGCGGCGAGCGCGAGCGCGTCGGCGTCATCGCCGATCTCGACCGGGGGGCTCCCGCCGCCGACGTCCAGACCCTCAGCTCCCCGCGACGTCGTGACGACCGGCTTCCCGAGAGCCATCGCATGGAGCACCTTCATTCGCATGCCGCCCCCAGTCCGCACCGGCGCCATCGCGACCGCCGTTCGTCGGAGCAAGGCGCCGAGGTCGGGCACGCGACCGAGGAAGCGCACGTGGGCCCCTTCCAGCCTCTGGACCTCGGGGGGCGCGTACGGCCCGACGATCGACAGTGTTACGCCTGGGCGGAGATGCGCCACTCGCGGGAGGATCTCGTTTCCCAGCCAGAGCGCCGCGTCCACGTTGGGGGGGTGGGTGTAATTTCCGGCGAAGAGCATGGTGTCCGGTTCCTCCTCTCCCTCATGCTGCGCCGGCAGCTCGATCGCGAAGGGGTTGACCCGTACGCGGTCCGCCAGCTCGGGGGAGAGCGCCTCCACCGCAGCGGCGTCGCGACGCGTGAACACCTGGATCACTTCGAAGCGGCTCCAGACGCGTCGCTGGTAGCTCGGCCATCGTCGCCAATCCAGCTCGGTGAGCGCCCACCTCGGCCAAGCGCGTGGCGCAGGCGGCGGGCCCTCGATCCTCCGCGGACGCCGGACTTCGTGCTCGGTCAGGACGGCCGGAAGGCCCTGCGGTATGCGGTATGCGGCCATCGCGTTGTCCTCGACCAGGACTACGTCGAATTGCCGCTCGGCGGCCAGCGAGGTGATCAGCGTCTGGATCTCGGGTTCGGCGAACCACGCAGTCCGCAGCGGGACGCGTCCGCGGAGCCACGTGCTGACGATGCGGACGCGGCGCCTCCACCCCAGCGTCCCCCGGATCAGAGTCCGCACGCTCGCGTGGACGTCGATGCCTTGGCGGCGGAGGCGATCAACAGCCTCCACCTCGGCTGGATCGGGTCCGGCCAGCGTTACGAGGCTGACCTCGTGACGCTCCAGGAGTCCAACGAGCTGCGCGTGGAGCAGTACGGGTATCGCGCTCGCGGCTCCGGGATCCGGAGGCATCGGTGTGACGAGGAGCACTCTCATACGTGCCGCCGTGGGACCCGGTCCACCGACGATGCTCACCCGCCGGCAGGTGGGTCTTCGCGCGCTCGCGCCGGGGCGCCCCGGTCGTCGGGGGTCGCGCGGCCCCGCTGCCTGAGTCGGCCCACAAGCGCCAAGGCCTCCTGCACGCCCCACGGGGCGTCGAGCAGGCCAGTGAGCTTGGCGTCGAACATGTGGAGATTGTCACCACGGTCGATGAATGAACGAGGCAGGGTCTGTGGGCGATGGCCGGGACCCACCAGCCCCGGCACTGTCGTGACCCCAAGGCGGTATCCGGCTTCGCGGACCATCCGTACCTCGCGCTCCCCGTAGACGCCCGCTGGGTAGGCGAAGGCCCAAGCGCACTCGCCGGTGTGCTCCTCGACTTCGCGCTTCGACGCCGCAATCTCGTTCCATGCAGCGTCGTCGGACAGCCTGGGCAATGCCGGGTGAGTGAGGGTATGCGCCCCGATCGCGAAGAGATCGTCCTGAGCGATTTGGCGGAGCTCACTCCAGGTGAGCATTGGAGGAGGGCGCTCGTACCAGTAGGGCTGCGCTGTGCCGTCGATGATCCCGGTCGGAATGAAGAACGTGGCGGGGATTCCGAGGTCGCGCAGTACGGGAATCGCGTGATCGAGGTTGTCGTGATAGCCATCGTCAAAGGTCACGCACACATACCGACCCGCCGGTCGTTCCTCCAGCAGGTCGAGCGCCTCGTGCAGGGGCACGGGCTGAGCCCCCGCGCGCAGCAGCGCCTCCATCTGGGCGCGGAACGCGGTCGGTGTCACGGCGAGCTCGTCGCGGTCTGTCGAGACCCGGTGATAGGCGACGATCCGAAGCCCGTTCTGCCGTGGGTCACCGCCCCTCGACGCTCGCCGCGCCAGAGTGGCCTGAAACCGGTGCACCCACTGCTTCGACAGGTAGTAGATGGAGGGTTTCGGCTTCGGGAGCTCCCAGTCCCCCGGTCGACGGGAGCTCCGCTTCCCAGGACTCACGGCGTTCTGTCGGCGAACGGGGTCGTCACGAGCCGCTCGCGCGCAGGCGGCTGCGACGAAGACGAGCCATATCCCAGCTCTTCGAGGGTGTCTCCCATCACCTCGTTCAACATCTGGAGCTCTCCCGGGTCGAACGCCTCGCCCCACCCCAGGTTCATGTCCCGGAGATCGAGGCGTGAGTCGAGGAACCGGTGGGGAGCCCGCGAGGGGCGCAGACCGCAAAACGTCGCCAGCTGGTCCAGCGTCGTGTGAGGATTGGCGATGAAGTCCTCATAGCGCACCTCGCCGTATCGGGTGGGAGCACATCTGGCGGCCTCGTCACGCGCAGACCGCACGACGGCCCGCCACTGGACCGCTGCCAGTGCGAGCGGCGAGCGGTCGTACGCTTCCCATTGCTCCAGCTCCCGGTCCCCCAACCCGCCGCGCCACGCCGGGCGATTCAGCCGCCAGGTATCTCGCCAGAATGGCACGCGCATCAACGACCGCACGACGGCGCGTCCGTCGCGGACAACGTGGATGAATCGTGCATCGGGGAAGATGCTCACGAGATACTCGAGTCGCGCAGGCCCCGTTATCTTGGCCGCAAAGCGCGGCTTCCCCTGGTAGCGCAGGACACTCGAGATCGTGTGCCGTATGCGACGACGCTCCACGTCGGTTGCTTCGACCCCCAGCAGATAGCCGTAAACGAAGTCCCGGCCGCAGCAACGCTGCCACACCGTGTTGGCCTCGGCTGGGCCGATTCGCAGTCCCTCCCACCACCCACGGCGCTCACCCGAGCGCGTGACGGCCTCCCGCACCCAAAGGCTCCAGTCCGCCAATCGGGAGAATGTTGAGACGACCGGAAAGCGTGGAAGGCGCTCCAGGAGCTGCGAGAACCAGGCCAGATCAGGATGAGCGGCGAAGGCCTGAAACATCGCCGTAGTGCCGCTACGCCCCATGCCAACGAAGAAAATGGGCTGCCGAATCTCCACCGTCTTGTCAGCTCCTCCCGGGCGGATCGACGTCACTCTACCCGCGCGCCTTCATCGGCCGCGAATCATCGGAGTGTGTCCCGCACGAGTTCACCATGCTCTAGAGTGCCGCCCGGCGCTTGGACGCGACCCTGCACCAAGACCAGATCGGGGAGGCTTTTCCCGAGTGGGCGGAGCTCTTCGCGGCGGATGATCGCAGCACGCCGTTCTCCTCGCCCGGGTGGGTGTGCGCCTGGTGGCGACATTGGGGTGGGGGATCACGGCCATGGTTCTTGGCCGTTCACGACGCGGGCTCGCTCGTCGGCCTGGCTCCCCTGCGCAGTCGGCGTGTGGGCGGATTGCGCCTGCTCAGCGTCAACGGTGAGCCGGGCGACTATTGGAACGTGCTCGCGCGGCCTGACCACCGAACCGCCGTGGAGGAGGTGGTCGGGCGGGAGTTGCATCGCCGCCGGCGGGACTGGGACGCGGTGGCTCTGAGCCAACTACCGTCCGGTTCCTCGATGGCCGGCACGTTGGAACGCGCTGGCCTGCGGGCGGCACATCGCTCGGCGGTTCCCTGTCCCGGCATCACGCTTCCCGAGAGCTTCGATGCATACCTCGCCACACTGCCGACGAGCCGACGCACCAATCTGCGGCGAAGGCTTCGGAACCTGGACGAAGGCGAGCTCGAGCTTCGGGTGCCGGCAGCCCGGGAGCTCCCCGCCGCGATCGAACGGTGGCAGGCGCTTCGCGTGCGTCAATGGACGGCGATGGGCAAGCGCCTGACGCGCGAACACGCGGAAACACGCTTTCGTGACTTCCTGGTCGAGGTGACGACGGAGCTTGTCCCTGCCGGACTCGCGCTGGTCTGGGAATTCGTCCACGACGGCGAGGTGGTTGGGTCGTTTGTCAACTTCCGCGACGAGCGAGCCTTTTACCAGTACCTCGGAGGATTCGCCCCCGAGTTGGGACGCCTCGCGATCGGCAAGGTCGCCACCGCCGAGGGCATCCGTTCCAGCATCGCGGAGGGCCTCTCCTACTACGACTTCATGCGGGGAGCCGAGCCCTACAAGTACTGGTACGGCGCCGCCGACCTCCCGTCGCCGGGCGTCGTGCTGACCAGCGGTCGCGTCCGGTCCCGTCTCGCCGGTCGGGTGGCGGCGTGGGTCCCCCGACTTCGGAACTAGCCCGTGGGCTTGGGTCCCACCTACGTCAGCATCTATCCACCCCTGAGCCCGGCGGTGCTCCTGCGCCGCCCTGCGCACGAGCTTCCGTTCCCGCTCTCCGAGCCAGGTTGCCGGCTGTACATGGAGGCTCGCCAAGGGCTGTGGTGGGGGCTGAAGGGGCTGGGCATCGGGCCGGGCGACGAGATATTGGCCCCCGCCTACCACCACGGCTCGGAGATCGAGGCGCTTGTGCGCACAGGCGCGCGGTGTCGCTTCTACGACTCCCGTGAGGGGTTCGAGCCAGACGAGGCCGAGCTCGAGTCGCTCCTCGGTCCGCGTGTGCGGGCTCTGTACCTCATCCACCCGCTGGGATTCGCGCAGCACGCCGCACGCTGGCGAAGATGGTGCGACGAGCGCGGGCTCCTCCTGTTCGAGGACGGTGCGCAGGCCTGGCTGAGCGCGCGGGATGGCCGCCCGGTTGGCGTTCACGCCGACCTCGCACTGTTCTGCCTCTACAAGGTGTTCGGCCTGACGGATGGCGGGGCGGTCTTTTCGAAGGCTTTCGCCGGCCCCCTGCCCACCCAGGACAGCATGGGAGCGCGGGGGCTCGCGGGTCGACTCGCGGACTGGGCTGCGCAGCGCTCGAGGCTTGCTGCCGCGCTCTTTCGGAAGCGCCGATATCCGCCTGCCGAGAACGAGCGGCCAGAGGTCGACTTCGCATTGAGCGGGCTGGACGAGCGTGCAACACGCACCACCCGAGCGCTGCTGTCCAGAGCCGTCGACCCACGTGCACCGGCGCGCCGGCGGGCGAACTTCGCCCGCCTCGCCGAGCGGTTCGGGGAGCTGCGCTCGCCGGCCTTCGCAGCGATGCCGCCTGAGTCTTCTCCGCTCGCCTTCCCGATCGAGGTCGAGGACAAACGGGTCACCGTGGATCGTCTGGCGGATCGCGGAATCATGGGGACACTGATGTGGACGACTCCGCACCCTGCGATGGACGCCGCCAGCTACCCAGGTGCAGCATCACTGCGCGCGCGCCTGGTCGGGCTCCCCGTCCATCAGGAGCTGGGCGCTGTGGACATCGATCGCATCACGGACGCGGTGGCCGCTGCGTTGGCCGGGCGATGAGCGGCGTCGCAAATCGCGGCAGTGGGCCCCCGGGTCTTCCGCCGGCTACAGGTCACGAACCCGCGTGATCGCTGTAGGTTGGGCGGCGCACACCGATTCTCAAGAAGGGACTGGGTCGATGGCGGATCAACAGGCGGCGTCACCAGAGGCCGCTACGCACGTGACACCTGACGCGATCATGCAACTGGGATTGGGGTTTTGGGGCTCGAAGACGCTGCTGAGCGCGATCGAGCTCGGGGTCTTCTCAGAGTTGGCGGACGGCGGCGCTCTCGATGGCGAGGCGCTCCGGGAGCGCCTGGGCCTGCACCCGCGTAGCGCGACCGACTTCTTCGACGCGCTCGTTGCCCTCGGCATGCTTGAGCGCCAGGACGGCCGCTACGCCAACACCCAGGCGACCGAGCAGTTCCTCGATCGGGCCAAGCCTTCGTACATGGGTGGCATGCTGGAGATGGCGAACGCACGGCTGTACGAGTTCTGGGGGTCGCTGAGCGAGGGGCTGCGCACCGGAATCCCGCAAAACGAGGCCAAGAAAGGTGGCGACTTCTTCGGGACGCTGTACGCCGATCCGTCGCGGCTGGCACAGTTCGCCCGCGCGATGAGCGCGATCAGTGTTGCCGCGGGGCAGGCGATCGCGACCAAGTTTCCGTGGGCGAATCACGGCAGCGTGATCGACGTCGGCTGTGCCGAGGGCGCAGTACCGGTTCAGATCGCCCTGGCTCACGAGCACATCACCGGTGGCGGCTTCGACCTGCCACCACTCGAGCCGATCTTTGACGCCTATGTCGCCCAGTTCGGGCTCGATGGCCGCTTGAGCTTCACCGCCGGTGACTTCTTCGCCGACTCGTTGCCCGAAGCGGACGTTCTCGTAATGGGCCACATCCTGCACGACTGGGACCTTGACGAGAAGCGGACGCTCCTGCAAAAGGCCTACGACGCGCTTCCTGACGGCGGAGCCCTAATCGTCTACGAGGCGATCATCGACGACGAGCGGCGCAGCAACGCATTCGGCCTGTTGATGAGCCTCAACATGCTGATCGAAACGCCGGGAGGCTTCGACTACACGGGGGCCGATTGCCAAGCCTGGATGCAGGAGACAGGCTTTCGCGAAAGCTACGTCGAGCACCTGGTCGGACCGGACTCGATGGTCGTCGGGATCAAGTAGCCCTTCGGTCGTCCCGGGGGGCTCCACTTCCTCCGACATGGAGCTAGCCGGGCTCGAACCGGCGACCTCCTGGGTGCGATCCAGGCGCTCTCCCAACTGAGCTATAGCCCCGAATCGGGACGCATGTTTAGGGGTAACGCGTCCCGGTAGGCAAGGATAGCCGTACATATGCCGATCTAAGCTGGTGGATCCAATTGAGCTTCCGCGGCAGACTCACGCTTTTCTTCCTGCTGATCGTCGTGATGCCGATGATCGCCGTCGCCGTGCTGGTGACTCAGGTCACGGCCCAGTCCAGGAACGGAAAGGCGGACGCCAGGCTCGCCGCCGGCCTCGAGACCGCGCTGTCGATCCATCGCGGCGACGTCGCAGCTGCCAGGCGCGCCGCGAACGAGATCGGCAAGGACCCGACGCTGGGCCTCGCGCTGCAGACCGGTGACCGCGCTCAGATCCAGAACGCCGCCCGGGCCGCCGCCGCGAACCAGGGCGTTCGATTCCTGGTCGTGCGCGATCCGAGCGGCCGACAGGTCGCGTCCGTCGGCGCCTCGCCCCCGGTCGCCCCGTACAGGCTGGGCCTTCGTGGAGCGAGCGGAGCTGTGGGCTCCCTGGCAGTCTCAACCACGACGGCGCCTGCATATCTCGCCCGGGTTCGCGACCTGACCGGCCGCGATGCACAGCTGGCCGGCCCGACCGGCCCGACAGCGGCAACGCTCCCCCACCTCGACGCGAGCGTGCCGCCGAGCGGCGACTCGGATGACGTGGAGGTGGACGGGCTGACGCTTCGCGCCGCGACGACCGACCTGCCCGGCCCCGGCGACCTCAGGATCACCCTGTTCGGACCCACGGAGTCCGGGGGCTTCTTCTCGTCGAGCCCCCTGGTGGTCGCGGTCCTCGTGGCCTTCTTCGCGGTTGCCCTGATCTTCGTCGCGATGCTCCTTCGGGCGCTCGGGGGGCAGGTCGCAGCGATGCTCGATGCGGCCCGGCGGATCGGTCAGGGGGGACTTCAGCCAGAAGGTGCCGGTGGTCGGAAAGGACGAGATGGCCGGACTGGCGAGCGAGTTCAACAAGATGGGCGACCGGCTCAGCACCCAGATGGATGAGGTGCGGCGTCAGCAGATCGAGATCGACCGATCGGTCAGCCGGATCGGCGAGGCGTTCGCGTCGGGGCTCGATCGCAAGACCCTGCTCCAGGTGGTCGTCGAGACTTCGTTAGCGGCCTGTCGCGCCGAGTACGGGATGATCACCCTGAGCGGCCACGAGGGGGCCGAAGCGGAGGCGGGCCGGACCTCGGCTCGCATTCGCGCGGCTGCCGACTCCGCCGAGAAGGAGGCGCTGAGGACCGACGACGTGGTGGCCCGCTCCGACGATGGCTCGTGCGCCCTGTCCAGCCCGCTGCGGCGCATGGGCGAGCAGCCCGAAAACGTGGGAGCGATGACGGTCGCCCGCGAGGGCGAGCCGTTCAGCCAGCCCGAGCGCGACGTCTTCCTTTACCTGGTCGGACAGGTTTCGGCGTCGATCGAGAACATCGCGCTGCACGAGCTGGTCTCCGAGCAGGCGGTCACGGACGAGCTCACCGGCCTCTCGAACAACCGACGCTTCCGCGAGCTGATGTCCAAGGAGGCGGCGCGAGCGCAGCGATTCGGCCACGAGCTGTCGCTGATCATGCTCGACATCGACGACTTCAAGCGTGTCAATGACACCCACGGCCACCTGCAGGGCGACGAGGTTCTACGCGCTATCGGCTCCGTCCTCGACTCGGAGTCCAGGGGCGTCGACGAGCCGGCCAGGTACGGGGGGGAGGAGTTCGCGGTGGCCCTGCCCGAGACCGGTCTGGTCGGGGCGGTCGAGCTGGCGGAAAGGATTCGAGTTCGGATCGAGTCGCTGAGCGTCCCGCGGCTCGACGGCGAGGGGACCGTGCGAGTGACCGCGAGCCTGGGGGCGGCGTCGATGCCCGGATCGGCCGACAGCGCGCGCTCTTTGATCGCGGCGGCCGACGCGGCGCTCTACGAGGCGAAGCGATCGGGAAAGAACCGGGTCAGCGGGGCGCCCGAAGCAAGGGCCGCGGGGCGTCCCTGAGGGCGCAGGGGCGGCGGGCTGTGCGGCGAATGCACAAGCGGGCGCGCGGCGCGGATCGCCGTTCCGGGTGGCGACGCCCATGCAGGAATCCGTGCCTGTGCGCTCGAATTGGCGCAGTACCCTTTTCAGCCTGATCGCCATGGGAATCTTTGACGACGCGATTCGCCAGCACCTGGACCTGAAGCGCCAACACGGCGCGGCCGAGTCCGAGTTGAAGCACCTCGAAGACGAGGCCTTCGGCCCGCCGAGCCGCCCGGGCGACCCCGACTTCCCCGAATCCGAGGACGCGGTGGAGCATGCGGGAAACGGAAACGGAAGCGCGTCGGGCGCCGACGGAGGCGAGTCCGAAGGGGATCTCGCGGCGTCGAGCGAGGGTTCGCCGGGTACCGAGGCACCGGTCGCCGAGCACCCGATCGTCGACGAGGCCCCCGAGCCGGCCGAGTCGGAGACGCACGGATCGGAGGAGCCGACGACGTTCTATGACCAGACTCCAGATGAGGAGGACGCGCAAGCCGAGGTACCCGAGGAGGAGCCCTCGAGCCGCCGCAGGCGATCCCCCGGTCGAGTCGCTGGACACCGTCGAGCATCCGCCCCCGTTCGACGTGATCGAGGCCGAGCCGGCCTCGGCCGAGCCCGAAGTCGCGCCGGAGCCCGACGAGGGGCACTCCGACGAGCAGTCCGAGGAGCTCGTCGAGGGTCAGGAGTCCGAGGGGGATGAGGAGCCCGCCGACGACGAGGAGTCCGAGGGGGATGAGGAGCCCGACGACGAGGACGCCGATGACGTCCTCGCTGACACCCCGGAGTTCCTCAAGGACGCGCCGGAGGACGACGAGCTCTGGTTCGAGCAGGGCAAGCCGAAGGACTTCGACTTCTAGCCAGGAGCGACGGCTCCGCTGGCGGCCGCCCGCCGGGTCGGTCGATTCAGACGTATCCGCGGGTCCGGGAGGCCTCGACCACCCGCTCGAGGCCAACCAGATAGGAGGCCTCGCGCAGATCGATGCCCTCCTCGCGGGCTCGCGCTGACACCTCCCGGTAGGCACGCCGCAAGATCGTGCCAAGCCTGTCGTTGACCTCGCGCTCCTCCCAGCGGAAATGCTGGAGGTTCTGAACCCACTCGAAGTAGGAGACCACTACGCCCCCGGCATTTGCCATCACGTCGGGGATCACGTAGGTGCCCTTCTCGCGGAGGATCCGATCGGCGGCCGGCGTCGTGGGGCTGTTAGCGCCCTCGACGAGCACCCTGCATTCCATGCGGTCCGCGTTGTCCTCTCGGATCATCCCGCCGAGCGCGGCCGGGATGAAGACGTCGCACGGCACGGCCACGAGGTCCTCCGGGTCGATTCGCTCCGCCTGCTCGAAATCCGTGATCGACCCGGCCTCGGCCAGGTGGTCGCAGAGCGCGTTCGCATCGATGCCGTTGTCGTTGCGTATCGCTCCGCTCAGATCCGACGCCGCGACCATCTTGGCGCCGAGCTGCTGCATGAGACGGGCCGCCCACGAGCCCACGTTGCCGAAGCCCTGGACGACAAAGGTCGTGTCGGCGGGGGAGAGGCCGAGCTGGGGGGCCGCCTCGCGGAACATGTAGACGCACCCTCGCCCTGTCGCCGCCTCTCGGCCGTGCGAGCCCTCGAGCGCGATCGGCTTGCCGGTGCAGATCGCGGGCGTATGCCCGTGGAGCTTCCCGTACTCGTCCATCATCCAGGCCATCACCTGGGCGTTCGTGTTGACGTCGGGAGCGGGTATGTCCCGGGTCGGCCCGAGGACCTTCTGAACCTTGTCCATGAACGACCTTGTGATCGCCTGTAGCTCGGAGCGCTCGAGATCGTTCGCCGGGCAGTTGACGCCTCCCTTGGCGCCCCCGAACGGGATCCCAACGACCGCGGTCTTCCAGGTCATCAACGAGGCCAGGGCCCGCACCTCGTCGATGTCGACCTCGGGGTGGAACCGAACGCCGCCCTTGTACGGGCCGCGTGCTCCGTTGTGCTGGATCCGGTAACCGGAATAGACGTGGACCTTGCCGTCGGACAGCTTGACCGGGATCTGGACCGTGACCTCGCGATAGGGAGTCCAGAAGACCACCCGTAGGTCATCGGCGAGCTTCAGCCGATTGGCGGCGAGGTCGAAGTGGTGGCGGACGATCTCGAGGTTCGACACCTCCGCCCGCTGCCCGTCTGCGCTTCGAGCCTCGACCGCTCCCTGCTCGGCGGCGGTTCCCGGCGGCCGCGGATCCCTCCCGGCTTCGCTCGCCATCTCGGTTTCTGGCATCTCGATCCTCGGCTCTCTCGCTACGGCCCAATCCTCGCACAACCCCGAGGGTTCGGCGAGCGCTCCGCAGCCATGAGACACTGGCGGGTGCTCGGGGCCATAGCTCAGCTGGGAGAGCGCCGGCTTTGCAAGCCGGAGGTCGCGGGTTCGAATCCCGCTGGCTCCATCCTTCGCCCGTGGATCCGGGGTTCGGCAGGCCGAGAAACGCCGAGGGCGATAATGCCCTGGCTGGCCAGCCAACGTGGGCGAGGGCAAAGTAATAGGCTTGCGCGCTAGCCAGGTTTCGGCAGGAGAGAACCCAGGGCCAAGAGCCCAGGGGCCAAGGAGGAGTTGACGCATGGGAATGGACCGGTGCTCGAAGCGGATCAGTGATGCCAGGACGCCGCGGCGCTTTTTCGGAGCTGCCTTGGCGATGGTGGTGGTGGGCGCGATCTTCGCTCCCGGAGCGCTCGCAGCGGGCCCAGCGGCCAGCTGTCAGCCGTTCAGCAGCACGCCCTGCCTGCTGCCCTTCCCGAACAACCTCTTCACGGTCAAGGACCCGTCGAGCGCCACCGGTCTGCGGGTGCACCTGCCCCAGAACGCGATGCCGACCAACACGCAGAACAGCCAGATAAGCGTCAGCGAGTACAACCGCAACGACGGCTTCAGCCCCGGCAGCGACATCATCGTCAAGGTCCCCGGGCTGGACAACCCGACGGCCTTCAACAACACGAACCCGGTGCAGCTCGACGACATGTCGAAGGCCTTCAAGACGACGGCGCCAATCGTCGTGATCGACGCTGCGACGCACCAGCGGCACCTGATCTGGGCCGAGCTCGACTCGAACGCTGGAAGCGCGGCGAACACCACGCTGCTGATCCATCCCGGCAAGAACTTCGTCGAGGGACACCGCTACATCGTCGCTCTGCGAAACCTCAAGAACGCCGCCGGAAACACCCTGCAGGCGCCGAGCTGGTTCGCAAAGCTCCGGGACAACAAGGCGCTCCCTGCCTCCGAGCAGTCGCAGAAGCCGCGCTATGACGCGATGTTCAAGGCGCTCAAGCAGGCCGGGATCAACCGCAGCAACCTGTATGAGGCGTGGAACTTCACGGTGATGAGCGGTAAGAGCCTCAGCGGGCGGATGCTGAAGATCCGCGACAACGCGTTCAGCCAGCTCGGTGACAACAACCTCGCCGACAACACGGCGGCGGGGAGCGCGCCTCCGTTCAGCGTCACCGGAAACACCCCGAACCCCGCGCCGGGGATCATGAGCGAGGTCACCGGCACCTACACGGTCCCCTGCTACCTGAACGACACGGGTTGCTCGCCGACCCCCACCTCGAGCACCGACGGTGGCGGCTTCCACTACAGCGCGAACGGCCCCAACGCGCTGCCCACCCAGAAGCCCGGCAACACGGCGACGGCGCAGTTCGACTGCATCATTCCGACCAGCGCCGCGACCACCCCGGCCCGCGCTTCCCTGTACGGGCACGGGCTGCTCGGCTCGGCGAGCGAGGTGCACGCCGGGAACGTCGAGGCGATGGCCAGCGAGCACAACATGATGTTCTGCGCCACCGACTGGTGGGGCCTGGCCGGCGGCGACGTCCCTTACGACATCGCAGCCCTCCAGGACCTGAACAAGTTCCCGGACGTCGTCGACCGGCTTCAGCAGGGGGTCCTCAACACCCTCTACCTGAGCCGCCTGATGCGGACGTCGGACGGGTTCGCATCCGACCCCGCGTTCCAGACCGGTGGCAACGTGCCGCTGTTCGACACGTCGCGCGGGTACTACGACGGCAACAGCCAGGGCGGCATCATGGGCGGCATGACGACCGCCGTGGCGCCCGACTTCAGCCGGGCGGCCCTCGGCGTGCCGGGCATGAACTACGGCGGAGTCCTGCTCCAGCGGAGCACCGACTTCACCCTCTACGCGATCGTTCCTGTTCGCGCAGCGCGCCGGGTGGCGGATACACCGACACCTCGCATCCATCCGCTGATCCTCGACCTCATGCAGCAGCTCTGGGATCGCGGCGAGGCGGACGGTTACGCCCAGCACATGACCTCGAAGCCGCTGCCGGACACGCACCAGCACAAGGTGCTGATGCAGGGCGCCTACGGCGACTTCCAGGTCAGCCAGTACGCGGCGACCGTGGAGGCGCGGACGATCGGCGCCAAGTACCACGCGCCGGCGCTCGACCAGCCCGCTCGCAGCCAGGACGCGAACCTGTTCTACGGGCTGTCGCCGATCCCGAGCTACCCGTACAACGGCTCGGCGTATGTGATCTGGGACAGCGGTCCCGGCGTGGTCGGCATCGCCGCCGCTCACCAACACCGCGCCGTCGGTGGGGTCACGACCCGCACGGCGATCCGCGGGCGACGGTGGCCGCCCGGACGCAGAAGTCCAACTTCCTGATGCCGAACGGCGTCGTCACGGACGTCTGCGGCGGACTGCCGTGCCACACGGACGCCTACACGCCGTAACGCAGGCGTCGGCGAGTCACAAGCTCAAGGCCAGCTGCCGGCGTCCAGACGCCGGCGCGCCCGGCCGCGTCGGCGGCCGCGCCGATCGGCCTGACCGCCGGCTGGGCGACGGTCAGCGGTCGTCTGGAGGCTTGCGCAGAGCGCCGAACACCCCGATCAGGATCATCGCCGACGATCCCGAACGCGACCAGCGTGAAGATGTCGAAGCCCGATTGAGCCGCGACGGCCACCGTCATCCCGCCGAAGGCGACGCAGAAGATCAGCGCCGCGATCAGGAACGCGCTACGCATGCCCGGCGCCCACCGCCCGCCGGCGGGTCGCGAACAGCTTGATCGCGGCGAGTCCGAACGCGAAGCCCCCGACGTGCGCCCAGTAGGCGACCCCGCCGCCCGAGACCGCGTCGGTGCCCACCTGGCCGATCGCCGGCACGAACTGGAGCACGAACCAGATCCCGAGCATGATCGCCGCCGGGATCTCGATCAGGGTCACGAAGAAGATGATGAAGATCAGGGTCAACACCCGCGCCCGCGGGTAGAGGAGCAGGTAGCCGCCCAGCACCCCCGCGATCGCGCCGCTCGCCCCGATCGCCGGAACGGTCGCGTCGCTCGTCAGAGAGCGCCTGCGCGTACGCCGCGACGATCCCCGCGAGGAGATAGAAGAGCAGGAAGCGCGGCCTTCCCATCGAGTCCTCGACGTTGTTGCCGAAGATCCACAGGAACAGCATGTTGAAGGCGATGTGGAGGATGCCCCCGTGCATGAACATCGAGGTCAGCACGGTGGCCCACCAGGGCGGCGAGTCGAGCTGGTCGAACGGCGCGCTCTCGGCTCGCAGCTGGCGCGCGGCCGAGTACGCGGAGGTTCCCTGGCAGACGACGCTCTGCGCTGGTGGCTTGGGAGGCTCGGTCACTCCGACCGCGCAGTCCTTCCCCGGGTGCGTGAGCCGGTACGGGATCGCGCCGTACTTGAGCGTCTCCTGGTCCTGCTCGGAGACCCCGAGCTGTGCGTACGTCGCGGCTCGAGTAGTCGCTGCTCGAGACAGCGTCAGCTGCCAGCCGAAGACGATCAGGTTGGCGACGATCAGCAGCACCGTGACGATCGGGAACCGCGACGGTCGGGATGTTGTCCCTGAGCGGGATCAAGGGCGCCGAAGCCTACGGCCACGACCACTCGCCCATGCCGCGCCCTCGCGGTCGAGCGCGGCTCGCTCAGGCCGCCGTCTTCGCCGCTCGCCGCCCGGCGACCTCGGCCGCGCTCTGGTCGGCGTGGTAGGAGCTGCGAACCAGGGGGCCGGCGGCCACCGACTCGAAACCGAGATCCGTGCGCCGCCCTCTCGAGCGCCTCGAACTCGTCCGGGTGCCAGTAGCGGTCCACCGGCAGGTGCTGCTCGGTGGGCCGCAGGTACTGGCCCACCGTGAGGATCTGGACGTCGTGGTCGCGAAGGACGCCGAACGTCTCGACCATCTCGTCGAAGGTCTCGCCGAGGCCGACCATCAGCCCCGACTTGGTGACCACGCGGTCGCCACCCATCTGCTTGGCGAGTCGAAGCACCCGGGCCGAACGCATGAAGTCGGAGCCGCGGCGCGCCTTCGGGTAAAGCCGCGGAACGGTCTCGACGTTGTGGTTGAAGACGTCGGGGCGCTCGTGGACGACCTTGGCGAGCGGCATCTCCTGGCCGCGGAAGTCGGGGGTCAGCACCTCGACCTTGCAACCCGGCGCGAGCATCCGGATCGATCGGATCACGCCGACGAAGGCGCCGGCGCCGTAGTCGGGCAGGTCGTCGCGGTCCACCGAGGTGACGACGGCATGGCGAAGGCCCATCTGCTTGACCTGGGCGGCGACCCGCATCGGCTCGAGCGGGTCGTTCCAGGTCGGCTTGCCCGTCCGGACGTTGCAGAAGCCGCAGCGGCGGGTGCAGACGTCGCCGAGGATCATGAAGGTCGCGGTGCCTCGCTCCCAGCACTCGCCGACGTTGGGGCAGTTCGCCTCCTCGCAGACGGTGTGGAGGTTGTCCGAGCTGATCGCCTGCTTGAGACGCCGGTAGGTCGGGCCGCCTGGCGCGGGGACCTTGAGCCACGGGGGCTTGCGCTCCCGGAAGGGCCGCCCCCCGTCGACCGTCATGCCCCCTGGGTTGGCTCGCGACCGGGTTGCGCGCGGCGAAGCGGGTGGCTCGACCGAGGCCGGGCCCGCTGCGGTTTCGACGGGCGCCTTCACAGTCCCTACCGTAGCGCCGCCGCGCGGCCGACAATCGCGGCGACCCCTTCGACGTGGTCGGGCGAGCTCGCCGGGCTCGAGCTCCACCGCGGAACGCGCGAACAGCTCGGCGAAGCGCTCGGTGATCGTGGTCGCGAAGGCCGACAGATCCGGCTCGCCGCCCAGCTCGCGCGCCACCGACGTCACCTCGCAGGCTTCGATGCCGCAGGGGACGATCCACTCGAATGGCTCGAGGTCGTTGTTGACGTTGACCGCGAACCCATGTGTCGTCACGCCCCGGTTGACGTGCACCCCGATCGAGGCGACCTTGCGCCGCTCGGGTGTCCACACACCGGTCAGGCCGTCGATCAGGCCGGCGCGAATCCCCCAATCGTCGAGCGCGCGAATGATCAGCCGCTCGATTCCCCGAAGGTAGCCCGCCACGTCGACTCGAGCGGCGCCTCCGGCATCACCCGGCGCGAGGCTCCGGCAGCGAGACGATCGGGTAGGCGACGAGCTGTCCGGGGCCGTGGTATGTGACCCGACCGCCGCGATCCGTGTCACACACGTCGATTCCCCGCGCCCGGTAGGCCTCTTCGCCCATCGGCAGCTCCTCCGGGGTGGACCGGCGCCCCCTCGTGTAGACAGGAGGGTGCTCCACCAGCAGGAGTAGGTCGGGCACGTCTCCCTCGATCCGCGCAGCCTCGAGCCGCTTCTGGATCACTCGCGCCTCATCGTAGGGGATCAGGCCAGTCTGCACGACCCAGACAGGCGGCGGCTCTCCAGGCACGAGCGGCATCGGCCTCAGTGTCTCACGCCCCGTCCGCCCGCCTAGAGCGCCAGGGCGACAGGCTCTTCGAGCAGAGCACGGATCCGGTCGAGGAAGCGGGCGCCGTCGGCTCCGTAGAGGATCCGGTGGTCGCAGGCGAGGTTGACGGACATCATTTGTGCCGCGACGATCTCGCCGCCGCGGACCACGGGCTTCTCCACCACCCGCCCGATCGCGAGGATGCCGGCCTGCGGCGGGTTGATCACCGCGGCGAATGAGTCGATCCCGAGCATGCCGAGATTGGAGACCGTGAAGGTGCCGCCCGAGAGCTCGGGAGGGGTCACGGTCGCCTCGCGGACCCGCTGGGCCAGCGCCCGGGTCTCCGTGGCGATCTGCGCCAGCCCCTTGCGGTCCGCGTCGAAGACGGTCGGGACGACCAGCGCGTCGCGGGCTGCGACGGCGACGCCCACGTTCACCCGCTCGTACATCTCCAGGCGACCGTCACGGTAAGCACCGTTGGCCCGGGGATGCTCGCGCAGGGCGATCGCCACCGCCTTGACGACCATGTCGTTGAGAGATGGCACGGTGTCGCCCTCGGCGGCGGTCCGCTTGAGCGCCGCCCGGGCGTCCACGCAGCGGCTCATGTCGATCTCGGCCTGGAGGTAGAAGTGGGGCGCCGTCGCCTTGGACTCCGCCATCCTGCGGGCGACCGTCTGCTGGAGCTTGGTCAGCTCCTCGACCGTGACCGCGCCCTTGGCGGTCTCCGGGCGCTCACGCGCCCCAGCCGTGGGCTCCGGCGGCTCTGTCCCCGTGGCGGGGGCGGGCGCGACGGGCGACCGACCCCCGGCGATCGCTTGCTCAACGTCCGCCTTGACGATCCGCCCACCTGGCCCGGACCCGGAGATCGCCCCGAGCTCGAGCCCGCTCTCGGCGGCAACCCGGCGAGCCAGCGGCGACGCCTTGACCCTTCCATCTCCACCGGAGGCCGGGGCGGCGGGCGACCCGCCGGCACTCCCGGCACTGGGAGAGGGCTGGGTGGAGGGGGAGGAGGAGGAGATGCGGCGGAGGGAGCCTCCGCAGCATGGACGCGAGGACTCTGCGAGCAGCCGACCCAGGGACGGAGGAGGGGCTTCCTCCTCGTCGTCTCCCTCCTTCGCGGCGTCCCTTGATCCCTCGCTGGATCCGCCACCGGCTTCGCCCGAAGGCGCCTCGCCCGCCTCCCCGACCCGCGCGATCACCTCGCCGATCGGCAAGGTGTCGCCCTCGTTCGCCAGCACCTCGATCAGCGAGCCCGCATCGGGGGCCTCGTAGACCATGTTCGCCTTGTCGGTCTCGATCTCGACCAGCTCGTCGCCGAGCGCGACCTCGTCGCCCGGCGCCTTCAGCCACTTGAGGATCGTCCCCTCCTCCATCGAGTCCGAGAGACGCGGCATCACGACGTCGACGCTCATACGTTCCGCCCTCTTGATCGGGGACGATCGCGACACCCAACGCCGGCCGGGCTCACAGGGATCCCTCCAGGGAGGCGAGGGCTGCACTGACCACGTGCTCGGGGTGCGGGATAGCGGCTTGCTCGAGCCGTTTCGCGTAGGGCATCGGGACGTCGGCGCCGGTGACCCGCTGGGTCGGCGAGTCGAGGTGATCGAAGGCCTGCTCGGTGATCAGTGCGGAGATGTTGGCGCCCACCCCGCCATGTGGCCAGCCCTCCTCCACGATCACGCAGCGGTTCGTCTTTCGGACCGAGCGAAGGATCGTGTCGAGGTCGAGCGGCCTGAGGGTCCGGGGATCGATCACCTCGGCCTCCACCTGGTGCTCGTTGGCAAGGGTCCGCGCAGCCTTCTCGGCAACGTCGGCCATCCGCAGGATGCCGACGATGGTCACATCGCCCCCCTCGCGCCTGATCGCCGCCTCGCCGAAGTTGATGACGCCGTCGTCCGATCCACCGTCCGGGACCTCGCCCCGCGCGCCGTAGAGCGTCTCGTGCTCGATGAAGATCACCGGGTTGTCGTCGCGGATGGCGGCCTTCAACAGCCCCTTCCCGTCAGCCGGGGTCGATGGGGCGGCAACCAGGAGGCCCGGCACGTGGAGGAACAGGGCCTCGAGCGAATGGGAGTGGGTGGGTCCGAGCTGGTGGCCGCCGCCTCCCGGCATGCGGATCACGACCGGGACCCGGACCTGCCCGTTGAACATGTAAGGGATGGCCGCCATGTGGTTGACGATCTGGTCCATCGCCAGGAGTGAGAAGTTGACGGTCATCAGCTCGACCACCGGGCGGAGCCCGGCCATCGCCGCGCCGACCCCCGCACCGACGATCGTGTTCTCGGAGATCGGCGTGTCGCGCACCCGCTTCTCACCGAACTCGTCCAAGAGCCCCTCGGTTACCTTGAAGGCGCCCTGGAACACACCCACGTCCTCTCCCATCACGAGGACCGACTCGTCGCGGCGCATCTCCTCGGCGAGGGCGTCGCGAAGCGCCTCGCGCATCCGCATCACCGCCATCGCGACACCCCCGGCCTACTCATGGTCCTGGTCCTCGATCGCCTCGGCGGCGGCGTCCCGGTCGGCGTCGGGTGGGATGTCAGCCCGCCCGCCGCGGGGCGCCGAGCTCTGGCGACCGGCGTAGGCGGCCCCCGCCTCGGCCAGCTTGCGGGCCTCGCCGCTTGCTCCCACCTCGCGCTCCTCCTCGCCCCGATGCGGCTGCGGCGTTCTCTCGTCGACCGCATACCAGCCCGGAACCTGGTCGCCGACCACGTAGAGGTGGTCATACAGCGACTCGAGCGGCGGCTCGGGAGATCGGTCGGCGAACTTGACCGCTTCGGTCACCTGATCCTCGAGCCGCTCCCGGAGCTCCTCGAGGTAGGCGTCGTCGATCACGCCCTCGGCGAGCAGGCGGTCGCGAAAGACCTTGACCGGGTCCTTCTTGCGCCATTCCTCGACTTCCTCCTTCGACCGGTAGACCTCGGGATCGGCGGCCGAGTGGCCGCGATAGCGGTAGGTGAAGGCCTCGACCAGGGTGGGCTGGCGCTCGTCCCGCGCCAGTCGGAGGCGCTCCGCGACGGTCTCTCTGACCGCCAGCACGTCCATCCCGTCGACCCGGACGCCCGGCACCCCCAGGCCTTCGGCCTTCCGCGACAGGTCGGTCACCGCCGAATGGCGCTCGATCGCCGTTCCCATGCCGTAGAGGTTGTTCTCGACCAGGAAGACGAGAGGCAGTTTCCAAAGCGCCGCCAGGTTCATCGTCTCGCCGAAGTTGCCGGTGTTCGACGCCCCATCGCCGAACATGCACACGGTGACCGAGTCAGCTCCTGTGTAGTCACTCGCCAGGGCCAGGCCCGCCGCGATCGGCAGGTTCCCGCCGACGATCCCGTACCCCCCCATGAACCGGCGCTCGCCGTCGAAGATGTGCATCGATCCGCCGCGCCCGCGAGAGCAGCCGTCCTCGCGACCGAACAGCTCCGCCATGACGTTCCTGGGGTCTGTGCCGCGGGCGATCGCGTGGCCATGTGTGCGGTAGGTGCCGATCAGGTAGTCCTCGGGGCGCATCACCGACGCGGTTCCGACGATCGTCGCTTCCTCTCCGATTCCGAGGTGGAGGAAGCCGCCGGCCTTGGCGCGTTGGTACTGGCGGCCCGCTTCCTCCTCGAAGCGCCGGATCAACGCCATCGTCTCCAGCAGCTCCCGACACGTCTCGGAGTCGGGAAGGGCGCGAGCCCCGGCGCCCCTGCCGTCTGGGGCGAGGTCTGACTCCGCGGACTTGGTGCGCTCGGGCGCCACCGCCGCCCAAGATAGCCGAGCCGGCGCTCGCAGCCGATCAGCCGGCCGCAGGCTTGGCCGATCAGCCTCGGAGTTGGGCGGCCCGCTTAGCAGCATCGCCGAGCCGGTCGTCGCCCCAGAACACCTCTCCTCCGACGACGACCGCGGGCACTCCGCGCACGCCGAGGTCCGCGGCCAGATCGGTGGCGTCCCGAAGCGCCAGCTTCACCGAGTCGCGCTCGAGTGCGGCCAGTAGGGCGCGCGGGTGGAGCTCGGCCGCAGCGCCCGCCAGCAACACGTTGTCGGGCTCGGTCAGATCCCGCCCGGCCGCGAACGCTTGGCGAAATGCGGCGAGCGAGAAGGACACCGCTCGGCCGACCTGCTTGGCGAAGGTCGCGATCCGCATCGCGATGAGCGTGTTCGGCGGCCATGGCTCGGGCCAGCTGATCGGAGCCATGCCGTAGGCCGCCGCTCGGCGCTCGACCTCGCGCATCCCGGCTTCACGGTCCGGCCCGTTGCCCCAGGAATCCCTCCCATAGCGCTTGAACAAGCCGCCCAAGAGGATCGGCTGCCACTCGGGAGGCTCGCCCCAGGCGTCGGCGATCAGCGAGTTGACCCGCTCCGCGGCCAGGTAGGCGTAGGGCGAGCCGAGGTCGTAGTAGAAGACCGGTCGCCCCGGCGTCTGGGTCGCGGCGGAAGTAGTCATCCACCCGCGCGGTGCTCGATCGCGTCCACCCCGGGCCGCACGGATCCAAGGTAGGCAGAGCCGGGCACCCGGCGCTTATTGGTGGATGGCCCAGCCGTCGACTGCGCGGGCGGCGTCGAGCACCGCCTCGGAGATGGTCGGGTGAGGGTGGACGATCCTCGCCAGCTCCTGGTAGCCGCCCTCCAGGGCCATCGTGTCGACCAGCTCGCTGATCATGTCGCAGGCGCGATTGCCCACCACGTGGGCGCCCAGGATCTCGCCGTATTGGGGGTCGGCCACGATCTTCACCATCCCGTCGCGATCGTCGTAGACGGCGGCGGCGCCGACGCCACCCAGCTTGAACCTCCCCACCTTGATTTCGCGTCCCGCGTCCTTGGCGGCCGCTTCGGTCATCCCGACGCTTGCCACCTGGGGCTGGCAGAAGGTCGCTCCGGCGACCAGGTTTTCGTCGACCGGATGCGTCTCGACGCCGGCGGCATGCTCGACCGCCACGACCCCCTCCTCGGATGCCTTGTGCGCCAGTGCCTTGAGGCCCACCAAGTCGCCGATCGCGTAGACCTTGGGATTCGAGGTTCGCCGGTAGGGGTCCACCTTCACCTTTCCGTTCTCCTCCACCTCGACACCGGCTTCGCCGAGGTTCAGGACCTCGGTGTCAGGTGCCCGGCCGCCGGCGATGCACAGGTAGTCGACCTCGGTCTCTTCCCCGCCGTAGGTGACCTTGACGGAGCTCTTCGAGGCGTCCACGGTCTCGACCTTCGTCCCGGTCGAGACGGTGATGCCCTGTTTCTTGAACGTCCGCTCGACGACCCTGGCCATGTCCTTGTCCTCGGCTGGGAGGATCTGGTCGAGCATCTCGATCAGGATCACCTCGGTGCCGAATCGACCGTAGGCCGAGGCGATCTCGGCGCCGGAAGCGCCCGCCCCCGCGACCGCGATCCTCTTCGGCTGCTCGGGAAGCGACCAGGCTCCCCAGGTGTCGACGACCCTGCCGCCGAACTCAACGCCGGGAATCGGCGTGGCGACCGACCCGGTCGCGAGGACCACCGCGCCTGCCTCATAGGTCTTCTCGCCGACCTGCACGTGGCCGTCAGCGGTCAGCGAGCCGCTGCCCTCGATCAACGCCACCTTGTTCTTGTCCCAGAGCATCTTCACGCCGCCGGCGAGGGTCTCCGAGACCTTCGCTCGGCGGGCCATGAGCGCCTCCCAGTCGACGCTCACGTCGCTCGCCTCGATCCCCAACTCCGCACCGTGTTGGGCGTGGTCGTAGAGCTCGGCGCTGTGGAGCACGGTCTTGGCGGGGATGCACGCGTAGTTCAGGCACCTGCCGCCGGGCTTGTCGACCTCGACGACTGCCGTTGAGCGGCCGAGCTGAGCCGCCCGGATCGCAGCCACGTAGCCGCCCGGGCCGCCCCCGATCACGATCACGTCATACGAATCAGCCATCGCCTCGACTCTATAAGACACAACTCCTCCGCCGAAAGCCTCGCCTACGGCTACGTTTTCGGCGGGTTAGGGCCTGTTGCGTGGCGGCAGGACGTAGTGACTCGCGGTTAAGCCCAGCCACCCGTCGGCGCTAGGGACGAAGTCCCGGTGCAGCCGGCTGCGTCCTGCCGGACGGCAACGCGCCCGAACCCGCCGACACCGGAGGCGGAGCCGAGGATGTCGGCGGAGTTGTTCGACGACGAGCCGAAGGCGAGCGGGCGCCGGAGTTATTCCCGCTCCCGCGTCGGCATCTGGATACGCGCCAGGGCCTTGATCATCAGATAGAAGAGCGCTCCGGCGACAGCGACCAGCGCCAGGTTGCCGACCAGCTGGGTGACGCTGCCGGCGGCCACGAGGCCGAGCGCCGCCGCGACGATCAGCAGCGCCAGCACAGCCTGGAAGCCGAGCACGGCCCAATAGCGGGCGCGCCACATGCCGACGGCCATCACGCCCATCAAGAGCGCCGGGATGATCACCTGAAGGACGGGGGGCCGGTTGCCGTTCACGGTCGCGCCGACCGCGTAGGCGACCACCACGGAGAGCGCGATCAGGGCCGAGATCGCGGCGCCGACGGTGACTACGAGGGGCCGCTCGCTCGGACCAAGGGGCTCGAGTGCCTCTCGAGCTTCCCGGTTTCGCTCCTCCGAGCGGGCAGTCGCCCGGGCTCGCCGCTCGACCGAGCGGGCCTTGCGCTTATGGCGCTCGGCCCTCTTTCGCTCTCGGTCAGCCACGCGGCCGAGTCTGGTGGGCAGCCGTGTTCGGGATGACTCCCGCGCCGAGGAGCGCCCGCAGCAGCTCGGCTGCGGCGGCCTCGGGATCATCGGCGTCGCGGATCGCCCGCACGACGACGACCCGCGTGGCGCCGGCGCCCGCCGCCTCGGCGACGTTATCGGGGTCGATTCCGCCGATCGCGAACCAGGGGATCGTCGATTCCCGAGCGGCGAACTCGACCAGCCCGAGGCCGGTTGCGGGGCGTCCCGGCTTGGTGGGCGTGTCCCAGACGGGGCCGACGCTGAGCTGGTCGGGCCGCTCCTCGCCGGGCGCCGCGCAGGCCGCCTCGATCTGCTCGGGAGAATGGGTGGAGAGCCCGATCAGCGCCTCGGGCCCGGCGACCCCCCGGGCCTCGGCCACCGGCATGTCGTCCTGGCCCACGTGGGCCCCGTCCGCTCGGCAGGCCGCGACGAGGTCGGGGCGGTCGTTGAGGACGAAGAGCGCTCCGTACTCGGCGACCGCGCGCCGAAATGGGGCGGCGAGGCCGACGATCTCCTCGTCCGAGCGGGGCTCCTTCTCCCGTAGCTGCACGACATCGGCGCCGCCGCGAAGGGCAGCGTCGAGCAGCGGGCCGGGGTCGCTCCCGCCCGGATGCCCCTCGCAGACGAAATAAAGGCGGGCTTCCTCGAGGCGGGCGATCCGCATCGCCCGGACCGCCTCGGCCCCGGACTGGAAGACCTTGGCCGACTTCACCCGTCCCTCCTCGAAGCTCCACAGCTGGCCGCCGACCGCCGCCGTCTCCACGCCGCTTGAGCCACCTCGGATCGCGAACCGCCCCTCGATCGCCAGCCGATGGCCGATAGAGGTCATGCTCATGGCCTCCCAGGTCGTGATCGAAAATGCCTCCAGCATCGCGCCGAAGAACTTGCGCGCCTCATCGATGCCCCGGTACACGCCCCTGTTGGGGCTCACGGACTCCGACCAGTCGAGGACGATGTCGGGAGCCGCGTGCTTTCGGAAAAGGTCAAAGTCCCGGGTCGCCCAGCCCGCCTCCAAAGCTCGTACGGCGGCTTCCATTCGAGGATCCACGCCCGCAGTATCACGGGCCCGGACACGGCGAGTACCATGATCCTCAACGGGAGCCCTCGACGATGGGCTGAGAGGGCGGCGACCCGGCCGCCGACCGTCTGAACCTGATCCGGGTAATGCCGGCGCAGGGATGGTGGCGCGGGACCCGCCTTCCCCGATCGAGCGAAGACGCTTGGAAAGGGCGAAGCGTGCCCGACGAGAGCCAAAGGCCGAATACACGAGGCGACCACGTGGTGGTGCCCCTGCGCCAGCGCTCGACGGGCGACCAGCCACACGCGCTCGACGCGGTGGTGGTGGGAGGCGGGGTGATAGGACTGGCGTGCGCATGGAGGGCGGCCAGGCGTGGGCTGCGCGTTCGGGTGCTCGAGCGAGACAGCCCCGGTGCCGGCGCGTCAGGCGTGGCCGCCGGGATGCTCGCTCCGGTGGGCGAGGCGAGTTGGGACGAGGAGGGGTTGACGAGGCTTGCCACCGCCTCGGCGCGCGAGTGGGAGGCCTTCGCGTCAGACCTCGCCGACGACAGCGGGCTCGACCCCGGCTACGAGGCCCGCGGGGCCCTGCACGTCGCGCTCGACCGCGACGAGACGAGTGAGCTGAAGCGCAGCTTCGAGCTGATGGAGTCACTGGACCTTGGGGTTGAATGGCTCGGGCCCAGCGGCTGCCGCGACCTGGAGCCGGGCCTCGCCCCGTCCTGCGCGGCCGGAGTCCTCGCCCCCGGCGAGGCGGCGGTCGACCCCGGCCTGCTCGTGCCGGTCCTTTCGGCCGCGATAGAGGCTCGCGGCGGGCAGGTGATCGCGGGCGCCGAGGTCGTCGAAGGGCTGTTCGAGGGCGGACGCCTGGCCGGGGTGGTGACGGCCGACGGGCGCGAGCATCGCGCTGAGAACGTGGTGCTGGCGGCCGGGGCATGGTCGGGGACGGCGCCCTGGCTGCCGCCCAGGGCCCGTCCGCCCGTCCGCCCGGTCAAGGGCCAGGTCCTGACGCTCCGAGGGAGCCCGGATGAGCGCCCGTGCGATCGGATCATCGTCTCGGAGCGGGTCTACATGGTGCCCCGCGCCGACGGGCGATTGATCGTCGGGGCGACCGTCGAGGAGCGCGGATTCGACGTCCGGGTGACCGCCGGAGGCACCTACGAGCTGCTGCGCGAGGCCTCGAGGGCTCTTCCCGACGTTGGCGAGCTCGAGCTGGCCGAGGCGGTGGCCGGCCTTCGGCCCGGAACGCCCGACAACCTCCCGCTGATCGGACCCGGGGAGCTCGACGGGTTGGTGCTGGCCACCGGCCATCACCGAAACGGCATCCTGTTGGCGCCGCTCACCTCGGAGGCGATCGCGGCATTGCTCGCCGCCGAGCCGCCGAAGGAGCCGGCTCGCCTGGCCCATCCGGGACGATTCGCCGATCGAAGCGCTCCGGGGCTCGCCGCAGCACCGGCACCCGTGGAGCGGCCGCGATGATCGTCGCGCTGAACGGCAGCCGGGCCGAGCTACCCGATGGCGCGAGCGTCGCTGACGCAGTCGAGGCGACCGGCGTGGAGGGGTCGGCCCGCGGGGTCGCCGTCGCGGTGGACGGCGAGGTGGTCCGCAGGGTCGAGTGGGAGACGACGAAGCTGGAGAGCGATCAGGTCGTGGAGGTGCTGAGTGCGGTCCAGGGTGGCTAGCGACCGGCCCGCGGGAGACGCCTTGCCGGGCCGCGGTGATCCGCCCCCGGCCAGCGCGGACGCGGCCGGCGCGCCGCCGTTCGAGCTCGGCGGGCGTACGTGGGCATCCCGCCTGATCATCGGCAGTGGCGGCTTTCGCTCCCTGGCGGCGATGGAGCGGGCCATCGCCAGCTCCGGCGCCGAGTTGGTGACCGTCGCGCTGCGCAGGGTGGACCCGGCCGCACGAGGCTCAGCGCTCGAGGTGATCGAGCGCCTGGGCGCGTTCGCGCTCCCCAACACCGCCGGCTGTTACACGGCGCGCGATGCGGTGCGAACCGCGCATCTGGCCCGCGAGGCATTCGAGACCGACTGGATCAAGCTCGAGGTGATCGGGGATGATCGGACCTTGTTGCCGGACGCCGTGGAGCTCGTTGTGGCGGCCGAGACGCTGGTCGGCCAGGGCTTCACGGTTCTGCCGTACACGAGCGACGATCCGATCCTCGCCCGGCGGCTCGAGGACCTGGGCTGCGCGGCCGTGATGCCGCTGGGGTCGCCGATCGGCTCCGGGATGGGAATCCGAAACGCCTACAACGTCCAGATCATCGTCGAGAGAGCCAGGGTGCCCGTGATCCTCGACGCCGGCATCGGCACAGCCTCCGACGCCGCCCTCGCGATGGAGCTCGGTTGCGACGGGGTGTTGCTCGCGAGCTCGGTCGCCCGCGCCAAGAATCCCGAGCGCATGGCTCTTGCCATGCGGCGGGCGGTCGAGGCCGGCTACGCAGCGCGACGGGCGGGGAGGATCCCGCGAAGGCTCCATGCCGAAGCGTCTACGCCTGACGAGGGGCTGCCCGACCTGGGTTGACTCAGGGCTGCTTTCGCCGCGCGAGCTGGCGGTCGGTCCACTCGCCCACCGTCCCGGCAGCCCACGCCACGCGGTGGGCTGCCCGTCCCGCAGGCGAGGGATCGACCGGCTCGATCGCCGTATCCGGATCGGACCCGAGGTCGATAGCGGCCTTTCGGGTTGCGCTCACCTGGCGGCGCAGCCGCCGCTCCCATGAGCGGCAGAACTCGGGCAGCACCGGATCGCCGCGAGTCTCGCTGACGGCGGCCAGGTACCCGAGCAGGGTCGTGACCCGCTCCAGGTCCTCGACCGCGAAGCGCAGCGCCTGGTTTCGCTCCAGGAACCGGTCGAAGACCGCGCCGCGCACGGTCCCGAGGTTCGCCCCGCCCTGCTGGGCAGCCACCCCGCCGTGCAGGTCGAGGCGGGCGGTGAGCGGCCCGAGCTCTTCGAGCAGTCTCGAGATCGACTCCGCGCCCTTCTGGAGTGGGGCGCGGGCGGGCGTGCCGTCGAATGCGATCGCGAGGCGACCGAGGCGCTTGATCGCCAGGCGACCGCTCAGGTAGAGCTCGCGATATCCACGGTTTTCGGCGGGATGGAGGTCCATCTGCCAAAGGTAGTTCAAATCGGCGCCCCGAACAGGGGACGGACGATGGGGTGTCTAGGCCCGCGTTCCGCGTGCTTCGCGATCGGCGGCAGGGGTGTGCTACGGTGCCGACGGACTTTTGTGCACTAAACCAATCGGGAAAGGCAAGAACCCTGTATGAGACTTCGTTTCTGGAAGCCTGAGAATCGCCTCGAAGTGAGCGCCAGCGCTCCGGGCCGCCGGCCCAGCGCAGGCCGCCTGGCGATCGTCGCTGCACTAGCGGTCGCGCTCGGTCTCGGGGTTGCCGCCTGCGGCAGCTCGAGTGACAGTGGCGGGACGATCAACTTGATCGCCTATTCGACCCCTGAAACGGTCTACGACAAGGCGCTCATCCCCGCCTTCGACAAGACCTCGCAGGGCGAGGGAGCGAAGTTCTCGACCTCGTTCGGCCCCTCCGGCGACCAGCAGCGGGCGGTGATCGCCGGCCAGCCGGCGGATTACGTCCACTTCTCCACCGGGCCCGACATGCAGGCCGTGGTCGACGCCGGACTCGTCGACTCGAACTGGGACCAGAACAAGTACAACGGGATCGTCCAGGACTCGGTCGTGGTGTTCGTGGTCCGCAAGGGCAATCCGAAGAACCTCCAGACCTGGGATGACCTGATCCAGCCGGGTGTCCAGGTCGTGACCCCGAACGTGTTCAGCTCGGGTGGCGCGAAGTGGAACCTGCTCGCCGCCTACGGCGCCCAGATCGAGGAGGGCAAGTCCCCCACGGAGGCGCTGGCGTTCCTGAAGTCTCTGCTCGAGAACGCGGTCGCCCAGCCGGGCAGCGCCAGCGACGCCCTGACGACATTCACGAGCGGCAAGGGCGACGTCCTGCTCTCCTACGAGAGCGATGCGATCGAGGCTCAGAAGGCCGGCGAGGACGTCGACTACGTCATCCCCGACGACACGATCCTGATCGAGACGCCCGCCGCGACCACGACCGACGCCTCGACGCAGGCCCAGGACTTCCTCACGTTCCTGTGGACGCCGGAGGCGCAGCAGTTGTGGGCAGACGGGGGCTACCGGCCCGTGGACCAGTCAGTGCTCGCCAAGAACAAGTCCAAGTTCCCGACTCCACCTGGGCTGTTCACCGTTGACGATCCGAGCATCGGCGGTTGGGAGAAGGCCAACAGCGAGTTCTTCGATCCCGAGAACGGCAGCGTCGCGAAGATCGAGGAGAACCTGGGGGTATCCACCGGATGACCCAAGTCGTCGAGAAGCTCCTGGGGGTGGCTACGGAGTGACGCCCGTAGCACCAGGAGCCCGAGCGGAGGCGCCCCCGAGGGCGGTCGAATGGCCGCATCTCGGGGGCGCCGCCCTCGGGCGTGGCCTCGTCACCGCGTATCTGAGCCTGATCGTCCTGATCCCGATCGCCGCCCTGGTTGCGAAATCGACGGACGGCGGAATCAGCGGCTTCTGGTCGTCGGTGACCTCTCCGTCGGCGGTATCGGCTCTGAAGCTCACCTTGGTCGCGTCGCTGGTGGTGGTCGCGATCAACGTCGTGACCGGCACGGCGATCGCCTGGGTGCTGGTCAGGGACAACTTCCCCGGCAAGGCGATCGTCAACTCGGTGATCGACCTGCCCTTCGCCCTGCCGACGGTCGTCGCGGGGATCACCCTGCTCGCCCTCTATGGCACCAACAGCCCGGTCGGTATCGATCTCGCCTTCACGCGCGCCGGCTGTGTCGTCGCCCTGCTCTTCGTCACCCTCCCATTCGTCGTCCGAGCCGTCCAGCCCGTGCTGCTCGAGCTCGACCAGGAGATGGAGGAGGCGGCGGCGTCGCTCGGCGCCGGGCCGCTGACGACCTTCCGCAGGGTCATCTTCCCGAACCTGAGGCCGGCGCTGCTCGCGGGCATGGCGCTGGCCTTCGCGCGAGCGATCGGCGAGTTCGGCTCGCTGGTGCTGATCTCCGGCAACCTGCCGAAGACCAATTTCGCCTCTCTGTTCATCTTCGCCCAGATCGAGAGCGGTAACACGGACGGCGCGGCCGCCGTCTCGGTCGCATTGCTCGTGATCGCCCTGGTGGTCCTGCTCGCGATCGGTCGCCTCACGCACTGGAGCCTTCGCCATGGCCGCTAGGGCCAACCTCGGCAGGTACGGGCTCCGCTTCTTCGCGCTCGGCTACTTGGCGATGCTCCTGCTGATCCCGGTCGGGATGATCTTCTACCGCGCCTTCGAGCATGGGCTCGCCGCCGCCTGGGAGTCGATCGCCACCACCGATGCTCTTCATGCCTTCTACCTGACCGTCCTGATCACCCTGATCGCGGTGGTCGCCAACACGATCTTCGGGATCGGGTGCGCGCTGCTCTTGGTCCGCAGCAAGTTCCGCGGCAAGGCGCTCCTCAACGCGGTCATCGACCTGCCGTTCGCGATCTCGCCGGTCGTCGTCGGCCTCTCGCTGTATCTCCTCTACGGGCGCACCGGGTGGTTCGGGAACGTGTTCCTCGACAACGGCATCCAGATCCTCTTCGCGCTACCGGGGATGATCCTGGCGACGATCTTCGTCTCCCTGCCGTTCGTGGTCCGCGAGGTGGTACCCGTGCTGCACGAGATCGGCGACGAGCAGGAGCAGGCGGCGAAGACGCTGGGGGCGAACTGGTGGCAGACCTTTCGCCGGGTCACCCTGCCCGCGATTCGCTGGGGAGTTGCATACGGAATCGTTCTGACAACGGCCCGGGCGCTTGGAGAGTTCGGCGCCGTGGCCGTGGTCTCCGGGCGCCTCAGCGGCCAAACGGAGACCGCCCCGCTCTGGGTCTGGCGGGAGTTCGGGCAGTTCAACACGACCGGGGCCTATACGGCTTCGCTGGTGCTGGCGCTGATCGCGGTGACGACCCTGCTCGCAATGAATCTGTTCAAACGAAAGGAAGCGTCATGAGCATCATCGTCGAGGGAGCACGGAAGCAGTTCGGCGACTTCGTCGCCCTGGACGACGTCTCGATCGAGGTGCCTGATGGGTCCTTGACCGCCCTTCTGGGGCCGAGCGGGAGTGGCAAGTCGACGCTCCTGCGGGTGATCGCGGGGCTCGAGGAGCCTGACTCCGGCCGGGTCGTGATCCTCGGCGAGGACGCCACGAGCGTGCCCGCCCAGGATCGAGGGGTCGGCTTCGTGTTCCAGCACTACGCCGCCTTCAAGCACATGACCGTCAGCAACAACATCGCCTTCGGCCTGAGCATCCGCAAGCGCCCGAAGAAGGAGATCGCCGAGCGGGTGCAGGAGCTGATCCGGCTCGTCCATCTCGAGGGATTCGGCGAGCGCTATCCATCGCAGCTCTCGGGTGGCCAGCGTCAGCGGATGGCGCTTGCTCGGGCGCTCGCCGTGGAGCCCAAGGTGCTGCTTCTGGACGAGCCGTTCGGAGCGCTCGATGCGAACGTTCGCAAGGAGCTTCGCCAATGGCTTCGTCGCCTCCACGAGGAGGTCCACGTGACGACGATCTTCGTCACCCACGACCAGGAGGAGGCGATGGAGGTGGCCGGTCAGATCGTGGTCATGAACGAGGGCCACGTCGAGCAGACCGGTCAGCCGTCCGACCTCTACGAGCACCCGGAGACGGAGTTCGTGATGGGGTTCGTGGGGCCGGTCAACCGGCGTGGGGCGATGTTCATCCGGCCGCACGATCTCGAACTGCTCGAGTTCCCCGCCCCCGAGGCCGAGGAGGCGATGATCGAGCGGATCGTGAACCTCGGCTTCGAGGCACGCGTGGAGCTTCTGCTCGCCGACGGCGAGCAACTCTGGGCGCAGATGACCCGTGCCGAAGCGGAGCTGCTCGAGCTGGTCGACGGCCAGATCGTCTACGCGCGCCCGCGGCGAGCCAAGATCTTCGAGCCGAACGGGGATCCCAGGACCGACGAGCTGGCCTCGGCGGCCTGAACGCTCAGCGGCCCGGAGGCGCGGGCTCGGCCGGTCTGGCCACCGGCCGAGCGCTCGCAGACGGCACCAATTCCATGCGCAGGACCGCGCCGTGCCGCATCAGACAGCGGGGGCAGGGTCGCTCGATGGCATGCCCGACGCGGTCGGCGATCGCGACCCCGCAGCTATTGCACTTCAGGTAGCTCATCGGGCCGGCCCGCTACGCGACGCTCTCCGCCTCGTAGGCCTCGCCGCAGATCTGTCGCAGACGGCGATAGAGCGCCGTGTCGGCGCCTCGCACCCCGGGGAGCTCCCGCCTGGTCGAGGCCTCGTGGTGGCGGACTGCCGCAGCGAGGGCGGAAAAACGCCGCTCGGCGAGCCTTCGCTCACCGAGGGTGTCGGGTTGTTTGGTGCCTTCGAACATCCACACGGGAGTCATCTCTTGCGGCCTCCTTCCTTTTCCACTTTGTTGAGGGGATTACTCAAGATACCACACACGCACGCACGACTGCGGCGGGCGGCAAGAGCTGCGGCGGGGTCGCGACCTACCGCGTCTGCTGGCCGTCTGCACGGCTGGCGATGCCGCGTACCGGCTCGGGGAGCGCGTCGCCGGTCACGTCGGCCAGGCTGACCGATTCGAGGACCTCGCGAATGTTCACCCGCAGCGCGAGCCACACCTGCTGCAGGAGCCTGGCGTCGTCCGTGTAGTGGAGCTCGTCCGCCGGCTCGCCCCGCACGGTGGCCAGCGGGCCGTCCACGGCCCGGATGATCTCCGCGATTGAGATCCGTTCGGCCTCGCGGCCCAACCAGTAGCCCCCGTCGGACCCCCGCCGGCTGTGCACCAGCCCGGCGTGGCGGAGCTCGGCGAGGATGTTCTCGAGGAACCGGACCGGGATGTCCTGCGCATCGGCCACCAGCTCTCCCTTGACCGGGCGGTCCTCGGAGCTCTCGGTGAGCTCGAGCATCGCCCGCACCGCGTAGTCCGCCTTCGCAGAGACCCTCACGCGGCCATTCTCCCTTAAGCGTCGGCCGCGGGCGCCCCTGCCTTCTCGAGCACCACGGCGCCGGGGTCCGCGTCCGTGCGCAGGGCCTTGAAGACGGGGGCGCGCAGGGTGCGCGCGCGGGTCCATTCCCGAAACTCCACTTCGGCGACCAGCCGAGGCTCCACGAAGATGCTCTCCCTGGGTGGTTGGCGACCGTCGAACGGGCTGTCGGCGCGGCGAAGCGGGCCCAGCGCGGCGATCAGCCGCCCGAGCTCGGACTCCGTCAACCCGCTTCCGACCCGACCCGCGTACCGCAGGGCGCCATCCTCCTCGTGATAGCCCACCAGGAGGGCTCCGAGCGTCTCGGCGCGCCGGCCTCGCCCCGGCAGCCACCCTCCGATCACCAGGTCCTCGCGGAGCGTGTTCTTGACCTTCAGCCAGGCCTTGCTTCGCCGCCCGACCAGATAGCGGCTGTCGAGCCGCTTCGCGACCAGACCCTCGAGCCCTCGGGCCGCGCTCAGCTCGAGAAGCTTGGCGCCCTCTCCCCGATGCTCACCCGGCGTCTGCCAGCTCGGGCCGTCGAGCCCCAGTTCGCGCAGCCGGCGGCGTCGCTCCGTGTATGGCTCGTCGACCAGCGAGCGCCCATCCAGATAGAGCAGGTCGAAGGCGAGGTAGGTGACCGGGATGTCCCCCATGCGACGCCGAACCGCGCTCTCGGAGGCCAGGTTCATCCGGCTCTGGAGGCGCTCGAAGCTCGGTCGACCCTGCTGGTCGAAGGCCACCACCTCGCCGTCGAGGACGGCCTCCCGTGATCCGAGCTGGGCGGCCATGGCGCGGAGCTCCGGGTAGCGGGAGGTGACGTCTCGGAGGTTGCGGCTCTGAAGGCGAAGCTGCCCACCGTCGCAATAGGCGATCGCGCGGACGCCGTCCCACTTGATCTCGAACGCCCAGCGCTCCTCGTCGCGCGGAAGGGCCGAAAGCACGGCGAGCATCGGCTTCACCCGGTCGGGCATCGGCTCGCGCTCCGGATCGGCCGGCGGGTCCATGCGGTGGATCATCCAGTTGTCCTCGTCGGTCGCGAACAGCGCGTAGCGTCCGCGGACCCGTTCGCCGGCGAGGGTGAAGATCACCTCGTCATCGCGAAACTTCTCGGCCTCGTACGTGCCGCGGTCCCAGATCGTGACCGTCCCGCCGCCGTACTCACCCGCCGGAATCTCCCCCTCGAAGTCCAGGTACTCGAGCGGATGATCCTCGGTGCGAACGGCGAGTCGATTGCGCTTCGGATCCTGCGGGATCCCTCGCGGCAGCGCCCACGAGGCAAGCGCGCCATCGCGCTCGAGCCTCAGGTCCCAGTGGAGTCGGCGCGCATGGTGCTCCTGGACGACGAACCGCGATCCAGCCGTCACCGGCGGTCGCGGTCCGCCCTCTGCGGTTCGGGCGTCTTGTCAAAAGAGCGCTTGCGCTCGTATTCGGTGGGCTTCTCCCCGGACATCGCCGACCCTGGATCCTAGGCATCTACCATGGTCACGCCCCTGTAGCTCAGCTGGCTAGAGCAGCGCGCTTTTAACGCGACGGTCGCGGGTTCAAGTCCCGCCGGGGGCATCTGCCGCCAGGAATCGAGCGGGCGTGGGGACCGACGCTCAGCCTGCGACGGGGTGTTCGCGCAGCTCGTCGATCTCGACCCGTCCGCCGATCTCGATCATCCCTCCATCCGAGCGGGCGAGCCAGTATTCGCGACCCCGCTCCCTGCCGGATGTCCAGCTCCCGCCCCACCGAGCCGACAGCGCCAGCGCCGCTGAGCCGGTTGCCTCGTCCTCGGCGATCCCGTAGTCGCGGGCGAAAACCCGCGCCCGGACCACCCCGGCATCCCGATCGATCCACGACCACGCGCTCGTCGCCCCATGGTCATCCGGTGCCCCGTCGAGGGCGTCGACGGCGCTCGGCGCATCGAGCTCGACGAACCTCCACTCGGGCGTCCATTCCGCGCGTCCGGCCGCGAAGGTCAGCCCGTCCTCCTCGCGCACCGGAACGGTGCCCGCGGGCGGGCGAAGCTCGCTGATCCCACCACGCTCGCGCCCCAGCAGCCAGGCGGCTCCAACCGTCGGGTGCCCGGCGAACGGGACCTCGGTGAGAGGGGTGAAGATGCGAATCTCGCCCCGCTTCGCGTCATCCACGAAGACGGTCTCCGAGTAGGAGAGCTCGGCGGCCAGCGGTTGGCGGCGAGCTTCATCGATGGCCGCGCCGTCCAGGAACACCCCGAGGGGGTTGCCCCCACCCCCTCCCTCGGCGCAGAACACACGCAGCACGTGGAGCCGGGGCATCTCAGTGACGGAAGTGGCGGCGACCGGTCAGCACCATCGCCGCGCCGGCGGAGTCGCAAGCGGCGACCACCTCGGAGTCGCGAACCGATCCGCCCGGCTGGATCAGGGCCGTGGTCCCGGCGTCGATCGCAAGCTGGGGCCCGTCTGCGAACGGGAAGAACGCATCCGACGCCATCACCGAACCGGCCAGTAGCCCGACCGCGTCGGTGCCGCGGGCCTCTCGCGCCTTGTCGATTGCGATCCTGACCGAGTCGACCCTGCTCATCTGGCCGGCGCCGATCCCGAGTGTCGCACCGTCCTTGGCGATCACGATCGCGTTCGAGCGAACGTGGCGGCAGACCTTCCATGCGAACCACAGGTCCTCCCACTGGGCGTCGCCGGGCCTCGCCTCGGTCACCACCCGCATTGATTCGCGCTCTTCGTCGATCCGATCGGGGTCCTGCACGAGCAGGCCACCGCGCACCCGTTTGACGTCTCGCTCGCGAGCCTCATGCCCGCGCTGCTCGGCGGCCTCGAGGATCCGCACGGCTTCCTTCTGGGTCAGGACGTCGAGCGCCTGCGCCTCATAGGAGGGTGCGATCACGACCTCGAGGAAGTGCTCGTGCAGGCGCTCGGCGAGGGCTTGATCCACTCCACGATTGAGGGCGATCACGCCGCCATAGGCCGAAAGCGGATCGCAAGCGAGCGCCTTCTCGTAGGCCTCGGCGACCGAGTCGGCGATCGCGACGCCGCACGGGTTGTTGTGTTTGACGATCACGCAGGCCGCCTGATCGAATTCGTCCAGGAGCCGTCTCGCGGCGTCGAGGTCGAGCACGTTATTGAACGACAGCGCCCTTCCGTGAAGCTTCGCCACCCTCGAGAGCACGTGAGAGCGCGCTCCCACCTCGACGTACAGCGCCGCGTTCTGATGGGGGTTCTCGCCGTATGAGAGGTCGAGGAACTTCTCGTGGGCGGTCACCCAGTGGCCCGGAAACGACTCGTAGCGTGCACCGAACCAACGACTGATAGCCGCGTCGTAGCGGGCTGTGAGCGCGAACGCCTCATTGGCGAGCCAGTGCCTGGTCTCCGACGAGACGTTGCCGCCTGACTCCTCGAGCTCGGCGAGGACGGCGTCGTAGCTCTCGGGCCTCACCACGACCGCGACGAAGCGGTGGTTCTTGGCAGCCGCCCGGATCATCGTCGGCCCGCCGACGTCGATGTTCTCGACCGCCTCCTCATCGCTCACCTCCTGGCGAGCGACCGTTCGCTCGAACGGATACAGGTTGACGCACACCAAGTCGATCGGCTCGATCCCATCGGCCTCCAGGGTCGCCAGATGGTCGGGGTCGTCGCGGACCGCGAGCAGCCCCGCGTGAAGGCGCGGGTGGAGCGTCTTCACCCGTCCGTCGAGGATCTCCGCCGAGCCGGTCAGGTCAGCGACGTCGCGCACTTCGAGGTCGGCCTCGCGCAGGGCGGTGGCGGTCCCGCCGGTAGACACCAGCTCGATCCCGAGCCGAGACAGCCCACGGGCGAAGTCGACGACCCCCGTCTTGTCCGACACCGAGATCAGCGCCCGCCTGACCCTGACGACGCCCGCTCCGGGCGTGGGGGCCTTCTCGCCCGAGGTCACGGTCGCAGGGTCAGCCATTCCTATTGCTCATCCAAATGAACGATTCGCGGGTTGCGGGCGTCGACGCTGGCGGCTCCGGAGGCGATTATCCGGATCGCCTCCGGAAGGAGCTCGTGCTCGACCCGGTGGATCTCGTCCTCCAGCGCCGAGCGGTGGCGAGTGTATGGCACGTCGATCGCGCGCTGCAGGATGATCGGCCCGGTATCCACGCCCTCGTCGACGAAATGGACGGTAACCCCGGTCACCCTGACCCCGTGCTCGAGTGCCTGTCCGATCGGATCGAGGCCCGGGAACGAGGGCAATAGGGCGGGATGCACGTTGACGATCCGACGATCGAAGCGTCGAACGAACTCGGGTGAAAGGAGCTCCATGTAGCCGGCGAGCACCACCAGGTCCACCGACCTCGGCGCGAGCCATGCGGCGATCGCCGCGTCCCTGGTTCCCCGGTCCTGGTGGGCCGCGCGCTCGAAGACGCGGGTCTCGACCCCAGCTTCCCGCGCTCGATCCAGCGCTTTCGCGTCAGGCTTGTTCGAGGCTACGGCGACGACCTCGATCCCGTCGCGACCGTGAACGCGGTCGAGGATCGCCTGAAGGTTGGTCCCCGCGCCGGAGGCGAGGATGGCAATGCGAAACCGGCTCACCGCCCGCCGGAGCTAGCGACGAAGTCGCGGTCAATGCGTATGGTCCTGCCGCCACGGTGGCGCCCGAACCCGCCGCCCCCGGACGCGAAGCGGAGGAGGCGGCGGAGTTGTTCAGCCTCGTTCACGCGTGTGGCCCAGCCGCCACGGCGGCGCCGGAACGCGCCGTCCCCGGACGCGAAGCGGAGGAGGCGGCGGAGCTGTTCACTTCGAGCGCGAACTTGCCGTTTCCCTCGCCGCCGTCGCCGAGCGGGTAGGCGCCGGTGAAGCACGCGTCGCAGTGGGTCTCCGCCCCCGAGCCGACCGCTTCGTAGACGCCCTCGATCGACAGGTAGGCGAGCGAGTCCGCGCCGAGCTCGGAGGCGATCCCCTCGATCGATCGCCCGTGGGCGATCATCTCCTCGCTGGTGGACATGTCGATTCCGTAGTGGCAGGGATGACGGATTGGGGGCGAGGAGATCCGCAGGTGCACCTGCTCGGCCCCCGCGTCCCGCAGCATGCCGACGATCTGGCGGGTCGTGTTTCCGCGCACGATCGAATCGTCCACGACCACCACCCGCTTTCCCGACACGATCTCCGGCAGCGGGTTGAACTTCATCCGCAGCCCCCGCTGGCGAAGCTCCTGCCCCGGCTGGATGAAGGTCCGGGCGACATAGCGGTTCTTGATCAACCCGTCGTCCTGCGGGATTCCCGACGCCCTCGCGAAGCCGTTGGCCGCCGGGTTCCCCGAGTCCGGAACCGAGATCACCAGGTCGGCCTCCACCGGAGCCTCTCGCCACAGGATCTCCCCCATCCGGCCGCGCACCTGCTGGAGGACCTTTCCCTCCAACCGGGTGTCCGGACGGGAGAAGTAGATGTGCTCGAACACGCAATGGGCACGGCGGCTCGAGGGAACGACCTGACGCGCCTCCATACCGTCGTCCGTCAGCGAGATCAGCTCGCCCGGGACCACCTCGCGAACCAGCTCGGCGCCGATGATGTCGAAGGCGCAGCTCTCGGAGGCGATCACGTAGCGCTCGCCGAGCTTGCCCACCGAAAGCGGGCGGACCCCGTGCGGGTCCCGAAACGCGACCACCGCGCGCTTCGTCATCACCACGGTGGAATAGGCCCCCTGTAGGCGGGGCATCACGGCCTCGACCGCGTTCTCGATCGGCCGCTTCTCCTCCACGGACAGAAGCGCGGCCATGATCTCGGAGTCCGACGTGCCCCGGAATCGCAGTCCCCGCTCTCGCAGCTCGTTGTACAGCTCCACCGCGTTGGTCAGGTTGCCGTTGTGGGCGAGGGCGACCTCCCGTCCGTCGTCGCGCCAGACGGGCTGGGTGTTCTCCCACGAGCCGCCGCCGGTTGTCGAATAGCGAACGTGGCCGATCGCCATGTCGCCCTCGAGCGCTCGCAGCTTCTCTTCGTCGAAAACCTGCGAGACCAGCCCGGTCTCGCGCAGAGTCGTGATGTGTCCCCCTTCGCAGGTCGCGATCCCAGCCGACTCCTGTCCCCGGTGCTGAAGTGCGTAGAGGCCGAAGTACGCGAGGCGGGCGACGTCGTGGCCAGGCGCATAGACGCCGAACACCCCGCACTCATCGCGCGGGCCGTCGCGGTCCGGAACAGGCCGCTCGGTGATGGTCATGAGGCCTTCGCTGCTAGCGGGAATCGGGCTTGCGAGGCAGGCGGAACCGCCCGCACGAGCAGGGTAGCAACGGCACCGGATCGGGCTCGCCGGCCGCGCCGGGGGCTTACTCGCAGTACGGGCGGCCGCCCACGCGGGGATCCCGCCCCTCGATCCCGGCGCAGTCCTTGAGCCGCCCGAGGCGGGACTCGAGATTCGCCTGCGACTCGCCTACCGGGCAGGCGCCCGGGCTGCCTCCGGCGCATCGGTTGTGGAGCTCGAAAGGGTCCTTCCTCAGCTCGTAGCGCTCGACCTGGTCAGTGGGCACGCACTGGCCCGCGCCGGGGTCCCAGACGCGCGAATGCTCCACGTAGAGAGCCCCGCGGGTGAGAATCCCTCCGAACTGGCATGTCCCGAATCTGCCCGGGCGCTGGGCCTGGTACTCGGTGAGCACCGCGCGGTTGCTCGGCCAGCTTCCGCGGCGCTTCAGCAGTGGCATCAGGGAGCGGCCGTCCATGGTTCGGCACGCGCCGCCGTCGGGACACGGGTCGGCGTGGGCGAGGCTCAGGATGGTCGGCGCGAGATCGATGTTGGCGACCGGCCGCCGCACCTTCTTCACCCGCGGCCGGCCATTCAGGTATTGGCTCGGGACCTTCATCACCAGGGGCAGATGGATCGCCTCGTCGTAAGGGAGGACCTTTCCCTTCTCGATCCTGTGCTCGCCGTAGAACTGGCCGTTGTCTGAGATGTAGATGAACACCGTGCGGCCGAGCTGGCCCGTCTGCTTGACGGCGTTGTAGACCTGGGCAACCGCCCGATCCACCCCCCGCAAGGAGGCCAGCGCGCAGCGCCAGCGCCGGCGGACCTGGTTCACCTCTGCGGGACCGAGCTTGGGGGCCCCTTGCAGGAAGTGGGGCTTGTCGCTCATGTCGCCCTCGTTGAACGACGGAGGCCGTGGAAGGGGCGCCTGTTCGAAGGCGTGCTCGTCGCGTCGCTCCGGGATCGGGGCATGGGCGCAGTTTCCGTACGGGTCCCGCTGCGTCCCGATGTGCGGCGCGGGCTCGTCGAGCTGCAGATAGAAGGGGAGCGCGGGGGACGCATAGTCGTGGATCAGCTGTACCGCCTTGTTGGTCGCCACCCTCGTCGCATTGGCCGCGGGGTTCTCACCCCTGTGGGTCACGTTGCCGTTGATGTAAAGGTCGTAGTCGTAGTACCTGGTACGGCCGAGGAGGCTGTACCACTTGTCCCATCCTGGTGGCACCTGGGAAGGAGGGTCGGTCACCCTCTGATAGCCGTTCATGAACTTCCCGACGTGCATGGTCAGATATCCAGAGCGCTGCAGCCAAACGGGAAGCACGTTGGTCTTGTCGACCAGCCCGCCGTACCCGACCCCGTTCGAGGTGACGCCGTTGTTGTGGGCGTATTGGCCGGTGATCAACGAGGCCCGCGACGGACAGCACTGGGCCGTCGTCGCCAAGTAGTCGCGAAAGCTCGTTCCCTTGTCGGCGAGCAGGCGCTTCGTGTTCGGCATCACCTGGGGCGTGAACTGGCCCAGCGTCTGGTCGTCGGCCTGGATCAGCACGATGTTCGGTCGCGCCCCCCTTGCGGCATGCGCCGCCGGCGCGCCGGCGGCCGGATGGTCCACCACGGCCAGCGCCAGCGTCGCGACGGCCACGAGAGTGGCGGCGGCGAGCGTGAGCCTGTGATCAGAGCGAAGTGACATCGACTGGCGATCGATGCACGGCAGCGACGCTTGCCTGCCATGCGGCCCGGGCGGATGAAGCTCCCCTGTGATCTCGCCCGCGAGCGCCGAAATGCTAGCGAACGATCGGCCGCTCACCCAGGTGTGAGGGACCGCCACGCATGATCAGCGGCATCGAGCGACATCTCGAGCTCGAGCTCGGCGGCGGCCATCTCCAAGCGGTCTCCGCCGGCTTCGCCGATCGCGAGCACGTCCACGGCCAGCTCCCTCGCGCGTGGGACGAGCCGCGCGAGGGCTTCGGGCGACAGTCCCACGACGAAGCCGCCCGGCCCTTCGCCGAACAGGCAGGTCTCGCCCGAGGCGCCCCGGAGCTCGACCAGGTCGTCGAGCGCGGCGCGCACACCCGACCCCCCCGGCGAGCGCGCACTCGGCGAGCGTGCAGGCGAGGCCGCCGTCGCTCACGTCGTGAGCCGCGGTCACCTCGCCCTCGCGGACCAGCTCCCGGACCAGCTCGATCGCCGCCCGGACGCGCTCGATCGAGGTCGCGGGCAGTCCGGCGCCGAGGTCACCCCGCAGCTTCGCCAGCTCCGACCCGGCCACAGAGGGCGCAAAGGGCCCGACGAGAGCGATCGCGTCCCCCGGGCGCAATGCCGTTCCGGCCGCCCGCTCGGGGTCGGGAAGCTCACCGACCATCCCGACGACCGGGGTCGGGTAGATCGGCCCCTCCTCGGTCTCGTTGTACAGCGACACGTTGCCTCCGACGACCGGAATTCCGAGTGCCCCACATGCATCGGCAAGACCCTGTACCGAGCGTTCGAGCTGCCAGGCGACGTGCGGCTTCTCCGGGTTGCCGAAGTTCAAGCAGTTGGTCAGCCCGAGCGGCTCGGCGCCGACGCACGCGAGGTTCTGGGCGCACTCGAGGACCGCCTCGATCGTTCCGAGATAGGGGTCGCACGCCACGCGACGCCCGTTCCCGTCGATCGCCACCGCGATCGCGCGTCCCGACTCCGCGATCCTGAGCACCGCGGCGTCCGCCGACTCGGGCAGGCGGACGGTCCGGGACCCCACGATCGCGTCGTACTGCTCGAATGCCCACCGCTTCGAGGCGACGCTGGGCGAGGACAGCAGCCCGCCCAGAATGCGGTCCGGCTCAGACCCCGCCGCGAGCGTGGCGCGGTTGCCGTACATCCAGCCGTCCGGCCTCTCGGGCTCGAGGTCGTAGAGCGGGCACTCGTCGACCAGGGCCGAAACCGGGACCTCGGCCACCGCCTGGCCGTCGCGGGTGACGCGGAGCAGCCCGGTCTCGGTCACCTCGCCGATCACCGCCGCGCCCGTCTGCCAGCGCTCGCAGACCGACAGCATCTCCTCGACGTGATCGGGATCGAGGACCGCGAGCATCCTCTCCTGCGACTCGGAGACCATGATCTCGTAGTCCTCCATGGCGGCTTCGCGCAGCGGGACCCGGTCGAGGGCGATCGCGAGCCCAACCCCCCCGCCGGCCGCCATCTCGGCCGCCGAGGAGGTGAGCCCTGCGGCTCCCAGGTCCTGAAGGGAGACCAAGAGCCCGCGGTCGAGGAGCTCCAGGCAGCACTCCATCAGCTTCTTCTCCTCGAACGGGTCGCCGATCTGCACCGAGGGCCGCTTCTCCTCGCCCTCGGCGAGCTCCGCCGACGCGAGCACCGATGCCCCGCCGATCCCGTCCCGGCCCGTCGAGGCGCCCAGGAGCACCAGTGCGTTGCCCGGGCCTGCGGCGGCGGAGCGCACCATCCGGTCCTCGCGGGCGAGGCCGACGCACATCGCGTTGACAAGGCAGTTGCGCTCATAGGGTTCCTCGAAGTAGATCTCCCCCCCAACCGTCGCGACCCCGATCGAGTTGCCGTAGTGGCCGATTCCCTCGACCACCCGCTCGAGGAGGAATTGCGTTCGCGGCGAGGAGAGCTCACCGAAGCGCAGCGAGTCGAGCAGGGCAATGGGCCGCGCTCCCAGCGCGAAGACGTCGCGCAGGATGCCTCCCACTCCGGTGGCGGCCCCCTGAAACGGCTCTACGGCGCTCGGATGGTTGTGCGATTCGACCTTGAAGGCGACGGCGTACCCCTCTCCGATGTCGACCGCGCCGGCGTTCTCGCCGGGCCCCATCAGCACCCTCGGACCCTCGGTCGGGAGCCTTCGAAGGAGCCTTCGGGAGTGCTTGTAGGCGCAATGCTCGGACCACAGAAGCGAGAACATGGCGAGCTCTACCCCGTTTGGATCGCGCTTCAGGAGCTGCTGGATGCGCTCGTATTCGGCGTCGGTGAGCCCGAGCTCGCGGTGCGGGGCCTGTCCGGCGACGCTCATCCCGCCAGTATCGTGACTGGCGCGGCGGGCCTAGGCGCGCCTGGGCTTGCGCCGGGCGAGCTCCGCGAGCTGGTCCCAGAGCTCGAGCGCCTCGGCGAACTCGACCTCGGAGCGCCACTCATCGACCTCGTTCTCCACCAGCCCGCGGTCGAAGAAGCTCGACTCCCCCTCGGCCTCCAGACCATGGAAGGCGAGCGCGGAGCGGATCTGCCGGTCGAGCTCGGAGTGGCGGTCGAAGTCGATCACCGGGAACGGCTCGGCCTCCAGCTCTCGCAGCAACCCGCGGTTGTAGATCGTCCAGAGCTCCTCCCAGCGGGCCGCGGGGAGCTCCGGATGGCGCTCGCGCTCGCGGCCGCGGCGCTCCAGGGACCTTCGCACCGCAACCGGATTTCGGATCACCCCGATCGGCCGCGGGTCCAGGTCGCGCCAGAGCTCGGGAACGATCAGCATCCGCGGGTCCTTGACCCCGATCGTCCCACCGGGGATCGAGTCGAGGATCTGGTCACGCCGGCGGAAGTCGCCCCGCTTCAGCCGGGGAGCGTCGGGAGGGTCCCACCACGAGCCGCCGCTGCGCTCGAGGATCGCGTTGTGGAGCTGGTTGAGCTCGCGGATCTCGCGGTTGCCGCGGGCGTTGAACCGGGCCCGCTCGGACACCGGGCCCAGCTCTATCCCGAGCTCCTGGAGGATCCCGGCGGTCGCCGACGTCCCACTTCGGTGCATTCCGAGCACCGCCAGCAGGGTCCTCGAACCCTTCCGCTTGCCCGCCCCCGGAAGCGCGGAGCCGAGGGCGGCGAGTCCTCGCCGCCCTCGTTCTTCGTTCACGCCGCGACGCCGCCGACGGGGGACATCGGATTTAATCTAGCGCCCGAACGGGCGGGCCGCCGGGGGCCTCGACTCGCCAACTCCGGCACCCCGCGCACCCGAGCCGTTGCCGTCCACCAAGCCGATGATCCACATAGCCACGGTCCATTGGCGCTCCGACCGCTGGATCGACATCCAGCGCCGCTACCTGGAGCGCAACGTCGATCAGCCTTACCGCACCTACGCCTGGCTCGGCGAGGAGCTCCGCGACCACGCGGACGAGTTCTTCTACGCAACCGACGTCGCGGTCGACAAGCACGAGCTGAAGCTGACCCTGCTCGGGGACCTGGTCGCCCATGCAGCCGCGGACGACGAGATGATCATCTTCATCGACGGCGACGCCTTCCCGATCGCGCCGATCGTCCCGTTCCTGCGAGGCAAGCTCGAGCGCTACCCGCTGGTCGCCGTTCGGCGCGACGAGAACAACGGGGATCCGCAGCCCCATCCCTGCTTCTGCGCCACCACGGCCGGCTTTTGGCGCCGGCTTCCCGGCGACTGGCGCCGCGGTCACACCTGGGTCAATCCCCAGGGCAAGGAGGTCACCGACGTGGGGGGCAATCTGCTCGGCCTGCTCGAGCGCGCCGGGATCGACTGGTACCCGATGCTTCGCACCAACAAGGTCAACCCGCATCCACTCCAGTTCGGGGTTTACGACGATCTCGTCTACCACCACGGGGGCGGGTTTCGGCTCACCGCGGGCGGGCGCCTGTGGCGGGCATCGGTCGAGGACCGGCTCAACTCCACGCTTCGGGGACGCCTCGCAGCACGGCTGCCGCGCGACGGGCTCGGTGGCCGGGTCCGGAAGCGAATCGATCCCCTGCGGCGTTATCGCAGGACGCTCGGTGCCGAGCTGGCGAGGGTCAACGAGCAGGTCTTCGATCTGATCCAGCGCGACGAGGCCTTCTACCTCCAACTGCTCGAGCCCGAGCGCGGCGGGGAGCTGACCCGCCTCGAGGCGCCAGTGCTGCTCCAGGACGCCGCGTCGCTTCGGTCTAGGCGCTGAGCGGCTCGGTCGAACGCTCGCCGGCCGAAGCGGCGAGGGACTCGAGGATCCGCAGCCCGTCCACCGACCCGGTCACCGGATCGACCGCGTGCTCCGGGTGTGGCATCAGTCCCATCACGTTGCCGCGCACGTTGACGACCCCGGCGATGTCCCGGGCCGAGCCGTTCGGGTTGTGCCCCGGCGCGTAGCGCAGCACGACACCCCCCCGCGACTCGAGCTCCTCGAGCTGCTGCGGGGGCGCGAAGTAGCGGCCGACCCGGTGCTTGACCGGAATCGAAAGGCGGTCGCCGGGCCGGCAGGTGGCGGTGAACGGGGCTTCAGCCGTCTCGACGACCAGCTCCACCTGCCGGAAGACGAAGCGAAGCGAGTCGTTGGTCAACAGGGCGCCGGGCAGGAGTCCCGCCTCGCAGAGGACCTGAAAGCCATTGCAGATCCCGAGCACCGCCCCCCCTTCCGCCGCGTGGCGCGCCACAGCCTCCATCGCCGGCGCGAACCGGGCGATCGCACCCGCCCGCAGATAGTCGCCATAGGAGAAGCCGCCGGGAATCACGAACACGTCGATGTCGCCGGGGTCGGGGTCCTGGTGCCAGACCAGTCGCGCATCGCCAACCCGTCGGCAGGCGTGCAGCGCGTCTCGCTCATCGCAGCTGCCCGGGAACTGGAGCACGCCGAACATGGCCTTCGCCCCGCCTGAGCCGCGCCGCCGGTCAGGCCGGCGGGGACCCACCCTCTTCCGCGCCGTCGTCGAGCTCGATCTCGTAGTCCTCGACCAGGGGATTCGCAAGCAGCTTCTCGCACAGCTCGGGGAGCCGGTCGGCGGCCGGTGCCTCGAGCTCGACCAGACGGCCGACCCGGACGCCCGACACCCCCTCGAACCCGAGCGCGGGCAGGGCACGCTCGATCGCCTTGCCCTGCGGGTCGAGGATCCCGCGCTTCGGGCGGATCAGGATCTTTGCCTTCACCCCGACCAAGCTAGTGGCCGCGGCGGCGCTGCCGCGGTAGCCGCGGGCGAAGGCGCCACCAGCGGCTTGCTTCGACCCTCTCAAGGCGCCGAGCCCGCCTCTTCAGGTGGCGCTCTCGTGCCCGAAGCGCCTGGATCTGCCCGCGCTGCTCCCTGACCTTTCCCCGCAGACGCTTCAGGTCGCGGACCTGCATGTGCCGCTTGCGCTTCTTAGAGGCCACAGTCTGCAGGTAGCGGCTGATCACGTACATGCCGTCCTCGCGGAGCCCGGCGAGCGCCGCAGCGCGTCGCTCTTGGGCCATGCGCCCGACCCCGGTGGCGGCGTTCCGGTCATCGAGCAGCCCTGGGCAGGCGAGCAGAAAGTCGCGAAATGCCGGTCCTCGACCAGCCACCCTTCGGCAAGGCCCCGAGCGAGCGCCTCCTCGTCGAGCAGCAGCTTCTCGTACACGTCCTCGAGCCGTCCCGCTCTCGTAGGCTTCGTGAAGCGCTCGAGTCTCCTCGCTGCGCTCCCAGAACCGATTGTGGTCCGCGATCTGCGATCTTCTTCCGGTATTGCTCGAATGAGCGCAGCGGAAAATGGAGGACTCCCACCGGGAACATCGGGGCCAACACCAGGTCGAGCTCCCGCTCCTCCCTGTGCCTCGCCTCAACTCTGAGGGACGGCTTGCCCACGAGGCCGCTCTGCGGCGAGGCCTCGTGCTTCACCCACAGGTCGATCGGATGAGCGGACCACAGCTTGACCGACGGGTGGGTGCGGTGAGCGGTCTTCGGGGGCCGGCGAAACCGAGCTTCGCGGACGGTCATGCGCTCGGCGAACGACCCGGGGCCGTCGGGCCGCGGAAGGAACTCGGTTCGAGGGGCGAGCACGATGCCCAGGTCGTCCGGGATCGTCTCCAATGCGTCCTTGAGGTTCCCCGCCACCGGCCACCAGAACTCGTCCGCGTCGTTGTGGATCACCCAGTCGGCGCCCATCTCGTACGCGAGCCGCGCGATCCGGGTGTTGCCCTTCCGCTGGATCGTGAGCATCGTGCCGGGCATGCTCACGAGCGTCACGATGCCCGACCTCTCGTAGGAATTGAGAATCTCGAGGGTGCCGTCGGTGGAGCCGTTGTCGAGGACGATGAAGAAGTCGACACCCTGCGCTCGGTGGTAACGGAGGTTGTCCTCGATGATGTCCGCCTCGTTGCGGACGATCAATGTCATCGCGAGCTTCACGCGAGTGTGTCGTCCTCGGCTGGGGGGCCGTCGGCTCGCCGCAAGCGCCGGCGCCACTTCTTACCCCCCCTCCGGAGCCGGTTGGTGATGAACCGGTAGCGGGGCCGCATGCGCCACCACGCGCTTCCCTCGATTGCTTGCAGGCGCTCCTGCGCGCCGCGCGCCTCGCGCCGTAGCTCGCGATCGCTGAGCCGCCGGTAGGCAATCGTCTGGAGGTAGCGGCTCAGGGTGTACATGCCGTCGGCCTCCATCTCCGCGAGCTCGTGCTCGCGGCGCTCGACCGACCAGCCGAGCACGTCGGACAGCGCCCCGGGCCCCTCCTGATCCCTGAGCGGATCCGGGCACTTTCGCAGGTAGTCGCGAAAGCCCGTGTCCTGCACGAGATCCCTGGCCTCGATGCCGCTGCTGATCTCCTCGTCCTCGAACACCATCTCGCGATAGACCTCTTCGAGCCTCCCCGCCTTGTACGCGTCCCGCACCCTGCGCGACTCCTCATCGCGACTCAGGTCGCCATTCGCAACCGCGATGCCCACCAGGCGGGTGTATTGCTTCAGCGAGCGAACCGGGAAGTGAAGGACTCCGATCGTGAACGATGGCGACAGCAACAGCTCGAGCTCGGTCGACTCGGAGTGGGCTTCGCGAGCGCGCCGGACCGGCCGGCCCACAAGGCCGTCCCGCGGGGAGCCGCCCTGGTCGATCCAGATGTCGACCGGGTGTGGCTGCCTGATCCTGACCAGAGGATGAGTGCGGTGGATGATCTTCGGCGGGCGCCGGAACCGGCTCTCCCGCACGGTGAGGCGCTCTGGCCAGAACTCTTCGCCGGAGCGGGCGACGAACTCCGTCCGCGGCGCTGAGACGAGTCCGAATCGTTCGGGGATCGCTGCGAGTGTGTCCTTGAGGGTTCCCGTCAGGGGCCACCAGAACTCGTCGTGGTCGTCGTGAATCACCCAGTCGGCGCCGCGATCGTAGGCCTTGCGAGCGAGCATCGTTCGGCCCTCCGACCACACCTCGCGGGCGTCGCCCTCGATGTGGTCGAGCTCGACCAGTCCCGCCTCCCGGTAGGGCTCGAGGATCTCCAGGGTGCGATCGGTCGACCCGTTGTCCCCAATCAGGAACAGATCGACACCCTGTGCTCGGTGATAGCGGAGGTTCGTCTCGATCAGGTCCTCGGCATCCCGAACGAGGATTGTCATCGCGAGTCGCACGGCGCCCGCGCCTCTAGGCGTTGTCCCGGCCGGCGGGGACGATCGCCTCGACCGCGTCCAGCATGCTGCCGAGCCCCTCGCGAAGCCCCACCTCGGGCTTCCAGCCGACCGCCTCGCGGATCCGCGCCGTGTCCGCCAGGGTCCTCCGGACGTCCCCGGCGGCGACCTTCCCGTAGCGCACCTCGAGCTCGCGCCCGCTGAGCTCCTCGAGGATCGTGACGACCTCTCGCAGTGATGCCTCGGTGCCACCACCCACGTTGTAGGTGCCTCCCGACTCGCCTCGGCGCATCGCGAGGATCGTCGCCGCGACCGCGTCGCCGACGAAGGTGAAGTCACGAGACTGGGCGCCGTCGCCGTAGACGTCGAATGGCGCGCCGCCCGCCGCCGTCTCGACCAGCCGCGCGAACGCCATATCGGGTCGCTGGCGGGGCCCGTACACCGTGAAGTAGCGGAGCGCCGCGTAGTCGAGCCCGAAGTTGCGGGAATGGGCGCGCAGCAGGTGCTCGCAGGTCAGTTTGGTGACCCCGTATGGCGACACGGGCGCCGGAGGCGCGTCCTCGCTGGTCGGATAGCTGAGCGCGTCGCCGTAAACGGACGAGGAGGAGGCGAAGACGAGCCGCAGGCCTCGGGCGGCCGCGGACTCGGCGACGCGATGCGTCGCCAGGGCGTTGTCGTGGAGATACGGCTCGAAGCCCTCCCCCCAGCTGGCGCGAACCCCCGGCCGCGCTGCGAGGTGGAAGATCCCGGCCGTTCCCTCGAGGGCTTCGGGCGGTGGGGGTGCCTCGCCCAGATCGTGCTCGAATAGCTCGAAGGCCGGATTCGAGCGTGCCTCGGCGATCGAGGCCTCCTTGCGCTCGCGCGGGTAGTAGTCGGTGAACGCGTCGATGCCGATGACCTCGCAGCCGTCGGCCAGCAGCGCGTCAACCAGTGTCGAGCCGATGAAGCCCGCACACCCCGTGACCAGGTAGCGCGACATCGGCGGAACCATAGCCAGTGGGTGGGTTGCTGCCGGGCCGTCGCCGACCGCTGAGTGACGTCGGTCCGGGGGCGGGACCCGAATCTCGGCCGGCGCCCAGGCCGGCCGTCCTACCCGGCCAAATCCCGATCTAGGCGGGCCGCCGCCGCACGGCGCGACGCAGCCGGGACAGCGGGCCGGCCTTGCCACGGCGGCCCAGCCGCTTGGCTTGAGCCTGCGCCTCGTCGCGCTGCTCGATCGCCTTGGCGAGTCGCTCGCGATTGCGGTCGCGGTTGACCATCAGCCACCGGCTGGTCCGGGAGAGCGTGTGCATGGCGTCGAGCTCCAGCGCGGCGCGGTCGCTTTCGAGCTCCTCGGTCGAGGGCTCGACCCCGAGAGTGCCGGATTGCCCGCCGTTGAGCGGGTCGGGACACCTGGCGAGCAGGCGGGCGAACCGCTCGTCGACCACCAGGCGGCCCTTTTCCAGGCCCTCGTCGACCTCAGCCTGGTCGAAGATCAGCTCCCGGTAGAGCTCGCCGAAGCGACCCTGCTCATAGTGCTCTCGCAGACGCCGGAACCGCCCCCGGTCGGGGAACATGCCCTCGAAGATCGCGATCTGGGTGCGTCGCTTGAACTGCGCCGATGAGCGAACGGGGAAGTGAAGGATCCGAACCGGCCACCACGGCGCCCACAGAAGGCGCGTCTCGTCGTCGGACCAGGCGCTCGCCCCGAGCTCCTTGTTGCGGATCACCCGGTGGACGGGCCGTCCCGGCGGGCGCACGCTGTCGGCAACGTCGCCGGACGGACCGAGCGCGGCGACGTCGTGCGGGCCGCGATCGAGCATCACGACGTCGGGGTCGGCCCGGTGGGCGACCTTCGGCTGGTAGCGGGCGCGGACCTCGCGAATCGTCAGGCGGTCGGCGAACGAGCCCTCACCATCCGGCCGGCCGATGAACTCGCATCTGGGGGCGACAAGCACTCCGTAGGGGTCGAGCACCGAGCCCAGGACGTCCTTCAGCGAGCCCTCGATCGGCCACCAGAACTCGTCGGCGTCGGTGTGGACAACCCAGTCGGCCCCCAGGTCGGTCGCCGCGAGGCGGGCCATGTCGGTCATCCACCGTGCGCCCTCCTCGCGGTAATCCATGTTCGGCGCCCTGATCACGGTCGCCAGGCCGGCACTCTCGTACCGGGCGAGGATGTCCACCGTCTCGTCCGTGGATCCGTTGTCGGTGACGATGAAGTGATCGACGCCGAGCGCGTGGTGAAAGCGCAGGTTGTGCTCGAGGACGTCACCCTCGTCCCGGATCTTGTAGGCCATCGCGACGCGCACCGGCGGGGTTTCGGGTCCGGCCTCGGCCAAGGGCGGCATTGTATGGACGCTTCGGGCCCCCCGATCCAGGTGCTAGGAATCACCTCATGAAGCTGTTCATGACCCTGCTGCTGCGCGACGAGGAGGACATCGTCCGTGAGAACCTCGAGTTTCACCTCGCCCAGGGTGTCGACCGGGTGATCGTCACCGACAACGGGTCGACCGACCGTACCCTCGAGATCCTGCGTGCCTACGAGGCTCGCGGCGTGGTCAGGCTCCTGCTCGAGCCGACCGACGACTATTCACAAGGCCGGTGGGTGACCCGGATGGCGAGGATGGCGGCCACCGAGGGTGCCGACTGGGTGATCAACAACGACGCCGACGAGTTCTGGTGGCCTCGCTCGGGGACCTTGAAATCGACCCTCGAGCAGCTGGGAGACGAGATCGGCGTCGTCGTCGCTCACCGCTCCAACTTCGTGCCGCGCCCCGAGGACGGCCGGGCCTTTTGGGAGCGGATGACCCTGCGCGAGCGCGAGTCGCTGAACCCGCTCGGCAAGCCCCTGCCGCCCAAGGTCGCCCATCGAGCAGACCCCGAGATCACGGTCGTGCAGGGCAACCACCGCGTCGAGGGCGCGAATCCGGGCGAGCGCCTCGACGACGGATCGATCGAGATCCTCCACTTCCCGATGCGCACCTATTCCCAGTTCGAGAACAAGATCGCCAAGGGGGGCAGTGCCTACGCCCGCAACACCGAGCTGCCACAGCGCACCGGGCGAACCTGGAGACGGCTCTACGAGGTCTTCCAGGAGGGCGGCCTGGAGGCCCACTACGAGGAGCAGATCGTCGTGGCCGCGCCCGACGACGGGGCCTGGTCGAGGACGCCCGCCTTCGCGATCGCCTTCGCGCGCTCCGCGCCGGCGCGCTCAGCTGACCGCGGCGTCGGCGGGGGCCCGGTCTCGCTGAGGGCCGTCTCCGGCGACGTTGGTCCACAGCGAGAGGTCGATCTCGGGACAGAGCTCGGCGAGCCTTGCCGAGTCCTCGCGGTAGCGCGCCGCTAGCTCGGCGGTCAGCTCCGGTTCGAGCTGCGGGGTTCCGCTGCCGGCCTGCCGATGCTTCAGCAGGCGCTCGGGCGCCTCGTCTAGGGGCTCGACGCCGACGAAGCGCCAGGTCCGCTCCATCTCGCCGACCGGGTCGGCGACGCAGCGCTCGAACTGGAGGACCAGCACCTGCTCGCGCGGGAAGAACTCGAATACGTGGCGAAGCTGCTGGAAGTAGAACCCGCGCCAGGTCGCATCGCCGATCGAGGGCAGCCGGACGCGATCCCCCTGCTCTTCGGCCATCCGCACCAGGCGAGCCGCGGCGGAGCGGTAGCGGGCGACCGGATCCCGGAGCATGACCAGGATGCGCGCCTCAGGGGCTGCCTTTCGCAGGAGGCGAATCGACCAGAAGTCGGCCAGGTAGCGCGGGGTCCACTCGCCGACCAGCTGTCCCTCGGGCCGGGGGAACAGCGAGGCGTACTCGGCCGCGATGTCATCGGGCTCGTCGCCGCGCCAGAAGCGGTCGAAGTAGTGGACCTCCTTGCCAAGCGGAGAGCGGCGGATCCGGGGGTGGCGCCGCATCGAGTCGTACCACCAGCTGGTGCCGCAGCGCTGGGCGCCGATCCCCACATAGGTCGGGGGTCCCGTCTCCCACCCCCGCGGGCAGTCGGGGATCTCAAGCGGCGCGTTCCAGGGCCTCAGCCGGTCCACAAGACGTGAAAGAGTATCGGCGCCCATGGGATTGCTCGACGGCATTCGCCGGCGGGGGGCTCGCCGGCCATCAGGCGCCAGGCGTGGCCATCCGCATGACTCGGTGCGCACGCCGGCGCCGTTCGTGGTCGGAATCGCGCGCTCGGGCACCACGCTTCTGCGGCTCATGCTCGACGCTCATCCGGAGCTGACGATCCCGCCCGAGACACACTTTCTTCCCAGGCTCTTCACGCACTTCGACCGCTGGACGAAGGAAGGGGTGGAGGGCGACGAGCTTCGCGAGCGCGCCATGGAGCTGATCACGAGCCACCCCCGGTGGGGAGACATCGACATCGATCCCGATCAGGTCCGGACCCGAATGGCGCGCCACGACCCGCTGACCGCAGGCGACGCGGCGCGATCGTTCTTCGAGGCCTACGCGGCGCATGAGGGAAAGCCTCGCTGGGGCGACAAGTCCCCGCCGTACACCTGGAAGGCGAAGCGGATCCAGCGCGCGCTGCCCGAGGCCCGCTTCATCCACCTGATCCGCGACGGCCGCGATGTCGCGATGTCGCTGAGCGAGGTGAGCTGGGGTCCGGGAGACGTCCAGGCGGCGGCAACGAAATGGGTGGACGAGCTGAGCAGGGCGCGCCATCGCGCCCGGCGCCTCGCGGCCGGCACCTACATGGAGCTCCGCTATGAGGACCTGGTCGCCGACCCCGAGCCCCTGCTGCGACGGATAGCCGAGTTCGTCGACCTGCCGTGGAGCCCGAGCATGCTCGAGTACCACCACGGCGCCGAGCAGCGAATGAAGGAGGTGATCCGCGACTTCCACCCGCTCGGCGGAGGCACGATCACCGCCGAGGAGCGCCAGCGCCAGCACGAGCTCGTCAAGAGCCCCCCCAGCTCGAGTCGGGTGGGCCGCTGGCGAACCGAGATGTCCGCCGAGGACCGCGCGGCGTTTGAGGGCGTGGCCGGAAACCTGCTCGCCGAGCTTGGCTACGAGGTGGAGAAGTAACTCCGCCGAAAGCCTCGCCTTCGGCCTTGAATACTCGCCGAAAGCCTCGCCTTCGCCTACTTTTTCGGCGGGTTCGGGTGCGTTGCCGGGCGGCAGGTCGTAGGCGTCCCTACCGCGACTTCGTCGCTAGCTCAATCGAGCGGCGCGCCGGTGATCCGCTCGTAGGCGTCCAGGTAGCGGGCGCGGGTGTTCTCGACCACGTCCTCAGGGAGGTCGGGAGCCGGAGGGCGATGGTCCCAGCCGGTTTGGTCGAGCCAGTCCCGCAGGTACTGCTTGTCGAACGACTTCTGCGCCCGGCCCGGCGCGTAGTCGTCGGCCGGCCAGAAGCGTGACGAGTCAGGGGTGAAGACCTCGTCGCCGAGCACCACCTCGGCTCCCGGCGAGGAGCCGAACTCGAACTTGGTGTCGGCGAGGATGATCCCCTGCCCCTCCGCGTGCGCCGCGGCGTGCTCGTAGAGCTCGATCGAGATCCGGCGCAGCTCCTCGACGAGGGGGCGATCACCGATGATCTCGGCGGCCCGGTCGAAGTCGATGTTCTCGTCGTGATCGCCAACCTCTGCCTTCGTGGCGGGGGTGAAGATCGGCTCCGGAAGGCGATCCGACTCGACCAGCCCTGCGGGCAGCTCGATTCCGCACACCGACCCCGACTCGCGGTACTCGCGCCACCCCGAGCCCGATAGGTATCCCCGAACCACGCACTCGATCGGGTACATGTCGAGGCGCTTGACACGGATCGCCCGTCCGGCGACCTCCTCGGGGACCTGCTGGGATACGAAGTGGTTGGGGCAGACGTGCGAGGTGCTGTCGAACCAGAACAGCGACATCTGGGTCAGCACCCGCCCCTTGTCGGGGATCGGGTTGGGCATGATCACGTCGTACGCGGAGATCCGATCCGAGGCGACCATCACCAGGTCGTCGTCGACCTCGTACATCTCGCGGACCTTGCCGGTCGAGTGAAGGGGAAGGTCTGCCAGGGCCACGGTCATCGGGCGAGGCGATGCTAACAAGGGCCTCGGAGCGGACACGGTGCCCCCGCACGTGCATACTCAGTTCGATGGGGATCGAGACCGCGACCAACCCGCACGAGGTCGACGCAGAGGGCCGACCCCTCGGGCCGCAGCGGGAGATCGAGGGGCTGCCGCCCGGGCCGCGGTTGCCCTCGGCGCTCCAGACGGCTCGGCTGATGGCGCGTCCGGTCCCCTTCCTGGAGGACTGCCGCCGGCGCTTCGGCGACACCTTCACCGCCCGGGTCCTCCGCGTCGGGCCGCTCGTCTTCATCTCCGACCCGTCCTCGCTCAAGCGCCTCTTCGGCGACGATCGCGACAACACCCTCTCCCCCGCGCGAAACGCCATCCTCGCACCGCTTCTGGGGCAGCGGTCGCTGCTCGTTCTGGAGGGCGACGAGCACCTGCGCCGCCGCCGGCTGATGCTCCCGCCCTTCCACGGCGAGAGGATGCGCGCCTACGAGGAGGTGATGGCCGGCGCCGCTGAGCGCGAGCTCGCGTCGTGGCCGCTCGACACCCCGTTCGAGCTCCATCCGCGCATGCAGGCGATCACGCTCGAGGTGATCCTTCGAGCAGTGTTCGGGGTCGCCGACGACCGTCGCCGAACCGATCTTCGCCGAAGCCTGGTCGCGATCCTGGGAACGACCCGCTCGCCGCTTGCGATCGGCCTCGACGATCGGCGGTGTGCGGCGGCTCCCCCCGTACAGGCGCGTTTCGGCGATGATCGCCGAGGCCGACCGGCTGCTCTTCGAGGAGATCGCCGAGCGTCGCGCCGACCCCGAGGTCTCCGAGCGTTCAGACATCCTCTCCCTGCTGGTCGCCGCTCGCTTCGACGACGGCTCACAGATGTCCGATGCCGAGCTGCGCGACCAGTTGATGACCCTCCTTTTGGCCGGCCACGAAACCACCGCCACGGCATTGGCCTGGGCCTTCGACCTCCTGTTGTGGGCCCCGGCGGAGCTCAGCAGGCTGCGCGGCGAGATCGACGCCGGGGACCACGCCTACCTCGACGCCGTGATCGAGGAGACCCTGCGGGTTCGGCCCGTGGTGCCGTTCGTCGGCCGCCAGCTTGGCGCCGCGACCGCGCTGGGCGGACACCTTCTGCCGGCCGGGACCGTGGTGATGCCGGCGATCTACCTGGCGCACACCCGTCGCGACGTCTACCCGGACCCGCACGCGTTCCGGCCGGAGCGCTTCCTCGGCGGCGGGCCGGAGACCTTCAGCTGGGTCCCGTTCGGGGGCGGCACCAGACGGTGCATCGGCGCCGCCTTTGCCCAGTTCGAGATGCGGGTGGTGCTGAGCGCCATCCTGAGCCGCGCCAGCCTCGCGCCGGCGGCTGATCGGCCCGAGCGGATGGTGCGGCGAAACCTCACCCTGTCGCCGAGCGGCGGAACCCCGGTGGTTCTGATCGAGCGGCGCGCCTAGCCCCGAAGGGCCTCGAGCCGCTCGAACACCTCGGGCAGATGAGCGAGGTAGGCGCCGGGATCAAAAACGTCATCGAGGTCGACGCCGGCCTCCTCGGCGTCGCCGGCCAGCAGCTCGCGGAAGCTCGTACCCTCGTTCCAGGCGCGCTGGGCCGACTCCTGGACGATCCGATATGCGGCATCGCGCTCCAACCCGGACTCGACCAGGGCGCTGAGGGCGCGCTGGCTGTAAATGGCGCCGTGGGTCAGCTCGAGGTTTTCGCGCATCCGCGCCTCGTCGATCGTCATCTCGCGCGCCAGCCGCCCTCCCAGACCCTGCATGTAGTCGAGCAGGATCGTCGCGTCCGGGAGGACGATCCGCTCGGCCCCCGAGTGGGAGATGTCGCGCTCGTGCCACAGGGCGACGTTCTCGATCGCCGTCTGCGCATAGCCGCGCAGGACTCGGGCCAGGCCCGACAGCCGCTCAGAGAGGATCGGGTTGCGCTTGTGCGGCATCGCCGACGATCCCTTCTGGGAGGCGCCGAACGGCTCGGAGACCTCGCGCACCTCGGTTCGCTGTAGGTTCCGGATCTCCGTCGCGAACCGTTCGAGCCCGGCGCCGGCGAGGGCGATTGCGGAGACGAGCTCGGCGTGTCGATCCCGTGGCACCACCTGGGTGGAGACGTCTTCGGCGCGAAGCCCGAGCGACTCCATGACCCTGCGCTCGACCGCCGGCGGCACGGAAGCGTAGGTGCCGACTGCGCCCGAGAGCTTGCCGACCCGGATGCCCTCGATCACACGCTCCAGACGATGCAGGTTGCGGTCGGCCTCGAAGGCGAAGCCTGCAAGGCGCAGGCCGAAGGTGGTGGGCTCGGCATGGATTCCGTGGGTGCGGCCCACCGTCAGGGTCTCGCGGTGTTCGAGAGCCCGCTCGATCAGGGCGTCGCGATACTCCCGCGCCCCCGCGGCGAGCAGCTCTCCCGCCTCGGCTAGCTGGACGGCGAGCGCCGAGTCGAGGATGTCGGAGGAGGTCAGCCCGTAGTGGACCCACCGCCCCTCGGGCCCGATCGATCCGGCCACGACGTCCACGAACGCGGCCAGGTCGTGGCCGGTCGCGCGCTCGCGCTCATCGACGGCCTCGACGGTGAACTCCGCCCGCTCCCGGCACGCCGCGGCCGCGTCGGCCGGCACTCGTCCCTCGGCCGCCCAGGCATCCAGCGCCGCGAGCTCGACCGACAGCCAGGCCTCCATCCGCCGGCGGGCGGTCCACACCGCGCCCATCTCCGGGCGGGTGTAGCGCTCGATCACGCGGGTCTCCCCGTGAGCGCTCCCGACGCGCTCGCTGCCCTTGCGCGGTCCATCAGGTGGCGATGATCCGCGCCGCCAGCAGCCCGGCGTTCTTGGAGCCGTCGATGGCCACGCAGCCCACGGGCACGCCCGGAGGCATCTGAACCGCCGACAGCAGCGCATCCATCCCGCCAAGGCCACCGCCCGTCAGCGGAACCCCCAGGACCGGTAGGTCGGTGTGGGCGGCCGCCACCCCGGGAAGCGCGGCGGACATGCCCGCCCCCGCGATGATCACCTTCAGACCGCGCATCCGCGCCGCGTAGCAGTACTCGCGAACCTTCTCCGGGTCGCGATGGGCGCTCATCACCCTCACCTCGTAGCTGATGCCCTTTTCCTCGAGCGCCTTGCCGGCCCCGTGCATCTTGGGCTTGTCGTTGGCGGAGCCCATGATGATCCCGACCCGGGGCGCATCGACCTCGATCTCCTCGAACAGGGCCTCGAGCTCCGGCTCGGATGGCATGGTCGCCGTCTCCGTCTCCTTGCTCGGTGTGCCCTCCGGCTCGATTGTCTCCATCGATCCCTCTCGTTCGGTTGCTGGGAGGATTCTCGCGCGGCACTCGGCCGTTCCCGGCCTAGCGCCCCGCCATCGTCTCGACCGCCCGCGCGGCGATGTCGGTCCGCATCTGCATTCCGTCGAAGGCGATCAGCGCGGCGGCCTCGTAGGCTCGGTCGCGTGCCTCGCCGGGTGTCGATCCGAGCGCCGTCACGTTCAGCACCCGGCCTCCGGCGGTGACGATCCCCTCTGCCGAGCGCGCCGTACCCGCGTGCGTGACCTCGATCCCGTCGAGCGCCGCCGCGTCCGCCAGGCCGCTGATCAGATCCCCCTTCGACGCGGAGGCGGGATAGCCCGCGGACGCGATCACCACGCTCACTGCCCAATCGTCGCTGAACTCCGCATCCACTCCCGCGAGGCCGCCGGGATCGCGTGCCGCGAGGCAGAGGTCGGCCAGGTCGGAGCGCAGGCGGGGCAGGACCGCCTGCGTCTCGGGGTCCCCGAAGCGGCAGTTGAACTCCAGCGCCTTCGGGCCGTCGTCGGTGATCATCAACCCCGCGTAGAGAACCCCGTGATACGGGGTGCCCCGGCGACTCATCAGGTCGACGATCGGTCGATGGACGAGATCGGCGATCTGCTCGGCTCGAGCCTGGTCGAACCCGGGAACCGGCGAGTAGCTCCCCATGCCGCCGGTGTTCGGGCCGAGGTCTCCGTCGAGGATCCGCTTGTAGTCCTGGGCGGGGGCGAGCGGGAGGACGTTCTCGCCGTCGCAGAGCGCGAGCAGGGACAGCTCCTCGCCCTCCAGGTGCTCCTCTAGCACCACCTCGGTGTCTCCGAATCGCCGCTCGACGAAGAACATCTCGACTGCCTCGGTCGCTTCGGCCTCGGTGGCGGCGATCACCACTCCCTTTCCGGCGGCGAGCCCGTCGGCCTTCAGGACGGCAGGGTATGAGGTGCGGGCGAGGCGCTCGAGCGCCTCTTGGCGAGAGCGCATCACGGCGTGGGATGCGGTTGGCACCCCGGCGGCGGCCATCAGCTCCTTGGCGTGCACCTTCGACCCCTCGATCCTGGCCGCCTCTGCCCGAGGGCCAAAGGCGGGGACGCCGCTCGCCTCGAGAGCATCGACGAGCCCGGCCACCAGAGGAGCCTCGGGCCCCACCACCACCAGGTCGACCCGCTCGGCGGCGGCGGCTTCGACGATCGCGGCCACGCCGTCGCCCGGATCGATGCATCGGGCGTCGGCGGCGATGCCCGCGTTCCCGGGTGAGCACAGGCGCTCGGAGTCCGGGCGTGACCGGGCAAGGGAGCGCACGATCGCATGCTCGCGCCCCCCGCCTCCGACGACGAGGACTCTCATCGGGGCGGCACTGTCAACCGGAACCGCGATCCGTCACAGCGAGTTAGTGAACTCCTCGGCCGGGATCGCCGACATCGTTTGGTTGGTCGTCGTTCCGCGCGAGCCGAGCTCGACCGAGACCTTCGCCATCGTCCGCTCGTCGGGGGCCTCGACCACGCTCACGAAGTCGTACTCGCCGAGCGTAGCCCACTGGTTCAGCACCTTGACGCCGAGCTGCTCGACCTCACGGTTCACCTCGTGGACCCGGCCCGGGTTGTCCTTCAACGTCTTCACGCCGTTGGAGTTGAGGCGGGTCAGCATGATGAAAACGGCCATCTCCTCCTCCTATTCGGTTCGCGGCGGCCGGTCACCGGAAAGCCTCGGCGCTCGGGCCGCTCGGTTAGCCTGAGCCTACCTTGCGAGGACACCCGATCTTCGCCGCCGCATATGACCTGCTGACCCGTGGGGTCGAGCGGGGCGGTCTCGCTGAGATGCGCGCTGAGCTGCTGCGCGACGCCCGCGGCCGAACGCTCGAGCTGGGGGCCGGGACCGGCCACAACCTCGACCACTACCCGGACTCGGTCACCGAGCTCGTCCTCACGGAGCCCGACCGCATGCCCAAGACCGTCCCGATAGTGCGCCCCATGGTCCGGGGCGCCGAGCGCCGTCCAGACTCGGGCTGATCGCCACGCCGTGGGGGGGGCGTGAAGAAGCTCGAGCCGCTTCGGCTGAGGCCGTGGATGCTCCCGGCGATCGTCGCCGCGATCGTGGTGCCGATCACCGCCGCGTTCATGTTCGGCGGGCCGGGCGTCGGCCTGGCGGTGGGGGCCCTGGCCGCAGCGGTCATCCTGATCACCGCCGCGGTCGCGGTGTTCGAGGAGCCGATCGAGGTCGCGCCTGGGACGGCCGGCCGCTTCGCGCTGCTGGTCGTCCTGACCGCCACCCTCGATGATCCGGTCGCGGTCGGGGAGGTCGCCGAGATCGCCGCGGCGGGGGCATCCGCGGCCGGCGCCTCGGAGACCGAGATCCTGCTGCTCGCGCCGGCCGTCAACAGCCCCGTCGCCCACTGGCTGTCCGACGTGGATGCCGCCCGCTTCGATGCTCAGCGTCGGCTCGCCATCTCCCTGGGCTCGCTCGCCACGGCAGAGCTCTCCGGACGGGGGCAGGTCGGCGACTCCGACCTCGTCCAGGCGGTCGAGGACAGCCTGCGCACGTTCGGAGCCCAGGAGGTGACCTTCGTCACCGAACCCGGGTATGAGCGCCAGATCGAGCGGGTGCGGCGCAGGCTCGATCGCCGCGTGCGGGTGATCAGTGTCGCGTCCCGGCCGTCCGCCTGAGCGCCGGCCGTCGGGTCAGCGGCCCGCCTCGACCCGGTCCGCGGCGCGGAAGGTCAGCTCGCCCTCGGTGGCGTCGACCTCGACCCGGTCCCCCTCGCGGAACTCTCCCTCGAGGATCTTCATGGCCAGCTTGTCGATCAGCTCCCGCTGGATCACCCGCTTCAGGGGCCTCGCCCCGTAGGTCGGGTCATAGCCGAGGTTGCCGAGCAGGGTGCGTGCGTCGTCGGTCAACGTCACCTCGATCCCCTTCTCGCGCAGGCGCCCCGCGAGCTGGGCGAGCTGAAGCTCGACGATCCGGCCGAGGTCGTCCCGGCTCAGCCGATGGAAGATCACCGTGTCGTCGATTCGGTTGAGGAACTCTGGCTTGAAGGTTTCCCTCAGGACGCCCTCGATCTTGTCGCGGGTAGCGGCGTCGAGGCCTCCGCCGCCGTCGGCGCCGGAGGCGTCGGCGATGTACTGGCTGCCGACATTCGAGGTCATGATCAGGATCGAGTGCTTGAAGGAGACCGTGCGGCCTTGGCCGTCCGTCAGCCGGCCCTCGTCCATGATCTGGAGCAGGACGTTGAAGACGTCCGGGTGGGCCTTCTCGATCTCGTCCAGCAGAATGACCGCGTAGGGACGCCGGCGGACCGCCTCCGTCAACTGCCCGCCCTCCTCGTAGCCGACATACCCGGGTGGCGCGCCGATCAGCCGCGCGACCGTGTGCTTCTCCATGTACTCGGACATGTCGATGCGCACGATCGCCTGCTCGGAGTCGAACATGAACTCGGCGAGCGCCCTCGCGAGCTCCGTCTTGCCGACCCCGGTCGGGCCCAAGAACAAAAAGACGCCGATCGGGCTGTTCGGGTCGGCCAGCCCGGCCCGCGAGCGGCGCAGAGCGTTCGACACCGCCTCGGTGGCCTCGTCCTGGCCGACCACCCGCTCGTGCAGGCGCTCCTCCATGTGGATCAGTTTCTCGACCTCACCCTCCATCAGCCGCGAGACCGGAATCCCGGTCCACTTGCCCACCACCTCGGCGACGTCCTCCTCGGTCACCTCCTCGGTCAGCATCGACCCTCCATGCTCGTGCAGCTCGGTGAGTCGCTCCTGCTGCTCGATCACGGTGGCCTCGAGCTCGGGGATCTCGCCGTAGCGGAGCTGGGCGGCGCGCTCCAGATCGGCGTCGCGCTCGGCGCGCTCGGCCTCGCGGTTGGCCTCCTCCAGCCGCGCCTTGGCCTCCTTGATCGCCTCGATGGCCCCCTTCTCGTTCTGCCAGCGGACCTTCATCTCTGCCGACCGCTCACTGAGCTCGGCGAGCTCGGCCTCGATCGCCTCGCGTCGTGCCGCGGACGCGTCATCGGTCTCCTTCTTGAGGGCCTCACGCTCGATCTCGAGCTGCTGGATTCGCCGTTCCACCTCGTCGATCTCGGTCGGCATGGAGTCGATCTCGATCTTCAGCCTGGAAGCCGACTCGTCGATCAGGTCGATCGCCTTGTCGGGGAGGAAACGGTCCGGGATGTAGCGCTCCGACAGGGTGGCCGCCGCGACGATCGCGGCGTCGGTGATGCGAACCCCGTGGTGGACCTCGTAGCGCTCCTTCAGGCCGCGCAGGATGGCGATCGTGTCGCCGACGTCGGGCTCGTCGACGAATACGGGCTGGAAGCGACGCTCAAGCGCCGCGTCCTTCTCGATGTGCTTGCGGTACTCGTCCAAGGTCGTCGCTCCGACGGCGCGAAGCTCGCCCCTGGCCAGCATCGGCTTCAGCAGGTTTGCGGCGTCCACCGCACCCTCGGCTGCCCCGGCCCCGACGATCGTGTGCAGCTCGTCCATGAACAGGACGACCTGGCCCTCGGCCGCCTGAACCTCCTTCAGCACCGCCTTCAGCCGCTCCTCGAACTCGCCCCGGTACTTCGAGCCGGCCAGGAGGGCGCCGATGTCGAGCGCGATGACTCGGCGGTCGCGAAGGCTCTCCGGAACGTCGCCAGCGACGATCCGCTGCGCGAGCCCCTCGACGATCGCCGTCTTGCCCACCCCCGGATCGCCGATCAGGACCGGGTTGTTCTTGGTCCGTCGCGACAGCACCTGAAGCACCCGCCTGACCTCCTCGTCCCGCCCGATCACCGGATCCAGCTTGCCCTGCTCCGCCTCCGCGGTCAGGTCGCGCCCGTACTTCTCCAGCGCCTGCATGGTGTCCTCCGGGGTCGGGGAGGTGACCCGGTGCGGCCCCCTGACCTCGGCGATCGCGCCTGCAAGCTCGCCGCGGTCGGGCAGCAGGGCGGAGACCCCCGAAGAGTGGTCGGCGAGCGCCAGCAGGATGTGCTCGGTCGAGATGTACTCGTCGGCCAGGGCCGCCATCTCCTTCTCGGCCCGCTGAAGGGTCCGAACGAAGCTCTGGGCGGGCCGCACCTCGGGCTCGGCATCCCCGCCGAGGGTCGGCAGCGATTCGACCTCGGCCAGGGCGCGCTGGCGGATCGCCGCCGCGTCGGCTCCCAGCTTCTGAAGGACCGGCGCGACTAGCCCGTCCTCGGCGTCGAGCAGCGCGAGGAGCAGATGGGGCGGAACGACCTCGGGGTTTCGGCGCTCGGCGGCGAGTCGCTGTGAGGCGGCAACCGCCTCCTGAGACTTGATCGTGAACCGGTCTGGCTGCATCGGACCTCCTTTCCTAGGCGTCGCTGGATCCCTCGGCCTCGCCCGCGGCGCTGCGCCCTCGTCGCTCCACCGGAATGCGAATCGGCGCATCCTCGCGACGCGAAATGATCCGACTTCCGTCGTAGGCGCCATAGGGCACTATCTCGGCGCGTACGGAGCGCTTTACTCGCTCCACTTCGGTGAGCATCTGACGTTCCAGGTCCGCGGCTCGGGCGCGCATCCTCCCGAGCTCGGCCCGGAGCCGCGCAAGTTGGTGCTCGAGCCCGAGCACCGCTTCGACGCCGGCCAGGTTGAGGCCCTCCTCGGCCGTCATCTGCTGGATCCGCCGCAGGCGCTCGACGTCCTCGACCGAGTAGAGGCGGGTGTTCTTCGGCGAGCGCTTCGGCGTGATCAGGCCACGCGCCTCGTACATGCGAAGCGTCTGCGGATGCATGTCGGCCAGCTCGGCGGCGACCGAGATCATGAAGACCGCCCGCCCCTGGTCGAACCGGGCCCCGAGCTCGATCCGCGTGGCGCGTGGCTTTCGACGGCGCGAATCGGTCACGACGTGTCCACCTTCCCCTTCCGCCCGGACGCCTCACGAAGCAGGCGCTCGCGGGGGTCGTGGTCGTTCATCGCGTTCGAGAACTCGCCCAGGGCGGCCTTCTGGTCGCTGCTCAGCTCCTTCGGAACCTCGACCTCCAGGCGATAGAGGATGTCTCCTCGGGCGCCGCCTCCCGGCTTCGGCGCTCCCTCGCCACGGAGCCGCTGGATCGTTCCGTGCTGGGTCCCCGCGGGGATCCGAATCCGCTTCGTTCCGTTCAGGGTCGGAACCTCGATCGTCGCGCCCTCGATCGCCTCGGCGATCGTGATGGGGGTCGCCACCTCGAGGGTGCCGTCCGGGCGCTGCGAGAAGACGGGCGAAGGGCTCACCCTGGTGACCACATAGAGGTCGCCCGGCGGGCCTCCGCGGGGTCCGTCCTCTCCCTTTCCCGCCACCCTGATCCGGCTCCCGTCCCGCACTCCGGCAGGCACCTTGACGCGATAGCGCTTTCGCTGCATGGTCAGGCCCGAGCCGGCACAGGTGGGGCAGGGGCTGTCGATGACCTCTCCGCGGCCTCCGCATTGGGGGCACGGCTGGCTGATCGAGAAGAAGCCCTGGCTCTCGGAGTCGATGCCGCGCCCGTGGCAGCGCGGGCAGACGGTCGGCGAGGTGCCGGGCTTCGCTCCGCTGCCGCCACAGGTGGCGCAGGTCGACTGCTTCGGCACCGTGACCCTGACCTCGGTCCCCTGCATCGCCTGCTCGAACGAGAGCCTGACCTCGGTCTCCAGATCGCGGCCGCGAGCCGTGGGCCCGTGCGGGTCGCCGCGCCGTCCGAAGACGGTCGAGAAGATGTCGCCAAGATCGGATGTGAAGCCCCCGCCGCTGAACCCCCGCGGCCCGAAGCCGGAGAACATCCCACCGGCGTCGTACTGCTTTCGCTTCTCGGGGTCCGAGAGCGTGTCGTAGGCCTCCTGGACCTCCTTGAAGCGCTCCTCGGACTCATCGTCACCAGGGTTTCGGTCCGGGTGGTATTTGCGAGCCAGCTTCCGGTAGGCCTTCTTGATCTCGTCGGCCTCCGCCTTGCGCGGGACGCCGAGCACCGAGTACAGGTCGCGATCAGCCACGCCGCCCCTTACTCGCTCACCACCACTCGCGCGGCCCTCAACACCTGGCCGTCGAGCCGGTAGCCCTTCTCGAGCGTCTCGATCACGATCCCGCCCTCGTCGCCGTCCTCGGCCGGGCGAACGGCAAGTGCCTCGTGCTCGGCCGGGTCGAACCGCTGGCCGACCGGATCGTAGGTCTCGACCCCGGCTCGGTCGAGCGCCGCCCGCAGCTCGCCGAGGACAAGGGCGACCCCCCGCGCGAGCGCCTCCTGAGCTGTGACCTCCTCGCTGACCGGCTCGCCCCCGCCGTCGGGGTCGGGTCCGGCGTCGGGGTCGACGCCTGCGGAGCGCAGCGCGCGCTCCAGGTTGTCGAGCGCCGGAAGGAGCTCGCGAGCGATGGTTGCCTTTCCCCGCCGCTCACCCTCGCGGGTTTCGCGAGCGGCGCGCTTTCGGTAGTTGTCGAAGTCCGCTCGGGCCCGCTGCGCCAGTTCCAGATACTCATCGCGCTCCCGCCGGGTGTCGGCGAGCAGCGCATCGAGATCGTCCTCGACCCGCTGTGACTGAGCCTCCGCACCGGCCTCCGGCGGCGCCTGGTCGACGTCGCCGGATCGGCCCGCGGCCCGCTCGCTCGCCTCTCGGTCCTCGGCGCGCTCTCCGGGTCTAGGAGCGGTCGTCATCAACGACCTCGGCGTCCACGACCTCCTCGTCGGCCTCGCTTGCCGCACCGTTGCCGGAGGCGGCGTCACCGCCCGCGGTCCCTCCGGGCTGCGCGGCCGCCTGCTGCTCGGCCGCCGCCTGGTAGATCTGCTCCGAGACCGCGTGGAAGGCGGCCTGCAGGGCGTCGGTCTTGGCCTTGATCTGCTCGGCGTCCTCGGAGGACAGCACGTCCCTGACCTCCGCGATCGCCTTGGTGATCTCCTCCTTGGCCGGCGCCTCGACCTTGTCGCCCATCTCATCGAGCTGCTTCTCTGCCTGATAGGCGGCGTTCTCGGCCACGTTGCGGGCCTCAGCGAGCTCCCGCTGGCGCCGATCCTCGTCGGCGTGGGACTCGGCGTCCTTGACCATCTGTCCGACCTCGTCCTCGGAGAGCCCCGATCCGCCCTTGATCTCGATCTTCTGCTCCTTGCTCGTGCCGAGGTCCTTCGCCGACACGTTCAGGATGCCGTCGGCGTCGATGTCGAACGCGACCTCGATCTGCGGGACGCCCCGCGGCGCGGGCGGAATCCCGGTGAGCTGGAACTTGCCCAACGACTTGTTGTAGGCGGCCATCTCGCGCTCGCCCTGGAGCACGTGGACCTCGACCGACGGTTGGTTGTCATCGGCGGTCGAGAAGATCTCCGACTTGCGGGTCGGGATCGTCGTGTTGCGCTCGATCAGCTTCGTGAACACGCCGCCCTTGGTCTCGATCCCGAGCGAGAGCGGGGTCACGTCGAGCAGCAGCACGTCCTTGACGTCGCCGGCCAGGACTCCGGCCTGGATCGCGGCGCCGATCGCCACCACCTCGTCGGGGTTCACCCCCTGGTGGGGATCCTTGCCGGTCACCTCCTTGACCTTCTCCTGGACGGCGGGCATCCGGGTCATTCCGCCGACCAGCACGACGTGGTCGATGTCCGCGCCGCCCGAGTCCGACAGAGCCTGCTTTAGCGGCGCAACGATCCGGTCGAGCAGCTCGGCGGTCAGCTCGTTGAGCTTCGCGCGGCTCAGCTTCATCTCGAGGTGCTTCGGGCCGCTCGCGTCAGCGGTGATGAACGGCAGGTTGATCTGAGTCTCCTGGGTCGTCGAGAGCTCGATCTTGGCCTTCTCGGCGGCCTCGTACAGCCGCTGGAGCGAGTTCTTGTCGGCAGAGAGGTCGATTCCCTGGTCCTTCTTGTACTCGGCGACCATCCACTCGACGATCGCCTTGTCCCAGTTGTCTCCGCCGAGGTGGTTGTCGCCGGCGGTGGACTTGACCTCGAACACGCCGTCGCCGATCTCGAGCACCGATACGTCGAAGGTGCCGCCGCCGAGGTCGAAGACCAGGATCGTCTGGTCGGCCTCCTTGTCGAGTCCGTAGGCGAGCGACGCCGCGGTCGGCTCGTTGATGATCCGCTTCACGTCCAGGCCGGCGATCTTGCCCGCGTCCTTGGTTGCCTGACGCTGGTCGTCGTTGAAGTAGGCGGGGACGGTGATCACGACCGAGTCGACGGTTTCCCCGAGCTTTGCCTCGGCGTCGGCGCGGAGCTTGGACAGGATCATCGCCGAGATCTCCGGCGGGGAGTACTGCTTGCCGCGCACGTCGACGCGGACGTCGCCGTTCGGGCCGGCGACGACCTTGTACGGGACGATCGTCTCCTCCTCCTTGACCTCAGCCTCCTTGCGGCCCATGAAGCGCTTGATCGAGAAGACGGTGTTCTCCGGGTTCATCACGGCCTGTCGCTTGGCGACCGTGCCCACCAGCCGGTCTCCCGAGTCGGTGAACGCGACCACCGATGGCGTCGTGCGACCTCCCTCGGCGTTCTCGAGCACGGTGGCGTCATCGCCCTCCAGCACGGCTACGCACGAATTGGTCGTCCCAAGGTCGATCCCGATCGTCTTTCCCACTAGACCCTCCTGTTGAGTCATTGAGTCATGAATGCAAAGAAATCTGAGTCAGAGGCTAGCAGATTCATGCGCCAATCCCGCGTCGCGCCCTGTGGCAAGGCGCCACCGGCTGCCCGGCCGCGGCGGCGGGAAGCGTGCTGTACATCTCGGACTGCGCACGCAGACGACCCGTCCCGCTCGCTGGAGCGGGACGGGTCGTGCAGCCGGCAGCCCCGGGCCCTCGGCTACTTGAAGTCCAGGGTGCTGAAGATGCCCGCGTGATCGGAGTCCCAGAACCCGTTGTGCGGGCGCCGGCCCGTGGTCAGGGAGTCGACCAGCTTCAGGTGGCGGGGATCGTCGGTCATGATGTGGTCGACCTTGTGGTCGAACTGCGACGCGTTGCCGCCGCTTCCGACCGTGAGCACCGCGGTGTCGAGGCAGCACCCCAACGGGTCGTAGGTGCTCTTCTCCTTGAATCCGGCGTTGAGCAGGTCCCGATCGGCCAGCTCGTCACCGGGGATGATCGGCGTCTTGGTGTCGGAGTTCAGGTCGCCGACCAGGATCACCGGCAGCGAGCCGGTGGCCGGTCCGCCGTTGGCGATCAGCTCGTTCGCCTGCGCCTGGCGCACCTGGCCGTTGCCGACGTCGGTGTTCTGGTTGGTGTGATTGCTCGACTGGTTGTCGAACGCCTCCAGGTGGGTGTTGACGAACCGGAAGGACCGAGTGTCGCTGAGCTTGCTGTTGCCATTGACCTTGGCATTTACGCTCGTCCACCCCCGCGTCACGTCGAGCGGGAAGCCACCCGGAGTCACCTGGAGCAGCGTGTCGAAGGTCCCACTCTTCGGGTTCGACGTCTGGACTCGGCCCACCTTGGCGAGGATCGCGTCGCGCATCGTCAGGCGGCCCTCGATGTCGCACCCCATCGGGGTACCGGTCATCTCGTTGCCATCGGTGTTGGCCCAGATCTGGAAATCGAACTCTGGCTTCGCGATCACCAGGCGGTATCGGTTCTGGCCGGAGTTGAGCTGGTTCATGAGCAGCTTCAGGAAGTCGCCGCCGGGGTGGACATGGGTGGCAGACGGCGGCAGCGGGTTGTCAGCGCACGGCGCGTCGCGCCACAGGGCCGCCTCCTGGAGGCCGACCAAGTCCGGGTTTCGGTTGATGATCTCCTGAGCGAGGCCCTTGGCTCGGGTCGGGAAGTCGTTGACATCGACCTGGTTGAGGATCTGCCCGGCGGCGTTGGTCAGCTCCTGGAAGCTCGTCGCGCTGGTCCCGGGTCCGAGATCCGCGCCGAGATAGAGGTTCCGCGACATCACCCTGACGCGCTCGGGCTTACTCGGCCATGGACGCCGCCGGCGCGATCAGCGCGAAGGCCGCGATCGCCGCCGAGGCGATGATCCATCTGCCCCAGCCACGACGACGGGGCTCACTCCTGCCTCTCTCCAACAATCCAGCTCCTTCCCTGGCAACCGGCTGGACCGGCTGACTCTCAACATTGTGCGCAGCGACAGTACCAGCCGCATCGCGGCCGGGATCGTCGCTCCTCCTGTTTTTCAGGTACGACGATTCGTCCGCGAGTCCGTCCGTCCGGTCACACGGCTCGAGGATTGGACCGCCCGGCCGCTGCGCAGCCCTCCACCGGCGCGAAGCCCGGTTCAGGGCTCGATGTATGCGACGTTGTTGGCGACGAACTGGGCGACGATCTTCGCCTGGGCGCTTCTGCAGGATCCCCTTCGGCATCCGGCCGCTGAGCCCGTTCTGGATCGCGCTCAGGACCCGCGACTCGTTGCCCTTCACGGCGTCGGCGCTCTTCGGACCGGTGGCGAGCAGCTCGTCGAGGTTCGGCCCGATCTGGCCATCAGTGCCGGCGGCCGCCATCGTGTGGCAGGCGCCGCAGTTGATCTGGAAGAGCTGCATCCCCTGCTTTTGGTCGGCGGGCACGGCGCTCCCCGGCGACGCGTCGCTGCCGCCCTTCTGGCTGAGCGCCCAGGCCGGCAGTGCGACGAGGCAGACGGCCGCGAGGACTCCGAAGATGACGAGGGGGCGCTTGCTCATTCCCTTGTGCCGTCGCGGGTCGAGGGCGTCGGCGCCGAGATACTAACGGCACCCGCCGGCCGGCCTCCTCCGCTGGCACGAAGGGAGTAGCGCTCCCGAGGGCCGGCTCCGCTGCCGCAAGTCCGACCGAGCTCCGCGCCGAGGCGCTGGGGCTGGAGGAGGCGTCGTCAGCCCCAAACGATCCTCGGCGCGGAGCTCGCGCCGGCGACGCTAAGGCAAGCGCAGCGCGCTGGAGTACGACCATCCGGGCCGAGGGGCGCGAGCCTACGGATCGAACGGACGTGAAACTCAACTGGCCTCCCTCTGGTCAATCCTGTCGCAACGACGAGCCTGGGCCGCAGGCCTGCCGCTGAGGCAACACTACTGCGCTTCGTTCATCGGCATCAAGGAGCTGAGGCTTTAGCCCTTGTGCCGCCTCCACCACGGGGCACATGCGACGCAGGCCGCACTCGCCGCACCGCGGGGCGCGGGCGGCACACCGCCGCGGCCGTGCCGGATCAGGTTCATGTGGACCTCGTACGCGTCCGCGGGATCGACCACCTGGAGGATCTCGTCGTGGGCCTGCTCGAGCGAGGCGCGCTCCGGAAACAGCCCGAGCCTGCCGCCGACCCGGTAGACGTGGGTGTCGACCGGGATCTCGGGACGGTCGTAGGTGAAGATCAGGACGCAGGCCGCGGTCTTTCGCCCCACTCCCGGCAGGGAGGTGAGGAACTCGATCGCGGGACCACGGGGCGCCTCGGCGAGCCACTCGAGATCGGGGTGCTCCCCGAGCTCGCCGAGGACGGCCTGGATCCTCGGTCCCTTCGTGTTGGCGAGCCCTCCTGGGCGGATCGCGTCGATCACCTCGGCCGGCCCGGCGTCGCGGACCGCCTCCCAGGTCGCGAAGCGGGTCGTGAGTCGCTCGTACGCGACGTCGCGGTTTCTGTCGGAGGTGTTCTGCGACAGCACCGTTCGGACCAGCTCGGCGATCGGATCACCGTGCGGCTCGTTGACCGGGCGGCCATAGAGCTCGCGCAGGCGGTCGCGAATCGCGCGCACCCGTCGCCTGTCAGGACGCTTCCATGCCATGCGTCGAGGATATTTGCGCCGCACGATCGAGCCCCCGTCTGCCGCCGACCTCTGTTTACAATCTCGCAACGCCCGTGGCTCGCCTCGTCCACATGCTCGGTCGTCGGTTGCCCCATGGCTGGAGCGACCTCCTGCGACAGGCCCTCCTCTTCTTCGTTGCCTACAACGGGTACCAGGTCGTGCGCGGGATCGCCGACGGGCGTCACGCGACCGCGCTCGCCAACGGCCTCCACGTCATCCACCTCGAGCGCTCCCTAGGGACGTTCTTCGAGCCCGGATTCCAGCAGGCGTTCCTAGCGCACCGATGGGTGATCGACGTCGCGAACTGGATGTACTTCAACAGCCACTTCGTGATCACGACCGCGTTCCTGGTCTGGCTCTACCTGTTCCGCAACGACAACTTCAACTTCGTCCGCAACATGTTCCTGGTCGCGATGGGCCTTGCGCTGCTCGGCTACGGGCTGTTCCCGACCGCGCCGCCACGGATGTTCCCGAACGCCGGGTTCACCGACACGATCAGCGCCTTCACCAACACCCAGCAGGACTCGTCGTTTACCGGCCTGCTGGTCAATCCATACGCCGCGGTGCCGAGCATGCACATAGCGTTCTCGCTGATGATCGCCGTCCCCGCCATGACCCTGGTCCGAAGCGCCTGGGCCCGGGCCCTGTGGTCGATGTACCCGCTGGTCGTGTTCTTCGTCATCGTCGTGACCGCGAACCACTTCTGGTTCGACGCCGCCGCCGGGGCGGCCGTCGCCTGCATGGCCGCCGTGGCGGCGCATCAACTCGCACGGCTGCGGCCCGAGGCCTGGTCGTGGCGCGACGACGCGATCGACGAAGCGCCCGCCTGACCCGGACCTCGTCCCTCGCTCCCACCCAATAGCTTCCTGCGCGTGGCATCGGAGGTTCCTGGAGGTGGACAGCTCCGCGACGTGCGAACGGCGGACGGGCTGCGTACCTATGCCCGCGGGCGCCTGATCGAATCGCGTCTGACGCCGAACACGATCTCGCTCTCGGGGTTCATCCTCAACCTCGCCGCGGCCGCCCTGGTCCTCGAGCGCCTCTTCTTTCTCGCCGGCGTCGCGTTCATCGTCGGATCGGTGATGGACACGCTCGATGGCCGCTACTCGCGTATGTCGGGCAAGGGGACCCTGTTCGGGGCGTTCCTCGACTCGACCCTGGACCGGATCGAAGAGGGGATCGTGCTGACCGCGGTCGCCTGGTACTTCGCCGACAACGGCGACGCGGTCGCGGCGGCGGCCTGCGTGATCGCGGTGCTCGGCTCGCTGATGGTGTCCTACACGCGGGCTCGTGCGGAGGCGCTTGGAGTGGAGTGCAAGGTGGGCATCGCAACGCGCCCCGTGCGGGTGGTTCTGCTGTCGATCGGGCTGGTGTTCGCCAAGGGGGCGGGCGTATTCGACGTTGAGCTGCTCGCCCCGTCCATCTACGCTATGGCGGCGCTCACGGCCGTCACGGTCGGGCAGCGAGTCTGGCACGTGAGGCAAGAGCTCCAGGCAACGGATGTGTGATCGCCGGCCTGCTGGCGACGAGGGCACATGTAACCGGCGCGGGCCTTCGGCGTAGTAGCAGGCTCGGGCCCGCGGCTAGGAGGACTTCAACCCATGAGCACCGAGAACGGTTCAACGCACGACGGCGCCGCCGCAAACGGCCACCTGGTCGACGACGGCAAGGTCCGCGTCGCGATCGTCGGAGTCGGCAACTGTGCCAACTCCCTGATCCAGGGCGTGACGTATTACAAGGACGCGGATCCGGCCGAGGAGGTTCCGGGCCTGATGCACGTCGACCTCGGGGGTTATCACGTTCGCGACATCGAGTTCGTGGCCGCCTTCGACATCGATTCCGAGAAGGTGGGCAAGGACCTCTCCGAGGCGATCTGGTCGGGGCAGAACGACACGATCAAGTTCGCCGACGTCCCCGAGCTCGGGGTCGAGGTTCATCGTGGGATGACCCACGACGGCCTCGGCAAGTACCTGAAGGAGAAGATCACCAAGGCGCCGGGGCCGACCGACGACGTGGTCGGGATCCTCAAGGACACGAAGGCCGACGTGCTGGTCTGCTACCTGCCGGTCGGGTCCGAGCAGGCGACCAAGTGGTACGTCGAGCAGGCGCTCGCGGCGGGGGTTGGGTTCGTCAACTGCCTGCCGGTGTTCATCGCCCGGGAGGATTACTGGAACCGTCGCTTCACGGAGGCCGGCCTGCCGATCATCGGCGACGACATCAAGTCGCAGGTCGGCGCCACGATCGTCCACAGGCAGCTCGCCAGGCTTTTTCACGATCGCGGCGTGCGCCTGGAGCGCACCTCGCAGCTCAACGTCGGCGGCAACATGGACTTCTACAACATGCTCGAGCGCGAGCGCCTGGCGTCGAAGAAGGAGTCGAAGACCAACGCGGTGACGTCGATCATGGGCCACGAGCTGGCGGACGAGAACGTGCACGTGGGCCCATCCGACTACGTCCCCTGGCTCACCGATCGCAAGTGGGCGCACATCCGGCTCGAGGGCCGGTCGTTCGGCGACGTGCCGTTGACCGCCGAGCTGAAGCTCGAGGTCTGGGACTCGCCCAACTCGGCCGGGATCGTGATCGACGCCGCGCGGATCATCAAGCTGGCGCTCAACGACCGGATCGCCGGCCAGCTGGACGGGCCGTCGAGCTACCTGATGAAGTCGCCCCATACCCAGCGGCCCGACGACGAGGCGCGCGAGCTGACCGAGGAGTTCATCCGCCGGCACGCCCGCAAGCCCGCGGGCCAGCCCGCCGCTGAGATCAAGGCCGAGGCCTAGCTCCGGCGAGCGCCGTCGCCGACCGCGGTGACGCCGAACATCGGCCAACGCCTCACGATCGCCCAGGTGACTCCCCATCCGTGGGGGTCGCCGCACGAGGTCAACGAGTTCGTCGAGCGGGCCTCGGTCGGGCTGATCGAACGCGGCCATCGCGTCGTGGTGGCCGCGCCGGCGGGCTCGCGGGCCGAGGTGCGAGAGTCGCGTCGCGTGATCCGTGCCGCCCGCGGGCGACCAGACGCGCTGTTCGACTCATCTTGGAACGGGACCCGCTGCGGCGGCGCCTCGGGGCCGGCCGTGCTGGCGGTTGGATCCGGCCTGGCGATGCCGCACGGGCCGCGCCCGCGCGCCGCTCCCGTTCCCCTCGATCTCAGCCGCACCTTCGACGAGCTGCTCGGGGGGGTCGAGTTCGACCTGGTCCACGTCCACGACCCGTTCGCGCCGAGCGCCTCCTCGGTAGCGCTTCGGCACTCGAGATCCCTGAACGTCGGAAGCTTCCACGAACCGAGCGAGCGGGTGCTCTCCACCCAGGTGGCGCGGCCGCTGGTCGAAATCTTCTTCGGCCGGCTCGACGCTCGCACCACGAGCTCGCACGCGACCTCGAGGTTGATGGAGCGGTTCTTCCCCGGCTCCTACGAGCTGGTTGCGCCCGGCGCGGCGCCGGGCGCGCCGGTGGACTGGCCCGTTCGGGCGGATCCGGCGCCCGAGCGCGAGCGTCCGGTCAGGATCGTCTTCTGCCTGGATGAGGAGCGGGGCGCACTGCGCCTCTTCCTGCGGGCGCTGCGCCGGCTTCCGCTCGGCCTCGGCTGGGAGGCGGCGATCTGGCTGCGCGACGCCGGAGAGGTTCGGATCTCGCGGCGCCTCCGCGACCGGGTGCGGGTTCTGGGACCGCGGGAGTCCTCGGCCGAGGACCTGATCGCGGCCGCCGATGTCGTCTGCGTGGCCTCGGGTGGCCCGCGGGTCGCGCCCGGGTTGGTGCGGAGCGGGCTCGCGTCCGGAACGGTCCCCGTCGCCTCGCACCTGTCGCTGTATGCGGAGTTGACCGGCGAGGGCCAGCGGGGGCTTCTGTTCCCGCCCGGCGATGCCGTCACCCTGGCGGGCCAGCTGGAGCGTCTGGTCGTCGAGCCGCGGCTCCGAAAAGAGCTTGCCCGTGCCGGCCGGGACTCGGTCCGCGACTGGGAGGCGACCGTCGAGGAAGTGGAGCAGATCTACCGCCGGCTTTGCGCCCGTCGCCACGACCCGGACGGCGATCGGGCTATTCGCCGCCGGCTGGCGAAGCGGCAGAGGATCCACGTCGATCTGCACATGCACACCGATCACTCTCCGGATTGTGCGACCCCGGTGGAGGTCCTGCTGGCGACCGCCCGAGACCGGGGCCTGGGCGCGATCGCGATCACCGATCACAACGAGATCTCGGGAGCCCTCGCGGCTCGCGAGGTGGCCGAGGAGATGGGCGGGATCAAGGTGATCGTCGCTGAGGAGGTGAAGACCGCCGGCCAGGGAGAGGTGATCGGCCTGTTCCTCTCCGAGAAGATCCCCAAGGGCCTGACGATGGAGAACACGATCGCCGAGATCCGCCGCCAGCACGGGCTCGTCTACGTGCCCCACCCGTTCGATCGGCTCCACTCGGTGCCCGACTACGAGCATCTGCTCGAGATGGTCGATGAGATCGACATCCTCGAGGTCTTCAACCCCCGGGTCGCCCTGACGGCGTTCAATGAGGAGGCCGAGCGTTTCGCCGCCAAGTACCGGATCGTGCCCGGCGCCGGATCGGACAGCCACGTCGCGCAGGGGTTGGGCAGCGTGATGATCAGGCTGCACGACTTCGACGGCCCAGATGAGTTCCTCGAGGCGATGCGGGACGCCGACATCGTCCGCAAGCACAAGAACCTGGTCTACGTCCAGGCGCTGAAGCTGCTTCAGACGACGGGGCGCCCTTCGGCCGCCCGCCGAGCGACCGGGCCCAAGGGCGCGAGACCGGTAAAGGGGGGCCGTCCGCGGGCCCGCCGCTCGGCCTCCGGACGCCGCCGCGCCGAAGGCAAGGGCTGATGCACCCTGAAGGAGCGGCGGCCGACCCGTCAAAGAAGGCGCAGGCTGGCCGTTCGACGAGCGGCGCCAAACGGAGACAGAACTTGCCGACCACCGACGACGAGATCCAGGAGAAGTACCTAGAGCGGGCGATCCGCGAGCTGAACCAGCTCACCCATCGCCTTCAGGAGTGCTCGCACTGCCCGCGCGGCAACCTGATGCCGGTGCTGGGTTCGGGTCACCCGCAGGCGGACATCATGCTGCTGAAGCACGCACCGACCGCCGCCGAGATCGAGGAGGGGGTGGCGTTCTACGGGCGAGGCGGAAACGCGCTTCAGAAGAGCTTCAAGCGGCTCAACATCGACCCCCTCGCCGTCTACGGGACCCTCTGCGTCAAGTGCCCGGTCTCGGATCCCGGCCTTGCGGCGGGCGAGTGCGTGGAGCGGATCGCCGAGGAGCTCGACATCGTGCAGCCCCGCATCGTCGTCGTGATGGGGGAGCCGGCGCTCGAGGCGCTGAACGAGGTGGGAATCCCGCTGGGGCGGACGCTCGAGCCCCGGCTCGGGACGATCCAGCAGCTCACACCGACGATCGACGCGCTCTACGTGCCGGACATCGACGACTCGCTCGACTCCGAGGAGTCCAAGCGGGCGTTCTGGGGTGCCCTGCGATCGCTGGGCGAGTGGTACGCGGAACTTCCTCCCTACTGATCGGTCGCGACTCTGAGGGCGGCGGCGCTCAGGCCGGCGCCGCGGCCTCTGCGACGGCGCCCATCCCCTCGAGGCTGGCGCTGGCCAGTCCCCGAACGACGACTACGTCGAGCGCCTCGTAGCTCGCGAGCTCGCGGCCCGCTGATTCCGGGTCGGCGGCGGCGACACCCACCGTTCCCGCCGGCTCGCCGAGTCGCGAGAAGTGGTTTCGGTAGCCGTCGTGGAGGTCGCGGTAGAAGGATTCCTCCTTGGCCAGCCGCGCCGCGGCGCCGTCTCCCACCGCGGTGCGGACGTAGCCGAACACGGGGGGCGGCTCCCGTCCAGCCTCGGCTGCTCCCGCGTGGACGTGCTCGCGCGCGCCGGCCGCGAAACCGGGGGTCATCCAGTTGAAGAACGCTCCGTCGAATCCGGCGCCGGCGAGACGGCACATCTTCGGCCCCATCGCCGCAAGGACCAAGCGCACTCCTCCTAGAGCCTCGCGAAGCTCCCCGAGCGCATTCCGCATGGTGGTCAGGGGCTTGGGCGAGAACCCGGCCCCGAGCCCGATCCAGAGGCGGTCGCGGTCGAGGCCGAGTTGATCGATCCGCGCGTTGATCTCCGCAGGCTTGTGGCGATCGAGGGCGATCACCGCGACCCCGAGCTCGAGCCGGTCGGTGCCCTCGGCGAACGCCGAGGCGGTGTCGAGGCCCTGGGCGCCGGGGTGGTCGTTCGACCACATCGAGGAATAGCCGAGCTCCTCGCAGCGGTCAGCGAGCGAAGCGGCTGTCTCCGGGTCGAGCCCGGCGGCGACTCCGAATCCGCGTGCCTGGCCGGTCACTCTCTCTCCAGGAGCGCGACGCACTCGACGTGGGGGGTCTGCGGAAACATGTCGAGCGGCTTCACGCGCCGCAGCGTATAGCCGGCCTCCGCGAGCTGGGCGGCGTTCGGAGCGAGGGTGGTGGGGTTGCACGACACGTAGACGATTCGCCGCGCGCCGCATTCGATCACTCTGCGCACCACCTTCTTGGAGAGCCCGGCGCGAGGCGGATCGACCACCGCGACGTCGGGCCGGCCGGCTCTCTCAAGCAGCGGGCGCAAGCCGAGGCGGGCGTCCGCGGCCACGAACCGAGCGTTGCTGATCTCGTTGGCGAGGGCGTTTCGCTCCGCATCGGCGACCGCCTCCCGAACCGATTCGATCCCCCAGACCTCGGCGGCCCGCGCGGCCAGGGTGAGCCCGATCGTCCCGATCCCGCAGTAGAGGTCGAATACGCGCTCTCCCCCCGACAGCCCCGCGTATTCGCCAGCGATTCCGCACAGCCGCTCGGCCATCACAGTGTTGGTCTGAAAGAAGGCGGTGGGGGAGATCGACAATCGAAGTCCGGCCAGCTCCTCGGAAAGACGCTCCTCGCCGAGGGCCCCGGTGGCGGCGTCGTGGCCCTTGACGACCGTGTGGAGATCGACGGGCGGCTTGGCGATGCTCCCCGGGGCCGTCACGAGGCGGGTTTGGATCTGGCCGGTTCGCACCCCCTCGCGGACCACGAGGTTCCGGAGAACGCCGCCCTCTGAGCGCGGGTCGTGGGGCGTAATTCGTTCCCGGCGCGCCCATTCCCGGACCTCGTTACGCGCCGCGTTGTTACGTGCCGAGGCAAGATGGCAGTCCTCGACGTCGATCACCTCGGCCCAGCTGCCGCGAGGGTGGAAGCCCAGCACCAGCTCGCCCTCGCGGCTACCGAACGAGTACTCGAGCTTGTTTCGATAGCGCCACGCGTCGACCGCGGGCTCGATCGCCTCGAGGTCGAAGCCGTCGAGGCCACCGATGCGGCGAAGCGCGTCGTCGACCTGGCCTGCCTTCTCGGCCAGCTGGCGCTCGTACGGCAATCCCTGCCAGGGAGCCCCGGGGCACGGCTCGCCGCCGTGGAGGCAGCGATCGGGTACACGATCGGCACTGGCGTCGATCAGCTCGACGGCCCGAGCCTCGCCGAAGGCCCGCTTCGCCTTGTCAAGACGGGCCCGGACCCGGTCGCCCGGCAGGGCTCCGGAGACGAAGACGACATAGCCGTCGGCTCGCGCAACCCCGCGTCCCCCGTGGGCGAGGGACTCGATCTCGAGCTCGAGCTCCTCTCCGCGGCGCGGCGGGCTGGGTCGCTGTTTCGCCGGCGCGGCCACGCGTCCTATCGTTGCAGCACTTGACCTTTGACCTCGATCGATACCGGGAGCGGGCGGAGACGTTTTGCGAGGAGCTCAGCCGCGAGCACTACCTCCACCTCTCAGGGCGCAAGCGCGAGCTGGAGATCGAGCCCATCTATCAGGAGTTCGGCGACCTGTTCAGCGAGGACGCGGTGCGCAGGTTGCGTGACCTGATCGCCGGTCGTGCCGAGGGTGACCCGCTGCGGCGGCTCCGCTACCTGCTCCATTTCTCGCTCGATGGGTTGGTCGGGGTCGCCACGCGGCGCGAGTCGGAGGAGCTGGCCTCGCTCGAGGCCTCGCTCGAGGTCGACCCCGGCGACGGACCGGTGCCCTACCGGGCGATCCAGGTCGAGCAGGCCAACGAGCCGGACCCGGGGCGACGGGCTTGGCTCGAGGAGGCGCGGGGCGCCCTGCTCGTCGAGCGCCTCAACCCTCTCTATCGCGCCGCTCTCGAGCGCGGCCACGAGATCTGCAGGAGCCTCGGATGGCCGAGCTATGCGGCCGCCTATGGCGAGCTTCGGGGGATCGACCTGGAGGCGCTGGCGCGGCAGGCGGCGCGCTTCTGTGACGCGACGGAGGACACCTATCCCGCGGTGATGGATGCCGAGCTCCTGCGGGCGGGGGTGGCGCCCCTGTCGGAGCTTCGGCGCTGCGATCTGCCGCGCTTCTTTCGAGCCGCGGGCCTCGACTCGATGTTCGCAGCCGATCGGGTGGTCGGGTCGTTTCGCTCCGCGATGTCCGCCCTCGGCATCGACCTGGATCGACAGCCCAACATCCACCTGGACACCGAGCCGCGGCCGACCAAGTCCCCGCGGGCCTTCTGCGCGGTGCCGCGAGTGCCCGGCGAGATCCACCTCGTGATCTCGCCGCATGGCGGACGGGATGACTACGGCGCGCTGTTTCACGAGGGCGGTCATGCGGAGCACTATGCGCACACCGACCCGGATCTAGCCTTCGAGTTTCGGGTTCTCGGGGACAACTCGGTGACCGAGTCGTTCGCGTTCCTGATCGAGGGTCTGGTCGAGGACCCTCGCTGGTTGCGGCGGTATCTGGGGGTGGAGGATCCGGAATCCGCAGTCGCGCACGCGCGGGCGGTCAATCAGCTGATGCTGCGGCGCTACTCGGCGAAGCTCGCCTACGAGCTGGAGCTCCACGGCGGGGCGGCTGCGCTCGCCGACATGCCCGATCGTTATCGGACCCTGCTCGGCGACGCTGTAGGGATCCCCTGGCCGGCCGAGAGCTGGCTGGCCGATGTGGACGAGGGCTTCTACGCGGCCTGCTACCTGCGCGCCTGGGCGCTGGAGGCGCGATGGCGCCGGACCCTGCGAGAGCGGTTCGGCGAGGCCTGGTTCGAGGAGAGGCGGGCGGGAGAGTGGCTGCGGGAGGTTTGGCGTGGGGGTCAGCGCCTCGACGCTGATGAGCTGCTGGCCGAGCAGGTGGGGGCCGAGCCACTCGACGTCGCGGAACTAGCCGGCGGGGCATGAAGCCCGTCGGCGATCGCCCTCCGTTGTCGGGAGTCGCCCCCGCTACTTGAGCCGTCGCTCGATTTCGGCCAGCACACTCTTTCGCGCTTTGCCGCGCTTCTCGCGGGTGCGCACCTCGCGGAGCTCTGCCGGACTCAGATCCCGCAGCCTCGACTTCACCTGGGTGGCGGTCAGCTGGTCGTAGGCGGTGATCGGGCCGCCCGCCGACACCCCGGCGCGTCGGCGGATTCGATCGGCCTGAGCGAGGGGAGCGTCAGCGGCGTCCCTCGCGGCCCGGGCGGCGCGCTCGGCGGCCGCCGTGGCGCGGCGCCGGGCGGGGGCGGTGCGGGTGTCCAGCTCCTGCCTGGCCTGGTCGAGCAGTCGCTCGAGCTCCTTGACCAGGTCGTCGCTGTAGGAGCGACCCCGGGTGACGAGGTTGCTGACCAGCTCGTTGGCGTCGCTTCGGGTCATCCTCCCGCGCTCGACCGCGTCGTCGACGACCTCTTGGAGGCGGTCACGCGACAGCGTCACGCTGCGCTCGAGCGCGTCGCGGAAGGCCTCGACGCTCTTGTCGGTGCGCTCCGAGGCGGCCTTTCGCCTCGCCGAGGCCTTGGGCCGGCCCGCGGAGCGCGCGCCCGACTTGGAGCGGGCAGAGGCGCCCGACTTGGAGCGGGCCGACGAGCTCGGCTTGGAGCGGGCAGAGGCGCCCGACTTGGAGCGGGCAGTCGACCTCGAGCTGCGCGAGCCGCCCGAGCCGCCTGATCTGGTCGCCATGAATGTCCTCCTGGTCGCGGGGTGTGAGGGGTGACTATCTCACGACCTGGCGGGTCGGCGATCGGGAAGACGAAAGCGCGCGGTTACCGGGGCGTGGTCGGACAGTCGGATCGCGAGACCGTCGCACCTCACCTCGCGATCCTGCGCCGCCCATGCGCGAGGCGGGTCGATGATCTCGAGCCCCCGGACGAGTAGGTGGTCGAGGGAGTCGGGCGCGGTCGGGCCCGCGAGGCCGGTGCTCTCGGCGAGCTCGTCGTAGAGGTCCGTCTGCCGGGGACGGAGGTTCAGGTCACCGCCCAAGAGCAGCGGCCCGTCGCCGGCGCAGATGAGAGCGGCCTCGGTGGCCCGCCGCAGGTCCGGCTGGGCGAGGTGAAGGGGCCCGCTCGCGTGGAGATTCGCCACCCACAGACCGGGCTCGATCGAGGTGAGCGCCACCTTGCGTCGCTCGGGCCGGCGTCGGAGCATCGACTCGCGACGCTCCCTGATCGGGCCGAGCGCGCCCGGCCTCACGAGGGTGAGGTTCGAGCCACCGCCCCAGGAGCCCATCAGGTCGGGGTTGCGGCGCGCGATCGCGCTCCGGATCGGGGCGAGCCAGTTTCGCGCCGTCAGCGAGCTGTGCATCTCGGCGCCGCATGCTCCGGCCAGCGACCTGGCCCAGCGGGGTGGGCACTCCTGGAGCAGGGCGACGTCCCACCTGGCCGCCGACAATACGGAGGCGAACTCATCGAGCAGGTCGCGGTTTACCTGGAGATGCGCGTCGTTGCGCTCCTCGGTCCCGAGGAGAAGCGAGCGCCGCGTGCAGAGGGAGGGGTCGGGCGGGAAGTCGCGCCCGTTGTAAAGGTTCCAGGTGATCGCGTCGAACTGCACGGGTCAAGTCTCGCGCCCCCGGGGGCGTACCATCCCCCGCTTCCCGTGACCCGCAGCTTCATGACAGGCGAGGAGCTCTCGAGCGTCGAACTCGCCTCGCTGCTCGATCGCGGCCTCGAGCTGAAGGTGGGGCGCGCGGAGGGAGTGGGGGCCGAGGCGCTTGCCGGCGAGAGCGTCGCGCTGATCTTCGAGAAGCCGTCGACCCGCACCAGGGTCTCCTTCGAGGTCGGGGTCTCAGAGCTCGGGGGCGCGCCGCTGGTGCTTCGGGGTGAGGAGCTCCAGCTGGCCCGGGGAGAGTCGGTGAAGGACACGGCCCGGGTGCTGTCCCGGTACGTCGCCGCGATCGTGATCAGGGCCGACTCCCATGCGGTCGCGGCGGAGCTGGCCGAGGGGGCGGACGTGCCGGTGGTCAACGGCCTGACCCCGGAGCACCACCCCTGCCAGGCGCTGGCCGACCTGCTGACCATGCGTGAGCGGTTCGGCGGGCTGGAGGGCCTGAAGCTCGCCTATGTCGGCGACGGCAACAACGTGGCGCGGTCGCTGGCGATCGCGGGGCGGCTCTCCGGGGTGGAGATCAGGGTCGCTTCGCCGCGGGGCTACGCCTTGGAGCAGGGACTGGCGGCTCTCGATACCGAGGACGCGCGCCAGGCCGCGGAGGGCGCGGACGTCCTCTACACCGACGTGTGGGTGAGCATGGGTGACGAGGCCGAGGCGGCCCGCCGCCGCACCGACCTTGCGCCGTATCAGGTGAATGCCGACCTCCTCGCGCTCGCCGCTGAGCGAGCGATCGTCATGCACTGCCTGCCCGCCCACCCGGGCGAGGAGATCACCGAAGACGTTCTCTACGGCGAGCGTTCCGCCGTTTGGGACCAGGCCGAGAACCGCCTCCACGCCCAGAAGGCGCTGCTCGAGCTCTTGCTGTCCTGAAGGGGCCGATCCAGCTTTCGACCGGGGCTTGCGAGGCGGGCGCATCGAGCCATCTCGGCCCTAGACTTCCTGCTCCCCAGGCCCCGTGGTGTAACGGTTAGCACGCCAGGTTTTCAACCTGGAAGCGTTGGGGTTCGACTCCCCCCGGGGCTATAGAAGCGCCCTCAGCGTGCTTGGGGCACTATCGGACAGCTAGCGAATGCAACCGGAGATCCACCTAGGCCCGCTCACCCTCCAGACCTTCGGGATCGCGTTCGCGATCGCCTTCCTCGCCGCGGGCGCTCTGGTCGGCCGCCGGCTGCAGGAGCTGGGCAAGCCGATCGACTGGGCCTACGAGTTGGTTCTCGCCGCCCTGGTCGGGGGCATCGTAGGCGCCCGCCTCGACTTCATCATCGAGAACTACGACTCGGTCAAGGACGACCTGCTGGGCAACATCTTCTCGGGCGCCGGGCTGGTTTGGTACGGCGGCGCGATCGGCGGCGCGATCGGCGTCGGCCTATGGGCCTGGCGGCGGGGGATGCTCCGACTCGCGCTGCTCGACCTCTGCGCGGCCCCGCTGGCGCTCGGCTACGCGATCGGGCGGATCGGCTGCCAGGTCTCGGGCGACGGCGACTACGGCAAGGCCTGGGACGGCCCCTGGGCGATGGCCTACCCGCACGGCACGAAGCCGATCGACACGACCGTCCAGCCGACGCCGATCTACGAGACCATCGTCATGGGCCTGATCGCCTATCTCCTCTGGCGGCTCCGCGACCGCTACCGCACGGGGGTGCTGTTCTGCGTCTACCTGGTGCTCGCGGGGGTCGAGCGCCTGCTGGTGGAGTTCATCCGCCGAAACGATCGCGTCCTGCTGGGACTCACGGAACCGCAATTGGTCAGTGTCGCGATGATCGCCGTCGGCGCCACCTGCCTGGCGATCGCGGCTCGGCGGGGCGGCGTCGTCCGCGAGCCTGCCTGACCAGGCCGCTCGTCAGGCAGATCGCATCAGGCCGCCATCGAGCGGGATCACCGTCCCGGTGAGGTACGCGGCGCGCTCCGAACACAGGAAGGCGACCAGGTCGCCGTACTCCTCCGGCGCCCCCAGCCGCCCCGCCGGAACGCCCTCGTGGGCGTGGCTCTCCATCTCCTCCCACGAGCCCCAGTTGGAAGCCAAGCGATCGGTCGCGAAGCGCCCGGTGGCCACCGTGTTGACGGTGATCCCCTCCCCGGCCACCTCGGTGGCCAGCGTCTTCATGAACCCCACTGCGGCCATCCGGTGGGCGTTCGACAGGGTCAGGTGCGGGATCGGTTCGACCACCGAGGTGGAGCTCACGTTGACGATCCGGCCCCACCCCCGCTCACGCATTCCCGGCAGCACCGCCTCGACCAGCACCTTGGGCGCCAGCACCAGCGAGCGGTAGGCCTGTTCCCACTCTTCGCGCGGGTTGTCCATCGAGCCGCCGAGTGGTGGCCCACCGGTGTTCGCGACCAGCACCTCCACCTGGCCGATCGCCTCACCGACTTCTCCGGGAAGGGCCGCCAGCCGCTCGAGGTCCGACGTGTCGGCCTCGAACGGGACCACATCGCCATCGACCCGGTCCACCGCTTCCGCGAGCCCTTCACGTGAGCGGCTCGCGATCCCCACTCGCGCTCCCTCGCGCGCCAGGGCCGCCGCGATCCCCAATCCGATCCCGCGGCTCGCGCCCATCACCAAGGCCGTTCGTCCCGAGATCCCGAGGTCCATCGGCCCGCACGCTAGATCATCCCGTCGCCCGACGTGGGCGAACGTGGGGGCGGCGACCTCGCCGCTCGACCCGAGGTCGGATACGGTCCCAGGCGGGATGTCCGAGGAGGACCGCTACGAGCAGATCGTCGACGCGGCGAACGCGATCTACGGCTCCCACGCCAACCGGCGCGCGCTCCACGCAAAGGGCTTCTTCTGCTCGGGCACCTTCACCGCCACCCCCGAGGCGGCGGCGCTCTCCAGGGCCACCCCGCTCCAGGGCGATCCGATCCCGGCGCTGATCCGGTTCTCCAACGGCGGCGGCGATCCGGAGGGGCATGATGCCCAGCGCGAGTCGCGAGGGATGGCGGTCAAGCTTCGGCCCTCCGGGGGCGACGAGTGGGACGTCCTGGGGGTGACCACGCCGGCGTTCGTCGTGCGCACGCCGGAGGCCTTCCTGGAGCTCATGCAACTGCGGCGCCCCGACCCCGAGACGGGCCAGCCCGACATGGCGAAGCTCGGCGCCTTCCTCGGTGATCACCCCGAGGCGCAGACGGCCGTCCAGGCGACCCTCAACACGGGGCCACCGGCCAGCTACGCGACGATGACGTACCACTCGCCGCACGCCTTCAAGCTCGTCGCCGCGGACGGAGCGGAGACCTGGGTCCGCTACCGCTGGCGGCCCGAGGCCGGCGAGGCGACCCTCCCCGACGACGAAGCGCGAGACCTCGGCCGCGACTACCTTCGCTCGGAGCTCGAGGTCCGGCTTCGCGACGCCCCTGCCACCTTCGACCTCCGGCTCCAGATTCGCGAGGACGGCGATCCGCTCGACGATCCCACCGCCGTGTGGCCAGACGAGCGCGAGCGCGTCCTGGCCGGGCGACTCGAGATCACCGAGCTCGTCGACGACCCCGAGTCCGGCGAGCACATCGACGTCTTCGATCCCACCCGGGTTCCGGACGGGATCGAGCTGTCCAACGACCCGATCCTCCACGCGCGAGCCAGGGCCTACTCCGTGTCGGCCTACCGCCGCCTCGGGGTCGAGGTGGAGAACCCGTCGCAGCCCCCCGGCGGATCGACGGCGTAGCCTTACCCGCGAGCCCGTAGCTCAGCTGGGAGAGCATCGCGTTTACACCGCGGGGGTCGCCGGTTCGAGTCCGGCCGGGCTCATCGGGACGTTCGCCGGGCCCGCGAAGCTCAGCGGGGCGAGCCCCAGATCGTTCGCTGGCCGAGCAGCTTGCTCACGGTTACGAACCTGTAGCCGCGCCCCCGCAGCGTGTTGATGATCCGCGGCAGGGCGGCCACCGTCTGGCTGCGGTTCCCACCGCCGTCGTGCATGACGACGATCGAGCCGGGGCGGGCGTGGCTGACCACTCGGCCGTAGATTGCGTCGGTTCCCGGGGTGGACCAGTCGGCTGGGTCCACGTCCCAGACGATCGTCGTCATCCCCAGCCCGTGCGCATCGGAGACCACCCGCGAGTTGAAGGCGCCCCCCGGGGGCCGAAACAGGCAGGGCTCAAAGCCGGTCGCCCGCTCGATCCTCCGGCTCGTCTCGGCCATGCTGGCGCTGCCGGGATGCGATTCGTGGTGAAGGCTGTGGTTGCCGATCTCGTTGCCGGACTCGATCACCGCGCGCGACGCCGACGTGCGCCCGGGAACCTGCGCTCCGATCTCGAAGAAGGTAGCCCGCGCGTGCTTGTGCTCGAGGACCTTGAGCACCTTCGGCGTGTAGGGACTCGGGCCGTCGTCGAACGTGAGCGCCACCCGCTTGCGGCCCCGTGACCCGTTGAACCGCGGCGTCGACCCGCTGTCGACGCAACCCACGGGCTGCACAGGGCGAAGCCGAAACCGGGCCCACCTGTGATCCGGCGCCTCGTCGAGGCACCGGCCGCCGCCCGTTGAGCCGGGTGAGGGGGTGCCCCCGTTCCCTCCGCCCCCGGAGGGGCTGCGGCAGGCGCGCCCCCGCCAGTGGCTCACGTAGCGCCAGAAGTAGACGTGCGGGCCGAAACCGGCCGCCGGGGCCCGAAATCTCGCCACGACCGACCGCGGTCCATGCCGCTCCACGCGGGCCGGAATCCTCTTGAACGTTTTGATCGACCCGTTGCGGTGAAGGCGGGCGTACCCGAGCTCGTCGCCACCGTGCCTCTTCGGCCCGAAGCAGAGTTGGCTCACCCGCGCGGCCCCGGCGCGGTGGATGCGGAGGCACAGGTACCGCTCGGTCGCCCGGGCGGTGTCGGGACGTCTGTTGAGCTGATCGAGCCCGAACTTCCCCTGCGTTCGGACCGCGAGCCGGATCTCGCGCTTGTCCTGGTCAACGGCGACCCGCCTCATGTCGAGGGGCCCCGACGCGTCCGCTCCGTCGCGGTGCCGATTTGCGCGCGCGGCCACGCCCGAAGCGCCCAAGACCACGACGGCCAGCGTGAAGAGCGCCGTGGCTCCGACAAACCACGCCTTGCGCATCCTGTCTTGTCGCCCTCCGGGTGGCACCGCATCCGACGCCGGTTGGCGCGATACTACTTCTCACTGAGGCGGCTGGAGCGAGGGAGGCTTCGCTTCCGACGCCCGTTTCATATGCGCGTTCTTGGAGCCAATCAGGGGCCCGCAGGCAGGCGGCCCGGATCCATCTCGCACGCGCGTCGCGCCACGCGCCGGTCACGCCTGCTCGCGCTCTCCCTCGTACTGCTCGCCGCCTGTTCGATCGCGGCGTTGGCGAGCGCCGCCTCGGGCTCACCCGGCGGAACCGGCTCCGGCGCCGGAGGCGGCACCGGCGGGGCCCACGGCAAGAACCCCTACCGGGGCAACGGAATGTGGATCTGGTACGTCAGCCGCTCGAGCGGCGGCGACCCTCGCCGGATCGCCCGCAAGGCGCACCGCCACCGGATTCGCACCGTGTACATCAAGAGCTCGGACGGGGGCGACGCGTGGAGCCAGTTCAACCGCGGCCTGATCTCCAACCTAAAGCATCGAGGGCTGCGAGTCTGCGCATGGCAGTTCGTCTACGGCAACCATCCCTCTGCCGAGGCAAGGCGCGGCGCGCAGGCCGTGAAGAAGGGCGCCGAGTGCCTGGTGATCGACGCCGAGTCCTCCTATGAAGGACGCTACGTGGCCGCCGACAAGTACATCGACAAGCTCCGCAGCCGGATCGGGCGCAAGTTCCCCACCTCGCTCGCGACCTTTCCCTACGTCGACTACCACCCCGGTCTTCCGTACTCGGTCTTTCTGGGCCCCGGTGGTGCCCGATTCAACCTCCCGCAGGTCTACTGGCGCGCGATCGGCGTCTCGGTGGGCCAGGCGTACAAGCACACCTTTATCTACAACCGCGTCTTCAGGCGCCCGATCGCGCCGATCGGCCAGACTTACGACAACCCCCCGGTGCGCCAGATCCAGCACTTCCGCAAGTTGGCGGTCACCTACCGGTTTCCGGGCGTCAGCTGGTGGGATTGGCAGGAGACGGGCAGGGGGGAGTGGAAGGCCCTCGGCAAGAAGATCGACCGGGGCGTGAAGGGCGCCCGACGTCCCGCCAAGTACCCGATCCTCGGTCACGGCAGCAGCGGAGATCTGGTGGTGTGGGCACAGGAGCACCTGAAGGGCTCCGGCGAATCACTTCGAATCAACGGCGTCTACAACCGCAAGACGATGCGGCGCACCAAGCACTTCCAGCGCACCCACGGGCTGTCAGTGGACGGCAGGATCGGCCCGAAGACCTGGCGCCGCCTGCTTCGCGCCAAGCCGAAGATGGTCGACTGGTCGCGTCGCTCGCACCGCAAGACGGGCGCCTCTGCCGCCGCCCCGCGCTCGGCCTCGCTGCCGGCCGTCACAGACGAGATCCCGCCGGCGTCGAGCCGCTAGGCCGCTCGCACCGAGGTGCGCGGCCGCACCGGCCCGGTCAACGGTTACGATCGCCCCTGGAGGCGGCCGATTTGGCGCGGATCGAGAACTACAGCCCCGGACACGTCGTCGTCGACGGTGTCGAGCTGAAGCGGGACGTGATCGTCCTCCCCGATCGCGTGCACCAGAACTGGTGGCGGCGCGACGGGCACTCGTTGGTCATCGAGGACCTCGAGGACGTGATCGATGACCTCCCCGAACGCCTCATCCTGGGATGTGGCCATTCGGGCCGGCTGGAGCCGGATCCATCGGTGATCGAGGCGCTGGCGAGACGAGGCGTGAAGGTCGAGGCGCTTCCGACCCCCGACGCCGTGACGCGCTTTGAGGAGCTCGAGGCCCGGAACCCGGCAGTCGTCGCGGCGGCGCTCCACTTGACTTGCTGATCTGGCTCTGCGCGCTCGCCCTTGCGCTGGCGGTACCGTCGCCGGCGCTCGCGGACGAGAACTTCGCCGACGAGCCACCATTCGGCGGGCAGCTGCCCCCGCCCCTCGTTCGTCCTCCGTCCCAGGACCGCCCGCCCCCGGGGTTCACCCTCAGCGCCCGGGACGCGATCCAGGCCGCGGGCGCGGCGGCCGCGGTGCGCGACGAGCTTGACCAGAGCCCGGACATGCAGCCGATCGCATATGAGCGCGGGAGCGAGTGGCAGGTGAGCTACTTCACCGGCTCCGGATCCGGGAGGGTGGAGGTCGCACAGGCGATCCTCGACGGCCGAACGGGAGGGCTGCTCGGTGCTTGGCATGACCAACAGCTCGACGCCCCTCTGGCCCGCGGCTATTCGGGGGCGATCGCCCAGAAGGTCAACGCCCCGTACGTCTGGCTGCCTCTCTGCCTCCTCTTCATCCTGCCCTTCTTCGATCCCCGCCGCCCGTTCCGCCTCCTGCATCTCGACCTGCTCGTGCTGCTCGGCCTCGGCGCCTCGCTGTTCTTCTTCAATCGCGGCGAGATCACGACCTCCGTCCCGCTCACCTATCCCGTGCTCGGCTACGTGTTCGCGCGGATGCTGTGGTCTGGGCTTCGCCCGCGTCAGCGCGACGGGCCGCTGGTGCCGGTGGTGCCGATCCGGTGGCTCGCGGCGGCGGCGATCCTGCTCGCCTGCGGTCGGATCGCCCTGAACTTGGTCGATTCGCAAGTGATCGACATCGGCGTCGCCGGCGTGATCGGCGCCGATCACATCGCCCATGGCCAGTCGCTCTACTCGGGAGGCTTCGCCCCCGGGGTGGGGATCCGCGGCGACGTCTACGGGCCGTTCAACTACCTGGCATACCTGCCGTTCGAGGCGATCTTCCCGTGGAACGGCCACTGGGGCGACGTTCCCGCCGCACACGCGGCGGCGATCGTCTTCGACCTCCTGACCGCGCTCGGTCTCCTCGCCCTCGGGCGCCGGCTTCGGCGCGGAGCGGACGGCACGGCCCTCGGGATCGCGCTCGCCTTCGCCTGGCTCGCCTACCCGTTCACCCTCTACACGATGAACGCCAACGCGAACGACTCGCTGATCGCGGCGCTCGGGGTGGCGTCGCTCCTGGCGCTGGCCTCACCGCCCGGCCGAGGCGCGCTGGTGGCGCTCGCCACCGCGGCCAAGTTCGGCTCGGCCGCCCTCGCGCCGCTGTTCGCGACCGGGACCGGAGAGCGGCGGTGGCGCTCGGCGATCCTCTTCTGCATTACGTTCGGAGTGGTGGCGGCCCTGCTGATCGTCCCCTTCCTGCCCCACGGAAGCTGGCGGGAGTTCTATGACCACACGCTCGGCTATCAGGCGTCGCGGAGCTCGCCGTTCAGCGTCTGGGGCCTCGCGCCCTCGCTCGACTTCCTGAGGCCCGTCGAGCGCGCGGCGACCGTCGGACTCGCGTTCGCGGTCGCCCTCTGGCCTCGCCGAAAGACGCCAGCGCAGGTCGCGGCGCTCGCGTCGGCGGTGCTGATCGCGGTCCAGCTGGGAGCCACCCACTGGTTCTACTTCTACGTCGTGTGGTTCCTGCCCCTGGTGCTCGCGGCGCTTTTCGCGGCGCAGCGGACCGGCCTCAGCCGATCCGGGTCTCGAGGCGCCCCAGGGTCGGCGAGCTGATCACGATCTCGTCGCCGCCCTTCAGCCATACGTGCGGCTCGCGGGTCGAGCCCACCCCCGACGGCGTGCCCGTCGAGATGATGTCGCCGGGCATCAGGGTCATCAGCTCCGAGAGCCGGGCAATGAGCTCGGAGGTGCCGAAGATCAGGTCGTCGGTCGAGGCCGACTGCATCTGCTCGCCGTTCAAGGCCAACTCGAACGACACGGCGCCGTCGGCGAGAGCCTCATCGGCAGTTACCAGGGCAGGCCCGCACGGGGCCGATCCGTCGAACACCTTGCCCGGCATCCACTGCGGGGTCGCGAACTGCAGGTCACGCGCCGAGAGATCGTTCAGCAGCATGTACCCGGCGATGAAGCCAGGCGCCTCGGCCTCGCTGACCCGAGAGCACCGCTGTCCGATCACCAGCGCGACCTCCGCCTCGAAGTCGACCTTGTCGCTCGCGGCGGGCAGGGCGACCGTCGTTCCCGGCGCCGCGAGCGCGTTGCGGAACTTGGCGAAGAAGGTCGGGGCCTCCGGCGGCTCGATCCCCGCCTCGGCGGCGTGCGCCTTGTAGTTCAGCCCGATGCAGACGATCTTGTCCGGGTCGGGCACCGGCGCGGCGAGCTCCACCGCGTCCATCTCCGTCACCGTGGCGTCGGACAACTCAGCCAACTCGGACAGTCGGCCCGACTCGAGCAGATCGCGAACGCTGGCGCCGTCGTCGCCCAGGGCACTCCAGATGTCCACGACGCCTCCGTTGCGAAGCAGCCCCGCTCGTTCCCCCCGTTGCGAGCGGTAGGTCACGATCTTCATCGCGCCGCAGACTATCCGGACCTAGAATCAACCCGCGTGGGTTGATGGCCCGCGTATCACCGGGGGCGTAGCTCAGTTGGTTAGAGCGCCGGCCTGTCACGCCGGAGGCCGCGGGTTCGAGTCCCGTCGCTCCCGTTTCTGTATCCCCCTTGCTCATGCGGGATGCAGCTTTGGGGCCCGCGGGCGGCCCCATCCTCGCTCCCCCCGTTTGCGCCGTTTGCGCTAATTCGCGGGCGAGTGGGCGGGGTCCTCCAACGCGACCGTTTCTCGACTCTGACCGGGCCCCCCGGTGGGCGGCAGCCGGGCGGACGCCGCGAGATACTGCGCGGGCGATGTCGCAGGAGAACGTAGAGATCGTGCGTCGCATCTTCGAAGCGTTCGAGGCTGGGTTGGCACGTGGGGAGCCGTTCGGCGAGTCCGACCTCGGAAGCCATTTTCACCGAGACGCCGAGTGGATTCCGGCCTCGGAGGCACCCGGACCCAGCTCCTACCGCGGCCGCCAGGGTTTCGTCGAGTTCAGTCGCAATTGGGCCGACGTTTTCGAGGGATGGACACTGAGGCCCGAGCGGCTCATCGACGCCGGCGATGATCGAGTCGTCGCCCTCGTCCACCAGGCAGCGATCGGCAAGGGGAGTCGCGTGCCGGTTGAGGCTCGTCCCGCGATCGTGTTCGAGTTCGAGCACGGCCTGGTAGCTCGGATGAGCAGCTACCTCGACCACCAACAGGCCCTCGAAGCCGCCGGACTCTCGGAGTAGGCGATGTCGCAGGAGAACATCAAGATCGTCCGTGACTCGGCTGCGGCCTACAACCGTGGCGACCTGGATGCCTTGTCCGAGTACTGGACGCGACGACATCGACCACCGGGCAGACGAGGGCGCGCTGGATGACCGTGGCCCGATTCACGCGAAGGCCGAGATGCGCGCTTACCTGCAGGACTGGCTCGACATGTTCATCCCCTCACCGTCGAGCCGCTGGAGTCTGATCGACGCAGGAGGCGACGAGGTCGTGGCGGTCCTGAAGTTCGGCGGACGCGCCAAGCTCAGCGGTATCGAGACGGCATCTGACTTTCGCCGCCCTCTACACGATCCGCGACGGGAAGATTGCGAGGGGCCGTGAGTACACGACCCGAGAGGAAGCCGTCGAAGCCGCCGGGCTGCGGGAGTAGGCGATGTCGCAGGAGAACGTGGAGCTGACCCGTCGAGCATTCGAGATCTTCAACCGGGGGGGAGTCGACGCCTGCGTCAGCGAAGGCGTCTGGTCGCCGGAGATCGTTTGGGATGCCACACCGACCGGCATTCCCGGGACTCGGGGCCTATCGCGGCCATGAAGAGGTCAAGAGGTTCTTCGAGGAGGACTGGTTCAAGGCGTTCCCGTTTGAGGAGTGGGAGGTCGAGCTCGAAGAGGTGATCGACGCTGCCGGGGATCGGGTGATCAGCATGTCTCGCCAACACGGTCGGGGTGCGAGCAGCGGGGCGGTGGCGGAGCTTGAGCTCGCACAGATCGGCACGGTGCGCGACGGACAGATCGTGCGGGTCGACAACTACATCGACCGGAAGAAGGCCCTCGAAGCCGCCGGGCTCTCGGAGTAGGCGATGTCGCAGGAGAACGTGGAAGTCGTGCGTCGTATTACCAATGCGTACAACCGGCGTGACCTCGACAGCTTCTTGGAGGACTGGGCGCCCGACGGGGTGCTGGACTGGTCCAACGCTCCGCGTTCGATGCAGGCGTCTATCGGGGACACGGCGAGATTCGAGCGTTCATCGAGGGGTTCCTCGCGAACTGGAACGAGAATCGGATCGAACTCGTCTATGGCCCGCCGTAGCCCAGGTTGAGGATGGCGATTGCCATCCGCGCACCCGCCCAGTACGCTTGGGCAGAACCCGGCGTACCCCAAACGAAGGATCCATGCGATCGAACGCGAGCGATCGTGACCATCTACGACTTCGCGCTCAGGTCAGGTGCCGGAAGCGAAGCCTTCGAGCGCATGGTGGAACCTCCCGTCATGCCATCGTTCACAGCGGAGGCACGACGCTGTGGCCGACCGCCCCGGGGTTTCCGATCAGCCGGTCTTGTGAGCCGTCCAGTGGTCGGTGCCGGTGCAGTCCTGTCCGGACGCGAGGTCACCGGAGAACTTGATCGTGCCCTCGGCCTTCCGGTAGTGGTTCGTGAACTCGCCGTGTGCCCTCACATTCCCGCCGGTGCTGACGTGGATCGAGCCATTGAACTCGCGGCGCGTGACCCTCATCGGTCCGATCGGAAGGTTGGGGTTGCTGAAGAAGTGCGTGCCATCGGCACATTTGGAAGGAGCGAGGTTGAACACGAAGTTCTTGACCTTGACGATCTTGCGGTCCTTCTTCACCCCCGTGAACGCGACGCTGCCGTTGCTGTTTTCCTTGATCGTCCCTCGATAGTGCTTGGTTGCGGCCAGAGCCGTGGCGGCCAGGACCAGCGCTGCGACCAAGGCAGCGCAGATGATGGTGATGCGCTTGATGCGCTTCATGAAATCCCCTCTCCCCGGAGGCCGTCGGTACAGACTCCCCCGCCGAACGTATAGTGGCGCGAGCCTACAGCGACGCCACGCACCGCGTCAAGGCCCGGATTAGGCCGCCGGGCAATCCGTGAACTTGCTGCACGATGTTCTCGCCCGCGCTGGCGTAGACGAAAGGACGACTCGACTCTCGACGTTGCCTGTGCGAGGGTTTCAGAGCGTCCCGTGAAGCGATGCTGCACGGGCGCCACGCAAGCTAGACAAAGGAGCAGGACTTGAAGACGAAGTTGCTCGTGATCATGGGGGTGCTGGCGCTGTGCAGCGTGGTCGGCCTGGCCGCGGTCGCCGGAGCTCGCGACGCCGCGAAGACAAGGGTCACCATCCACTACAACGGCGACGGCTTCCAAGGCAAGCTCAAGAGCTCAAGGGGGAAGTGCATTCGGAATCGGACCGTGAAGGTGATCCGTAAGCGCGACGGCCAAAAGCTCTATAGCGACACCAGTGACCAGGACGGCCGCTGGAACACCGGAAACTCAGGCCAGATCCACGGGACGTTCTACGCGCACACCCGCAGGATCCCCGGCTGCAAGGGCGGAACCAGCGACCCGATTCACACCTAGCCTCTGAATTTTCACACGCGCGACTCCGGCATCGACAAGACTGGCCGCACATAGAGGGCTGCTCTCTCAGCCCTCGCCCTGATCACAGTCTCATTTACGAGGACGCGGTGGAGAAGGTCGGCCCCTAGCGCAGGCGGGTCGGCCTTCTCCATTCCTCAACCCGGCCGCCTCGCCCCCAACCCAGAAGCCTCTCGTCAGCCCTTGCCCTTCGAGAGGCGCTCGAGCTGCTTGCCGAAGGCGCTGTCGACCTGGTCGGACATGGTCATCCGTAGACGGCCATCAGCGCCTGCGTCGAGAGGGGGCGGAGCTGCTCGATCGAGCTGCGGACCTCGGGCCATCGATCCTCGGGGTAGCCGGCCTCCTCGAACGGCTTCCAGACGTCCTCCATGAACAGCCTCACGAACTCCCTGGCGACCGACCGGCAGCGATCCTGGACCTTGGCTATCACCGCGAGCGCGTGCTCGAGGGGGACGCCCTGCTGGATCACCCCCTCAGCCGCGTCGAGCAACGAGGGCGCGCGGGCCTCGTAGCGCCCGTCACCGACCGGGATCAGCGCCCCCGCCTCGATCGAGCGCTTCAGGGTCGCGTCCGGGTTCTCGGACGGAAACCGCTCCGCCAGCTCCTCGCGGGTGAACGCCTGGGTCTCCTCGGTCTCGAATGAGGCGCCGAGCGTCCGCTTGAACGAGAGGAACTGCTCGGCGGGCCCGGGGCTTCGCTCGAGCAGGCGCTCGATCCCCTTCAGGTTGAACCCCTCGGACTGAAGCTCCTGGATCATGCGCAGGCGCGTCAGGTGCTCCGGCCCGTAGTAGCCGACGCGATCGCGGACCTCGGGGGCGGGCAGGAGGCCACGCGCACGGTGCGAGCGGATGTTTCGCACGGTCATCCCGGACCTCGCGGCCAGCTGCTCGATCGTCAGGTCGTTCGCGAAGCCGCTCTCGGCGCCGTTGGTGGTCGCCTCGAGCTCCTCGGTGCCCATGTGTGCACCCTATCACGGAAGGCCGTCTCATTAACAATCGTGACATCAAATGATGTAACGTTGTTTGCCGCGACGCGTATCTATGGCAGTCAGGCGCCGATCAGCCTGAAAGAGCGAGGAGAAGCCCGATGAGCACGACATTTGCCCCCACATCCACCACGGGAGCCCGCAGGCCGCGGCTCGAGCGGAGAATTCTGACCTCCGGACTCGTCGACCTCCTGGCCGGGCCGCCCGGCGTCGACGGCTATCTGGAGCAGATTCGCCCCACCTGGACCGTCGGCGCCTGTCGCGCCGAGGTCGTCGGGGTCGAGCGCCAAACGCCCGACAGCGTCACCCTCGCGATTCGCGCCAATCGCGCCTGGGAGGGCTTCCGGGCCGGGCCAGTTCATCCAGCTCGGCGTCGAGATCGACGGCTCCTGGCGCGAGCGCTGCTACTCGCCCGCTTCCGTTGCCGGCCTCGGCCGCGAGCTCGAGCTGACCGTCAAGTCACACCCCGAGGGACTCGTCTCCAACTTCCTGCTCGAGAGCGCGCGGCCGGGAATGGTCCTCGGCTTGAGGCAGGCCGAGGGCGAGTTCCGCCTTCCCGACCCGCGACCCGACCGGATCCTTCTGATCAGCGGGGGCAGCGGCATCACCCCGGTGATGTCGATGCTGCGGACGCTCTGCGCGGAGGGCCATCGCGGCCCGGTCACCTTCCTGCACTACGCGCCCGACCCCGAGCGCGCGATCTACCGCGACGAGCTCGAGCGGCTCGCCGCGGCCCATCCCAACCTGCGCCTGGTCCGCTCCTACACGCGCGCCCTCGGCGCCGGCGAGGCCGACGGGCACTTCAGCCTCTCCCAGCTCGCGGCCGTCGAGCCGCGCCACGCCCAGGCCGAGACCTTCGCCTGCGGCCCGCCCGGCCTGCTCGACGCCGTCAAGCAGGACGTGGCGCGGCGGCGGGTCTCGACTCCAGGCTCCACACGGAGAGCTTCGTCCCGCCGAGCTCTGGCGCCGTCGAGCGGCGTCGCGGAGGGCTCGCTCGACTTCGCGGGCTCCGGGCGTGCGGGTCGAGAACAGCGGCGCCACCCTGCTCGAGCAGGCCGAGGAGGCCGGGCTCGGCCCCGCAATTCGGCTGCCGGATGGGCATCTGCCACACCTGCTCCTGCCGCAAGACGGCGGGAAGGGTCAAGAACCTCTCCACCGGCGAGGTCTCCTCGAGCGACGACGAGGAGATCCAGATCTGCGTATCGGCGCCGATCGGCGACGTCGTCGTCGAGCTCTGACAACCGCTTACCAACGAGGAGAGACCAGATGAGCACCACCACCGCCATTCCCGAGCCCGCCCCCGCCGTCGCGGGCGCCGCCGACAACACCGGCAGGATCCGGCTCACCGCCGGAGCAGCTCGACGCGTTCGGCGCCGAGCTCGACGCGATCCGCCAGCGCGTCATCGAGGACCGCGGCGAGCGCGACGTCGACTACATCCGGCGCGTGATCAAGGTCCAGCGGGGCCTCGAGGTCGGCGGCCGCGGACTGCTGTTCGTCGGGTTCCTCCCCCCGGCGTGGCTCGCCGGCACCGCCGCCCTCTCGCTGTCGAAGATCCTCGACAACATGGAGATCGGGCACAACGTCATGCACGGCCAGTTCGACTGGACCAACGACCCCAAGCTCTCGGCCAAGGGGTTCGAGTGGGATACGGCCTGCCCCGGCGACCAGTGGCGCCACTCCCACAACTACATGCACCACACCCACACCAACATCGTCGGCAAGGACCGCGACATCGGCTACGGCGTCCTGCGCATGTCCGAGGACCAGGAGTGGCGCCCCTACTACCTCGGCAACCCCCTGTACGCGGCGGCGCTCGCCGCGTTCTTCCAGTACGGGGTGGCGATGCACGACGTCGAGTTCGACCGGATCGCCGCGGGCGAGACGACTCTGAAGGAGAAGGGCGCCATGCTGAAGCGCATCTGGCGCAAGGTCCGCCGGCAGACCCTGAAGGACTACGTCCTGTTCCCGGCGCTCGCCGGGCCGGGCTTCCCGTTCACCCTGGCGGGGAACGCAACCGCCAACCTGACCCGCAACCTGTGGTCGTTCACGATCATCTTCTGCGGCCACTTCCCGGAGGGGACGCAGGAGTTCTCCGAGCAGGAGACCGAGGACGAGACCCGCGGCGAGTGGTACTTCCGCCAGGTCCTCGGCTCGGCCAACCTGGAGGGCGGCAAGGTGTTCCACATCCTGTCCGGGAACCTGAGCCATCAGATCGAGCATCACCTGTTCCCCGACCTGCCGGCGAACCGCTACGCGGAGCTCTCAATCGAGGTGCGTGAGATCTGCGAGCGCTACGGGATCCCGTACAACAGCGGCCCGCTGCGCAAGCAATTCGGCAGCGTGGTCAGGAAGATCTGCCGCCTGGCGCTGCCGGACCGAAGCGGGCGACGACGACGCCCCCGGTTGGTCGACGTGGAGCGCAGGGCGGGCGGACGGCGCTGGCCGTGCGGCTCAGGTGACCTCGCGAAGCCGCCCGGTCTCGACCTCGTAGACGAGCCCGCGGGGTCGGGTTTTTGATCAAGCTGTTCGACCGCCCTACGATCAACCCGATTGGCCCCCGATTGAGACAGAGCGATCCCGAGCGCGGCACTGAGTCAGGATCCTTGGAGCGGACGGGCGAGGCGTCGCGCGATCTGACTCTCCACCCCCTGGCGGAGCGGTTCGCCTCGGTCGCCGATGCCTATGAGCGCGGCAGGCCCGAGTACCCGCCGTCGGTGGTCGAGGCCCTGATCACCGAGATCGGGATCTCGCCGGGCGCGCCGGTGCTGGACTTGGCCGCCGGTACGGGGAAGCTCTCTCGGGCGCTGCTTGCCGGGGGGCTCGACGTCACCGCCGTCGAGCCACAGGACTCGCTCCGCCGGGTTCTGAGCGCGAGCATCGGCGCCGAGCGGGTGCGCGACGGCTACGCCGAAGCGATTCCACTCCGCGACACCTCGGTGGACGCCGTGACGGTTGCGGACGCCTTCCACTGGTTCGACCACACCGCGGCCCTCGCCGAGGTTCGCCGCGTGCTGCGGCCCGGCGGCGGTCTGGCGGTGCTCTCGATGATCCCGGACTGGAGTGGCGCGACCTGGGCCCACGAGCTCGGCACCTTGATGCAGGCCCTGCGGCCCGAGCACCCGTTCTTCGATGGCCCGCCGTGGCAGGACGCAGCGCGCGCGGCGGGTTGCTGGACCGAGCCGCGAGAGGTCCGGGTGACGAGCACCCAGCCCGCCCATCCCGAGCGGATCGTCGACTACCTGGGCTCGATGAGCTGGGTCGCCGCGATGTCCGATGACGAGCGAGTCGAGACCCTGGAGCGGGTCCGTACGCTGGTCGAGGCCGGTGAGACGCCGGCCGAGCTGCCCGTTCAGGTCGTGATCGGGTTGGCCACGCTGGCCTGAGGGCGCGCGCCGGGCGATCTGCCGGCCGTAGCGCTCCGGGCGACGACGTGGGCGCCCGACGGCGATGCGCGACGAGGCGTCGAGCTACCGTGATCAAAGTGGCCGACCCGATCACAGGTCGATCCGCGCTCGACTCCAGGCGCAGCTCGCTTCTCCTGCGCGATCAGCCGCGCTCGCCGTGGGTCGGCCTGCTGGTCTCGTCCGCGGCGGTGCTCGCGACCACCGCGTTGATCTATCCGCTGCGTCAGATCACGCCCGGGGTCTCGAACGGCGTCCTCTACATGCTCGCCGTGCTCCTCGTCTCGACCTACTGGGGACTCGGCCTCGGCCTGTTCACGGCCCTCGCCAGCGCCCTGGCCTTCAACTTCTTCCACATCCCTCCCACGGGCCGGTTCCTGATCGCCGAACCGCAGAACTACGTCGCGCTCGGGGTCTTCCTGGCGGCTGCCGTGATCGCCTCGACTGTCGCCAACCTGGCGAGAGCGCGCGCTCAAGACGCCGAGCGCCGCCGCGAGGAGGCCGACCTCGCCGCCGACCTCGCCCGCCTGCTGCTCGGCGGCGCCGATCTGAGCGCGGCGCTCGGCGCCACCGCGAAGCGGCTCGCCGACGCCCTCGAGCTGCCCTGGGCGACCCTCGAGCTTCGAAAGGTCGAAGGCGAGCCGAGGCGACTCGCCCTCCCACTGAGCCTGGGCGAGGGCCGTGAGGGAACCCTGTTGATCCCCGCCTCGGTCGAACCGCATGTGCTCGGGCGACTGCGCGAGCGCGTGCTGCCTCCGCTGGAGGCGCTCCTGACTGCCGCACTCGACCGCGAGAAGCTCCAGGACGAGGTCGTCGAGACCCAGGCCCTCAGGCAGTCGGACTCGGTGAAGACGGCCCTGCTGCGCGCCGTCTCTCACGACCTCCGGACTCCGTTGACGACGATCGTCACGGCTGGCGCGGCAGTCGGTTCGCCCAGCCTGAGCTCCACCGAGCGCGAGGAGCTCGGCGAGAGCATCGTCCAGGAGGCGCGGCGCTTGTCCCGCCTCGTCGACCAGCTCCTCGATCTCTCCCGCCTCGAGGCGGGAACCGCCGATCCGCGGCGCGACTGGACCTCGATCGAGGAGCTGGTGCGAACCGCCGCGGATCAGGCGGGCGGCGACGACCGGTTCGTCCTCTCGATCGACCCCGACCTGCCGCTGCTCGATCTCGACGCGGTCCAGCTCGAGCGCGCACTCGTCAACCTGCTCGAGAACGCCGGCCGTTACGGCGCGGGACATCCGGTCAAGGTCAGGGTGGGCGCGATCGGGCCTCGCCTGATGATCCGAATCGTCGACCGCGGCCCGGGGATCCCACACGGCGAGCTGTCGCGGATCTTCGAGCCCTTCTATCGCCGCCACGACGACGGGGATCATCCCGGCTCCGGTCTTGGCCTCGCAATCGCGCGCGGATTCGTCGAGGCCAACGACGGGTTGCTGACCGCGGAATCCCTCCCCGGGCAGGGCACCACATTCGTGGTCGAGCTGCCGTTGCCATCGCCCACGGCCTCCTCCGGTTCAGCGTGACCTGCCAACACCGCGAATAGTGTTTGAGCCGTGAGCGCGTCCGCCTCCCGTGTGCTGGTCTGCGACGACGAGCTTCAGATCATTCGCGCGCTCAAGGTGATCCTCCGCGACAGCGGGTTCGAGGTATTGGCCACCGCGACCGCGAAGGAGGCGCTCGACACGGCCGCGGTCGAGAATCCCGACGCGGCGATCATCGACCTGGTGCTGCCCGACGGGGACGGGGTTGAGGTCTGTGCACAGCTTCGGTCATGGAGCGAGATGCCGATCCTCGTCCTCTCGGCGGTCGGGGAGGAGCAGGAGAAGGTCCGGGCGCTCGAGGCGGGTGCGGACGACTACGTCACGAAGCCGTTCGGCCCCCGCGAGCTGGTGGCCCGGCTGGAGGCGGCGCTGCGGCGGGCCCGCACCGAGGCCGATCAGCCGTTGCTTCGCGCCGACGGGCTCGAGCTCGACATCGCAGGGCACGCAGTCCGGGTCGATGGCGAGCACGTTCATCTCACACCGACCGAGTTCAAGCTCCTCCAGTCCCTGCTGGCGAACCGCGGCCGCTTGATGACCCATGGCGCGCTGCTGACCCACGTCTGGGGGCCGGCCTACGCCGACGACGTCGCCACGCTGCGCACCCATATCGCAAACCTGCGGCGAAAGGTCGAGCCCGACGGGGCCTCACGGCACATCCGAACCGAGGCGGGAATCGGCTACCGGTTCGTCGACTGAGCTTTACGAGATCTTGACGCGGGCGAAGAGAATCTTGATTTCGCCTGGATATCCCGAGGCCAGGATGGTGGCATGTCAGCGAGTGCCACCATCAAGGGCCTGCGATCCCCGACTGCTCGGGGGTCGAGCGTCCCGGCTCGGGTACGGGCGCATTTACAGGCCGGACACCTAAACCACGAGCTCGCCCGCGGAGTCGATCCCGACTCCGATGCGGCCCTCGCGCTGCGCGCCCGGCACCTTCTCCGCCCTGGGACCAGGGCCCGAATCGCCGATTCCCTCGAGGAGGTCGTCCGAACCGCCAGTCAGCCAGTGGGGCTCAGTTCTCGCCTACCGATACGCGATGGGCACCACGAGCTGGAGGCGCTCGCCACCGAGCTTCGCGATCGCCAAGACTGCAGGGTGCGCGGCGTTGCGCTCGTACAGGTGCTGCTCACAGACGCGGCCAGCCCGCTCTATGGCCACGGTTTCGACCATGAGCTGATGGCGGCCATTCGCCAGGCCCGTCGCGCGCTTCGATCCGCGGAGTCCAGTTGACGATGAGCGCGCTGCTCCCGCTCGCGAGCTTCCTGAGCGGCGGCGGAACCCCGCTGGCGGATCTGGTTTCGATCGCGATTGCGATCGTCACCTTCATTTTCCTGTTCTGGGCGATCGACCTCATCGACCGCATATGAGAGCGCGGTGCCGGAGCCGATCCGCAACACGGAGCCCAGGGCGCGTACGCGTCGGCACCGGGACGAGCTGGTGCCGTTCAGGGGCGGTCCTATGAGCGGCGCGGATCTCTTCGGCCTGATCGTCGGGGCCCTGGTCTGCATCTATCTGCTCTACGCGCTGGTGCGCGGCGAGAGGTTGTAGATGGCACAGGGCTGGCTCCAGCTCGCCGTCTTTGTCGCAATCGTGGTCGCGCTCACCAGGCCGCTCGGCGCCTACATGGCGGGCGTATTCCGCAACGAGCGAGTCTTCCTGACCCCGGTCATCGGCCCCGCCGAGCGGCTGACGTACCGGATCCTGCGCGTCGATCCGAGCGACGACCAGAACTGGAAGATCTATGCCCGCAACCTGATCGCCTTCTCGCTGCTCTCATGGCTGGCCCTGTATCTGATCCTGCGCACCCAGGGCATCCAGCCGTTCAACCCAGCGGGCTTTCACTCGGGGCCCTGGGACGTGAGCTTCAACACCGCGTCGTCGTTCACGAGCAACACCAACTGGCAGTACTACGGCGGCGAGACCACGCTCAGCTACTTCGCCCAGATGGCGGGGCTGACCGTCCAGAACTTCGTCACCCCCGCGGTCGGCATCTGTGCCCTCGTGGCCATGGTCCGCGGGATCATCAGCCGCACTGGCGAGGGGCTCGGCAACTTCTGGCAGGACCTCGTGCGGAGCCTCTACTACGTTCTGCTCCCGCTCTCGATCGTCGTCGCCCTGATTCTCGTCTCCCAGGGTGTCCTGCAGACTCTCGGCGGCGCCGTCACGACTACCACGCTCGAGGGCGCCAACCAGACCCTCGCCCTGGGCCCGGTCGCCTCCCAGGTCGCGATCAAGGAGCTCGGCACCAACGGCGGCGGGTTCTTCAACGTCAACTCGAGCATGCCGTTCGAGAACGCAACCGCGCTCTCCAACTTCGTCCAGGCCCTGTCGCTGATCCTGATCCCCGCGGCGCTCACCTACACCTACGGGCGGATGGTCGGCCGCCAGCGCCAGGGGTGGGCGATCTTCGCCTCGATGCTGATCGTCTGGGTGGCGTTGGTCGCGGTTATCTACCCGGCCGAGCAGCACGGCACCCCGGCCGAGCACGCGGCCGGCACCCCCACTGCCGCGATCGACGGCTCGACCGGCGGCAACCTGGAGGGCAAGGAGCAGCGAAACGGTATCGCCCAATCGTCCCTCTGGGCGACCACCACCACGGTGACCTCGAACGGCTCGGTCAACGGCGCGATGGAGTCCCTCACCGGCCTCGGCGGCGCGGTCCCGATGTCCGGGCTCGGCACCAGCGAGGTGATCTTCGGTGGCGTCGGCACCGGCCTCTACTCGATGCTGCTCTACGTGATCATCGCCGTCTTCATTGGGGGCCTGATGGTCGGGCGTACGCCCGAGTACCTGGGCAAGAAGATCCAGGCGCGGGAGATCAAGCTGGCCGCGCTCGGGGTCCTGTTCACCCCGCTGGCGATCCTGATCACGACCGGGGCGGCGATCGGGAGCAAGTGGGGCCAGCCGTCGCTGTTCGTGAAGAACGGCCCGCAGGGATTCTCGGAGACCCTGTACGCCTACATGTCGCAGGCGAACAACAACGGATCCGCGTTCGCCGGCTACACGGGCTTCGTCCAGCCCAACGCCCCCGGAAATCACGGCGCATACGGGATCACCTTCGCCGACCTGGTCGGCGGGCTGACGATGCTGACCGCGCGGTTCATCCCGATCCTCTTCGTCCTGGCGATCGCCGGGTCCCTGTCCAGCAAGAAGATGGCCCCCGCAGGACTGGGGACGATGCGCACGGATAACCCGACGTTCGTGATCTTGCTGATCGGGGTGATCGTCCTGGTCGGCGCTCTGACCTTCTTCCCCGCACTCCTGCTCGGACCGATCGTCCAGAGCCTGACCGCGAGGCTGTTCTGAGATGCGTCGCGACCTCCTAACGTCGCTGATCGCGGTCGTCCTGATGACCCTGCTGTTCGGGCTTGCCTATCCGCTGGCCTTCACCGGCGTCGCCCAGGTGCTCTTCCCCGGCAAGGCGAACGGATCGAAGATCACCGAGAACGGGCAGGTGGTCGGCTCGAGCCTGATCGCCCAGAAGTTCACCAAGAACGGAAAGCCCGATCCCCGCTACTTCCAGCCGCGGCCCTCACAGACCGGGTACGACCCATCCGTCACCTTCTTCAGCAACCTGGGCCCCAACAGCCTGACCGAGAAACAGAAGGTCAAGCTGCGCATTGCCGACTACCTGAAGCTCAACCGACCGTTCGACCGGGGCCTCACGGCTGCCGGCATCCCGGTCGACGCGATCACACAGTCCGCGTCGGGGGTCGATCCGCACATCTCCGAGGCCAACGCCGAAATCCAGGCGCGCCGGATCGCAGCGGTTCGCAATCTGCCGCCCTCCCAGGTCGACGGCCTTATCTCCGACCACACCGACGGCCGCTTCCTCGGCCTGTTCGGCGAGCCCGGCGTGAACGTGCTGGAGCTCAACCTCGCATTGGACCAGGAGGTACCCGCCAGATGACCGAGAACCAGCCCCGCTCGCTGTTCGACCCCGAAATCCTCTGGCCGGCGCTGGTCAAGTCACTCAGGAAGCTCGACCCGCGGGTGCAGGTCCGCAACCCGGTCATGTTCGTGGTCGAGATCGGCGCCTTGATCACCACCGTAGCCTGGCTGATCCAGCTCTTCGGCGGAACGCCGCTGGGCGGCGGACACGAGGCCGCCTGGTTCACGTTCAGCGTCACGATCTGGCTCTGGCTCACGGTGGTGTTCGCGAACGCGGCCGAGGCGCTGGCCGAGGGTCGCGGGAAGGCACAGGCCGACACCCTGAGGGCGATGCGAACCGAAACCCTCGCGAAGCTCCGCGACGGCGGGACGAAGCCGTCCTCGGAGCTCGTCCGCGGCGATGTCGTCGTGGTCGAGGCCGGGGAGGCGATTCCGGGCGACGGCACCGTGATCGAGGGCATCGCCTCAGTCGACGAGTCGGCGATCACCGGCGAGTCAGCGCCCGTGATCCGCGAGGCCGGCGGCGATCGCAGCGCGGTCACCGGCAGCACCAAGGTCCTGTCCGATCGGATCGTGGTCGAGATCACGCAGGAGCCCGGAAAGTCATTCCTGGACAGGATGATCGCGCTGGTGGAGGGCGCGGAGCGCCGCAAGACCCCGAACGAGGTGGCGCTCGGCATCCTGCTCGCCGCACTGACGCTCGTCTTCATGTTGGTCATCATGTCGCTGCGCCCGTTCGCGGTCTTCGCCGGCACCGACGCCTCGGTCACGACGCTGATCGCCCTGCTGGTCGCGTTGATCCCGACCACGATCGGCGCCCTGCTGTCGGCGATCGGGATCGCCGGCATGGACCGGTTGGTGCGCCGTAACGTGCTCGCCCTCTCTGGTCGCGCCGTGGAGGCATCGGGCGATGTTGACGTCCTGCTCCTCGACAAGACGGGGACGATCACGCTCGGCAACCGAGAGGCCACCGATTTCATCCCGATGCCCGGGGTCGCCGACGCGGAGCTCGCGGAGGCCGCGCAGATGTCCTCGCTCGCCGACGAGACGCCCGAGGGACGCTCGATCGTTGTGCTGGCGAAGCAGTTCGGGATCCGCGAGCACGATTTCTCGGGACATGAGCCAAGCTTCGTCCCGTTCAGTGCGGAGACCAGGATGAGCGGGGTGGACTTCAACGGCACCCGGCTCCGCAAGGGCGCCGGCGACGCGATCCAGAGCTGGGTCGCCGCCGAGGGCGGCAATGCGCCGCCCGAGCTCTCCGAACAGCTCGACCGAATCGGCCGGGAGGGGGGCACGCCGCTCGCTGTGGCGCGGGACAATCAGGTGCTCGGCGTCATCTACCTGAAAGACATCGTCAAGGAGGGAATGGCCGTTCGCTTCGAGCAGCTTCGGTCGATGGGGATCCGAACGGTGATGGTGACCGGCGACAACAGGCTCACGGCTGCGAAGATCGCCGAGGAGTCGGGGGTCGACGACTTCCTCGCCGAGGCCACCCCGGAGCGAAAGCTCGCCCTGATCAAGGAGCAACAGTCGGATGGCCGGCTGATCGCCATGACCGGCGATGGGACCAACGACGCGCCGGCCCTGGCCCAGGCGGACGTCGGGGTGACCATGAACACGGGCACCCAGGCCGCACGCGAGGCCGGCAACATGGTCGATCTCGACTCCAATCCGACCAAGCTGATCGAGATCGTCGAGGTCGGCAAGCAGCTCCTGATCACCCGGGGCGCGCTGACCACGTTCTCGATCGCCAACGACATCGCCAAGTACTTCGCGATCCTGCCGGCGATGTTCGCCGCCACCTATGCGGCGGCGGGCTCCACCACGGGCCCGCTCGACGCGCTCAACATCATGTCGCTCGGCACCCCCCAGTCGGCGATCCTCTCGGCGGTGATCTTCAACGCGCTGATCATCCCCCTGCTGATCCCCCTGTCGCTGCGCGGGGTCAGGTACCGGCCGATCGGTGCTACGGCGCTGCTGCGCCGGAACATGTTCATCTACGGGCTGGGCGGGATCATCGCGCCGTTCGTCGGCATCAAGCTGATCGACCTGATCATCCACAACCTGCTCGGCGCGTGAGATGGCGTCGCCGGCTGCAAGCCGCGCCAGGCTCGGGCCGGCGGCGGCGTGACCGTGGCGGAGGATCTCGGTCAAGAAAAGCTCACTGAGTCTCGGCAGGCCGACCGGGGCCACTACAAGATCTTCCTCGGGATGGCCGCCGGCGTCGGCAAGACCTACCGCATGCTTCAGGATGGCCGGGCCGAGCGCGAGGCGGGGCGGGACGTCGTGATCGGCTATCTGGAGCCGCATAGGCGCAGCGACACGATCGAGCAGGCTCGCGGGCTGGAGGTGGTCCCAAGGCGCACGGTGAGGTACCGCGACACGGTGCTCGAAGAGATGGACCTTTCCGCCGTGCTGCGCCGCAGCCCGGAGCTGGCGCTGATCGACGAGCTCGCCCATACCAATGCCCCAGGACTCGAACACGGCAAGCGCTATGAGGACATCACCGATGTCCTGGCCGCCGGGATCGACGTCTTCTCGACCGTCAACGTCCAACATCTCGAATCGCTCAACGACCAGGTGGCCGAGCTCACCGGGGTTCGGGTGCGGGAGACCGTCCCGGACTCGCTTCTCGGAACCGCGGACGAGGTGGTGCTGATCGACCTCACCCCCGAGGCGCTGATCGCGCGCCTGCGGGCCGGAAGGTCTATCCGGATCAGAACATCGAGGCGGCGCTCAACAACTTCTTCAGGATCGAGAACCTCGCAGCCCTGCGGGAGGTCTCGTTGCGCCAGGTGGCGGAGAACGTCGAGTCGAAGCGCCTCGTCGTCGAGCAGGGGACCTGGACGCCGAAGTCGGGGAGGAGCGAGTCGAGGCGGACGTCCCAAAGGCGGTCGGCGAGCGGGTCCTGGCGTTGATCAGACCCCGGCGGAGCTCCCAGCGCCTTGTCCGACGCGCCTGGCGATCGGCACAGCGGCTGGGGACCGATCTCGACCTGCTCTGGGTCAAGAGGCCCCAGGAGCGAATGACCGAGCGCAAGGAGAAGCAGCTGACGGCGCTGCGCCAGCTCGCCTCGGTCCTGGGCGCGACCCTGCTGGTCGAGGAGAAGGACGACATCGCCGAGGCGGCGGCCGACGTCGTCAGGCGCCGCGGCAGCACCTACATCTTCGTCGGCGAGTCCTCTCCCCGCCGTGGGCTCGCCCGGTTGCGCGAGCCATTGCCCCAGCGGCTGATGCGCAAGACGCCGCCGGGCGTCGACGTGCGGATCATCGCCAACCGAGGCAAGCCGGACGAGGAGGACACATGAGCGCGCTCGAGGCGGTGCTGATCGCGGCGGGGCTGGTGGTCGCGGCGGGGGCCGGCTTCCTGATCGCCCGGCGGCTACTCGCGGGCCCGCCCTCCAGCAGGGTCCACCAGATCCTGATGCCGTTCACCGGCCAGGCGATCTCGCGGCGTGCCGTCGATGCCGCGCTGCGTCTGGCCAAGGCCGAAGATGCCACCTTGATGCCCGCTTATCTGGCGATCGTTCCCATGCAGCTTCCGCTCGATACGCCCCTTCCCAGAGCGGCCTCCAAGTGCATGCCGCTGCTCGAGGCGATCGAGCAGCGGGCTGCCGCCCAGGGAGTTCCCGTGGACGCCAGGATCGAGCGCGGCCGCTCCTACAGGCACGCGCTGGTCCGCCTCCTCGACCAGGAGGCATTCGATCGCGTCGTCGTCCCCGCCACCTCCCAACCGGGAGTCGGCCTTTCGGGGGCGGACCTCGTCTGGCTCCTCGAGCAGGCCCCGGCCGAGGTGGTGATCCTGCGCCCAGGTCCCGACGACAAGGGCATCGTGCCTGGAAA